>CAWJDZ010000038.1:0-58451 GCA_963841765.1 uncultured Alphaproteobacteria bacterium
AACGTTAACAAACCTTACTCGCGATGGACGTATGCGACGTGCGCTGACGGCTGATTACGGTTATCATTCCTATACCTCAGAATAGAAGAAATGCCGCCAGCGACGATTTTGTGGCCGCGAATGGCGTCCTGGTTTCCATCCGATGTGTTCAGGTGTAGGTTCGGCGCATGTCCTGGCGCGATCATTTCTTGCACGCTTCCGGTCTGGCGGGCTGACGGCGGTGGCAAAAGCGGATCGACCAGCATATTAAGCCCGGTGTCGCCATGTCGCTGCCGAAATCAAGCGCGGTGCCTAACCCGCATGCATGCCATAAATCAAACCGGCGAAAGCCAAAATAATGCCCGCTAATTATCACAGCCAAGAAAAGGTATCGGACTGGAAACCCACGCATGGCGGCACTCCTTGTGTGACCCAATGGCCCGCCCATGAGTTAAATCTAAATCAATTTCAGGTCGCGGGAAAAATAAATCCCCGCAGTAAGATGAACCTCAGGATTGCCCATCCGTGGTGCTGCCGAACCGCAAATCGCCACTACGGATCAAGTCTGGCCCATGGCGAGCTTAATTGATCGGGTGTATGAGTGGATTATGGCTCTGCGACATCTGATCATTGCAGCGACATTGGTGAGCTTTGTGCCCGCTGTCATGCCGGTCATCACCACCGACAAGGCCAAAGCGGTGGAGACGGTGAAAAAGAAAAGGAAGAAGACCGTCCAGAAGAAGCGGGCGTCGGGGGCTGGCGAGCCCAATGCCAGCTGGAGTGAAGACTGCATCCACCACTACAACATCAATGGCAAGCTGCCCTTCTGGTGCGACAAATATGGCCGTGGCCGCGGCCGCCCGTAGGGCCGGTTATGGAATGGGCCGGATCATGGTTTCACGTCACCTGATCGGATCATTTTGTGCGGCTGCCGGTCTGGCGCACATGGTTCGAGTTGCCGCCGAAGCTGTTCCCGATCCCGAAACGAAAGCCGGGCTGATTGCGGTGGCGCGTGCCGTCGATGGGTACATCGAAGCCGGTGTCGCCATGGCGGCGGTTAAATTGGGCAAATAGCCGAGCTGGCGCGGCTAGATCGTGGCAGGATCGCCAAGCTTAAAGGGGAATGAAAAATATTTCGTCAGAAGGAC
Organism: uncultured Alphaproteobacteria bacterium; assembly: GCA_963841765.1. Classification (GTDB taxonomy): domain Bacteria; phylum Pseudomonadota; class Alphaproteobacteria; order Rhizobiales; family Aestuariivirgaceae; genus Taklimakanibacter. The sequence continues at coordinate 1,128 of CAWJDZ010000038.1, forward strand.
AACGGCGTTAGTGAACCGCTCGCGCGGATCGGAAAGCATTCGCTCTTTGTCGTCAACGAACATGCTGATTTCATGATTGTGAACATCTGGTTTGTCGCCGGACCGTGGATGTACATGCGTTTCCACAATCTTGATGTTGTGGCACCAAGCGGAAATTTCTGATCGCGCGAAAGATTGCGCTTCGATCTTGTGCGCGAATGCGTTCCGGACGCGCGTTATGTTGATCAAGTCCTTGTAAGATTGCGTTGTCACCATGCCGAGTACGTAAGCCATCCTAATCTTGGTGGCGAATGGCCCAAGCGGGCCGGATGAATAGAACAAATCCACTAGCACCGGTTCTTCTTGGACAAAGGAATTACGTAAACAGCGTGTAAGGCGCGTTTCCACAAAAGTTCCGCCTAGGATCGCTACTACCCGATCCGGTGTGGTTGAAGCACGTAGGTCACGTATTGCTTGTTCTTCATCGGGACTTTCGATCCACATTGGAAATCCTCATGACAACGGGGAACACCAGTAGCAACTTTCACCGCTTGAATGCCCGCACCTTCACAGTCACCTTGCCGACTGTGATCGACGTTCCGGGCGCGCGCCATGCACGCTCCGCAAGTTCCTGCACGTTCAACACGTTCATATCGTCGGGCGCGATCACGGTCACCTGGACCGCGCGATCATATGGGCGATCCTTGACCATGATGGTGTCTTTGAAGATCGCCATTTTGCTACGGGCAGGGCCAGAATACGCGGTCGCGGACAATCCAAATTCGGTATTCCTTCGGTGGAGTGTCATTTGAAGTGTTGCGTATGATGGCGGGTAGATTGTTTCGTCTGCTTTATCCAAGGTCTCGTCCGGACTGCCCGCTATTTTCAGAACGAAGTTCGGGCCAGCGCTTATAACCAGTTCAGCGGGCCTGTCGAAGCCGTCTGAACACCACGTTTCTTGCGGTTGGGCAGCGGCGTCAGCGCTTGCCGCACCGCACATCAACATCATCAGGGCCAAGATTTGCGCATTTCGAGCCCCTTCGTCACTCGCGATGCTTCAACTGTTGGATGATCCACGCGATCTCGTGGCGGAGTTTCGCGAGTGTCTGCCCCGGCTTCCAAGTCACCTTGCGGATCGCCTCGATCGCGGCCTCTAACTCGGCCTCGCGGTCGCCGTCTTTCTTGCCCGTCGCCATAGGCGGAGTTTGGCACGTCGGCCTTCCCTTCGAAAGCTCCGCCCGCCCAGCAGCTCGCGGGCTTTCGGACCTATATCAACGGTCGTTCGAACTAAACCAAGGTCCAGTTTGGTAGCCATCCGCAGCTCGATATGTTGAGCGGGTTACGAGTGAGTATTGTAATTGGACCCCTCAGCTCGACCCCTCACCACCGCAGTGAGGGCGAAGGTGATGTGAGTGTGAGCCATGCAGCCTGTCCTAGCCTATGTCCGCCATTCACGAGGCACACCAGCGCCACCACGGAAACGCGGTTTGCCAAGGGAGCGCAGTTTGTTGATGGCGCGACTTGAGGCCGCGAAGCGGAGAGCAAAGCTCGGCCAGGACCAGATCGATTGCCAAAGCAGGCTTATCGCGACCCTCTTCGCGACCGGCTCCGAAATCGAGGAGGCGGAAAATCGCCTTCGCGTGTACCAGAAACTTCAAAAAAAATATGCCGCCGATGTTGAGAGGATTGCGGACGTTTTGGAGCACACGCTCCTATAACTAACCGCCATTCCGGACAAGTGAGATTCCCTGCTGTGCACCGCGCTTGGGTTCTCCCCTCGGCGGGGTTTTCTCTTTCTGGTGATCGCCCAAGTGACATGGCGCGGCTTCAGTCGAAGCGGCAAAGCGGGCGAGCAGGCCGCCAAAGCGGCCAAGGGTCTGGTCTGGCTGCCATATCGCGGGCCGTGTCCCCAAGGTCCAATACACGCGTCCCGTGAAATCGACATGCTTCAACCGGTCCGACAGCATTGACGGACCCTCCCCATCCTTGAAGCTTCGCTGGAAATCGCGACCCAATCGACCTTGGCGCTGGGCGCAATCGATACCCACTCCTTCATGACGCGGCCATGGCCGGGATCGAACGGCGCGGCGAGCCTGCTATCAATCAACTCCTTCGCCCGAGGCGCCGGCAGTTTGACGACGAGCCTGTTCCTGACACACATGGAAAACACTTTGCCGCGGACCTTGAGCGCCTCCGATCCGAACATCCTGCCCGCTTCAACATTAGCGGCGCGGCGAAAAACTTCGAGCACTTGTTGGAAGTTGCCGCTCATGACGAGCGCTCCGCATGCCTGATCATTCCCAAGAGTGCGCACTCGACAGCCTTCGTTACCATCGGTTTCATCATCAGCCGGTCGAGTCCCCATCCCAAGGGCCCGTATTTGACCTTATATTCGAGTTCCTGCGTAAGCCGCGCCCCTGTACCATCGGGCTCGACGCGGGTTACCCAGCGCATGAAATGAAGCGGCCAGTCGCTTTCGATCAGCTCAAGCCCAATGGCGCGGCCGTCTTCCCAGACCGTGACGCGCTCGACAACCTTGCCCTTGGGGGCGAGATCGCATTCGCGCTCGGCGCCGATGCCGTGCCCCCGCGTTCCCCTGAGGCGCGCCGCCTGCACTTGCGGATTGTAGGCTGCCACCGCCGTCAGATCCGCCAGGAGAGCCCATAATCTCTGCGGCGGACATGCCGCTTTCAGATCATGCTTGATGATGCTCATCATTCCACCTTCACAAGCGATCACTTGTAGAGTATCATCAAAACTTCACTTGTACAAGCCTATACTTGTGGAAATATCGACCATGGATGCCCAAGCCAGCCTGAAGGCGCTTTCCGAGCCGCGACGGCGCACACTGCTGCAGATCCTGCGCGACGAGGGCGCGCAATCAGTCGGCGCGCTCGCCGAACGCGTGGAGGTGACGCAGCAGGCGGTCAGCCTGCATCTCAAGGTGCTCGAAGAGGCCGGCCTCGTCGAAGCGCGGCGCGAGGGAACGAAGCACATCTATGCGGTGAAGCCGGAGGGATTCCGGCCGGTGCAGGAATTTGTCGCCGGCTTCTGGGGCGGGCATCTCGGCAAGCTGAAGCGCAAGCTGGACCGCGAATGACCGAGACATACGAAACCACTCTTCAGATCGACGCGGCACCCGAGGACGTCTTCGATCATTTCGTGAAGCCGGAACTCATGGTCCAATGGATGGGCGATTTTGCCCGCCTCGAGGCAAAGGCCGGCGGCCTCTTCTCCGTCGACATCAATGGAGTGCTTATTCGGGGAAGCTATCTGGCGCTCGATCGCCCGCGCCTGATCGAGATCGCCTGGGGCGAGGCCGGCAATGGGAAGATGCCGCCCGGTGCAACGCGGCTTCGAATCCGGCTGGAGGCCAAAGACGGCGGCACGCTCCTCTCCCTCGAGCATTCGGGACTTGAACTGAGCGAGGCCGGCAAGCATGCCATCGGCTGGCCGCACTTCCTGGAACGTCTCGCAATCGCCACTGCCGGCGGCAAACCCGGCATCGACCCTTGGGCAAGCGAAGCTCCCACTCGCGGTCCAGACTAGTCACGTGAATCTAAAGTTCGCCACATAAAGTCTGCTGGGCTTTATGGCAAAAGCGTTGACTGAAGCCAAAATCTGGTCTGCGGACTTGGTCCATTTGAAGGGCTTCGGGTTTCTATTGTGCAGGTCAATGAAGGTACGGATTAGGGCGCGTACTCATAAAATCCGGTTCTGTAAGCGGGGCTCGTTGAATGTCCGTTTCGCTCCGGAAACGACCGAATTGCTGCCTCGCAGCGAAATGTCGCGATGGGCCACCTGCGGACATGCCATCGCACACTCCGGGCAACTCTGTCGCCAGCAGGCGAGTACCCCGATATTCGCATTTACCGAGGCTTTGCATTGGGGTCTGCATTAACTCAGACTTGCTTGGTGCATCGGCTACGCTCATGCCAAAAGAACACTTCCGTAGCTTTCATTCGATGGCCCTTGCGATGTGGTCCTCACAACCCTGAAATCCCCATTCGCCAAGAACCACACTCTCCTAACTCACAGGCGTGGTACAAAGCTGCAAGCGCACCCAATCTTGACCTGCCCATCCTGGCACCTCGGACACTTTCGTATGTGGAAATCACTGCCATTTGCTCCATAGCGATGGTCACAGCCGGGCTGCGTGCATTCGAGCACCCAGATACTGCATATGATCCGTGCTAGGCTGATCCATCTTAGCGATCAGGACCTGACCGTCTCGGTACAGGTCGCCCGGCTGTCGCTTCGATTTCGCCATGGCACCCAGCATATAGGAAGCCGGGCACGACCGCGATAGGCTGTCAAGAGCGGCGGATTTCAAACTAAGACGCTACCCGACTTGCGCATGAATATCGGAGGGAAGTCTCTCAAGTAATCCTTGGCATGAAATTACCGAGGAGGAAGGGGCTTCAATATGGGTTCCAAGGGCGAGAAGCGCCCCGCCGACATGTCAATGAAGTGAAGCCGCATTCAAGTCTCGGCTATTTGACGCCGGCCGCGTTCCGCGGTGAAGGTATCAGGAACAACGGCGCAGCCCCGCGCAAGCAACTCGACTCGCGGCCCGCTTTTTCTTGGCAGGCGGAACGGCAAACAGGATTGTGACATGCATGACATCCCCGTCACGCGACGTGGTCACACTCCCCGGCGCGCGCTGGGCGAGCTGCAGCATGGGTGTGTTGCCCGGCAATATCTCTGCAATGAACCCGCGCACGCCGCGGCTGACGGCATATTCCTGCAGACGGGTCTGCAAGGCGGTGCCGAGGCCGGCGCCCTGCCATTCGGGCGCCACCATGAACGCGACCTCGGCCAGGTTGGTCGTCGGGTTCAGGAAGTAACAGCCGCTGCCGGCGACCACCTCGCTCTCGCGCGGCCCGGTCACCGCCACGAAGGCGACCTCCGTCTCGTGGTTGACGTTGCAGAGCGTTTGCAGCTCCTTGTAGGTCAGGGATCGCACGCGCCGGAAGAACCGGGTGTAGACATCGTCCGGTGACATGCGGTGAAACAGCGCCCGCAAAGCATCCGCATCGGCGGCCCGCGTCGGCCGGATCAGGATTTTTTTGCCGTTCTTGAGCCTGACGGCGCGCTCCTCATGCACCGGATAGGCTGCATGCGAGGCCAGGTACTGTTCGGGTGGGACATAGCCCAGACGCTTTGCTTCGGTGAGCAGCTCCTCGCGACAGCTCGGGTGCGCCACTTCGATCAGCGACACCGCCCGCTCGCGGATCGACTTTCCGAACAGGTAGGCGATGCCGTATTCGGTGATCACGTAGTGGACATCCGACCGTGCGATTCCCACGCCCTCGCCAGCCGCCAGAAGCGGTTTGATCCGCGAGGTCCCGTCTTCCGTGGTGGAAGCCAGGCAGATGATCGGTTTGCCGCCCGCCGAGCGCGCAGCCCCTCGCATGAACGCCGCCTGAGTGGAGATCCCGCCATAGAATTCGCCTTCGAACTGGTCGACGCAAACCTGGCCGGTCAGGTCCACGGCAAAGGCTTGCGTTATCGAGACCATGTTGGGAATGGTAGCGACCGCCACGGGATCGCACACCTGATCGATCGGCAGGAACGTTACGTGTGCATTGTCGTTTACGAAATCGTAGAGCCGCCGCGTTCCAAGGCAATAACTTGTTACGATCGGGCTGCGGCGGCACGTCTTGGGCGGGCCGTGATGACACCGGCCTCCACCAGGTCGACGACGCCGTCGGTAATGACGTCGCTATGGATGGCGATGTCCCGACGGTCCGTAAGATAGCGCAATGCTTCGTTCGGCACGCGCCGAGTCCGATCTGCAGGGTCGAGCCGTCATCGATGATCGAGGCGATGTATCGCGCCACCATCTGGGCGGTCCCGCCGGTTGGCGGATGGTGATACTCCGCTACCGGCGTGTCCACACTCACCAATGCGTCGAAATGATCGACATGGACAGAGCTCTCCCCGTGGGTTCGGGGCATTGCTGGATTGACCTCCGCGATCACGTGCCGCGCCACGGCCAACACCGCAGGCGCCAAGTCGACGGACACACCGAGGCTGACGAAGCCGCGGGCATCGGGCGGCGAGACCTGGAGCAAGGCAACATCGATCGGCAGCCGGCCGGCCGCCAGGAGTCTGGGCACCTCCTCGAGCGAAATCGGGACGTAGTCGAGCTGACCGCTCTTGACGAGGCTCTGTACATCGCTGCCGACGAAAAAGGTCCTATGGCGGTGGGACGTGCCCGTCTTCGGCGGCAGTGCCGACGTCGTAACGAAGCTCACGAACTCAAGGTCGGGAGGGCCGGGCTGCATCGCCTCCAGCCCTGCGAGCAGGGTGCGTGGCGCAGCGCACCCGGTACCGAGATAAATGCGGCTGCCCGGCCGAATCTTCGCCAGAGCCACCTCAAGGCTCACGAGCTTCGAGTCGTAGCAGCGGCTTACCTGACGGGCGATTTCGCCCAACTCGTCCCTTACAAAGGCGACGTTCAGCTGATTCATCGCATTTCTCCATGGCTGCGCCGTTTACGGCCCGAGCGCCGAAGCGGATCGGCCTCCGCCAGTCTACCGAGGTTGTGCCGTTGCACGCTGGCCTGCGCCTACGATTGGAACCCTATGGTCCCGGTGCGTAGCAGCCTGCACCCGGTCTAACCGGAAGTCATAAAACCGCTCCAAAAATGTTCCGAAGTGTTTCCGAACCGGCGTTAGATTAGGCGAGGCGACGATTTACATTCTCGGTCCGTTCCGCGGAATGCGTCGTCCGCGGAAAGCCTACCGGCAGCGATAGCCTCGATGACCGCATCGCCAGTAGCCACAATCGTGTCACCAGGCGAAGCGCCCCGGCTGGTGCACACTCAGCGTCTCGCCCGAAGCACCGGGTGCATAGCGCGACCACAATGTCGCTTCGACGAGGACCAGCAAGAATGGTGCAGAGCCGCCGCGACCGGCCCGCGCCTGTTCAATCACACTGCGCAGATCCCGAACATGCCGAACAGCGCGCCTGTAGCTCAGTCCCGAGCAGATCCTTCTTGAAGTCCGGCGAAACGAGTTCCCGACCATCCAGCCGGTGTCGCCCTGGATAAAGGATTTGAACATCAGATTCGTAGTTTTTAGTCGGAGTAAGATGTCATCGAGGAGGCAGTATGCGAAGCCTAAAATATCTGCTGGCTGCCGCGGCACTAGGCAGCCTGGGGTGGTCCTGCCCCAACCCAGCACGGCATGCCCGTTTGCCGGCGGGCTAACCAGCGCATGCTCAGCAACATCTGAGATCACCGACGGCCTGATTCTGAACGTCCACGGCTATCATTGCGTGAAAAGAAAGGGCTGGTATCGCGGCAAGACGTGGTGGCACAGCCACCCCGGCGCTTGCAGCGACGACGACTATCCTCGCCGTTCCAATTACCAGCGATCCAGGTGCAGTCCTTGAGTATGGAGACCTGGAGCGACTTTATCCGATGCGGTTACGATCCCCCCTTTTGGGCGCGAAATCCAGGGATGGTTTCTGATGGATTCCGCTCTTCGTAAGGGGCCGAATCAACTGTCATTCCGGCAGACCCGCCCTACGTAGAAAATCCACGAACCACTCGGCGTCGTCTGGATTTTTGAACGGCTCTTGCAGGAGCAGCCACCTGATGGAGAAGTCGGGCATGACCCGGAGGAGCATTGCAGCCTCAGCGCAGGCCTCACCAAATCTCCCAAGTTGAGCATAACAACCGGCCAGACAGGCATATTCCCAGACGAATAACTCGGGCATTCGCCTCATGGCTTGGATCGCCTCCTCGTAACGAGCTGCCTGTATCAGTGCCAGCGCACGAATTTCCCAATACCAACCCTGGGGGAACGGGTCCCGCAGCAGGATCTGGTCCAGACCTTGCAGGGCCTCGTCCACTCTGCCAATGCGCGATAACCAGTGGCAGTAGGTGGAAAAGATCAGCACGTCGCTCGGGTTAAGCGCTAGAGCGCGGTCGAAGTGTACCGCCGCTTGTTCGAATTCTCGCCTGAACAAGTGAGCATTTGCCAGTGCCCAGTGACATACACCGTCGTTCTCGTCGAGCCTAGTGGCCATGCGTCCGTGCTCTAAGGCCTGGTCCAACAGTGCGGGCCGGCTATCGAAGAAGAACTTGATTACGCATGTCCTTGCCAGCCAGGCATACGCCTGCGCATAGGCGGGATCGAGCTCGATGGCGCGCAAGAGGAGCGGCTCAGCTCTTGCCGCTCCATGGCCGCTCAAATGTGCGCGAGCCTGAAGTACACAGTCATATGCTCCCAGATGTCCCGTCGGCTTGCGACGTGCCTGCTCTGCAGCGGTGGCGGCGAGTCGGCCTTCGAGCCTGGTCACGATGCACTGCACTACCTCGTCCTGCACTGCAAAGATGTCACCAAGCGGACGATCGTAGCGGTCGGCCCACAGGTGATTGCCCGCCGCCGCTTCGACCAACTGCGCCGAGATGCGCAGGCTGTCGCCAGCCTTCCGCACACTCCCCTCGACCACATATTGCACGCCCAGTTCGCGCGCCACGCGTCGCATATCGATGGCCTTGCCACGATACTGGAACGACGAGTTGCGGGCGATGACGTGCAGATTGCGGAAGCGCGACAGCTCGGTGATGATATCCTCCGAGATGCCATCGCTGAAATAGGCTTGCTCCGGGTCGCCGCTCATGTTCTGAAATGGCAAGACGGCAATGGATGGTTGGATCGGAAGCGTAAGCGCCGGCGCGTCGGCGGCAGTTGGAAAATTCGACACCTGTGAGGCAGCGACGGTGGCGCCCTCGTCCTTGACGCTGACGGGACCGACAAAGCGATAGCCGCGTCTCGGCAAGGTCTCGATCCAATCTTCGCCGCCTGGCTCCTCGCCAAACACCCGACGCAGCGCGGAGATTTGGACCGTGAGGTTGCTCGCCTCGACGGTGAGGCCCGGCCACGCAGCTTCGATGAGCGCATCCTTCGAGACCGGGATCCGCGGCTGCTCCACGAGCGCGCGCAGCAATGCGACGGCGCGTTGGCCCAGTAGCACCGGCTCAGCGCCGCGGAACAGGATCGACGCCTCCGCGTCAAGGCGGAATTGCCCGAGGATGTAAGTCGTCGCCATCGCCTGATCTAACGCCGGTTTGGAAACACTTCGTAATTTTTTCGGAGCGGTCTCATGACTTTCGGCTAGCCCGGGCGCAGGCTGCTACGTAACGAGATTTCCCATCGTTGGCGCTTCACTGGGAGGACGCGCTGAACGACTGTCATATTAAGTCTCCCGAATACAGCTCTAGCGCGCATTTCCGAACCGAAGGCATCGATGCGCCGGCGCTTCGGCCAACACTTTTTTCTGGACCACCCACACCGAGATTGCCAAATGCCGGAATCTCTGTGGCGAACCTTCTTGATCTGGTCCACAGTTCCGTTGGCGACGATCCGGCCGGGCAGCCGCATTTATCTTAGCACCGGGTGCGCTGCGCCGCTACATCGGCACTGCCGCCGAAGACGGGAACGTCGCACCACCCTCGCACATTCTTAGTCGGGGGCTACGTACACGGCCTCGCCAAGAGCATGTCAGCAGCCTTTTCGCCCAATCGGGTAGAGGCCCGACAAAAAAAGGGCCCCGCCGAGGCACTGAACCGATCCTGTCATCGATAGGGTCGAACAACGCCTTTCCCTTCGGAATAGGTCGCATCGAGTTCTCGAGACAGCAAGTTGATTTTTGTAACGTCTCGTCATGTTGTGTGAAGCACCTGACTTCCGGATTGGGTCATTCGCGTCATCGGCTCCCGGTGACAGTAACCATACCGCTTCAATTTCCCCCCTTGAAAGCCGACGCAATCATCCGGGTCTGCCTGCATCTTGCTCGCTTACTCAACAACTGAGGAAGCAATCCAATGGAAAACGTGAATAAGCTAGGCGCCGATGAGAGACGTCGGCCCTGAAACAAAAGTAGGTTGATTGGCGCCAAGCCTCCGCTCAGGCCCAAACACGTCTGGTCGATCAGGACCAGGCTACAGATTGAAGGCCGTAAACGTGATCTGGCCCTCTTCAACCTGGCAATCGACAGCAAGTTGCGAGGCTGCGATGTGGTCTCCCTCCGGGTTGAGGACGGTGCCCCGAGAGGCTGCGCGCTTGACCGTGCAACGGTCCGTCAGAAAAAGACGGGTCGCCCGGTCAAGTTCGAACTCTCCGAACAGACCCGGCAGGCGCTCGAAGACTACCTGCAGCTTACGGGGCGAAAGCCTGGTGAGCCACTGTTTTGCGGACGACGCGCTGGCCATAGCAGAGCAAGTTGACGTCTGAAGTCCTGGGAAGAGCCGACATGCTCTGCCCCGCCCAAACTGGCGCGATGGGCCACCTGCGGACATACCGAGCTAAATTTGAAGCGCGACGCTTCTTTGCGAGAGGTCTCGGCTGATGCAGCTATTACGATCCCGGCGGCACGTTCGCGTTGAGCCGGAAGAGATTTGTTGGGTCGTACTTTCTTTTTAGAGCGACTAGGCGTTCGAAATTCCCACCATAGGCCGCTCGGATCCGTGACGCGTCCTCGTCGAGCAGATTGTTCACGTAGAATCCGCCGGTCGTGAACTGCTGCATCATCTGCCACGTCTGGCGCGCCCACCCGACGTGTGACTCGGATTCCGTCCGGTCCGACCATTTAGATATGATGAGAAAGTCATACTGGGCCTCGCGATGCGCGAATGCCGTTTCCGCCTGGCCTATCCGCTCAACTGCACCGCCGTAGTGTTGAAACCCCACGAGCGACAAAGGCGACGAAACTGTTGGGAAACGCTCGACCAGGGCGTCGATGGCCGCGTCACTGATCTGTATGACGAAACCTGATTTCCAGTAGTACTGGAGCCCATGGGGGAAGCTGCGGTCGCCAGCCCGCTGGACATCGAGGTAACTGACCGGTCCAATGGTACACGCCTGCGGGTCGCCGAATTTTCGGAGCGGAGCAAGAACACGCTCCCCCTCTTGAATAGAGCCAATGTAGCAAATCGATATTGCCGCAACCAACCCGCCGTCGGGCGATGTGGCGAGCGCCATGTTGACCGATAGCTCGTCGGGCGCGGCGCGTGAGTACTCGCGGTAGAACTTCAAGACATTCCTGGCCTTGTCGAAGGAATAGACGACGCTACCGCCCAGCACCATCGGCCCGACGCGGTGGAGGCGATACTCGAATGAAGTGGCGATTCCGAAATTTCCGCCTCCGCCGCGGATGCCCCAGAACAAGTCCGAATTCTCATCCGCACTCGCCGTTATCAGTCGACCGTCTGCCGTGACGAGATCGATGGACAGCAGGTTGTCGCATGCCAAGCCGTACCTTCGACCAAGGAATCCAATCCCGCCGCCGAGGGTAAGTCCGGCCATTCCTGTTGTTGAGACGACCCCGGCCGTAGTCGCCATGTCAAATGCTTGCGTCTCCCTGTCGAACTCTCCCAGCAGCACGCCCGGTTCAGCCCGGGCAATCCCACGGGAGGGATCAACTCGGATCCCCTTCATGGCGGAGAGGTCGATCATGATCCCGTCGTCGCAAACAGCATTGCCTGACGCGCTGTGACCACCGCCGCGTACTGATGTCAGCAGGCTGTTGGTCCGTGCGAAACCTACCGCCTCGACCACATCCGCCGCGCCAGCGCAGCGGACGATGAGCGCCGGTCGCTTGTCAATCATTCCATTCCGAACTCTGCGCGCCCGATCGTATCCGTCCTCGCCGGGCAGCAATATCGACCCGCGTACACGCCTTCTCAGATCACGGATTGAGGCTTTGTTCAGGTCGGCGCTCATGGCTCCACCCTCCCGCGTCAAAGCAGCCGGTGCGATTGCGTCGGATCCTAGTGCTGCATGTAAAAGGAGTCCATTGGGCGGGACTTCCGCTAATGGGATGGTCCGGCCGTGTTTCTGCCCGGTCAGCGATGAAAGCTGGCAAGGGGCACCCACGACAAGGAGCACGCCATGTCCCAGACCGCCCAAACTGCCGTCGCCGTCATCGGCATCGATATCGGCAAGAACTCGTTCCACATTGTGGGCCACGATGAGCGTGGTGCCATTGTGCTGCGCCAGAAGTGGTCGCGCGGCCAGGTGGAGGCCCGATTTGCCAACCTGCCGCCGTGTCTGATCGGCATGGAGGCCTGCGTTGGCGCGCACCATCTCAGTCGCAAACTCAATGGCCTTGGCCACGATGCCCGGCTGATGCCGGCGAAGTACGTCCGCCCCTATTCGAAGGGACAGAAGAACGACTTCCGCGATGCGGAGGCAATCGCCGAGGCTGTACAGCGGCCAACGATGAAGTTCGTGGCGACGAAGACCGCGGATCAGCTCGACCTGCAGGCGCTGCACCGGGTGCGGGAGCGGTTGGTCAGCCAGCGCACCGGCATCATCAATCAGATTCGTGCTTTCCTGCTGGAGCGCGGCATTGCGGTGCGTCAGGGACAACGGTTCTTGCGAGCCGAGTTGCCGCGCATCCTGGCAATGCCACCCGATGTCTTGTCACCTCGCATGGCGCGGGTGATCGAGGACCTGGCTGGTGACTGGCGCCGGCTCGATGAGCGCATTGAAGGGCTGTCAGCGGAGATCGGAGTTCTGGCCTGCGCGGACTCCGGCTGCGAGCGGCTGATGAGCGTGCCCGGTATTGGGCCGATCATCTCCAGCGCGATGGTAGCCGCGATCGGCGCTGGAGACACCTTCAATAAGGGCCGTGACTTCGCCGCCTGGTTGGGCCTCGTCCCAAGACAGATGTCGACCGGTGACCGCACGATCCTGGGCAAGATATCCAAGCGCGGCAATCGCTACCTGCGCGTCCTGTTCGTGCAGGCGGCTTGGGTTGTGTTGATCAAGCCCAAGAGCTGGGAGCGCCATGGGCTCAAGCCCTGGATCGAGGCGGCCAAGAAGCGGTTGCACCACAACGTGCTGGCGATCGCGCTCGCCAACAAGCTCGCCCGAATTGCCTGGAGTGTACTGGCTCGCGGCCGGGGCTTCGAGGCGAGCAAGCTTCAGGTTGCGTAATCATCGAACCGCGTAGCTAACACCGGTTGCCCACCGAGGTCTGCGAGAGAACGAGACGAAATGGAGGTTCGGTCTTCCCGGCGTGTGCGAACACTGGTGACCCAAATGGCCCGATCAGGCCTTTCCGCTAATGAGATCGCACCCGCGCTGATACCCATGATGGCCCGGAGCGAGACGCTCCAATCAAAGGCCGGATACATTGATGCAAGACCGCTACCGCTGTATCGACGAAATTCTCTTGCGACGCACGGCCGGACCATACATTGGGTCATCGCGACCTCGCTGCTGAAAGTCTGCTTCCCTCAAGCGACGTGGCGTCGGATGTCGCAGGGCCATGTGTGGACGGCTCCGAGCTGTCAAGAGCTTCTTCACGTCGCAGCGCTGGTCGTAGCAGCCATGTGTTCGGCCTTTGAGCGCGGCTCACAGGGCCGCTGGCCATAATGCCTTCCGCGGATCAGGTCCCGGTCAAAAGCTCGCATTCGACAATGCAATGGCCCAAGTGGGTTGTCCTGATCACCGGATCGACCGGTTCTGCATTACGTGCTGTCAGTCCTTTCCAACCTTCACATCACGCCGTTACCGGCGCGATCTCGTCCGAAGTCGCCTTGCCCTAGCGAGCCAGTGCGACGGGTTCCCTGTAACGCTCGCCCTTGGCCATCATCGCCCAGGCCATGCGCGCAATCTTGTTGGCGAGCGCGATCGCGGCCACCTTTGTTGGCCGCCGTTCCAGCAGCTTGGCAAGCCATGGCCGATGCTTGGTGCCGTGGATTTTGGCGTATCGGATCACCGCCAGCGCGCCAGCGCAGAACAGCGAGCGCAGGTATCGATCGCCCTGTTTGGTGATATTGCCGAGCCTCTCCCTGCCTCCACTGGAGTTTTGCTTCGGCACCAGCCCAACCCAGGCTGAGAAGTCGCGTCCCGATCGAAACACTCTCGGATCGGGGATACTGGCGACCAGCGCGGTTGCCAGCGCCGGGCCGACCCCGGGGAGTTCGTCGAGCCGACGGCTAGTCTCGTTTGAGCGATGCCAGGCGTTGATACGCTGGTCGAACGTCAGGATCTGCCGCTTCAGCCGCCGTAGTTGATTGCCCAGTGCCTCCAGGCACTCGCGCGCAATCTCGGGCACGCGTCCATCGTCGGGATCGGCGACCACATCGAGCAGCTCCTCGACGCCATTGCGGCCGACCGGTGCGACAATGCCAAACTCGGCAAGGTGGGCGCGGATCGCATTGATCAGCGCAGTCTGCTGGCGAATGAACAGATGCCGCGTACGGTGGAGCATCAGACAGGCTTGCTGGTCGGGTGTCTTGGTCGGCACGAACCGCATGCTTGGCCGCTGCACCGCCTCGCAAATGGCCTCGGCATCGGCCGCATCGTTCTTCTGGCGTTTCAGATACGGCTTCACATAGGCCGGCGGCATCAATCGAACCGTGTGCCCGAGTGCCTGCAACTCGCGTGACCAGTAGTGCGAGGAGGCGCATGCCTCCATACCAACCACGCAAGGCGAAAGCTTCTTGAAGAAGCCGAGAACCCGTGACCGCCTGAGTCGCTGGCGAATAACGCCCTGGCCCTCTGCGTCAATGCCGTGAACCTGGAAAACAGACTTCGCAATGTCGAAACCGATTGTCGTCACCGCTTGCATATCGAGCTCCTCCGAATCGTGGTCACCTCACCAGCAACCAATCCTATGGCGCTTTTGCGCGCCAGGTGGAGGAGCCGTCCACAGCATCAGAAGCGGACATGACCGGCTGAACCGTCATCGCACAATCGAAGGCTACCCTGACAATTCGTTTGTCTGATGGTCGCCGGACAACAACTGCGCATCACTTGATCAAGAAATGGCGAAAAGGCAGACTATCTGTTTGCAATTCCCGTCCGCGCGACGTGCAAATTTGAGATCGCTCGCGCTGCAAAATACGGAGAGCAACATGACATATAGCTTTTTCAAACTCGGCGCCCTCAAAGGACGAGACTTCGGCGAGGCCGAAGCCATTAATGCCCGTGGTCAGGTCGTTGGAGTCACCAAGTATAAGAGTGATAATACTGGAAACTTAGCTTTTCTTTGGAATTGGGGTCCGATGACCTCTGTCGGGACGCTTGGAGGCCCGACGAGTTATGCTTGGGACATCAATGACTGCAGAGAAATTGTCGGTCAGAGCAGAACCTCCGCTAACGACATTCATGGATTTCTTTGGAAGCAGGGCAAAATGATCGACCTTGGGACGTTGAAAACACAGCGCCGCCCTTGGAATCAATAGCTGCGGCGAGGTTGTAGGTAAGAGTACTTTGCAATCGCATTTCCGCGGCGGAGGCAGCAAAGCTTTCCACTGGCAGGATGGCGAGATGATCGATCTGGGGTCATTGAGCGGCGGCCCGAGCGAGGCATGGGACATCAATAGCAGTGGTCAGATTGTTGGTTGCAGCATGACGACTTCAGGCGAAGAGCACGCTTGTCTATGGGAAGGGAACAAGATCATCGATCTCGGAACGCTGGGAGGAACAAACAGCAAGGCCTATGGGATCAACGAGCGGGGGCAAATAGTCGGGGCGAGCGACACCGCCACAAAGGAGGAGCACGCGTTCCTGTGGCAGGATGGTACGACGATCGATCTCGGAAAGGGCGTAGCAAGCGACGTTAACGACCGCGGGCAAATTGTCGGCTTTTACAGGGCTTCTGGAGCAACACAGCACGCCTGCCTCTGGCAGGACGGTGCGACGACGCCGGAAGACCTTGGCCTCGGAGGTATGAATGTCGATAGCGCTGCAAATGCTATCAACAACCGGGGGATGATTGTGGGCTCAATCGACACCTCTGACAACCGCCCCCAAGTCGTTGTCTGGACTCCTTTTCAATTGCCCATAATGGAGTTTCTTGCGTTCGAGAATCAGGGAAGCCGCTGGGTAAAGCCGACGCCACCAGCTTAAGTGTTCGCCTCGATCCGCCGGTTGTAAGATCGGTCAGAGAAACCGGACATAGCGCGCGATGCGGAATTTCCGCTATGGGCGTGTCGTACCGGAGAGAGGTGACGACGCTCGGCCGGGGCGGCAGGGATACGACCGCGATGATGCGCAGCGCGACGACATCCGTCATTTCCACTTAATGTGGGACCCTAGGAAAGCAGCATGAGTCTTTAGTTGGGAATCGTTCGGGCGACAATCCTGTAGTCCCTACAGGATCAACGCACATTGCAATCGTCGCGAAACCGGAACCCCCGGCCTTTTAAGTGGTTGGGTGGAGAACCATCCGACGACCTCAGCGTTCTTTGCTGAGGGGCGGCTGCCCACGGCGCAGGAGAATGCCACCCATGCTCAAGCCATTTGCAATCGAAGTCCCGGATTCGGTCCTAGATGATTCGGGCTCTCGTCTACGCTCCGCCCGATTACCGGCCGACTCTACCGACAGTTGGGACTCAGGTGCGAACCCGGTCTATTTGCGCGGCCTGATGTCCTATTGGCGTGACCAGTTCGACTGGCGAGCGCAAGAGGCTCTACTAAACCGGTTCAACCATTATCGTGGCGAAGTCGACGGCACCAAGATCCACCTTATCCACGAAAAAGGCCGTGGCCCGGCGCCGTTGCCGTTGCTCCTGACGCACGGATACCCCAATTCCTTCTTCCACAAGCTGATCCCGCTGCTGACCGATCCCGGGGCGCATTATGGCGACCCGGCCGACGCATTCGACGTCGTCGTCCCGAGCCTCCCCGGCTTCGGATTCTCCCAGCCGCGCGAGCATAGTGGCGGACTGTTCGGATTTGGCGACCTGCTGCACAATCTGATGACGGAGGAACTCGGCTACACCAATTTCGGCGCCCATGGCGGCGACTGGGGAGGCGCAGTGACCGAGCAGCTGGCGCGCAGCCACGCATCCTCGCTGATCGGCATCCACCTCACCGACGTGCCATTCTCTCATTCCTTGCAAAAGCCCGACGATCTCAGTGCCGATGAGCGGAAGTACCTCGAAAAGTCCGACCAATGGCAAAAGGAGTCCGGCGCTTATGCCATGATCCAGGCAACGCGGCCGCGCACCGCCGCGGCCGGGCTTAACGATTCGCCCGCAGGGCTCGCAGCGTGGATCGTCGAGAAGTTCTATGAGTGGAGTAATTGCGACGGCGACATCGAAAGCAGCTATTCCAAGGACGAATTGCTGACGAATGTGATGATTTATTGGACGACCGGCACGATTGGTTCGTCATTCCAGCCTTACCATGACGTCATGGACGCGGGCGTCCTCCGATGGATGAAGGAAGCAGCCAAGAACTGGTTGGGGTCGGCGGAATCCCCCGCCGCTTTCGCGCTCTCCCGAAGGATATCTCCAATCCGCCGCGCGAATGGGCCGAGCGCTTCTTCAATGTGTGGCGCTGGACGGAGATGCCGAAGGGCGGACATTTCGCCGCGCTCGAGGAGCCCGACCTTCTGGCCGAGGACATACGCGAATTCTTCAGGCCGCTGCGGAACTCAATCGAACGCAATCGGTCCGGTGAAATGCATGAAAACTCCCCGTTGCATTCGTAATGGAGGGGCGCGCCAAACTCCGCTAAATCTACGTCGATGCGCATAGAAATCGGCGTCGTGTAAGCCTGTTGAAGACTGACTTGGTTCGTCCGGCAAAGGGGCTCGACGCTTCACGCATGCAGGAATGATAGGCCGGGAATGAAGCGACTCCAACTCGGTCGTCCTGACAACTCATTTTGCGCTGCACAAAGTGCTCGAAGGGCGATTGTCACAGGACCGTAACGTTGTGTCGGCATATCCGGACATATGGACAGGATGCGAGTTGTCGACACTTTGAGCTGCCTTGCGCAACCGACGAGGCTCGAGGTTTTCCGTTTGCTGGTGGCGGCCGAGCCGGACGGCCTCGCGGCCGGAGAAATAGCCCTGACCCTGGGGATCCCTCACAACACCCTGTCCAACCATCTGGCCATCCTGACGCGGGCGGAGCTCGCCTGGGGCGAGCGGAGAAGCCGGAGCATTGTCTATCGCGCCAGCTTGGCCACTTTGAGCCAAGCCCTGACATATCTGGTCAACGACTGCTGTGGTGGACGCCCCGAAATCTGTGCCCCTCTGGTATCGGGTCTTAGCCCATGTTGCGCGCCGAAGGAGAAACGTCATGCGTGACCGCGTATTCAACGTCCTGTTTCTGTGCACCGGTAATTCCGCGAGATCGATCATGGGCGAGGTCATCCTCAACCGGGAAGGTGTCGGCAAGTTCAAAGGCAATAGCGCGGGCAGCACGCCCAAGGGTTTCATTCATCCCTACACGCTCGATCTCATCAAGAAGCTCAATCATCCGACCAAGGGTCTGCGCTCAAAGGATTGGGACGAATTCGCCGAAGAGGGTGCGCCGAAGCTCGATTTCGTCTTCACGCTGTGCGATGAGGCCGCCAATGAGGTGTGCCCCATCTGGCCGGGTCAGCCAATGACGGCGCACTGGGGCATGCCGGATCCGGCGGCGGTGGAGGGCAAAGAGGCGGAGAAGCGATTGGCTTTCGCCGAGACCTATCGCATGCTGCGCAATCGCATCAGCGCCTTTGTCAATCTGCCGATGACGTCTCTCGACCGCTTGAGCCTTCAGAAGCATCTGGTCGATATCGGCAAATCTGAAAAAGCCGCTGCATTGCAGAAAGAAAGGCAATGAACGGGTTTGACCTCTCGCGCCGCTTGACGGCGGAAGCCCTCGGTACCGGCCTGCTGGTGGCAACGGTGGTGGGCTCCGGCATCATGGCTGACAGGCTCACCAATGACGTGGCGCTTGCGCTGCTCGGCAATACCTTGCCGACCGGCGCCATCCTGGTCGTGCTGATTACCATCCTGGGCCCCATTTCCGGCGCGCATTTCAATCCGGCGGTTTCTCTTGTATTCGCAATGAAGCGCGACATCGATTGGAGCACCGCGGCGCTCTATGGCATCGTCCAGATCGCCGGTGGCATTGCCGGCACTATTGTGGCGCATCTTATGTTTGGACTACCGCTGATTGAAGCGTCGCTGACCGAGCGCACCGGTGGCGCACAATGGTTCGCCGAGGCCGTTGCCGCTTTTGGCCTGGTGACGACTATTCTTGCCGGTATCAGATTCGCCAATGCTTCCGTGCCGTGGCTGGTCGGCCTCTATATAACGGCGGCCTACTGGTTCACCGCTTCGACCTCGTTCGCCAACCCAGCCGTCGCCATTGCGCGGTCCTTCACGAATACCTTTGCGGGGATTCGCCCCATCGATCTGCCCGGCTTTATCGTTGCTGAGCTCATCGGCGCCATGCTCGGCTTCCTGTTGATGGCTTGGCTGCTGCGGCCCGATCCTGAAGTGGCGCGCGCCGGTCGCAAGGTCCGCACGTGACGATCACCATCTATCACAACCCAGACTGCGGCACGTCGCGCAACACTTTGGCGATGATTCGCCAAAGCGGTGAAGAGCCGGTAATCATCGAATATCTGAAGAATCCGCCGAGTCGGCAAAGACTGGTGGAGCTCATTCGCGCGATGGATATGCCCGTCCGCGGACTGTTGCGCCAGAAGGGTACCCCCTATCACGAACTCGGGCTCGATGATCCCAAATGGACGGATGACGAGTTGATCGATTTCATGCTCGAGCATCCGATCCTCATCAATCGACCGATCGTCGTCACCGACAAGGGTGTCAGGCTCTGCCGGCCATCGGAGGTGGTGCTCGATATCCTGCCCAACCCGGACATCGGCCGCTTCGTCAAGGAAGACGGTGAAGTGGTCGTGCCGCGCGGCAAGTGAGCCGGCGATCACGCCGGCCGCGGTATCAAACGCAGGACGATGAGAGAAAGCAGCGCCAGGATCGCGGCAGCGCCGAAAGTGAATGCAGGCCCGATATTCTCAAGCAGTAGGGCAAAGACGAAAGGCGCGCATGATTTGACCGCCACGCTGATGGCCGAGATCCGGCCCAGCCTGGCGCCATAGCCGCTGCGGCCGAAGAGTGCGAGCGGGATCGTGCCCCTGACGATCGAGGAGAGTCCCTGGCTCAGACCAAACAGGACGGCGAAGACGACCGCCGCGGCAACGCCAGCCCCCGCCAGCATCAGCGCCGCCAGCGCGACGATCAGGAAGATCGATGAGATCGCGCCGGTCGCGAGAGGGTGCAATGTCTTGCCGAACAGCATGTCGAGGAAGCGGATGGCGACCTGCGAGGGTCCCATGAGCACGCCGACACCGACCGCCACCGCCGATGTAAAGCCGGCATTCTGCAGGGCGGATACCCATTGGATATTGAAGGACGAATAGACGAAGCCGGTAAGGCAGAAATAGGCGATGAGCCACAGCATCGCGCGAAGCCTGTCCTTAGGCGGCAGCGTCGGCAGTTCGTCGCTATCGTCTCAATTCGACGTGAGGCCGTTCGCAACCGGCGCGGCCGTGCGCCTAAGGACCCAGAGATGAAGGGGAAGGCAGAGGACCAAGTTCAAGGCGGCGAAGATGAGATAGACTGAACGCCAGTCCACGGCCTCGACCAGGAAATGCGTGATCGGCCAGAAGACGGTCGAGGCAAATCCCCCCAGCAAGGTCATTTGTGTGATGGCGCGCCGCGCCGCCTGGCGGCCGGTAATTTGGGAGATCGCCGCGAAAGCTGCGTCATAGAGGACAAGAACCGAGGTCACTTCAACGATGATGAGAGCGAGCGCGAAGGTGATGAGGTTCTGCGATGCCGCCAGCGCGACGAGAGCGACGGACGAGGCGACAGATCCCCAGGACATTATCAGCCGGGCTCCGCGCTCATCGATCAGCCGGCCGGCGAATGGGCCGGCCAGTCCGCCGATCAGCAAAGCGAGCGACAGGCAGCCGAAAGACCAGGACGACGACCAGCCGAATTCGCGGGAGATATAGGGCTCCAGCACGGCAAACGCGTAGTAAAGCACACCATAGCCCACGATCTGCGTGACGCCGAGGCCGATGATCGGGATGGCGATGGAGCGGTTGCTATCCGACGCTCCATCGATTGCTGTGGTCGAACCTTCCGTCATGGAGGCGCAGATTCAACAACATTCGGCTTTTTCAAGGGCCGGCTTCGCCGCAGTGATTTTGGCCGGGACACAGCAGGTCGTGCCCTTTTGATCAGCTGGCCTTTCGCAGCAGGGCTCTTCCGCATGGGGCTCGGCACCTGTGCAGCAGGCGCCGCCTGGCGCCACCTCTTCGAGCGTCGCATTGCAGACGCCCGTTTCCGGCAGAACGAGGCGGACGTCATTGGCGGCCTCTTCGTCGCCGGCGAGATGCGCCACGACCGAGCGGACCTGTTCATAGCCGGTCAGCAGCAGGAAGGTCGGCGCGCGGCCATAGCTCTTGATGCCGGCGACAAAGAAATCGGGCTCGGCATGGGCAAGCTCGCGCCAGCCATGTGGCGGCACCGTTCCGCAGGAATGGACATTGGGATCGATCAAGGGGCCGAGCGCGCGGCTGCTCTCTACGACCGGATCGAGATCGAGCTGAATTTCGCGGGCGAAGGAGAAATCCGGGCGCTGGCCGGTCGCCGCGACGATGCGGTCGAAAGGACCGATGGTGCGGATGCCTTGCGGTGTCAGGCCGTCGACCAGGACGCCATTGCCGTTCATCCTGAGGCGCTGGGCGGAAAAGGTCATTTCGATCGCAAGCCGTTGCTCCTCGACGAGGCTGCGCAGTCTTTGGCCGAGCGCGCCGCGGGCGGGAAGCTGATCCGCGGCTCCGCCGCCGAAGATCTTGGCGAGCGAATCGCCGCGCACCGCCCAGGTCATGGAGGTCGCAGGCTCTTGCTCGGCGACATTGGCGAGATCGAGCAGCGCATTGGCGGCGGAATGGCCGCTGCCCAGGACGAGGGTGCGCAGGCCCGCATAGTTCCCCTGTGCGGTACCCGAAATATCGGGAATGCCATAGGCGATCCGGTCGGCGAATTCCGCCTCGCCTTCGATGGACCAGCCGTTGGCGCCCAAGGGATTGGCATTTTGCCAGGTGCCCGATGTATCGATGACGGCGCGGGCGAGAACCTCGCTGATGTTGCCGGCCGCATCGCGGATCATGAGGACGAAGGGCCGCATTTCACGCGCGCGCGCAGTCATGCGGTCAAGGCCGTGGCGCGAAATGCCGATCACGGTGGTATTGGTTTCGATGAAGGGGGCAAGTTGAGGTGTCGCAGCCAGCGGCTCGAGATAGTTTTCGACCAGGTCGCGGCCGAGCGGCAGCCGGTTCGCGGGCGGGGACATCCAGCCATTGCGCTCGAGGAGGGTGACCGCTGCCTCGTCGATGCATTGCTCCCACACCGAGAAAAGCCGCACATGCCCCCAGTCGCGCAGATTGGCCGCGACGACCGGAGCTTTCTCGAAGAGACGGAATTGTTGGCTGCGGAGGCTCAGATGGGCCGCAGCGGCGAGACCAATGGGGCCTGAGCCGATGATGGCGATAGGCAGGGGATGGTTCATGGCGGCATATATCTCCAAACTTCTAGAATCTTCGAATTACTAGGCAAAAAAAATCACGCGGCATTGTGGCGGCGGGATTTTTCCCTCTCCTCGAAGCAGCACTCCTCGGTGAGGAAGCCAACCAGGGCTTGCATGACCGGATAGTTCGCCCGGCAGATGAGCGTCGTCCCTTGCCGTTGCTGCGTGACCAGATCGACTAGGATCAGCTTTTGCAAATGGTGCGAGAGGGTCGAGGCAGCGATTCCCAGGCGCGCCTGCAGCTGGCCGACCGGCAGGCCGGTCTCGCCTACCCGGACGAGAGTGCGATAAATGGTGAGGCGGGTCGGATTGCCCAAGGCCTCAAGCTGGGTAGCTGCATTGGCGAGTTTCATGACAACTGACGGTAGCAGAAATATTTTCACAGTCAATCGATATTTCTAGTATTACCGAATAAAGGTTTCGTGTGATAAGATGTTGTTTAAGGGGGCGACCTAATCCTGAGGCCGCCATGGGGAATCCAAGTTCGCGACACGCGCCATACACGATTGGCGAGCTCGCATCGCTTTCGGGTGTTCGGATCGAGACGATTCGGTACTTCGAGCGTATCGGGCTCTTGACGCATCCGGAGCGCACTGCCGGCGGGCACCGGCTTTTTTCCGCTGCCGATCTCGACCGGCTGAACTTCGTTCGCCGGGCGCGGGAAATGGGATTCTCGCAAGCAGAGGTCCGTGTCCTCCTGTCGCTCTCGGAAGGAGAGCTGATATCCTGCGGCGAAGTGAAGGCGATTGCGGAGAAGCACCTCAGAATGGTGCGCCAGAAGATTGATGACCTCCGGGAGCTCGAAAAATCGCTTACGTCAACCGTCGCGCAATGCACCGGAGGAAAGGCGGCGAAGTGTCCGGTGATCGAAGCCATCGCTGCCGAGGGAACGAAAACCACAGCGACTGCTTCAAGCGACAGGCCATAGGGACCGTCCGCAGCCCTCTCCATATTCCGCGCACCGCGGCCCGGCATCACGCCAGCGACGACCAGCCATGCAGGCCCATGTAGATGCCAACCAGGATCATCAGGAGACTGGAAAGATAGGGCGTGCGCCTGGCCATCGTCGCGAACAACGGCCATCGTCTGGAAGCATGGCCGGTGCTCAGCGCAGCCGCCACGCCAACGGCGATAAGGGTTATGGCGAGGCCGATCGAGAAGCAAAGGACCAGCACGCTGCCGAGAGCGAACGCTTTCAATTGCAGGCACAGAAGCAAGACGGTAATCGCCGCCGGACAGGGAATGAGGCCGCCGGTCAGGCCGAACATGACGATTTGGCCAGTCGTTACAGTGCCGTTGAAGAATCTGCGCTTGATGTCTCGGGCATGCGCCAGCTCATGGGCGCTATCGCCGGTGATGTTCTGCAGCGCATCTTGCGTAGCGTGCCCATGCGCATGATGGTGGTCATGCGCATGCCGGTTGTCGTGGTGATGGTGTTCGCGGGTCTGGTCTTTCCAGATGCGCCACATCATCCAGAGCGCGATGCCGATGATCACGATGGCCGACGCCATCTGGAAGTAGGGCTCGATGGCCTCGGCATCCAGGCCTTGCCAGATATACATGCCGCCCAAAGCTATTCCCCAAACGACGATCGTATGGGAGACGGTCGCGGAGAGCCCCAGCAAGATGGATTGCCCGATCGTGCCGTGTATGGCGACGATGAAGGCGGCCATCATCGTTTTTGAATGGCCCGGTTCCAGGCCGTGCAGCGCGCCGAGCAATATCGCGCTCGGAATGAACAGCCAGGCATGCGCCGAGCTTTGCTGGAGGAGTTCGACGAACGACGGCATAACTCACAGATATTTGGCGATCACCTTGAACTCGTCGATCGACCTGCGGCGCTCGCGCGGAAGGGGGCCGACAGTCTCTTCCAGACAATGATCGAGATGGTCCTCGATCAGGGTCTTCTTTGCCTGCCGGATTGCGCTCTCCACCGCGGAAAGCTGTTGCGCGAGCTCAAGGCAGGGGCGGGCCTGCTCCATCATGCCGACGATGCTGCGCAGGTGGCCTTCGGCGCGCTTGAGGCGCTTGATGATCGCCGGGTGCGACTGGTGCAGGACATTCTCACTCATAGTATCCTATCCTCCCCCATAGGATATAGCGGTAATATGGCCGCGATGCAAGCAGCCCGGTCCTCCGCCGTCGGGAAGCCTATCTCACCGAGCTCAGCTTGGAATTCATCTGATCGATCTCGCCTTGCTGACCAGACATGATGGTGTCGCAAAGCCCCTTGATTTCGTTGTCCGTTATCGACGCCTCGCGGCACATGAGGATGGCGCCGGAATGATGTGGGATCATCGAGAGGAGAAACTGCCGGTCCGAAATGCCCCATTGATTGCGTATCGCGATCCACGCCAGCAGCAAGAGTGCGACGCTAACCGCAATGATGACGCCATTGAGCCCGCGCTTCTTGTACATGGCACTCATGAGGAGAAGCTCGATGACGATCATCGGCGCGGTCATCAAGGCAGCCATATAGGCTTGGTTCCAGTTCGGGTGCACATCCTCGATCTTGTCCACCATGGCGTACATCAGAAGATACATCGCGATGAAGGAGAGGATGGTCATCGCGAGCAGCCGGACATAGTGATCGTCATGGCTCGTGACGTCCTGGTGGTCGTGGGTCATGGATCACCTCCGGGGGAATGTCATGGCCGAGCCGGCCTCACGCTCACCTGTGCGGCCAGCCAGGTACGAGCCTGCTAGTGATGCGCGCCTTGCCATTTCTTGAAGTCGTCTATTTCCTGCTGCTGAGCATCGATGATCTTCTGCGCCATCTTCTTGAGCTCCGGGTCCTTGCCGTATTTGAGCTCGACCTTCGCCATGTCGATTGCCCCCTGGTGATGCGGGATCATCATCATGACGAAGTCCTTGTCCGGATCGCCGGTCGATTTCATCGCCATCATGTCTTCCATCATTTTCTTGTGGGCCATCTCCATTTCCTTTTGATAGCCCGTGTCCTGGGCGGAAGCGCTGGCGGTGCTTCCGATGAGAAGGCAGATGGCGACGAGCTTCGTGAGCTTGTGGGTCATTGTGAGATCTCCTTGGGATTGCACGCCTATGCGGAAATGTGATTTCAGGGTTTAGGTTCCGAAAACGTCGATTGACGGACTAGCCGTCCGGCGGCCGCCGCAAACAGAACGGGCGACAGTTGAAGCAGCACTTTTCGCCGACGGTCGATCTGTCCTAGCCGGGGCAGGACGCGAGATCCGAATTCACCTGACCGCTCACCGGCGAGTGATACCGATGAAAGTGGCGGGAGAACGCCAGAAGGAGAGTGGCCAAGCTAAAATTCGCAGAATGATGACACTTCGATCTGTCATGACATCGCGCTACTTCATGGGATTTGAAGCTGATCGCGCGGCATTGCCAGGGCATGCGTGACGAAATAACGCTTGTCCGCGCTGCGGGGAATTGTCACGATTCATCGACAGGAACAGCTTGCCGATGGATCGTTTGCGTTCAGTTCGGGCATTTGCGATGATGGCGATCATTGCCATGATCATCGCGGCCGTCGCGCCGTTTTCAGCGATGACGCCGATGGTTCGGCACATGGAGCGAAACCCGGTTGCCGCTTCCCTGCCGGGCTCGACGGATTGCGATATGTGTCCGAAGGCCGATATGGCCCTGGCCGGCTGTGCTCAGGCGAGCTGCCAAATGGCGGCCGTTGAAACCGATTTCATTCACATCCTTGTGACCGAGGCGGTCCGGTACAGGCCGGCCACAGTGATCAGCCCGGCCGAATGGAACACGGTGCCGCCGGTCTCGCCCGGATAGTCCGAATCCGTCAGGTGACCGCCATTCGGCGGGTTGAGCGGCCGAGCGCGTCATCGACGGCTGTTCACTCGTCTCGTCATGGAAATTCATCAGGAGACCGTCAACATGACAGGCTTTCCCTTCTTTGCCACGACGCGCCGCGATATGCTGCGCGTCTGCATATCGATATCAGCCTTCGGCTTTCCGGCATTGCTCTCCGGCACCGTCGTGGCAGACGATCTTTCGAAAAAATTCGAGTTTCTCGCGCAAAACGGCAATTCCAATTGCTCACAGGTCTTCCTCGAGTTCGATTCCGACATTGGCTGATAAAGCCCGCCTGCAAGGCTCGTGCTGCGGCCCGATGGACCTGCATCGCTATCGCGAGCAGGTGGCGGGCCTCAGGGCCCATGCCGGCATCGCCGAAATCCCGCCCGATCCCTATGACATCGAAGCGGGACTCGCGAAACGCCTCCTCGCAGCCTACGGACTGAAGCTCGAGCCGGCAGAGCAGAAAGCCTACGACGAGGCCGTTTCCTTATCAGCGGAGAAGGGCCCGTGCTGTTGCCAGTGCTGGCGCTGGCACGTCTATGGCGGCCTCGGAAAGCTGCTCATTCGCGAGCATCGCTTCGACGGCCGCCGGCTCGCCCGGGTTTGGGACCTGTCCGACGGTTGCGGCGGCGCAGACCACATTCACTGAAATAACACAGAATCTCAGGAGTTCCCTACATGCAGATCAAATTCCAAGTTGCACTGGCGGCTCTCGCCAGCGCAAGTCTTGCGGTGATTTCCGCCGCGGCGCCCGTGACGGCGGAGACTCTCGCGGAGCTCGCGCAGCACACGCATTATCACGGCATCGCCTTTGCCCGCTCCGGAACGGCGATATTGCTGCTGGCCTCGCATCACGGCGTCTACGCCTTGGACAAGGACGGAACCGCAACGCGGGTTTCGCCGGCTCAG
This sequence comes from uncultured Alphaproteobacteria bacterium, assembly GCA_963841765.1. GTDB lineage: Bacteria > Pseudomonadota > Alphaproteobacteria > Rhizobiales > Aestuariivirgaceae > Taklimakanibacter. Next base: position 28,195 of record CAWJDZ010000038.1, read on the forward strand.
GACTTCATGGGCTTCTCGCCGGATCCGGCCGAGGCGATGAGCTATTATGCAAGCGGGCATCCGGCGGGCGGCGGCAATTCGGGCTTCCTGCATTCGGCCGATGGCGGCGCGACATGGAAGCAGCTTTCTCCGGGGGTGGACGGCCCGGTGGACTTCCACCAGATGGATGTGAGTCCGCTCGATCCGCAGCTGATCTATGGCGCCTATGGTGCCATCCAGATGAGCCGCGACGGCGGAGCGACGTGGTCGATCGCCGGAAATCCGCCCCCGGACCTCATCGCTTTGGCGGCGTCATCGGTGAAAGCCGAGCGTCTCTATGCGGCGACCCGCAACGGACTATACAAGTCGGAAGATTCAGGCGTGTCCTGGGAGCCCATGGCATTCGACGGCGCGGCGGTGAGCTTGGTGAAGACGGGACCGGGCAAGAGCCTCTTCGCCTTCGTGCTCGGCAAGGGCCTGATGAGAACCGTCGAGGACGGTGCCGGCAATTGGCAAGCGCTCTCGAATGATTTCGACGAGGCCATTCCGCTTCACCTGGCGATCGATGGCGGCAACGAGCAGCATCTCGCTTTGACGACCCAGGCGAACGACGTTCTGGAAAGCCAGGATGGCGGAAAGTCCTGGCGCCCCTTCGGCAAGAGTGCCGATTGATGGCGAGGCTGATGCACTTGAGTCCGTTGCTGGTGGCCCTGGCTCCAGGGCTCGTCGGCGGCCTCGGCCTGGTTGCCTCGAGAGCTGACGATGAAGGAATCGCCCGCGGGCGAACCCTTTATGCGGCCCAGTGTGCGCGATGCCATGGCAAGAACCTCGAAGGCCAGCCGGCCTGGCAGACGAGACTGCCGAATGGGCGTCTTCCCGCGCCGCCGCATGATGTTTCCGGTCACACTTGGCATCATCCGGACAAAGTCCTGATCGGCATCACCAAGCTAGGGCTCAAGCCCTATGCGGGAGAGGATTATGAGAGTGATATGCCGGCCTTCGGCAAGATATTGAGCGACCAGGACATCGAAGCCATCATCGCCTTCATTAAAAGCACGTGGCCGAAACGGCAGAAGGAATATCAAGCGGGTCTGACTGCGCGGTCGAGCAACTCGCAATAGCATGAGCCGGATAGGCGCCGGGTCACTTGCGGCCGGCCCTGCATCACCCGCCGGTAACGCTCATATGGCGGGAGAGTGCGGGCTTGTTGTGGCGCCGGTCGATGATGAAATCATGGCCCTTGGGCTTGCGTGAGATCGCTTCGTCGATCGCGGCATTGAGCAGTTCGTTGCCTTCCGACGCCCGCAAGGGCGCCCTGAGGTCGGCCGCATCTTCCTGGCCGAGGCACATGAAGAGGATGCCGGTGCAGGTGAGGCGCACGCGGTTGCAGCTTTCGCAGAAATTATGGGTGAGGGGCGTGATGAAGCCGAGACGTCCGCCCGTCTCCTTGACCTGCATGTAGCGCGCAGGTCCGCCGGTCTTGTAGGGAATGTCCTCGAGCGTGAACTCGTCCATGAGTTTCGCGCGCAGGACCGAGAGCGGCAGATACTGCTCGGTGCGGTCGCCGTCGATGTCGCCCAAGGGCATGGTCTCGATGAGGGTCAGGTCCATGCCCTCGCCATGGGCCCAGCGGATCATCTCGGGAATCTCGTCATCATTGACGCCCTTGAGCGCCACGGCGTTGATCTTGATGGCAAGCCCAGCTTTCTGCGCCGCGGCGATGCCTTCCTTCACCTTTCTGAGGTCGCCCCAGCGCGTGATCGTGCGGAACTTATGCTCGTCCAGCGTGTCGACCGACACATTGATGCGCCGCATGCCGCAGTCATGCAGCTCGCCCGCGAAGCGGGCGAGCTGGCTGCCATTGGTGGTGAGGGTGAGTTCGTCGAGCGCGCCCGATCTCACGTGCCGCCCGAGATTCTCGATGAGCGACATCACATTGCGCCGCACCAGAGGCTCGCCGCCGGTGAGCCTGATTTTGCGAACACCCTTGGCAATGAACGCCGCCGACACCCGCTCGAGTTCCTCGAGCGTCAGCAGGTCCTTCTTCGGCAGGAAGGTCATGTCTTCCGCCATGCAATAGACACAGCGGAAATCACAGCGATCCGTCACCGACACGCGCAAATAGGTGACGTGCCGCCCGAACGGGTCGACAAGGGCGGGGCCGGAAACAATGGGGCGTGATATCGGTGTGTTCATAACGTCCCACATGTCGGACTTTGACGTCAGAACGTCAAGTCCGACAGTTTTGGCGCATAGCCTTGTCCGAAAAGTCTGCAACTTTTCGGGGCTATGCTCAAAACACGCCCGCCACGATCCCGGCGCCGGCCGCGGCCATGACACCACCGGCGACCCGACTCGCTTTGGCGCTCCAGGAGCCCACCAACCGATGCGCACCCGTACCCAGCGCCAAGCCTGCCGCATGAAGGAGGGTGGTCGCCAGCGCGAAGCCTGCTCCATAGAGGAAGGCCTGTGCATCCACCGGCATTTCTGTGCCATGCGCATGGCCGTGGAAAATGGCAAAAATGCCGACCACGGCCATCGCAAGGGGGGTCGGAAGCCGGCGGCCCAGCGCGAGGACGAAGCCGAGGACCAGGATCGAGCCCGCAATGCCCAGCTCGACCAGCGGCAGGCCGAGGCCGCTGACGCTGGCCACGCCGCCCAGGATCATCATGGTGACGAAAGAAACAGGCACGAGCCAAAGGGCCCGGCCGCCGAGACGGGCCGCGAGAAGGCCAACGGCCACCATCGCCAGAACGTGATCGAGCCCGCTGAGAGGATGCATGAAGCCATGGGCGACACCGTTCGCGGCGCCGACTCCCGTATGGGCGAAAGCGGTCGTGGGAAGGCTCGCAAGAGCCAGGCTCAGCAAGGCAAGGCGGGGCAGTCTCATCGATGTTCTCTCTTCTATCGAGATGGAACTGGCAATCTACGCCACTTTCATAGGCACGCAAGACGACAAACGCGACCCGTTTGAGCGTCAGACCGAAACATGTCCGGCGGTTTGGAACGCTGTGCCATAAAACCGACCCTGTCAGCAGCGAGGATTGCCGGGCGCTTTGCTGCTTTACCCGCGGGTCTCCAAGGCCATAAGATCAGAACCACGAGGCATTGGCCGCGAATCGAGGTTCCATGCCCAAGCGAGGTGTGCTGGTCCTTCTCTGCGTGCTGTTCGGTCTCACTTTCGCGAGTGCTTCCGGCCGGCCGCCGGTCGTTGCGCAGGCGAGCGAGGTCGACATGACCCTCGTTCTTGCGATCGACTGTTCCTTCAGTGTCGATGCCAACGAATTCCGCTTGCAGATGCAGGGCCTGGGTCAGGCCTTCATGCGGCCCGAGGTCAAGGAGGCGATCGCCAAGGGACCCAATGGCCGCATCGCCGTCATTGCGATGCAGTGGTCGGACGAGGCCAATCAGATGGTGATCGTGCCCTGGACCGTCATCGCGGACGAAAAGGATGCCAACCGTCTCGGTGCCGCGCTCATGGAAATACCGCGCCGCCTCGCCGAAGGCGGCACTTCGATCTCGATGGCGATCGAATATGGGGCCGGCCTGTTCAACGACGCGCCGCCGTCTGCAAGGCGCGTGATCGACATTTCCTCAGACGGGCGCAACAATATCGGCCCGCCTGTGGCGCTGTCTCGCAACAAGGTGGTGAAAGCGGGCATTACCATCAATGCGCTGACCATCCTCAACGAATGGCCGACGCTCGACAAATATTTCGAGGACAATGTCGTCGGCGGGCAGGGCAATTTCGTCATTCCGGCGGACGATTATTCCGCCTATGCCGAGGCGATCTATAAGAAGCTCCTGCGCGAAATAACGGGACCCGGAATCTCCTGATGCGTTTCATATCCGCTGACGACGTTCATCGCATCTGCGTTTGGACGAAGCTCTGCGATGCGCTGTTTGCGGCGCATCAAGGCCCCGAGCCCAAGGTCGATCGCTCCGAGCTTCATGCCTTTCGGGAGGGCGAGCGCGAGACCTATTTCAACCTGCCGGCGTGGCAGCCGGGCGTCGCCATGGGCACCAAGGTCGTGACCGTGTTTCCCGGCAATCGACGAGCTTGCCTTCGGTCCAGGCACTCTATCCGCTTGTTCGATGGAAAAAATGGCACGCCTCTCGCAGTGCTGGACGGCACGGCGCTTACCTATCGCAAGACAGCGGCCGATTCCGCCCTCGGCTCGCGGCTCCTGTCGCATCCCGAGGCCCGCAGGCTTGTCATGGTTGGCGCGGGGGCCTTGTCGTCCTATCTCATCGATGCGCATCGGGCGATCCGCCCCTCGATTGACAAGGTCCTGATTTGGAACCGGCACCCGGCCAAGGCGGCGAGACTGGCGGAAAAGCTTGGCGTCGAGGCCGCCGATGACCTTGAGAGCGCCGTACGGGAGGCCGATATCGTCAGCTGCGCCACAGCCTCGACCTTGCCCTTGGTCAAGGGCGCCTGGCTCAAGCCCGGCGCCCATCTCGATCTCGTCGGCTCCTTCACGCCCGAGATGCGGGAATGCGACGACGAGGCGGTTAAACGGGCCCGGCTCTTCGTCGACAGCCGCTGGTTCGCGATCGACCAGCCTGGTGACCTGGCTGAACCCTTGCGGCGCAGCGTCATTCGACGCCAAGATATCGAAGCTGATCTGTTTGAGCTTTGCCGCGACTGGCTACAGCGTAAACCGCAAGGACCGCGACATCACGCTTGTTCAAGAACGGCGGTGGCGCTCATCTGGATCTCTTCACCGCCTTGTTCATCTGGCAAAATCTGAGCTGAGAAGAAAATGGACGTCAAAGTCTTCAACGATCCGCGCAAGCCCGCTTATCTCAATTTCGACGCCGGCAGCAAGCCGCTCAAGGATCCGATCCGGCCCGAAACCTTGGACAGGGTCAGGGCCTATCGCCATGGCCGCATCAAGCAGAAGCTCGCAGAGCACGATTGCGCGGCCCTACTCGTCTATGACCCGCTCAATATCCGCTACGCGACCGACTGCTCGGACATGCAGATCTGGACCATGCACAATCCGTCCCGCTATGCGCTCATTTGTGCCGACGGTCCGACCATCTGCTTCGAATATGCGCAAGCCCTGCATCTGGCGGAGGGCTTGCCGATGGTCGATGAGGTGCGGCCGTGCACCAGCTGGTTCTATTTTGCGAGCGGCCCCCATCTGGAGGCGAGCGCCAGGAAGTGGGCAGATGAGATCGCATGCCTCGTGCGCCAGCATGGCGGCGGCAATATGCGGCTCGCCGTCGACAAGATGGAGCCTTTGGGAGTCGATCTCCTGCGCGAGCGCGGCATCACCATCGTCGAGGGCCAGGAACTCACTGAAACGGCGCGGATGATCAAATCAGCCGATGAGCTCGAGCTCATGGGCTGGACCATCAAGGTCACCGAGGCCGGCATGTGGCGGATGCGCGAGAATTCGCTGCCGGGCAAGTCCGAGAACGAGATCTGGGCGGAGCTGCACTACGAGAACATCCGCAACGGTGGCGAGTGGATCGAGACGCGTCTCCTCGCCATCGGCGAGCGCACTTTCCCGTGGTTCAAGGAATGCTCTCCCCATGTCGGGAAAGAGGGCGACCTGCTTTCCTTCGATACTGATCTGATCGGTCCCTATGGCTACTGCGCCGATCTTTCGCGCTCATGGACGGTTGGCCTCGTCAAGCCGACCGCGCTGCAAAAAGAGATCTACGCCTTCGCGCATGAGCAGATCATGCACAACTGGTCGATCATCAAGCCCGGCATGAGCTTCCGCGAGTTCAACGACAAGTCGCTGCGCATGCCGGAGGAATATCACGAGAACCGTTATGGCGTGGCGCTGCATGGCGTAGGCCTCTGTGACGAATATCCTTCCGTCCCGACCCATGTCGATATGGACAAGGGCAAGGGCTATGACGGCGTGTTCGAGCCGGGCATGTGCCTGTGCGTCGAAAGCTGCACCGGCTCGAGGCGCGCGGGCGAGACGGTCAAGCTCGAGATCCAGGTCGTCGTCACCGAGACCGGGACGAAGCGGCTCGACAACTTCCCCTTCGAGGATTGGGTATGACAGGGGACGGACATCAGGTATCAGGCGTCAGGACGCCTGACGTCTGCCTCCCGACACCCGACCCCTGATACCTGGCCCCTGATATGCAGCCTTTCTCCCTCGCTCCCATCCCCGAGATCATCTTTGGCAACGGCCGACTTTCCGATCTGCCTAGCCACGTGACGCGCCTCGCCGGCAAGGCTCAACCGGCCATGATCGTTGCCGATCCGGCGATGTCGAGTCTTCGGCGTCACGGCGAGGCTGGTCAAGCTGTTGTCCGAAGCCGGCCACGAGGCGCAAGTCTATGACGGGTTCAAGGGCGAGCCCAAATCTGCCGATGTCGATCATGCCGCCTTGCGCGCCCGCGACGTGAAGGCGAGAGCGGTGATCGGACTTGGCGGCGGCACAGCACTCGACACGGCGAAGCTTGTCGCGGCTTGTGCCGTGTCGGGCAAACCGGCCGAAGCCTATCAGTTCTGCGAAACGGCGCTGCCGGCCGAGCCCCTGGCCCTGATTGCCGTCCCGACAACGGCGGGCACGGGCGCTGAAGTCACGCGCACCTGCATCTTCACCAGTGCCGGGCACCAGAAGGTGTGGGCCTGGGGAGATGAGCTCAAGCCGGGTCTTGCGGTGCTCGACCCCGAATTGACGGCCGGAGTGCCCGCGGCGGTGACCGCCGCCACGGGGCTCGATGCGCTGGTGCATGCGATCGAGGCATCGACTAACCGCAACCGCAGCGATGCCAATGATCTTTATTGCCATCGCGCCATCAGCCTCATTTCGGGGGCGCTCGAAAATGCGGTGAAGACCCCTCAGGATCTCGCAGCGCGGGGCAGTCTGCTGTTGGGGAGCTGCTATGCCGGCATCGGCATCGACAATGCCGGCACGGCTCTGGCGCACAATATCTCGCACGCCATGGCCGAATTGGCGCCGGTTCCGCATGGACGGGCGACCGGGCTTGCCATGCTCGCCACCATCGAATGGGTGAGGGATGGCAATCCCGTGGCCTTCGCAAAGGTGGAGAGCGCCATGGCCGGCACTGGAGATGTGGTCGCCGGCTATGAAGGTCTGGTGCGACGGTCCGGCCTCAAGGTCAGTCTTGCGGGTGACGGGTTCGATCTCGACCGTCCAGAGCGCCTGGCCGAACGCATGGCCTCGCCCGCTCATGCTCCGATGCGCCGGAACACAGTTCGTGATGTCAGCGACGATGATCTTCTCAGGCTTGCCGAACGGGTCTATGCCCTAGCCTAGCAAAGTCTAGAACATGCCCATGACGAACGACCCGGCCGTGATTGTCCGGCTGATCGAAGAAATCGATCACTATCTGACCGATCTCAAAGGACCGGGCATCGATGAGGTGCGCCAGGGTATCCTCCGCTTCGGGCAAGGACCGGTCAGCGAAGCGATCCAGCCGTTGGAGCCGGCCTGCGGCCATCTCGAAGCTGCGCTCTTTTGCATTAGGGGTGCCGATGCCCTGCGCCAGGCGATCAATGAGGCCAGGTCCCAACTGCGTTGGATCAGCTATGATGCCTATCCGCCGGAGATGATTGGCGGACGCTTTCCGGTGGCGCATGCCGTTGCATCTCTCATCGGCCGCGAGGGCTTTCTTCCCGCCGATGATTTCGAGCTTGGCTTGTTTCTCATCGCGCCGAGGACGCTTTACCGCGATCATCGCCACAAGGCGCCTGAGCTCTATATGCCGTTGACGGGTCCGCACGAATGGCGTTTCGGCGCGGGTGAACGCTGGATGGAGTACAAAGCGCACACACCCATCTGGAACGAGCCGATGCGGGTCCATGCGACATTGGTGCGCGACATCCCTTTCCTTGCCCTTTTTGCCTGGACGCGCGACGTCACGGCGGACGCCATCGTGGTTCCCGCAGCCGACTGGGCGGAGATCGAGGCTGGGCTTTGAACGAGGAAATATATCGGCCGGCGATCTGGGCCATCGACGCAATCCGCCGATCGCTCAAGGGCGACGCTGGCGCGCGCGTGAAGATGCGCCTCGCCAGCCAGGATCTTTCGCCCTCGGCCGTGACCGAGCCATCGCCCATCCGGCTTCCCGCCACGCGCTATCTACCCGAATGTGTCGCAGCATCGATGTTCACGAGCCCCGACGTGGCGGCGGCCCTCGCCGGGATCGAGGAGTTCCTGCATTGGCGGCAAAATCCGAATTATTCCGACGCGGTCATGGGGCATGGCTATATGGGCAACTACGCCTATGCCGAACTGATCGGGTCGCATGGCTTCTTCGCCGGTGATGATTTCCTGTTGGGACTATTGCTGCTGGGGCCCGGCATTCACTATCGCGATCATCATCATGCCGCGCCGGAGCTCTATTGGCTGCTGACGGGCCCGAGCGAGTGGCGCGAAGGCAGTCGAGATTTTGAAATGCGTGAGGCCGGCGACACGATCTGGCATGAGCCCCATGTCGTTCATGCGACGCGCACCGGGGCAGACCCGCTGCTCGCGGTCTGGGCCTGGACCCGGGATGTACGCGAGCCCGCGCGCCTGGCGCAGACGCAATGAGCGTCGATCTGTTCGCGCTTCTGCGTAGCTTGTCGATTGTCGTTGTCGGCGCCTATGTGCTGATCACCGCCTATATGTATGTGACCCAGCGCAGCCATCAGTATTTTCCAGGACGTCAGGGACTGCCGGCGAGCACCACCGGCCTCCATGGTGTCGAGGATGTGAAGCTGGCGAGCGTGGATGGCGAGACCTTGCAGGCTTGGTATTCACCCGCGCGGGCCGGCAAGGCGACCATTCTCTATTTCCAGGGCAATGGCGGCGAGATTTCGGATCGGGCGGATCGCTTTGCAAGCTATCAGGCACAGGGCTTCGGCGTGCTCTTCCTGTCCTATCGCGGCTATGGCGCAAGCACCGGAAGCCCCAGCGAGCTGGGGTTGGTGAATGACGCACGCGCCGCCTATGACTGGCTCATGGCGCGCGGCCTCAAGCCTGACGAGATCATGCTGGTGGGCGAATCCTTAGGGTCCGGTGTCGCGGTTCAACTTGCCGCCGAGCGGGAGGTCAGAGCCATGGCGCTCGAAGCGCCTTTCGCCTCGGCGGCCAATGTCGCGGCGGCAGCCTATTGGTGGCTCCCGGTCCGCCTGCTGATGAAGGACAAGTTCAACTCATCCGCCTTCATCGCTAAGGTCAAGGTCCCACTGCTCGTCATCCATGGCGATCAGGACGGCATCGTGCCCTTGAGCGAGGGTGACGCCCTCTTCGCTGCCGCCAATGAGCCGAAGGAGATGGTCGTCATTCCAGGCGGCAACCATGGCTCGATCTTCTCAGCCGAGACCTGGGCGCACGAGATGCGGTTTTTTGATCAACAGGCGCGTTGAAAGTGGAGCACCTCCCTCCAGTTTCCCTTCTCCCGCGCAGCGTGGGAGAAGGTGCCCGAAGGGCGGATGAGGGCTCCAGCGTGCGAAACTTTCAAAAGTATTTCGTGTTGCAGGCAAAGAGCCCTCACCCGGCCTCTCGCCTTCGCGAAGCCAGAGCTTCGTTTCGGCCAGGTAAGGTCGGTTCGCTTCGGCGGAGCAAGGTCGGCCACCCTCTCCCATTGCTTCGCAACGGGCGAGGGGGAAAATTGAAGATGGCTCGCCCGAACTCGGAAATCCTCATGTGGTGGAGACGCAACGAAAAGCCCGCAAGCGGTAGCTTGCGGGCTCTGTCAGGCGTGTGTTCGGCGACCAGACTAGGCCGGCTTGATCGCCAGCGTCTCGCCGAAGATGTAGAGCGTCGGATGGATCTGGAAGCCTTCACGCGCTTGTCATAGGCGGCATAGACCGACCGCCACAGAGGCTGCGTGATCGGGCCATCTTCGAGCATGATCTTCTCGAGCTCGCCCAGGATCTCGCGGCGCTTGTCGACATCGAGCGTGCCTTCGGCCTTGCCGAGCAACTCGTCGAACTGCTTGTTGGAATAGGCCAACTCGTTCCACGGCACGCCGGTGCGATAGGCAAGCGCCAGCACCATGAAGCCGAGCGGACGATGCGTCCATTCGGTGAAGCCGAACGGCACCTTGTCCCACACTTCCCAGAACTTCGCCGAGGGCAGCACGTTGATCTTGGCGCGGATGCCGCCGGCCTTCCATTGTTCCGCCATCGCCTCGACCGCCGCCTGCTCCCATGAAGGATCGGGCTTGCAGTTGATCTCGACGTCGATACCGTCCGGGAAACCCGCTTCGGCGAGAAGCTTCTTCGCCTCTTCCGGCTTGTAGCCCAGCGGCTCGATCTTCTTGTAGTCGGGATGGACCGTGCAGACATGGTGATGCTCGGCCGGCTGGCCGACACCCTTATGTGCGATCTGCAGGCACTTCTCGGGATCGGTGGCGAGACGCATGGCCTTGCGCACTTTCGGATTGTCGAAAGGCTTCTGGTCGATGCTGCATGCGCGCGACCCCGGTCTGCGCCGTCACCACCTCGTGGATGGTGACATGGTCCATGCGCCTTGTAGAGGTCGAACTGCTCGATATTGCCCTGGTAGATGCCGTCGACCTGCTTCGAGGCGAGTGCCGCGGCGACCGCCGCCGGATTGTCGCCGAGATCGATGAACTGCAATTCATCGAGATAGCCCGGCGCATCGGGACGGCGCTTGAACACCGCCTTGCGGCCGACTTCGAGCTCGACAAGCTCGAAGGATTCCGTGCCGTTCGAGCCCACCTGGAAGTCGCCATTCTCGGCGGGATCGAGCATCAGGAATGGATAGTGGAAGAAATGCTCCGGCACCGCCACCTGGGCTTCCTCGAGATTGAGGACCAAGGTCTTGGGATCCTTGACCTCGATCGCGTTGGCATCCCACAATTCGGTCGTCATCACCGGATTGCCCTTGTCGTCCTTGGTGCCGGTGTCGATTTCCTTCAGCATATAGCCCTTCATCAGGCCGACGACGGAGGAGCCGACTTTCGGATCGAGGCAGTGCTTGATGTTCCAGGCGGCATGCTCGGCGGTGAAGTCCTCGCCCTTGTGCCACTTGGCGTCCTTCTTGATGCGCAAGGTCCAGGTCTTGAGGTCTTCCGTGGCCTCCCACTTCTCGCAGAGATGCGGGCGGGTCACGTTGTCGATGCCGGTGCGGGTGAGATAGCCGCAGACCTGCCGCACCATGTTCGAAGTCGTAGACCCAGGAGAAGGTGTGCGGGTTCTCACCTTGGGGATGCGCTGGGCGATCTTGAGGATGCCGCCCTTGGGCAGGTCCTGGGCCATCGCGGGGGGTGCAAGGGGCTCACCAGTGATCTTGCCGGCCCACATATAGGCCGCGCCCGACGACATGCCGAGCAGGCTCGCATAGCGCACGAATTCGCGCCGGTCGATCTTCTTGTCGGCAAGCTGCTGCTTGAGCTTGGGAATCCAGATATGCTCTTTGTCTGACATTGGTCTTCTTCCTCCCTCCCATTTGGGGGTTTGCAAAAAATGATTGTGGCGTCCCGTTGGATCGGACGTCGTTGCTTCGAGCCGTCTGCGCCCTTTTTTGAATGCTATCACCGCCAAAGGAATACGCAAATGGTGAATGGAATTTACGCATCGAGACGAGAATGGGATGTATGTTTGCGGCTAGGTATGTCCGGGCGGCGGCACGAAACCGTAATAATCGCGCTCCAGGAGCTCGGCGAAGCGCAGGGCGGTCAGGTCGCGATACTGCCGGGCGATGATCTGGACCCCGACGGGGAGGCCTGAGGGGGTGAGCCCGACCGGCGCCACGGTCGAGGGCAGGTAGAAGCCCCCCGAATAGCCCGCCCAGAACAGCTGATCGGTCGTCGGCACCTGCCTGCCATTGACCGGGATCGTCCGCTCATGCCGTTCGCCCTTCATGGTCATGCGGGAAGGCCGCCGAGGCGGCGGCGGGGCAGATGCATCACGTCCCAGTCGTCGAAGAAGCGATCCCACAGGAGCCGCATCTGGTGGCGCCGCTCATTGGCCGCGAGCCAGGAGCGGTGCGGCAGGACATAGGCGCGCGGTCATCTGCGCGAAATAGCTGTCATCATCGGGCTGGAACTCGGAAACCCGCTTCTGGTTCAAGGCGAATTCCGCATCGCTCTGCCGCCGGCTGGTCGCCGAGCGCAGCAGCGCGATATAGATATCCATGGCCTCGCTGTGTAGCGAAGGCCGGGCGCGCCGTCATGCGAAAGTTTCTTCACCCGCTTGCGACAGGAATGTGCACCAGTTGGCCGAGCAGGTCCTGCACCGGCTGGTCCACCTCGCTCACGGGATCGCTCAGCATCACCGCCACGCGGAAGTATTTGAAGGCAAGCTGTGCGGCGCCGGCGGCAGCTTGAGCGTGGTCGCCGCGCGCTTCGAAGCCGTCGGGACCGGCCATGAGCTTGAGCATGGCCGTCAGATCGCTGGCGCTGCGGGCCATGGGGCCGGCAACGGAAATGTCGCTCGGCGTCACGATGCCGGGCAGGAACTGGCCGCGCATCGGCACGATGCCATAGGTCGGCTTGTGGCCATAGACGCCGCAATAATGCGCCGGATTGCGGATCGAGGCGCCGATGTCGGAGCCGATTTCGAGGGCGCTCATGCCGGTCGCTAGCGCCACTGCCGACCCGCCGGACGAGCCGCCGGGCGAGCGCGTCACGTCCCAGGGATTGTTCGTCGTTCCATAGATGGCATTGAAGCTCTGCCAGTCGGCGAGCATCAGCGGCACATTGGTCTTGCCGAAGATGATGGCGCCGTGATCGGTGAGACGTTTGAGCGCCACGGCGTCGGACGGGGCGATGTTCTTGGTGAAGCGCGGATCGCCCCAGGTCGACGGCGTGCCCGTCCAGTCGAAGGCTCTCCTTGATGGTCATCGGCACGCCATCGAAGATGCCCTTGCGGCTTGCCCGCCCTGAGGCGCCGGTCGGCCGCGGCGGCTGACTTGCGGGCGCGCGCAATGTCGCTGACGATGACGGCATTGAGGCGAGGATTGTGTTTCTCGACTTGCGCCCAGGCGAGATCGAGCAAGCTCGCGGGCGCCGATCTTGCGGGCGCGCAAAAGGCGCGCCTGATCGAGCGCCGATCGAAGATGGACGGGAAGGCTCATGGGGTCAGTACTTGGCCGCGTCGGCCTCGTCGGCGGCGAGCGGATGCGCGGGATCGGGCTCATGACGGCCGAAGGCTTGATGACCGGCTCCATCGCGCGCAGCACATCGTCCGGCAGATGGCACATGATCTTGTGGCCGTTGCCCAGTGTCCTTGACCGGCGGCATTTCGGTCTCGCAGATGGCGCCGATCTTGCGATGGCAGCGCGTCTGGAACGGGCAGCCCGGAAGGCGGGTTCATCGGCGAGGGCAGTTCGCCCTTGAGCACGATGTGCTTCTTCTTGACCGATGTGTCGGCGATCGGCACGGCCGAGAGCAGCGCCTCCGTATAGGGATGATAGGGCGGCGAGAAGACCTGGTCCGTCGTGCCCTGCTCCATGATGTGGCCGAGATACATGACGACGATGCGGTCGGCGAGATAGCGCACGACCGAGAGATCGTGGCTGATGAACACCATGCGTCGTGCGCTTGCTTGCGCTGGATGTCGGTGAGGAGCGCCGGTCACCGCCGCCTGCACCGACACATCGAGCGCCGAGACCGGTTCGTCGGCGACCACCACCGCCGCATCGCCGCCAAAGGCGCGCGCGATGCCGATGCGCTGCTTCTGCCCGCCCGAAAGCTGGCGCGGCTTGCGGAAGGCGAATTCGCGCGGCAGCTTGACGAGGTCGAGGAGCTCATAGGTCTTGCGCTCGATGTCCTCGCGCGGTCTTGGCGACGCCGAATTTCTTGAGCACGCGCGCCGATCTGGGCGCCGACCGAATGGCTCGGATTGAGCGTCTCGAACGGATTCTGGAACACGATCTGGAGGCTTGATGATGAGGCCCGCCGGGCGCTGGCGCACCGGCATGTGGCCGACTTCGAGCGCCGTTGACCAGCACTTCGCCGCGAGGTCGATTCCTCGAGCCCCATCAGCACCTTGGCGAAGGTGCGTCTTGCCGCAGCCGGATTCGCCGACGATCGCCACGGTCTCGCCTTCGCGCGCTTCGAAATCGAGCTTCTCATTGGCTTTGACGAAGCGCGATCGTCTGCCCGGAGAACATCGCCGCGATCGAATTGTCGCGGATCTCGTAGTATTTCTTCATGTCCCTGACTTGCAGCACCGGCGGGCCGGGCTCGATCGGCTCCGTCTCGACGCCCTTGGGGCGGTATGCGCTTCCAGTCGATCTCGTCATAGCGCACGCAGCGCGCTTCATGGCCCGGATCGCCCTTGATGTCGAGCATCGGGATCGGCTTGTCGCAGCGCCCGGCGACGAAGAAGTCGCAGCGCGGTCCGAAGGTGCAGCCCGTGGGCCGGTCGCGCGGCAGCGGCAATTGCCCGCGGATCGGCACCAGCGGATGGGCGTAGCGGTCGGTGCCCGGCAGCGGGATCGAGGAGAAGAGGCCGCGCGTATAGGGGTGGCGCATCTGGTCGAACACCTGCTTGACCTGCCGACCTCGACCGCCTGGCCCGAATACATGACGCAGATGCGGTCGCAGGTCTCGAGGATGAGCCCGAGATTGTGCGAGATATAGATCATCGACGTCCCGAAGCGCTTCGAGATGTCCTTGATCAGCTCGACCACGCCGGCCTCGACGGTCACATCGAGCGCGGTGGTCGGCTCATCGAGCAGCAGGAGCTTCGGATTGGACAGCAGCGCCATGGCGATGACGACGCGCTGCTGCTGGCCGCCCGAAAGCTGGTGCGGGTAGGAGTTCATGATCCGCTGTCGGGATCGGGCAAGCCTCACCGCCTCGAGCACTTCGACAGCCCGCTTGATACGCGGCGTCCGTCGCTGATCCCCTCATGGATCATCGGCACTTCGATGAGCTGGTCGCGGACCAGCATCGAGGGATTGAGCGAGGCCATCGGCTCCTGATAGACCATCGAGATCTGCGAGCCGCGGATCTGGCGCAGCTCCTCCTCGCGACATGGTGCGCATGTCGCGGCCCATGAACCTGATCTCGCCGCCGGTGATGGCGCCGTTCTTGCCCATATACTGCATGATGGCGAGCGCCACGGTGGACTTGCCGCAGCCCGATTCGCCGACGATGCCGACCGCTTCGCCGGGCATGACGGTGAGGTTGAAGTCATAGACGGCGGGCATTGCGCCGGCGCGCGTGTAGTAGGAGATCGAGACGTCCTTGCATTCGAGAACCGGGTCGTGAGCTGCGTTCATCGTCTACCTCTCAGTCCCTCAGTGAAATTTCACGCAAGCCGTCGGCCAGCAGATTGAGGCCGAGCACCAGCGAGGAGATGGCCATGGCCGGCCACAGCATCGCATTGGCGCGCCATGGCGCCGAAGCCGCGCACTTCCGAGATCATCTTGCCCCAATCGGGATCGGGCGGCGGCAGGCCGAGGCCGAGGAAGCCGAGCGCGGCGATGGCGATCGTGACATAGCCGAGCCGCAGGCAGGCATCGACGATCAGCGGACCCCGCGCATTGGGCAGGAGTTCGACGATCATGATGTAGAGCGGGCTTCTCGCCGCGCACCTCGGCCGCCGCGATATAGTCGCGCGTCTTGAGGTCGAGGACGAGGCCGCGCACGATGCGCGCCACCTGCGGCGCGGTGCCGAAGGTGATGGCGAAGACGATGATGAGGCCCTTGACCGACCGTGCTGCTGAAGCCGAGCGCGCTGCCAGCACTGGCCGAGGGCGAATTCGGGCCGAAGTTGCGACAGGATGCACGAGGTAGAGAACCATCTGCGGGAAGGCGAGAAAGACGTTGCCGATGAAGGAGAGGACTCTCGTCCCACCAGCCGCCGCGATAGCCGGCGACGACGCCCATGCAGCATGCCGACCGCATAGGCGACGACGGTGGCGAGCGATCGACCAGAACAGCACGAGCCGCGAGCCGTAGATCAGGCGCGAGAGGATGTCGCGGCCCTTGTCGTCGGTGCCGAGCCAGTAGGTGCCGCCGTCGGGGGCCGGCGACAGCGCCGGCTTGAGCAGATCGGGCGCCGACTGCGCCAGCGGATCGCGCGAGCGGCAGAAGATCGGCGCAGAGCGCCATGACGATCCAGAACAGGACCAGGAAGGCGCCGAACATGCCGATATAGCGATTCGCGCAGCAGTGCCGATCGATCGCAGAATCCGCGATGAGCGCGTTGGGCCGCTTGGGTATCCGGTGCTGGCGGCTGGTGACGTCGGTCATGGCCTGTCCCTCACGCGAACCGGATGCGCGGATTGAGATAGGTGTAGCCGATGTCGGAGATGAACTGCGACAGCACGGCGACGAACACGGCGACCATGGCGCCAGCCTGCGACGACATAGATGTCGCCGAACAGGGCGGCGTCATAGATCGCCTTGCCGAAGCCGTCATAGGCGAAGAAGACTTCGGTCACGATGATGCCGGAGAGCAGGTAGTTGAGCTGCAGGATCATCACCGTGAAGGGCGCGATGAGCGCGTTGCGCAGGGCATGCCTGCATGACCACCCGGTTGAAGGGCAGACCCTTGAGGATGGCGGTGCGCACATATTGCGAGGTCATGACCTCGGCCATCGAGGCGCGCGTCATGCGCGTGTAGTAGCCGAAATTATAGATGACCAGAGCCGCCACCGGCAGGACGAGTTCGACCCACCGAGAAGCCGCGTCGAGAATGAGGACGAGCCGGGCAGCCAGTCGAGCCAGATAGACGAAGATCGCGACCAGGAACGTCGCCGAGGCGAATTCCGGGACCGAGGTCGTGAGCGACCGAGGCGACCGTGATAGTGCGGTCGCGCAGGCCGCCCTCGTCGATGCCGGAAAGCACGCCGAGGACCAGCGAGATCGCGACGGTGATGACGAATACGCAGCCGCCCAGGATTGCGGTATTGGCGAGGCGCGGCGCCAGGAACTCCAGCACCGGCCGGTTGAACTGCGCCGAGACCTTCCAGTCGCCGGTGATGAAGCCGTAGAGCCAGCTGAAATAGCGGTCGATGAGCGGACGGTTGTAGCCATTGTCTTCAAGCCATTGCAGCCGGCCTTCCATTGTCGAATAGGGCCCGAGCACGCGCATCGGCAAGCGCTGACTTGTCTGCCTCGAAGATGAGGAAGAGCAGAATTGAGATCACGATCATGATCAGGATCATCGACGCGAGGCGCCGGCCGGCCAGTACCAGCATCCCCTCACCCTGTACGTTCTTGTTCTTATTGCGAGGATGATAGAATCATTCAAATGAGCGAAGCAAGCATTAGCGACGCTCGACAGCTTAAAAACGAAACGGCCCCGCACAAAGCGCGGGGCCGTCTCGACTTCAGAACCGATGGAAACGTCAGATCGCTTCCTTGAGCTCCTTGGCGGCGCGGAAGGCAACCTTCTTCGAAGCCTTGATCTTGATGGCTCGCCAGTAGCGGGGTTGCGGCCCATGCGCGCCGGACGCTTACGGACCTGCAGGATGCCGAGGCCGGTGACGCGCACCTTGTTGCCCTTCTTGAGGTGCCTGACGACGAGATCGACAAAAGTCGCCGAGGAATTCCGTCGACGGCCTTCTTCGACATCTCATGCTTCTCGGCGAGTTCCGCTGCCAGCTTCGACAGGGGAATCGTCACAATTTTCACCGTCTTTTCATCAGCCATATATTTACTCCCTTGCTTGCTGAATTCGGTAAAGCGAGCCCTAGCGCATGCTTTGATTCGTGAAAACCCTTATTTTCAAGGCTTTTTGCGCTGCACGCGCTGAAAAACGCCCATTTGGCGGGCTAAATCCGCTCCTCCTTCTGTCCCCACCGGCCCTGCGTTCCCGGAACCCTTCTGAAAAAGCAGGGAAATCAGGCAAAAAAACAGCAGGATGGAGGATCTCCACCCTGCTTTTCGACGGTTGCGGTCGCGAGATTGAAGGGAAGGTTACACCCAGGGACAATTGGAATTGCGGTCGCCGAAGGTTCTGCCCTGAGCGAAGCGGGTGAAAGCGAAGGGCGCCAGCTCGGGCACCGGCTCGCCTGAGACGAGGTGGCGGGCGACCAGCTTGCCGACGCCAATCATCTTGTAGCCGTGGTTGGAGTCGGCGATCATATAGCCATTGTCGGCCACCCAGTCGAAGATCGGCACCGAATCCGGCGTGAAGGCGCCGATGCCGCCATTGCGCCGCTGCTTGAATTGGCTGTCATAGTTCTTGAAGCGGTCGAACAGATAGGCGAGCGTCGCCATGTAATAGTCCTTGAACCAGGGGTCGGCCTGATAGAAGTCGTTGGCGTGGCCATAAGGTTCGAGGACCGCCTTGGGTCCCATCTTGATCGGGATGGTGCCGCCCTGCACGCCGGGCGCTCCGGCGCGCTCGGCGGCGTAACGCACGTACATGTAGAAATGCTGGTCGGGGAACTGGTGGCCGCCCTCGGTGATGACCGGCGTGTTCATCAACTCGACATGAAGGACGGGCGGATCCTTGTCCTCGCCAGTTCGGTACTTGTCACCGTCCTTGAGAAGCACTTCGCCCTCGAGCAGGCGCCAATAGGTCCACATATCGGCATCCTTGACAACGCCGCCGTCGGGATAGCGCATGTCGAGCTTGTTGGGCAGGCCGAGCCAGTCCCAGTGCTTGGTGATCCAGGCCCCCGCACAGATCACCACCGCATCGGCCTTGATCGTGCCTTCCGACGTGCGCACGCCGGTGATGCGGCCGTTCTGCATGTCATAACCCTCGACCGAGATGCCGGTGAACGAACGCACGCCCCACTGGTCGCATTTCTCCTTGAGCGCGCGCACCGCGGTGTGCGTGCCGGCGTAGCCTGACGGGATCTCATGCAGCACGACATCGGCCTTCTCGATGTTGAAGTCTGGCCAGATTTTCTTGAGGAAGCTTTTGGCCTCCTTGCCGACATAGAGGTCAGATTTGTAGCCGGCGTTGTTCTGGCTCTTGTGCATCTTCTCATAGTCGGCCTGCTGGTTGCCTTCTCCGACCGAGACATAGCCCACTTGCTGGAAGCCGAAATTGACCGGATCCGATTCCCACACATCGACGGAATGGCGCAGGATGTTGTGGATCGGCGAGGTCATGTAGAGGTTGCGCACGCAGCCGCAGGCGATGCCGGTGGCGCCCGCACCGGGACCCGATTTGTCGATGAGCACGACGTCCGAGCCCTTGCCTTTGCCTGAACGCTCGAGCTCCTGGGCCAGATGCCAGGCGGTCGACATGCCATGCATGCCCATGCCGACGACGACATAGGCAGTCGATTTGGGAAGATGCGCGGTGGTCATGATTTCTCTCCGTAGACTGAATAATTGATCACTTGATGAGGGGATGGGCGACCGGTTCCTTCGGCCGGAAGAAATAGCGTCGGAAGATCTCGCCATAGCCATCCATGCGGTAGCCGTTGTTCTTGGCGAGGAGCCCTGCGCGCTCGGCGCGGTAATAGGCCGGCAATTCGTACCAGGCGAGCCTCGGTCGCGTGTGATGGGCGATATGCAGGTTGTTGTTGAGGAAGAGCAGCGACCAGAAAGGCGAGGCCTCGACGATGATGGTGCGCTCACCCATTTCCTCGACTGCCTGGTGCTCGCAGAAGGAGCGCACCAGCATCAGGGAAATGCCCGGATAGGCGAGGAGCAGCACATATTGCCAGAAGGGGATGCCGCAGATCCACAGCGCATAGACGAGGGCGACGGCGCAGGCTGGAATATGAAGCAGCCAGGCCCGAGTGACCTCGCGCTCCCCGTTGATCATGGCATGGGCCTCGGAAGACCAGAAGCGGATCGAGGCGATGATCGGCCCCATGATCATGCGACCGCCGAGCGTGTTGTTGAGCGTGTAAAGCTGTTTCATCGGCGCTGGCAGAGCCGCCCAGCGAGCAGGGAGAAGATAGTAGGACTCCGGATCGAGCTGCGGATCGGTCAGGTGCTCGTCATTATGGTGGGTAAGGTGCAGCTTGCGATAGCGCCGGTAGGGAAACCAGAGGCTCGGATTGATTGACACCAGGAGTTCGTTGACGAGCCGGTTGCGGGTCGGATGGCCGTGCAGTGCTTCATGCTGAAGCGAGCCGTGGAGGGCGATGAGATAGGCGCCAATGGGACTCACGACCCACCACGGCAGCCGGGTGAAGAACCACATCAGGAGGGCCAGAAGCGCATATACTGTGAAAATGAGGGCCAGCGTCGGCCGCTCGACTGCGAGCGGCTTGGCGGTCTCGATCTCGCGCGGCAGAGCCATGGATTTTTTATAACGGCATCGCACTTTACGTGCCATGCGATTATGCGCATAATCTGTTTATTGTGATACGCATCCGCGCCCTTTGGTGACGATTGTAAACAATGCAGAAGCGCGATACATCCGAGATCTTTCGCCAAAGGCTGCTGGCGTTGATCGAGCGTTCGGGCCTGTCGCGCGCCCAATTTGCGACGCGCGCGGGACTGGATCGTTCGACATTATCACAACTTCTCTCTGACGTAAACGTTAGGTTGCCTCGAACAGAAACCATTGCCCGGATCGCCGCCCGGCATACAGTTTCGATCGACTGGCTGCTGGGCCTCTCCCAGCAGGACCAGGTCGCCGCCGATATCGTCTCGCAGCTTGCCATAGAGCCCGATGCCGGGAGCCCTGCCGATGAGCGGCTGCTGCGCTGGCATGAGGAGGCGAAGGGCTTCAAGATCCGCTATGTGCCGGCGACGCTTCCCGACCAGGTCAAGACCGAAGCGGTGATTGCCCATGAGACGGGTAGGCTGGAGCAGACGGCCGCCAAGGCCTGGGCGGGGATTGCCCACGCCCGCATCATGCATGCCAAGCGCAACGAGCACGAGATCGAAGTCTGCTCACCGTTGCAGGGGCTCCATGGCTTCGCCAAGGGCGAAGGGATCTGGCGCGGCCTTCCCTGCGCCGACCGCCTGGCCCAGCTCGAACAGGCAGCGCAGCTCACCGACGATCTTTATCCTGCCTATCGCTGGTTCCTGTTCGACAATCGCGAACGCTTCTCGGTGCCCTATACGGTGTTCGGGCCACTGCGCGCCGCGATCTATGTCGGCGACATGTATTTCGTCTTCACTTCGACCGAGCACATTCGCGAGCTCTCGCATCACTTCGATAACCTCATCCGCAATGCCCGCATCCAGCCTAACGAAACAAGCCGCCATATCCGCAACCTGATGAACGAGGTCCGATGACCGTTTCGCTGCCCATGTATGACTGGCCGGAAGTCGCGCAAGGCGACGGATGCCTGGGCGCAGGGCATTCTGAAACACCTGGGCCAGGCTCGCCAAACGCTGGACCGCAATCCGGACTACTTCGCCGGCTGGCGGCGCCGCGATCTCATCTTCAGCCAGACCTGCGGCTATCCCTTCACCCATGAATTCCGCGGGCGCCTCAGCTATGTCGCTACTCCACACTATGCGGTGCCGGGCTGTCAGGGGCCGAACTATTGCAGCTTCATCTTCGCCCGCGAGCATCGCCCGCCTGCCGATTTTCGCGGCAGCCGTGTTGCCGTGAACAATCCCGAGTTCCATGTCGGGCATGTTGGCGCTGAAGCTGGTTTTCGCACCTCACGCCGAAGGTGGCCGTTTTTTCTCGCGGGTCAGCGAAACCGGCAGCCACGTCGGCTCGATGGTCGCGGTGCGCGATGGTATGGCGGACGTCTGCGCCATCAATTCCGTCTGCGTTGCGCTGGCGCGACGCTACCGGCCGGACTATCTCGATGGCCTCGTCGAAATTGCGCGCTCGCCGATGGTGCCAAGCCTTCCCTTTGTGACGGCGCCCGGCCGCGATCCGGCCGAGCTGCGCCTGGCGCTGGCAAGGGCCTTCGACGATCCCGAACTTGCCCATGCGCGCGCGACGCTTTTTCTGGATCGTCATTCAGTACTTGCCGGGGACGCCTACGACCTTATCCTGAACCTCGAACGGCAAATGGAAGAAGCTGGGGGACTGGAGCTTTCATGATCGATCTCTACACCTGGAGCACGCCCAACGGGCGCAAGGTATCGATTGCGCTCGAGGAGATGGGGCTCGCCTATACGACCCATCCGATCAATATAGGCAAGGACGAGCAGTTCGCTCCTGCCTTCGTCAAGATCTCGCCCAACAACAAGATTCCCGCCATCGTCGATCGCGATGCAGATCAGAGCATCTTCGAATCGGGCGCCATCCTCATGTATCTGGGGGACAAGACGGGAAAGTTCTATCCGACCGCGCACAGGGCTCGCATCCGCATCCACGAATGGCTGATGTGGCAGATGTCGGCGGTGGGGCCGTTTCTCGGCCGCGCCCATTATTTTCTGCATTTCAACGCCGGCAAGGCGCCCTTCGCTGATGCGTGGTTCGAGAGCGAGGCCAACCGGCTCTATGGCGTGCTCGACCGGTTGCTTCAAGGTCAGGAATTCATGTGCGGCGACTATTCGATCGTCGATATCGCGACCTTTCCATGGATCGCCCGTTTCGAATGGCAGCGCATCGATCTTGCGAAATATCCCAATGTTGCGCGCTGGTATCGCACGATTGCGGCGCGTCCGGCGGTGATCAAGGGCTACAAGGTGCCCGATGCCAAGGCCGAGATCCCGGAAGCTTGAGCGATGATTAAGTCGCTTGCCCAATCGAAGGCCGCGAGGAGCATCTCTCGCCATCTTCAAGCGGATGTGGCCGTATACCCAACTCGTCATGGCCGCCCTATGACCGGGTTTAACCCGGCTATTGAGGCGGCCATCCAGTCCATCCGTCCAACAGTTGTTTGGCGTCGAGTCTGGATGGCCGGGTCGGAGCCCGGCCATGACGAGGGGGAGCTAGGGCTTTATCGGCATGAATTCATCGGGCGCGGGCTGCGCTTTTTCGAAAGCATCGAGCGCTTCGCAGCGCTCCGCCAGGCGTTCGAGATTGGGATAGCGGCCGGGCGAGAAAGCATCGGTCAGGCGCAGCTTCAGATAGCCCATGAGACAGCCGATCGTGATGTCCGCCTGGGTGAACTTCCTGCCGAAATACCAGGGATCTTTCGCGTGCGCGTCGAGATGGACGAGGGCGCCTGAAAGCTGCGCCATGCAACGCACCGTCCATTCATGGGCGATGGCATGCGCTGAATGGAACTGGCGTTCATAGACGACGGCGATCGCCTTCTCCATGGCGCCTGTCGCCAGCGCCAGGATTTGCAAGGCTTGGCGGCGCTCATCGCCGTCCCTCGGAATCAGCGCCTTGTGCGGGCCCACCAATTCGTCGAGATAGTCGATGATGGCCGTGCTGTCATAGAGCGTCTCGTCCCCGTCGATGATGAGCGAAGGCACGCGCATCAGCGGGTTGATCTCGACCATGCCGGGATGGAAGACGGACATTCGGTTGCGCTCGAAACGCAAATGGTAGTGATGCAGCGTAACGGCAACCCGGCGCACGAAGGGAGAGTCAAATTGTCCGACGAGGATCATCAGGCAGCCTTGTCATCTGCGTCCCGGACATCGATCAATAGCTTTTTTCCAAGCACTTCGAAAGCATGTTCGATCTTGGCGAGATTGGTCGCATGATTGAGGTCGAGGATGCGGTCGACCTCTTGCTTGTGAATGGACATGCGGCGTGCGAGTTCCGCCTTGCGGATGCCGTCCTTCCGCATCGATTGATAAAGCAGAACCTTGACCGAAGCCTGCACCGGCAAAGTCACGCGAATGTCTTTTGATTTGCCCTTCGATGGGACCGGGATTTCCTCTCGATCCGAGATGCGCGCTTCAATGGCTTCCTCGAAGGCACCCAAGGCATGAGCGAGCGCTTCATCGCGGGTTTCGCCGAACGTGGTCAGTTCGGGAAAGTCCGGCGAGGTCACGAGGAACGGGCCATTGTCATCGGGCTTGAGGTGAACGCGATACGAAATCATTTCAATCCGAGGTCTTTCTTAATTTTTTTGAACCAGGCCTGTCCCAGTTCCTTGCCTTTGCCATGGGCAGGCAATTGGGATTTTCTATTTCCCAATCTGACGGTAATATGACCACTTCCTGTGGGTCATGGTCATCATCCTTTGGCTGAACGCGAGAGATGGGCGCGAAACTCTGCAGGTTCAGCGCCGTCCGCAAAAAAGCGCCCATGTCGGAAATGTATTCCCTGGGTGTAACAAGGCAACAAAAATGTTGACTTATTTAGGCGTTGAGCCGCTCCAGCGCCCGTTCCCGCCCGATCAATGGCAGGAGCGATGCCAACTCGGGCCCGTGATCGAGGCCGGTGAGCGCTAGTCTGAGGGGCATGAAGAGGGCCTTGCCCTTCCGCCCGGTTTCGGCTTTCACCGCTTCAGTCCAGCTCTTCCACGTCTCGCCCGACCAAGGCGCCGGCGGCAGGAGACGGGCTGCTGTCGCAATCAGTTCGCGATCTTCCGAGGCTATGACGGGGTTCACGGAACCCGAGACGATGTCGTGCCAAAGCCGGGCATCGGCAAGGGTCGAGAGGTTGCCGCGCACGGCGAGCCAAAAAGCCTTGTCGCCAAAGGCCAGCCGGTCCTTCACGGCCTCATAGGGCAGTACGTGCAAGAGCCGGGCATTGAGGCCGCGAAGCTCGGTCTCGTCGAAACGCGCAGGCGCGCGCGACAGCTTGTGGAGATCGAAGCCCTCGATGAGCTCTCGATAGTCGGCGCAAGGGTGGATCGAATCGGAGGTGCCGAGCAGGGCGGCGTGGCTCACCACCGCCATCGCCTCGAGTCCTTGTTCGCGCATGCATGCGATCGACAGCGAGCCGAGCCGCTTCGAGAGGCCCTGGCCGTCGGCTCCGGTCAGCAGGCTGTGATGGGCGAAATCGGGCGCCGTGCCGCCAAGCGCTTCGAAGAGCTCGATCTGCACGGCGGTATTGACCACATGATCCTCGCCGCGGATCACATGGGTGATGCCGAAGTCGATGTCATCGACCACCGAAGGCAGCGTATAGAGATAGGTCCCGTCCTCGCGCACCAGCACCGGATCGGACAGGTTGGTCGTGTCGATATGCTGCGGCCCGCGAATGAGATCGTTCCATTCAACCATGCGGTGCTCGAGCTTGAAGCGCCAATGCGGCCGGCGTCCCTCCGCTTCGAGCGCCTGGCGTTCCTGATCGCTCAGCTTGAGGGCGGCGCGGTCATAGATGGGCGGCTGGTGGCGGGCGAGCTGGCGCTTGCGCCGGCGCTCCAATTCATCCGCGGTTTCATAGCAGGGATAGAGGCGGCCTTGCGCTTTCAGCCTTTCGGCGGCGGCGCGATAGCTGTCGAAGCGCTTCGATTGATATTCGACCCGATCCGGCTTGATGCCGAGCCAGTCGAGATCCCGTGCGATGCCGTCAGCGAATTCCTTCTTTGACCGTTCAAGGTCGGTGTCGTCATAGCGCAGCACGAACTCGCCGCCGGCCTTGCGCGCGAAAAGCCAGTTCAGAATGGCGGTGCGGCTGTTGCCGATATGTATGCGGCCGCTGGGGGAGGGCGCAAAGCGCACGAGCAATGTCACGTCAGCCTTGGTCCCGGAAACCATTGACGATCGGATAACGCCGGTCACGGCCGAAGTTGCGCCTGGTGATCTTGACGCCCGGCGCCGCCTGGCGGCGTTTGTATTCCGCCAGGTAGAGCATGTGCTGCACGCGCTTTACCAATGCCTCCGAATGGCCGCGCTTGACGACGTCGCTGACCGGCATCTCCTCTTCCACGAGGCAGGAGAGGATGTCATCGAGCGCGTCATAGGGTGGCAGCGTGTCCTGGTCGGTCTGGTTCTCGCGCAATTCGGCGGTTGGAGCCTTGGTGATGATGCGCTCGGGTATGAGATTGCGCTCGGGCCCTTTGAGTCCTGAGGGCCGGTTTTCGTTGCGCCATTTGGCCATGCGATAGACTTGCGTCTTATAGACGTCCTTGATCGGATTGAAGCCGCCGTTCATGTCGCCATAGAGCGTCGCGTAGCCGACCGACATTTCCGACTTGTTGCCGGTGGTCAGCACCATGGACCCGAATTTGTTTGAGATCGCCATCAATATGGCGCCGCGGCTGCGCGACTGGATGTTCTCCTCGGTGACGTCGCGATTCGTTCCATTGAACAACGGCTTGAGCGCAGAGAGGAAGCCTTCGACCGGCTCCTTGATCGGCACCACGTCATAGCGAACGCCAAGAGCCCTGGCGCAGGCTTCGGCATCGACAATGCTTTCACGGCTGGTATAGGCATAGGGCAACATCACGCAATGGACGCGATCGGCGCCCAAGGCGTCCACCGCCAGCGCCGCCACGACTGCCGAATCGATGCCGCCCGAAAGTCCAAGCACCACGCCCGGAAAGCGGTTCTTCTCGACATAATCCTTGAGCCCGAGCACGCAGGCGAGCCAGGTCTCTTCCTCTTTCTCCGGCAGCCGCGCGATGTCGCTCTTCGTCATGCTCCAGCCGATTTCACCCCGTGTCCATTCGGTGATGGCGAGGGCCTCCTTGAACATCGGCATTTGCAGAGAGGACTCCGGTCGGAATTGATCGCGAAGGACGCGCCGTCGAAGACGAGTTCGTCCTGTCCGCCGACCTGGTTGAGATAGGCGAGCGGCAGACCGGTCTCGGTCACGCGCGCGACAACGAGATTGAGCCTGGTGTCATCCTTGTTCTGTTCGAAGGGCGAGCCATTGGGCACGAGCAGCAGCTCGGAACCCGTCTCGGCCAAGGTCTCTGTAGGATTCCTCCGTCCAGATGTCTTCGCAGATCGGGACACCGAGCCTCACACCCTTGAAGCTGATGGGTCCGGGCGCGGGGCCGGCGACGAATACGCGCTTCTCATCGAAGACGCCGTAGTTCGGAAGATCATGCTTGTAAGCGCAACGTCTCGACCTTGCCTTGGTTGAGCAGGGCGACTGCGTTGTGAACCGCCGGGCCTTCGCGCCAGGGCGTGCCGATCAGGATTGCGGGGCCCTCGGTGGTATCGCGCGCCAGTTCCTCTACAGCATTGCGGCAGGCGGCGACGAAGGATGGCCTGAGGACGAGATCTTCCGGTGGATAGCCGCAGATATAGAGCTCGGGATAGAGGATGAGATCGGCGCCGGCCTCCTTCGCCGCCCGATGGGCTTCGCGCGCCTTGGCGAGATTGGCCCTGACCGCACCGACGGTCGGGTTGAGCTGGGCCAGGGCGATGACGAGACGGTCGGTCATGGGGGCCTCTTAGAGCAAATCCCGCCAAAGTTGAAGTCTTCGGCCGGGCGCGAGGCTGACCGAGTCCGTCGTCATCGAATTGGCGCAAAAGACAGGCATCGCGACTCCAGCGTTGAAACTGGTATATGATCTGGTGAGGTTCCGCGCTCGCTTGGGAACACTGGAACCATCCGGTAGGAGGCACTGACGACATGAAACTCGACAACGAACGGCCCAGCGAAAATATCGAGGATCGTCGCGGTCAGGGGGGCGGTTTCGGCTTTCCGCGCGGTGGAGGCGGAGGTTTCCAGATACCGATGGGCCGCGGCGGCGGCGGCATGAGCCTGCGGACCATCATCTTGCTGGTGGCGATCTATCTGATCGCCAAATTCGTTTTCGGTGTGGACCTCATTCAAATGATCACGGGCGGCGGCCAGTTGCAACCACCCCCTGGCCAGCAACAGGGCGAGACGCAATTGCCCTCTCCCGGAGGGCAGACCACCCAGAACAACCAGTCTGGCGGACAGCAGCAGACGACGGACGTCACAGGCGATGCCGGGAGAGACTTTGTGGCCCGCGTCCTTGGCTCGACCGAACGGGTGTGGACCGAAAAATTTCAGCAGATGGGGCGGCAATATCAGAAGCCGACACTGGTGCTGTTCAACGGTTTCGTGCAGTCGGCCTGCGGCATGGCGCAATCTGCCATGGGCCCGTTCTATTGCCCGGGCGACCAGAAGGTCTATATCGACCTCTCCTTCTATCAGGACATGAAGAACAAGCTCGGCGCCTCTGGCGACTTCGCTCAAGCCTATGTGATCGCGCATGAGGTCGGCCATCACATCCAGAATCTTCTCGGCATCGCCAGCAAGGTGCAACAGGCGCGCACGCAGGCCTCGGAGGCGGAAGGCAACGCGCTTTCAGTGCGGATGGAACTCCAGGCCGATTGCCTGGCGGGTGTCTGGGCAAAAACGGCCAATGATACGAACCGTATTCTCGAGGAAGGCGATATCGAAGAGGGGCTAAATGCCGCCGCGGCCATTGGCGATGATCGCTTGCAGCGCCGCTCGCAGGGCTATGTCGTTCCCAAATCCTTCACCCATGGATCGTCCGAACAGCGCGTGCGCTGGTTCAAGCAGGGCATGCAGGCAGGCAACATGAATTCCTGCGACACATTCGGTACCGATCAACTGTGATCCACCCGCAAACGCTGGCCGGAGCGCACGCTGCCTTCCCAAAACGAAACGGGCGCCCAGGAAGCGCCCGTTCGAATTTGGAGAACACTCAATCAGGCTTTGGCCATCGAGTTTTTGATGAGACCCACAACAAGGGTGAGAATGGCGCCGCCGACGCCGCCGCCGATCACATCTCTGATGTAAGTGCCGACATTGCTGGCGGCCTCAGCTGTTGCCGCCGGGTCCATAGGAACCGCGCCACCGGTCATTTTACTGAGAACCCAACCGGCAACGATGCCGCCAACGGCGCCGACGATTGAATTCCCTGTCGTGCCGAGACTGGCATTCTTGACCACCGCGGCGCCGGCATTGCCACCCACTGCGCCCAGAACCAACTGAATAATCAGGCCGATCACGTCCATGACTTGACCCCTCTAATAGTTGCCCAGAGCTGCAAATCCGCAGCTTATGGGATTCTATACGCCTCCTGTGCGGGGTAAAGGGCAAATATCAGCCTGTGCATGACGGCCAAAAGGCGTTAACTGGGCGTCGGCATGCGGCTCTTCCTGATTGATTTGACCGGGGAATCTGCATCTTACGCGGCCGGCCGGGATCGGACCACTAGGCAACTGCCCGCTCGGTGTATGGCGTTGACTTGATTTGAACTTGCGAGTTTGCCCGCCGATTCGGATGTCCGTGGCCGAAAAAGAAAGCCCCGCAATCTTGCGGGGCGTGAGGGGTTGAGTGCTGTCACAAGACAGGTAGGAGAAAACAAAGCTGCTCGGTTGTCCGATCTCAGGGCCGTTAGCGTATCATTTCATTACGGGTGATTCAGGTTAATCAGTTATTAGCCTTGATGGCTTGTTAACGCATTGCATGCGATTTTAGGAAATTGCGCGGTGCCGGGCTCACGGTCATTGCAGGGCGGATGGCTGAAAGAGCGCCTCTTTTATGCTACGTCGTATTTCGGCTGACCGAATACCGAAGGGCCGTCTAATGTGCCGCAGTCCTGCCATGAGGGCATGCAGTGGTAGAGAATGTGTTGAGGAGGAAGTTGTGTCTGGATCAGGTTTGACGCGCCGTCATCTTATTGCCGGAGGGTTGGCGAGCTGTGCCGCCGTGCCGGCTATCCTTGGGACCGCCCCGGCCTGGGCTGATCAGGATCCGGATGATCCTTTCCAGCTAGCACCCTTTGATGAGAAGAAGCTGCCCAAGGGGTTTCGCCGCGCCGTCGTGTCCTATCCGACCCGGCATTGGCCGGGAACGGTGATCGTCAACACCGGCAGCCGCCAGCTTTTCGTTGTCCTCGAAGGCCAGCAGGCTCTGCGCTTCGGCTGCGCCGTCGGCCGCGATGGCTTCCGCTGGGCCGGGCTTGCCGATGTCGGCCGCAAGGTGATGTGGCCGCGCTGGACGCCGCCCAAGGACATGATCGAGCGCAGCCCGGAAAAGGCTAAATGGAAGAACGGCATGCCCGGTGGACCCGACAATCCGCTGGGCGCCAGGGCGCTCTATCTGTTCCAGAACAGCAACGACACGCTTTACCGTATCCACGGCACCAACGAGCCGATGTCGATCGGCAAGAATGCCTCGTCAGGCTGCATCCGCATGCTCAACCAGGACGTCATCGAACTCTATCGGCGCGCTCCCGTGGGCACCCGGGTCGTCGTCATGGCGGAGGGCTGGTGATGCGGCTCCATCTTACCTGCGCCAGGGCGCCGCTCTGGGCCGGGGTGATCTTCGCCGCAGGCCTTCTTGCCGCCTGCAGCTCGTCAGACAATAGACCCGACGATGTGACCGGGCCTGCCGTCAGCCAGCCACCACCGGCTGTGCCCGCTGGTCCAATGAAGGCGGGCGACATCATGCGCATCTTGTCGGGCAACACTTTCCGTTTCGCGCGTCCCATCAATCGCACCGGGACCGCGACCTTCAACAGCGATGGCACCTTTAGCTATCAGGAGGATGGCAAGGGTGAGGGAAGCGGCATCTGGCAGGCGAGCGATGGCTCGCTCTGCGAAGCATTCAATCCCACCACCTTCCTGCCGCGCGGAACCCGCACCGAATGTCATCCCTTCAAGCAAACGGCGGCAGGGGCATATACGGCCGGTCAAGCCACCTTCCGGGCAATGTAATC
>CAWJDZ010000039.1:0-529155 GCA_963841765.1 uncultured Alphaproteobacteria bacterium
GAACGCAACGCCCCATATCCCTAATTGCGGCCTCAAACTGGTCTGTGCGATCCGAGGTCCCAGCTGAGATCAGCAACGACTTGCTGCACCGCTCATATCCCGGCACGCGCGTGAACTTGACGGGCCCCAGCAACCAGCTCGAGAGCGCCGACCCAACCGCCATCCGCCGCCTACTTGACCGCGGGCCAGCGCCGACACAGGATAGCTCAAGGCAAGCGGGCGATCGCGAGGCCGACCCCGCCAGGCGGGCCGTCCCGTGTGCCAGGTGAGGCATGACGGGGAGACTGGGGGAGGCGCCAGACCTGGCCGGACGCCTGCGCTTCAGCGGGGATAGCGTCAATCGTTCCGATACTGAGCGCGCGGGCAAGCACACATCCACCTGACCCAGAGCAAGGCAGTGACCATGGCCTCCACCTCCCCCTCCGCCACTACTTGATGTTAACTATTTGTTTTTGCTGGATTAACTTTTTTAAACCCGCTGTTCGTCCTAGTCTACGTCCTAGTTTCGGCTTAGCGCAGCTGTGCGGCAATCGGTCGAGTGAGTTGCGGTGACAAAACGGGAGGGCGGGGCCACATGGCGTGTGTCGCCAAAATCATTTCCCTCTGCGCCATGGATGGGTAAGGCTGGTGCTAGAAGCTGCTCTAAATGACCATGCATATTCTTCGAAACATAGAAGGTGCCTCCCTTACTAGTGCCGATCCAAAGATCCCTCCACTTGACGAGACGCAGATAGAATTGAGCAACTTCCGTCGCTGAAAAAAATAAGGTCAGCCAGCCCTCGATCAAACGTCTGCGCCAGCCATCGCGATAATTGAGCGCAATTGACCTGACGTACAACTTTCTTGCTGTTCGAGCTTTCCCACGCGCCTGAAGCTCCTCGCAACCTTCCTGTAAAAGCCAGATTTTTCGCCTGTCGGTTACTCTCACAGCCCAGGGAGATCAGAGGTCCGGCCCCCGTTCAACGCTGATCTCATCTTTCTTGTTGCTGCTCCTTTCGCTTCGCTTGCGCTTGCGCTGGAACAGTCGATTAAGGAGCGAACGCTGGCGCTGCGCCCGTAGCTGGCGCTGCTTCCGCGGGCGGGCGCCGCCAACCGAGAGGTGCACGGGGTAGCGGGCTTCCAGCTTTGCATAGATGTCTTCGACCCGGCTGCGCCAAGGCTCGAGTTCCGGACGGTCGGCCGCCAGTCGTACATAGCCGTCGAGCACACCACTCCGGTCGATCTTCTCGCGCTGGGTAAAGAAAGCGAAGTGTGCGACGACGGCGCCAGTTTCCATCGCATTGAGCCGGCCGGCCCGAAGGGGAATTGTGCAACTCACGGCGGGCTCCTCGTCCTCGGGCACCTTGCCCCCGAAGGACGCAAAGTCGCGACCAAACCACGCGATGCAGTTGATGGAAAAGATGTTTCCCGACAGGGGAATGCGGCCGCAGTTGAGCTTCTGCACCTCGCCATCCGCCACGAGCGCCTGCAGGAACTCGTGCAGCGAGTCCGGCGAAGTTGGGATTGACCCATCGGACCGTGTCGAAGCGGTCCGAGGAGAGCAGTCGTGGTATCCTGATCTTGCGGAACGTCTGCAGCAGGAAGGAGCTCATCGCATTGTTGATGATCAGGGGCGCAACGAGAAAGTATTCAGGATGCTCGAGCCGAAAGCGCAGCAAGGTGTCGAAGAACCGCGGATCAACCCACACAACATCGTCGTCGAAACGCACATAGACAGTGTCCACGTCGGTTGCGCCAGGCCAGAATGCGTGGATAGACGTTGCGCCCGGCGTCCTTCCCTCGGGCAGCGGCACGAGGCGGATGCGTTCATCGATCCCAGCTATCGCCTCCATGAAGGCGAGATCGGCGTTGTCGGGCGTGTTGACCCATAAATCGTAGCGATCGATCATTGGGCAGGCGAGCACATAGGGGATGAGCAGTCTGAGATAGCGCCGGCGTCCGGCCGGCGTCACGCAGACGATTTTTTGGCCATCCAGCATTCGGTTGAGGTCCCCCGTTGTGCAGCGGCTTGCCATAGGTCATTCTGCCCGGAAAGGCAATCAACGGGGGACAGTTGAACAACGGGCGAATTCTTGTGATCGGCGCGGGCCTTTCCGGCGCAACCATGGCGCGCGTGCTGGCAGAAAGTGGCTTTGCGGTCACTGTCATCGAGAGGGAAACCCATCCCGGCGGGCATTGCCATTCCTATCGCGACGCCGAGACCGGCATCATGGTGCAAGCGCACGGCCCCCACATTCTGCACAGCGATAACTCGGGAGTCTGGGCGTTCTTGCAACGCTTCGCGCAGTTCAGGGCCTATCGACACACCGTCTGTGCTGTCACCGGCGAGCGGATCTACCCGCTTCCCATCTCGTTGCCCACCCTGCGCCAGTTCTTCAGTCGCGACTTCACGCCGGATGAGGCGCGGGCGCACCTTGCCGCGATGGCCCGGAAATATTCGCATGCTCCAGCCAACTTCGAGGAGCAGGGAAGAGCCCTGGTGGGCGATGCCCTCTACGAAGCGTTCTTCGACGGCTATACGCGCAAGCAATGGGGCATCGAGCCCTGCCGTCTGCCGGCCTCGATCATGCGGCAAGTTCCGGTGCGCTTCAGCGATGATCTTAGCTACTACCACCACAGCAGGGTGGCGATCCCGGAGCAGGGCTATTCGGTGATGATTGCCGGCATGCTCGACCATCCCGAGATCTCGGTCCGCTACGGGGCGTCGGCCGACCCGGAAATCGCTCAGGCCTTCCGGCATACGATCTACACCGGCGCCCTCGACGCCTGGTTCGGCCACCGATGGGGTCGGCTCAGCTATCGAACCCTCGATTTCGAGGTGTTTCGGGAAAGCGGCACCTTCCAGGAGGTAGCGCAGGTGAACTACTGCGATCTGTCCGTCCGCTGGACGCGCATCACGGAATACAAGCATTTCACGCCCTGGGAGCGCCACGACGCGACGATCTACGTGCGGGAGACCAGCCGTGCATGCGGCGCGGGCGACACCCCCTATTATCCATTGCGCCTGGCAGGCGACGAGCCGCTGGCCCGCCGCTATCTCGCAGAGGCGCAGGGCTGTTCCGGCACAAGCTTCGTCGGACGCCTGGCCACCTACCGGTATCTCGACATGGATGTCGCAGTCACCGAAGCGCTGATGGCGGCGCGGAGCATTGCTGAGGCGCTTTTAATGCTGGGGTCGCGCCGCCTGCTTTTGTCTGCAACTCAGGCGCGACTTCCGCCAAAACGCAATCAGGGCAGCGCTGTTCGTGATGTCGCTATTCCCGAAGGGGAGTTGAAAACGATGAAAAATCCGCCCTATGTGCTCGGTCATTCGGCATTCGAGCTTGAGCGGCTGGCGCGCCAGGAGCGCCTGATCGGCAAGATGACACGCGAGTATTTCGCGAACGGCCGGCATTGGCCCGGGCATGCGCGTGCTTGATGTCGGCAGCGGCACGGGCGTGGTCGCCTTCCACGCAGCTGAACTGGTGGGCCGTTCGGGCGAGGTGATCGGCACGGACCTGGCCCCTGAGGCGGTCGCGACCGGCAACAAGAATGCCGCCGAACTCGGCCTCTCACACGTCTCTTTCCGGCAGGGCAATCCTGTCGAGATCGAGTTTCGATCAGCCTTTCGACGCCATTGTGGGCCGCTACGTTCTGCTCTTCCAAGCCGACCAGAGCGAAATGCTGCGGCGCCTGGCAAAACTGCTGAAGCCTCACGGGATCATCGTTTTTCACGAACCGGACTGGAGTTTCAGTTGCGCTTCCGATCCCGTTGCGCCCGTCTATGATCGCTGTTGTGCGTGGATTACCTCCCGTTCCTCAACCTCACGCACAATAAATTTTTCGTCCGCTTTGAACTTCGCTATAACCCAATTTGAGCCGTCCCACCTAAAGCCAGTGCTCAGATCGGCAACACATAGGTACTTTTCCAACGCCAACGCCGGGGATGCGAAAGCGCAGGCTGCGAGTGTAGCCCAACTTATGCCGATGAGAGCCGCGGTTATTTCCAGTGCCCACGCCGCTCTGTACGTCCACTGCCCGTAGACTGCTAGTTTGTCGTCGATTTTTAGCATTGGTAATTCAGCTTCATCTATACGGTGCCCTCCAGCGCTCCGACCGAGAACATCCTGGTCGAGGCCGACGAAGACGGCCACTTCACTGCGCGCATCGACGGCGAGGAGGAAGGTACGGCCTCGCGCTACGCCGAACGCATGTTCGGCCCTGCCCGAGGCACTGACCCGATCACTCCGGCCTTACGATTTTGGCCCGAAATCGTTCGTTTTTGGCGCAGGTTCCGCGCCGCACTGATCAAGAGCGTGCCCGGCGACGGGAAAAAGGGCGCCGCTGAACGGGAACTGGCGATCCAGCAGATTGTCAGCCGGGCGGTGGTGTCCACGGAGATCGTCGACATCATGAAAGCGGCGGGATTTGCAGAGCCCTGACATATCCATCCTATCGGATGAGTTCTTGGCCGAAGTTCGCGGGACCGACAAAAAGAACCTGGCAATCGAGGCCCTGAAAAAACTCATCAATGGCGACGTGCGATCACAGTCCAGGCGCAACGTCACCCAGGCGCGGGCATTTGTCCTCGGAGCGGCTCGAAGCCGCCATTTCCCGCTACCACGCTAAGGCCCTCACCACAGCACAGGTGATCGAAGAACTGATCCAGCTTGCCAAGGTTATCCGTACGGCTCGTGCCCGCGGCGAGGAAACCGGGCTTACGGATGAGGAAATCGCGTTCTATGACGCACTCGCCGACAACGAGAGCGCACGGCAGGTGATGGGCGAGCCGGCCCTGCGGGTGATCGCGGCTCGGTTAGGTAAGAAGCATCTAAGAGAGAGCCCAGTACCCTCCCTGAACTGTGACTTCGCCAAGAAGGATCAAGTATCAAAACCCATAATCCCAGAACGAACGAATTAAGCGCGCATATTTCACCTATTTGGGTGACGCCAAGGGAATCAGCGAGACCACGATCGACAGATCGCAAAAGCTAAGCCGGTTTGAGGACTATTCCCATTGTCGTGATTTCAAGACATTCCACATCGAGCAGGCCAAGGGGTTTAAGGCGAGCCCTGCGGAGCAAACGAGCGCTTCGGAACGAAGATCGTCTCAGCAAGGCGACGGTATACGCCACGCTCGGCGCACTAAAGACTTTTTCGTCTGGCTGGCCGGTCAACCCGGCTACAAGTCGCGGATTCAGTACGCCGATGCCGAATATTTCAATCTTTCGGTCAAGGAAACGAGGATCGCCAAGGCGCCCGGGAACCGCGAGTGCCGACCCTGGAGCAAATCCGCCACGTCATGCTGCGATGCCGACTGGGACCGAGATTGACGCCGCGATCGCGCCCTCGTCGCTTTCACGATCCTGACCGGTGCCCGAGACGGGGCGATTGCATCCTTCAAGCTCAAGCACGTCGAAATTGCCGAGGCCGGTCGGCAGGATGCGCGGCAAGTGAATACCAAGTTCTCCAAGTCCTTCACGACCTGGTTCTTTCCTGTCGGCGACGACATCCGCCAGATCGTCATCGACTGGGTCAAGTTCCTTCGCCAGAAGCGGCTCTGGGGCCTCGATGATCCGCTGTTCCCGGCAACAAAGGTCGTTGTCGGTAGCAATCAGCGCTTTTGTCGCCGCCGGCCTCGACCGCAAGCACTGGAGTAGCGCCGGACCCATCCGGGCGATTTTCAAAGACGCCTTTGCGGCCGCTGGCCTCCCCTATTTCAACCCGCACAGCTTCCGGAAGACACTGCCCCTTTTTGGCGCGCAAGTCTGCAAGACTCCGGAGGAGTACAAGGCCTGGTCCCAGAACCTCGGCCATGAAAGCGTCCTCACGACCTTTTCGAGCTATGGTGAAGTCTCCCGACATCGACAAGCCGAAATAATTCGCGCACTGGGCACAGCCGACTAGGTACCCGATTGCCAGGTAGATGATTGTATGATCCTACTGAAGAACGGGACCAAACACAGCGAGGTGGTGGATGCCCAGAAGCGAGGGAAACTGGGCCGCCTTCTTTAAGCGCTCAGATCCAAAGAATATTTCACGGCGCAAGAAGCGCGGGGAAAGGGTCAAGACGAGGGCACCAGCATCCCATGGAATTGGCGATCGGTGGGATCATATTGCCGCGGGTGTTCGGCAACGCGCAGATCTTCAATCACGCCTACAGCACCAGCCATATCCGAGATAGCGCCAAGAAGCGGCAGGCGAATCCGACCCGCGCTGAGACCGAACTTCAACGGATACTTAATTCGTTGAATGGCGGGGTCTTGCGGGGTAGGTTCAAGCGCGAGCACGTCGTAAGCGGAAAATGGGTAGCTTATTTTTTCTTCCCAGATCTCCGGCTAGCGATTGAAGTTGACGGCTCGGTCCACAATACGCGGGCTCAGCGAGCCAAGGACCGAGAAAAAGATGCGGACTGTAAGCGCTTCGCATTACGGTTTTGCGGCTACGCAACTCCGAAATCTTTGGAAATCGCGACCAGTTGATCAGGAGGCTTCGTGCCGGCTGGCGAACTGCGAAGTGCCGGCAAAACCGGATCATAGGGACATCAGGCTAGGGTATGGCCTTCTCAACGTAATCACGCTGCCTCGCCTAGGTCGAGATTGCAATTGAACTGCGAAATCCATATGGCCCATGCCGTCACATTTGACGAGGCCAGGGAATGTATGAGCTTCGCGGGAGGTCGAGCAAGTTCGCCGCTGGCCCGATGGCGGTGCCTTATGTTGAAGAGGAGCGTGCAATGCCGGAAGGGCTCATTGGAGCGGTGTGGGCCTTCTGCTGGGGGGTGGCTGCCGCGTCCGGCGGATTTGTCGGCGCGATTGTGGGACTACTAACGCAGTTCCGGCACCGGGCCATCGCTGCGTTCATGTCGCTCGGCGCGGGCGTGCTGCTTTCAGCCGCTTCGTTCAAGGTCGCGTCTGAGGCGCTCATCCTTGCCGGCGCGGTATCTACGACAGGCGGAATGATCGCCGGTGCCGCTACGTTCAGCATCGCGAACGCAGCTCTCATAACCGCCAAGGACCGCAAGCGCTGCGGGGAATGCCAGCCGCAGCCCAATGAAGCCGAGGCGCCGGGCGGCGGTGCTCCGATTGCGCTGGGTACTGCGCTTGACGCTGTGCCGGAGGCGCTAGTCCTTGGCGTCACCCTGCGGGTCGGGGAGCCCGATCTGGCACTGGTCGTCGCGTTCGCGTTCGCGAACGTGCCGGAGGCCGTTTCCGGGACGGCCGGAATGCGCCTCGCGTCGCGGTCATCTACCTACGTGCTCAGCCTATGGGGCGGCACCACCCTCGTTACTGCGGGAATTACAGCTCTTGCCTTTTACTTCGTGAGTGACCTTGGCGCTCACAACGGTAATCCTGAAGGCCTACGGAGCGGGAGCGCTTGTTGCCATGACGGCGGAAACGATAATCCCCGAAGCGTTTCATAATGGACCCCGCTACTCTGGCGTTCTCGCCGCTGCGGGCTTCGCAGCCCTCATGCTTCTTGGCGAACTCGCCAGGTGAAGCCAAGTGCGACAGCAATGCGCCGCGTCAGGTAAGCGCTCGCTTAAACGCCGTAGCGCTCCATCTTGATCAGGGCGGCATCTATTCCGGCCGCCATCGTCCCCTCCGCCGCCGCCTCCACGAACGGATTTGAACCGCAAATCAGCACATGACGCAGAGGCGTTTCAATGGTCGAGGGGGGGCCCGCTGGTCGGGGCGCTTTTGCTTTACACCGTCGTGCGCTGCGTGGAAGGGAAAGCGCGGCAGCCTCTTGGACTACGGGCGTGCATGCGCGTTCTACTTGAGAGGCCGCAGGTACTTCGCCACTACCAGCTCGCCAATCTGTTTGCCCATGGCCGTGCCGACTTCCGTGGAGTTGCGGTAGTGCACGCCGTCGTAGATGCGCGCATTTGCTACCTCCTGCATAAAGTCATCGATCTTCGTCCAACTCCGCGCCGCGCCTTTGGCGGTGACACTGGTCGTCGTCAAGGTCGGCATGAGACCGGTCCCAATCTCCGCTTGTAGCACCGTACCAACGGCGGCGGAGAGGATGCAGTGCGC
Source organism: uncultured Alphaproteobacteria bacterium (assembly GCA_963841765.1). Taxonomy (GTDB): domain Bacteria; phylum Pseudomonadota; class Alphaproteobacteria; order Rhizobiales; family Aestuariivirgaceae; genus Taklimakanibacter. The sequence goes on from CAWJDZ010000039.1 coordinate 8,019, forward strand.
GCACGGATACTCGGGGTGCATGGGGGTGTCGATGAACGGCGTCCACGACGGATCCCGTTCGGTCGCGTAGTTCCCGTCGAGGTCGCCATTGCGGATCGCGGTGACTGGCCGCCAAAAATTGTAGTGGTACTTGGCATCGAAGACGGCGATCAACGCGTCGTCTATAGCCTGCGTCACCGCTGCAAACAAGCGAGCGTTCTGCGTCATCTCCCGCCCGGGCACGGTGGCAACCGAGCGCACGACCCCGTGATAGATCGGGGGTATCGTCGCTTCCCAGAAGCGGGCGACCTCGGTCTGCTCGGCGGTGCGGCGCGGGCTGCTGCTTGCTGCCGAGCGCCTTGATTTCGGCGTAGTCGCGCGCCCACACCTCACTCGTGAGTGTGGGCGGCGAACCGGGACGGAACTGTGCAGAGCTCGTCATCAGCCACGGCTTGGGCTGCGGCCAGTGCGGGACTGCCGGGATGACCGTCGGCACGTAGACCCCCGCGGTGGTGTGCGGCCGATACGTCTCCCCCGTGGTGGCGCCGTCATCGGCGCGTCCTGCGAGGATCGCCGCCGCGGCCTTGTCTCCCACCGCGATACCCGCGGTCTTCGCCGGGCCATCGGCGATCCCTGCCAACACCGCGTGGTAGGCGTTATCGATGGCCGCCTGTTGCGGCGGCGCGAGCTTCGCAAGCGTGACGTAATTCGCCGCCGCAATAAGAGCCACGACCGAGGCACCAGACGCTGCCTCCAGTTGCAGCTCACTGGCTGGATAGCGCTTGGTGATGGCGTTCACAGCTTCGTACACGGCCGTCTGGACGATCGCCAGCACCCGGTTGGCAGGTGGCGGCCCCAGCTTGGCCTCAACGACGATCTCGCAGGCCTTGATGTTCCAGTCGGTGACCACATCGGCCAGCGCCATTGGAGCGGCGAGCAATGAGGCGGCGACTACCAGTAACGCAATCTGCTGATGCTTCGTGTTGTTGTTCATGATCGTTTTCTCCTTTCCCGTACTTATGTCGCCTATCATAACGGCATGGCATGGAGGACTACACGAGTGACTTGCCATCTGAACCTGTGTGTACCTTGTTTGATCACGTCGCCGTATTTCATGGGCGTCATTTTGGACAACAGCCATTTCCGGGTGTCGACCTGGATGCCGCGCCCGCTGGACCGCAACGTTATTGTCGCCCTTGAGCTTGTCAGAAATCTCAAGGATTTCCTCAGCTAAGGCGTGGCTCCGATCGGACTGCGCGCGCGTACTGCTCGCGAAAGACCTCGTGCCGAGCCACTTCGGCGGCTCGCCCGGTGCCTGTGGCCGGCCCGGGGCGAATGTGAATTACCGATACTGAACAGTGATGCGGGTCAGTCCGATATCCTTAAGCACGTCGTCACGGATGTCGCACGGCATGCGGCTGCGGCTTAAGCGCTTCCAGATGACCAGGATTGACATGGCATTTCTCCCTTCAAATCCATCCCAACTTGGAAGTGTAACTCGGTTAGCCCCAATGTTCGCTGAACTGAGCATTCATCCGCCGTTCAGCTTTGCGTTGCCGTTGGCCCTGAGGCGACGATGGCGGTAGCCCGATCGACAAGGTCGCGGCCATTGTCTAGATCGCCGACAAATCAGGCGCAGCTTTTCTTATTGGCTGCGCATGGCATAGCGGAGGCAGTCTCCGCAAAATCCAGGCCATGAAGAGCGCGAAACTGCAGGATATTCCGTGCCAAAGGCTCTCCCCAGATCATCCGAGGGTCCTTCCCGTGCTAAACCATGCTGGCGAGTGCTTGATCGCCAAGGCGATCAACCGACCACGCCATGATCATGTCGAAGCGTAGATCAAGTGGCATCCTTACAGAGAGCAGTAGCCGATATACGCGGCAGCAAGTTCCTCAAGCGATGCGGAATTCGGCAAGTCACTTGGCCGTTACTCTCCCAGTAGGTGTGCTTCTTAGCGATCAAGGGGTCATCCATTGCCGGTTGAATTGCCCTGTAGTGCCGATCGCGCGCGAGGTGACAGTGTGTTCTCCAGGGGAGGGATTTGCCCGATCGAAGGACCAAATCTTCCAGGCGTGTCGGCCTCCTCGCTGTGATCGATGGCCGCTGGTGCCCATGGCGCTTGATCGATTTGCACTTCCACCCTGTCGATCGGCAGCCCCCAAGCCGCTCCGATGATCCGGTAGTCTAAGTCTTCCGGGTGACCTTCGCGGGCGCGGACTTCAGCCGGGCTCGGCCGACCGAGGTCTCAGTCCACACGGTCTCGCCGTTGTGCTCTTCCTGCCGGATGGTGACATAGTCGCGTGCCATCAGCAGGCTCATGAAGCGGGTGTCGCGAACCTCGATCCGCTTCAGCCACTTGACGTTGGCGATCCCGTACCAGCCTGGAGCAATCAGCCGCAGAGGGAAACCGTTGGGTGCCGGCAGGGTAACTCCGTTCATTTCATAGCAGAGGAGATTGCCGGGGTTCATCGCATCGGCGAGCGACATGCTGCGAGCGAACTCCTGTTGCATCTTCATGTCGCGTATCGTGACTTCGCCCTTGTCGGTGCCGAAAAAGACAACCTCGATGCCTTTATCCAGGACGCCGGCCTCCTCAAGGATTGGGGCGAGCGGCGTGCCTGCCCAACGGGCATTACCGATAAGGCCGGTGACAAAGGGAAACCCATGGTTGCCCGAGCATTCCACGGTGAAAACGACCTCCTGGCGCGGGCGCGCCTGATGTCAGTTAGCGCTAACTTCAAGGGCTTCTTGACCAAGCCCCCGATCTCGAGGGACCACGTCTTCTCATCAATCGTTGGTCGATTGAAGTGCGAGATGCTGAAGAACTCTGTCGTTTGGAGTTATCCAGCTATCCAGATCCTCCCAGACAAGCTGGGTCTGGACCCGCTATCGGATCGGGAACTGCCGCCGGCTGATCGAGCCAGGGGATAACTACCTCTCCTTGCCGCGCTGGAAAAGCGTGGACCAGACGCGAAGCATAAAGGCCCGCAATTGCGGCGAGAGCGCGCTCCTTGAACGATAAATTCTCTGCGTCGAAGATTACGCATGATTTTTCCTCCCAGATGCTCCGGAACGGGCTGCTGGGCGCATCGGCCGCAGCCTGAGCACAGATCAGCGCACGCCGCTCCCCCGGACTCCCCCCCAACGACCCCCTTCCCCTCCTTCATGCACACCCTCCCGCCCTCTCCCTCCCCTCTGACCGATGCGTTGCGTAGACCCCGCTGTGTTGCAGCAGTGTCCCGCGTCTCAATAAGGAAGTGAGTGCCGCCGCTCCCCATGGAGTGGCGGAAAACAGGCGCTCGGCAGTTCTTCAACAACGCCAGGAGAGGGACTTTGCCCGTTCGCCGACGACTTCTGCAACAAAATCGTAAGCGCATCATTGGCATCGCCGCCATGGATTGGGCGCAAGGCGAAAACTTCCTTGCCAGCCGCAAGCCAGCGCTTGGCGCATTCCGCGACTGCCTTGGCATTGGCACCGCTCTGGTCGTCTTCTTCGAGAAGGGTGATCGCCTCAATGCCGGACAGAACGGGGAACTTGCCGATTGGGCCAACGCTGCCGAGAGCCCAGACCGGGCGATAGCCGAGCTGCCGGGCGGAAAGACAAGTTTCGATGCCTTCGCCGATATGCAGACCCATCGTCACGGTTTCGTCGGCGTCGATCTTGATGGCGCAGCCGCCAGCCGGTCCAAGCATCCACTTCGGGCGACCGTTGAAACCAGGATGATCCGACTTGCCGCTGCCATCCGGCGCGAGCGCAGTCCTGTGAATTGCGACTGGCTTATCGGTGACGATGTCTCTGAACAGCCCGATCATCGACGGCAGAAAGACCGTCTTGTCGTCGTCAAGTTTGAAGGGGCAACGAGGATGAAACCGCAATACCTCATCACCCGCAGGCGCGGTCAGCCTGCGCGAAGCGAGATAGGTTTCTACGATGGTGCCGTGAGCAGGATGGGCGGCGCTCCACAATTCGAGCGCGCGCGGATCGGGCGGCCTTTCTCCGGTAGCGGCTCGCGGCGATGAGGTTCTCGAAATCTCTGGTTGACCCTCATTCCAGACGTGACCTTGCCAGCCGCAGTTGTGGCAGTGCCAGAGGACGGCTTCGCTATCGATAGCGACGGCAAGACATGCATCATGCTGATGGATGGCCTTGCGCAGATGCGAGCATTGCGGGCATGTCGCGCGGTGTTTGCCGATGTCATAGGCCTTGAGATCGATCCCGAGTTTGCGACATTGATCGGCGGCGCTCATGACCGCCTCCGCATGATCGGTCTACGACGCATCCACATGGTACGGCGCTCAAAGTCGCGAGCGATGCGCCAGCTTCGGTCGGAAAGGCCGGCCGCAGGCTTGGCAAGGCCGAGGAAGGCCGCGGGCGATGCAGGAAAATGAGAGGCTGCCGACGCGGGCTCTGATCTTGAGCTTAGCCATGCGCGCGCCCTCCCCAAAGGTGGGCCGCCACAAGGCGGGCGTGATATTCCGTGATGATGCACCGCCGGGCCAGCCAGCGGATGCGCTCGTTATCGGGGAGCGCTTGCGAGCGAGGTTGAGTTGATGTAAGCATGAGATTGTTCCTGAAGAGTTGAAGCCAAAACAATTCCGCCCGGCGTCATTTGCGGTGACGTCGGGCGTTCTATTTTCATCCGGCCTCGCCGATGACAGGCAGATTGGCGACGAACGCATCAGCGTCCGAACGGATCACTCTGGTTGACCTCCCCATTTTGATGGCGCGCAAGCGCCGCTCACGGATGGCCTTCCAGACTGTAGATTCGCCGGCGCCGATATAAGCCGCAGTATCGCGGACCGACATGGTGACGGGCTGAATCGGGAGAACAGTGGGCTGCGGGTTTATTTTGCTGCCATCTCCTTTCTGAGTGAATCAGAACGAACTACGCAGCAATATGAATAATCACGCCCCCGCGCGCTTTCTACGAAATCCCGCTATTTTGAGAGAGAGTGTGTAAACGGAAATTCGGAGTTTCTGTTGACTCCGGCTATGCTCGGCTACTTCATCTTGTCTTTCGACTTCGCATCAGCCACGACCTCCGCCGGCAGGACGTCGCTTTCCAACAGGTGTTGCACATAGGCCTCCCGCGTCTCGTAGGTCTGGCCGTCGATGGGACTGGTCGTCGGGCCCTTCCAATGCTTCCGACTCCATAGATCTAAATAGACCTCCCGATTCTTACGAGTGCGCTCCAGCTCAACATTTGGCGGTTTCAGTCGTGCTTCTCTTTGATCGAGGCGAACGCTAACCTCATTCGCGAGCTTTTGTTCGATCCCCTTGTAAATGCGCCCCATATAAATGGCGTGTTTTCGCCATTTATGAATTGCCTGCGGCGTGCAACCCAGTTTCGAGGCCAGGGCACGCACGTTCGCTAGCTTGGGTTCGCCACGTTGCCATTGCGCAGCCTCGATTTCGACCGCGACGGCACGTTCCCTCTTGTCCGAAAAAGCTATGTCGACGCGGCTATCATTCGTTGGGCGGCCGGGCTTCTTCTTTCCTGACCCCGAGCGAGCGTTGCGAAGCTTTCTTTCCCGGATCTCGAGCCGTCTGGCGTATCGACCCAGAAGCACGATGCTACCCAGGAGCCTTCGGATGTGCACTTCGGAAGCGAAATCAACGATCAGTCCGTCTGAAATCTACAAAAGGAAGGGGCTGGTCGGGATGGCGGCTGGCCTCCAGAGATTTCCGATGGATGAGTTCGGGATGCAGACTGGCACCCTGATGGTCTTTTCTTATACTTTCTTGGGTATGCCAATATCGATCCAAGGCAAACTTATCCGCTTGCTCACATAGCTTGGAGTAAATTTCGCTTTGATCTGACCTGCCTCGTACTTTCTTGACAAGGTCCAAGCATGTTTCTGCAATTTCACGAGCGAGAAGTTCTCGTGTGGAAGGTGAGAGAGGCGGTCGTGTGGTCATCGCTTTGAGCTTTTCGAGAGCGCCACCACCTTTGCTGTCGTCTTCGGCTCGCAGAATTGCGCCCACATGGCCATGAGCTTGCGGCGCTTGTCGAACATCGTGGCCCGGCGATATGCGGCCTCTGCCTTGTCCTTTACCACGTGAGCCAAAGCCGCCTCGCTGACCTCATTGGCGAAGTTCGTCATTTCGCCGCACCAGTCCTTGAATGTGCTTCGAAAACCATGAGTCGTGATGTGGCCGTAGTTCATCCGCCGCAGCACCATGGTCATGGCCATGTTGCTCAGGGAACTCTTATTCGTCCTAGAACTCGGGAAAACGAAACGGCCGTCTTTTGCCTTGTGCAGGGCCTTCAGGATGGCCACAGCCCGCTCTGACAAGGGAACGCGGTGCTCAATACCGGCTTTCATACGCTCTGGTGGTATAGTCCAAACCTTGTTCTCAAGATCGATCTCGCTCCATTCGGCCGCCAGAATCTCTGAGGTGCGCGCGGCGGTCAGGATGCAAAGCTCCAAAGCTTTGGCGCCTAAGCTTTCGAGGAGTCGAACCTTAGTCATCAATTTAGGAATTTCTGCATAAGGCAAAGCAGCATGATGACCCCGAGTGAGCTTCTGGCGCTTGGGTAGCAAAAGCTTCAGGTGACCCCGCCAACGCGCCGGATTTTCACCCTGGCGCTCTCCGTGAGCCTTGGCACGGTCTAGAACCGCCTCTATTCGCCCCCGGAGGCGGCTGGCCGTCTCGGGTATCGTTTTCCAAAGCGGTTTCAAAACTTCAAGAACTTCAGCAGTTTCAATCGCGTTGACGCGAAGCGGCCGTAAGGGCTTGGCCAAGGTCTGGAGGCTGTATTCCCACTGAGCCCTATGTTTGGCGTTTCTCCATTGTGAAGCCATGGCCTTGATGTGGTCATCCGCTACCTCGCCAAAGGTGCGGCTAAGGGCTTGGGTTGTGGCAAGCCGATTGGCCTCACGGACCTCAAACGGATCCAAACCCGCTGCCAAGGCGTCCCGGGCTGCTTGGGCAGCCGATCTGGCATCGGGCAGGGAGATACCTCCTGACTGCGCCGAACCCAAACCCATTTCCCGCTGGCGCCCTGCGCGCGCGTACATGAATACCCAGCGCTTGGACCCGTCTGGGGTGATTTTGAGATAGAGGCCGCCGCCGTCGCTGTGCCGGCCAACCTTCCTCAGGGTCTCGACCTGTCGGAACTTCAGCTTGTGGATTGCCCGTGCCATGGCTGGACCGTCTCCCGTCCTAGTTTCGTCCTAGTTTCGGCGCCAGATTACCAGAACGGACCGTGAAGAGCCATAGAGGACTGTACAAAGATACCCAATAAAATATGGCCTATTCTGAACGATTGGCGCAGGACCATAGAGGCCGGTAGAGGTCAGTTCTACGGACTCCCTCTCCGCCACTCTAACTACTTCATATAACTCGATAAAATTATTGAGGCGGAGGAACACCTGCGAACCGCCGGTAAAGTCGGCATTTTTTCCTCTCATTCGCATCGCTGAAGGTCCGGTCTTCTTATACTGAGAGCCCCCTTGCCGGAGCTGACTACGCCTTTTCTCAGTTGGCCCAGACGGTGGTACACATGGGAGCGGATCTGGTTGCAAAACCGCACCACCTAGTGAACCAGTGGTTCGATGTTCCTCCGCTAGGCAAAGGAACAAGCATCCTGGGTCAAAAACACATTCTCAGACAAAAGGTTAGCCAGAATAAGCCCGATATTTCCGAGGCTTGGCGGATTGATATGGACTCACTGCTCGAATCCCTCTCCGGTCCTTTGCCGACGAAGCGTTTTCTCAGTTGGCGTCGACCGCGGTCAAAATGCGCGCTTCTAGTCCGCCTTGCTCAGGTGCCAGACGCCGCCAACGCCATCGCCCGTGACGTCGCCCGGCTTCTTGTCCTTGATAAATGTATAGAGAGGCTTGCCCTCATAAGCCCACATCTTAGTGCCGTCAGTTCGCTCGACGACGGTCCATTCGCCTTCGGCCTTCGCATCAGCAGGAGCCATGAAGGGCGGCCAGTTGGTGGCGCAATCATCGTAGCAGTTGGACTTGTTCGTCTCATCCTTGTCGAAGATGTAGAGCGTCATGCCCTTGTCGTCGGTGTAGATTTTGCCGGCCGAGGTCTCCATGACCTTCGCCGGTTCTGCGGCAACGATCGCTGACGCTGTCATGAACAATGCGACGAATGCAAATGTGGGGCGTTTCATGGGATCAGCTCCATGATTGAAGTTTTGAGAAGCGCAAAATAGACGCTTTCCCTAGATTGGTAACGCCTGAGAGCACTACCTTATTCCCAGCGCGGCCGCTTATGATAATCGATCCAGCGTTGACTGCCTTCCTGGCTTTTGTCTGGCCAAAATGAAAGATAAAGTGGGCAACCGACGGCGAAAACATGGAGGCCTATGATTTTGGCAAGAACCTGAGCGCAAATGCCCGGCCGCTAGTTGCTCGGCCGGGCAAATCGAAACTAATGCTTCGTGGCGTGAATGATTGTGGAGCCCGTGGAAACCTTCGGCTCATCCATGGAGATGTTGCCTGCATTTTTTGAGAGCCACTCTTTTGCAAAGCGGACACCCTCTTCACTGCCGGCCTTGTCCTGGCAGACGGTCATCGACAGGCCACCTTCGCCGTCGCTGCTACGTGCCAGAGTGTAACTTTCAAAACCTTTGACTGAGCGCATCAGCTTTTCGATGTCAGCCTTGTTCTTCTCGAGCAATGAAAACAGCTCTTTCGAACCCTTACCTTTGTAAGTTCTTACAACGACATCCATATTGGATTTCCAGTTCTAGGGAGCGCGTTCCTGAACGCGCATTTTGGTGAGCATCGATCCGAGCCAAACGGCTCCGGTCCTGCAGACCAACAATGCCAATATGGTGCACCTATCGACCGAATGCGATGTAAATAATGACCCCTGGCCGCTATGGCAACGGTCGTTCAATCCTCCGCAAACACAATTTGCCGCTGTTCGAGAATGATCAATATTGACCAGCTTCTGTCGAAGAAAGTCACTAAGCGTCTTCCCGAGGGGGTCGCATGCAACCTTGCTCTGTTGGCCTTATCGACGGCGATGCTTTGTTTTTCGTCGCCCTGCCTTAACGCTTGAATTGTCGAACCTCTCATGTTTGCCCGTCTGCCGATTAAGGCGTCTAGGACGGTGGAGGCCGGATCCTCAGTTTGCGTATCAAAAGGGATTCGGCCTGCTTTCCAAGGAGGTGGGTTCAGCCGAGATCAGTCGCTCATCCCCGACTGTGGCCCAAACGCAACACTTCCAACAATTCGTTCCCATCCCCGAAGATTCAACTCGGTAACTGAGCTACTACTCAGTAGACTGAGTTGTCCTTAAGAGGGGAAAACTTAGGGGAACTCAGAACGGGGTCTTCGGATCCCGTTTTTGCGTCTGTCGAACCGCTCCAGGAGAATGCGAGCTCGCACGGCGTCTCATCCAAGGTCTGGATGATGCTCGTCAGCAGTAGTCTTGGCAAGACCTGCATACGCGCTGGTATCAACAACGTCTTCGTTAGAACAACGTCATCAGAGCTGTGCCCGTAGCAATGACGCCTGACACCACCGTTGCCATTATCAGCCCAAAAAGAAGCCGATGGAGAAATCTTTCGTCCACGCCGGCAGTGGTTGTTCGCGGCGCACTGTTTCGCACGGCCGGGCCTATCGCGACTTCACAGAAAGGCATGCACTAGACGTCGCAATAGGGCTTTGGATCAAAGTGGTGACCAAAGCAGACGCCGAAGGCGGCGTCCCTGCAACCCCATGGGTTGCTGAACCAACTATTAGATCCTCGTTCATGCAGCTTCCTTCAGAAATCAGCGAGGAAAACTAGATCCTCGCGTAGGTGACCCAGAATCGAAGTTCTGTTGCGAAGTGTTCTCGTGAACTGCTCAACGATTCCCGTTCATGGCAAACACGAAAAGGCCGCCTTCGGGAAAGGCGGCCTTCATACGCAGGAGTGAAAGGACTTCTCGAGGGGAAACGATTTTCAGTCCTACGAACTGAGGGGACATGTTCGACTCCATCCTGATACGCTGCCCTATTTTCACGAGGTGCGCTGGTCATTTTTGCTCACACTGCTCGAATACCCATATCCATCACACGACGGCAAGACTTGGCCTTTCGCAGTTCGCCGTCCCATTCATGTTTGCTCAAGTGACTTTGAGCGGGAATTGCCTTATCATAATAATAGCTTCGCTCGTCAGCAGGAAAGCATTATTGCCATCAAGCGGCAGCCGTCGTTCGATCCACAATCATCGCATGCGGCGATCCGTCGAGCCCAGAAAAGGCTCAATACTGATAGCGGGGAAATATCGAATTCTTTTCTTACGCCTTCCTGACGGCGTTCACGCGTCATCCTTGTGATCATGCAGGAAGCGGGCAATCTGCTGCTTAAGCTGAAATTGACGAGCCGGATCACTCATCGATGTCGCATCCGCAAAGATCTCCCGCTGGATCTCGGTGGGAAGTTCATTCCACTGCATGATCACCGCGGCGCCAAGGCATTTCAGAATACGCTCTTCGTCCCTGCTCAGCACCGTTTCCGGCGCGGGCGGCGGACCCAATGCTCCGCCCTCATTGTCCCAACGGCCGAGGGCCTTGGCCAGGTCGTAGAAATTCCTCACTGGGCTTCGTCTCGATCATGCTCATTCTAGGGCCAATGCCGCCTAGGGCCAATGCCGCCTATTCCCATCCGCCAATGCGAAAGAATTCCAGCCGCGCGGCTGCTGATATCGCTTGCCGATCGAACATGGTGACACCATGTTTAGGGATACGCTGGCACTCTGATCCTTAAACTGCCAGCACAATTCTTCACAAAAACATGCTGCGTGCAAGCGCACCCTAACCGCGAAAGCTTGGCTTTCCCGGAAGCCACCCATTTCAAGGAGCCGCCCATGAAATTCCGTCCTCTCCACGACCGCGTCGTCATCCGCCGCATCAAGGAAGACACCAAAACCAAAGGCGGCATCATCATTCCGGAAAATGCCCGGGAGAAGCCGATGCAAGGCGAAGTGGTCGCCGTCGGCCCTGGCGAAGGGACGAAGCCGGCAAACTCGTTCCGCTCGACGTGAAGGCAGGCGAAATCATCCTGTTCGGCAAATGGTCGGGAACCGAAGTCAAAATCGACGGCGAGGAACTCCTGATCATGCAGGAAAGCGACATCATGGGCGTGATCGTCACGCCAGCTCTCGCCAAAGCCGCCTGATCCATAATTTCATTCAACGAGGAAGCACCATGGCCGCCAAAGACGTCAAATTCTCCGCCGATGCCCGCGAGCGCATGCTGCGCGGTGTCGATATTCTCGCCAATGCCGTCAAGATCACCCTTGGCCCGAAAGGCCGCAATGTCGTGATCGACAAGTCCTACGGCGCGCCGCGCACCACCAAGGACGGTGTAACCGTCGCCAAGGAAATCGAACTCGAAGACAAGTTCGAGAATATGGGCGCCCAGATGCTGCGTGAAGTCGCATCCAAGACCAGCGACATGGCCGGCGACGGCACGACGACAGCAACCGTTCTCGCCCAGGCGATCGTTCGCGAAGGCGCCAAGGCGGTTGCTGCCGGCATGAATCCGATGGATCTCAAGCGTGGAGTCGAAATGGCTGTCACGGCCGTCGTCGAAGACCTCAAGAAACGCTCGAAGAAGATAAAATCGTCCGATGAGATCGCCCAGGTTGGCACCATCTCCGCCAACGGCGAGATCGAGATCGGCCAGATGATCGCCAAGGCGATGGGGAAGGTCGGCAATGACGGGGTCATCACCGTCGAAGAAGCCAAAGGCATGGATACCGAGCTCGACATTGTCGAGGGCATGCAGTTCGATCGCGGCTATCTCTCCCCCTACTTCATCACCAATGTCGACAAGATGTCGGTCGAATTCGAAGATCCCTATATTCTCCTTCATGAAAAGAAGCTTTCTAACTTGCAGGCTTTGCTGCCGATCCTGGAAGCGGTGGTCCAATCCACCCGCCCGCTCCTCATCATCTCTGAAGACGTCGAGGGCGAAGCCCTCGCTACTCTCGTGGTCAATAAACTGCGCGGCGGACTGAAGGTTGCGGCCGTCAAAGCGCCGGGCTTCGGCGATCGCCGCAAGGCCATGCTGGAAGATATCGCCACCCTCGCCGGCGGCCAGGTGATCTCGGAAGATCTCGGCATCAAGCTCGAGAATGTGACGCTCGATATGCTCGGCCGGGCGAAGCGCGTGCGCATCGACAAGGAAAACACAACCATCATCGACGGCAGCGGCAACAAGGCTGGTATCCAATCTCGCATCGGTCAGATCAAGGCGCAGATCGAGGAAACCACCTCCGACTACGATCGCGAGAAGCTGCAGGAGCGCCTCGCCAAGCTGGCGGGCGGCGTTGCGGTCATCAAGGTCGGTGGTTCGACCGAAATCGAAGTGAAGGAACGCAAGGACCGTGTCGATGACGCGCTCAACGCAACGCGCGCGGCGGTCGAGGAAGGCATCGTGCCGGGCGGCGGTGTCGCCCTGCTGCGGGCGAAAAAAGTCGTCGAAGCGCTGACCTCAACCAATGCCGACATCACCGCTGGCATCAAGATCGTCGCCAAGGCACTCGAGGCACCGATCCGCCAGATCGCCGAGAATTCAGGTGTCGAAGGCTCGATCGTCACAGGCAAGGTGCTGGAGAAGTCCGGCAATTTCGGCTTCGATGCCCAGAACGAAGTCTATGTGGACATGGTCGCGGCCGGCATCATCGATCCCACCAAGGTCGTGCGTGTGGCGCTTCAGGATGCCGCTTCGATCGCGGGCCTGCTGATCACCACCGAGGCCATGATCGCCGAGCGGCCCAAGGCCGCGGCACCACAAATGCCGGCGGGCGGAGGAATGGGGGGAATGGACTTCTGATGGCCGGCATACGATCGCCGATGCGAGAAGGATGTAGCTGATGACCGAAGCCGAATTCGATATCTCCCCGCCGGGGCTGCGTGGCCTCAATCGCCTGGCGGCGAACCTGAACGCCCTTATGGAAGGCAAGCAGATTGCCGACTGGCATCTCGGACGCTGGAGCGACAGGGATCGGACGAAGCACGGTATCCTGTTCGACAATGATGATGATGCCGCGATGGCGAAAATCAACTGCAACGATGCAAAAGGAGACCTGGCGGATTGAAGAGCCCATTCAATTCGCCGTGGTACCCGGGTAAAACCGAGTGCTGGGGGCGCGAGATAGGGAGCAGATATGCACTATCACCATTTCGCACTGGGGCAGGTCGTGCGACTTATGACCCGAGCAGGCACATCCGCGGACAGGGTAGCAAAATACAAAGTCACGCGAACTCCTGCCCTCCGATGGCCTCAAATTTCGCTACTGCCTTGAGCATGAAGAGTATCTTTTCAGCCGGCTGGCGTGGGAAATAGACCTGATCGGCGTCATCCGCCCGGGATGGCGAATTGAAAGACCTTCGAATGGCCCCTCAACTCCGCCAGAGCGCCGGGTGTCCTGATGGGATCGCCTATGGAACCCTGAAGATGGACCCTAGCGAAGAGGCCCTGATCGATCTGATCAGCCGCGCACGCCAGGGCGGCAGCCTTACTATGGAAGATCTTCGACAAGCACTTCCGGTCGATAGCATGACGGTCGAAGATATCTCGCAGGTCCTGGCTCGCCTGGACCAGGCTGGCTTCGATGTCGAGATCGATCCGGCCCTGCTCTCGCCTGAGGACAAGACGGCCCCGAAGGACGCGGCGCCCACCGCGAGACGCGAACAGAGAGGATTGCAGGAAACAATACCCGAAGGAAGTCGACAACGAACAAGCTTTCCGACTTCGGTAGGCGACCCAACCCCGAAAACCCATACGGTGCGGCGCTCCGGCTCCACTGCTTCAGCTCCCATGCTCCCATGGATAGTGGCCTTCGCAGTTGTTGTGATCGCCGTCTTCGCCGCCTTCGGATTTTGATCTGGTGAGGAATTGGCAGAGAACTCCGATGTCTAAAGGACATCGGGATGCCGTTAGCAGATGACGGCGAAACCTATTGCGGGTTCTGTGCAGGATCAAATTCCGCACCTTAAATCGGAAGCGATTTGACTGCCCTTCGCACATGTACTGTCTCTTACTGCACACGCCACGCACACGGCGACTTGTAACGTTTTGATTTTCTTTGGATTGTCATCCCATCCATCACCGGACCTGCTCGAGCAACTCAAAGGTTTTCACCAAGCACCTAAAGCTCCGAAGCCATTGAGGCCGAAATCATCGGCTGGTTACCGATGCAGTGCTTTGCCATGGACTTTTTGCGCGATTCGGTCAAGCAGCGGATGAGTGCGGCAATGGGCAGAGACGGTGAAACTAGTCCGAATCTGCAGTCTCATAACCTGAAAGACTGGACTTCGCTTGAGAACGACGCATTCATGTAAAGCGGGTCGACCGAAAATGGCGGCCCGAGGAAATGCTTAGCCTGGCGATATCCAGGCTGGTGGTGCAGCGCCAGACTTGCCGGTCAACCGCGCCCTTAGATCCTGCTTTTTGCCCGGGGAAGTCTTTGGGCGCGACCTGCCCGAAATGAGCGACTGTGTTCTTTCCACGTATAGATATAATTGCGGGTGATTGGGACAGCGTCGATCTGCTTGGCGAATTGCATCTGGAAAACGCAGAGGCCGGACATACGGAACCCGACCTCGCAGAGCTGGAGGTAGAACTCCCACATCCGGCAGAAGCGTTCATCGTATAAGGAGGCAACCTCCGCGCGGCGGGCTTGGAAGCGTTCGTTCCAGGCAGCCAGCGTCATGGCGTAGTGCAGGCGCCAGTTCTCGAGATCGGTCATCCAGAAATCTTGCTTCTCGATGACCGGAGCAAGTTCCGACAAGGTCGGCAGGTATGCGCCGGGGAAAATGTAGCGCTGCATCCAGGGATTGAACGGGCCGGGATCGTTCTTCTGGGCGATGGTGTGGAGCACGGCCACGCCGTCATCGGCAAGAAGCGCGTAAAGTTGCTTGAAGAACTCGCTGTAGTGCGACAGGCCGACATGCTCGAACATCCCGACCGAGACGATACGGTCGTACCGTTCTTGCAAGGTGCGGTAGTCCTGCAGGAGGAAACGGACGCGATCTGACAGGCCGCGCTCCTTCGCGTGCCGATTGGAGATGGCGAACTGTTCCGCGGAGAGTGTGACCCCGGTAACGTCGACCTTGAACGTCTCGGCGAGATAGATGCCGAGGCCGCCCCAGCCGGAGCCGATGTCAAGCACGCGCTGGCCCGCGCGTAGCGCGAGCTTCGCCGCGATGTGCCGCTTCTTGGCGGCCTGCGCTTCATCGAGATTGGTGACGCGGTCCTCGAAATACGCGCAGGAATATTGCCAGTCGGCGTCGAGGAAGAGCGAGTATAGGCGCCCGTCGAGATCGTAGTGTCTTCGAATGTTGTCGCGAGCACGCCAGTGATTGTTGTTCTCAGCCAAACGGCGGATGCTTGATCGGGCGGCTGCGAGCGCGCTCGTCCACCACGTCCGCCTCCTATTGCCGAAATTGACAAGGAGAAGCGTCAGGAAATCGGCGACGGTGCCGACTTCGATGTCGTAGCCCCCGTTCATGTATTCCTCGCCGAGCTGCATCTCGGGATCGAGAAGCACGTCTGGGCCGAAGCAGAGGTGAATCGAACGCGCACTAGAGTGCCGCCACCATCGCCGAACCGATGGGTGGCGCCGGCATCGTCAATAATCTCCAGGCGACCTTTCTTGATCTTCCGGGCAAAAAGTTTTTGCAGAAATCTATTCATCCAACGATCGCCAATTTCCCGCACGGCCGCGGAGTGCAGCCAAATTAAACCAATAAGACTGTGCTCTCAAGCACTTGTGATACGATGAGACTCCATGCCCTTTGATGAAATTTTTTGATAACCTGCGGATCCAGACTGACAGGAGGAAGGTCAACCATCTTCGGGGCGGGGTGAGAGGTTGTCGAAACGACGATGCCTTTACCCGTCATGACGTCCAAGGATGTCGTTCGCACTATCGAGCCGATGTGATGGGGCCTAGCCCCGTCCTGGGCGAAGGACATGAAAGGCGGCTTCAGCACTTTTAACGCGCGCTCCGACGGCATCGGTTCCAAACCCCACATTCAAGGCCTGGAAAACTGGCCGCCGATGTCTTGTCTTGGTCGGAGGATCCTTCGAATGCGCAGGGATCGTTTCAGCCAATACGGGATTTCCGATCGCTATCAAGGCAACACGCCAAAGGCGGCCAAAGTCGGTGCATACAACATCTTTATTCCTCCAATTCGTCAAAACCCGGATCGGGCTGTCGACGACGCCGGATGCTCCGTCTCTAAATCCACTTCCTTGTCTCTGTCGCCAGGCCCATCGCAATAAGCCTTTCGATTGCTTCGGATCTGGATGGATGATCGGACTGCCGTTCCCCCGCTTCGCCTATGACGAAATGCTCTGCGCCACGATCCTTGAAAGTGGCCTGCCCGGGCAGGGGGATTTCGATCAACCCAAGCCTGTGACGGACGTCGATATCACCCGCCTCCAAACAATTGCTGCCACTCGGACACAAGCATTTCCATCGCCTTGGCGCTGCCTTCCTCCCACCAAGCAGATGCACTGCCATGTCCGCCGAAATTCCCACCCTGCAGGCAGTGAAAAACCTAGTGCGCGACGCGCATCTTCAGCGCATCGGCAGTCAAATGGGCGGGCTTGATATCCTTCACTTGGATCGAAAGCAGGTCCCCGGCACCAGTCCGAGCCTTCGCAGACGGGCAAATCCCAATCTGAGCAACATTGCTCACATCACAATTATGTAATCACGCGGCGCATGCACTCCGCTTGCTATGCGACAAACGAAAAAAGCTCTATAATAAGCCGTTTCGCGCTCAAGCACCTCAGGCAAAGGATGCATTATGGCACCCCCGCGGCGGGAATCATTTGATCCGAAGTCCTTTCTAGCCAAGATTGGCAAGGGCCGGAGCATTGCCAATTACCGCAATGATCAGACCGTATTCTCCCAAGGCGACACGGCAAATGCGGTCTTCTACATTCAGAAGGGCAAGGTCAAGGTCACTGTCGTTTCAGAGCAAGGCAGGGAAGCCATTGTTGCGTTTCTTGGAGCGGACGAGTTTTTCGGTGAAGCCTGTCTCGCTGGTCAGGTGCAACGCATAGCGACTGTAACTGCGATAGCGGACTCGATCATCATGCGCCTCGAAAAGGCGGATCTTGTCAACGTGATTCACAAGGAGCCGGCATTCTCAGAGATGTTCATTGCCCATTTGCTGGCGCGAACCATTCGCGTGGAAGCGGACCTTGTCGATCAACTGTTCAATTCGAGCGAGAAGCGGCTTGCGCGCCTCCTTCTGCTATTGGCAAATTTCGGTAAGGAAGCAAAACCAGAGCCGATCATCGCGAAAGTCAGCCAAGAAACGCTTGCCGAGATGATCGGCACCACCCGATCGCGGGTAAGTTTCTTCATGAACAGGTTTCGCAACCTCGGTCTCATCGATTACAACGGCCATATCGAAGTTCATAGTTCGTTGTTGAACGTCGTTCTGCACGATCAGCCGCAGATCAAGATGTGATGGAATTGGAGCGCCCCGTGGGGTTCAGGCGAGCAAATATTTGAGCTCTAAGGGAATATCTGGACTTCGCCCACATTTGTATCTTAGCTGCCCATTCGAAGTGAGCGGCAGATTTGGTCGCTGAAAGATATCCGAAGATAACTAGACTGCTGGTCGTCAAGACGACGACAATCAATGCGCTGATGTAGAAAAGGATGGGGTATACGGTTCGGCGTACAATTTTCCCATTGATCGTCAAATTGGCCTGATCATCAAGCGGGTTATTCAGAATAGGCAACGCTCCTCAAATCAGAGCCAGATCAGTACGAACGATAGGGAGCTTGTAGAAATAATCTGTTCAATATGGATCACATCGGCCTGCAACTCACGGCTAACAAGCATCCGCCCTTGCTCTCTCAAACAGGCCCCGCCAGGTCTTGGGTGAGCGACTCGCCGACAGCGTTGCCGAGTTTGGCGGTTCCTGGACGTTTATGATCCCTCTTCTGTCTATCCTTGTGGGTGTCTGAGGCTGACAAGCCAATTGAACCGACGAGCGGATGTATCGCCTAGCGTCATTGCCCGCTAGGGCACTGTTCAATATTACTTAGATGCTCTAGCGAGGACATCCTCGTAGCCAGTTGCCGCAGAAGTGACTGTGTGCTGTTTTGAACAGCCAATGCCGTTGCTCATACTAAAATGTCCTTTCATGTTGGGGGAATCTCATTTCCTCCCTTCGCAGTGAAAGGCGAAAGTCATGAAAATTCATCCATCATTGAAACCGGCCCTTTGGGGTGCGGTTGGCGGTGCAGCCGCGTTAGCGATCATAGGCTTTTCTTGGGGCGGTTGGGTCACCGGCGGCAGCGCCGAACGAAGTGCGGACAATCGCGCATCTTCTGCCGTGGTGATGGCACTCGCTCCCATTTGTCTTGACCAATTCCAGCGGACGCCCGATAGCGTGATGCAAATGGCCGAGCTGAAAAAGGTCGGCTCCTACGACCAAACTTCGTTTGTCGAGAAGGCTGGCTGGGCAACGATGCCCGGAAGCACGTCGCCTGGCTCAGGGGTGGCAAAAGCTTGCGCAGGATTGATTGCCAACCTGAAATGATCACGACAAAGGGCTGATCGAAACAAGGCTGCGAGCGGTGCCAGATCGCCGAACGTTTGTTGTCGGAAGGCAATGACGAGGCTGCCCGTATCCGCGGCAATCGCATTCGTGATCTGAACAAGATCCAGTCTGAGGCATATCGGCAGATCGAAGAGATCCGCGGCGTGGCTGATGCCGGGGCGACGTCAATATACGCGCGCATACAATCAAAGTTCGCAAGCGGCAGAGTTCTACGAGTTCACCCGAACCATGCAAGCCTACAAGTCCATCACTGTGGACTCAACCCTGGTTATTTCGACGAACAGCGACCTTTTCAAGTTTCTAAAAGGGATGTCTCCGAGTGGCCAAGTTGTCGCCCCTAATGTCCCCGGTGACGTCCAATAACCATTCACAAGCTCCAAACGGCGACGTTCAGGCCTTGTTCGCCCCTTTGATCGCGGCTGGGTATCGCGGCGTTCCACGCGAAAGTGAAGCAAGGAATCAAAATCCGCCTCGCGCGGTATTGGTACGGAGAGATGGCGAAAGTCCTATGCGTGCTCTACGACGATCCCGTTAGCGGGCATCCGAAATCTTATGCTCGAGCCGATGTCTCGGCGATCATCGGCTCGCTCGACATCGTGTTCGGGGAGATCGATCGATAAGCGTTTGATTTCCAGCTAAGCTCTACCCAATGCCGCGCTTTATCGGACGACTCCCTAGTGTCCGACTCTACCGCGCATGGTTACCTGTAGCGGCATGCCATCCTTCGGGAGCAGCACCACGCGCCAGACCGGTATGGGTTCCTGCACGGGCGGGCTTTCGAACCGAGCGGCGCGGACTAGTGTGGCCAGCATGGCTGTTGCCTCGACGAGCGCGAAGGCAGCACCGATGCAGATCCTAGGGCCGGCACCAAACGGCATGAACTGATAGCGCGAATAACTGGCCTCACGCTCTGGCGCGAAACGAGACGGATCGAACCGATCCGGGTCATCCCACAGTTTGCGGTGGCGGTGGATCACGTAGATCGGCAAGCCAATAAGCGTGCCGGCCTTGATGTGCTCGCTGGCTAGCTCGACATCCTTTGCAGTGTAGCGCGTCATCATCGGCAGCGGCGGATAGAGCCGCATTGACTCCTTCAACACCTGTTGCACAGTCACCAGCCTGTCAATGTGCTCACCGGTGACAGGGCCGGAGGGCACGACCTGCCGGATTTCCTCCAGGACGCGGGCTTCCCACTCCGGGGCACGTGACAGGAGGTAAAGCGTCCAGGTCAGCGTCATGGCGATGGTGTGGTGGCCGGCCAAAAGAAACGTCAGAAGATTGTCGACGAGCCGCTCTTCCGGCATCGTCTGGCTGGTTTCCGGGTCGACCGCGCCGAGCAGCCGGGTGAAGAGATCGTCGCGATCGTCGGGCGAAGTATGGCGTGCGTGAATCATATCGGCAACAACGGCCCTAAGACGGGTCTCCCAATAGCGCATGCGGCGGCGACCCGGGCGCGGCAGCCAGACTGGCAAGTTGAGCACCGCATAGGCGGTCGACCAGGAGATGCCCCTCCACATAGTCGGCAGTTCCCCGTTTCATCGTTTCGCCAATGAGGGCGCCGCCGCCTGGCAGCAATGTGTTGGAGATGACATGGTACGTCGCGCGCAGCATGTCGGCATCAATGGCGTGGGTTGAGCCTGGCGGTGCAGCGCTCCATGCCTTGATCGCCGACTCCGCACCCGCAACCATGGCGGGCACGTATCGGACGATCTCGCCATGTCGAAAGAGAGGCGCCACTATCTGGTGCTGCCAGCGCCAGTCCCGCCCTTCCGACGTCAGAATACTGTTGCCGAATAAGCCGCCTAGCACGCGCCGCAGGAGCGGGTCCTGGGGGAAGTCGTCGCAGTGGTCGACCAGTACGATCTTAACCAGGGCCGGATCCGTCACCCAGACGATGGCAGGGGGGCCGCGCAAGACGACGAGAGGCTCGTGATAGACGGACTCGGGTATGGTCAGCAGCGGATTGCGGAGAAACTTTATGAAGGACTGTGGCAGATTCAGAGGCTTCGGTGGTGGCGTCACTCGCGGCGGGTACAAAGGCACGCTGCTCGCATCGATGGGGCAAATTTTGCTCATGGAATGGTTTTGTGCGGGCATATTGCTCCGTGTCGGGAGATTTGTGTGGCGGCGCGCTACTATTAACTACATCAATTCAATCCTGTTCGCTTCCGAAATACGAGGCGATGATCACCCTGCCACCGACAGCGGATCTCCGCTTGGCCCGGTATGCCCATGCTCTTACAGCGCGCCAGCAGCTTTCGAACAGCTTTGTCAGTCTTACGGTTATACCCGATGCAAAGGCGGAACCTATGTAGAGGGTTGGCAGCTTCGGTGGCGTCAATGCGAACGCTTTTCGGCCGAATTCCATGGCAGGGGCCTGTGTCAGTCCGATCAATCCCTCTTGCTGGCGGCATAGGCGGCCATGCCCCGAAACAGCTATACACTATTGTAAGGCAAGATAAGCCGCTCGGGTGATCACCAGGACAATCAGGAGCGCGGGAACAACGATGGGCGGAACGAACCAGCCTGCAGCTGTCTGCCCTCCATATTTTTCGACCAAGCGATGGTGCCGAATAATTTTCGCTGAGTTTTCCATGTATTACATTTGGGAATGATAGCGTAAAATAACGAGCCGAATTTTTGCCGCTCCAGCTACTCGTCGCTCAAGCGCAGACAGTCGCCGTCTAACCGCGAGTTCAGCTGCTTGGGCGGCGTGCCAGGTTTGGTGGAGACCTAAATGCCACACGACACACCGCTGCTCTTCACCATCGTGATAGGGTTGACACTAGCCGCTTGTGGGGGCGTTCTGGCGCTCAAGCTGCGCCTTCCGCCGCTGGTCGGATATCTTTTAGCAGGCGTCGTGATCGGTCCTTTCACGCCCGGCTTCATTGCGGACACGAATCTGGCCAATCAGCTCGCCGAGTTTGGCATTATTCTTCTCATGTTTGGCGTTGGCCTGCACTTCTCGGTCAGCGATCTGCTGGCCGTACGTCGTATTGCATTGCCAGGCGCACTCACCCAGATCGTCGCGGCAACAGCCATTGGGGCCGGAATCGCGTTCAACTGGGGCTGGAACCCTATTTCGAGCATCGTGTTCGGACTGGCATTATCATGCGCCAGCACAGTTGTGCTCTTGCGCGCCTTGGAAGAACGCGATGAGTTGGACTCTGTGAATGGCCGCATTGCCGTAGGCTGGCTCGTGGTCGAGGATCTCGTAATGGTCCTCGTCCTTGTATGCTTGCCCGCAATCGCTGGCATCGCAAACACCGACGTCCGAGTATCCGCCATCGAGGGCATCGGATTGGCACTTGCTCTTACGCTGGGCAAATTGATCGCATTCGTTGCGCTCGTCTTTCTGGTCGGAACGCGAGTTGTCCCGTGGGTTTTGAAGTTGGTCGCCCGAACTGAATCCCGCGAGTTGTTTACCCTCTCCGTCCTGGCCCTTGCGCTCGGCATCGCCTATGGCTCGGCGGAACTCTTCGGCGTGTCCTTTGCACTCGGTGCGTTCTTCGCCGGTGTTGTTCTCAGTGAATCTGACTTCAGCCACCAGGCAGCTGCAATTCACTGCCGCTCAAGGACGCTTTCGCCGTGCTGTTTTTTGTGTCGGTTGGGATGTTGTTTGATCCGACGATACTGCTGCGCGATCCGCCGTCGGTTATCGCGATCGCCCTTGTGATCGTCGTCGGAAAGTCGTTGGCAGCCTTTGCCATTGTGATTGCCTTCGGATATCCCGTTGCGACGGCACTGACGGTCTCGGCCAGCCTTGCCCAGATCGGCGAGTTCTCTTTCATCCTAGCAGGGCTTGGAACGGTGCTCGACGTTTTGCCGCCGGAGGGACGGGACTTGATCCTTGCAGGGGCGCTCCTTTCGATCACCGCCAATCCATTCATATTCGGTGCTGTTTATCCTCTCACCAGGTGGTTTCACCGACGGCCGCATCTGCTGAAGCGCTTTGAGCTACACGGAAAGAAGCTAAACGAGCTTCCTGAAAGAGATCGCTTGGTTCCGCAAGAGCACGCAGTGCTTGTCGGATATGGGCGAGTGGGTGAGGTCGTCGGTGAGGCGCTGAAGTCGCAAGGCTTGCCTTTTGTTGTAATTGAGGAGAACCGCCGACGCGTCGAAGATCTTCGTAAACGAGGTATCCTTGCCATTTACGGAGATGCGACGGCAGCGGGCGTACTGAAGGCTGCGCGGATTGATCATGCGCGTCTTCTTGTCATCGCTGCACCCGGGGGATTTCGGACGCAGCGCACTCTCGAGCTTGCCCGCCGGATGGCCCCGCAAATCCGTACAGCAATCAGGACTCACAGTGTCGGCGAACTCGCCCATTTCGAGAGGCAGGGCGTAGGTGTTGCCATCATGGGAGAGAGAGAACTCGCGCTTGGCCTGCTTGACTATGCTCTGAAGAGCTTCAACGTTCCGGAGGAAAGGTCATATGCCATCATCCAGGAGGTCCGCAAAGCAGGCGAGGGTGGAGCGTTCGACCGGCGCTTCGCGCTGGAATTGTCGAGCGCTTCTCCGGAGTTGCGGCCGCACCAGAACATTGACCATTCCGATAATGACACTTTGAAATGAAGAAGCCAATCCAGGTTGCGTTGGCTCGGCGGCAGTAACGACTTGGTGTCTCCGACCTCAATATACAGCACGTTCCTTCAGAACTTCTCCAAATGAAACCAAGCGTAGCTTCTTCGCATAGGCTTCCCAGATTGACGAACCTTGCGCGTTATGGACTCCCCGAATAACCCTGTTGGGGGCGGCGAGCAGATTAAGGTTGCAGGTATAGCCATCCTCGTCGTCAAAGAGGTTGGCGCAAGTACCTCCGTTCCCTAATCCGACGCAGTGAGACCTTTGCGGACGCTATTCGGCGGCTTGGGCGTGCTGAACAATGGGGTTGGCCGTTCCGGCTATGTGACCGAGCAGCTCATCGGGCGCTTTCTCCTCCGTGAACAGGGGCCTTCGGAAGATCAAGCTGATCGGCCCCGGCGATGAGCGGACTGAACACTTCCTGTTTTGAAGCACCTTGGCCCTGGGCTTGGATACCACCCCAATCCAATCCTGAAAAGTCGTCAGCCAATATGGCTTGATGCTGACTAGCAACACCGGATTCGTCCATATAGGCGATCCTCACCAGTCGCTTCCCTTGTCAAGCATCGCAGATGGCCGATTCTTGATCATGATGGTGTCTTTGAGGATCGCCATTTATCGCTTCACCTGTTTGCAAGGGCGATGATGCCTTGGTCAGAACCTAGCTTGAAAGACTTGCGATGGGATTCAATCAGCTCAGCCATGCATTCTTGTTTGGTGGCGAAAGTCTGCTCGACTTCCCCTTCGATGGTGCCGCCGCCGCTGGTGATCGCAAACGCAAGGATGAAAACTGTTTTCATCATGGGTGGCGCTACGGGCAGGTGAAGAATTCGTCGCATTCGGCAGCGTCAGCGCGTGGCGTACCGCAGGGCGCGAAAATTTTGTCATCGTACACAACGAAAAGAAAATCTTCTTCCCCGTTGCCGTGTTCGCGCGTCACTTCGACTGGTTTGCCATCCAGAAGGTAGGTGCCCGTTTCCGTCTGGATGATGACTAGAC
This sequence comes from uncultured Alphaproteobacteria bacterium, assembly GCA_963841765.1. Lineage (GTDB taxonomy): Bacteria > Pseudomonadota > Alphaproteobacteria > Rhizobiales > Aestuariivirgaceae > Taklimakanibacter. The sequence continues at coordinate 32,140 of CAWJDZ010000039.1, forward strand.
CATCCACAGAACACCAATTCTGCGGTTCGGCAGCGTCAGCATTCGTCGCACCGCAGAACACCACCATCAAGGCCAAGACCTTCCGCATTTCGGCACCCTTCGTCATTCGCGTTTCAAGTCCTGCAGGATCAGCGCAATCGCGTGCCGAAGCTTCGGCAATGTTTGTCCGGTCTTCCACGTCTCGACGCGGATCGCTTCGATTGCAGCTTCAAGTTCGGCTTCCCGATCGCCGTCTGTCTTGCCTGTCGCCATGAAGCGGCAGTCTGGCACGGAAAAGCCCGGCCCGGCCAGCCTTGATCATGGCGCGCCGGGTGGTGGATACTTCCGGCATGAAATGGTTTTCGCGTCCACCGGTTTGGGTCATCGACTGGGCCAAGCACGGCATGGTCCAGCAAGTGACAAGCCTGGAAGCTGCAGCCGTCGAACTGTTGAAGTGGCCGAAGTCCGCCAAGCGGGATCGCGCGGCGCTAATGCTGGCCGACGTGCTTGAAGGCAAGGGTTCAGTCCTGGCGGCAAAGCGGGCGTTCGAGGCTGCAGCCAAGGCGGCCAAGGTGTGGGTGCCATATCGAGGTCCATGACCCCAAGGTCCAACTATACGCTCCGTGAAATCGATCTATGCTTGGCCTGTCCGCATTGCCGTGCCTCGACGGCGCGGACAAGGGAAAGCCCGCCCAGAGTCACCGTCCCAGGTTCCTAGGCGGGCTTTTCTCGTTCCGGCCCGCATCTGTCTGCCATATCGCGGACCATGACCCTAAGGTCCAACTATGCGCCTCGTGAAATCGACTTATGCTTCAGCCGGTCCGATAGCGACGGACACTCCCTAACCTTGAAGCCCCGTTTCCGACGGCGGGGCTTTTTTTATCACGATCCAGATCACAGCACCGGCTAGCGCAACGATCAATGTCGAAAAAGGCTGAGGCGGCGGCGAAACAGGCCCGCGTCTGGATGCTGTACAGAGGGCCGTGAGCCAATCAAGCTCCGCTTTACGCACCGTGAATTCGGCCTATATGTTTGGCTTGGTCTGCAGCCGACCCACTTGGCAAGCGGACTAGGGAAAGCCTCGCCAAACGCCGTCGGCGGGGCTTTTCTCGTTCCGGCGGGGCACGGCTAAAGAGGCCCGCGTCTGGCTGCCCTATCGCGGGCCATGTCCCCAAGGTCCAATATCCGCCTACCGTGAAATCGACCTATGCTTCAGCCGGTCCGACAGCATTGACGGACCCTCCCCATCCTTGAAGCCCCGTTTCGGGAGCGGGGCCTTTTTTATCACTATCCAGATCACGGCACCGGGCTAGCGCAACGCGGTCGCCGTCTTTCTTTCCCGTATGCCCGTGTGTTCGCTTGCACTTTTGTCCCGTTGGCCAAGCGCCAGAGGCGCTTCCGATTGCATCTCGCCCGTGATAAACTTGCATAGTTGCGAGTGAGGACTGCGATGGCCAACCGTGATGAAGGCCTGTTTAGAATGATACGCCGCAACAAGCTCCTTGGCATGTGGGCGGCAGAACAATTAGGGCTTGTCGGCGAACGTGCCGAAGCATATTCGACCGAGCTTGCTATGGGTACGCTCGAATCCGAAAAAAGCGATGTGCTCAGTAGGATTCGCAATGACTTTAAGGCCGCAAGTGTTGATAAATCCGAAGACGAAATCTTGCGCGTCATGGATGGACTCTGGCTCAAGGCTGGGGACCAGGGAAGTACGCCATCAGATTCCACAGACGCAGCGCTGGTGCAAATTGCGCGTAATCTCCAGAATTGACCATGGCGAGACGGGTATGATCGCTTCGATCGCAGCTTCCAATTCGGCTTCCCGATCGCCGTCTTTCTTTTCTGTCGCCATGAAGCGGCAATCTGGCACGATCTGAAGGAAAGGAAAAACCCTCATCGGCGATACGCACCGCTGCGGGTCAGTCTCGCATCCCAGCCCCCGGCGCTGGGGCGTTCATGAGACGCGATGAAAACCTAAAGCATATGCTCAATACGCCGCACAAGCCGCACGTTGAAAAACGAAACCGAAGAAGAAGGCGAAGAAAGCCAGTGACCCAAAGCGAAGCAAATAGCTACATCAGGGGCGTTATTGCGACTATTGAAGCGTCATCGAGCCAATCGGAGCATTCGGCGGCAGGTTCAGAAACCCAATCAACTTCGCGAGCAGAACAGGATATGCATTCTCCCTTTCCTTGGATGGAATACTATCCAGTGTCGCTTGTAGCGCGTCCCGCAGCATCTCTTTTTCAACGGCTCCTGAAACGACGAGGCCATTGACCAATGCCAGATTGAGAGCCGCCAATCCTCCGATGAGTTCGCCAGCATTAAATGCTTTCATTGCGTTTTCCCTTTCGTTTTGCGAGCCGGTTTCAGCACCAATTGTCGACGTGTCTTAGCTTTGACCAATTGGCCGGTAGGTCAATCGCTTACCCTGGATGCCTTCAAGGCCATATTGGCGCGGTCAACACGCCAAGGCCAGGCTAGCGCCCTTACTTTCGCGCTATGGGTTTCGGGTGTAGTCTCTGTCAGCATGAAGGACGATCTCACTTGGCTAGATCATCTCACTCATGCCGCCGAGTTTGCAAATCTAGTGACGGTTGCCGCCGCGAAGGTTGCCGATTCCGAAATTCAAACCGCGCTTTTGCAGGCGGCGCAAGTGATCGACCAGCGCATCGAGAAGGGCATCGTCAAGGCTGAGGCCGAGATGGATGCACTCGACCCCGTAAATCCACCCATACGTCGCTAGGCCTGGCGCCGAGGGCATCCCTCGTCAACTGCTCACATGAATTCTTCGGGGTGCCTCTTTTTGACAGCGGCTATAAACTCTTCGGCTTTCGCCAATTGACTTAGCAGCATTTCAGCCCATTCGTCCGTGACGTCGACCTTTGGTCCGTCAGGCCGTCCGGTCAGCCTATAGTGATGGGTTTCAAAATCCTTAATCACCTTCATCGTCTCGTCTATGAAGCGTTGCTGATACTCGACCAGTTCTTTGATTGTGCTCACCAAGGCTCGGCTTCCTTCTCGACGTTCCAATCAATAAATTGGCGTGTGGGTTGGGGTCCAGTCGGCAGCATCGCCGCGCCTTCGAACGCGATCAAGCAAATCTTGATCCCGGCGCGCGCGGTACAGGATACTCGCTCGCATGAAATGGTTTCCGCGGCCTCCGGTGTGCGTCATGGACTGGGCCAAGCCCGGGCTTGTCCGGCAGTTGACGAGCCTTGAGGCGGCGGCGCGGGGTTAGGATGCCAAGCCTAGCGCCTTGGAGATGTCGCGAAGTGTCGCCGTCTCAGCATCGCTTACTCGGACACCACCAAAGCCAAGAAAAGACCCCTCCATGGCAGCTTCTGCGACCTTCTGGCTGATCTCGCGGAGCCAGGTTTTGAAGGCTGCTGCTTCGTCAGGGGCCTTGGCATCGACGATGGCGGTAACCTCCCGCAGGCTCGCTAATGAGCGCTGTACACATTCCGTGGGCTCCGCCTCGGCAAAGCGTTCGCGCATTGCAAGAATGTTTCCATCTTTGGATCTTTCAAAATCAGCAACTGCTGCCTTGATGAGTTCGTTAGAATTGGGATTGCGCTTAGCTGCAGCGAGCGCCGGGAGTCCTGCAGCGGCTTCTTTAAAAGTACCCCACCAGCCGCTTGGATCGACTGCCGAAACGGCAATGCCGGCAGCTATGATGCTCTCTAACACCTTGGTCCATTCTTCCGGTGTGAAGTCATTTTTATTAGCCATGGTCGTTTCCAATGAGAGGATTGTCCTTGCTAGGTATTTCTGCTGCTCAAGCTCGGCTTCGCGGTCACCGTCTTTCTTGCCTGTCGCCATCAGTGCAATCTGGCACGTCGGCCTTCCCTTCGAAAGCTCCACTGGCCCCGCTGGCGGGGCTTCCTGACCTATACCAACGGTCTTTCGGCCTAGGCCATGGTCCAGTTTGATAGCGATCCTCAGCTCGATATGATCCATGCGTTAACGGACAATGATCCCCCGATCTCCGTTAGCTGTAATCCCCGGACCGCAGCTTTCCCCCAAGCAAGCAAGCGGAACCCTTGGGAAGAGAAACCCCGCTCCCCTCGGCGGGGTTTTTTCTTTCTGGTGATCGCCCAAGTGACATGGCGCGGCTTCAGTCGAAGCGGCAAAGAGCGCAAGGCTCTGGCTGCCATATCGAGGGCCGTGAGCCTGTTTTGCTGCACCGTGATTCGGCCCTATGCTTGGCCGCGTCCGTCAGCCAATCCCCGGCCAAGCGGACCACCACAGGGGGAAAGCCTCGCCCGATACACCGTCCGGCGGGGCTTTTCTCGTTCAGGGTGCGGCCGCGAATGTTAGAAAAAATGTCAGAAAATTTGCTTTTTCAGCTTTTCTCCCTCTCAAACTCCCTGGCTAAGTCCTTGATTTCCTTGGTGGGCGCAGTAGGACTCGAACCTACGACCCGCTGATTAAGAGTCAGCCGACGAATGAGGCTATGAGTTTTTTCACCTCATGCCCGCTCTAACTGGACAACTGTAGACAAGCCCTTCGAAATGAATTGTCCCCATGCCACCATTAACAGGCGTCGCTTCTCCATAAGGTCTCCCCGTCGGTAAGCGGCTTCAGCCTTGTCTTTGATCGTATGGGCCAAAGCCATTTCGCAAACCTCTCGCGAAAAGTTGGTGCGTTCTGCTGCCCAGTCCCTGAACGCGGAGCGGAACCCATGTACGGTTACCACTTCTCCCATCCGCCGCATCATCATCAGCAATGCCATGTTTGAAAGCGGCTGTGATGAATTGCGGCTGGGAAACACATAGCGTGAACCAGCGCAGAGCTGCTTGGACTGCCTCACTATGTCAAGGCTCCGTGACGATAAGGGCACCCGGTGATCACGATTAGCTTTCATGCGCGCAGCGGGAATGGTCCATAGGCCGCTGGCCACATCGATCTCGTCCCACGTCGCCCTTAAAACCTCGTTTGTGCGCGTAGCGGTCAGCACGAGCAACTCCAGAGCCAGCGCCGGTAGCCCTGGCTCCGCCTGAAGCCGCTGCACAAATGCCGGCACTCGGTTGTACGGCATCGCGGCATGATGCTTCTTGTTGTTTGGCTGCTTGGGAAGGCCTTTGAGAACACCGTCGATGGGATTTTCCCCCTCTCGATGACCAGCTGCTTTTGCCCAGTCCATCACGGTGCCGATTTGCTGGCGTACGCGGCGGGCCGTCTCAGGCTTGGTCATCCAGATCGGAGACAGAACCCGCAGAACATCGGGACTGTCAATTTGATCGACCCGAGAGCTTCCGATGACCGGAATGGCATAGGCCCGGAGGGTAGAAATCCACTGATCAATGTGCTTCTTGTTGCGCCAGGCGACCGAGTGCTCGGCGTGAACGGCATCGGCGGCTTCGGCAAACGTAGGCATCGGTGCCTTTCGTGCTTCTGTCATCGGATCGCCGCCATCTCGAGCGATCTTCCGGTAAGCGAGCGCTTTCTCCCTTGCTTCGGCAAGCGAAACAAGCTTGAGGCTTCCGAGCCCAATATCGCGTCTGCGTCCTTGGACCACAGTCCTGAGTATCCACCTCTTTGCGCGTGATGGATCGACCACAAGATAAAGACCGTTTCCGTCGGCATACCGTCCGGCGATCGTAACGTTCTTTGCCCTTACTGCGGTCAGTGCCTTGTCTGGATGCGCCATCTGTTTTCATCCCACATTTCATCCCACAAAACTTGCGGGATGGTGCAGGTTCACCATGGACGTGGCTGGATACGCCGGCAACGGAAATTATTGATTTAGCTAGCCTTTTGGACATCTTTGGACAAGGCTGGACGTAGAAAAAGCGGACTCCCTCTCCGCCACTCTAACTACTTGATATCACTTGATAAAATTATTGAGGCGAGGGAAAAGCTGCGAACTGCGGGTAAAGTCGGTATTTTTTCCTCTCCTTCGCATCGCTGAAGGGGGCGAGCTTCTTACACTGAGAGCCCCCTTGCCGGAGCTGACTGCGCCTTTTCTCAGTTGCCCCCGACGGTGGTACACATGGGCGCGGGTCTAGTTGCAAAGTCGCACCAATTTGTGAACCAGTGGTTCGATGTTCCTCCGCTAGGCAGAGGAACAAGCCGTCGACCGAGTTGCCCGGTCAGTGTAAGAAGGCGGAGTGTCTCGCACAAAAGCCGGAGACTGAGCATGGCCGATGAGAAGATCGCGATTGTTACTGGCGGTAACCGGGGCATGGGATTTGAAACCTGCCGCCAGCTCGGAAGGTTGAGCTTTAAAGTCATTCTGTGCTGTCGCGATCCCCAGGCGGGCGAACTCGCCGCTGTCAAGCTTCGCAACGAAGGCTTGAGTGTCGAAGCGTTTCGCCTGGATTTGACGAAGCCTGAGGAGATTGCCGCGCTCGTAATGCATGCTCGCCGAGTTCTGTGTCGTGTGGACGTCCTCATCAACAATGCTGGCCTCTATCTAGAAAGCGGCGGAGCCAATATCAACGATCGCATCAGCGCCTTCGATGCTCGGCTCGAGGTCGTCCGCGCAATTTTGGAAACAAACTTGATCGGTCCCTTCGCTCTGTCGCAGGGCATCATTGCACTCATGCGCGATCAAGGTCACGGTCGCGTGGTGAGCTTGACGAGTGCTATGGGTCAGCTATCCGACATGGGCGGCGGTGCGCCCGGTTACCGCTTGGCAGCGGTCGCCATTAACGGCATGACGAAGATGTTTGCTGAAGAGTTGCGAGGCACCGACGTCCTGGTCAATTCGGTCGACCCAGGTTGGGTGCGAACTCGCAGCCCTAATGCCACACGAAGCGTCGAAGAGGGTGTTGCTACAACTGTTTGGCTTGCCAGTCTTCCAACTGGTGGGCCATCGGGCCAATTCTTCCGCGACAAGCAACCGCTCCCCTGGTGACGGGGGCGGCTGCAACATTCCTCGGCTTGGCTGTCCCCGCGATGTCGGGTTCCACCCGAGCAGACCGCCGCCACAGAAATAGCACTACAATGACATAGCAGTGCCCAGCATCGGGCCGGCATGAGGGAGCAAAGAAGTGCCGTAAACTGCCGTTCGCTAACCTGCGGCCGAATGGCTGGGGTCGACCTCTAAGGCGACATTGATTGACACTTCACCCGCGGGCGGTTACGGGTCCAGCATGACGATAGCACTGTTCGCCGCCGCATTGTATTACGCGCCGCTTTCATAGCGGCGGGTGTGCTTTCGTTGTTCAACCGCTGCTCAGCCAGCGGTTGAGTTCCGGCAGGACGCCTCTGGCTTCGCAGCTTTGCAGAGGTTAGTCCATGCCAAACGGCAGCGATACCAGATCAAGCTCAATTATCGGCATCATAGGCTTCGGCGCCTTTGGGCAGCTCATCGCACGCCACATTCGACCGTACTTTCGGCTGTGCGCGTATGACCCCGCCCCTGGCCTCCAGCCGATAGCCGAATGTCACGGTGTTGCGCTCACCAGCCTTGAGATGGCAGCGAGTTGCCCGGTGGTCGTGCTTGCCACGCCCGTCGGACGCCTGCAGGAGATCGTCGATGCCGTAGCTCCACATATCCGGCCCGGATCGCTCGTACTCGACGTGGGATCGGTGAAAATAGGACCGGCCGATATCATGAAGCGCGGGCTTCCAGGGCATGCCGAGATAGTGGCTACGCACCCGCTGTTTGGCCCACAGAGCGCTCGCGACGGCATCGCAGGATTGAAGATCGCCGTGTGTCCGATCCGAGGTCGCCGCTGCTTTCGTTTGGGGGTCGAGCTTCATATCCTGAGAGGCCATTTGCCGGACCTGGCTGCGCCTTTTCTCAGTTGGCCCGGAAGGTGGTACACATGGGAGCGGATCCAGTTGTAAAGCCGCACTACCTTGTGAACCAGCGGTTCGATGTTCCTCCACTAGGTATGCGAACAGGCCATCGGCTCCAAAAAACATTCTCTCGGACAATAGATCAGCCCCGAAATCAACTCGACCAAGGGTCTTGGCGATGGTCGTACCCAGCAAATTCAGGCCGTTTGAGCTCAGTCCTCGGCGGCCAGATGTCGAGCGCCTAAGTTGTTGGCTTCTCAGCACCTTGAATTGGCCAGTAGCTCCTCCGGAGATCGAGCAAGGAGATAGCCCGGGTTCAGCGCGCTGAAATCTTGATGCGTCAATACCGCACTCCGGTATTCCAACGCCTTGAGATCGAGATCGATGAGCTCATGCACGGCGCCGCCATGCAGGAGGCGAAGCACTTCGCTTAAGGCGAGCGTTGCGGCCGCGGCGCCAACGAAAGGCGCGCCGACGGCCTTGCCGACGAGCAGCGTCACGCCGCAGCGATCGAGCGCACCGCTCGTGATCATATCTTGGTATGCAGGGCGGTCCTCAACCTGGTCGTCAGCTTGCGTGCCGCGCCAGATCTGAGACGCCGATCGCGTGGCCGGCAGGGTGTGCAGGCGCAGCGCGCGGAAGTCGCGATGCCCCCGACCCAGTCCGGCTTCCACCACGAAGTCGAATCCGACCTGATCGAGCGCATGGCGGCCGACCCCGTTGTCGAGCCCGCACAAGGCGACGGCGGGCTCATCATCCTGGCGCCGGAACGAGGCATCGAAGAGCCGTTCCTGGATCGTGGTCGTGAAGCCTCGGCGCTCGGCCCAGGCGGCCATAGCGCGTGTCTTCTTGGCGTTGATCAGTGTGGCGTCGCTCAGAATCGACGTGCTCTCGGTGGAGGGCGTGATGATGTCGATGTCCTGCAGGACCAGGCTGAGGTCTTGCGGACGGGCGAAGGGCAGGAGCCCGAGCGCCCAAAGATAGGCCTGGCCGAGATGGCCAAGACCGATGAGCCACAGCCGCGCAGGCAGGAGCGACAGAGCCGGCTCGGTGACGGTGCCGGCAAGCCAGTCATAGGTGGGCGCAGGATCCCAGAGTGACAGACCAACCACGCGTCGTCCCGCGACGCCAGCGTGACCGGAGACATAAAGGAACGCTTCGTTCACGGCGAGCGCAGCGGCGAGCATGGGTGCCAGCGACATGACGGGCGCTGGGACCGGCGCGACGTCGGCCGGCGCCGGAACGATGCCGCCGCGCCAGCCGGCGAATACGGCGCGGACATGAAAGGGCGCCTGCCGCGCGTATGGCGCGCCGCCGATCTCTATCACCGGCGTGCCGGCCGCTGGTTCTACGATGCTGCCTCCGAGTCCCGCGACGGCCTCAGCGAGCGTGGCGCCGAACGGAACAGGGACGACCAGCGGCGTGTCAGGCAACGGCGCCACCCTCACTCCGCCCAGAAATACGCGCCGCGCGAGAGCGACGGCCGTTAGGAGTGCTGCCTGGTGATGCCGGTCGCGCGCGGCCGTTTCGCCAACGCGCAGCGCAAGGCGATATCCCGCGAAGAGCGCTTCGGCTTCGGCGACGCTCGCCGCAGCGCCGCTGTCGAGCGCGTGCTTGACCAAGCGGTGCAATTTGTCGGCGGCGGTGAATGCCGTCATGGCAGCCTCACAATCCGATGCAAAAGAAGATGCGGCGCATCGCGTCCGGCACGGTGTGCCAGCGCTTACCGCCGAGGTACCTGTAGATGCCGACCGACGCCAACGGCACCGGCGGCCGCGCGAAATTGGGAAGGATGAACGCGATGTGCCCGGCGCGCGAGATCATCGGGTGATCACGATCGGACGCGCTTTGTCCGACGCTGCCAGGATGCACATGCACATCGGCGACGACGCTCATGCCGCGCTGTTTGCAGATATCCCAGAGCGCCCCAAAATAACGGCCGTCGAAATGCACGATGCCGGTATCGAGCGCGTTTGGATCGAGATCGTCGTATAGGACGAAATCAGCGATCCGGGCACGGCCGTCGGCACGGTACCCCAGCAGGAACGCGCCGCTTTCCCGGCTCGCGTTCCGGCCGCGCTCGCGCAGCTTTGCGCATAGGCGCTGCCACAGAAACAACGAGCAGGAGATCTCATGCCGTGGCGCCCATAGGCGGGCAATAATCTGCGCAATTGAGAAGTTCATGAACAAGCTCCAGGTATTGGTTGATGCCGGCCGCTGGCCGCCAGATTTTCGAGGGCAGCTCGTGCCGCCAGTTGTCGTGGCCGGTGATGCTCTCGCGATCACAGGGCAGGTAGAGCGCGGTGCCGCCCTTCCAGTCGGGTCGGAACACCGTGCCGAGCCGCCCACCCTTGCTGCGCGGCCAGCTCGCGGCGGCCAGGATCGTGTTCGTCTCGGGATCCCACGGTCCGCCGGTCGGCGGTTGCTGCGGATAGCCGGTGCAGTTGAGGCGCAGGATATAGGCGCGGCTGTCGGCCGCGGTGACAGCGATCAGCACGTGTGGCCAGGCGATGCCGACTAGGTGCCAGCGGCCTTCCGCCTGAGCGAGGCGGAAGGCTGGCTTTCCAATATCGGCCCGGAAAGCCCGCTCATCCGGGAGACTCATCACGCCGCTCCCGAGCCGTTGACGCGCTCATTCGGGACGAGATCAAAGAGGATCTTGCACGCCGGGCAGGACACGATCGTGCCGAGGTGGGTGCCTGGATCGGGCCGGTCCTTGGTGCCGGCGATCTGCAGCACATGCTCGCCAGCCTCCTGCGGGGTCATGCCGAACTTGCGCTCGGCCGCCCACGTCTTGACCCGCGCCACGGTCGTGCCGGGGCCGAAGCGGTGGTGCACGGTCTCGCCATTGAAGGTGACGGTTACCTCCACGTGACGGCAGCGGTGCACGTGGACCTTGATACCGGCGTGGCCGACATGGTCGCGGAGCAGGTAGCTCTCATCCGCCGGCTCGTCGCGGTCTTCGAGGTAGATCAGGGCGTCCTTATCGAGACCGTGCTTCTCGATGATCGCGAGCTTGATGGCAGCGAAGCTGTGTTCCGGGTTGGCGTCGAAATGCGCGATCTCGCGGATTCCTTCGCCTTGGTAGAAGACATCGATTGAAGTCATGGCGTAACACTCCTTGCAAGGATCAGGAGTGCGCGGCCCCTTCGCCGTTCTCCGTCCCTTCACCAGGGAATCGGAAAAACTGGGGCGACCCGGAAAGGTGGAGTAGAGAGTTTCTAAGAGAGATCTAACGGCCCCTTCGGCACTGCCGGACAGACGAAGAAGTGCGGGCAGCGCGGACAGGTAATAGCGTTGACCTCAGTGGGAAAATTCCCCGCGTTGATCCCAAAGAGCATCGTCTGCGTCTTGTCGCGCCGGTTGCCGAGCTTCTCGTCGCTGATCTCAACGAATTCCATGATGCCGTTGGTCAGATGCAACGCTTCGACCACGAACCCGTTTCCGAAATGCGCCTCGCCCGCGAGGCGATAGAGTGTGTATTCGAGTCCGTCATACTCTTCTTTTGTCCGGTAACCGGTGCGCACACGCCGCAGGACAACCTTGCCGTCCAGCATTTCGGCACGTTCGTTCGGCTCGACAACTACACGGCCATGCAGGAAATCGATTGCGAGCGGCTCCGATTTTCGAAAGCGCCGCCCGGCACCTGAATGCACGAGGGCACCGACCAAACGGGAGGCGAGTCTCCGATAATCGCCGGCAAAGGCGTGGTCCTTAGGACCGCGATCCCACCAAATCGATTCAAAGGCCGCCTCTGCGTCGGCTTCAGCAGGATCGCCCTCAAGGCGCGCCTGCGACATCCAACGGATCAGTTCATAAAGGCAGTCATGCGTCCGCGCGAAAGCTGTTGCCTTGCGGGCACTACCGAGGCCCAGCACGTGCGTGTAGAAGAAGCGGCGTGGGCATTTCTGGTAAAGCTCAAGCCGTCGATCAGAGAGGATCCAATCCGGCCCGTAGGTGATTTCAATGGGCTGCGGCCGCGGGGCTCCCGGCGGCAAGGGGATCGTCGGCGGAGAAGCCGTCTCGCGCACCAGCCGTGACACGGGCTTGGTCAAGAGCTTGGACGAAGAACGCTTGTCACCATTTGGATAAAAGCGCGGCTGGTAGAGTCGCAGATACGTGCGCGCGCGCGACACCGCAACAAAAAAAAGACATTCTTCCTCCATGGCGTGCGAGCGTTTCGCTTCATCCGAAACGCTGCCCTCCGCGCCCGCTATGAGCCCGATCGGAGGTGGGCAGCGCTGACCGGTGTAGGAGATGGGAAAACTTCGTGTCGCGAGGCCAGGCACGTGCACGGCTTCAAACTCCAGCCCTTTGCTTCCGTGAACAGTCATCAGCCGCACTGCATCCACGTGGAGGGCAGGGGCTGGCACTTGCCGTAGATCACGCTCTTCAGCAAGCAGCACAAGCTGGCGAACGCGATCGAGGGCTCGTTGAATCGGAAGGCCAAACCCGACCGGGCCGTGGTCGCGCAAGAAATTCAGGAATTGCCAGACCGCAATATTGCGCATCCGCGCCGGAACCGTTGCAGCACCAGCCATGGTGTGGCCGATGTCGGTGCGATCGAGCAGGTAGTTCGTAAGAAAATCCCATGGCTGGCTTTGCGGTGCGATCCCTTGCAGGTCGGCAGCGAGCCGCCGGAAGCCGTTGGCGGCCTCCGGTGACAGGCCCGGCAGAGCAGCAAGCTCATCGAGACGCTCCAACGAGCGCTTTCGCTCGTCGCGCAAGTGAATAAGAGCCGCGTGGATGTCCTGAAGTGGGATGCCGTAACGCGGCAAGGCTCCCACGCGAACGAGCGTATCCCCAAAGGGGTCTACAGCCAGACTCATCAGCGCCAAGAGGTCGCGGATTTCGTCACGCTCGAATAGACTTCCCAAATGCAGAACCGGAATGTTGCGTGCTTCAAGGGCTGCGGCGATTTCATTCAGGCGCCGATTGGAGCGGCAAAGAACCGCCTGGTCTCGCAGGTGCACGCCCTTCGCTCTCAGTTCCTGTATGGCGGCAGCAATGCCCTCCTCTTCATCGTCATCGCGATCGAATTTACGCAGATCAGGCCCCTCGGGGCCCATGCCGCGATCGGCGGCAAGCTTGAGCGCCAGCATGCCTTTGGACGCGCCCATGTCCTGCGCGAAGGTGATGAACGTATCGATGATCTGCTGGGTCGAGCGGTAGCTGATCCCAAGTTGACTAATATCGGCCGTTGGAAACTCTGCTTTGAAACCTGCCATGTTGGCGGAGGACGCGCCGCGAAAGCGGTAAATTGACTGACGTGCGTCGCCAACTACCCACAGGCGCTTGCCGTCGCCAGCAATGGCTGTCACCAAGCGGACACTTGCCCGATTCACGTCTTGGTATTCGTCGACGAGGACATGACGGTGGCGCAACCGAACGGCCGCTTGGATCGCCTTGTTGGTTTCTAGGAGCCGGGTCGGCCCCATGATCAAGTCGCCGAAGTCTACGGCCTTATGGTCCGCCTTGGCACGTTCGTACCGTTCGTAGACAGCGGCAATCTCAAGACATTTCTGCGCTGCGACCTGCTTCTCCGCATCCTCGCCGGCGTCTTCCTGCATATTCTTGGCGAGGGCGAGATAGCCTTTGTCATCGTACAGTTCATCCTTGGCGCGTGAGATTGCGCTTAAGATCTCTCTCAGAATCAGAGCCGGATCCCAAAGATTGCGATAGTGAACCAGCGGAAGGGTGGGCAGGATTTCTTCCAGCACCGCAATCGCGTCGCTCCGATCGAACAGCGCCGGGTTAGGGGAAAGCTCGAACTCCTCATAATATCGGCGAATGATATCGAGTCCGAACGCGTGGAACGTTCCGATCCAGATCTTCGGAGCCTTTTCGGGCGCAGCAGCACTTACCCGTTCGGCCAATTCACCGGCCGCTCGGTTGGAGAAGGTCAGAACAAGGATTGAAGCAGGATCTACTCCCTCATCAAGTAAAGAGAGAATGCGTTTCACTAACGTCTTCGTTTTGCCCGTTCCCGGACCGGCCTGGAGCTGAAAGGCCGTGCCGCGATGTGCAGCCGCGCTATCCTGTGCCGGGTCTGGCCGTAACGAGCGGGCGAGAGGACTTTCGGAGATCTTCGATCCGCGGGGGAAGGCGGTAGAAGGACTACGTCGAGGATTTGCTGGCGCACCAGTGGCACGGGCAAATCGAGCTGCTTAGCGATGTCTGACGCGGTCAGAGCTTTTTCGACGAACATCTGTCGCGCCAATGATCGCGGAAAAAGAAACGCCCGCGCGAATACATTGGCTTGTAGCTCCCGGCGTTCCTGCGCACCGTACTCCTCAACGCGCTGCAGGCCGACCGGCGCGGCCTCCATTGAACGCGATGGATCCACGTCTTCCGCACTGCAGGCGACCGATCCCGCATGAATGCATTCGTGTCCGATTTCGTGCGCTACAATGAGAGCACGTTCTGCCGAACTACCAATATCTTCGGCGAATATCGTCCCGCTTTGATCGTCGAGGACTGCCCGTGCGCCTTTGAGTGCCGGGTCTCCGGTCGGAAGCCAAATCAGGTCAAGCTTGAGATGGGCAAGGGCAGCCTGGACGAGTTCCATGGGTCGAGTGGGCGTGTCCGCGCCGCCGATGACGTCCAGATGTAGACGTTCGGCGGCAGCGCGGATGGGCTCAAAGGAATCCATGCGTGGTCAATCTCGAAAAGAAAGCAAACGGCGTTGTTGTTCTTCTGTTAGTCCAGAATTTCGCACGGCCGCTTCGAATGACTGACGTGCGCGCACGGTCGGTTTGCCATCGGTTTTGTAATATTGACGCGCGCGCGCGACTTCAGACGGAGCATAGAGATGGGCAGTCAATGCGTCGATATCTTCGTCCATCTCCTCGGCCACGCGCCTGCAATACCTTTAGGTATTGTCGTCGGCTCGATGGTTCTGTCTCGCAGCTTAGAGAGAAAGGCAGTATTGATAGCGAGCTGTGATGCAAGCGCGCGAAAGTGGTCGCGATCGAGATCGGCGAATGGATTGGCAACCGATGCGGTTGCCGCCCGGACAGGTGGCTCTGCCGCCCGCTTTTGCGACATCTCGAATAAGCGATTTTGGAACTGACTCATCACACGCGAGACAGCGGGGTTGGTCGCCTCCATATCGGCCGGTACTTCCTCATCATCGCCGCCATGCATCAGAGCGTCAACGGCAAGTTCGATGGCGAAGTCGGTAAGCGCTTCGGCATGTTCCGGATAGCGGCGCACGAACTCATCGAGAAGTTCAGGGTCCGGAATGGGTTTCGCCAGCGACATTTCGTACATGGCGTCGCGCAGCGGCGTATTGGTCATGGTCTGGTTCATAGGTCCTCCTTCAGCTTCTTAAGCTGCGTGTCGGCGCGGGCGAGGCGATAGCGGATGGTACGCATGTCGACCTTGCAGATCTTCGCCGTCTGTACTTCGGTGTAGCCAATGATGCGGCGGAGCACGACAGTGCGCCGCTGATCCGGCGGCAGGTCGTTTACGACTTTGAGCACCTGAGGCAAATAGATACGGTCCTCCTGCGATGGGCCGATGCACGCTGCGCGCGACAGAAGCGCCAGCACTTCTTCCTCCGGCATCGTGTCGCCGTCTTCATTCGTGATTTGCGGGAGAGTGACCGCAGCCTTCTTCTGCTGAGATCGCGCGGCATCGATCCGATCAAGACGCAAGGACTTGAAAGCGCTCCCGAATTTGCATTCATAGTAGTCGAGCGCATCTTCAGCGACCTCCTCGGTGAACAGCATCTGAAAGCTGTGGAGGATATCCTCCCGAACCTCGGCAAAGTTATGCGTCGCGCCATCCGGCACGGTCTTCAAGAGATTTGCCGCGCAGCGCAACAGAAGCGGACGCATCAGGACGGTAGCGAGGCGCTGATCGTTCCGTCGGATCGCGTCGCGGATCAGGTGGGTCAAACATTCCCGCGGCAGGAAGTCCGGGGCGTTGGGGTCGGTAATCTTCGCGCGCTTCGAGAGGGTCTCCCAACCTTGGCCGATGGCTCCGTCAATCTTGGCTTCAATCGAGGGCGGACGGACGTACAGAACGCCCCTTTGGTCTTTCTTGATCAACGGACGTGCAACGCCCCCTTTCAGCAGCGGGTTATCAGGCGTCCAACTCCCTTTAGGCCCGCCTTCACCACCAGATCGGAAAAACAGAGGGCACCCGGAAAGACAAATTAAAAGATTTTTTCATCACAAATCTTTTTCATCTTAAATAGTTAAATCAAGTGGCTGGATTCAAGACACAGACGAGGAGATAGCCGGAGTTCCGGCACCTCACGCGGCCTCCAAGCGCTGCGGCCGTGGGTTTGCGATTACTGGCAGCGTAGCCACGCTAATCGGGGTTCCCAAGGCCGTTCGCGCCACCTCCAGCAGGTGTTCGTGGTGCGTGAAGAACAGGACCTGCGTCTTCTTTGCGAGTTCGCTCAATACACGGAAGCCAGCGGCCGCGCGCTTATCGTCGAAGTTGATGAACAGGTCATCCGCGATGAACGGCATGGGCTCGGCATGGTCGAGGTAGTCCTCAATCGCCGCAACCCTAAGCGCAAGATAGAGTTGGTCCGCGGTTCCGGTGCTCATACCGGCGACCGGCACCCGCCGTCCGTCCTGCCGAATGCCGGCGAGCTGCACGCTATCGTGGTCATCAAATTCCAGCTGCAGTGTATCGAACGACCCGCAGGTGAGGATGGTAAAAAGCTCTCCCGCGCGCTTGAGGATAGGCGCCTGTTTCTCCCGCCGGTAGCGATCAATTGCCCATTGCAGCAATACAATCGCGGAGCGCAGCCGCACATACTGTTCTGCAAACTCGGTCATCTCGGAAAGCGCCGCTTGCCGATCCGCCGCATCCCTCGCCGCACGGTCATTGCCGCCGATCGCCTCGAAGGCCTGGCGGACGGTGTTGCGGTTCTCGCGTGCTTCCATCAGGCGATTGTGCAGTTCCTGGACTTCCTCGGTGACCGTCTGTTCTTTTGCCGCGATGGCATCTAAGTCGTTGTCTAGGCACTCGGCACTCAAATCCATAACCGACAGACCGTCTCCATCCTCCATCAGGGCAGTCGTGAGACGATCAAGCTCGGCCGTCAGCAAGCACATGTCATCGGATCGTTGAATCGCGGTCCGGAGGTCATCAATCGATGCGACTGTGGCCGTCTGCTGCAGACGCGCGATGGTTTCGCGGGCATCACGGCTGAATTCACGGCATTCGTCGATCTTCTTCTGCAGTCCATCGATGTCTGAATCCTTCGAGGCCATAAGGTCCCGCACGCGAGTTGCCTCCGCAGCAAGTCGATCAAGCTCCAAGACCGCTGCCTCGGGATCCGCACCGTGCAGTTGCGGCGCGATAGTTTGCGCCAACACCGCCACGTCATCATCGAACGCTCTAACATCCCGCTCGATCTTCTCGATCCGGTCATGTCGCAGATCATTGATCCGACCCGCAGTCTCGCGCATGCCGTCGATGGCATTGATTTGCGCTTCGGCCGTCTCGGGCGTTGCCGTGGCCGGAAATTGCAGCACCTTCAGGGCTGACTCCCATGCGGAGGTCCATTCATTCCACTCGGCCTCCGCTTTTTCCAGATCCTTGCTCTTGCGCAGAACAGCTGCGGTCGCTTTGCGGTGTGCCGCATCGAGGTCCCACCGAGTTTTGGCGGCGTTCTCGTGAGTGCGTTCCACGGCAGTGGCTGATTCGATGACGAGATGGAGCGGCTGCGCGGCAAGAGTGATTGTGGACACCCCTAGGGCATTAAGCTCGACCATGATGAGACGCTTCGCCTCGTCCTCACGCTGTTGCAAGGCGCCCGTATTCCGCTCGGCGGTCGCGACCCGTCCGATTAAGTCCACGATTTCAGATCGGGTGCCCAGCCACTCAATCATCACGTCAGGATCCTCCGGTGTGATGGAAGCGCTGGACCACAAGGCGCCCCAGGCCTCGTCGAGTGTCGTGCGCTCTTCCGCCAGTTCCTTCTCTTCGATGGTGAAGGATTCCAGCAGATCGCCCTGCTCGCTGATCTGCGTACTAATGACGGCAAGCTCTGCAGCGGCGCCAGCGTGCTCGAAACGCCGATCAGCAGCCGTATCGGCGGCGCGCACGGCAGCCTCAAACTCTTCCGTCAGCCCATCGGTCGGGCTGAACGCCGCCATCTCGCCTTCGGAAACCGCAACCCCTTCCACATAGCGCCGCCGGATGAGCGACCAGCCGTTATCGCGTCGGCCGCGCAACCACTGAAGCTCGTCGGCCGCGACGACGTGTTTATCGGCGATGATCCGCTCGTAGGCTTTGCGACGGCGGGCGCGTTCTTGCTCCGCATTGCGGATGCGTTCACGGCAGGTCTGCTGCCGTTGTTCCAGGTTTTTGCAGGCGTCGCGGTGGGCCTCAACCGACGCTAGCGGTGGAACCGGCATGGATTCCAGAAAGGCATGATCGTCAACCGCGGGACGCAAGGCTTTTATCGCCCGGTTGATCGCCGCGCGCGCTTCCTGCTCCTCTCGCTTGGAGTTGGCGATCTGGCCGGCGAAGTCGCCAAGTTCGCGTATAGCCTTGATGTCTATTGCGAGCTTGGAGACATCTGTCACCGGCCCAAGCGTTTCGAGTTCCGCTGCGATCTCTGCAAGTTTCTCCTCGGCCTCGGCTAGAGCGCCTTTCGAATTCTCGACCGCGCCGGATTGCTCGCCGCGACGATTTAGCAAACCACGAAGGACTGCGACCTTGGCCTTGACGGGAATGCGCACGATCAATTGATCGATGTTCCCACTCCATTCAAGCTCGCCGGCGAGGCGATTTAGGGATGCCTCCGTCGCAGCCAACTCCGCCCGCCGCTTCGGCAGATCGGATTTACCGGCGCGAACCTGAATACGGCGATCACGGAGCTGTGCGATGTCTTCCGCACGTGCGAGCAGGTCGTCGTCGAAGGTTAAGACTGCCCGTTCGGCCTCAAGTGCGGCGATCTGATCATTCAAAGTCGCAACGCGGGCCATGGCCGCGGCTTCATCCTTCGCTGCTTTCTCCAGGATCCTGGAAGCGTCAGCATCAAACGGTATGACCTCGCCCAACGCTTGTATCGCGCTTTCAGTCTCAGCGCGTTTGCGCACATTGCGGCAGACACGGCGAATGCGGCTAAGCTTGCGTAGCTCCGCCATCTTCCGTTCGATCTCAACTTCGATGGCGCCGTAAGCATCATTGGATGCCTCGAATGCGCTCCTTAGCAACTGCCATTTGCCCGTCGTCACGACATTTTCGCGCATCGAGGCTTCGGCGGCCTTTAGGCGATCCTCTGCTGCGAAATACTTTCGATGTGCCGCACGGCGCGAGGCCCAAAGAGTGTCCGCCTCGGTTTCCATGGCCTTAAGAGTTCTCGCGCAAGCCCATGATCCCGGCGCTTGCCGAGAAGAGCATTTGGCCGACATCGTCCTGCGCATGCAAAATTTCCTTGCCGCCCTGGCGAAGGCGCTCGTGATCGAGGCTAAACATCCGCGTGTAAAAGCGCCGGTCTGCGCCGGCAAGAAACAGCGCGAGCGCCGCCTCACCCAACGGAATCGGCATATCATCATCGCGGAGCAACGTGTCCTTGTTGCCTTTGCGACGCCGTATCTTGAGCGTATCGCCTCCCCTTTCGAGGATCGCCCCCACGCGCATGGCATTGTACTCATGCAGGAAGTTGCGGGACGAGTTGGAGGGGATGCCGAAGAGCAAGTCTTCAATACCCGCCATCGCTGTGGACTTTCCTGCTTCATTCTCGCCAAGCAGCAGTTGCAAGTCCAACTTGCCCGCGGGCAAAACGATGATGGCGTCGGTGAAGTGTCCGTATCGAAGCAAATCAAACTGCCGGATGCGCATGATTACACCTTCTCTGCTCCAAGGCGTGCGCTGAGATACGCACTGGCGTGGCTGATCAAGTCTGCAATGTTGCCATCAATGGCCGCTTTCAGCATGGCGTCCTCCGACTCTGCGCGGATATCGTGGGGCAGTTTGCGTATGAGATCGCCGAGATCCGATGCGAGCTGCGCCTTCAGCTCGGCATCGCGGGCAGCGCTCTCCATCATCCGCTGCAGGTCGCCCAATGCATCCTTGCGCGACGCTGCGGTTTCAGGGCTGGTGGTCGAAATGACGACACGCTCGATCCACGCAACTTCCTCGCCGAGGCCTAGAGCTGCCGCCCTAGACTCTGCAAGGAGTTGATCTGCCGATGCGAGCAATTCGCCGTGCAGCTCAGCTTGTCCCGTCAGCTCAATTCTGAAGACGAGAAGACGACCTTGCGCCTCACGCTCGACCGAGTCTTCAATTCCCTGACGAATGAGATCGATGACGTCGAATGTAGCGTTGCAATGATCCACCGGCACCCGCAAATGGATCCAGCGAACGCAATCAACGTGAAGCGGTGAAATCTCCTCGACTTGGCCGTCCTCGACCACAACGAGCGAGGCGCCTTTCGGGCCGCGGTCTGACGCACGAGACCATGCTTGACGTCATCACGCAAAGCGCCGTGGCCTCGCCGCTCATTGGCTACAAGAGGGATATGATCATCAGCGGTGACTACAAACCTGCGGCAACGCTCAACATGCTGATGAAGGATTTGGACCTTTTGCTGGTCGCCAGTAAGGTACAGGAAACACCAATGCCGGTGAACAGCATGATCCGCCAGATCTATGGCGCGGCTGCCAATCGGGGCCTTGGTGAGAGGGATTTCTTTGTGCTGGTTGCGGAAGCGGAGAGAGCCGCCGGCGCCACGGCATTTTGATGCGGCCTGACTTTGACGCGGTCGTTGTTGGCGCGGGTGTCATCGGTCTTGCTGTGGCAAGGGAACTTTCGCTGTCGGGCAAGGCGGTCATGGTGCTGGAGAAGGCGGTCAGCGCGGGAAAAGAAACCTCATCGCGCAATTCGGAAGTCATCCATGCTGGCATTTACTATCAGAAGGCAAGCCTGAAGGCGCGGTTTTGTGTCGAGGGCCGAGAGCTGCTCTATGACTACTGCGCGTCGAATGGCGTCGAAACCAAGCGGGTCGGCAAGATCATCGTCGCCACATCGGCTGAAGAAGAGAAGAAACTGCACTCGATCATGGCACTGGCCGCAAGCAATGGTGTTCATGATCTCCAATGGCTTTCGCCATCAGACGTTTCCGGCCTTGAACCGGAAGTCCGCTGCACCAGGGCGCTTTTGTCTCCGTCCACCGGCATTGTCGATGCTCAGAGTTTCATGCTCGCGTTGCTGGGCGAGGCAGAAGCCTTGGGCGCAGGCTTCGCATTCAACACCAATTTTCTAAGCGCGAGAAAGCTGAAGGAGGCTTTCATCATCACCGCCGCCGACAACAGAGGTGAGATTGCTGAGCTGTCGTCCACGATGCTGATCAACTGCGCCGGGCACGGGGCACATGAGGTAGCCCAATCTGTCGAAGGGTATGCGGCCACGAAGCTCCCACCAAGATATCTGGCAAAGGGAAGCTACTGCAGTGTTTCCGGAAAGGCTGCCTTCCGGCATCTGATCTATCCTGTGCCTGTGCCCGGGGCCCTTGGAATTCACGCAACACTTGATCTCGCCGGCGCCGTACGTTTCGGTCCGGATATCCTATGGACCGATGCGCTCGACTATTCCCTTCCGGAGGGGCTTCCGGAGAAATTCGCGGCGGCCGTGGAGGCGTACTGGCCCGACGTGCGCAGTCGCACGCTTTTGCCCAGCTATTGTGGCATACGCCCCAAGCTTCATGGTCCGGGGTCAGGCTTTTCCGATTTTCAGATCCAGAACGAAAGCGACCACGAAATAGTGGGACTTATGAATTTTTTCGGCATCGAATCCCCGGGACTCACAGCGTCACTGGCAGTAGCCAAACATGTTGTACTCGGCCTAGCACGCTCAAGCTAGCTTCAGTTCCTTGCGTGGCTAAACGGTGGCTAAGAGAGATCGTCGCGCAAGCCTGCTGCAGTAGGTCAAAAATGCAATTTCCTTCTGACAATTTGCCATAAGCTCGGTAGTCGCCACTGATGACGTAATGCGAATTCGGTAACCAATCGGTGTTTTGCCATTAATGGGCTTCGGAGCTTTGGCACGTAACTGGAAAAATTGAGTTGCTTGAGTTAATCCGGTGATATGGGAGCGAAAAACAAAGGAAATCAAAAAGCTAAGAAACTACCGTGTGCGCGGCGTGTGCAGTAGGGGACAGCCATTCGTGAAGTCGCGTGAACGTCTCGACAGAAAGGATGATTGCCTGAAAAAAGCCGCGGCCAGTCGTCTGTCAACACTCAGGGCTTGAGTTGAATTTGGGGATCAATCGCCGATCATCGTCAATGCGGCCTTCCGGTCGCCGGGCTTCAATTGAAGAAATAACGCGCGTGCTTTCTTGATGTCTCGCTCGGAACCACTCTCAGCTGCCACCCTCAAGGCAACAGTAGTAGAATGCTCCGCGCCGCAGATGAAGGTCAAAGCTTTAGCCAAGCGTCCCATGGCTGCACGGTCGATCGTCGTCTCTTCCACTTGGTTCATCCTCGTAGTGTGATCCAGGCTCCCAGTGCCAAGTCTCATCCGCAATGAGCACCAGATCAAGGTCCTTTAGGGCTTCGCCCTGTTGTGTCCGGCGGCGGGCGCCGGGGGAAGGTATTGTTGAGGGTCTCGTCGGCCCTAGGCCAAAATTCGGCTCAGGCGCCTAAATAGGATCGATTTCACGAGGCATGCTACGCGGCCCAGATAAATGCTTCTGCCGGGTGGGTGAGTGAAGCTATTTACCTTGTGACAAAATGCTCAGTTGAGAACCGGTGCAGTTTTGTCAGCTTCACCGCTTTCTGCAGCGCCGACTGATGACAAAATACTGCATTGGCAATCAGTCCTAGCTTTGACTGTGGTCAGTAATCCAATTACCGGTTGAACCTCCTATGGGTTCTGCATTGCACCAGGGCATCGAAATAGGTTGAAATCTTGCAGGCAGCCACGTGGAGGGGGAGGTGATGCGTGAATCTGCACAGGATGCTGGTTAGCCGCCAGGCCATGGGCAAGCCGTTGCGCGTCGGCGTGATCGGGGCCGGCAAATTCGGGTCCATGTATCTGGCGCAGGCGCGACGAACGCCCGGCGTCCACCTTGTGGGGCTGGCGGACCTTTCCGTATCGCGGGCGCTCGACGCGCTCAAAGCGACGGGTTGGGCAGCCGAGGGCGCGGGCTCGGCGCTCTCCCGCTCGGGCTCACCCACAATGTGAAACTCCTAAGGTCCGTCAAAACCGGGACGCCGCTCACGTGGCAGGACGTCGAAATCGATCCTACACTCGAGGCGGTCCGCGCGCGCCGCGAGATGGAAGCGACGCTGAAGATGGATCGTTCAGTCTGGCCGCCCTGACGCCCATTCTCGCCGCCTGATTTTTCGTTTCTTTATGCTCGTCCGTGAGAGGGAGCCATAGAATGGTCGCGAAAAAGCGGTTTGGCGAAAGGAAAATGATTAAACAAAATGATCACCCGGAAGGAGGCCGAGGATGCCGATCCGTGGCGACCTTTGTGTTTCCCGATGACACAATTGGTCTCGACGGCTGCCTGGTACGTTCCGCGGCCTGCCGGCGATGAGTCGCGTTTTCTTGAGTCCGCCGATCCAGGTCGGCGAAACGCTCACCAGTGTTAGCGAGGATAGCCGCTTCGCCTGTCGCGACCTCGAATCTGCGGACGATGACATCTGTGTAGAGCGGATCAAGCTCGACGCCGCGGCAGACCCGCCCCATGTTGTGTGCCGCGATGAGGGTCGAGCCGGAGCCAAGGAAGGGATCGACGACAAGCTCGCCCCGGTTCGTCAGGTCCAGAAGGACATCTTCCAGCATTGCCGTTGGCTTCACGGTCGGATGGTCCTTCAACCCTCGGCGCGCGTCAGAGCCCAGTGATGAGGCGCCGGGATATGTCCATAGATTGGAGCGCCAGCGCCCCCGTTTTCCAAGCGCGATATTGTTGACGTGCGGCTCCGAGCCCTTCTTGAAAAGCGGCAAGAGTTCATGCTGCGAGCGGTAAAGGCTGCCCATGCCGGCGTTGGTCTTGGCCCACACGATCAGATTGAGCGGCGTGAGGGAAAGTCTGGTTGCGGCGGCATGAACGATCGGGTTGCCTCGCCAGTCAATGAATGTGCCGAAGAACTCCTCCTTCGCGGAGGTAGGGCAGAACAGCCCCCATCCAGGCCCCGTTAAAGGCGAGGAATTCGGAGTTGGTCATCTCGCCTGAGGCCATGGCAAACTCACGATGGTCCCCGCCTGAGACGTGACCGGCGATTGGCACGTTGTAGGGTTCGTCGGTTAAGATGAGCCGTGCCGTTCCGACCGCTTCCCGCCCCATCAGCACGCCCAGGACCTCGGGGTCGGTTGCATCGCCGCAGATGAGCCGATGCGGTCCGAGTTCGAAAACGTCGCCGGGGCGAGCTACCGCCGTTGCGCATGTCGCGGGGGAAAGGGGTCCCGCTTCGACCGTTTCTCCTTCTTCGCCGAGCAGGATCTGGTCAATTTCGTCGGCGGAAAAGCCTACAAGTTCAATTGGCGCGTCAAGAAGGAGAAGCTCCTCGAACTCGACCTTGAGACCGTTTAGGTCCCACTCACCTCTCTCTGCAAGCCTATTGATGGCCAGCCGCAATGTACGTTGCTCTACTTCAGTAAGATGATCGATACTAAGGCAGGGCACACGGTCCATGCCCAGTTGGCGTGCCGCTTCGACCCGCGCCTCACCGTCAATGACCATGTTGCCTTTCCCGATGAGCACGGGTGCGCAGAAGCCAAATGTGCTGATAGATCGGGCAATCTCCCGTACGTGGGCGGGGTCGAGCTTGCGTGTCTTGTTGCCCGCAGACCTTAGCTCCGCAATCGGGATCACCGTTACTTCAAGCACCGGCCGGATGTCGTTGCGCGGCGCGCGTAGCGTGGCTGAGGCGCCAGCGACGCGCACGAGGCCTTCACGGCGGTGGCGGCCCTTAGTCGTAAGCTTTTCCTTCACGCTATGCGGTGGCGATCTGAGCAAGCGATTATCATGTGCCATCGCGATTCCCTTTCCGTCTCGGTTTACACGGTGACGGCAAAACCGTGGTGTCGAACCGCGCTTTCGAATCCTGCGGCAGCGCTTCCTTGCTCTTATCAGAACTAACATCCGCCAGTTGGTGTTCACTTCCAGCGGCGGATTTGCAAATCCGTTTCATTTCCAGCTGTTCAAGCTCCCGGAAAAGCCTTTCCTGTTCTTCCGTCCAAGAAAATGGCTCGGGCTCCACTTTTTCTTCTTTCTGTCGACGATCCGCTGCTTCCTTTTCCGCAGCCGCTTCCCTGATTTCCGCCTGGGTAATCTGGCTTCGTAGTAACCTGGCCGCCGCAGTGCCATCCATAATGCCGGACTTGACTAGCTTCGTGGCAAACAAGCGATCAAAACTGGTCTTCACAGGCTTGCCGTTCTGGACGGCTGCCACAGGCTTTCGGAATTCCTTCAGCAAGACTTCGTCGAACTTCGGGCGGCGCTTTGGCCGCCCCCGGAGGTTCCCCGAAACCCCCTTCTTGAAGCGTGAGTGCATGGGTGGACGCTTGTTGCCGACCCTGTATGGTTCGTTCTGTTTATCGGTAACAGAGTTTTTCCGCTCGTCGTCAGAGTCGGTCATCGCATTCCCTCATTTCGTTCCTGCCTCGGCACGAGAGCGACCAAACCCGCAGGAAAAGCACTGCTCGTCCATCAGATCGATCACAGGTTGTCTCGTCCCTGCCTCTGGTATGCATCTGTGATTGATTTGGCTTCCACGACAAGCCTGGAAATATGGAGTGGAGCACAACTGCAACCATTCAATACACGATCCGCTTGACCGGCTACCCAGGCGCTCGCCGATCGTTCCCAATCTGTATCGGGACCAACAAGGCCGAGCACGCTGGGTGGGGGTTGCTGCTAGAAGACCTTGAGTCGCCTGGCGACACGCTACTGCTCTTCACCCAGGGCGATACCTGCTCAGCCGGGCGTTTCTGGTGGTCTCCCTGATTGTTTGCCCCGTCTCCCTGTTAACTTGCTGTTCGCTCCCTGTTCCGAAAGTAGGAAATTCTGAGCCATCCCTTTGAATGGTGGCGGTAATTGTCTGGTTCGATGAAGTGAGAATTGGCTGTTTGGCGTTTCGCTCCCTGTTTTCTCCCTGTTAGCAGGGAGTTCGAAACCGCAGAGCGGTTCGCAGATGACTGCGTGCACCGCCATTCTAACTACTTGATATAACTGGATAAATAAAACGAGGCGGAGTAATACCTGTGAACCGGCGGTAAAGTCGGCATTTTTTCTCTTGTCCACATCGCTGAGGGTGTCGAGTTTCTCGTACCGAGAGGCGGCTACGCTTTACGCCCGAATTTCCCGAGCAGCAAACCGGCAAGCCCTACTGCCGCTTGAATCTTTCCATCGACACCACAATGGTGTTGGCCGTCGAATGGTGGAAGATGGCCTCTAGCGTGTCCTTGTCAACAAGGGTACCGTCGAGTGATCCATCATGCTCTTGCATGTGAACTGTTTTTCCATCAAAGCCAATCACGCCGATGATCGGTTCTTGATTTTTCCGTGATTTGATGGTGCCCCAGAAACGCCGCCCGTCCTGACCTTCGATAGTGAGGGTGAACTCGGCGGAAGACAGCCTCGGCTTGTTCTGCGATGCCTCATGGCCACTGTGATGGATCGCATAGCCGAGCACGATCGAACTCACTTATTGCCACGCAGTGCCCTTTAAGGTCGGGCAGTTGGGTCGCGTCCTGAGCGGCCGCAACCCCGAGCAGCCCGTGGCGTATCCAAGCGTCACAACCAGCACAGCCAGTATCTGTCTCATGCTGTTCTCCCGGTTATCGTGGGGCAACTAAGCGGACATTCCCAAGATGGCGGAGCCCAGCCGCCAGCGCCCGGATGCCGTGAATGCACCTGCTGACGATAGGCTCAACTGGCGGATCGGCTGACAGTTCCATCTCTGCGTTTAACGCCTGAACGCCCAGACCTTCACCTTTACTTCGCCCTCCGGCAAATATGATGGCGGTATCGGGACGGGAGGTTCAGGAATCCACCCACTGGGCGGCACTTCACGAAGCCGTGTTGCCGCTGCGCTGTAACAGCAGGGCATCGACCTGCGAATTTACGATAGATACCAAATACCCCGTGTGCGGATACCGGTATGGTAGGCGGCGTCCCCTTCTGCACCCGAAGGAGAGGTACATCTCTAATGGCCGACACTGCGCTGAAAGACGGATCAAGGTCTCGCGAGATCTCCGCGCAGCCGGGCAGGGCACCACTCGTCTACCGGCAATCGCTGTGGACACGCGTTACTCATTGGGTCTGGGCGGTCGCGCTGTTTTTCCTGCTGCTTTCCGGGCTGCAGATCTTCAACGCGCATCCAACACTTTATGTCGGCAACAAGTCCGGCTTCGGCTATGACAATGAAGTGCTGGCGATGGGAGCGGAAAATACGCCCGACGGCCCGTCCGGATATACGCGCATTCTTGGCGTGCGCTTCGACACGACCGGGGTGCTCGGCTTGTCGCGGCGTGGTGAGCGTCTGGTAAGTCGCGGTTTCCCGGGCTGGGCGACCATTCCTTCCGTTCAGGATCTTGCAACCGGGCGCGTGGTGCATTTCTTCTTCGCCTGGGTGCTGGTAATCACTTTGCTCGGCTGGTTTGTGGGCAGCCTGCTCAACGGGCATCTGCGACGCGACATCGCGCCGCGGGCTGCCGATCTGCGCAACCTGCCGCGTGATATCGTGAGCCACGCGAAGCTCAAATTCCATCATAGCCGCGACTACAACACGTTGCAGAAACTCGCTTATGGCGGAGTACTCTTCGTGATCTTTCCGCTCATCATCCTGACCGGACTGGCGATGTCGCCGACGATGGATGCGGTCATTCCCTTCCTGGTGGAAATATTGGGAGGACGCCAGAC
The DNA here is from genome assembly GCA_963841765.1 of uncultured Alphaproteobacteria bacterium. Classification (GTDB taxonomy): domain Bacteria; phylum Pseudomonadota; class Alphaproteobacteria; order Rhizobiales; family Aestuariivirgaceae; genus Taklimakanibacter. Next base: position 59,720 of record CAWJDZ010000039.1, read on the forward strand.
GGCGCGTACGATCCATTTTGCCATGATGCTGCTTCTGGTCGGTTTCTTCATCATACATATTTTGATGATCATCGCGGCCGGGCCTCTGAACGAGCTGCGCTCAATAGTCACCGGCTGGTATCGTGTCGACCCTCAGCCGAACAACGAGGCCGGAGAGGTGGAGAAATCCAAATCATGACCAAGCTCCAACTATCCCGCCGCGCCTTTTTGAGGACAGCCGTGACCGGCGGCTCCGGCCTTGTACTGGCGGGATGCGATGTCCTCGATGGACTCGAGCGTGATGGCAGTGTGCGCGATTTCCTCGAGGGCGCGAACAGTCTGACCTACAGGGTGCAGAGGCTGCTTGCCGGCAGAGACGCCCTTGCCCAGGAATTCACCGAGGCTGACATTCGCCAGCCGCAGAGGCCCAACGGCAGTACCGCACCTGATGACGATGTTTACAAATCACTATTGTCGAATGGTTTCGCCGCTTGGCGTTTGGAAATAGGCGGTCTCGTCGAGAACCCACGTTCACTGTCGCTGGCGCAGTTGCAGGCAATGCCTTCGCGTACGCAGATCACCCGTCACGACTGCGTCGAAGGCTGGAGCTGCATCGCCAAGTGGACAGGAGTGCCGCTCGCTCTGATCCTCGATGAGGCGAAGCCTAAGCCCCAGGCGCGCTATGTGGTCTTCCATTGTCTCGATACGATCGACCGCGACACCACGGGTGACATCAAATACTATGAATCGATCGACCTGATCGACGCGCGACATCCACAGACGATCCTTTCCTATGGTCTCAACGGCAAGGCACTCCCGGTCGAGAACGGAGCACCGCTGCGCGTGCGTGTTGAGCGGCAGCTCGGCTACAAGATGCCGAAATATATCCACAGGATCGAACTCGTCGACAGCTTCAGCACGATCGGCCAGGGCCAGGGCGGGTACTGGGAGGACAATGGGTATGACTGGTTCGGCGGAATCTGAGCCGCGCCTGGGATACAGTTCAATAACGAAGCGTCGCGGCCGGCGATGTCATGAATATCTCCATGACCCAGTTCAGCATTCCCCTGATGCACAAATAGCCAGGTCCTCGACGCCTTAGACAAAGCCGAGCTGATTTAGTGGTCTTTTCGCGCAGTCACTGTCCGCCAGGTCTTTATCTGACGGCAAACCAAAGGCGAGGACATGTCGCCAGCATCAGTCCCAGGAATGATGCATGCCGGCATGAATTGAAGATTGTCCAATCCGTGTTTAAGGCCATCGCTGTCGCTTGCCCTCCGGCCGGCAGCTTGACGGCCCGAGTTTGCCGCCAAAAGTAAAGCCCCGGAGCCTACGGCTCCAGGGCTTTCCGGATGCGAGCAGCCGGGGGTTATTAAGACCGCTCGCCCCCTGCGGACAATCCAGACGGCGCTCGACTGTCCATAGGTAAGCCTTATGTGAATGAAAGAGGTCTGTCATCGTGAAGCAGGTTCAGGTTTAGGCAACCGCCCACCCGCCGCCGAAGGGGCGATTTTCATCCATTCGATCGCACCGGGACATTGAAGCGGTTCCTCACGTCGGAGAGAAGTGCCTGTCATTCCCGACCGCTCCGGGCCCAAAGGCCGAGGCTCTCATGCCGGGCGCCGGGTTTTATGCGGCCCCTTGAGAGGCAGTGAATTCCCGCGGTTCACCACTTGAGCAAGTTCGCTGTTTTCGGCGGGCCCGTGAACTCCATGCCAAGTCTGTCGCCACGACGCCAGCGCGTGACGGCGGGATAGATCTTGCTCTCAGACACGACGAGGAGCCCATAAGAGCCCGGCAGCTTCGTCCCAACGGGAATCTCTATGAGCGCTCCCGTGGCGCTCAGGTCGCGTATGCGCACGTCGAGGGCGCCGTGAAGAGTAGGGGAGACGATCTTTCCGTCCTTAAGGACCCGGGCCGGAGGCCCTTACGATCTCGCTTCGGGGAGATGGCTTGATCAGTCACGCTGCGCTCTAGCCCCTAAACTCTGATGTAAACCGTGCGTCGCGCGAAATCACGGTTGCGTCAAGAGCTCCGCAACAGCGTCTGAGGCGGCAACGGAGCGTGGAAAAAAATCCCGTCGGTCGAGCTTGGCCGGCGGGGTTAGCGGATCATACTCAATTCGATTTGACGCGGTGTGAGAGCGAAGGCAGGATGCACCGGGCGCCCAATCACCAGGGGGAATAAAGCCGTGCATTCATATCCTCATACACGCCCCGTCGTATGGCTCATGCTCGCCGGCGGGATCATGCTGTCAGGGACATTTTCGGCTTTCGCCGAGGTGACGGGCACCGGGCCTGCCATCAACAAGAAAGAAATGCCGGGCTATTGCCGCAACATGGCGACCGAGATGTTCGCCGTGAAGCCCAACAAGGTGAAGCTGAAGAAGCTTGTCGAGAGTACCAATGTCTACTCTGTGCCGGGGGCCGCTGACCAGGGCGCCAACGGCACGCGTGCGTTCCGGTGCAACTTCGATGCCGAAGGCAGGTTCGTCGAAATGGTCGTCGAAACCCAAGGCGAGTGACCGCATTCGCAAGACAATCGCAAAGCCAACCCGCTATGAAGTTCACGGCAGCTGTTGCGTGACTGTCAGGCGGCTTCAGGCGGCGAGTTGTTCCGCACCGCCGCCATCAGCCGCGCCGCGATTTCGTTTTCCTGGGCCGCCGTGATGGTGCCGCCATGCTCGCGCGCATATTCTGCGCATTCATGCTCGAGTTCCTTGTAGAGCGCGGCAAGCCGCGCGCCGTCGAAATAGCTTGCAGCCATGTCAATCTCCCTGAGAGGGAAATACGCCTTCAATGGACGAGATCGTTCCAGCGCTTGGAAATGTAGACCTCGCGATCCACGCGCCTGACCCATTCTCTTGGTATCGGCTGGTCCGATCGGCTCATGAATATCTCATCCGCGGTGCAGCCACTCACATGGCCGGCGCAGCGGCCGTCCGCCGTGATGACTTCCATCTGCTGGCGGACACGGCTCATTGGATCGTCATGAAGGCGTGTTTCTGTCATTCTTGCCTCTTTGCGCCGTCGTGCAGCGATCATAGGCCCGAGTATCGCCACAAGCGAATCAAATTTCCGCAAAGTGCTGTTATTTCGATAGCTTGCGCCAAGGCGTGACATGTTAGCGGTTGTGCAACGCAAAGGAACGCATCTAGCGTGAAAGCGAAAACATAAAAGAAAATACCGAAGTGCGGCGGCCGTCAGCCTCATCGCGCTTTATCCTCATCGCGCTTTATATTGCTGGTCGCTGACATGCTCCAGCCATTCGACGGCGCTGCCGTTAAGTGCTTCCTGGATGGCAATGTGGGTCATCGACGCTGACGGCGCCGCGCCGTGCCAATGTTTCTCATCCGGTGGAAACCAGATGACATCGCCTGGCCGGATCTCCTCGATCGGTCCACCCCAGCGCTGGGCGAGGCCAGTTGCCGGAAACGATGACCAGGACCTGACCGAGCGGATGCCTGTGCCAGGCGGTGCGGGCGCCTGGTTCGAAGGTGACCCTCGCCGAGCGCACGCGCGCCGGATCGGGTGCATCGAAGATGAGGTCGATGCGCACGGTACCGGTGAAATACTCAGCTGGGCCTTGGCGGGAGGGCTCAGCGCCGCTTCGTTTGATGTCCATCTGCGTCCTCTACTATTGCCGGGTTCGGAGACGGTATCGGCGTCGCGTAACGCCGTCTACCTTGTAAGAACCATGAGAAGCGCGAAATGCAAGCAAGGAACCGCGGTAATATGTAGTTATCGCGGCTCTCAAGCTTCGCTCAGCCCTTGTGGGCCCGTCGCAGCGTTCCTACAATTTAATCGCTGAGCTCGCGATGCCGAAACGAAGCGCCGGAATCCTGCCCTTTCGAAAATCGAAGAATGAGCTCGAGGTGCTGCTGGTTCATCCGGGCGGTCCATTCTGGCGAAATCGCGATGAGGGTGCCTGGTCCCTGGCCAAAGGCGAGTATGACGAAACTGAAGCACCCTCGGCTGCTGCGCGGCGCGAATTCAAAGAAGAGACCGGCTGGGATGTCACCGAGGACATGCAAGCCTTGGGCGAAATCCGCCAGGCGGGCGGAAAATATCTGGTCGCATTCACCATAGAAGCGGCGTTCGACCCCGAGGGTTTCGTGAGCAACAGTTTCGATCTGGAGTGGCCACCGCGCAGCGGCCGGTTTCAATCCTTTCCGGAGATCGACCGGGTAGCATGGTTCAGCCTGGCCGAGGCGCGGCGGAAAATCCTTCCCAGTCAGGAGCCGCTGCTAGATCGGCTCGCTGACCTCCTCCGGGTGGCGGGCTGACGTTCCGGGGACGACCATTGCGTCATCTCGTCAAACAGGCTCATATACAGTCATAGGACTTAATAACTGGGGTCAAGCGATGCGATGGGTAGTGCGCCTGGGTGCCCTGGGACTCTTGATGGCCGTAGCGCTGGCGGCCGGCGCCTTCGCGGCCTCGCAAGGGACGAATGATCAGACCGCTCAAACGGACCAGACCAACCAGGCCGGTCCGGCAAAGCCGAAGCAGCCAATACCCTGGTCGAGCACCTGCTCGGCGGCCGCCCGCAACCTGCCGCTCGAATGCGCGGTGGAGCAGCGAGCCTTCGTGCGCCAATCTCGCAGGCTCGTCGGCAAGGTCACGGTAAGGGTTCCCGCCGACACCAAGAAGCCCGTGGCCATGATCCAGGCGCCCTTGGGCCTTTTCCTGCCGGCCGGAATTACGGTAGATGTCGATGGCGACATGGCGCAGAACTATCCGTTGCAAACCTGCAACGCCAATGGTTGTTTTGCCGGGTTCCCAATCACCGACCAGATGCTCAACCGAATGTTCAATGGCGGCAAGCTCAATATCATCTTTCAGTATCTCGACAAGAAGCCATTAACACTGCCCATGTCGCTCGCTGGATTCACCGAGGCCTATGACCGCATCAGGTGACGACCAGATCGTTTCCTGTGAAATGTGACCTAGCGTAAAGTAATTTCAAATGATATAACCAGCGAATTCTCCGCCGGGCTGCGGTTCCGTTTACCCGATTTCAAGCATATCAATTCATCCTCTGGGGGTCGGGATGGCAACTCAATCGTATATAGAGGAGATCTCAGCATGGTTACCGCGCTTGGCGGCTGCGGCGCCGCGGCCGTCACGGTCCAGCTTGCTTCAGTCAAAGCTAATGTTGAATTAGCCTTCATTGATAAGGGGAACGAAGCTTCGATGATTGGGATCAGCGCTCCCGGCGCAATGTCGGGAGAAGCCCAGCATGTCTAAAGATATCGAGAGCGTGGATTGGGAGTTGTGCTTCGCTCAGGCCAAGGGCTTGGCGAACATGGTGTCGGTTGCCGGTCGATCACTCGAGGGGGAGGGCGACTCCACGCTTGGCGATGGTTTGCTGTCGATAGCGGCTGCGATCAGTGCGCAGATCGATCTCGGGATCGACAGGGTAATGGCTGAGCTGTCAAAGGCGCAATCTTCTGCGCGGCCTGCAGATCGACCGTTTGATCGTAGCTTGTGGCAGCGCTGAATCGCGACCGCCTTGAGTTCCCTTAGGGGCGTAGGCGTGCGAAACGACCTCTGCATCAATTAACCCAATTGCCACATTTATGCCGTAGTTGAGGCAGGACATATCGAAACGAGCCTCAACTGTCGCTACTGAGGTTCATGGGACGGCGCTGTCTGGGAACCGCAAGGGGGGACCGCTCAGCGTGTGTAGCGTAGGCGTTGCTATATTTCATGCGCGGCATGAATCAAGTCGGCAGATGATCTGCGTGCGGTTGGCGCGGACGCGTGACGGTTGTTTCCCTGGTTCATCGGTGGGCCTGACATGAGTGGCCCGGATGGCAAATATGGCCGGCCAGGCTCTCCCCCCCCTACTTACCCTGAGCGGCAAGATCCGGCCGCCGCTTCCACTCAGAAGCAAAATGAACTTGCGCGGCGTCTGCGCCATCGACCTCTTCCAATGGCGCCCCGAGCAACCGCGACAGTCCGGACAAGGGACGAGGTCCGTCCATCTGATGCCGATCCATATGAAGCCCTTCCACATCGTGAGGAGTCGTTCATACCGCGCGCAGTGCAACCGCAGAGGCGGCCGTTGCCGGCAACACGCAGTCGCCGCAGCGGAATTGGAAGGCTTTTTCTCATTGCCTTGATCCTTGGCTCTGCTTCCTTTGCTGTTACGATCAGTTCGCTCACCGGCGGAGAATGGTGGTCTGCCCTGCTGCAACAGTTGGAGGGGCCGGACGCCAACAGCACAACTGTGTCCGCATCAGTCGCCTATCTCGAGCCCGTGGAACCAAATGATTCCTCCAGCGCAGACAAGCATCGAGAGGGCCGAAAGACACCCGAAATCATAGACTTGGGAGAGGCCTCCGAGCACATTGGGCCGCAGAAGCCAGATCAGGTTGCTCCGCCGCCCGAAGAAGCTTCAAATGTCGGAGACCAGGCCCAGCCGGCGATACCCTTGGAAACTGCTGGCCGGAAGGAAGAAACTTCGGCGGCCGTCATAGTCAAACCTCCGCTGCCTAGGCCTAAGCCTTCCACGATCGAGCGGCCAGCCGAAGAAGCTGCCGGCGGCGCAGACGACACGGCGGAGAGCGAAGATCGAAATCCCGAGGAAGTCGTCGTCGCCACCGAAGTGTTGCCGGAAGAAAACGCGAATGCAGAGGCAAGCTCCCCCTCGGAGGTGACGGTCGCCATCGCGGCGCCACAAAAATTGGATGAGCCGCCGAACGGCTCTTCTTTCAGGGATTGTGCCCTGTGCCCCGAGATGGTGGCGATACCTGCCGGCCAGTTCATGATGGGAACAGCGGCCGCCGGCGGCGCGCCAGCAAACGGCGATGAATCACCCCAACACGGGGTTACGATCCCCAAGCCCTTTGCCCTTGGGCGTTTCGAGATCACACTGGATGACTGGAAGGCGTGTGTCAGCGACGGCGGTTGTTCGAAAAAGCCCTCGGACAAGGGTGACGAGCGCCGGCCAGTCACCAAGATTTCCTGGGATGACGTAGAGCGACAATATATCCCCTGGTTGTCGCGCAAGACCGGCCACGCCTACCGGCTCCCGACAGAAGCCGAATGGGAATATGCAGCGCGCGGCGGCCCAGCGGCTCCTGCCGGTCAAAAATTCAGTTTCGGGAATGAGGCGTCGCGAATTTGCGAATACGGAAATTCGGCCGATCTATCGGCAAGAGAAGCGCGCGGCGGCTGGATCGAGTTTTCCTGCAAGGACGGTTTCGCAGAGACGGCCCCGGTCGGCTCGCTGAAGCCCAATGCCCTGAACCTCTATGACATGCATGGAAATGTCTGGGAGTGGGTGCAGGATTGCTGGAACGGCAACTATCAAAGCGCGCCGTCCGACGGCTCGGCGTGGACCAAAGGCAATTGCTCGCTCCGCGTCATCCGTGGAGGATCCTGGGCCGCCGAGGTCAATGGCTTGCGGTCGGCTGATCGCGGCTGGAACAGGCCAAATGCAGGCAGCAACTCCATCGGCTTCCGGGTCGCGCGGTCGCTGTAACCGGAAACGAAATGACTGACTTCGGCGGGGTGGCGATCCGTGTATCAAAAGGTAGGTAACATGAGTATCGCAACGAAAGTCTTGCTGACAACCGCGGCCGCGCTTGCACTTCTCCTGGTGCCAATTTCGGAAGCGCGCGGCCAAGGCATGATTTCCGCGAAACCCGTCCAGACCGAGGAAGACATCGCGCAGACGGAGTTGGCGTGGCTAAAGAAGACCGACGCCAAGCAGATCGCCACGCTCCAGAGACTTTTGCGCCGTTTGGGTTATCTTACCGACACCGGCATGACCCGGAAACTGGACTTGCCGACGGTCCAGGGAATTCGAGACTACCTTGCAAGCGCAAAGTTGCCGGCCAAGGGCCTCAATACGGATCGCCTGCTTCGCTCGCTCTTTGGCACGATCTGGACAAAGGAAGGATGGGCCTCGGGAACGGTGAACGGTCAGGACCTGGTCGTCGAGCCGACCGAGGTACGCGCCGCCCAGGAAGCGCTGACCAAACAGGGCTATGCGCCAGGGCCAGTCGACGGCGTATATGGCCCCGCCACCTTCTCCGCAGTGGAGATTTTCCAGGAAGATGTGGGCCTCAAGGTCACCGGACAGCTTGCTCGCAACACCGTCCAGAACATCACACGCGGCGTCGCCTTCGTCGGCAAGAAGCCACGCGGCGTAATCCGCATGCTGAACTGGCCCGACTACATCGATCCGGCAATGCTCGCCGAATTCGAAAAGGAGACCAGGTACCGGGTCATCCACGAAGTCTTCGACAGCACCGACGAAACCAAAGATCTCCTCCTACAGGGATCCTCGCAATATGATGTAATGGTGCAGGCGGGCTTCCAGATGCGCCTCGTGCTGGAAGGCGGGAAAGCGCTGCAGAATCTCGATCGTTCACGCCTGCCAAACGCAAAGTATTTGGACCAGGCGGCGCTGCGCTACACCGAGGTTCTCGATCCTGGCAATGCGCATTCGGTTCCTTACATGTGGGGAACAGTCGGCATCGGTGTCAACGAAGACATGCTCAAGAAGGTTCGTCCCGAGTTGAAGGCGAACAGCCTGTCTTTGTTCCTCGACCCGGAAATCGCCGCCGACGTCTCGAAATGCGGGATGGCCATGGTGGATGAGCCGACCGACGTCGTACCCTCGCTCGTGGCGTATCTCGGAGGCAATATCAGCAATATCGGGATATCGGATCTCGAAGCCACCGACCAGGCCCTTTCCAAGGTCGCCAAGTACATCACCGTAGTATCTCCGCAGCATTTCATTGATGAATTTGCCAAGGGCAAATATTGCGTCGCAATCGGATATTCGGGCGACGTGTTCCAGGCTCGTGATGCCGCAAAAGAGGCGAAGGTCGGGAAAATCACCTACTACGTGCCGAATGAGGGGAGCCAACTCTGGTTCGATCTGCTGGTCATTCCCCGCAATGCGAAAAATATCGATGGTGCCTATAGGCTCGTCGACTTCCTGTTGAAGCCTGAGACAGCCGCCGCGAACACGAATTTTGTCCAATATGCCAACCCGGTCGTCGACTCCATCAAGTTCATTAAGCCGGCTCTACTCAGTGATCCCGGATTGTATCCTTCAGCCGACATCCTGTCGCGGCTCGCAGTCCTGCCGCCTTTGACTGATAATGTAGAGGCCGAAATCCAGCGCATTTGGGCCAAGCTGCGCAAGAACTAGCCCGGACTACCCATGTGACGGGCGCCCGGAAATATTCATGAGTGGCTCGGGAAGGCCGGCAATGTCGACCCTTTGCATGAAGACTGAACCGCCAAGGTCCTGGTTCTTGGTTTCTTCCGTCGTCCCGGCACTCCAGCCGGTTGTGACATGTAGGGTCTTGAGGTCGGGTCCGCCGAAGCAGAGGCTCGTCACATTGGCCGTCGGCAAAGGAAGGGAGAATTTGAGCGCGCCGCGGCCATCGAGGCAGACGACCTTGCTGCCGCCATAGAGCGCACACCAGACATTGCCGGCGCTGTCGACGGTAAGGCCATCGGGAAGGCCGTCATCCGCTGAAAAACTACAGAAGGTCTGACGGCCTGACAGTTTGCCATCGCGGTCGAGATCATAGGAGAGAATGCGCCGGTCAACCGAATCGCTGAAATAAAGCTTGCGATTGTCGGGCGAAAAGGTGGGACCGTTGCAGACCACGAAGCCCTCATCGGCGACATCGGAAGTGCCGTCTTGGGCCACGCGATAGAAGGCGCCATTCGGCGCGACTTCCTTAACATCATAGGTTCCGACCCAATAGCGTCCCAAGCGGTCGACCTTGCCGTCATTGTAGCCAATATCGGCGCGGCCATGTTTGGGATCGGCAAAGGGCACGGTCTTGCCGGTCGCGGTATTGAAGATATAGAGACCGTTGTCGAGGGCCAGGATGAGGTGGCCCTTGTCGGCAAAGACCAGCGATCCGATCGTCTTGCCGGTATCGATCGTCCATGTCTCGACCGGGCTTTTCGCCTGTTTCCTCCGGTGCACGAAGGGCCCGTAAAAGTCGATCCAATAGAGCGCCGCTTCGGTCGGGTGCCACAGTATGCTCTCTCCCAGCCGGTCACGAGTTTGGGCGCAGATTTGCCAATCGGATTTGCTCATGCTCATTCCTCTCAAACTCGTTTGCCTGCAGTGCTGCCGCCATCAATAGCGATGACGCTACCGGTGGCGAAGCTCGCCTGAGGTGAGGCCGCGAAGACGACAGCCTCGGCGATCTCACGCGGCTGTGCGACCCGGCCGAGCATGGGGAAATTCGTCCATTGCCGGCGCGCCGCCTCGAGATCGGCCGTCGCCTTGACGGCGTCCTCCATCATATCGGTCGCGACAGGTCCCGGACAGATGCAGAGCGCCCGGACATCGGGTGCCAACTCGACGGCGAGCGCTTTGGTGAGGCCAATGACAGCCCCCTTCGAGGCGGAATAGGCAGCGCTGCCGCCATAGCCGAGAAGACCAGCATCCGAACTGATATTGACGATGACGCCGCGCCGCCTACGCAAGACAGGCAGCAGCGAACGCGCGAGCAGAAAGCCTGCCGTCAGATTGATCTCAATGGTGCGATCGAAGAAAGCCTCATCGCTGTCGACGATCGATTTCTCGACATAGATGCCGGCACAGTTCACCAGGACGTCGATCTCGCCGACCTCGCCGGCAAGGCGCCTGGTCTCGCTACGGCGCGACAGATCGGCGGCGCACCCCGTCACCCGAGGCTTGTTGCCCAGTTGTGCCGCAGCGCGGCCGATGTCGTCCTTGTTGCGTCCATGCAATATGATATCGGCCCCCCTCGCCAGGAAGAGCTCGGCCGTGGCGCGGCCGATGCCGCGAGTCGAACCGGTCACCAGCACGCGCCGGCCTGCGAATTGACGATCGTCCACCATCACATCCTCCCCGCCGAGCTGCCGCCATCGATTGCAATGGCACTGCCGGTCATGAAGGCGGCGGCAGGTGAGGCGAGGCAGAGCACGAAGGCTGCGATTTCTTCCGGCGTGGCGAGCCGTCCCAGCGGATGATAGTGGCGGAAACGGCGGTAATAGTCGTCGGGGTTACCGCTCGCCTCGGCGCAGTCACGCATCAGCTCCGTGTCCATCGTCCCCGGACAGAGCGCATTGAGGCGAATATTGGCGCCGGCGAGTTCGAGCGCCATGGCGCGCGTCATGGCGATGAGGCCATGCTTGGCCGAAACATAGGCGATGTTGTTGGCGATAGCCTGCAGGCCGAGCTCGGAAGCGATGTTGACGACCGATCCTTGCGACTGTGCGAGCAAAGGCAGGGCCGTGCGGATGGTGAAGAAAGCCGCTTTGAGCACCACGGCCAGGTGAAGGTCCCAATGCGTCTCGTCGGTTTCCTCGATGGATTTTTCGATGTTGACGGCGGCATTGTTCACGAGGACATCGAGGCCCCCATGTGCGAGGGCCGGGGCGAGTGCCTCGGCCGCGCCCTGCGCGGTTGCGAGATCGGCCGGGGCGGCGATCAGGCGCTTGCCGCCCCCCGCTCTCGCGATCGCCGCATCGACCCCTTCCGCCGTGCGGTCATTTAGGAAGACGGTGGCGCCGGCCGAATGAAAGGCACTGGCAATGGCGAAGCCCAGGCCACGAGCGGCACCGGTCACCAGCACGGACTTCCCGGCATAGTCAAAGACCATCATCCTCTCACCCCCGATATCGGCTGATCGACAAGGCCACTATGGTCGATCCGATGCTGAGGACAAGCAGCAGCGTGGCAAGCGCATTTATGGTGGGATCAAGCGATGTGCGCACCAGGCCCCACACCATGGTCGGCAAGGTATTGCCCGCGCCAATGGTGAGGAAGGTGATGACGAAATCGTCGAGCGAGATGGAGAGCGCGATCAACGAAGCGCCGACGATGGTCGGCTGGATGATCGGCATAGTGATGGTGACGAAAGCCCGAAGCGGCGAGGCGCCAAGATCGCGGGCGCTTTCGACCAGCGACCAGTCGAAAGTAGCGAGCCTCGCATGGATGACGGCGATGACGAATGGCTGGACGATCACGAGATGGCCGAGAATGACCGTCGGCAGGCCAAGCGGAATATCGAGGAAGCGCTTGAAGAAGACGAGAAGCGCTATGCCGATGATGAGGGCGGGCATCATCATGGGGGCCGAGAGCAGCGCCAGCAGCCGATCGGTGCCGCGCGGAGTGAAGCGCACCAAAGCGAGAGCTGCGAGCGTGCCCACCACGACGGACAGAACCGCGACGGTCAAGCCGATTGTGAGGCTGTTGCTCATGGCCGGCCAGAAGCTCTCGTTGGCGAAGAGACGGCGATACCAGTCGAGGGTGAAGCCGGTGAGGGGCAAGCTGGTCAACGCCGAGCTGTTGAAGCTGAACAGGATGACGAGCATCAACGGCGCCACCAGGAAACAGATCACCAGGAGGATGAAAAGGCGCCATGCCGGTGTCGCCAGGTCCAGCCTCATGGCAGCACGAGCCGCCGGAAGAACGCGCGGAGCAGCAGGTAGATGATGAGGGAGACCGCCATCAAGGTGAAGGACATGGCGCTGCCCATTGGCCAGTTGAAGCCGAACGAAAACTGCGTCTCGATGAAATGGCCCATCATAGACGCACCGCCGCCGACATAGCGCGGCGTCACATAGTCACCGACCGAAACCAGGAAGGCCATCAGGAAAGCTACGCTCAGACCCTTTTCGCTGAGTGGAAGGACGATATCGGCGGCGGCGCGCAGCGGACCGGCACCGAGGTCGCGTGCCGCTTCGATGAAATCCTGAGGAATGGCGCGCATGCTGCCATAGATCGGCAGGACCGCGAAGGGCAGCAGGAAATAAGTGAGGGTGATGACGACGCTGTTGGCATTGTAGATGAAGATGGTCAGCGGTTCGTCGATGAGGCCGACCGCCAGAAGGGCCGCGTTGATGATGCCATCGCGGCCGAGGATACTCTTCCAGGCATAGATCTTGACGAGATAGCCGCCGAAGAGCGCGATGAGGGTGATGAAAAGCAGTGCGTTGCCGAAAGAACCAGCGCGAAAACGGATCGCGAAAGCGAAAAAATAGGCAATCGCCGTCGTTACAAACGCGGTGACGAGGCCAATGAGGAGCGTGCTCGCGAGGACATCGCCATAGTCGCGCAAGGCAGCCCAGTAGTTCTGCCCCGTGAAATCGCTGCGCATCGCAAGGCCGCGTACCGACCAGAAGCTGACGATGAAGAAGAAGCACAGGGGGATGACAAAGAGCGTCACCCACAAAGCCAGAGCCGGCAGGACGCCCATCGAGCGCGCCGCCGGCTCGCCGCGATGTGACGGCAACATTTTCACACTGCCGTGTCCCCGAAGGCGGAGCAGCTCCCCCAATTCATCATGGCTGGGCTTGACGCGTCCATCTGGCCCTCCATGGAACAGCCGTTCGGCAGATAGACCGGAAGGCGGCCATGACGAGAGAGCAGACGTGCCGCATCTGTCTCAGGCTTTTTGCAGCCGGGCGTATTCCTGCAGGAAGTCGTTGTAACTCGCCGTCTTGCCGTCATATTCGCTGGGCGGCACGGGCTGCAGCCGCGCTTTCTTCATGAAGCCGTCGAGGTCCGCATAGTCATAGGACTCGACCAGCTCCTTGGGCAGGAGGGGCACGGTCTTGAGATTGGTGATGCCGGCGCTCTGCTCGGTCGCAAAAATCTTCTGCGGCTCGGGCGACACGATGTGGTTGATCATCTTGTAGGTGAGGTCCGGATGCGGCGCATCCTTCGGGATGCACAGGCAATCCATGAACATGCCTGTTCCTTCCTTGGGGATCGAGTATTTGATCACCTTGCCCTTGGCCTTGGCCCAGACCGCGACAGCTTCCCAGCCAATGGCGCTCGCCGTCACTTCATTGCGGGCAAAGGCGTCCGCCATGTCGCCATAGGAGGCGAAGAAAGCGCGGGCCTGGTTTTTCTTGAGGTCAATCAGCGTGTCGATCACCTTGGCCAGTTCCTCGCGCGTGAGAAGCGTGCCCATCGGCTTGCCGGTGACCACCGTGCCCCAGATGAGGAGATTGCCCAGGGGGTCATCGACCATCGCCACCTTGCCCTTGAATTCGGGCTTGAACAAATCGCGCCAGCTCTCGGGCGGCGTCTTCACTGCTTCCGGATCATACATCAGCGGCAGCGAGCCCCAGTTCCACGGCACACCATAGAGCTTGCCGTCCTTGCGGATCGCTTCATTGTCGGTGAATTGCGGAATGAGCTCGCCGAAGAGGGGGATCTTCGCGGGATCGATGGGCTCAAGCAGGCCGCCTTCGGCCATGAGCGGCAAATAGCCGAAATACATGGTGATGATGTCGGTCTTGCCGATGCCGCCCGCCTGGAGCTTGGTGATAATCTCCTCGTTGGAGGCAATAAAGGTCGGCTGGAAATCGATGTCGTTGTCCTTCAGGAACGTGCCGGCCTTGATTGGCGTCTCATAGCCTTGCCAGCCCATCCAGGTCATGGTGGTTGCGGCTTTAGCTTCGCGCGAAGGCAGGCCGACAGAGGCGGCCGCGCCCAGCGCCAATGAACCGGTGAGCAGCCCGCGCCGCGACAATGCGCTGCGACGGGACAATGCAAGCATTGCCTGCAGATCTTCGGATATGCTGGTCATGGTCTCTCCCTTTCCGCCTGGTTTCGTTGTTTGTCCGCCATTCCAGACAGTCGGCTTAGTTGGCGGAACAGTGTAATCAGCCCGGCCGGAAAGGGTCAAGCTCGTGAAGGGCTCAGAGCTCTGGGGTGCGGTAGAGCAGCTTGCTTTTGGCCGAGATCTCGACATCGACGAGATATTTCGCCATGCCCTTGGTGTCGATGACGATGCCCAAGCCCGGCTCCGCCGGCACGGAGACTTCGCCCCTTGCATCGGGCGTCAGATGCGTCTCGGTCATGTCCCAGGCCACCGATTTCGGCGTGAAGGGGTATTCGCAAATCACATGATCTTTCAGTCCGGCATAGGGCTGAAGCGAGGCGCACAAAGCGAGATGCGAGGTGAATGTGTGGTTGACATAGATGACGCCGCGAGGTGCGGCATGATCCGCGACGCGTTTTGCCGGACCTATGCCGCCGATGCGACCGCAATCGATCTGCACATAAGAGACCTTGCCATAGTCGATCAATTGCCGCGCCATGTGGAAATTGTGCGAGGCCTCGCCGCCAGCGATACGCACGTTGCCGCTCCTGGCGGCGAGTGCGGCATAGGCCTCATAGGCGCCGCCGAGGAACGGCTCCTCGAGCCAGGTCGCGCCGACTTCGGCGAGCAGGAGCAGGCGGGCCGATGCGGCCTCGACATCCTCGATGAAGATCTGTCCGGCATCGATCAGCAAAGTGCCGTCCGGTCCAAGCCCTTCGCGCGCCGCTTGCAGCTGGTCGCGGTCATTGGCCAGTGAGCCGCGTCCGAAGGGGCCCCAACCGCATTTGACCGCGCGAAAGCCATTGTCGCGCGCCGCCTCGCAGCCTTTCAGCGTCTCATCAGGCGTGTCCCCGAAGAGTTGCGATGCATAGGGCAGCTTCGGAAAGGCCCGTGTGTAGCCCAGGAGCTCATAGACAGGGGTGTGCTGCTTGCGCCCGAGAATATCCCACAGAGCCATCTCGATGCCGGAAAAAGTATGGGGAGCCTGCAGGAGGTCCATGCATTCGAGCTCGATCGCCGCTGCGATCGATGCGATGTCCGAGGGAGCGTCGATTTTCCGGCCAAGGACGACATCGCGCACCGGCTTGCAGGCGCCATGCGACATTGGCGTCACAAAGGCGGCGATCGAAACCAACGGCGAGGCTTCGCACTCACCCCAGCCAACGACACCATCTGCTGCGACCCGCACCGCCAGCGCATCCTGGCTGCCGTCACCGGCATCGGTCACTACCGGCATGGACAAATAGAAAAAGTCGACTGCTTCGATGCTCATGAAGATTCCAGCTTGTTGGGACGATGTTCAACGACTGTCAGACAAGGCGGCGCGACAATTTCTCGGCAGCGGAAATGACACTGACGATGAGCTGCTCGCGGTTGGGCTTGGTGAGGCGCTGCTCGGGGGCGACGATGCTCAAGGCGGCGATGCAGCGGCCGGAGCCGTCGATCACCGGCGCTGCGACACAGCCTGCATGCTCATTGGCCTCGTTCAATTCGGTGGCATAGCCCTGACGGCGGAATTTGCGGATCTGACTGATGAGCTTCTTGACATCGAGAATGGCCCTGCCGGTCGGCGACTGGAGGATCGTGTCGCTCAAGAGCTTGGCCAGTGCCGTGTCGTCGAGGTCGGAGACGAGGAGGCGGCCGGCCGCCGCCCAATTCACCGGGACCCGCGAGCCGACATGGCTGATGATGCGCAAAGGGCGAATTCCCTCCTCCTTGAACAGCACCATCATTAGATTGTCCTCGAGCACCGAGAGCTGCACCGTCTCGCCCGTCTCGTTGCGCAAGTCCTCGGCGATGCGGCTGCCGTCGCGCAGGAGATCAACATGGCTTTTGTAGGCCATGCCGAGCTCAAACAGCCGGCGGCCCAGGAACAGGCCCGAGCCCTTCCCGGACGGCTCGAGATAATCGCCATCCGACAAAGTGCGCACCAGCTCATAGGCGGTCGATTTTGGGATCGACAATTCGGCAATGATCTGCGCCACCGTGACCGGCTGATTGTGCGTGCGGATGAGCTCAAGGATGTCGAGCGCGCGCCTGACGCTGCGAGAACCGGTATTCTCTGCCTCGACAGCCCCGGCATGCGGCTCGTGCAATGGCTTCAGAGCCTGTTTTTCCAAAGGAAGCATCCAGTCCCAGTCCCTCGCCCCTGTTTGAAATACTGTACCTTGTTCCGCAATTCTGGACAAGCATGCGGCCGAAGACCGGCAGAGGGCTGACGTTCCGGGCAGCGAAGGGAGGCAGCTATGGAATGCTTGGCGGCGGCTAGCTTGAGGAAGCCGGGCTCCAGTCACGCAGGCGCTGGAGCAATGCCCGCGAAGGATGTCCGTCGGGCAGCAGGCCTTCCGTCTTCTGGAACTTGATGATCGCGAGCCGAATGGCATGACTCTCCTTGCCGGCGGATTGTCCGGGGGCCGTCAAGACCTTGCTGGCGATCAGTTGCTCGAGCTCCTTGCGCTCGCTCCTCGACAGCGGCACCACGTCGTCAGGCCAAGGATTTACAAACGGGTCCTTGCCGGCGATGCGATCGGCGAGATGCGCGACGGCTAGCGCATAAGAGTTGGCGTTGTTGTAGCGCTTGATGACGTCGAAATTCTTGAGCACCAGGAAAACGGGCCCGGCGCCGCCCGCGGGCAAATAGAAACGCGCTTTCTCATTCGGACGAGGGAAAGGCTTTCCATCGGCACGCTGAAGTCCAATCTTCGACCAGCCGGCGAGCGTCTGGTTCTTTTTTTTCCAGGCGGTGGCGAAATCGAAATTCGGCGGGATCTTCACCTCATATCCCCAATCGCCGTCACGCAGCCAACCACGTTCCTTGAGAAAGTTGGCCGTCGAAGCCAGCGCATCGGGAATCGAATTCCAGATGTCCTTGCGACCATCACCGTCATGATCGACGGCATAGGTCAGATAGCTTGTCGGCATGAACTGGATTTGTCCCATGGCGCCCGCCCAGGATCCGACCATTTGCGCCTTGTCGATCTTGCCGTCACGCATGATCTCCAAGGCCGCGAGCAACTCGCCATTGAAATAGTCGGCGCGATAGCCGGCCTTGGTGAGGGTAGCCAGCGAGCCCAGGACATTCTTCTTGCCCATCGACTTGCCGAAATTGGACTCAATGCCCCAGATTGCCACCAGCACATTGGCCGGCACGCCATATTTTTTTTCGATGTCGGCGACAGCGTCTTGCCATTCGGAGATCTTGACCTTGCCGGTCTCGAATTCGGGTCGGGCTTACTCGCTTCTCCACATAATCCTTGACCGGCTCTACAACTTCGGGTTGACGCCGCGCGCGGTCAAGCACTTCGGGATCGGAATCGACTCCGAAGGCAAGGGCCAGCAGCTCCCAATAGGAAACCTTGCCGGATTGGGCGTCGGTCCACAATTTGGCGACAAAACTTCCGCGATCGCCCATATACAATGCGACGTATAATGTTAGAGCGGCGGCAGCAAATAATGCTGTCCCCAACAGTAGCGCGCCTAGCTTCCACGGTCTGCGCATAACGAAGTTCCTCTCCGTTACCTTTCACCGTCATTACCAATCAATATGATTAAAATAAGGATACCCGAAATTACCTAAAGTTGGGGTTAACCCCAGCTTACCGGCATCTGTCCGGGATCATAAACCTTTACGCTAGGCAATCAACACCGCTGAGTATTGGAACTGAAACTCTGATGTGAGGTCAAAGTTTCATATTACGAACCGAGGGTCGGCTGCTGTGGATTCCGTTTCCTATCCGTCCAGCGTTCGGAAGGCTGGCTTCAGGGCTGAAACACGTGGAATTTTAATGTCGTGTCAAGTTCTTCAGCCACTCGCAAGTGAAGCAACGCGCCGCCGGCCGCCTTGGCCTTCACGAGACCCGTGCCCAAGTCGTATTGGGCTCGATGCCGATGAGCCGGGTACGGCCCTGCCAGGGCGGTTCGATCGCGCCAGTCAATTCGCACCAGAGCCAGGCGCAAGGGAAACGCCGCGCTTCCTAGGAAAGACGGACGGCAATGGCATTGTCGATGCGCCGCACCGCTATCCAGCCGTCGTCGAAATCATGCAGGTAGACGAGAGATCCGAGCCGCGCCATATCGCCTGCCTTGAGCTTGTTGCTGAGCGTGGTTTGGCAAAGGCAGGAGTTGCAGGAACATGCAATCGAGCCCTCTACCTGGAAGACCGTCGGAACGCATTGATGAAATGGCAAATTTATTCTCTCACGAATGATCAGAACTCCCATCCTAATGCGAACCGGTCTGGTTCTGTCTCCGCGGCCAAGTCTGCCTAAGTCAGGTGAAAATGAGCAGCGCTACCGATCTACAGGAACTTGCTGGATCGCGGCTTTCGCCGGGATGACCATAGGCGGGAGGAGTAGCGCCTTGCGTGTGACGGTCTTTAGAACAGCGCCGCCGCCACGGTCAGGAGGCAGGCAGCCAGGGCGGCGAGACTCGGAATGATCACCGCGGCTCCTGATATGAAAGCGAGTGCTGCTACCCAGTCGAACGGTCTGTCACCGCTTTTGGTCATATCGGTTCCTCTTCTTGGGTAAAACGCCTTTCCCCGCCCGGACGTTCTCTGCCTTCGAGGTTTCTTTCGCCACCGTACCGTTGTGACGGAGAGGAGCATCGGCTGCGTCGACCAGCAACACCCTTTCCGCGGCGCCATCGAGATCTTCATACTGTCCGCTGCGCATGGACCAAAGGAAGGCCAGGAGACCCACGACACCCATTCCCAAGGCGATCGGCACCAACCAGGAGAGGTGGCTCATGTCGCCTCCACGACACTTAACCCGGGTCGTACCGGAGGTGGTGCAGCCGGGAAAACGTGGCCGGAAAGGCGCAAGGCGTTGCCCACCACGAGGATCGATGAGGTCGACATGGCGACTGCGGCCATGAGGGGCGTGACGTGCCCCAGGATAGCGAGAGGCACGACCAGAATATTGTAGGCGACGGCGAGAGCGAGATTCTGACGAACCAGCCGTGCGGCGGAACACGCAACGCCTATCGCGCGCGGAACGGCCTCCAGGCTCGTTCCGAGGAATACCAGATCGGCGGCATTGCGACCGACGTCCGCCGCCGACGAGGGGGCCATCGAGACATGCGCCGCAGCAAGCGCGGGGGCGTCGTTCAATCCATCACCGACCATCAACACGCGGTGGCCGGCCGCCTTTAGCGACTTGAGGTGTTCGACTTTGTCTTCGGGAGACGCGCGGTGGCGGACCTCCATGATCCCCAGCGTGGCCGCCACGCGCCTGACCTCCACCTCATGGTCCCCGGACAGCACTTCTGCTGGCAGCCCAAGCTCCGTAAGTTGGCGGACAGCGGCGCTGGCGCCGGAACGCACCTCGTCCGCAATGACAAACGAGCCCAGCATCTGTTCGTTCTTTGAAAGCCACGTGGCGGGTTCGTTCGCGTCATCGGAGAGGAAAGCCGAAGCCCAATGCTTTCTCCCCAGCCTGTAGAGGCTGCCGCCGACACGTCCTTCAACTCCGCAGCCTGGAATCTCGCGGAAATCCTTGACCTCGACGTCGCTGGGTCTGAGGACGGCCACCGCGCGCGCCGCCGGATGAGTCGAAAGCGCGGCGATCGCGGACGCGGCGACCAGGTCCTGACCAGCAACCGTATGCCTGGTGACCCCCGTGATGCCCGTCGTAAGCGTGCCGGTCTTGTCGAAGACTACGATGTCGGCTTCCGCGAGGCGCTCCAGGGCGCTGCCGTCTTTCAGGGTGACACCCAGACCGAACAATCGGCGCGCCGCAACGGCCTGGACCATCGGCACCGCCAGCCCCAGCGCGCACGGGCAGGTGATGATGAGCACGGAAATGGCCACCGTGATTGAAAGATGCCAATCGCCCGTCAGAATGATCCAGGTGGTGCAAGTGGCGAGTGCGAGCAGGTGTATGACCGGGGAGTAGAGCGCTGCCGCCCGGTCGGCGATGCGGCGGTAGCGTGCACGGCTGTCCTCCGCCGCCTCCATCAGCCTCACCATGTCGGCAAGGAACGAGTCTGGCGCGGCCTTATCGGCACAAATCGTAAGCGCACTGTCGATGCTCATCGTTCCTGAGAGAACCGCACTGCCCGGGTGCGCGCTTTCCGGCGCGGACTCTCCGGTCACCAGGGAAACGTCCAGCTTGCCTTCACCTGCAACGACAGTTCCGTCCAAGGGGATCCGATCGCCAGGAGACATGAGAATCAAATCTCCCGGTTTGATTTCGGAGAGGGGGCGAAAGTCACGACTACCCTCGGGCCCGATTACTGTCGCTCCCCTCGGCATCATCCGGGCAAGGCCGGTAACGGCGTTCCGCGCCTTTTGCCTCATCGCATGGTCGAGCGTCCGTCCTGCAAGGAGAAAGAAGATCAGTGATGTGACCGCATCGAAATACGCATGAGGCCCCCGGGCGAAGGTGTCGTGGAGACTGAGTGCCAGAGCGAGCAGGATTCCGACGGATATAGGGAGATCCATGTTGGCTGCACACTTCCTCACCGAATTCCATGCCGAAACGAAAAAAATCCGCCCGGAATAGGAGACGGCAGGCACGGCAAGCAGCGCGGAGATCAAGTGGAACGTTTGCCGCGTGCCGGCATCCGCGCCCGACCAGACGGATACTGACAACAGCATAATATTCATGGCGGCGAAGCCCGCGACGGCTGTCGCGCGCAACAGGCGCGACACCTCGGGGTCGGCTGCGCCGTCTTCCGGCTCCGCGAGGCAGGCGTCGTAGCCGGCGTCCTTGAGAGCGGCGATCATCGGGGGAACTCGTCTTTCGTTTCTCCACTTCACGGCGACCCGCCTGGACGTCAGGTTCACCCGCGCCGCGACGACCCCGTCCAGACGCTGAAGAGCGCCTTCGACCGCCGCGATACAGGTGGCGCAGCGAGCCTGCGGGATCGAAAGGTCCGTCTGGAAGATTCCCTCACCGAGATTGCGGCTTGCGAGCGCAAGCTCTCGTTCGGGTATCTCCCGCTCCGGCGCCACTGGCACGGTCACGAGTCCCGGGACGCAGCAACTCATGATTCCAGTCCCTCCGGACCTGCCACAGCCCTGTAAGCGTGCCAGGTGGCGTGACCCAGCAAGGGGAAAATGACGATCATCCCGAAGAGGCCTGTGGCCACGCAGGCAGCGAAAAGCAGGAGCAGCATCGCACCCCAGGCGATCATCGGGCGCGGATTGTTCCAAACCAGCTTCATGCTCGTCGCCATGGCCGTCAGCGCGTCGACGCGCCGGTCGAGCAGCATGGGCACTGCGAAAACGCTGATGGCGAAAGCGAAGGCTGCGAACAGGCCTCCTATCGCCGTCCCGACGACCAACATGATCCATCCATATGTCGTGCCGAAGAGCACGCCGATCACCCCATCGAGGCCTGGAAAAGGCGTTACGCCGAAGAAGAGTGCCCAGAGGAGGACGGCGGCCCTGACCCACAGAAGCAGAAGCAGGCAAAGAAGCAGGCCTGCAAAAAAGGCCTGTGCGCCCGCACGGGGCCGCGTCAGGATCATGGAGTCGAGGCCGATGGTTCTTCCTTCCCCGATCGCCCGGCTTTTCTCATAGAGTCCCATGGCCAGGAAGGGAGCCACGATCATGAAGCCGGCGAGCGCCGGAAACAGGACGTAGTCGAGTTCGAACCTGACGAGCGTCCACACAAAGACAACCGACAGGAGAAACACGCCAAGCCCATACGCTAGGCTGGAAGCCGGCCGAGTCCAAAGGTCCCGCAAGCCCGCTGACAGCCAGCGGAATCCTTCGAAGAGCGGCAGTCCCCGGTCCAGGCGCGGATCGCGCGTTTCGCCAATGCCCGATGTCTCGCTAAGCAGCCAGTATGACTTATCGGTCTCGCTCATCTTTCATTCCTCAACACGCAGACTTGGCGGCGCGATATCCCTGGCCGTCGCCTGTGGTCTTTGCATGCTCGACGCAATCCGGCTGGGACTGGACTGCCACATAGACGAGATGAGCGTTGGCGCCGGCCACCAGCATCATGCCCGCCGCCACCAGCACCCAGACCAGCCAAACCTTCCTGCGGGACAGTTTTTCAGTCATGGCTGATCAGTTCCGAGGTCGTGGACATAGAGCGCCAGCGTCCTGATTTCGGCGTTTGTCAGCCTTTCATCCCAGGTCGGCATGTGTCCCTCCCGCCCCGCATGCACGGAAGTGATGATGGCGCCCAGGTCTCCGCCATAAACCCAGTAGGAATCCGTGAGGTTCGGAGCACCCAGCTCCTGTTTTCCCTTGCCGTCTTCGCCATGGCAAGTGCCGCAAGTGGTGATGAAGACCTCGCGCCCCGCTCCTATCCCCTTGACGTTTTCCGGCGTCGAATAGTCGGGGTGGGACAGCGAATAGACGTAGGCCGATACGCTCATGACCTGGTTCCTGTCGAGCATCGCATCGCGCCCGAATGCGGGCATTTGGCCGATTCGGCTTTGCGGATGCTGCGTGTTGATACCCACGCGCAACGTCTGCTCGATCAGCAGGGGACCACCGCCCCACAGCCAGTCATCGTCGGTGAGGTCAGGATAATTCGCCCGACCCTTGCCGTCCCTGCCGTGACAGGCTGCGCAATTGTCGCCGAACAGCTGGCGCCCGGTGCTGCGCACCGTCCCCATCAAGGCTTCGTCGGCGAGGATCTTGTCGTAATTTTCCGTGTCGATGCGGCTCGTCCAGCCGGATCGGTTGCGCTCAGCCTCGACGATTTGCGCCTCGACCGCCTGCTTCTGGTCAGTGCCGAGAAGACCTTTCGTATAGGTCGTCCCCAGCGGCCAGGCTGGAACGAAAAACCACCAGGCGATCGCCCAGAGGTGCGTGACGATCAGGAACATCAGCACGCCGCGGGGAACGGGAGTGTCGAGCTCCTTGATGCCGTTCCATTCGTGGCCGGTGGTTTCACGGCCGCTGTCCGGATCGCGTTCCTTCATTTCCATGGCTTGTCGTCCCGGTCGAGGATGCTGTGCTTGGCGCGGTCGAAACGTTTCCGGTTCGATGGCCAGAAGGCGTAGACGATCACGCCGATGGCGAGGGCGATCAGGTAGAACAGTCCCCAGCTTTTGGCGAATGCGACGACGGTGTCGTGGTCCAGGTCCATTTGCCGATTCCTCGTCTCAACTGCCCGGTTCCGGTTTTTTCTCGGGCGCGGCCGTATCTTCGTAGGCAGCGCCTGTCAGCCGTCCCAGAACCTGAAGATATGCCACGAGCGCGTCCATTTCCGTTACATGTGTGGTGACGCCGTCGAAGGCGCGCACTTGGGTTGCGTCGCCGTAGCGCTGCGCTACACCGCTTGCAAAATCTGCGTCGGGCGTGGCCTGGCCGTAAGCGTCTCGCGCCGCGTTCTGCACCATCTCCTCCGTGTAGGGAACGCCAAGGGCGCGCTGCGCGGCAAGATGCAAAGGCAGGTCGGCCATCTCGAGCGGGGTGCGCGCCAGCCACCGATAAGCGGGCATGTTTGACTCAGGCGTGACGTCGCGTGGATTGGTGAGATGGGCGACGTGCCAGAAGTCGGAATACTTTCCGCCAACTCTCGCCAGGTCCGGTCCGGTGCGTTTAGAACCCCAGAGCATTGGGCGGTCATACTGGGATTCGACGGCCAGCGAGTACGGACCGTAGCGTTCGACTTCGTCACGGAGCGCCCGGATCATCTGGCTGTGGCAGGCATAGCAGCCTTCGCGAATGTAGATATTGCGCCCCGCCAGCTCCAGCGGCGTATACATGCGCATGTCCGGCGCCCGTTCGACAGTCTCAGCAATGGTGAAGAGCGGGGCGATCTCGACGATGCCGCCGACGCTCGCGGCGGCGATGATGGCAATCATGAATCCGATCGCGGAACGTTCAAGTTTGCGGTGGAAAAGCTCAGCCATCTCGTCATTCTCCCGGTGCGACGACAGGCAGGGCGGGCATGTCCGCTTCGCGTTTCACGGCGAATGGCGCAGACCGGACCGTCATCCAGATGTTGAAGCAGCCGACGATCGCACCCAAAAGGAAGAGCAGGCCTCCAAAGGCGCGCGCGATATAATATGGATACATCGCCACCAGAGAGTCGACGAACGAATAGGCCAGCGTCCCTTCCTCGGTATAGGTCCGCCACATCAGTCCCTGGATGATGCCGGAGTTCCACATCGCGAAGGCGTAAATCAGCGTCCCCGTAATTGCGAGCCAGAAGTGGACCTCGACAAGCGCGGCCGAATACATGCGCTCGCGTCTCCACAGGGCAGGCACCAGCGAATAAAGCGAGCCGAAGGTGATCAGCGCGACCCAACCGAGCGCTCCTGCGTGGACATGGCCGACAGTCCAGTCGGTATAATGCGACAGCGAGTTGACCGGACGGATGGCGAGGAAGGAGCCTTCGAAGGTTGAAAGTCCGTAGAAGACTATAGCGGCCATCATGAAGCGTAGCGTTGCGTCGTCGCGCACCCGATGCCATGCGCCGTTAAGCGTCAGCAGCGCATTGCCAGCCGACGCCCAGGACGGAACAAGCAGCATGACCGAGAATGTCATACCGAGCGTTTGCACCCAGTGCGGCAGCGCCGTGTAATGCAGATGATGCGATCCGGCCCACATATAGAAGAAGGTGATCCCCCAGAAGCTGAGGATTGACAGCCGATAGGAGAAGATCGGGCGCTGGGCCCGGACGGGCAGGTAGTAATAGAGCATCCCGAGGAAGCCGGCGGTGAGGAAGAAAGCAACCGCGTTGTGCCCATACCACCACTGTACCATCGCATCCTGTACGCCAGGCCATATGGTGTAGCTCTTGGAATGTCCCCAGGAGACCGGCACGGCAAGGTTGTTCACGATATGGAGGACTGCCACGACCAGGATGAACGCCATGAAATACCAGTTGGCGACGTAGATGTGCGGCTCCTTTCGCCGCGCGATCGTCATGATATAGACAATGAAAAAGGTGACCCAGACGATGACCAGCCAGAGGTCGGCGTACCATTCGGCTTCCGCATATTCCTTGGACTGCGTGATCCCCATCAGGTAGCCGGAGACAGCCAGGACGCAGAACAGGTTGTAGCCGAAAAGCACGAACCATGGGCTGAGCTGACCCGCAAGGCGCGTCCGGGAAGTCCGCTGAACGACGTGGAAAGCGGTCGCGATCAAGGCGTTGCCGCCAAAGCCGAAAATGACGCCGCTGGTATGCGTGGGCCGCAGCCGCCCGAAGCTGGACCAGCCGGCGTCGAATGCGAGATCTGGCCATGCGAGCTGTGCGGCCACCCAGACGCCCATGAACATGCCGAAGACGGCCCAGGCCATCGCCAGCACGATGCCAACCTTGCTGGGATCGTCGTAGTATGACGCCTCCCGATCTTCGGTCGGTTCAGGCCGATAGAACGACGACATGACCGGATAGAGCAGGGCGCAGGCGAACAGCAAGATGATCAGGCCGTGGCCGCTGAGGGCGTCCGAGCGGCCCAGCACGGCCAGTACCAAGCCGGCAATCGCAACGGCAACTGTGATGACGAAGGCGCCCTGGCGCTCCGAGGACGTAAGCTGCGTCATCATTTTCCTTCTCCCTCTGAGCAGTTCTGCAAGCGCGGCCCGGCTATCCGCTATGTCGGCCAAGCGATAGCCGTTGAAAATATATAGAAACGCCTCAAGCGCTTGCTGACAATACCCTTTAGCCGGCAGGCCGGCGAAATCGCATGCGCCGCCTTCTGGGCGCAAGCAGTCCACCAGCGCAGAGCTGTCTTTTGGGCACGATTGCGGAACCAGCTATCGGATTGGATGTTCTCGGTCGACATCATGGGATTTAAATCGGCATTGACTCAGATCAAAGCGCTAGGCGATTAGCTCGCATAAGAGCAAGGTCGAGGCACATGTCGCAGTCGGAACACCTGGTGCGAGCAGCCGTCTCGGGCGGCATCGTTTTTCTTGCAATTGTCCTGACACTGTCAGGAATGCATGCTGCGACCGTGTATGCCCGCCAAGCGACTGCACGGGAAGATTTCACCACCCTATGCGCCGATTGCCACAATGCCGATGCCAGGGGCAACCTCCCATTGGCGAAGAATCTTACCAAGATTCCGCCTGACCTCACGCGCATTCGAAGACGATCCGAGGGCAGGAACGCCGGAGGCGCTGGCCAAGTTGCGCGCGATGGGACTTCATCTTCGCATATTGTCGGGTGACGCAAAGTCCGTCGTGCGGCGCATCGCTGACAGGCTCGGCATCGACGAGGCGATCGGCGGAATGTCGCCCAAGGAAAAAACGGATCATGTCGCGGGCCTCGGCAAGGCTCTCATGGTCGGCGACGGCCTCAATGATGCGCCGGCTTTGGCTCGCGCGCATGCATCCATGGCACCGGCAAGTGCCGCCGATATCGGCCGCAATGCCGCCGACTTCGTCTTCCTGCATGGTTCGCTCACCGCTGTGCCGCTCGCCATCAGCATTGCGCGAGACGCGAAGCGGCTGGTCGGGCAGAATTTCACTCTCGCTATTGGCTACAACGTCCTGGCTTTGCCATTCGCCATTGCCGGCTATGTCACACCCTTGCTGGCGGCGCTCGCGATGTCGGCCTCATCGATTGTCGTCGTTGCCAATGCGCTAAGGCTGCGTCGGGGACGCGGATGAGCAGCCTCGTTTATCTGGTGCCCTTGGCTCTCGTTCTCGGCGGCGTGGCGCTCTTCGCGTTCTTCTGGTCGTTCGCGAGCGGCCAGTATGAGGATCTCGAGGGCGCCGCCGAGCGTATCCTGATCGATGACGAAATGGAGCGCTAAACCTAGCCCGACATGCTCGCGCAGGCGGCCGGCAACCGTGACGCGCTTGCGCGTGCTCGTGACCAGGCGCTGATGAGTAGGCGGGTTGCACCGGCTGATATTTGTTACGGTTAAAAAAGCGGATTTATTCTTCTTCCATTGCGATGGCGTCGAGCAAGGGCTGGTTCTGCCGTCTGATCGCCGCGCGCAATTCGCCGGTCGACATCGCCTCGTCCTTCACAAAGATGGTGAACATCATGTTCGTGTTGTTAAAGATCATCTCGCCGACGCTTCTCGAGTCAATGTCGCGGCGGACGAGCCTCAATTCCTGCAGCCGCGCGATCAGAGCGCAGGTCTGGTCGGTGAGCGCGCGGTCAAGATCGCTATAGGTCCTGCCGAAAGGACTTTCCGGCTGCTGGGTCGAGATCGCCATTGCCTGGCGCCACATTTCCTTGCTCAGATAGACGAGGGAGTGCTCGATATAACCGATGATGAGTTCGTCGACGGCCTCGGCCACATGGGCGGGGGGCTTGGCGATGACGCCGCGCCCGGCGTTCAAGACTTCGTCCACTTCCATGGCGACGATGGCGACCAGCAGATCCCCCTTGTTCTGATAGTAATTGTAGATCGTGCCGATCGAGACTTCGGCCATGGCCGCGATCGCCTCGATCTTGGCGCCTTCGTAGCCGGATTTGCGGAATAGCTCGGATGCCGCCTGCAAAATCCGCTGATGGCGGTCGGCCTTCTGGCGTGCTCTCAACCCTATCATGCCGGCATTCTTCCACATTTTTGAAATTGACTCAATTTTAGAAATGGTTCACTTTTTGGTGCAGAAACGCAAAAACAGGGAGAACGTCACCATGAAGTCACTGCCATCGATCGCGCGCTCGCTGCGTCGCCTCGCTCTCTCGGCGACCGCTCTGATTGGGCTCGCATTGTCTCCAGCCCTCGCCGAAGACCTCAACGCGCTTGTGTGGTGCGACCACTCCGATCCCAATTTACTAAAGCCGTTCGAGGATCAAACCGGCATCAAGGTCAATGTGAAGGAATTCGAGGGCACCGGCGCCGGCCTCGCCATCCTCGATCAATCGCAGCCGGGCGATTGGGACGTGATGGTGATCGATTCGATCGACGTGCGCCGCGGCGTCGAGAAGAAGCTGTTCGAACCACTGCCCGAGGACAAGCTGCCCTTCGCCGACCTCTATCGGCAAGTCACCCTCGACCAGTTCACCAAGATCGACGGTAAGCGCTACGGCATCACCGAGAAATTCGGCTACAACACGATCGGCTTCAACAACAGCAAGGTCGATGTCAACGACATGCAGACGGTGCAGTCGCTGCTGACCGACAAATATAAAGGCCGCATCGCCATCTATGACTACTATTTGCCAGTGATGGGCATTGCGGCCTTGGCCGCGGGCAAGAAGACCGCCGAGCTCACCGAGGCCGATCTGCCGGCGATCAAGGACGTTCTCCTCAAAATGAAGGCCAATGCCAAGCTCGTCGGCGAGGTCACGGCCAGCCAGACGGCGCTCGCCACAGGTGAAGTCGACATACTCGTCGGCGGCGGCGAATGGGTGACTGCCGGTCTT
Source organism: uncultured Alphaproteobacteria bacterium (assembly GCA_963841765.1). GTDB lineage: Bacteria > Pseudomonadota > Alphaproteobacteria > Rhizobiales > Aestuariivirgaceae > Taklimakanibacter. Next base: position 88,526 of record CAWJDZ010000039.1, read on the forward strand.
TCCAAGGAAAATCCGGCGCTCGACTTCTCTATCCCCAAGGAAGGCGGGATCCTGTGGTCGCAATCGCTCGCCATGCTGGCCGCAAGCCAGAAGAAGGAAGCCGCGCTCAAGTTCATCCAATATGTGCTGAGCCCGGAAGGCCAGGCCAGACTCGCGACCTCATCCTGCTACTGGGGTATGCCCGCCAATCAGAAGGCGGCGCTCAGCGACGAGCAGAAGAAGGTTCTGCGCTTCGATGAGCAGCCGGACTTCCTGGCGCGCGCCCAGCTCTATCCGGCGCCCGATGAGAAGCTCGACAAGCAGATGCAGGACGTGTGGACGGAAATGCTGCAGGCGCAGTAACATCCGCACCGGAGTGCTTCAGACCTGTTTCAGACTCGTTCGATGACGCAGAGCTCGAATGCCGGCCGTACACTGCCGTGGCTGACGACAGGGCCGGCCATCCTCTGGACGCTCGCTTTCTTCATCGTGCCCTTCATGGCGATGGTCGTCGTCAGCCTGGATAGTCCGGGCGGCGACGGCCTTTCCCTGGCCAACTATCAGCAGTTCTTCAGCAATCCGAGCTACTACCGGGCGCTTGTCAATTCGCTCGAAGTCACTGTGATCGTGACGGTCGTCTCGATCCTCATGGCCTATCCCTTCGCCTGGATTCTCGCCGAACAGGTGCCTGAGCGCTGGCAGAGGCTGGCGCTTATTCTTGCCGTCCTGCCCTTCTGGACATCGTATGTGGTGCGTTCCTATAGCTGGCTCCTCGTGCTTGCAGAGAAGGGCGTCGTCAACAATACGCTGGTGCAACTGGGACTCATTGGCGAGCCAATTCAACTCGCCAACACCCGCTTTGCCACGGTCACCGGCTTCGTCCATTTCTTCGTCATGCTGCTGACCCTGACGATCTATGCAAACCTCAAGCAATTAAGCCCGAGCTATCGCAAGGCGGCTGCCGATCTTGGCGCCGGTCCGGTCCAGACCTTCACCCATGTCATCCTGCCGCTCACCCTTCCTGGCATCATGGTCGGGGCCTTCCTTACTTTCGTCTTGGCGATCGGCGACTACATCACGCCGCAGATCCTGGGCGGCAACAACGAATTGCTGATGCCGCAGCTCATCATGCTGCAGATCGGCAGGCGGGGGGATTTTCCGCTGGCCTCTGCGCTCTCCATTCTGCTCATGGCGGTGGTGACGGCTGCCTATATCGCTTGCGCGCGCTGGCTCAAGATCGAGAGGGCCTGAGATGAGAGACGGCGTGCGGGTCATCACAATGTTCTACGCCCTGCTTATCTACGGCTTCATCTTCCTGCCCGTCGTGACCTTGGTGCTGTTCTCCTTCCAGGCGACATCCTTTCCGATCCCGCCGTTCTCGGGTCCGTCGTTGCGCTGGTACCAGAGCGTGCTTGCCGATCAGAGGCTCACCTCGGCGCTCAGCAATTCGCTCATCGTCGCCGTCGTCTCATCGGCACTGGCGACGCTCCTCGGCCTTCTTGCCGCCTGGGGGTTTGCCCGTTTCGTGCTTCCGGGTTCAGCACTGCTGCGCGGCCTCGTCACTCTGCCCCTCACGGTGAGCTACCTTATCATCGGCATGGGGCTTCTTGTGTTCTTCAATCGCATCGGTTTTCCCAAGTCGCTCACCGCCGCTGGCATCGGCCATGTGGTCATCAATCTGCCCCTCTGCTTTGCAATCCTTTACAGCCAGATGGGCGAGCATCAGGCAAATATCGAACGCGCCGCGCGCGATCTCGGGGCCAGGGAGTGGCAGGTGCTGGCGCTTGTCACAGCGCCGCTGCTGTGGCCGGCCTTGTTCGCGAGCTTCTTCCTGTCGATGACCTTTTCCTGGGACGAGTTCGTCATTTCCTTCCTGCTTACCCGTTTCGATACGACGCTTCCGGTCGAGATCTGGAACCTGTTGCGCGCCGGTCTCAATCCCAAGACAAATGCCGTCGGGGCGCTCGTCTTCCTGGTGTCGATCGCCTTCGTCCTTCTGTTCGAACTCGCACTTTTCCGGAAACCCAAATCATGATGCCCCTGGTCCAGGTCAAGAAGGTCTCCCAGCTGTTCGGCAGCATGCGTGCGCTCGATGATGTCTCGCTCGATATCGCGACCGAAAGCTACACGGTCCTGCTCGGCCCCTCGGGCTCAGGCAAGACCACCTTGCTCTCGATTCTCGGCGGCTTTCTCGAGCCCAGCGAGGGGCGCGTGATCATCAACGGCGAGGACTGCACCGCAATGGCGCCGGCGAAACGGCCGACCACAACCGTTTTCCAGGACTATGCGCTCTTTCCGCATATGACGGTCGGCAACAATGTCGGCTTCGGCCTGCGCATGCGCGGCATTGCCGCCGCTGAGCGAGCAAGGCGCGCCCGCGAGGTCCTGGCCTTGGTCGGTCTGGCGGAAGCCTTCGACAAAAAGCCGCATCAGCTGTCGGGCGGCCAGCGGCAGCGCGTGGCGCTTGCCCGCGCACTGGTGGTAGAGCCTTCGGTGCTGCTCCTCGACGAGCCTCTGGGTGCGCTTGATCTCAAGCTCAGGCGACAGATGCAGGATGAGCTCAAATCCATCCAGAAGCGGGTCGGCACGGCTTTCGTCCATGTCACACACGACCAGGAAGAGGCCATGGCGCTCGCCGACCATTGTGTGGTGATGAACCATGGAAGGATCGAGGACGAAGGGCCGGCTGAACGCGTCTATTCGAAGCCCCGCAGCCGCTTCAGCGCCACCTTCATGGGCGAGAGCACCATTTTCCCCGGCCAGGTAACTCAAGACCATAAAATAGAAACGCCCTTCGGTGGGTGGCGATTGGAGAGTGACACAAGTGTTGGAGCGGAGATCACCCTCGCGATCAGGCCCGAGCATGTCACCATCGGCAAGGAACCGCTGCCGCTCGGCCGGGCAAAGGTCGGCGATGTCGTCTTCCAGGGAAGCTTCAAGCGCGTAGCCGCGATACCCGAGCGCGCACCGCAAGTCAGTCTCTTGGTGCGCCTGCCCGCCGATGCGATGCTGCAGCCGGGCGATGTTATCGAATTCGCCTGCGATCCCCGGCATGTCCTGGTGCTGACGAGGTGAACGATGCCCGAGCTTGAGATCGCCGAGGCTCACGAATGGTATGAGACGATCCGCCTGGGCGATGACGTCACCCTCATTCATGAGCCGTGGATCAAGCCATTCTATCGTTGCAATATGTGGCATGTGCGCGGGCGCGGTCGCGACCTCCTGTTCGATTCGGGCCTGGGACATTTCAGTCTGAAGGCACATGTGGGACGCCTGAGCGAGCGGCCGCTCGCCTGCGTGGCGAGCCACACGCATTTCGATCACATCGGCTGCCATCACGAATTCCCGCATCGCCTGGTGCACGCGGCCGAAGCCGACATCCTGGCCGATCCGCGCAACGAACTTACCCTTGCCGACAGATATGCGACCGAAGAGATGTTCGACCGACTTCCCGCGGATTGGAAGACTGAGCGCTACCAAATCACCCCAGCGCCCGCCGAGCATCTCCTTGAATTGGGCGATGTGATCGACCTCGGCGATCGCTCCTTCGAGGTTGTGCATACGCCTGGCCATTCGCCGGGCGGCATCGGCCTCTTCGAGAAGAGGACCGGCATCTTCCTCTCGGGCGACATCGTCTATGACGGCCCCTTGATCGATGATGCCTATCATTCCGACCGCGACGCCTATCGGGCGACCTTCGAACGCCTGAGACACCTGCCTGTCACCGTCGTGCATGGCGGTCATTTCCCGAGCTTCGGACCCACACGCTATCGCCAGATCATCGATGAGTATCTGGCAGGTGCACGCAAGTCGGGATGCCATTTGGCGGGGAAGTAGGGAAATGCTTTTCCTTCTCCCGTCCGCGGCATGGGAGAAGCGGGAATAATGCGAGTGAGCGCATAGCTCACCTCTTCTGATGCTCCTGCATGCGCCTGACCCACATGGAAATGTGGCTGCGCCGGATGAAGCCGACACTCTCCCAGTCGCCGAGCTCCATGGCGGCGAGGATGTCGGCCACTTCGCGGCGGAAGACGGCGACCTCGTCGGAAAGGTCGAGATGCGGCGCGGCCCTTAGCCACGCGCGGTTGGTGAGGAAATAGAGACGTTCGGAAATCTCGCGTAGCGGCGCGCTGCCGATCATTGCCGCGAGCTCATAGAAGAAATCCATGTTGAGGCGGGCATAGGCCTTGGGATCGGGCGACTTGATGAGTTCGTCGCAGCGGCTGAGCAAAGCGCGCACCCGCGCCAGATCTTCTGCCGAACGCGGCAAGGGATCGAGCTTGCCCATAAGCCCGGCAAGCTCCATGCGCAGGCGATAGACCGGCAGAAGCGCTTCGAGATCGACATCGATGACGAACGTGCCCACGCCATGCCGGCTTTCGAGGAGGCCCTCGCTTTCGAGGCGGGCGAGAACGCGCCGCACGGGTGTGCGTGACACGCCGAATTCACGCGCCAGGTCCTCCTCGGCGAGCCTGCGCCCCGGCTCATATTCGATGAGGCAGATGCGGTCGCGAATAGTGTTGTAGATGCGCTCGAAACGCTCGCGCGCCAGCGTCAGTGGCCTGTCGTCAGTGTCGGCGGCAAGGCTCATCCGGCCTCCAGAACCGCATGCAGGAACTGCTTTGTCCGCTCGTTCTTCGGGTTGCCGAAGAATTCCTTCGGCGGGCCCTGCTCGCAGATCTTTCCCTGATAGAACAAGCAAATGCGATCGGCGAATTCCTTGGCGAAGCCCATTTGATGAGTGACCATCAGCATGGTCAAATCATGCTCGCTGCCCAATTTCCTGATCACCTGGAGCACTTCTCCGACGAGCTCGGGATCGAGGGCGGAGGTCACCTCGTCAAACAGCATGATCTTGGGGCGCATGGCAAGGGCACGCGCAATGGCGACACGCTGCTGCTGGCCGCCCGAAAGCTGGGACGGGTAATGCGCCTTCTTCTGCGACAGGCCGACCATGTCGAGGAGCTCGGCAGCGCGGGACTCGGCTTCCGTCTTCTTCATGCCGAGCACCGTGACCGGCGCTTCGATGCAATTGGCCATGGCGGTCATATGCGGGAAGAGATTGAAGGACTGGAACACCATGCCGATCTTGGCGCGGATCTTGCGGATATGAGCCTGATCAGCGCGCACCAGGCTGCCGTTACGCCGCATATGGGTGAGAGGTTCGCCCTCGACCCAGATCACCCCGTCGTCGATGGCCTCGAGCGTCATCAGCATGCGCAGAACCGTGGTTTTGCCCGACCCCGACGGTCCGATGATGGCAACCTTCTCGCCCTTCGCAATGTCAAGCTCGAGCGAATCGAGCACTGTCAGCGGGCCGTAGCGCTTCGAGACTTTGTCGAAACGCACCATCGGATTGTCTGTCATCGCGCGGGTCTCCGGTTGAGCATGCGTTCGGTGGCACGGATGAGCGAGGCGGAAACCAGACTCATCGCCAGGAAGAACAGGCCGACGAGCGTCATGGGCTCCGTATATCGGAAGTTTTCCGAACCGATGATCTTGGCGGTCTGCATCAATTCGAGAACCGCGATGGCGGAAAGCAGTGGCGTGTCCTTGAACATGGCGACCAGATAGTTGCCAAGCGCCGGCACGATGGGCGGAATGGCCTGCGGGATGATGACATCGCGGAACGTCGTCCAGGTGCCGAGATTAAGCGCGGTCGAGGCTTCCCACTGGCCGCGATGGATATTGTCGAAGCCCGAGCGATAGACCTCGGAACAATAGGCGGCATAGTGAATGCCGAGCGCCAGGACGCCAGCGGTGAAGGCATCAAGTGTGATGCCGAATGATGGGAAGACGAAATAGAGAAAGAAGATCTGGATGAGCAATGGGGTGGAACGGATCAACTCGACCAGAACCGAAATCGGCAATGCCGTCCAGGGAAAGGCGATGCGGGCGAGTGCTAGGACGAGGCCCAGAGTTGCGGCGAGCACGAAACCGATGAGCGTTGCCTCGATGGAAATGATGGCCGCGCGGGCGAGGACGGGAAGTATCTCCAGGGCGAAGGACCAATCCCACATCACACAGTCCTCCCGCGCGCCAGGCCGCGCGACGTGCGCCCCTCAAGGTATCGCATGCCAATGGTGATGACGAGCGACATGGCCAGATAGATGAGAAGGACGAGGGTGAAGATCGGGATCGTCTTCATGGTCGTCTGGTTCATCTGCTGGGCCTTGAAAGCGAGATCCGACAAGGTGATGAGCGATACGAGCGCCGTCGACTTCAAAAGCTCGATGAAGAGATTGCCCCAGGGCGGGATCATGGCGATGAAGGCTTGCGGCAGGATGATCCGGCGCAGCATCTGGCCGCGCGTCATATTGAGTGCCGTTGCCGCTTCCCACTGGCCGCGCGCCACCGATGTGATGGCGCCGCGGGCACATTCGGCGCCATAGGCCCCGATATTCAGGCCAAGCGCCAGCACGGCGACGGTGAAGGCGTCCAGGCTGAGGCCGAATTGCGGCAGGACAAAAAAAAGCCAGAACAGTTGAACCAGGGCGGATGTGCCGCGGAAGATCTCGATATAGATATTGGCGAGCCAGCGTACCGGCGGCGGGCCGTAGAGCTTGCCGAGTGCGGCGAGCACGCCCATGACAACGGCAAGGAGGGCGGCGAGCACGGTGATCTTAGCCGTCAGCACCGCGCCCTCGATCAGTTGCGGCAGAAACAGGCTATAGGCTGGCAGCGTCGCCAGTAGGGCAATCACCAGCAGTGATGCCACCAGCATGACGATGAGCGTGCGAATGCCCATGCGCTTGGCCTTTCCCGATGAGAGTTCTTGAGAAGGCGGGCGGCGCTCTGTGCCGCCGCGCCTCCCAGCTCAGACGCGGATCCCCGGTTTCCGCAGCAGAGTCTATTCACCCTTGCAGAGCTGCTCCGTCGTCTTGTTCGGCAGATAGTCCTTGCCGAAACCAAGCGGCGTCACCAGAGCCAGATGTTCCGGCGTGCCGATGAAAGCCTTGAGCTCCTTGTTGAAGGCCTTAAGGAGATCGGCGTCTTCCTTGCGGAAGCCGAAGCCGCCATGGCCCTTGACCGATTTGCCGGCGACCTCGCCGAAGGGGGTGGTCGATTCGACGCCTTCGCCCTTCTTGGCCATCTCGGCAATCGAGAGAGCGGTCAAAACCGCGCCATCGACGCGACCCGACTGCACGGCGGCAATCAGGCTTGACTGATCGGGCAGGACCACCAACTGGTCCTGGGCGACGCCGGCGTCCTTGGCATAGCCGCTCTCGACGGCGCCCGCCATGACCGCGAGCTTGAGCGCGGAGTTTTCCTTGAAGGTCGTATAATCCTTGACGCCCTTCGGATTGCCTTTCTTGACCAGCATCGCCTGACCGATGCCGTAAGAGGGCCCGGAGAAGGCGATCTCCTTGCAGCGCTTGGGATTGATGAACATGCCGGCGGCGATGATGTCGAAACGGCCGGCCTTGAGCCCGGGGATGAGCGATCCGAATTCGGTCAGAACGCCGTCGACTTGCGGAACGCCGATTTTCGCGAGCACGGCGCGCGCGACTTCCGGCGCCTCGCCGGTGAGCTTGCCGTCGGGTGTCGCATAGCCGAAGGGCGCCTCGTTGGCGAAACCGATACGAATGAAGCCCTGCGCCTTGGCGCGTTCGAGCGTGGTTTCGGCAAAAGCCGGGGAAGCGAAAGAGAACGCCGATGCCGCCAGCGCCAGGCCAGCGGTTCCCTTCAGCAAATGACGGCGGGTGAGAATCAATCTGGACATGCGTTTCTCCCTGAAACAATCGCGAATTTAGTCCCGGTCTTGAACGAATGTGCTTTGGTTTCCTGCCGGGTACGCCCATGTTGTATACATCTTATCTGGACATGCTGCAAGGGAGGATGTAGTTTAGACCAAAATAAACTGATTTTGGCGTGTGCCAGGCTATTCGCCATAAGTGTTGTGCACATTCGAGAGGTTCGATGGGTTTTGCTCTTGCCGAGGTCATGGAGGCTCATAGCCTCATTGCCGGGCTGGCCAGAAAAACTCCGCTCATCGAGGGGAAGGCGATCGGCGCCGATCAACCCCATCCTCTCCTGCTCAAGCTCGAAACGCTTCAACCTATTGGCGCCTTCAAAATAAGAGGGGCCGCCCATGCGTTGCTCAGTCTCGATGATACGGCCAGGCGGCGTGGTGTCGTGTGCTGTTCGACCGGCAATCACGGGCGGGCGGTCGCTTATGCCGCAAACCGTTTGGGCGTCCCCGCCACCATCTGCCTGTCCAATCTCGTGCCGCAGTCGAAAGCAGATGCGATCGCTGCGTTGGGCGCGACAGTGGCGCGTTGCGGCAGCAGCCAGGACGATGCGCAGCAGGAGGCCGAGCGCCTGGTGCGCGAGAACTCCTACACCGACATCTCTCCCTTCGATCATCGCGACGTGATCCTGGGCCAGGCGACGATCGCGCTCGAGCTCATCGGCGAACGGCCCGATCTCACCCAAATCGTCGTGCCCTTGTCGGGAGGCGGGCTCATTGGCGGCGTTGCCTTCGCCGCCAAGGCGCTCAAGCCTTCCATCCGCATCACCGGCGTCAGCATGGAAGCGGGTGCCGCCATGCATCAGAGCCTCAAGGCTGGGCATCCGGTCTCCGTTACCGAACTTCCTTCGCTCGCCAACTCACTTGGCGGCGGCATTGGTCTTGCCAATCAATGGACCTTCGATCTTTGCCGCAGATATGTCGATGAAGCGCTGTTGGTGAGCGAAGAAGAGATCTATCGCGGCATGCGGGCGCTCTTCCTCAAGGAACGCCTCGTCGCTGAAGGTGCGGGTGCGGTCGGCATCGCAGCGCTCCTCGCCGGCAAGCTCAGGCTCGACGGGCCCACCGCCATGATCATCTCCGGGCAGAATGTCGATATGGAGCAGTTCATGACGATTGCTCGCGGCGAGCCGGTGAAGCTCGGCGATCGCCTGGTGAAAGGATAGACATGGCCGATATTGCGATCCTTACCGAGAAAGACCTGCGGCGCGCCGTAACGCTCGATGCGCAAGCTCTCGCCGTTGTCGAAGAAGCATTCCGGCTCCTCGCGTCGGGCAAAGTCATCATGCCGCCGATCCTGTCGATGGAGATCGAGGATTCCCATGGCGAGGTCGATGTGAAGACCGCCTATCTTCCAGGCTTCGACAATTTCGCCATCAAGGTGAGTCCGGGCTTCTTCGACAATCCGAAGATCGGCCTGCCCAGCCTCAATGGCTTGATGATCCTGTTTTCGGCAAAGACGGGGCTGGTCACCGCACTTCTGCTCGACAATGGTTATCTGACCGACATTCGCACCGCGGCCGCAGGTGCCGTCGCCGCCAGATATCTGGCGCCGAAAACGATCGAGACCGCGGCGGTGCTGGGCACCGGCGTACAGGCGCGCTTACAGATCATTGCCGCCCATCTGGTGCGGCCGTTCAAGCGGGTACTGGTCTGGGGCCGCGACAAGACCAAGGCGCAAGCCTGCGCCAGTGACATCGCCAAGGCGCTTCCGGTCACGGCGGAAGTGGTGACGGATGCGGCGCAGGCTGTCGGTGAGGCGCAACTCGTGGCCACGACGACATCGGCGAAAAAGCCGATCCTGCGCGCCGAATGGCTGCATAAGGGCCTGCATATCACCGCCATGGGCTCGGACCAGCCAGGCAAGAACGAGATCGATCCGCGCGCGACAGCGCTTGCCGATCTCTATGTTTGCGACCGGATTGCCCAGGCTGCGGCACTTGGCGAATTGCGCGCCGCGCGCAGCGCCGGCCTTATGACAAGCTCGACACCGCCCGAACTCGGCCAGATCATTGCCGGACTTCATCCCGGCCGCACATTGGAAAGCGCCATCACCATTTGCGATCTGACCGGCACCGGCGCGCAGGACACTGCCATCGCATCGCATGCCTATGCCTCAGCGCAACGCGCCGGCGTCGGCACCATGATCAAGAGCTGAAGAGGCCCAAGTGTGCTGAACGCGAAGTTCCTGATATCTGGCCGGCCATACCGACAGGAACTTCGCGTTCAAAAGCACACTGGAATCATTGAATATCTAGTGTCCTTTCGAATCCGAAGTTCGCTCGGAAGGCGCTGCGAGGTAATGCGAACTTCGGATTCAGGACACTAGTGAACACGCCATTCTCCCGCGCGGAATATGCGCACCGGTTAGCCGAGGTCAAAGCTCGCATGGAGAAAGCGGGCTTCGACCTCATCGTCTGCCAGGATCCCGCCAATATGTGCTGGCTCACCGGCTTCGACGGCTGGTCATTCTATGTGCCGCAATGCGTGCTGGTGCATCGCGAAGAAGAAACGCCGATCTGGTTCGGCCGCGCCCAGGATACCAGGAGCGCCCATTTCACCACCTATCTGCCGGGCCGCAATATCATTCCCTTCTCCGAGAAACTGATCCAGCACCCGATCGGCCATCCTTATGACGAGCTTGCCGAGCTCATCCGCGCCCGCGGCTGGGTCAAGGCGCGCATCGGCGTCGAGATGGACGCACACTACTATACCGCGCGCTGCCACGCGCATCTGACCAAGGGACTCCCCGAAGCGCGAATTCAGCAACAACGGCGACCTCGTCAATTGGGCTCGCCTCGTCAAGTCCGAGGCCGAGCTCCGCTTCATGCGTGAGGCGGGCCGCATCTGCACCCATGCAATGAACAGCGCCATCGCCAAGATGAAGCCCGGCGTGCCGCAATATCATGTGATCGCCGAGATCTATCACGCCCAGACCATGGGCGTTGCCGGCATTGGCGGCGACTATGCCGCCATTTGCCCTTTGATGCCGGTCGGCGAAGGCACCAGCACGCCGCATCTGACCTGGACTGACGACCCCTTGCCCAAATCTGGCCTGGTGATGCTCGAGATCGCAGGCGCGCGTCGGCGCTATCACGCGCCCCTGACCCGCACCATGCATCTCGGCAAGGCGCCGCAAAAGATCAGCGACGTCGCCAAAGCGGTTGTCGAAGGGGTGGATGCCGGTCTGGCCATGGCGAAGAGCGGAAACACGGCGGCGGCGGTCGAAGCCGCCTGGCAGGCCGTATTGCGCAAACATGGCCTCAAGAAGGAAAGCCGGGTCGGCTATTCGGTCGGTCTTTCCTATCCGCCCGATTGGGGCGAGCGCACCGTGTCGCTGAGACCGGGGGATGAGACCGAGCTCAAGGCCGGCATGTGCTTCCACATCCAGTCGGGCGTGTGGCTTGAGGATTTCGGCGTCGCCATCTCGGAATCCTTCGCTGTTACCGATAGAGGCGGCGAGCGCCTGTGCGATGTGGCTCGCGAGCTGATCGTGGTCGATTGAGGCGGCCATGCATGACAATCCCTTCAGCGATGGCGAGATCGATGCAAGGCTTGCGCGGGTGCGGCAGAAGCTTGCAGAGCGCAAGCTCGACGCCGCTATCTTCGCGTCGCCGGAAAATGTCTTCTATCTGACCGGCCTCGATCATTGGGGCTATTTTGCGCCGCACCTGCTCATCGTACCGCTCACCGGCAGGAATGTCCTCGTCACCCGTGCGATGGAACGCGTCTCGGTCGAGAAGCAAGTCCGATCGGCCGACTTCCGCGGCCACAGCGATGGCGAGACCGCAGCCGACATGACAGCCCGGGTGGTGAAGGATCTGAAGCTCGCCAACGGGAGAATCGGTCTTGAATATTGGACATCGGGCCTGAGCTTCGGGCTTGCGTCCTCGGTGCAAGATCAGGTCTCGGCGGCGTGGTCGGATATCACCGGCCTTGCCGACGGACTGCGGCTTACGAAGAGCGCCGAAGAGCAGGTGCTGATGCGCCGCGCCGCCCAAATCAGTGACAGAGCGGCGCAAGCGGCCATCGCCGCCATTACCGATGGCGCGCGCGAAAGCGATGTCGCGGCTTCATGCATGGCGGCGATGATCAAGGCCGGCGGCCATCCGCCGGGCTTCGGCCCCTTCATCCGTCCGGGCAACAGGCTCGGCGAAGAACACGCGACCTGGGGCGACGGACATTTCAAGAGGGGCGAACCCGTCTTCCTCGAGCTCTCTGGTTGCGTGTCGCGCTATCACGCGCCACTCGGGCGCCTCGTCCATATCGGCGCCATGCGCGATGCGGATGCGAAGATCGCTGCGATCGTGCGGCAGGCTTTCGATGCGGTCGTCAAAGCGATCCGGCCCGGAACGCCCGCGAAGGCCGTCTATGCCGCGTGGCAGAAGGTCGTCGATGAGGCCGGTCTTGCTCATTACCGGCGGCATCATTGCGGCTATTGCGTCGGCATCGGCCAGCCGCCGTCATGGACCGGAGGCAACAGCGTCACCGGCCTCAGGCGCGACTCCGACCTCGAAATCAGGACCGGAATGAGCTTTCACATCCTGTCATGGCTGATGGGCAGCGGGCAGGGTGACGACTTTCTGTCCAATACAGTATTGCTGAGCGAGAACGGGCCCGAGGTGCTGACCAAGCTTCAGACCGGGCCGATCGTCATTTAGGAGGCAACATGCTGCGCAACACGCAACTCGACCAATGGGATCGCGAGCATTTCTTCCATCCCTCGACCCATCTCGGCCAGTTCGCGCGTGGCGAAATGCAAGGCCGCATCGTCACCGGCGGCGAGGGCTCCCATATCATCGATCGCGACGGCAATCGCCTGCTCGATGGCTTCGCCGGACTCTATTGCGTCAATATCGGTTATGGCCGGATGGAAGTGGCGGACGCCATTGCCCGCCAGGCGAAGGAGCTTGCCTACTATCATTCCTATGCGGGCCACGGCAGCGAGGCCTCGATCACGCTTGCCAAGATGGTCATCGACCGGGCGCCCAAGGGCATGTCGCGCGTCTATTTCGGACTTGGCGGGTCGGACGCGAATGAGACTAACGTTAAGCTTGTCTGGTACTACAACAACATCCTGAAGCGGCCGAAAAAGAAGAAGATCATCTCACGCTGGCGCGGCTATCACGGCTCGGGGCTCATGACCGGTTCTCTCACCGGGCTCGAGATCTTCCACAAGCATTTCGATCTGCCGCTCGCCCAGGTGATCCATACCGAAGCGCCTTACTATTATCGCCGCAAGGATGCGCAGATGAGCGAGGAGGAATTCGCGCAATTCTGCGCCGATAAGCTCGACAAGCTCATCCGCAAGGAGGGCGCGGAAACGGTCGCGGCCTTCATTGGCGAGCCGGTGCTCGGCACCGGGGGCATCGTGCCGCCGCCCAAGGGCTATTGGGCAGCAATACAAAAGGTGCTCAGCGCGCATGACGTCCTGCTGATCGCCGATGAAGTGGTGACGGGCTTCGGCCGGCTCGGCAGCATGTTCGGCTCCGATCACTATGCGATGACGCCCGACCTCATCACCATCGCCAAAGGATTGACCTCGGCCTATGCGCCGCTTTCAGGTTCGATCGTCTCGCAGAGGATGTGGAAAGTGCTGGAGCAGGGCAACGATGAGTTCGGGCCGCTCGGCCATGGCTGGACCTATTCGGCGCATCCGATCGGTGCCGCCGCCGGCATCGCCAATCTCGAGCTCATCGACAGGCTGAAGCTCATCGACAATGCGAAGACCACCGGCGCCTATCTCAAGGCCGAATTGAGCAAGGCTCTGTCAGATCACCCGCATGTCGGTGAGGTGAGGGGCGAGGGACTGCTCGCCGCGGTCGAGCTCGTCGAGGACAAGGCCTCTCGCCGTCTCTTCGATCCCATGAAGAAGATCGGGGCCGCGGTGACGGCCGCCCTCCTGCGCCGCAAGGTCATTGCCCGGGCCATGCCGCAGGGCGACATCATCGGCTTCGCGCCGCCCCTTTGCCTCACGACCGGGGAAGCCGATCAGATCGTTATCGCCACTAAAGACGCGGTGAACGAAGTGCTGGGCTAAAGCGTGATGGCTTTAGGTAGAGTCGCCATCACGCTTTATCTTTTTGTTTGAGCATGATCTTTTCGGAAAACCGGTTTCCACTTTTCCGGATCATGCTGTAACTCAAGCCGCCTCGATCGCCAACGCGACACCCTGGCCGACGCCGACGCAGAGTGTCACCAGCGCACGCCTGGCGTTGCGGCGCTTGAGCTCGAGCGCCGCGGTGCCCGCGATACGCGCTCCCGAGGCGCCCAGCGGATGGCCAAGCGCGATGGCGCCGCCATTCGGATTGAAATTCTCATCCGCTGCATTCAGGCCGAGTGCTCTGGTCACGGCGAGGACCTGCGCCGCAAAAGCCTCGTTGAGCTCGATGACGCCGAAATCCGAGAGCTTGAGCTTCTGCCGCTCGAGCAGTTTGCCGACCGCAGGTACAGGGCCCATGCCCATGATGCGCGGCGCAATGCCGGCGCTTGCCGCACCCGAAATGCGCGCGAGGGGTGCCAGCCCGTATTTCACGACGGCTTTCTCGGAAGCCAGCAGCAAAGCAGCTGCGCCGTCATTGATGCCCGATGAATTGCCGGCAGTCACCGTGCCGTCTTTGCGGAAAGGTGTGGGCAACCTGGCGAGCATCTCGACGGTCGTGCCGGCACGAGGATGTTCATCGGTTGTGACCGACAGGGCCTCGCCTTTCTTTTGCGCTATCTTCACGGCGACGATCTCTTGCGCGAAACGGCCATTCTCTTGCGCTTTAACTGCGCGCGCCTGGCTCTGCGCCGCATAGGCATCCTGGTCGGTTCGCGAGATTTGATGCTCGGCGGCGACGTTCTCTGCCGTCTCCGGCATGGAGTCGACGCCATATTGCGCCTTGATCAGCGGATTGACGAAGCGCCAGCCGATGGTCGTATCGTGGATTTCGGCGGTGCGGGCGAAGGCTGTTTCAGCCTTGGGCATCACGAAAGGTGCCCGCGACATCGATTCGACGCCGCCCGCGATCACGAGATCGGCCTCACCTGTCTTGATCTGCCGTGCCGCGGCAATGACCGCATCGAGCCCCGAGGCGCAGAGCCGGTTAATCGTCATCGCCGGAACGGTCTCGGGCAAGCCCGCCAGCAATGCCGCCATGCGGGAGACATTGCGGTTGTCTTCACCCGCCTGGTTGGCGCAGCCGAGGATAACCTCATCGATCGCCGAAGTATCGATGGTCTTGTGGCGCTCGGCGAGCGTGCGGATGGGAAGTGCCGCGAGATCATCGGTACGCACCGAAGACAAGACACCGCCATAGCGCCCAATCGGCGTGCGAATGAAATCGACGATATAGGTTTCCATGGTTACAGCTCTCTAAGCCATCCGGTACTGACTTCCGGCAGAGGAATGCAGTCGCGCAGGAGCCTTGTATAGGCATGTTGCGGTCGGTCGAACAGCGTGGCGGTATCGGCCTCCTCGACGATCTCGCCGCGGCGCATGACGATCACGCGATCGCAGAGCCGGCGCACCACCGAGAGATCGTGACTGATGAAGGCCATGGTGAAGTTCATCCGCGCCTTCAAATTCATGAGGAGATCGAGAATCTGAGCTTGGTTCGATACATCGAGGCCGGAAACGATCTCGTCCGCCAGGATGAAGCGCGGCTTCAGTGCCACGGCGCGGACGATGCCGACACGCTGGCGCTGGCCGCCCGACAATTCATGCGGATAGCGCGAGAGGAAGGTGGCGGAGAGTCCCACCTGCGCCAGCGCGTCGGCTGCGAGCCTGCGCGCCTCATCTCTGTCCTTCGCGACACCATGCAGCAGAAGCGGCGATGCGACGATGGCTCCGACCGTCTTGCGTGGATTGAGCGATGAGAAAGGGTCCTGGAAGATAATCTGGAGGTCGCGGCGCAAGGGACGCATCTCATCATCGTCGAGGCCGGCAATGTCGCGACCGGCAAACAGGATACGACCGGAGTCAGGCTTGAGCAGACGGATCAAAGTCCGTCCCAGGGAAGTCTTGCCCGACCCCGATTCCCCGACGATGCCGGTGATCGCGCCTTCGGCGAGTGTGAAGCTCAGGCCCTTGAGAATTGCGATGCGCGGTGCCGCGCCCAGCAACGGCTTTGCCGCCGTGTCCGGCAAGGACAGATTGAGGTCGCTGACGTCGAACAGGGAATCAGCCATGGACGCGGCCTTTCATCCAGGCGTCGTCGGTGTCGGCGACTTCACGCGCGAGAGCGGAGATGAGCTCCGGCGAAGCCGGCTTCAGCGACTCTTCCGGCCGGTCATAGCGCGGGGTCGCCGCCATTAGAGCGCGCGTATAAGCGTGCTTTGGACTGGCAAAGAGCTCGGCGACGGGCGCCTGCTCCACGACCTTGCCGGCATAGAGGACCGTCGCCCGCTGGCAGAGCTTTGCGACGACGCCCAGATTGTGGGTGATGAAGAGGAGGGCGGTGCCGTGGCGGGCCTGCATCGCTGCGATCAGCTCGAGTATCTGCTTCTGCACGGTGACATCAAGCGCCGTCGTCG
Source organism: uncultured Alphaproteobacteria bacterium (assembly GCA_963841765.1). Taxonomy (GTDB): domain Bacteria; phylum Pseudomonadota; class Alphaproteobacteria; order Rhizobiales; family Aestuariivirgaceae; genus Taklimakanibacter. Next base: position 104,772 of record CAWJDZ010000039.1, read on the forward strand.
GTTCATCGGCTACGATCAGGCGGTGTTCGGCGCCGAAGGCCGAGGCGATCAGCACGCGCTGTCGCATGCCGCCCGAAAGCTCATGCGGGTAGAGCCGCATCACCCGCTCGGGTTCGGCGATCCTCACTTCGCCGAGGAGCGAGACCGCGCGGACACGGGCTTCGGCCGGTTTCATGCCAAGGATGTGGATCAGTCGGTCGCAGACTTGCTGCTCGATGCGCCTCGAAGGATTGAGCGCGGTCAATGGGTCCTGTGGGATGAAGGCCGCACGTTTGCCGGTGAAATGGCGGCGCGCACCTTCGGCCATCCGCCCGGGGTCCTCGCCGGCGAGCATCACCCCGCCCTCGATGATCTCGATCGATGGCGGCAGGATGCCGAAGATGGCGCGGGCGATCATGCTCTTGCCGGCGCCCGATTCACCGACGAGCGCATGCACCTCGCCCGGGTGAACGGTGAGCGAGACCGAGCGCAGCAGGCGGCCGCCACCGCGCAAGGCGACACTGAGATTGTTGATTTCGAGATAGGGGGCCGTCATCTGAGCACCGGATCGAAGCGCTCTTTCAGGCCCTCGCCGAACTGGCTGAAGGCGAGGACGGTGAGAAACAGAGCGATCATCGGGAACAGCAGCACCCACCAGGCCTGATAGACGATGCCACGCCCTTCCGCGATCATGCTGCCCCAGGTCGCCTGGTCGGTGGAGACCGAGAGATTGACGTAGGACAGGATAGCTTCGACGACCACCGCAATGCCCATCTGAAGCGACAGGAGCACGGCAATGGCCGGCAGCACATTGGGCAAGACCTCCGCCATGAGAGTGGCCGTCGTCGTGCGGCCAATGGCGCGGGCACTCTCGACATAGTCCATGCGGCGCTGCTGCATCGTCTCGGCGCGCACAACGCGGCAGAAACGCGTCCAATCGATGACGGCGATGGCGAGGATCACCGAGGTGAGGCTCGGGCTGAAGAAGGCGACGAGAAGGATGGAGAGGAGGACCGGCGGGAAGGCCATCCAGATGTCGACGATGCGCGAGATGATGCGGTCACTCCAGCCGCCGAAGAATCCGGCGATGAGCCCGAGCCCCGAGCCAGAGAGACAGCAGGCGAAGCCGGCGCCGATCGCTACGATGAGGGCCGGACGGGCGGCCGAGAGCAGCCGCGACAGCACATCGCGGCCGAGGCTGTCGGTGCCGAGGAGATAGCCGGGCTCGGCGCCGGCGATCCAGACCGGCGGCAATTTGCCGAGCATGAGATCCTGGGCCAGCGGATCATGCGGGGTGATGAGGGGTGCGAAGATGGCGGCAAGCGCGACGACCGCCAGCCACAGCCCGGACAGCCACAGACGCGGAACGAACCTCACCTGGATGACGCGCGCCTCAGCCATGCCGGAACCTCGGATTGAGCAGCGCATAGCTCAGATCGACAAGGCGATTGATGGCGACGAAGAGCAGGGCAAAGACGAGGATGATGCCCTGGATCAAAGGCAGGTCGCGGTTGATGACAGCATCGATCGCCATGTTGCCCAGACCTTCGTAGGAGAATAGTCGCTCGACGATGACGGTGCCCCCGATTAGGAAGGTGAATTGCACGCCGGCAAGCGTCAGCGTCGGGATGACGGCGTTGCGCAAGGCCTCAGACAAGAGCACGCGGGTCTCGGAGAAGCCTTTGGTGCGAGCGAGCATCACATAGTCCTGCTGCATCGCCTCCTTGAGCGAGGTTTTGAGAAGCTGGGCGACGACCGCCGCCAAAGGAAGGGCCAGTGCGAAGGCCGGCATCAGCATATGGCGCATGAGGTCGAGGAAGATGTCGAAACGCAGGCGCAAGATGCTTTCAATGAGATAGAAGCCGGTGACAAAAGGCAGATCGAGGGTCGGCGAGACGCGCCCCGATATGGCGAAAATCGGTATGGCGACGCCGAACAGCAGAATGAGCGCGAGGCCCCAGAGGAAATCCGGCATGGCGAGGCTTGCGCCATTGAAGAGATCGATTCCGGTTTCGGCTGCCGTGCCGCGAAAGCGCGCCGCGATGACGGCAAGACTGCCGCCCAAGGCCACGGCGATGATGAGGGCCAGTGTCGCGAGCTCAAGCGTCGCCGGCAGGCGGCCGAAGATCAGTCCCATGACGTCCTGGCGCAGGGAGATGGAAGTGCCGAAATCGCCATGGAGAGCACGGCCTAGCCAGATCCAGAATTGCGTCATGATCGGCTTGTCTAGACCGTAGTGAGCAGTGAGCAGGGCGATGTCGGCATCGGAGGCGCCGGGCGGCAGCATCATGGCGATCGGATTTCCGGGAACGACGCGCACCAGGATGAAGACGATAAGGGCCACGCCAAAGAGCGTGACCACAGTCGAGCCGAGGCGGATCAGAAGGTTTCGGCCCATGCCTATTTCTCAATGTCCCTCATGCTGAGGTGGCCGCGAAGCGGCCCTCGAAGCATCCCATCAGGATAAAGCGAGAGCGCTGCAGCATGCCCTTCGAGGCTCCCCCGGCTCGAGGTCGGGGTCGCACCTCAGGGCGAGGGAAAGCTAAGCCGGGGACATCAGAGCTGGCAAGAGCGCACCCGACACATGCGGCGTGACCTTGACCGTCTTCACATGCACGATCGGCTGCACATATTGCAGGAGTGGAATGACATAGCCTTCCTCGGCAATGTATTTGTCGACCGCCTTCCAGCCCTCAATGCGCTTGGTCTCGTCCTTCTCGCCCCACAGCGGCAGGATCTTGTCGATCAGGTCCTTGGAGTCCCAGACCGAATGCGGGCTTGGTCCGAACATGGCGAAGCCGGTCGAGGTGGTGGGATCGCCGATGGCATTGCCCCAATTGTAAAAGGCGGCCGGCGTCAGAGTGTCGGCGGCGCGCAATTCATAGTGCTTGGCGATCTCGTAAATCTCGATCTCGGCCTCGATGCCGACCTTGCGCCACATGCCGACGATCGCCTGGATCATCTCGTAATCCTTGGGCTTGAAGCCCTTGGTGGTCTGGATCTTGAACTTCACCGGCTTTTCGGGGCTATAGCCCGAGGCGGCGAGCAGCTGCTTGGCCTTCTCCGCATCGTAGCCGACCTTGATCGAGCCGTCATAGGCCGCATATTGCGGCGTTTCGAGCGTGTCGATCGGGATGCCATAGCCGTTGAGCAGGCGGTCGATGATGAGCTTCTTGTCGATCGCATGGTGAGCAGCGAGGCGCACATTCTTGTCCACCATCACATCGACGTCGTTGAGGAAGATCATTCCGATGTCGGAGATCGGCGTGGTGATGCCGGCGAGCCCATCCTTGGCCTTGAGCCGGTCGAACTCGTCATACGGGATCTCGAGCGTCACTTGTGAAGCGCCGGATTCGATCTCGGCGACGCGGCTCGAGGCATCGGGCACGAATTTGATGATGACGGTCTCGAATTTGGGCTTGCCGCCCCAGTAGTTCGGATTGGCCTTGAGACGCACGAAGGCGTTGCGCTCGAATTTCTCCATCATATAGGGGCCAGTGCCGATGGGCGCCTTTTCGAAGCCTTCCGCTCCCACCTTCTCGTAATAGGTCTTGGGCCGCACATAGCCCGTCAGGAACGACATCCATTTGAACAGGACGGGTTCGAACTCCTTCACATCGGCGGTGATCTTATTGCCGTCGACCTTGAAGTTGCCGATCTTGCCCCACACGAACTGGATCGGATTGCCGGTCTCGGGCTTGCCGGCGCGCTCGAGCGACCAGGCGACGTCCTCTGCGGTGAAGGGCGAACCGTCATGCCAGGTGACGCCCTCCCGCACTTCCATCATGATCTTGGTCTTGTCGTCGTTCCAGCCCCATTTGGTGACGAGGCCCGGAGCGAAGGAGAGGTCGGGATTCTGCGCGATATACATGTCGAAGACCGACTGATAGATCGCCTGGATCGTCGGGTTGACGGCCGAGGGACCAACCGTTGGATCCCATGACGGCAGGTTCACATTGTAGGCGATGGTGAGTTCGGAGCCTTGCGCCGAGACCTCATTGACGGAAAGCCCGGCAAAGAGCGCCGCGCCGCCAAAGGCACCGAATTTCAACAGATCGCGTCTGGATGTCGTCATGTTCCTCTCCCTGTCGCCCTGTTATTGTCGTGAGCATTCACTTTGCTAGATACTTTAGGTCTAAAATAAAACTGCTGCAAGATCGTCACGCTAGTGTCCCGAATCCGAAGTTCGCATCACCTCGCAGCGTCTTCCGAGCGAACTTCGGATTCGAAAGGACACTGGAAAATCTAATAATTCTAGTGTGCTTTTGTACGCGAAATTCCTGTCGGTATAGCGGTTAGATATCAGGAACCTCGCGTTCAGCACACTAGCATCTTTGCCAGCATGAAGCCCGATCCGGCGCCGACCCCGGCACCGGGCCAGGTTGAAGCGCCAACAAGATAAAGGCCATCGAGCGGCGTCCTGTAGCGCGACCAGCCGGGCGCCGGCCGGAACAGGAAGTTCTGGCTCAGATGATGGCTGCCGCCGAGATTGTCGCCGCCCAGGAGATTGGGATTCTCGTTTTCGAGATCGCACGGCGAAAACACGGCCCGGCCCAGAACCTTGGAGGAGAAGCCCGGGGCATAGTTTTCGAGAATGGCGAGGATCCGATCGGCATAGGCGTCCTTGATCTCTGCCCAGTCGCGGCCGGCAATCTTGTCTGCCGCATCATCGCGAATGATTGCCGGCAGCACACGCACCTGGATCCACAGAACGTGCTTGCCCTCTGGCGCACGGCTTGGATCGATGGCAGTCGGCTGGCCCACGACGAGAACCGGCTCACCCGGCAACAGCCCTGCAAGCGCTTCATGATAGGCACGGCTCATCATGTCGAGCGAAGGCGCCAGATGGACATAGGCGAAGCGCTGGAGCTCCTTGCCCGCTGTCCAATCGGGAAGCCCGTCGCAAGCGACATGGATCATCATCGTGCCTGGACCTGGCCGGAAGGATGTCATCTGCCGGTCAGCTTCCGCGTTGCCGCTGCCGCCGGCAAGGAGCCTTCCGAAGACGATCTGCGGCAGGACATTGGCAATCACCGCGCGCCTGGCTGCGAAGCTTCGTCCGTCCTTGACGGTCACGCCCGAGGCACGGCCATTCGCCTTGTCGATGCGGGCAACCTCGGCATCGAGATGGAGTTCGCCACCAAGCTCCTTCAAACAACCTGTCATGGCCTTGATCATGACATCGGCTCCGCCCTTGCCCAGCGCCATGCCAAAGCTCTGGTCGGCCATCGCTTCGAGATAGGGAAAGAGGGCGCCGCCCGCGATGTCGGGAGTAAAGTCCAGATGCATCCCCCAGGCGGCTAGCGTCGCCTTGATCTTGTCGGATTCGAAATGTGCGTCGAGAAACGCGCGCGGCGACGACACGAGCAGCCTCAGCGTGTCGATGATCCAGGGAAGTCCGCGCGCCCGCCAGGCCTTCCAGCCAATAGAAACGAGACCGCGCGACGGCATCGGGCTGCCGAGCAAAGAGAAAACATGCGGCGCATCCTTGCCGAAGTCCTCGCTCATGCGGCGCCAGCTTTGGGCGTCCTTTTCCGAGAAGGAGCGAGCGCGCGCAACATTCTTTGCCATATCCTGCGACACGCCGAACCACGACCCATCGGCGAAGGGCGTGGCGAAGCACTCGCTCGCCCCGGCGAAAGCCAGCCCGTGCCGCAACAGCGCCTCACCATGCGCGCGCATGAAGGGTGAACCCGCAAAGAGCCCGAGATTCATGGCGAAGAGGTCATGGCGGAAACCGGGAAGCGTCACCTCGCGTGTCTGAACGGCGCCGCCCGCCACCTTGTTGCGCTCGAAGACGCCGACCTTCCAGCCCCGTTTCGCCAGATGGATGGCGCAGGCGAGACCATTGTGCCCGCTGCCTAGGATGATGGCGTCATAGGTCATGCTGGTTTTCCCTCCCTCGCCAACATACTGGCATATGCATATAATCTGTCCATGGGATTTCGCTGTTCGAGGCAAACGCGACATGTCTTACTTGCAATTGCAAGTACTACGTCTAGGATGACCCCCAACAATGAGGCGCAGCGGAGGAAATCATGGCGCAGAAAGATTTGAGTTCATTGGCCGAAGCCCTGTTGTCGAGTGCCGTGGAAGTCGTCGACCTCACGGCGCCGCTGGGGCCTGATACGCCGCTCATCAAGCTGCCGCCCGAGATCGGCAAGAACACGCCCACGGTCGAGGTCCACAATATTTCCAACTATGACCAGAACGGCCCCTTCTGGTCATGGAACTGGCTCAAGCTCGGCGAGCATTCCGGCACGCATTTCGATGCACCGATCCATTGGATCACCGGCAAGGACTATAGCGACGGCTCGACCGACAAGATTCCACCCAAGAACTTCGTTGCGCCCGTCAATGTCATCGATTGCAGCGCCGAGGTGAAGAAAAATCCGGATTTCCTGCTCTCGGCCGCTGGCGTACGCGCCTGGGAGAAGAAGCATGGCGACATCGCCAAGGGCACCTGGGTGTTGATGCGCACCGATTGGTATCGCCGCAATGGCAGCGAGAAGGATTTTCTCAATGCTGACGACAAGGGCCCGCATTCGCCGGGACCGACCGTCGACTGCATCGAATATATCCTGTCGAAAGGCGCCATTGGCTGGGGCAGCGAGACGGTCGGCACTGATGCCGGCGCTGCCGGCGGCATGACGCCGCCCTTTCCTGCGCACAATCTGATGCACAAGTCGAACCGCTATGGTCTTGCGAGCCTGTGCAATCTCGACAAGCTGCCGCCCAAGGGCGCCATTCTCATTGCGGCGCCACTCAAGATCCGGAACGGCACGGGCAGTCCGTTGCGCGTCCTGGCGCTGGTGGCGCGGTGAAGCACTATCGAAGCTTGACGGCCGATGATGGAATGTCACGAGGAACATGTCCGACCCTGACTATGTGATCATAGGCAGCGGCATCAATGCCCTGGTGGCCGCGGCGATGCTTGGCAAGAGCGGCAAACGCGTGTTGATGTGCGAGCGGAATGATCGCATCGGCGGCTGCATCCGGACCGAGGAGATCACAGCACCGGGCTTCATCCACGATGTGATGGCGACGACCTTCGTCCTCTTCATCACATCGCCGGGCTATGCGGCACTGGCGTCCCATCTCGGCAAGCATGGGCTCGAATTCTGCCACAGCGATCATCCCTCGGGCGTGCTCCTGCCGGACGGGCGCTCGGCCGTCGTCAGCATGAAGCGTGCCGACAATGGCGCGGCCCTCGACAAGCTCAGCCCGGGCGACGGCGCCCAGCATCTCGCCGATGTCGGCGCGGTCGAGCAGAACGCGCCTTTGCTCTTCGCTCTTCTCGGCGGGCAGTTGTGGAGCTGGTCGACCGCCAGGCTGCTGGCGCGCGAAAGCTGGCGGCGCGGACCGCGGCATCTGGCGCAATTCTTCGGCGAGGCTCTCACCACGGCGCGCGCTTGGCTCGAATCGAACTACCGGTCGGATGTCGCCCACGCACTCTGGGCGCCCTGGGTGCTGCATACCGGTCTTTCGCCGGAGAGCGCCTATTCGGCGCAAATGGCGAAGGTGATCGCTTTTGCGCTCGAAGCGGCGGGCGCGCCCATTGTCAAAGGCGGCGGACGGAAACTGCTCGATGCCTTCACAAGCCTCATTCGCGAAACGGGTGGCGAGATCCGCACCAACGCCGACGTCATCTCCGTTCTTTCCGCTGCGGGCGGCACGGCACGTGGCGTGAAGCTTGCCGACGGCAGTGAAATCGTCGCACGTTCCGGCGTCATCTGCTCGGTCACGCCGAACCAGCTCTATGACCGACTGCTGAAGGCCTGGACGCTGCCGGCTGAGATTGCGGGCGCGGTGCGCAATTACCGCTATGGCAAAGGCAATTTCCAGCTCCACTATGCGTTGAGATCGCCTCCTCAATGGCGCTCGGCGGGTCTCGAGAAAGTGGCGCTCCTGCATCTGACGCCGGGCCTCGACGGCGTGTCGAAGGCGGCAAATGAAGCCGAACGCGGCGTGCTGCCGGAAGTGCCGACAATCTGCGTCGGCCAACCGCATGCCCTCGATCCGAGCCGTTGTCCCGAAGGCGCTGGCATATTGTGGCTGCAATTGCCGGAAGCACCGCGGCATCTGAAAGGCGATGCGGCGGGCAAGATCGTCGTGCCGGCGGACGGCGTCTGGAACGACACCGTGCGTGAAGCCTATGCCGATCGCATCGAGGCGATCCTCGCGCGGCACATCAATGATTTCGGCGCCATCAAGCTCGCGCGTACGGCCTATTCCCCGGCCGATCTCGAAAGACTGAACATCAATCTCGTCGGCGGCGATCCTTACGGGGGCTTCTGCGGCCTAGATCAGTCATTCCTGTGGCGGCCGTTCAAGTCCACCGTCAATCACCGCACATTCATTCCCAATCTTTATCATATTGGCGCATCTACTCATCCCGGCGCCGGCCTAGGCGGCGGCTCGGGCTTCATGCTGGCGCAAGCTTTGAGGTAATCACCATGGTCGGGCGCTTCGGAACTGCCTTGCTCAAGCCGGTCAACGCCGATCAGGAGGCCATACCTTCGATTGGCGAGATCGGGCTCAATCATTTCGCCCCCTATCTCATCAACCGCATCTCGGCACGGTGGACCGCGGACATGCAAGAGGCGCTCAAGCCCTTCGATCTCACCACCGCGAAGATGCGCACTCTCGCCGTACTCACGATCACGCCCGGCATGACGGCGAACGACCTCGCGCTCCATACGATCACCGAGCAGTCGACCATGAGCCGCACGCTCGATGCAATGGAAGAGCAGGGATTGATCAAAAGCCGGCCGCGTAAGGAGGACCTGCGCGTGCGTGAAGTCTATCTGACCGAGAAGGGTCGCCAGCTCTTCGCGCAGTTCTGGCCTTCCATGTACCGGCGCTATTCGGGGGCCTTCAATGGCGTCAGCGAGTCCGAATACGAGAGCTTCATATCGGTCCTGCACAAGATGCTGCAGAACATGAACCAGGCTTGACGGAGGCGATCATGGCCGAACGATCCTTCGCAAGAGAAGTCCAGCAGCTGAAGATCGGCGCCGGCGAGGAATTCCGCGGCGAAGGCATTCTCGCCATCACCAAGGCGCTGCTTCAATGCGGCGTCGGCTATGTCGTAGGCTACCAAGGGGCGCCCATCTCCCATCTCATGGATGTGCTCGCCGATGCGCAGGACATATTGGGCGAGCTCGGCGTCCATTTCGAAGCGAGCGCCAGCGAAGCGGCCGCGGCTGCGGCGCTCGCCGCATCGGTGCACTATCCCATTCGCGGGGCCGCGACGTGGAAATCGACGGTCGGCACCAATGTCGCCTCCGATGCCCTCGCCAATCTTTCCTCGGGCGGTGTCACCGGCGGCGCCCTCATCATCGTCGGTGAGGACTATGGCGAGGGCTCTTCCATCATGCAGGAGCGCAGCCATTCCTTCGCGATGAAGTCGCAGATCTGGCTGCTCGATCCCAAGCCCAATCTGGAAGCGATCGTAAAGGCGGTGGAGAATGGCTTCGCGCTATCGGAAGCGACCAACACGCCGGTGATGCTGGAGGTCAGGATCAGGTCCTGCCATGTGCATGGCCGCTTCATCGCCAAGGACAACCAGCGTCCGGCCATGACGGTCGCGGAGGCGCTGGAGGCGCCGCGCCGCGATACGCAGCGCATCGTGCTGCCGCCCGCCTCCTTCCTGCATGAGCAGGAGAAGATCAAGAAGCGCTGGCCGGCGGCAGTCGAGTTCATCAAGTCGCGCAAGCTCAATGAGACAGCAGGGCCCAAGCGCGGCAAGGTCGGCATCGTGCTGCAAGGCGGAATGTATAATGGCGTGATCCGGGCACTGCAGCGTCTGGGCCTCGCCGATCTCTATGGCTCCTCGATGGTGCCTCTCTATATACTCAATGTCACCTATCCGCTGGTCGATGACGAATTCCTCGCCTTCTGCGAGGGCAAGGAGGCCGTCCTGATCGTCGAGGAAGGCCAGCCCGACCATCTCGAGCAGGCGTTCGGCCATATGCTGCACAAAGCGAATGCGCCGACACGGCTCCATGGCAAGGATTTCCTGCCCATGGCGGGCGAATATACCGGTCAGGTGATGCTTGACGGCCTCTCGGGCTTCCTGCGTGACCACGCGCCGGAGCTTCTCACCGCCAAAATCCGTTTGCCCAATGCGCCGACGGCCCTGCCCGATGTCTCGCATCTTGCGCAGGTGGTGCCGATGCGTCCGCCCGGCTTCTGCACCGGCTGTCCGGAGCGGCCGATCTTCTCGGCCATGAAGCTGGTCGAGAAAGAGCTCGGGCCCCATCACGTCGCGGCCGATATCGGCTGTCATTTGTTCTCGATCATGCCGCCTTTCAATATCGGGGCGACGACCATGGGCTATGGCCTGGGTCCGGCTTCCGCTTCGGCTTTCAACGTCCCGGCAAGGAAGCGCTCGATCGCCATCATGGGCGATGGCGGCTTCTGGCACAATGGTCTCGCTTCGGGCATCGGCAATGCCGTCTTCAACAAGAACGACGGCGTCATTTTGGTCGTCGACAACTACTATTCGGCGGCGACCGGCGGGCAGGACATATTGTCATCACGTGCCAACAACAGGACGCGCTCGACCAGGCATCCGATCGAGGATGCGGTCAGGGGTGTGGGCGTCAACTGGGTGCGCCGGATCGACCCGACCTACGATGTCGGTCGCATGCGTGACACGCTACGCGAGGCGCTGACCACGAAGGAGAAAGGCCCGAAGGTCATCGTCGCCTCATCGGAATGCATGCTCAACAAGCAAAGGCGTGAGAAGCCGCTTTTCAACAAGGCTGTCCGAGACGGCAAGCGGGTCGTAAAGCCGCGCTTCGGCGTCGATGAGGATGTCTGCACTGGCGATCATGCCTGCATCAGACTGTCAGGCTGTCCCTCGCTCAGCGTGAAGAAGCTCGACGATCCCTTGCGTGACGATCCCGTGGCCTCGATCGACCAGTCCTGTGTCGGTTGCGGCAACTGCGGCGAGGTTGCCGATGCGGCGGTCCTCTGCCCGTCCTTCTATCGTGCCGACGTCATCAGCAATCCGAGCAAAGTCGACCTGTTTCTGGCGCGCCTGCGCAATGCGGTGATTTCCTGGCTGCAGGAGCGGCGTGACAGCAAGTCGCTCGGCTTCGCCAAAGTGAGGCCAGCTCCGTGAATATGCAGCTGCCGGGCCAGAACCAGATCATCAAGCTTGCGATCCTCGCGGTTGGGGGGCAGGGCGGCGGCGTGGTCACGGATTGGATCGTCCATCTCGCAGAAGCAAACGGCTGGTATGCGCAGGCGACCTCGGTCCCGGGTGTGGCGCAGCGCACCGGCGCCACGATCTATTATATCGAGATGGTGCCCGATCGCGGCAAGACCCCGGTGCTCGCCCTCATGCCGTCCCCCGGCGATGTGGATATCGTGCTTGCGGCCGAGCTCATGGAAGCGGGCCGCGCGATGATGCGCGGTCTGGTGACGCCCGAGCGCACTACCCTTATCGCCTCCTCGCACCGCGCCTATGCGGTATCGGAGAAGTCAGCCCCCGGAAACGGAATAAGCGATGGTGCCGCCGTCATCGAGACGGCGCGCAGGACATCGCGCCGCTTCGTCGCCGCCGATCTCGAGGAGATCGCGGCCCGCAATGGCAGTGTCATTTCGGCAAGCCTGTTCGGGGCGCTTGCGGCAGCTTCCGTCCTGCCCTTCAGCCGCGACAGTTACGAGGCGACGATCAAGAGCGGCGGCAAGGGCATCGCGGCGAGTCTCCGGGCATTTCGCGAGGCTTACGATGCCGCTCTGATGCCGGTCTCAGCGACGCCGATCGAAGCAGAGTCCGCGATCGGTCCCCGCATGCCCGAAGGCCCTGCCAGGCTCGCCCTACATTACCGCGATTTCCTCGAGCGTATCGATGATGAGATGCCGGCGGATGTGCGCGAGATGGCCCGCGCCGGCCTCGCCAAGGTCGTCGAGTTCCAGGACCTTGCCTATGGCGAAGAATATCTTGGCCGGCTGGTCAGGATCGCTGCCCTCGATCACGATCTTGGCGGCGACGGCAAAGGCCGCGCCCTCACCCTGGAAGCCGCGAAATATATCGCCAATGCGATGGCCTATGACGATGTGATCCGGGTAGCGCGGATAAAAACACAAAGCCAGCGCTTCGACCGGGTGCGCGATGAGGTCAGGGTCAGCGAGGAGCAGATTCTGAAGCTCACCGAATTCATGCATCCGCGCATGGAGGAAGTCTGCGGCATGCTGCCGAAGCGCCTCGGTCGTTTCATCGAGAATCGGCCGCGCCTCTTCAGAGCGCTGGACCGCATGGTCAATCGCGGGCACCATCTGCGTAGCGATTCCATCTTCTGGTTCACCACACTTTATGTGCTGGGCGGGGTCAGGCGTTTTCGCCGCCAGCTGTTGCGCCATGAGGTGGAGCAAACCCATCTCACACGTTGGCTCGCCGAAACAGAAAGGCTTGCGCGGGTGAACTACGATCTTGGCGTCGAGCTGCTGCGCTGCCGCCGGCTGATCAAAGGCTACAGCGACACCCATGCGCGGGGTCTTTCGCGCTATGACCGCGTGCTGTCGGCGTTGCCGATCCTGGAAGCGCGCGAGGATGGTGCCGAATGGCTGCGCCGCCTGCGCGAGGCCGCCCTCAAGGATGAGAATGGTGCGGTGCTCGAAGGGGCGCTGAAGACGGTGGAAAGTCTGTGATTTGCCTTCGCTTCGGTTACGGATCTCGTCCTCTACCCATTTGCGGAAAGCTTTTTCGATTTGACAGAACGGCTCCCGCGGCTGGTGTGCTCCACCCAGCCAAGTTACTTTAGACCTGAAGCATTGTCCGTAAAATATTTTAGTTCTATAGTAATTCGAGGTGCCCCGCGCATTATACGGGACCGGCTTGGCACCGGCCTTTCCCGGAGGAAGCCACATGCTGAAGAAATTTGCCGCGTCTTTATCGCTTGCCGTCTGCCTCATCACGCCGGCCATGGCGGGCTCGCTGCCTGGCCTGCGCGGCCATGATCATACCGGCATCACCGTTCCCGACATCAAGCAGGCGCTCGATTTCTTCACCAATGTGCTGGGCTGCCAGCATGCGATGACCTTCGGCCCCTTCTCCGACGACAAGGGCAGCTTCATGCAGGATCTGCTCAACGTTAATCCGCGTGCCAAGATCGAGCAGATCTCGGTGGTGCGCTGCGGCTACGGCTCCAATATCGAGCTCTTCCAGTATTCCTCGCCCGACCAGAAGGACATGACGCCGAAGAACAGCGATATCGGAGGCTATCATATCGCCTTCTATGTCGACGACATCAAGGCTGCGGCCGACTACCTCAAGGCCAACAATGTTCGCACCTTCATGGGGCCGTTGCCGGTCGACCAAGGGCCGGCCGCCGGCCAGTCGATCCTCTATTTCACTGCACCCTGGGGCCTGCAGTTCGAGGCGATCAGCTATCCCAAGGGCATGGCATATGAAAAGGATGGCGGACCGGTATTATGGTCGACCAAGGATCCGGCCAAATAGGCCGCTCCGGAGCTTGAGCGATGCGGATCAAGGTGATTGGCGGCGGTCCTGGCGGCCTCTATTTCGCCCTTCTGACCAAGAAGGCGAAGCCGCGTTGGGACATCGAGGTCATCGAGCAGAACCGGGATGACGACACCTTCGGCTTCGGTGTCGTCTTCTCCGACGATACGCTCGATGAGTTCCTGTGCCACGATCCGCCATCCTATGCGCGCATCCGTGAAAAATTTGCATACTGGGACGATGTCGCGATCCACTACAAAGGTCATGAGGCCCGTTGCGGCGGCAACGGGTTCTGCGGCCTGTCTCGGATCGCGTTGCTCAAGCTTCTGCATGCGCGCTGCCGCGAGGAAGGCGTTCATCTGACCTTCAGCCGCCGGGTCGATCCGGAAGAGATCGAACAGCTCTGCTCATCGGCCGATATCGTGGTGGCGGCCGACGGCATCAATTCGGTGATCCGCGAGCACTACAAGGAGCATTTCCAGCCAACCGTGTCGCTCAAGGCCAACCGCTTCTGCTGGATGGGCTCAACCCGTCCCATGGGCGAGTTCAATTATTTCTTCAAGCAGACGCCGCATGGGGTGATATGCGCCCACACCTATCAATATGAGAAAGGCAAATCGACCTGGGTCTTCGAAATGGACGAGGCCTGCTGGCATGCCCACGGCTTCACGGAGACCGACGAAGAGGATTCACGCACCAAGCTCGAAGCGCTCTGCCGCCAGGAGCTCGACGGACACGGGCTTCTGCTCAACCGCTCGTATTGGCGGCGCTTCCCGCGCATCTTCTGCGAGAAATGGTCGCACAAGAACATCGTGCTGTTGGGCGATGCCAAGGCTTCGGCGCATTTCTCGATCGGCTCGGGCACCAAGCTCGCCATGGAGTGCGCCATCGGCTTGTCCGACGCGGTGGTCCAGCATGCCGAGTTCGAGCGCGAAGCAAGCCTTCGCTGCCTATGACGCGGCGCGCCGCACGCCCTGCCAGATCGTCCAGCACAATGCCGATGTGTCGCTCGCCTGGTTCGAACATATGAATCGCTCCTTCGACATGGAGCCGATGCAGTTCGCCATGGTGGTCATGTGCCGCGCGAAGACCATCACCTACGACAATCTCCTGATCCGCGATCCAGGTTTCGTCGCCAAGGCGGACACCGAATGGTACGAACGCTACTTCCGCGAGACCGGCTATGACTACCGCGCCTCGCGGCCGACGCCGATGTTCACCAAATTCCGCCTGCGCGACATGGAGGTTCAGAACCGGGTGGTAATGTCGCCCATGGCCCAATATTCGGCCGATGCACAAGGCAACCTGACCGACTGGCATCTCGTGCACTACTGCTCGCACGCTCTCGGTGGAATGGGCCTCATCTTCGCCGAGATGACCTGTCCGTCGCCTGATGCGCGGATCACGCCCGGCTGCCCGGGCCTGTGGAGCGACGCGCACGAAGCGCAATGGAAGCGCATCGTCGATTTCGTCCATGCCAATTCCCACGCGCAAATCTGCATGCAGCTCGGCCATGCCGGCCGCAAGGGCTCGACGCAAGTGGGCTGGGAAGATGCTGATCATCCACTGACCGAGCCCGCAGACAACTGGCCCGTGGTTTCGGCCTCACCCATTCCCTATTTCGAAGAGATCAGCCCGCTGCCTTCCGAACTCGACCGCGGCGGTATGGACCGCATCGGCCGAGATTTCGTCTCGGCCACCGAGCGTGCCGCGCGCGCCGGCTTCGACATGCTGGAGCTTCACTGTGCCCATGGCTATCTGTTCGCGTCGTTCATTTCGCCGCTCACAAATCGCCGGCAGGATGAATATGGCGGGTCGATCGGGAACCGCTTGCGCTTCCCGCTGGAAGTATTCCGGGCGATGCGCGCGGCATGGCCCGTGGGGCGGCCGATGTCGGTGCGCATCTCGGCCTCCGACTGGAAGCCGGGCGGCGTCAGCGAGGCCGATCTCTTCGTCATCTCAGAGAAATTCCGCGAGGCGGGCTGCGACCTGATCGATGTCTCGTCCGGCCAGACGGTGCCCGACCAGAAGCCTGTCTATGGCCGCATGTATCAGGTGCCCTTCGCCGAGGCGATCCGCAATGTGCCGAAAATGGCGACCATGGCGGTCGGTGCGATCACGGAGCCCGGACAAGTCAACACCATCCTGCATACCAGGCGCGCCGATCTCGTGGCGTTGGCCAGGCCGCATCTGTGGAACCCGTATTTCGCTCATCAGGCACAGGCCTGGTACGGCGCGAAGGAACAGAGCTGGCCCAAACAATATCTGCCGGGACGCAACCAGGCTTTCCGCGAGCAGGAACGGATCCGGCAGAAGCAAATGGAATTGCAGGCCAAGGCGCGCCCGAAACGCCATGCGCTGAATGAAGGAAGCGCCTGACATGAACGACGTGAAAAAGCATGTGGGCGCATCGCCTTTGCATCGCATCCTGCAGCCACCCGGCTGGCCGCGGCCCAAAGGCTATGCCAACGGCATATTGGCGGAAGGCCGGCTGGTCTTCACCGGCGGCCTTGTCGGCTGGGACGAGAACGGCGTCTTCCCTGAAGGCTTCGTGCCGCAAGTGCGCCAGACACTCCTCAACATCAAGACGGTGCTGAAGGAGGGGGGAGCGGGACCCGAACATCTGGTGCGGCTCACCTGGTACGTCATTTCTGTCGAACAATATCTAGCCGATCCGCAAGGCCTGGGCGGAGCCTATCGCGAGATCATCGGCAGATACTATCCTGCGATGGCGACGATCGAGGTCACGCGCCTGGTCGAGCTCAACGCTCTGGTCGAGATCGAGGCGACTGCTGTGATCCCGTGACGTTCGATACCTTGTCGAGCGAGCCGAGATTGGTTAGGCAAGCCAGACGAGGTGGGAACGAACTGATGCAAAAATATGCAAGGGCAGTGATCATTGGCGGTGGATGCGTCGGTGCGGGTATCCTCTATGGCATGGCAAGGCGCGGCTGGTCCGACATCGCCCTCCTCGAGCGGACGCAGCTGACCGCTGGGTCAACCTGGCATGCCGCAGGTCTGGTGCCGTCCTATACGCGGAACTTCAATATCGGCCGCATGATCGCCAAGACGATCGAGATCTATGAAGGACTCGGGGCGGAGACCGGTCAGAGCGTCGGCTGGCATAAATGCGGCCAGCTGCGCCTGGCGAACAGCCGCGAGCGGCTCGATGAATTCAAGAGCTATATGAGCGTAGCCGAGGCGCAAGGGACCAGGGCCGAGCTCCTCAGTCCGGCCGAGGCGCTGAAGCTATGGCCGCTCGTCAAGAGCGAGCAAATGCTGGCGGCCCTCTACAATCCCGATGACGGCCACATCGCGCCTGCGGATGTGACGCAGGCGATGGCGAAAGGTGCGCGTGACCGTGGCGCCAAGGTCTATCTCGAAACCGAAGTCCAGGGCTTCGAAAGAACGCCAGGCGGCGAGTGGAAGATCAGGACCAATCGCGGCGACATCACCTGCGAGCATGTCGTCTGCGCCACCGGCAACTATGCAAGGCAGACAGGCGCCATGCTCGGCCTCGATATCCCGGCCATTCCGATCATCCATCAATATTGGATCACCGATGCCATTCCGGAGATCATCGAGCGCAAGCAGAAAAGCCTGCCCGAGATGCCGATCCTGAGGGACGAGAATGTCGAAGGCTATGTCCGTCAGGAAGGCGACGGGCTGATGTTCGGCCCTTACGAGCGCACCGAAAAGCTCAAGCTCTTCGCCGAGGACGGCGTGCCGGAATGGTTCGGTGCCGATCTGCTCGAGGAAGATTTCGATGCCGTGGCGGCGAACTGGGAGCGTGCCATCGAATTGCTGCCGTCGCTTGGATGCGCCGGCATCAAGGCGAATGTGCGCGGGCCTTTCCAGATGACCGCCGACGAACTGCCCTTGATGGGTGCGGCATGGACTCTCGACAATGTCTGGCTTGCCGAAGGCGTGCCGGGCGGAATCCTTTGGGGCGGCGCCATCGGCTATTATCTGTCCGAGCGCATCGTCGAAGGCGGCAACAGCATCGATGTGTCCGATCTCGATCCGCGGCGCTTCGGCGATTATGCCAACAAGAACTGGACGCGGCAGAAGGTGCGCGAGGCTTGGGGCACGCATGCGCTCCTCCACTATCCCGGCGAGAGCCTGCCCGCGGCCCGACCGCAGAAGACCGCCCCCGCCTATGACCGCTTGACCGCGCTCGGCGCCAGATGGGGCGTGCTCAATGGCTGGGAGATCGCCAACTGGTACGCACCCAAGGGTGTCGACCTTCCCGACAGCTATAGTTGGCGCTGGACCCCTTACGACAAATATATCGCTGAAGAAGTTCACGCGGTCCGCAACGGCGTCGGCCTTGTCGATATCACGCCCATGACCAAATTCGAGGTGAGCGGACCTTCTGCCGAGAAATGGCTCGATAGCATTCTTGCCAACCGATTGCCCAAGCCCGGTGGAGTAAAGCTCTGCCATCAGCTGACGAAGAGCGGCGGCGTGCAGGCCGAATATATGGTGGCCCGTCTCACCGATGATGCCTTCTATCTAATCTCGACGCCGCGCGCCGAGCGCTGGAACCTCGATGATCTCGACGAAATTCCTGCCTGCCGGCGGCAGCGTGAGGCTTCAGAATGTCACCAATGATCGGGGTTGCTTCACCATCGTCGGGCCCGCGGCGCGCGAGGTGCTGCAGGCGGTAACGGAAATCGATCTCTCCAATGCGGCCTTCCCCTGGTACAGCATGCGCTCAGGGGTAGTCGGGCTAGCCAGCGACGTGCGGCTCTTGCGCGTCAACTACGAAGGCGAGCTCGGCTGGGAGCTCTATCATCCGCTCAGCTATCAGCGGCATCTGTTGGATGAGCTGATCGCCGCCGGAGAGCCGCATGGGCTCAGGCTCGTCGGGCTGTATGCGCTCGAATTGCTCCGCCTCGAAAAATCCTTCCGGGCCATGTATCGCGACATTAATCCGGAACTCACGGCCTGGGAGAGCAGCCTCGAGCGCTTCATCGCGCTCGACAAGGGCGACTTCATCGGACGTGACGCTTTGATCCGGCAAAAAGCGAGCGGCATTGCGCGACGGCTGGTGACGCTGAACATCGATAGCCAGGGCGCAAGTGCTCTGGCGCATGAGAGCGTCTATCATCGCGGCAAGCTCGTCGGGCGGGTGACTTCCGGGGGGTTCGCCCACACGCTCAAGCATGACGTAGCGCTGGCTTTGCTGCCCATTGACCTCTGCGCGCTAGGCACCGAGCTCGAAGTGCCGATCCTTGCCGAGACGCGGAAGGCCTGCGTGATCCCCGATTCGCCTTATGATCCAAAGGGGCTGCGCGGCCGCAGCTAAGGGCCAGGTGTTCCGCCTGTTTCGGCGAGCCGTTTCAGCAGAGGCGATGGCTTCCAGAACCAGGCATCCTTCTCGGCCTGAATTTCGATGCGGCGGAGAATCTCGGGCAATCCGATCTCATCGGCAATGAACATCGGCCCGCCCCGCCAGCGCGGAAAGCCATAGCCATTGACCAGCACGACATCGATATCGCCCGGCCGCAAGGCAATGCCTTCCTCGAGAATGCGGAAGCCCTCATTGATCATGGCGAGCAGCATGCGGTCCATGATTTCGTCGACCGTGAAGCTGCGTGGCATGATACCCTTTTGCCGGCGTTCCTTGGCAATGATGGCAAGGGTTTCCGCATTGGGCATCGGAGGCTTGGTCGCGTAATCGTAATAGCCGCTGCCGGTCTTGCGGCCGAAGCGGCCGCTCTCACAGATGAGATCGACGATCCGGACATAACGCTCCTGAGGATCGCGGCTGGGCGCCAGCGCTTTCCGATTGGCCCAGACGATGTCGAGCCCGGCCATGTCCTGCATCTCGAACACGCCCAGGGGCATTCCAAGCCTGTGGAACGCGGCATCGATCTCGGCAGGAGATGCCCCGTCCTCCATCATATATTCGGCCTGATTGCGATAGGCCGAGAGGATGCGGTTGCCGATGAAACCGTCGCAGACGCCGGCCCTGACCGCGATCTTGCCGAGCTTGCGGGCAAGCGCGAAACCTGTCGCCACGCTCTCCGGGGCGGCGCACCTGGGCACGACCACTTCCGTGAGCCTCATGATGTGGGCGGGCGAGAAGAAATGGAGGCCGATCACCTTTTGCGGCCGTGAGGTTGCTTCAGCGATCGTACCGACATCGAGATAGGAGGTATTGCTGGCAAGGATCGCTTCCGGCTTGGTTGCCTTGTCGAGCGCGCTAAAAATGGCCTGCTTGACAGCCATGTCCTCGAAGGCGGCTTCGATCACCAGATCGGCGGAAGCGAGGTCGGCATAGTTGGCCGTGGTGCGGAGCCGGCCGGCGGCGATGGCGTCATAGTCGGCCGGCGCGAGCTTGCCGCGCTCGACGGCGGATTTGAGCAGACCCAATGTGCGCTCCCTCGCGATGTCGGCCATGGCCTGGTCGCGCTCTACCAGCGTGACCGTCAAGCCGGCAAGCAGGATCGCGGTGGCGATGCCCGTGCCCATCAGACCGCCGCCGATGACGCCGAGTTGCGCGAAGGTCATGGGCTGAGCGTCGGCCTCGGGGATCTTTGCGGTCTGACGCTCGGCGAAGAAAGCATAGCGCAGCGCACGAGATTGCCGCGAATTGCGCAATTCCGCGAAAACCTCGGTTTCGCGCGCCATGCCGGCATCGAAGCTCGCCCCGGTCGTTTCCGCAAGAAGATCGATAGCGCGCACAGGACTGATCTGGCCCCGTGACTTCTCGGCGAGTTGTTCCCGCGCCGCGGCGAAAGTGTCGGGCGCCAATGAGGGCGGGTGCCGTTCCGAGAGCCGCGGCAATGGCATGCCGGCTTTCAAGTCGAGGATACTTTTTGCGACGGAGAGAAGCTCGCTTTCGGCGGTGGCGTCGGCTATTCCGAGTTTCAAACATTCCGCTGCATCGACTCGGCGGCCCGACGTGATGATGTCGATGGAAGGCGCGATGCCGATAAGGCGCGGCAAACGCTGTGTCCCGCCAGCGCCCGGAATGATGCCGAGCGTCACTTCCGGGAGGCCGACGAAGGCTTTGGTTTCCATCACGCGATAGTGGCAGCCGAGTGCCAGCTCGAAGCCGCCGCCCAAGGCGGTGCCATGGATTGCCGCGACGACGGGTTTGGCCAGCGCTTCGATGGCGGCGATCACATCGCGCAGCATCGGCGGCTCAGGCGGCTTGTCGAATTCGCGAATGTCGGCGCCGGCGACGAAGGTCTTGCCGGCACAGGCCAGGATGACGCCTTTGACCGTGGTATCGCCAGCGATTGATTGAGCGGCGTCGAACAGCGCCTGCCGCACCACGTGCGACAGCGCATTCACCGGCGGATTGTCGATGGTGATAACAACGATGCCGTCGTCACGCGAGAGCGATACGGGTGATGTCGTCATGGTCTAAGCTTTGGCTGACAGAAGCGAACGGGCAATGATGACCTTCTGCACCGCACTCGCTCCTTCATAGATGCGCAACGCCCTGATCTCGCGATAGAGCTGCTCAGTGCGCGAGCCGCTCTTGACGCCGAGCCCGCCAAAGAGCTGCACCGCCGTGTCGATGACGCGCTGCGCCGCCTCGGTCGCGGTATATTTCGCCATGGCGGCTTCGCGCGTGATGCGCTCCGCACCGTTATCCTTGGTCCAGGCGGCGCGATAGACCATCAAGGCTGAAGCATCGACATCGAGCGCCATATCGGCAAGCTGCCCCTGCACCATTTGCAGATCTGCGAGCACGCCCCCCATCATACGCCGGCTCGTCACATGTTTAAGCGCCTCATCGAGAGCGCGGCGGGCGAAACCGAGAGCGGCGGCGCCCACGGTCGAGCGAAAGATGTCGAGCGTAGCCATGGCTATCTTGAAGCCTTCGCCGGCCTGACCGATGCGGTTGCTGACTGGCACGCGGCAGTTCTCGAAGCGGAGGCTTGCCAGTGGATGGGGCGCAATCGTGGCGAGCCGTTCGGTGATGGTGAGGCCGGGCCTGTCGGCCTCGACCATGAAGGCGGAGAGGCCCTTGACGCCAGGTGCCTCGCCGGTGCGGCAGAAGACCATATAGCGATCGGCAATGCCGCCATTGGAGATCCAGGTCTTCTCGCCATCGACGACAACATAGTCATTGCCGTCGGGCTTGGCGCTACAAGCGAGGGCCGCAACATCCGAGCCTGCTTCCGGCTCCGACAGAGCGAAGGCCGAGATCGCCTTGCCGTCAGCGACGGCGGGCAGCCATCGCCGTTTCTGCTCGTCCGTGCCGAACAAGGTGACGGGGCCGGTGCCGAGGCCTTGCATGGCGAAAGCGAAATCGGCGAGCCCGTCGGTGTAACTCAAGCTTTCGCGAATGAGGCAGAGCGAGCGGACATCAAACTTCTCCGCCTTTCCGCCATAAGGCGCGGTCACGGCGTGGCGCAGCAGGCCGCTCTCGCCGAGCGCCGCCACCAGCTTGCGGCAGGAGCCGTCGGCATCATGGTGATCGATGAGCGGAGGGACGACAGTTTCGGCGAATTCCTCGACCATGCTCTTGAGGTCGCGATGTGCCCTGTCGAAGAAGGGCCAGGCAAGGAAGCTCTTGTCAGCCATTAATCAATCGCCCTTGAAGACCGGCTTCTGCTTCTGCGCGAAAGCCTCGTAAGCGCGCCTGAAATCCTCGGTCTTCATGCACAAGGCCTGGGCAATGGCTTCGGCTTCCACCGCATCGTCGATGCTCATCGCCCATTCTGCCTGCAGCATGCGTTTGGTCATGCCATTGGCGAAGGTCGGGCCTTGGACGATCTGGTTCGCAAGCTTCAGCGCTTCATCGATGAGGGCGGCGGGCTCGACGAGCCGGTTGAGGAACCCCCAGCGCTCAGCTTCGGCTCCGCCTAGCGACCTTCCGGTATAGAGCAGTTCTGCGGCACGGCCCTGGCCGATGATGCGCGGCAGCATGGCGCAGGCCCCCATATCGCAACCCGCGAGGCCGACACGGTTGAACAGAAAAGCGATCTTCGATTGTTCGGTGCCGAGCCTCATGTCGGAGGCCATGGCGATGATAGCGCCGGCGCCGGCGCAAACGCCGTCGATGGCCGAGATGATCGGCTGTGGGCAGGCGCGCATGGTCTTCACCAATTCGCCCGTCATCTCGGTGAAGCTCAGCAATTGCGGCACATTCATCTGGGTCAACGGCCGGATGATCTCGAATACATCGCCGCCGGAACAGAAATTGCCGCCAGCGCCCGAAATCACGAACGCATGAACATCGCCGTCCTTGCGCGCCGCCGCAAAGATCGCGGCGAGCTCGTCATAGGACTCGAAAGTCAGCGGATTTTTCTTCTCAGGCCGATTGAGCGTGATCCGCGCGATGGCGCCGTCGACGGCGAGCAGCACGTGACGTGCCGAGTAGTCGCGCAAGGGCGGCGCAATGACGTGGGTTCTGTTCATGAGTTCTGCTTCGCCACGATGCTGCGGCGCGCCGAATCCTTCAGCACCGCCAGCAGGTCCATCAGCCTGTCGATGTCCTTTTGTGGCATGTGCTCGAAATAGGCGGCGATCCAGTCGCTGTGGACTTTGGCCATGCGACGGAATTCGCGTCGGCCCTTGTCGGTCAGTCGGATGACCTGGGCGCGGCGATCGCCGGTCGAAGTGGCGCGGGTAATATGACCCGATTTGACCAGACCCTCGACCAGGCTCGTGATATTGCCGGCTGAAACCATCAGCCGCTTCGATACTTCACCCAGGACGAGCCCCTCATCGGCGCGATCAAGCTGCGCCAGAATGTCGAAACGCGGCAGGCTGAACTCGAATTCGCCATTGAGATGGCGGCGGATGTCGTTCTCTATGAGGCGCGAGCAGGAAAAGAGCCTAAGCCACAGCCGCAGCTCCATCTTGTGATCGGCAGGCCGCGTGGCGACCGTCGTCTCCGCATCGATCCACAAGTGTTCGTCGGTCATGGATCACCTCCGGCGATCGTGATCGCCTGGCCGGTGACGGCGGAAGCACCTCCGGTGCAAAGCCACAAAGCCGCATTGGCGACTTCCTCAGGCGTGATCAACCGGCCCGACGGATTGGTCCTGGCAAAATGGTCGATCGCCTCACTGGCTTCGCGGCCCGTCTTCTTGGCGATGGCATCTGCCGCATTCGCGATGAGATCGGTGTCGGTGTAGCCGGGACACAGGACATTGACGGTGATGCTGGTCTTGACAAGCTCGGCAGCGAGCGCTTTCGTCATCCCGATGACGGCATGTTTTGCCGCACAATAGGCCGAGACATAGGCATAGCCCTTGAGACCTGCGATCGAGGCGACATTGACGATGCGGCCAAAGCCCAGCTTCATCATGCCGGGCACAGCGGCGCGTGATGCGGTAAAGGCGCTCTCGACATTGACCGCCATCATGCGGCGGATGAGAGCCAGGTCGGTCGCCCCCAAGGGTGCGGATTCGGCCGCACCCGCATTGTTGATCAGCACATGATAGGGCCCGCTTTCCATGACTGCCTGGTGCAAACCCACTTCGTCCGTGACATCGACGGCAAGTGTTTTGCGCGCGGCGCCATCGGCAAGAGCCTGGGCCAGGGCCTTTTCGGAGCGGCCCATGATCGTCACCTCATAGCCTTGGCCGGCGAGCGCCCGCGCTATGGCACGCCCTATGCCTCGGCTGCCGCCAGTGACGAGTGCTTTCCGTTCGGACATCCCATCGCTCACTTTCGCCAATTGTACGGTCAATTGACATTGGAGGCAATTATTTTAGGATTAAACTAATGGACGCGGTGGCGATGTTTTCGCACTGATGCCGCGGGGATGCCACGCAATGATTCCGAGCGCCTATGCCGACACATTCGCCCGCGATCATCTGCCGCCTGTCGCAGAATGGCCCGACCTGATCTTCGAGCTTCCCGACTACCGCTATCCAGACCGCCTCAATTGCGTGACTGAGCTCCTCGACCGCTGGCTCCCCAAGGGCTGGCATGAACGTCCCTGCCTCATCACCGCGACCGAGACGGTCAGCTACGGCGCGCTTGCGGAGCGGGTGAACCGCATCGCCAATGTGCTGGTCAAGGACCTCGGTCTCGAGAGCGGCCATCGCGTGCTCTTGCGCTCGGCCAATAATCCGCAATTCGTTGCCGCCTATCTTGCCGTCATGAAAGCGGGCGGCATCGCGGTTGCCACAATGCCGCTCTTGCGCGCAAAGGAGCTGAGTTTTCCGATCGACAAGGCGGAGATTTCTTTGAGCTTCTGCGATTTCAGGCTTGCCGAGGAAATGGAAAAGGCGAAGGCGCTGGCGCCTGCTCTCAAGCGCATCGTTTATTTCAACAGTCCCGACGATAACGGGCTTGAAGCGCTGATGCGCAAGGCCTCGCCTGAATTCGAGGCTTTCGACACGGCGGCCGATGATGTTTGCCTGATCGGCTTCACCTCCGGCACCACTGGCGAGCCCAAGGGGACGATGCATTTCCATCGCGACATGCTCCTCATTGCCGATGGCTATGGCAAGCATGTGCTCAAGGCCAACAAGGCCGACCGGTTCATCGGCTCGCCGCCGCTCGCCTTCACTTTCGGCCTGGGCGGACTTGTCGTCTTTCCCTTGCGGGTCGGCGCCTCATCGATCCTGCTCGAAAGAGCGACGCCGGACGACCTCATCGCCGCTATCGATCGGCACAAGGCGACGATCACCTTCACCGCGCCCACCGCCTATCGCGCCATGCTGGCCAGGTTGCGGCCGGAATCCTGCCGGTCTTTGCGCAAATGCGTTTCGGCCGGTGAGACGCTGCCCAAGGCGGTCTTCGATGCATGGCTTGCTGCCACCAATATCAAGCTCATGGACGGCATCGGGGCCACCGAGATGCTGCATATCTTCATCGGCGCGCCGGAGGAGAAGATTCGCGCCGGCTCGACCGGTCTGCCGGTGCCGGGCTACCAGGCGAAAATCATCGACAATGAGGGCAGGGATGTTGCCCGCGGCACACCCGGCCGTCTCGCCGTCAAAGGCCCGATCGGCTGCCGCTATCTCGACGATCCGCGCCAGCACGACTATGTCGAGAAGGGCTGGAATATCACCGGCGATACCTTCATAGAGGATGAGGACGGCTATTTCTGGTACCAGGCACGTTCCGACGACATGATCATCTCGGCGGGCTATAATATCTCTGGAGTCGAGATCGAGAACTCGCTTCTCACCCATCCGGCGATCGCCGAGTGCGCCGTCATCGGCATTGCCGATGAGGAGCGCGGCATGGTGCCCAAGGCCTTCGTCGTATTGAGGCCCGGGAACATGGGCGACGCGCACATGGTGAAAACATTGCAGGATCATGTGAAGAGCGAGATCGCCCCTTACAAATATCCGCGCCGTATCGAGTTCCGCGATGCGCTGCCCAAGACCCAGACGGGCAAGCTGCAGCGTTTCGCGCTCAGGGCGGAAGAGGCGCGCAAATGATCACTCGTAAAGAGGCCGACGCGCTGGATCGTGCCGATCCGCTGCGCGCCCGGCGCGATCTCTTCGTCATTCCCGACGACACCATCTATCTCGATGGCAATTCGCTGGGTCCCTTGCCGCGCCATGTGGCGAAGCGGCTGGCGCAGGCGGTGGATAGGGAATGGGGTCAGAGCCTCATTCGCGGCTGGAACGCGCATGGCTGGTTCGATCTGCCCAGGACGCTCGGCGACCGAATTGGCAAGCTCATCGGTGCGGAGCCCGGCAGCGTCATCGCGGCGGATTTCGACCTCTATCAATCTCGTGAAGGTGCTGACGGCGGCGCTCAAGCTTAGGCCGGGTCGGCGCGTCATTCTCTCAGACAGCGGCAATTTCCCAAGCGATCTCTATGTCGCGCAAGGCGTCGTCAAGGCGCTTGGCGGCACATGGGAACTGCGCGTCGTGGAGCCGGCAGCGGTCGAAAGCGCGATTGGCCATGATCTGGCCGTGCTCATGCTCACCGAAGTCGATTACCGCACCGGACGCCGGCACGACATGAAGAAGCTCATCGCCAGGGCGCATGACGCGGGAGCTTTGGCGATCTGGGATCTCTGCCATTCCGCCGGGGCCTTTCCGGTCAACCTCAGCGAGGCCCATACCGATTTCGCCGTCGGCTGCGGCTACAAATACCTCAACGGCGGACCCGGCGCCCCGGCCTTCGTCTATGTGCGCCCTGGCCTCCAGGACAAGGTCGAGCCCTCGCTTGCCGGCTGGATGGGCCATTCTGCACCATTCGCCTTCGATCTCGATTACCGGCCGGCCAAAGGCATTGATCGGCTCAGAGCGGGAACGCCCGGCGTCTTATCGATGATCGCGCTTGATTCCGCCCTCGACGTCTGGGACGGCGTCGACTTGCAGGCGGTGCGCGACAAATCAATTCGCCTCGCCGATCTCTTCACCTCCGAAGTCGAAGGGCGCTGTTCCTCCTACGGGCTCAAGCTGGCAAGTCCGCGCGAGGCGGCGTTGCGCGGCAGCCAAGTGTCGTTCCATTGCGGCGACGGCTACGCAGTGATGCAGGCGCTCATCGCCAATGGCGTCATCGGTGATTTCCGCGCGCCCGATATCATCCGTTTCGGCCTGACTCCGCTATATATCGGCTTCGCCGATGTGTGGGATGCCGCTCATATGATCGAGCGCGTCATGGTCGAGCGCCTGTGGGACCGCGCCGACTTCAAACAGAGAGCGGCGGTCACATGAGCGGCGAGCCCTTCGATCGGAAGAAGGACGGGGCGCTCACCGATTTTTCGAGCCGCATGTCCTATGGCGACTATCTCCAGCTTGACAAAGTATTGAATGCGCAGACGCCGTTGTCGAAGGCGCATGACGAGGTCCTGTTCATCATCCAGCACCAGACCTCCGAATTGTGGATGAAGCTTGCCATCCATGAGCTGAGTGCCGCTTGCCGCGCGGTCGCCCAGGATGACCTGCAGCCTGCCTTCAAGATGCTGGCGCGCGTGGCGCGGATCATGGAGCAGCTCAATTCGGCCTGGGACGTTTTGCGTACCATGACGCCCAGCGAATACACGCATTTCCGCTCGAGCCTCGGGCAGTCCTCGGGGCTCCAGTCCTATCAATATCGCGCCATCGAATATCTCGCCGGCAACAAAAACATCGCGATGCTCAAGCCGCATGAGCACCGGCAGGAGCTCTATGACTGGCTTGACGACATAAGGCGCAAGCCCAGCCTCTATGACGAGGCGATAGCGATTCTCACGCGGCGCGGTTTCGCCATCGATCCCCAGGTGCTCGAGCGCGACAAGGCCGATCCCTATCAGCGCAACGACAGCGTCAAGGCAGCATGGGTGCAGGTCTATCGCGATCCCGCACGGCATTGGGAGCTTTATGAGCTCGCGGAGAAGCTCGTCGATTTCGAGGATTATTTCCGCCGCTGGCGGTTCAACCATGTGACGACGGTCGAACGCGTCATCGGTTTCAAGCGCGGCACGGGCGGGACATCCGGCGTCTCCTATCTCCGGCGCATGCTGGAAGTCGTTCTTTTTCCGGAGCTGTGGGACGTACGAACCGAGCTTTAGAGCTTCCCGCGATTCCAGCCGCGGCCGTCGTCGCCATAGGGATCGTAGCCGGTCTTGGTCACGGCGACCGTGTCCTCGAGCTTGACATAGCCCCGCTTGGGATGTGGCAAGGTGGTCTCGATCGAGATCACCATTCCCTCCGCAAGCGGCAGATCCTCGTCATAGGCCGGATAAGGCACCGGCCCCGTGCTCGTGAGCCGCGGCGCCTCATGCGGGATCATGCCCATCCCATGGGCGCAAAAATGCATGATTTCCTTGTGCGGTGCCATCCTGAACACTTTGTCCGCCGCGACATAGATGTCGCCGCCGCGCGTACCCGCTTTGATCGGCTGGCGCGCCGCCTGCTGGACCATATCGACCTCGGCGAGAAGATCTTTCAGTTCCTGGTCGGGCTCACCCAGAAGGGCCATGCGGCAGAGATCGCCAATATAGCCCTTGCAATTGCCGCCTGAGTTCGAGCGACAGCACGTCGCCCTCATTCCAATGGTCAGGCGAGGGCGAGCGGTTGTGGCTCGATCCCACCGTGATAAGGCAATATTCGAAAGTGAGCCCGCGCTTGACCTCTTCGAGCCGCAAGGCCTCGGCCATTTGTTTCTTGGTGGCGCCCGGCCCATGCGAGCCCATCACCGCAAGCATGGAAGCGACGACCCCCTCGGACGCCTTTTTGAGCAACCCCAGTTCTTCCGGCGTCTTGACCGAGCGCAGCCTTTCCAGGGTCAAGAGCGCATCGATGATCTCGCAATTGGGTGCCGCTTCGCGCAAGGCGGCATGGGCGTCGGCCGGCAGGAAGCCCATCTCGACCCCGATGGTCCGAATGGAGCCGAGCTTCTTCAGATGATCGGCGGCAAGCCGCATCACATCGAGCGTGCCCCAGGACTTGGTCTCGACCGTAGCCGGCCAGAACTTGTCGAGCTGACGCTCATAGGTCTCGAGCCCATTGCCGAAATAGGCGGCCTGGTCCGGGCGCCCCTTTCGGTAGATCATCACCGGCAAATAGCGGCTGACACCGATCGCATCCATGAAGTCGAAGAAGAAGAAGCGGTAGCCGCCGAGCAGGTACTGGATATTGTGCTTGGAGGTGACGAGGAGGACATCGATGCCGGCCTTGTCCATGAGGCCGTCGAGCTTCGCCTGGTCGAAGGGCAGGGGTCTGCCGGCCGATTTCGCCTCATCATGCGCCATCATCATGATGTCTCACTCCCTGACCGTTCGGTTTGCGTTTGTGTTACAATAGCCAAATCGGCAGCGGAAGGGAAACAGCGAATGCAGAGAATGGGTCTCGTCATCGGCCTCAGACCAGAGGCCATTCCGGAGTATAAGAGGATCCATGCGCAAGTGTGGCCCGAGATTCTGGCGCTGATCAGCCGCTGCAATATCCGCAACTACACGATTTTCCTGCGGGAGCCGGAGAATCTGCTTTTCGCCACCTGGGAATATCACGGGACGGATTTCACTGCCGACATGGCGGTGATGCGAGCCGATGCCCGTATGCAGGATTGGTGGCGCATCACCGATCCGATGCAGGAGCCGCTCGCCTCACGCAAGAAAAGCGAATGGTGGGCGCCGATGGAAGAAGTATTCCATCACGATTGAGAACCGGTGATCTGGAAACGTCGGATCTACTTGATCAGGCTATATTTGAAGTCATAGGCGCTGCCCTTGGCATCCCTCGCATGGAGCGCCATCTCGCCACGCACCCCCGCATATTTGCCGGTGCCGCCGGTAACAGCCAACACCGAGTCGCCGGCGTCGAGGAAAGGTCCTTCGACGGTGATCTGGCCATCGGCGAGGGTGAGCGTCCAGAAGCATTCCCAGGACTTGCCGGCCACGATGCGGATGCACCAGCCGCTGTCGGTCCCGACCTTCTTTGCATCCTTCTCATCAAAAACGTCATTGGCGAAGGTCAGGAGATCGCCGGCGCTGTCGCCCTTGGCGCCAGTGTCGGTGACGGCATCGGTCGTCGCATGCTCGATGAGGTTGAGTTTCATTGTCTTCGCGACGGCTTGCAAAGGTGACGCGAGAGCGAACATGCCGGCTGCGAAAACGGCGGAAGTCGCGGCTAGCATTTTGAGACGATGGCGCTGCATTTCATTTCTCCCATGTCGGCGGCCGCAGTCGGTCGCTCCCCGATTTCACACTACCACTGCAAGACGCCCGTATGAACAGTGTTCCCGCAAGGCATTGGTTGCAAAATGGAGCTATTCGCGACCTCGCGCGCCCAGGCACCGATAGCGAGGTGATAATGGCGAGCGCGCCGACCTATAGTCCGTCCGATCTTCTTCTATTCACCCATGACCTCAATCGGCTCTCACTGGAGGCGGGGAAGAGCAGCTAGGCCTTCCGAATCAGAAGGCTGACCGACTCGCCTTTCTTGCACGGAGGAGCATGAGGAAGACGTTCAACCGAGAAGCACATCTCAATTTTTCCATCAACGACGATCCTCTTCCCGACCAGGTGCCCAAAATCATCGGTGTCGCGATCGAGTTCGACGGTAACCAGCAGTCCAGACTTTTTGGACCTGAAACGATCGAGAGCGATGAAGGATGGCCTGGCCATGCGAGTCCCGACTTTCTCGGCTTTGCGCGGTTGCCGGCTGCTCTTCTCAATCACGATACGCCCCATGTCGTCTGTTCCTCGAGAAAAGCGTCGCGAATTCCAATATTCTCGTTTCAGCAATTGCTTGAGCATGGACCGATAACCGGCTGGGGCTCCTTGGGTTCCAGGTCGTTGAAAAAACGGTAGTCTCGCCAGCTGCTCATCGAGCCCTGGTACAATAGCGTACGGCCGCCTTTGGAAGGCGGCCGTACAACCCTGTCTCGGGAACTGGCAGCGGATGAATCGCGTTTGTGGTTATGCTCCGAGGCAGTAACCCCACAAGCCGTCAACTTCGCAGAGCCGAGGTCGGGTCCTTTCCCATCCTGCGATTGCCTGGGGGGCGGGTGCGGAAGCTCGTGAAGGGAAAGACGCAGCCCGTCAGCCAAAGGGAAGCTCAACGCGTAAGCGGCTTGGTGATACCTCCTGCTTGGCGGGATGTCCGGATCAGCGCCGACCCGCGCAGCCACATCCAAGCAGTTGGAAGAGACGAGGCCGGGCGCCGCCAATATATTTATCATGAGGAATGGGAGGCGGTCCGCAGCGCGGAGAAGGCCGACCGACTGCGACGCCTTATCAACGCCCTGCCGCGCATCAGGCGCACCATCGCGCGCGACCTTGACCATCCGGGTGACCGGCGAGTGTTGGCAAGCGCGGCGCGGCTGGTCGAGCGCCTCTGCTTTCGCGCCGGGTATGAAGAATATGCCGGCGAAGAAAGCGGCCGCGGGGCGGCCACGCTTCTGCGCAAACACGTGCGCGTGGTGGACGAGCGAGTAGAGTTCGATTTTCCCGGAAAGGGAAAGCGCCGTATAGTAGCGAGCGTCATTGATCCCAAGCTGGCGCGCAACATCGAGGAGGCGCGCAGAGGCAGAGGGCGGCGCCTCTTCCGGCTAAGATCGGGGAGCGGGTATCGCAACATGACAGCCTCCGACCTCAACGCCTACCTGGCGCAAATTGCCAAGTGCGAGATCTCCGCCAAGGACTTTCGCACGCTGCGCGCCTCGTCCCTCGCCATGGCAAGCCTTTCGTTGGAGTTTGGAAGGACGATAGCGGAAAGGCGGCGCATCCTCGCCAGGACGTGCCGTGAGATCTGTGCTGTTCTGTTCAACACACCGTCGGTGGTGCGCAAAAGCTATGTGCATGCGCCACTCGTAGCGGAATTCGAGAAAGGCAGCCTGGTCGCTGTACGCCGTCAGATGCGGCTTAGGGGCCGTAAACAAGGGGAGAGCCTGCTGCTCGAGTTTCTGCAGTCAGCTTATGTTTAGGTCACCGCAACGGCCATATCGAGCTTAGAACCAGGTTGACATGACGAAAGACAACTCGCTTGCAAAGCCCGATCTACCTGTTCATGGAGCGACGGTGCTGCCGAGTGTCACCGTCGATAGCTACAATTTGGAGCTCAAGGATGAAGAAGGCTTCACAGGTGACAAGGCCAGTAAAAAGGCATTCTGGGACCTTGTCGAGAAATGGCGCAAGCCGCTCCAGGAAAGCGGCGATGATCCGTTTGGTGACGCTGACACAGAGGAGATCGGCAAGAAAAAGCTCGCAAAGATATTGTCTGAAGGCGATTTAGAAGCGGCCGCTCTCGTGCAAGGCGCAAT
The DNA here is from genome assembly GCA_963841765.1 of uncultured Alphaproteobacteria bacterium. Lineage (GTDB taxonomy): Bacteria > Pseudomonadota > Alphaproteobacteria > Rhizobiales > Aestuariivirgaceae > Taklimakanibacter. Next base: position 136,861 of record CAWJDZ010000039.1, read on the forward strand.
TGAAGACTTTGCGCAGCAGTTGGCGTCGGTGATCAAGCGGTTCTCACGCTTGAAACCCTGGCGCGAGGTCGAGTGCATCACAGTCGGGGGAGGCTTTCGCGGCAGCCGCATCGGTGAACTTGCCATCTCTCGCACGGCTCTGCTTCTCAAGTCCGAGAAAGTCGATATCGATATTGAAATGATCCGCAACGATCCCGACGACGCCGGCCTTCTGGGCGCAGCACACCTGCTGCCGGCATGGATGCTGAAGGGCCACGACGGCCTTCTCGCCGTGGATGTGGGGGGGACAAATATCCGAGCCGGAATAGTCGAGCTCAATCTCAGCAAGTCGACGCAGTTGATGAACGCACGGGTGGAAAAGTCTGAGATCTGGTCTCATCGGGAGGAAGAAGTTGAACGCGATCAAGCGGTCCGACGCCTTGCCACCATGCTCAAGGAGCTTGCAGAATGGGGGCGCGAGAAAAAGTTTTCACTGGCGCCTATCATAGGCATTGGATGTCCTGGATTTATTGAAGAGGACGGTGCCATCAAAAAGGGAGCGCAGAATCTGCCGGGAAACTGGGAAAGCAGTCGTTTCAATTTACCGCAAGCCATTCGTCGTGAAGTGCCAATGATTGACGGTGACGAGACGTTGGTCGTCATGCACAATGACGCGGTTGTCCATGGATTAAGCGAGCTGCCTCACATGTCGCATCGCACCCATTGGGCCGTGCTTACCATAGGAACCGGCCTCGGCAATGCCTCATATACGAGCCGAAACCCGGTCAAGAATGACCGCAAGTCCAAGAAAAAAGGTTAGGCGCCTGCCGCGTCTTCAGTGTCACGCATGAGTCAGCAGAGCAACAGGCCACCGGCTCAGGAGCTCACTGCGGAGAGCCTCGCGCAGGACGGCAGCCGATTCGCGCGAGAGGATGTTGGCAAAGGGCGACTGGCAATCGGCAGGCAGACCTCATGAGTGTATTCGGGCAGGGCAACCCGGGCGAGTTCTTGCCTGCCGGTGTGATCGAAGGCGCAAAGCTCGACCCCTGGTGGAAACAAAGTGAGGTCGTCCAGGCTCTATTTCTTTTGCTCGCAAATTTCCAACAGGCTCGCCTCTGGGCGTCGCCTGGGCGCAAGATCGGTCAAGCGAGCCTTTCCCATGAAGGGCACTATCGGGGTCGGTTTTGTAAGGAGTGCCATGAATCCCGCCGAAAGAGCGCTATGGTTCGTCGAAAGCCACTTCGCCAGTGACATTTCACTGGATGAGGTGTCGGCGGTCGGCGGCGTCTCGCGCTATCATATGACGCGCGCTTTCGCGGCGGCGACCTGCATGTCGGTCATCGCCTATGCCAAAGCGCGCAGGCTCAGCGAGGCCGCGAAGAAGCTCGCCCAAGGAGCGCCAGACATACTAATGCCCTTGAGGCGGCTAAGCTCGCACGAAGCCTTCACCCGCGCCTTTCGCGACCAGTTCGGCGTGACGCCGGAACAGCTGCGGCAAGGACGCATTCTCGACAACATTGAACTCGTGGAGCCCATCGCCATGGCCGACACGCCACTTCCGACCCTCGAACCGTCGCGCCTCCAAACCGGCAAGATGCTGTTGATAGCCGGACTAAGCGAGCGCTACACTTATGCGAGCAGCGCCGGCATTCCCTCGCAATGGCAGGAATTTCAGCGGCATATCGGCCATGTTCCCGGCCAGACCGGTAAGGTCGCCTACGGCGTCTTCTACAATACCGATGACAACGGCAATTTGGACTACATGACGGGCGTCGAAGTCGCCGATTTCTCCGATCTGCCGAAGGAATTTGCGCGATTGCGCATCCCCGAGCATCTCTGTGCGGTGTTTGCGCATCAAAGCCATGTCTCGGGCATCCGCGGCACAATGAATGCGATCTGGAATAACTGGCTGCCGGCTTCCGAATACGCGGCCGCCGATGCGCCGGGCTTCGAGCGCTATGACGAGAGGTTCAATCCGGAAACCGGCCTTGGCGGGTTCGAAATCTGGATCCCGGTGCGCAAGTGATGCCTAGTCCCCGACGCCGACTTTCGCAATAATCGTGCGGATGCCCGCATCCTCCAGCATCCTTGCGTGCTCGCTCGTCAGACCGTCATCGGTGATGAGGGTCGAGATGCGCGTCAGGGGCAGGACCGTGTAGCGGGTACGGATGGAGAATTTGCGGCTGTCGGCAAGCAGCACCAACTCGTCCGCACGAGACAGCAGGCGCTCGGACTTCGCGCGCAATCAGAGGGTGCGATTCCATGATGCCGTGTGGGCCGATGCCTTGCGCGCCTAAGAACAGCTTCGAGGCGAAGAAGTCGGGCGGATTTGAACCTTGCGCATAGATGATGCCCGGCTCGCGGTAAAGTTCGCCGCCGGCAAGGGTAAGGTGACAAGAGCCGTCCTCCCACAAGCGCGCGGCGAGAGGCATTGAGTTGGTATAGATCTTCACATTGCGGCGCGCGAGTCTGAGAGCGAAGAGATAACAGGTCGTGCCGCCATGGATGATGAGGGCATCGCCGTCCCGCACCAAGGTCTCGGCCTCGCGCGCAATGGCGCGCTTGGCATCGACGGCCAGCATGCGGTTCTCCTCGAAGGGGCGGGCGGCAAGGCGCTCGGGCGGTGACTCGTGCTCGGCCGCAGCGATCCCGCCAAAGACTTTGCGCACCGAGCCGGTCTCATGGAGCTTGGCAATGTCGCGACGAATGGTGGCGGGCGATACTTTCAAGATATCGAGCAGGTCCTTGACCGTCGCGAAAGGCCGCTCCTTGAGTGCCTCAACGATGAGACGGTGGCGCTCGCTCTCATCCATCGCGGCGCTCAGTGCTTTCCCATACGAGGAGGGTCGGGGATTAGGTGTCCTGCTCGAGATCGTTCAGCGTCGCTCGCCCGCAGTTGTGCCCGGAGCTTCATGCTTTCAGATCCCACCCCGAGGCTTCGCGTCGACCCACCCGCGAGCGGAGGGCAAAGAAGGTGATCGGCGATGATCACGTCGGTGATCGCGCTCTCACGTGTTTTTGTCGGATGATTGCGATTCATGGCTTGACCATAGTTGCTCATCATTGTTCAATCTTAATCACAACGGGCTCGCAAGGCAATGCCAAGCCGGCTCTCAGCCCCCTGCGGCGGTACCGGATTGCCCCGCGAAAACCAAGAAAATCGGGAAATCCGGGTGGGAGGACAGGACGAATGGAGCGCATCGGCACCATTGATCGGAAGCCGCTCCGCCAAATCGCTGCGGCGATGATTTGGACAATTGTCACTGGAGATTTGATTACTTTCAATCATCATGATCATGGTCGCGCCAGCAAGCGAGGGCTTCCATGACAGCACTCGTCGAGCTCAAGGGCATATCCAAATCCTTCATCGGGGTGCGCGTCCTCAACAATGTCGATTTCGACGTGCGGCCGGGCGAGGTGCATGCGCTTTTGGGTGAGAATGGCGCAGGCAAGTCGACGCTCATCAAGATCATCGCCGGCGTGCATGCGCCCGATGCCGGCGACATCGTCATCAATGGCGAACCGGTCAAATTCGCCAATCCCGGCCAGGCGGTGAAGGCCGGCATCGCCATCGTCTATCAGGAACTGCTGCTGTTTCCCGAACTGTCGGTCGCCGAGAACATCTTCCTCAATCATGCGCCCCGCAGCAAATGGGGCGGCGCTCGACTGGGCGCAGATGCGCGAGCGCGCGCGTCGGCTCCTCGACGATCTCGATTCGCATCACCTCGATGTCGATGCCAAGGTAGGCACGCTCTCGGTCGCCAACCGCCAGCGCGTCGAGATCGCCAAGGCGTTGTCGCAGAACGCCCGCGTCGTGATCATGGACGAGCCGACCGCGTCGCTCGCCGAAGCCGATGTGCAGCAATTGATGGCCATCATCCGGCGTCTGCGCGACAGAGGCGTCGGCATCGTCTATGTCAGCCACAAATTGCCGGAGATCTTCGCGCTGGCCGACCGGGTAACGGTGCTGCGCGACGGCAAGCCATGTCGGCACGAAGCCCATCGGCGAGGTCACCGAGCGCGCACTCGTTGCAATGATGGTCGGCCGTTCGATCGATCAGCTTTTTCCCAAGGCGGAGGCGAAGATCGGCGCCTCCGCTGCTCGAATTGCGCGATGTCTCGCATGCGCAAAGGGGTACGCAATGTCTCCTTCACCTTGCGTGCCGGCGAGATTGTCGGCGTCGCGGGCCTTGTCGGATCGGGCCGCACCGAGACTCGCGCTCACCATCTTCGGCGTGACGCCCGCGACTTCGGGCGAGATTCTGATCGACGGGCAAGCCGGTCGCCATCAGATCGCCGCAGCAAGCGCGCGATCTCGGCATCGCCTATGTGCCGGAAGACCGCGGCCTGCAGGGCCTGATCCGGCCGCAGACCATCGCCGAGAACATATCGCTCACCGTGCTCGAAAGCTCGCCCGCTGCTTTCATCGTCGATCGCGGCAAGGAGGATGCGCTCGCCCGCGATTTCATCAAGCGATTCGGCATCAGGGCGCGCGGGCCGGAGCAGGTCGGCGCGCCAGCTCTCCGGCGGCAACCAGCAGAAGGTCGTGCTCGCCAAATGGCTTGCCGCCGAGCCGCGCATCCTCATCATGGACGAGCCGACGCGCGGCATCGATGTCGGCGCCAAGGCGGAGATCCATGCGCTGATGTCGCAAGCTGGCGCAGAACGGCATGGCAATTCTGATGATCTCGAGCGAATTGCCCGAAGTGCTCGGCATGAGCGACCGCGTCCTGGTGATGAACGGCGGACGCATCGTCGCCGAAATCGACCGCAAGGATGCGAGCGCCGAGACGGTCGGCGCCGCCATGACGCTGGCGCAAGCGGAGGAGGTGGCGGCATGAGCCGACATCGCCCTGCCGCGGCGGCGCCCCGCCTATTTGCGCGAGGCTCTTCGAGGCCTATGGCCAGGAGATCGTGGTTCTCGCCGCCATCGTCGTGCTGTTCATCGTCGTCGGCCTCGTACAATCCGCGCTTTCTGTCGGACACCAACCTCACCAGCATCTTCTCCGGCAATGCCTATATCGCGGTGGCGGCCATCGGCATGTCGATGGTCATCATCTCCGGCCATATCGATGTGTCGGTCGGTTCGCTCATCGGCGTCCTCGCCACCATTGCCGGCACGCTGGCGGTCGAGCGGCTATCCGATCTGGATCGCCTGGCTCGTGCCGGTCCTCGTCGGCATCGCCATCAATGCCTGCCTCGGCGCGCTCATCGCCTATATGCGCATCCCGTCGATCGTCGTGACGCTCGGCATGCTGTCGATCCTCAAGGGCGGGCTCATCAGCGCCACCGGCGGCACCTGGATCACCGGCATGCCGCCCGAGTTCTTCATCGCCCAGGCGCGGCTCTTCGGCATTCCGTCGCCGGTCTATTTCATGGTCGTCCTGACCATCATCGTGGCGCATCTGGATGCGCTATTCGGCGACCGGACGCTCTTTCTATGCGGTCGGCGGCAATGCCGAAGCGGCGCGCGCCGCGGGCTTGAGCCCCGAGCGCACCTGCGTCCTCGTCTTCGCGCTGCATGGCTTCTTCGCCGGCATCGCGGCACTCCTCTTCGCCACGCAGCTGCAGGTCATCCAGTCGACGGTGCCGCCCAATCTCGAGCTCACCGTCATCACCGCGTCGGTCATCGGCGGCGTCTCCATCCTCGGCGGCACCGGCACGGTGATCGGCTCGACGCTTGCCGCCATTCTCTTCGCCTGCATCGGCTCGGCGCTGATCTTCCTCAATGTCTCGGCCTATTGGCTGCGCGCCGTGCTCGGCCTACTCATCCTTGCGACCGTGCTCGCCGATATGGCGCGGCGCCGGCGGAGATTGTCGCATGACCGCGGCCGTCCGATCGCTGCTTCTGCGCCATGAGACGATCCTCGGCCTTCTGCTGGTCGTGGCGCTCATCGTGCTCGCATTGCAGTCCGATCGCGTTCTTCACCGCCGGACAATCTGCTCAATCAGGGCCGGCTGATGGCCGAGGTCGGTCTTGTGGCTCTCGCCATGACCTTCGTCATCGTCACCGGCGGCATCGATCTCTCGGTCGGCTCGATCCTGGGCCTCGTCGCCATATTGCTCGGCGTGTTCTGGCAGAATCTCGGGATTGCCCCTGCCGCTCGCCATGGTCCTCGGCATCTGTCGCCGGCGCTGTCGCGGGCTTCGTCAATGGACTCATCATCACGCGCTTCGGCGTGCCGCCGCTCATCGCCACGCTGGCGACGCTTGCCCTCTATCGCGGCCTTGCCGAAGGCATCAGCCAGGCGCGTTCGGTGCAGGGGCTATCCCGACTGGTTCTTCACGCTCGGCCAGGGCGAGTTCCTCGGCGTGCCGGTGCAATTGTGGATCTTTGCTCTTCTGCGCTCTTGTCGCCGCCGTCATCCTCGGGCTTTCGACCTTCGGGCGCGCCACCTATGCGATCGGCTCCAACGCGGTCGCCTCGCGCTTCTCGGGCCTCAGCGTCGATCGCGCTCTGCTTTTCATCTATACCGCCTCGGGTCTTGTCGCCGGGCTTGCGGCCGTCATCTTCGTGTCGCGCGTGTCGACGACGCGCTCCGATATGGGCACCGGCCTCGAGCTCGACGTCATCACCGCCGTGGTGCTGGGCGGCACCAGCATCTTCGGCGGACGCGGCACGATCATCGGCACGCTGCTCGGCCTCGTCCTGATGCAGGCGCTGAAGAACGGCCTCGCTCTTGCCGGCGTCAAGGGCGACGGCACCATCGTGGTAATCGGCGCCGTGCTCATCGGCACGATCCTGTTGAGCAACATGTTTCGCAAGGATGCAGACGGTTGAATCGAAAGGGAGAGTCCGGGCCGCGGCCGTCAGCACAAGTGAGGGCCTGGACATGAAGCGCAAGGAGCATAGACATGATACGCAAGACATTGATTGCTGCCATTTGCCTTGGCCGGCATGGCTGGCAGCGCGTTGGCTGCCTCGGCCTGGACCGGTGGCGACGACCTGCCGACCAATCCGCTTGCCTGCGACGCTACGCCAGGCGTCGCCGCCGCCAAGCCCTATGACGGCGGCGAGCCGACCGGCGCGCCCGACCGCAAGGGCAAGAAGATCACCGTCGTCGATATTCCGAAGCTCATCGGCATCGGCTACTTCAATGCCACCTCGAAGGGCATTGCCGATGCGGCGAAAGAGCTTGGCAATGTCGATGCCAAGACCGACGGGCCGACCCAGGCCAATATCGACCAGCAGATCAGCTTTCATCGACAACTACATCACCAGCGGCGTCGACGGCATTCTGTTCGCGGCCAACGATCCGGTGGCGATCGCGCCGGTGCTGAAGAAGGCTCTGTCCAAGGGCATCAATGTCGTGGGCTACGACGCCAATTCGCAGCCCGATGCCCGCCAGTGGTTCGTCAACCAGGCCGAGTTCAACGGCATCGCCAAGGCCATGGTCGACAACATGGCGAAGGAGATCGGCGAAGAGGGCTCATTCGCGATCGTCACCTCGACCTTCACGACGCCCAACCAGGCGCGCTGGATCGCCGAGATGGCGGCCTATGCGGCGAAGTGCCATCCCAAGATGAAGTGGCTGGAGACGGTCGAAGCGCAGGAAGACAATGTGCTTTCCTTCAACCAGGCGACGACGCTCATCAACAAATATGGCGATGAGCTGAAGGGCATCTTCGGCATGACCAGCGTGGCCACACCGGCCTCGGCTGAAGCGGTGACGCAGGCCGGACAAGTGCGGCACGATCGCCGTCGTCGGACTTGCCACGCCGAATGCGATGAAGCCCTATGTCGAGAAGGACTGCGTCAAGTCGGTCGTCCTGTGGAATCCGGTCGATCTGGGCTATGCCGCGATGCATGTGCTGCGCGCGGTCGCCGATGGCGACCTCAAGGCGGGCGCCACGTCGGTCAAGGCCGGCAAGCTTGGCGATCTCCAGGTCATCAATGGCTCTGAGATCCTGCTCGGCGCGCCCTTCGTCTTCACCAAGGAGAATATCGGCCAGTTCGATTTCTAAGTGCGTGAGCCGTCTCCAGTCCTTCCCTCTCCCGTTGCGCAGCAATGGGAGAGGGTGCCGATGGGGCGGGTGAGGGCTCTGTCTCAGCGAGAATGCCCGTTGAGATCAGAGCACGTTGTGCGAAAGAGCGCTCATCCGGCCTTCGGCCACCTTCTCCCACGCGTGCCGCGCGGGAGAAGGGGAATGACGGAGAAAGGAGAGGGCACCAATGAAGTGAAAGGTTAGTTCCATGAAAAATACCGCCATTCCCGATCTGTGGGACGACAAGGTTGCTGCCTCGCTCGACGAGCCCGGACTTCTGCTCTATCGCTCGAACCTGCTCGGCAGCGATCTGCGCATCACCAATTTCGGCGGCGGCAATACTTCGGCCAAAGTGGAAGATGACCGATCCGCTGACCCGGAAGGCGGTGACGGTACTTGTGGGTGAAAGGTTCGGGCGGCGATCTCGGCTCGATGAAGCTCGACGGATTTTCGACGCTCTATCTCGACAAGCTCCATGCGCTCAAGGACCTCTATCGCGGCATCGCGCATGAAGACGAGATGGTCGCACAATCTGCCGCACTGCACCTTCAATCTCAATCCGCGCGCGGCTTCCATCGACACGCCGCTCCATGGCTTCGTGCCGTGCGCCCATGTCGATCACGTCCATGCCGATGCGGTGATCGCCATTGCCGCATCGAAGGATTCCGGAAAGACTGACACGAGGAAGTCTTCGGCGACGAGATGGGCTATCTGCCCTGGCAGCGGCCCGGCTTCGATCTCGGCCTCAAGCTTGGCAAGATGGCCGAGGAGCATCCGGAATATCGTCGGCGTCGTGCTCGGCGGCCACGGCCTCTTCACCTGGGGCAAGACGGCCAAGGAGTGCTATCGAAACGACGCTTGCGCATCATCAACAAGGCGGCTCAATGGCTCGCAAGAACGTCGCGAGAGGCCCGCGTTCAAGGGCGCCGAAGTCGAAAGCTCTCGATGCTCACGACGCGCGCCGAGGCCGCAGCAGCGCCTCATGCCGGAGATCCGCGGCCGCATTTCCAGGGACGAGATGCAAGATCGGCCATTTCACCGATGCGCCGGAAGTGCTGGAGTTCGTCAATGCCGAGGCGCTTGACGCCCTGGCGCCGCTCGGCACCTCCTGTCCCGATCATTTCCTGCGCACCAAGATCAGGCCCTCGATCCTGCCTCATGACGCCAAGGCGGACGACTCGATGCCGTGACCTCAGGTCTCGATCGCTCGAATCCTATCGCAAGGACTACGCGGCCTATTACGAGCGCTGCAAGCATGCCAATTCGCCCAAGATGCGCGATCCCAATGCCGGTCATCTATCTCGTGCCGCGGCGTCGGCATGCTGTCCTTCGCCAAGGACAAGGCGACCGCGCGCATCGCGTCCGAATTCTATGTCAATGCCATCAATGTCATGCGCGGCGCTTCGGGCGTGTCCACCTATGTCGGGCTTGCCCGAGCAGGAAGCCTTCAATATCGAATATTGGCTGCTCGAGGAGGCAAAGCTGCAGCGCATGCCGAAGCCCAAAAGCCTTGCCGGCCGCGTCGCCTTCGTCACCGGCGGTGCGGGCGGCATCGGCCAGGCGATCGCGCGAACGGCTCTTGAGCGACGGGGCCTGCGTCGTCCTCGCCGACATCGACAAGGCTGCGTTGCAGTCGACGGTCGAAGGTTTCGGCAAGGCGTTTCGGCAAGGACAAGGTGCGCGGCGTCCTGCATCGACGTCACTCAGGAGGACGCCGTCATCGCCGCTGTGGACGATGCGGTCCTGCGCTATCGGCGGCGTCGACATCGTCGTCAACAATGCCGGGATATCCTCGGCCGCCCCTGTCGAGGATACGACCCTCGATCTGTGGAACAAGAACATGTCGATTCTCGGCGACCGGCTATTTTCTGGTGGCGCGCGAGGGCTATCGCCTGATGAAGCGGCAAGGGCTTGGCGGCTCCATGGTGTTCATCGGCTCGAAGAACGCCATTGCCGCCTCGGCCGGCGCTTCGGCCTATTGCGCGGCCAAGGCCGCCGAAGTGCATCTCGCGCGCTGCATGGCGCTCGAAGGGGCGCCGCTCGGAATTCGCGTCAATGTCGTCAATCCCGATGCGGTCTTGCGCGGCTCGAAGATCTGGCAGGGCGAATGGCGCCAGCAGCGCGGCGCAATCGAACAAGATCAAGGAGGATGAACTCGAGGAGCATCTACCGCAAGCGTTCGCTTGCTGCAGCGCTCGGTCTATCCGGAGGACATCGCCGAGGCGGTCTATCTTCTTCGCTTCCGATCTCTCGGCCAAATCGACCGGCAACTTCCTCAATGTCGATGCCGGCAATGCCGACGACGTTTCACGAGATAGACCATGACGTTTCGCATTTCCGCCGATTTCATCGCCGCAGAAAACCGCAAGCTCGAGAAGGCGCTTGCCGAAGATTATGCAGCGCTCGGCCGGCAACTCGCAACGGCGCGGCATCGACATCGAGGCAATGACCAAGCGCGCCGATGGCTTATGCCGTCGCTGTGCCCGACCTGGGGCGTCGGCACCGGCGGCACTCGCTTTGCCCGCTTCCCGGGACCAGGCGAGCCCCGCAACATCTTCGACAAGCTCGACGATTGCGGCGTTATCCATCAGCTTACCCGCGCGACGCCCACCGTCTCGCCGCATATCCCGTGGGACAAGGTCGCCGACTATAGCGCGCTTCGCCAGGAGGCGGCGTCGCATGAGCTCGGCTTCGATGCGGTCAATTCCAATACCTTCCAGGACCAGAAGGCCAGAAGCTCTCCTACAAATTCGGCTCGCTGACCCATGCAGACAAGGCGACGCGCCAACAGGCGGTCGAGCACAATCTCGAATGCATCGAAATCGGCCGCAAGCTCGGCTCGACCGCGCTTACCGTGTGGATCGCCGACGGATCGAATTTTGCCGGCCAGTCGAATCTCAATGCCGCCTTCGACCGCTATATGAGCTCGCTCAAGGCGATCTATGACGCGTTGCCCAAGGACTGGGCCGTCTTCATCGAGCACAAGCTCTATGAGCCCGCCTTCTATTCGACCGTCATCTCCGACTGGGGCTCGAGCTTCATGGCGGCAAGCGAGCTCGGACCCAAGGCCAAATGCCTGGTGGATCTCGGCCACCATGCGCCGAGCACCAATATCGAGCAGATCGTCGCGCGCCTCATTCGCGCCGAGAAGCTCGCCGGCTTCCATTTCAACGATTCCAAATATGGCGATGACGATCTCGACTCGGGTTCCGTCGATCCGTTCCGCCTGTTCCTCGTATTCAATGAACTGGTCGATGCCGAGTTGCGCAAAGCGCCGGGCTTCGCGCCCAGCCTATATGATCGATCAGTCGCACAATGTGACCGATCCGATCGAAAGCCTGATGCAGTCGGCGATCGAGATCGCTGCGCGCCTATGTCCAGGCGTCGCTGGTCGACCGCGAAGGCGCTCGCCGCCGCGCAGGACGGAAAGCGACGTGCTTGGCGGCCACCGCCTGATCAAGCAGGCCTTCATCACCGATGTCACGCCAATCCTCGCCGAGGCGCGGCGCCGCAAGGGCGGCGCCATCGACCCCATCGCGGACCTATCGCGCCTCGGCCTATCGCGCCCACAAAGCAAAGGAGCGTCCGGCCTCAGGGGTGGCGGCAGCCGGGATTGTCTGAGCCGTTTCTCTGTACGTCAAAATGATCTAAAACCCCCGCCATTGCTTTGAGGGCCCAGATGAGCAGCAGAGACATCACCAGCTATTTTCGTTTCGAGCCGGCGCCGAAGCGGATCGAAGACCTCGAGACACCGGTCCCCGTCATCGATATCGATGTGGTGGAGCACAATCTGAAGCGTTTTCAGGAGCGCTGCGACAAGCTGGGGCTCGCCAACCGGCCCCATATCAAGACCCACAAGCTCGTGCCTTTGGCTCAATACCAGCTGGCCCTCGGCGCCAAGGGCATCACCGTTCAGAAGCTCGGCGAAGCAGAAGTCATGGCGGATGGCGGCATAAGGGACATGCTCCTAACCTTCAATGTGGTGGGCGATCACAAGCTCAAGCGCCTTGCCGATCTTGCCAAGCGCACCGATATTTCCGTCGTCGCCGACAATCGGGCTGTGGTGGAAGGTCTCGGGCGCGCCGGCACCGCAGCGGGACGCGACATTGCCGTGCTGATCGAGTGCGACACGGGCGGCAAGCGCAATGGCGTGCAATCGCCCGATGCCGCCGCCGATCTCGCCAAGGTGATCGATCGAACGAGCGGCATCGCCTATGGTGGGCTCATGACCTACGGGCCGCCGGGCACACGCAAAGCGGCGGAGGCTTTCCTCACCGAGGCGCGCGGCCTCATCGACAAGGCCGGTCTTGCGAGCGCGGTCATTTCGATCGGCGGCTCGCCTGACATGTGGATAGATGATGGGCTTGGCGTGGCGACCGAATACCGGGCCGGGACTTATGTTTATTTCGATCGTTCCTTCGCCGAGCGGGGCATTTGCTCCTATGAGGATTGCGCGCTCACCGTTTTGTCGACGGTGGTGAGCCGTCCGACCGATGAGCGGGCGCTCATCGATGCTGGCAGCAAGGCTCTCACCAGCGATCTCCTTGGCCTCGAGGGCTATGGCGTCGTCAATGCGATGGACAAGGCCGAGGTTTATAATGTGAATGAGGAACATGGCTTCCTCGACGTTTCGCGCCTCGCCCGCAAGCCCGGCGTCGGTGACAGCGTGCGGATCACGCCCAACCATGCCTGCCCGGTCAGCAATCTCTTCGACCGCGTCATCTTCACCAGCGGCAATGACGTGCTGGGCGCGGTCAAGGTCGATGCAAGAGGTTTGGTGCAATAGCGCTACTCACTCCCACGCGCCGTGGGCTGGGCGAGTGAGGATCAAGTAGCGCAGAAGCTCACGACATGCCCTTGAGGACCGTATCGATGAAGGGGATGAAGCCTGCCCTTGCGCCCGCATCGACGGGCAAGGTCACTCCGGTAATGCCGCTCGATAGAGGTGAAGCGAGGAAGACGACAGCGTTCGCCACTTCCTCGGGCGTTACCATTCGCTTGAGCGCATAGAGCTTGGTGACGCGCGGCAGGAGATGTGGCTCGGCCGCGAGACGGTGATCCCAGGCATGAGTGCGCGTCGAGCCCGGAGCGATCGCGTTCGATCTGATGCCATGCTCGCCGCATTCGACCGCTATGGCGCGCGAATAGGCTTCGATGCCGGCTTTTGCCGCCGCATAGACCGGATTGCCGAAATGCAAGACCGCATTGACAGAACTCACGAAGACAATGCTGCCGACCTTGCGTTCGACCATCGCGGGCAGAAGAATTTGCGTGAACTGCATTACGCCCGCGAGATTGAGCTGCAATTCGCGCTCGACCGCTTCCGGCGTCACATCCTCGATGAGTTCGGCGCGCGTCCAGCCGGCATTGTTGATGAGACAGTCGGGCGCGCCGAATTTGGCCAGGATGTTCTCCGCGGCCTTGCCGATCGAAGCCGGGTTGAGGAGATCGAAGACCTCCAGATGATCGGGCGCGATCGGTTCGTCGGTATTGGCCGTCCTGTCGCAGCCAATGACAAGGGCGCCTTCATCCGCAAAGGCCCCCACCAGGGCTGCCCCTATGCCGCCGCCGGCCCCTGTGATGATCACCCGCTTTCCCTTCAATCCCGCCACGATCCCTCGCCCATGTTCTCCTCGCACCAGGCCGCGACCAGGCCCGTCATCAAATCTAGTTCTGCTTGTTTTCTCTCGGTATTACCAGTATTTAACGAAACCGGACCGGAAGAAAGTTCCTTCCGCTCCCGATGGGCATCCAGCCAAGCAATAGTCTGACAGGGAGGAAATATGAAATGCCGGTTCTTGCGGACCGTCTGTGTGGCCGGGCTCTGTCTCGCTGTCCTCACCGGCGTCGCTTTGGCCGGCAGCGTCAGGATAATTGTCCCCGAATATAGCCCCAGGACCGGCCCTTACTTCGCGGACGCCGAAAGAGAGTTCGAAGCCGCCAATCCCGATATCGACATCCAGATCGAAATGGTTCCGTGGGAAGAGCTCCGCCGCAAGCTCGCCACCGAGATGGGGGAGGGCACCTATCCCGATCTTGCGATCATCAACAGGCGCGAGCTGGTCGATTTCGTTAAGCTCGATGCAATCGAGCCGCTCGACGGCTTCATCAGCGATGAGTTCAAAAGCCGTTTCATCGGTAGCTTCCTTTCAATGGCAATGATGGATGGCAAGATCCGGGGCATACCCTTCACCGCCTCGATCCGCGCGCTTTATTACAACAAGGACTTGTTCGGGAGAGCGGGGATCACCGAGCCGCCGAGGACATGGGACGAGCTCAAGAGCGCGGCTGAGAAAATCTCGGCCCTGGGCGGCGGGATCTATGGCTATGGCCTGTCCGGCAAAGGGATCGAAGCGGATGTCTGTTACTATTATGTGATGTGGGGGCAAGGGGTGGAGGTTATCGATGAAAACGGCCGATCCGGCCTCGCCAGCGACGGCGCCATTGCCGCGGCGAACTTCTACAAGGTCCTGATCGACAAGGGCGCCACTGAGCCGGCGGTCACTGCTTTCCCGCGCGAGGGCGTCGAGAACCTGTTCAAGGAAGGCAAGATCGGCATGATCATTGCGCCTCCTCAGCTCGCGAAAGAGATACGGGAAACGGGACGCGGCCTCAGTTACGGTGTTGCCGCCGTGCCGGCCGGACCCACGGGGGCGCGCGGCACCTATGGCGAGTCCGATGCGGTCGTCATGTTCAAGAAAAGTCAGAACAAGGATGAGGCCTGGAAGTTCATCGAATATCTCTTCACCACCGTGATGCGTGCCAGATTCACGCAGGATGAGGGTCTCCTGCCGGTGACCAAGGAGGAGGCCGAGAGCGAGCACTACGTGAATGACGCCGAGCTCAAGGTTTTGGTCGAGCTCTTGCCGGTGGCGCGCTTCACGCCGCTCATCGCCAGCTGGGAGATCGTGGCGCAGCGGACCACGGATGCGCTGCAGAAAGTCTATCTCGGCGGCGACGCCGATGCGACGCTCAAATCCGTCGCCGAAGAAATCAACCGTATCTTGCTGAAGTAGCGCAATGGAGAAAGGCACGCCATGAAGAAACAGGTTTTTGGGACGTCGCATGTCCCGCTCTCGCCCGCGGTCAGGGCCGGCGATTTCGTCTATGTCTCGGGCCAGGTCCCAGTCGATGCGCAAGGCAACATCGTCCCGGGTGGCGTCAAAGAACAGACGCGCCAGGTGCTGGAGAATGTCAAGGCAGCGTTGGCGCTTGCCGGCGCCGCGATGGAAGAGGTCGTCAAGACCACAGTCTGGCTCGAGGACGCGCGCGATTTCGGCGGCTTCAATCAGGTCTATGCGAGCTATTTCTCCAAGGAGCCGCCGGCGCGCTCGACCGCCGAAAGCCGCCTCATGATCCCCATCAAGGTCGAGATCGAAGCGATCGCCTATTCGCCACGAGAATAATCAATCTCCATATTTGCCTTGCCGTGCCATCTCTGATTGAACAAGAGCTAAGGAGGCCTGAACCAGCCATGGCGCCGCCCCGTCTTCATCTTGTCGTGCCGGAGACGACCGGCGAGCATGCGATCCGTTGTTTCACGGCAATCTGTGCTGCCGGAGATGTGGCAAGCGCCCTGGCGCCCGGCGAACTGGTGCCGAAGTTGATACCGCCTGCCGTCCAACACAATGTGGCATTGTTGAGCATGGATGAGAAACATGCGCGCAACTGTGACGGCATCGAGGTGGCGACGCGCGCCGATTACGATCATGCCCGCAAGCTGTTGGGTCCTGACAAGATCATAGGCGCGCTGGTCGGCACCTCACGCCATGTAGCCATGGATCTTGCCGAGGCCGGCGCCGACTATGTGGCCTTCCACCAGGGGCGGCTCAAACCGCATGACGAGCCGATCATCCAATGGTGGACGAGCCTGTTCGACGTGCCGTGCATCGCCGTCGATCCGGTGGGATTCGACGGGATCGCCCCATTGTTGACGCAACAGCCGGATTTCATAAGGCCTCCGGATTCGATCTGGACTTCGCCTGAGGAAGCCCGGCGCATCGTCACCGAGCTGATGCATGTGATTTCGGGACAAGGGCCATGAACCGCATCCTCGCTCTTATTCTGTGCCTATTGGCGTCAGCGCCGGCTTTGGCGGCCTCCTATGAGGAGGCCGTGTTGCTTTTTGAGGACAAGGACTACAAAGGTGCGCGCGATATCGCCGAAGCGGCGGCTAGGAATGGCGATGCGCGCGCCATGGCGATGCTCGGTCTCTTCTACCAGAAGGGTCTCGGTGTCACTGCTGATCTCAACAAAGCTGTCGAATGGTATGCGCAGGCCGCCGAAAAAAACGAGGTCGACGCCCAATATTCGCTCGCCTTGATCTATCTGGATGGTGCGCTTGGCGAAGTCGACACGGGCCGCGGACGGTATTGGCTTATCAAGGCGGCTGGACAGGGCAAGCCTGAGGCCGAACATCGGCTCGGCCTGCTCGCCGCCGGTGAGACGCCGCCCGACTGGTCCCAAGCGGCCGACTGGTTCGCCAAGGCGGCGGCGCAGGATTTTGTCGATTCGCAGTACAATCTCGGCGTGCTCTATGCCGAGGGTAAAGGCGTCGAGCAGAGCAAGATCAAGGCCGGTCAATGGTTCGCCAAGGCTGCGATGAAGGGCAATCCCGATGCGGCGCTCGATTACGGCATCATGGTGTTTCGCGGCGACGGCGTGAAGAAGGATGAGAAGGTCGGCGCCCGATGGCTGCTCGTATCGGCCAAACGCGGCAATCCGGTGGCACAGAACCGGGTAGCGCGACTCTATGCGACCGGACGCATTTTCGGAGTCGATCCGGCAGAGGCAATGAAATGGCACTTGCTTGCGCGCAAGGGCGGGCGCAGCGACGCATGGCTCGACGATTTCATCGCCCGTTTGCCGGAAGCCACGCGCAAAGAAGGTGAGATGCGCACCCAAAACTTCAGGCCCGGCTGACGCAAGCGGAATTCCCCGGCGCCCCATGCAGCACGCGGGGGGCATCCATGTCGGAACATCCAACGCTCCAAGGTGTTAACGATCCGCCGCTTTGCTATTACTGCTGCGAAGCACGCCTTGATTGTCGCCACCCCCTTTCGCAAAGCAGGAATGATGACCGGAGCCTCGACACCCTCTCGCCGTGACCATCGCGTCGATTTTCTGCGCGGGCTTGCGCTCGCGGTCATTTTCATCAATCACGTGCCCGGCAATTTTTACGAAAAGCTGACTCCGAAGAATTTCGGCTTCTCCGACGCGGCGGAAATCTTCGTCCTGCTCGCCGGCTTTGCTTCGGCCTATGCCTACTTTGCACGATTTGAGCGGGGCGAATTCTGGGACGCAACGGTGAAGGCTTGGCGGCGCGCCGGCGTGCTCTATGTCAGTCATATCGTGACCTCGGTCATCGGCATCGCGCTGCTCTGCTTCGCACTGCTCTATTTCGCGGATCCGGGGTACGTCGATGACACGATCGTCTACATGGACATCAAGCCGCTCATGGATGATCCGATGCGCGGCTTTCTCGGCCTAGCCACGCTTGGCCATCAGCTCGGCTATTTCAATATCCTGCCCATGTATATGACGCTCCTGCTGATGCTGCCGGTCGTGATGCTGCTGGCGCGACTCAGCTTGGCACTGGTATTCGCCGTGTCGGTCACGCTGTGGCTCCTCACCGGCGTTTTTGCGCTTGATCTGCCGAATTTTCCGATGCCCGGCGGCTGGTTCTTCAATCCCTTCGCCTGGCAATTGCTATTCGTCATCGGTTTCATTCTCGGCCAGCGCCAACGCGCGGAGAAGCCGATGCCCTATTCACCCTGGCTCTTTGGTCTCGCGGCACTTTACCTGGTGCTCGCTTATTGGTGGGTGCCGTTCGACTGGCTGATCAATTTCTCCGGCATCAAGCTGCCGGCGCCGATCTGGAGCTTCGACAAGGGCTTTGTCGCCTGGCCTCGCCTCCTCCATGTGCTGGCCCTCGGTTATGTGGTGATGATGTCGCCGCTCGGCGGCCTCATGCACCAGATCCCGAAAGCGAGCTTCCTCACCGCCATGGGACGTCATTCGCTCCCGGTTTTCTGTATTGGTTCTCTCTTGTCGATGACCGGTGCCGTCATCCGCCATGAAGGGGGCGGCGGCTTTGCCCTCGACACGCTCATCGTCGTTACGGGACTGACCATCATGGGGCTTCTGGCGATCTTCCTAGATGGCCGCAAGCCGGTGCCACCCAAGCCTGTGTCGGCGCCGCGCCCGGCTACGACGTGATCGTGTCGTTGGCCACATCTATTCTCATTGCATCCTAAGTCGAAAACGAGCCTTCCGCCGTGGCAGCGGATATAATAAGACGTGGGCGCCATGAGCCCGTCCATTTACGATCGCGATCTGCCGAAGACCGAGGCCAACCACCAGCCGCTGACGCCCCTGTCGTTCCTCGCCCGCGCCGGTGCCGTCTACCCCGACCACATCGCCATCATCCATGGCCGTCAGCGCGTAACTTACGCCGAGTTCTATGCGCGATGCCGGAAGCTGGCATCGGCACTCGTCAAGGCCGGCATCAAGCGCAGCGACACCGTCTCGGCGCTGCTCGCCAATACGCCGCCGATGCTCGAAGCCCATTACGGCGTACCGATGACGGGCGCCGTACTCAACTCCCTCAATACCAGGCTCGATGCCCAAGTCATCGCCTTCTCACTCACCCACGCCGAAACCAAGCTCATTTTGGCCGACACGGAATTTTCGGGTCTCCTGAAAGACGCGCTGGCGCTGATGAAGGGACCGAAGCCGATCGTCGTCGACTATCACGATGCGGAGTTCGTTCGCGACGCAACCCGGCTCGGAGCGCTCGACTATGAGAGCTTCATCGCCAATGGCGATCCCGATTTCGCTTGGCGCATGCCCGATGATGAATGGGACGCGATCTCGCTCAATTACACCTCGGGCACGACCGGCAATCCCAAGGGCGTGGTGTGCCACCATCGCGGCGCCTATCTGATCGCCATAGGTAATGTCCTCACCCAGCAAATGGCAAAGCATCCGGTCTATCTATGGACGCTGCCGATGTTCCATTGCAATGGCTGGGGCTATCCCTGGTCGATGTCGGTGATGGGCGGCACGCATGTGACCTTGCGGGCGGTCAGGGCCAAGGCCATCTGGCAGGCGCTGGCCGAGCACAAGGTCACTCATTTGTGCGGCGCGCCGATCGTGATGGCGACCATCCTCAATGCGCCTGAGGAGGAGAAAGCGAAGCTGTCGCATGTGGTCGAATTCACCACGGCGGCCGCTCCGCCGCCCGAGATCGTGCTCAAACGCATGGCGGAAGCGGGCTTCAAGGTCACCCATGTCTATGGGCTTACCGAAGTTTATGGGCCCGCAACTGTGAATGACTGGCATGCCGCATGGGATGCGCTCGAGCCCTCGGCGCGTGCGGCCAAGAAGGCGCGACAAGGAGTGAACTACATTACGCTCGAGCAACTGACGGTGATGAATCCTGAGACAATGACATGCGTGCCGGCCGATGGGCAGACGCTGGGCGAAGTCATGTTCCGCGGCAATATCGTGATGAAGGGCTATCTCAAGAACTCAAAAGCGAGCGAAGAAGCTTTCAAGGGCGGCTGGTTTCACTCAGGCGATCTCGCGGTGCTGCATCCGGATGGCTATATCCAGCTCAAGGACCGCTCCAAGGACATCATCATTTCGGGCGGCGAGAATATCTCCTCGATCGAGGTTGAGGACGTCCTCTACAAGCACCCCAAGGTGCAGGCGGCCGCCGTGGTGGCCAAGGCGGACGAGAAATGGGGCGAGACGCCTTGCGCCTTCATCGAGCTCAAGCCTGGCACCGAGGCGACGGCGGATGAAATGATCGAGTGGTGCCGGCAGGGATTGGCGCGTTTCAAAGTGCCGAAGCATGTGGTCTTTGCCGAGCTGCCGAAGACTTCGACCGGAAAGATCCAGAAATTCCGGCTAAGGGAAATGGCGAAAGACGTCTAGAATTGGATGGAACGTGGTCGCCAACTGGTCCTCACCGTCGCGTCATCCGCATTGAAGTGCCAAGCCAATTGGCGCAAATAGCGCGCCATGGAGGTCTTCGATATCACTTATCACGGCGAAACGGTCACCTTGGCCGATCTCCCGGAATACCGCAAATTCTATGGCAAGCTCGCGAGCGGCATCTGGGAGCCCCGAACCTTCCGTACACTGAGCGACCAGCTCGGCCCCGATGTCACTTATATCGATATCGGCGGGTGGATCGGGGTAACCCCCTTCTGGGCGGCGAAGCGGGCGAAACGCGTCATCGTGGTCGAACCCGACCCGAAATGCCGCGACATTCTCAAAGCTTTGCTGCCGCTTTACCCCAACGTGACCCTTGCCGAATGCGCGCTTTCGCCCAAGTCCTGCCTGACCCTCAATGGTGTCGAGGGTTTTGGCAGCTCGGAAACCAGCGCGCTCGCCATCGGCGATGGCTGTCCGACTGTTACGGTCGAAGGTTGCTCGATGTCCGAATTGCTGAAGCGGGCCGGCCCAGGCCCGCTCGTCGTCAAGATCGATATCGAGGGATACGAATACGAGATCGCCGATGAACTGCGGCGGCTCGATTTGGATGACATCAAGGGCGTCCAGCTCGCCTTGCATCCGGCCCTATATGAAAAGAGCCTTGGCGGCCCATTTCTCTTCCGCCGCGGCAAGACGCTCCTTGCAACTCTTCGACTGGCCCGACTCTACCGGCGGCTCGAGCGTGCGGTCCCTGTTGGAATATTTCCTGGCCTTGCGGCCTATCTGGTCGGGGGTGTCGCCCTGAGGCCCTGTCCCAAGGGCGCGGACGTTCTTTTCCTTAACCCCAGGCCCCTGTTGCAATCCGGTGGTGAGGACCACACATTATCTGCCCGGTGAGCCTAACCTTGGGAACCACCCAATCCGAAAGGGCCAAAAAGGCCCTATAGTTACATCGACACTACTCCTCACCCGTCCGCCACGTCGGCGGGAAGCGCTTGCAACGGAGCACTTGCATGACGGCCGCACATGACACTTCCGAGATCCTCATTGACAAGGTGTCGGACTGGCTCAAACAGGCATCTCTCAGGAACACCGACCTTGAGACGTTGGTGCGCGGTTGTTGCGAGAGACTCGCCGCGACCGGCATTCCCTTGAAGCGCATTCATGTCTCGCTTTCGATGCTGCATCCGCTCTACCGCGCCATGGGCTTCACCTGGCGGCGCGGCGAAGGCCTCAAGGTCGAAGGCTACCGCCATGTCGAGCCCGGGCAGGAGAAGAACGACCTGTTCCTCAAGTCGCCCTATTTCCATTTGCTGAGTCACGGCCTCGACCATATGCGCCGGCGCATCGATGTGGACACCCAGCCGGAATTTCCCATCTTCGAGGATCTCAAGAAGGAAGGCATCACCGACTATCTTGCCTTCGTCTCTGGCTTCGACCAGGAGTGGACGCAAGGCATATTGGGCTCCTGGGCGACCGACCGGCCGGGCGGCTTCAATGAGAGCGAGATCGCCGCTCTGCTGCGCATCCAGAGCCGCCTCGCCGTCGCGACGCGGGTCGCGGTCCTGAGCCAGCTCGCCGGCAATATGCTTACCACCTATCTCGGCACCGGCGCCGGCAAGCGGGTGTTGTCGGGGCAGGTGCAGCGCGGCGACGGTGAAACGATCCGTGCGGCTCTCATCATGACCGACATGAGAGGATCGACCGCGATCGCCGAACAGGCCGGCCGCCAGGTGTTCATCGATACGCTCAACCAGTTCTTCGATGCCATTGCGACACCTTTCAGCGAAGGCGGCGCCGAGATCCTGAGCTTCCTCGGCGACGGCTTCCTCGCCGTCATTCCCTGCGCCCGCCATCGGGGGCCCTCGGAGATCGCCTGCCGCCAGGCTCTCGCCGCCGCGCACAACGCGGTGGCGCGCATGACGCAGCTCAATGAGCAGCGGCGCCAGGAGAACCTGCCGGAAGTCGGCTATGGCATCGGTCTCCATGTCGGCAATGTGATGTTCGGAAATGTGGGCCTCAGGGACCGCCTCACCTTCTCCGCCTTCGGTCAGGCCGTGAACGAGGTGCAACGCCTCGAGAACCTGTCAAAAAAATACAAA
Source organism: uncultured Alphaproteobacteria bacterium (assembly GCA_963841765.1). Lineage (GTDB taxonomy): Bacteria > Pseudomonadota > Alphaproteobacteria > Rhizobiales > Aestuariivirgaceae > Taklimakanibacter. The sequence goes on from CAWJDZ010000039.1 coordinate 158,871, forward strand.
AGACCGATCATTGCCAGCGACGATTTTGCCCTTTATAGCGGCGGCAACTGGAAACTCTTGGGGACGGAGACCTTGCGCGGCACCGACTACGACATGAAAGTTCACGCTCCGAGCGAAGCCGAAAAGGGCACGATCACCGAATACGTGCCAGCCAAGAAGGCTCGCGACCTCACCGATGCCGAGCAGCTCATTCTGCTGCATCGCGACAAGTATCTCTTGAACCAGCGCAAGGCGAGCTGATGGCGGTCAGGGGCGCTGTCGGATGCTGCTTGCTGGTCGGGTTTCTTCTGGCCGGCCTGGTCCCGGCTTCCGCCGGCAAGCCGCAAAGCCATGAGGACAAGCTGGTCGACGGCTTTGAAGGCAAGGATTTCGCTCCAGAGGGCGGGCTCTATTACAAGAAGAACTTCGAACAGAGTGCGGGAACCGTCGAGTTCCAAGACAAGGTGGTCAAAAGCGGCAGAGGCGCCTTGCGGCTTTCGGTAAAGCCGCTGTGTCCTAAGAGCGAGCCCCTGTGCAGCGAAAGGGCCGAGGTCTGGGAACGTCCAAAGCTCAGAGTGCCTTATGAGAAAGGCGTGTGGTTCGGCTTTGCGGTCAAATTCGAGGAGCCATTGCCCCAGGACGATCACCGCTATTTGATCGCCCAATGGAAGCGCGAGATCGATGCCGGGACCGAGGGCGATTTCAGCCCGTTCCTGGCCTTCCGCTACAATGAGGGCAAGTTCTTCGTGACCGTCGAAACCAATCTGGTGCCGGGCAGGGAAGTCGAGAAAGGCAAGCGGGCTCACTGCGGCAAGGGCGAGACCGCCGTCTGGTTGCGTGCCGACACCAACCAGACCAGAGCGCTTATTGCTCATGACAAGAATTTCGGCCCTGAGAATGGCGATGAGTTTTCTGCCTGCACCGACAAGATCACGGTGATCGACCGCGGCAACCCGCTGCCCTCTCCCGACAGCGGCTGGATTGATTTTGCCGTCTACACCAAGCCCGGCCCCGAGGGCACCGGCCATATTGAACTTTTTGCCAATGGCCAATGGATCGTTACCGTGAAAGGCCGCATCGGGCACAACGACAAGGGTTTGGGCGAAAACCAATATTTCAAGTTTGGGCCGTATCGCGCAGGCGGGCCGGGAGTCTGGTCTCTTTATTACGACGACTTCCGTCGCAGCCCTCATTGCGCGGATGCAATGAAGTCTGAGATTTGCCCCTTTCCCTAACGACTGAAAAGCGGCTAGTCTCCGTCGCCAAGTTTGGGGAGTTGGTGGCAATGTCCGCTAGGTGTAAGTCCGGGCCGCAATGACGGTGGCGGGTGACATTCTCCGCATTGAGGATCTGGGCATCGCCTTCGCGCTGCATGCCTGGGATTTCGATGCCGTCAAGGGGGGAAGTTTCCGGGTTCTGCCCGGGAAGGTGACGGCGCTGGTCGGCGAATCAGGTTCCGGCAAATCGGTCATCGCCCAGGCGATCATGGGCATCTTGCCCAAACCAGGCCGAATCAAGCACGGAAAGATCCTGTTCTCCGATCCGGTCAAGAAGAAGACGACTGATCTCGCGAGCCTCGATGTCGACGGCGACAAATATCGCTACATACGCGGCGGTCGCATCTCGATGATCTTCCAGGAGCCGATGACCTCGTTGTCGCCGCTGCACACCATCGGTGACCAGGTGGGCGAGGCCTATCGCGTCCATTTCAAGGCGTCGGAAAAGGAAGTCGGTATCCGCACCGAGGAAATGCTGGGCCTGGTCGGCTTCCCCGACCCGAAGCGCGCCTTCGGAATGTATCCGTTCGAATTGTCGGGCGGCCTGCGCCAGCGCGCCATGATTGCCATGGCCCTGATCTGTCGGCCGGCGCTGCTCATCGCGGACGAACCGACGACCGCGCTCGACGTCACCATCCAGGCGCAGATTCTGCAGCTCCTCAAGGAGCTGCAACAGAAGCTTAACATGGCCGTGCTCATCATCACCCATGACCTCGGCATTGTCGCCAATATCGCCGATGAGGTCGTGGTCATCTATCGCGGCGAGATCATGGAAGCCGGCACAGTCTCCGATATTTTTAATCACCCCGCACATCCCTATCTCAAGGCGCTGCTCAACGCGGTGCCGCATTTCGACATGCGTCCGGGCGAGAGGCTGAAGGCGCTGCGTGAAGTGCCGGTCAAGGCCGCGGCACTGCTCGGCTCCAACGGCAAGCGCCAGCGCAAGTCGGGCGGCATTCTTCTCAATGTGCGCAATGTCAGCAAATCGTTCTCGACGCGCCAGTCCGGCTGGTTCGGCAAAGGCGATGTCAGCGAAATTCGCGCCGTGGACAATGTCAGCTTCGACATCAAACATGGCGAATGTTTCGGCCTGGTGGGCGAATCGGGTTGCGGAAAGACCACGGTCAGCAAGGTCATCATGCGCGCGCTGACGCCAGACGAAGGCACCATCACCTTCGACAGCGCCGATGGTCAGGTCGAGGTTCTCGAGGCCGAAGGCGAAGAATTGCAGGAGCTCAGGCGGCGCATTCAGATGGTGTTCCAGGATCCGTTCAGCTCCTTGAGCCCGCGCATGACGGTGCAGACCATCCTGAACGAGCCTCTGGAAATTCATGGCTATGGAACGGCGGCCGAGCGCAAGGAGATCGTCGAAAAACTGATGCAGGCGGTTGGCCTCGATCCGCGCTTCCTGTCCCGCTATCCGCACAGCTTTTCCGGCGGACAGCGCCAGCGCATCGGTATCGCGCGGGCGCTTGCGCTTGGGCCCGATCTGCTGATCTGCGACGAGCCGGTTTCGGCGCTCGACGTCTCGGTGCAGGCGCAGATCCTCAATTTACTAAAGGACCTGCAGCAGGAGCTCGGTCTCACCTATCTGTTCATTTCGCATAACCTGGCGGTCGTCGACTACATGGCCGATCGCATCGCCGTCATGTGCCGCGGCCGCATCGTCGAAATCGCGCCACGGGAAACGCTGTTCCGCAACCCGGTCCATCCCTATACGCGAGCACTTCTCGCCGCCGTGCCCTATCCCGACCTCGGCCGGCCGCTCGATTTCAAGACGCTCAAGCTCGGGGGCGCTTCGGACAACAGCGCTTGGGGCAAGGTGTTTCGGGATGAGGGTGACGGCCTTGACTATCGCGATCTAGGCGGTTCGCATTGGATACTGGCGCAGCGCAGCGCAAAAATCGAGGAGCTACGGCGATGAGCATACGAGTTCTCCTGGGCCTGCTGGCTTTCATCCTATGGGTAAGCCCAGCGGCGGCCGGATATTCGGAATCCGACGTACTCAAGGAAAAGGTGAGCAAAGGCGAATTGCCGCCGGTCGAGCAGCGTCTCCCGAAGCATCCGCTCGTCATCGACCTCACCAAGATGGGCAAGACACCGGGCCAGTATGGCGGCACCGCGCGCATTCTCATTGGCGGCCAACGCAGTATCAGCCTGATGACCCTCTACGGCTATGTCCGGCTAGTGCGATACAACGAGAAGCTTGATCTCGAACCGGATGTGCTCGAATCCTATGAGGTTCAGGAAGGCCGCATTTTCACATTCCATCTGCGGCAGGGCCTGAAATGGTCCGACGGCGAGCCGGTGACGACGGAAGACTTCCGCTACGCGTTCGAGGACGTTCAGCTCAACGAGGAGCTCAGCAAAGTCATCTCGTCCTATCTGCTGGTCGACGGCAAGCCGCCGAAATTCGAAATCGTCGATGATCTGACCGTTCGCTATACGTGGGATGCGCCCAATCCCAACTTCCTGCCCCAGATCGCCGCTCCCCAGGCGCTCAGCATGGTCATGCCGGCGCACTATCTCAAGCAGTTCCACAAAAAGTATCAGGACGAGGCCAAGCTCAAGGAACTGATGGCAGCCAATGACGAAAAGAAGTGGACGGGCCTCCATATCAACAAGGCACGGCAATATCGGCCCGAGAATCCAGACCTGCCGACGCTCGATCCGTGGCGCAACACGACCAAGCCGCCGTCCGAGCAGTTCGTCTTCGAACGCAATCCTTATTTCCACCGCGTCGATGCAGAAGGCCGGCAGCTTCCCTATATCGACCGTTTCGTTCTCAATGTCAGCTCATCCTCGCTCATACCGGCCAAGGCCGGAGCTGGAGAAGCCGATCTCCAGGCCCAAGGCATCGGCTTCGGCGACTACACCTTCCTGAAAGAGGCGGAGCAATCGCATCCGATACGCGTCAAGATGTGGCAAAGCGGTAGGGGATCGCGTGTCGCTCTCTTCCCCAATCTCAACTTTGAGGACCCGGTCTGGAACAAGGTCCTGCGCGATGTGCGCTTCAGACGCGCGTTGTCGCTCGCCATCGACCGTAACGAGATCAATCAAGCCAAGTTCTTCGGGCTGAGCCAGCCGAGCGCCGACACGGTGCTGCCATTGAGCCCGCTCTATCGCGATGAATATGCGAAAGCCTATACCGACTACGATCCGGCGCAGGCCAATGCCCTGCTCGACGAGATGGGTCTGACGAAGCGCAACGAGGCAGGGATCAGGCTGCTGCCCGATGGCCGTCCCGCCGAAATCATCGTCGAGACAGCCGGCGAAGATCCGGTCGAGACCGATGTGCTCCAACTCATCACCGATCACTGGAGCAAGGTCGGACTCAAGCTGGTGATAAGAACTTCGCAGACCGACGTGCTGAGAAGCCGCGTCATCGGCGGCACGACGATGATGACCATGGGGTCAGGTCTCGACAATGGCACGCCGACCGCAGACATGAATCCGCGAGCCCTGGCGCCCACGAGCCACGAGCAGATGCAATGGCCGCAATGGGGCATATTCGTCGAATCGCACGGCGAAAAGGGCACTGAGGCCGACGCGCAGGAGGCAAAGGAACTTTCCGCACTCTACGATAAGTGGCACAAGAGTCCGGACACGCAGGCCCGCGCCGAGATCTGGCACCAGATGCTGTCGCTCTATACGAGCCAGGTGTTCTCGATCGGAATCGTGAATGCCACCCTGCAGCCCATCGTCGTGACCTCGAAACTGCGCAACATGCCCGATAAGGGACTCTACAGTTTCGATCCGACCTCCTACCTCGGAGTCTATGGGGTAGACACTTTCTGGCTCGACAAGGGAGGCTCCTGAGAATGCTGCGCTATATCGGCTGGCGCATTTTCATGATGGTGCCGACACTGGTCATCATTTCGGCACTCGTCTTCACTATCATCGAGCTTCCGCCCGGCGACTATTTTGAAAGCTACATGGCGGAACTCGCCGCGCAGGGCGAAAACGTAAACTCCGAACAGATCATGGCGCTGCGCAAGGAGTATGGTTTCGACCAGCCGCCGATCATCCGCTATTTCCATTGGGTCGCGGGCATGCTGACCGGCGATTTCGGCTATTCCTTCGAATATCGCCTGCCGGTCATGAATGTCGTCGGCGACAGGCTATGGCTCACCATCGTCGTGTCCTTCACGACCATCATCTTCACCTGGCTCATCGCCTTTCCCATAGGCATCTACTCGGCAACCCACCAATATAGTTGGAGCGACTACGGACTGACCTTCCTCGGCCTGCTCGGCATCGCCATTCCCAATTTCATGCTGGCGCTGGTCTTCATGTATCTCGCCAATGTATGGTTCGGTACCTCCATCGGCCATTTGATGGACCCGCAATATATGGCCCAGTCGATGAGTTGGGAGAAACTCAAGTCGATCCTCGCGCATCTGTGGATTCCCGTCATCATCATCGGGACCGCCGGGACGGCGGGCATGATCCGTCGCCTGAGGGCCAACCTGCTCGATGAGCTTCAGAAGCAATATGTGGTGACGGCACGCGCCAAAGGCCTGCATCCCTTCCGGGCCCTGGTCAAATATCCGCTGCGTATGGCGCTGAATTTCTTTATCTCCGATATCGGCTCCATCCTGCCGGCCATCATCTCGGGCGCGGAGATCACCGCGATCGTGCTGTCGCTCGAAACCACCGGCCCTTTGCTGATCCGCGCGCTGAAGAGCCAGGACATGTATCTCGCAGGCTCGTTCCTGATGTTCCTTGCCTTCCTGACCGTGATCGGCGTCCTCATCTCGGATCTGGCGCTCGCCCTCCTTGACCCGCGCATAAGGTTACAAGGCGGTAGCACCAAATGAACGACATGACATCGCTGCCCCCGCCGGGTCAGCCGCTCGAGCACTTTGTGTCGACGGCGCCCTTCGACCCTGCGCAAAGCGAGGCGATGAGCGAGCAGCAGAAGCGCATCCACATGGCTTCGCAGTGGAAGCTGATGTGGTGGAAGTTCAAGCGCCACCGGCTCGCCCTTTTTTCGGGCATCATCCTCGCCATCCTCTATTTCATGATCCTGTTCTGCGAGTTCCTGGCGCCCTACAATCTCGTCACGCGCAACATGGATGCCATCTATGCACCGCCGCAGAAGGTCCATTTCTTCCATGAGGGGCAGTTCGTCGGGCCGTTCGTCTATGGCCGGATGATGCAGCTCAACATGGATACCCTGAAGCGGGAATATGCCGACAATACAAAGGATGTTCAGAGACTGCGCTTCTTCTGCCGCGGCGACCCCTATGATTTCTGGGGCGTGATCCCGGGCAATACCCATCTGGTCTGCCCGGCCGAGCGCGGGCAGTTCTTCTGGCTGGGCACCGATCAGCTCGGCCGTGACGTGCTGTCGCGGATCATCTATGGCGCGCGCATCTCCCTGACCATCGGGCTTCTCGGTGTCTCGGTCAGTTTCGTTCTAGGCATCGTCATCGGCGGCATCGCCGGCTATCGCGGCGGCATTTTTGACTTCGTTACGCAGCGTCTGATCGAAGTCCTGCAGTCGCTGCCCAGCATACCCTTGTGGCTGGCGCTTGCCGCGATCATGCCGGTCACCTGGTCGCCGCTGCTCGTCTATTTCGGCATCACCTTCATATTGGGCCTCCTCGATTGGACGGGTCTCGCGCGCGCCGTGCGCTCGAAATTGCTGGCGTTGCGCGAGGAGGACTATGTGCTGGCGGCACAGCTGATGGGGGCGAAGGGCAGGCGCATCATCGCGCGGCATCTGGTGCCCGGATTCATGTCGCATTTGATCGCTTCCGCCACCATATCCATCCCCGGCATGATCCTTGGCGAAACCGCATTGAGCTTCCTGGGCCTCGGCCTCAGGCCTCCCATAACCAGCTGGGGGGTGCTGCTCAATGAGGCCACAAATATCAACGTCGTCGCCCTTTATCCCTGGCTGATGCTGCCGGTCGTACCAGTGATAGTGGTCATCCTGGCCTTCAACTTCCTCGGAGATGGACTGCGTGATGCGGCCGATCCGTACAAGTGAAGGCTTGAAACGGCTGAAAGCGGGAATTGGCCAGGCTCAGTCCCTGTGGCATAGTCCGCCGCAAACGCGCACGGTAATACCTGCGAGAGGGGACTGACGATGCGGCGGCTGGAACACGCGCGCATTCTCATGTACAGCCATGACACTTTCGGCCTCGGCCATCTCAGACGATGCCGGACGATCGCGCACTCCCTCGTCGAGAATTACCGGGGCCTGAGCGTCCTCATCATCTCGGGCTCGACCATCGCCGGCGCCTTCGACTATCGCGTGCGCGTCGACTTCATGAAGATCCCCTCGATCATCAAACTGCATAACGGCGAATACACAGCGCTCGACCGGCACACCGACCTGCACGAGACGCTGGAAATGCGCCAGGCGATCATCCGCCATACGGCGGAGTCGTTCCAGCCCGACATGTTCATCGTCGATAAGGAGCCTCTCGGCCTGCGCGGCGAGCTCGAGGAAACCCTGTCGTATCTGAAGACGCGCGGCGCGACGCTTGGTTCTTGGCCTGCGCGAGGTGATGGACGCGCCGCATCTGCTCAAGGCCGAGTGGGCACAGCGCGACGTCCTACGCAAGATCGGCATGTTCTACGATTCGATCTGGGTGTATGGTCCGGCCGACTTCTACGATCCGCTCAACGGCTTTGATGTGCCCCATGCGGTCCGCTCGCGCATGGAATATGTCGGCTTCCTGCAGCGCCGTGTAGCGCATGTCGGATGTGCCGGTGCGCGAGATAGAGGGCAATTACATCCTGGCGACAACCGGTGGCGGCGGAGACGGCGCCGACTTGATCCACAACATCTTCGATGCCTATCGCTATGACAATGCGCTCAGGCATCGGCTGCTGGTGGTGCTCGGGCCGTTCATGCCCACCCGCAAGCGGCGCAAGCTGGTCAAGAAGGGCTCGGCACTTCCCAGGCGTCGAGATCATCGAATTCGACAACCGCATGGAGAATCTCATTGCCGGGGCGCGCGCCGTCATCGGCATGGGCGGCTACAATACCTTCTGCGAGATCCTGTCTTTCGACAAGCCGGCCCTGATCGTGCCGCGCATCACGCCGCGCGAGGAGCAGCTCATCCGCGCAAGGCGCGCCGCCGATCTCGGTGTCATCGACATGCTGCTGCCGCAGCAGGCGGAGGATCCGGCACTTATGGCTAAGGCGCTGAGGTTCTTGCCCGACCGGGCGCCGCCGTCGGCAGTCACGTCCAAGCTGCAGCTCGATGGCCTTGAGAACATCACCGATCTTGTCGGCGAATGGCTCGAGCCCGGCTCGCAAAAGCGTCTCTCCGTCATCGATGGCGGCACTTGACGAAAAAAATAGTCATTGTACTCAAAGGCTATCCACGTCTGTCGGAGACGTTCATCGCCCAGGAGTTGCGCGGGCTCGAGCTGCAGGGCCTCGAGCTCACACTCGTCTCAATGCGCCATCCGACCGAGGAGAAGCGCCATCCGGTCCATGATGAGGTCAAGGCTCCTGTCGCCTATCTGCCGGAATATCTCCATGATGAGCCTTTGCGGGTCCTGCGCTCGTGGTGGAAGGCGCGCCAGCTTCCGGGTTATCCCGTGATGCGCAAGGCCTTCCTGGCCGATCTCAAGCGTGACCCGACGCGCAATCGCTGGCGCCGTTTCGGCCAGGCGATGGTGCTCGCCGCGGAATTTCCGGCCGAAGCGGACTGGCTGCATGCGCATTTCATTCATACGCCGGCTGCGGTCACGCTCTATGCCAGCCTCCTCACCGGCATTGAATGGAGCTGTTCGGCGCATGCCAAGGACATCTGGACCTCGCCCGATTGGGAGCTCGCCGAAAAGCTGGCGCGGGCCCGGTTTGTCGCGACCTGCACCAAGGTCGGTTTCGACAAGCTCAAGAGTCTCAGCACTGACCCGGCGCGCATCCATCTCAACTATCACGGCCTCGATCTTGAGCGTTTCGGCCAATTCGACGGCAAGCGCGCGGCGCGCGATGGATCGGATGCCGCCAACCCTGCGATCCTCCTGAGCGTCGGGCGCGCGGTCGAGAAGAAAGGCTATTCGGTGCTTCTCGCTGCGCTCGCGCTTCTGCCTAAGGACCTTGCTTGGCGCTTCGTCCATATTGGCGGGGGCGACCTGCTCGAACGGCTCAAGGCCGAGGCTGAAAGTCTTGCACTGACTGAACGCATCAGCTGGCTCGGCTCGCAGGCCCAGGACGAGGTCATCGACCAGTACCGCGCCAGCGATCTCTTCGTCCTGCCCTGCCGCATCGCCAGCGATGGAGACCGTGACGGTTTGCCTAATGTCCTGGTCGAAGCGTCAAGCCAGAGGCTCGCTTGCATATCGACCGTGATTTCAGGCGTCCCCGAGCTGTTGAGCAATGATGTCAACGGCCTTCTCGTGCCGCCGGATGACGCGCCATCCTTGAGCGCGGCAATCCTGCGGGCCATTCGCTCGCCCGAGCTCAGGGCCAGGCTCGGCGATGCGGCGGAGAAGCGGGTGCGCGCGGCCTTCGATTACAAAGCGAGCGTCGCTCAGCTCGTCAGGCTATTCGGCGCGGCGCGAGGCGCGTCATGAGGGCGCTCATCTATGTCCAGCATCTTCTCGGCATCGGCCACCTGGCGCGCGTCAGTCGTATTGCCTGGGCGCTGAGCGAGGCGAAGATCGACGTGGCTGTCGTGAGTGGGGGCACGCCGGTCGCGGGCTTCCCCAAGGCCCAGGTCAAGCTCATCCAATTGCCACCGATCCGGTCGCGCGACGCAGCCTTCAGCGAGCTGGTCGATGCCGACGATCGCCCTCTCAGCGATAAATTCAGGGCGCTGCGCTGCGAGCGCCTTCTCAGCGCCTTCGAAACTTTCAGGCCGGATGTCCTCATCATCGAGGCATTCCCTTTCGCTCGGCGCCAGATGCGCTTCGAGCTCATTCCGCTGCTTGAGAGAGCAAAAGCGCGCCAGGATCCGCCGATCATCGCAAGCTCCGTGCGCGACATATTGCAGGAAAACCGGAAGCGAGGCCGGGCGGAAGAGACGCTCGGCGTCATTGATGATTACTTCGATCTTGTCCTCGTCCATGGCGATCCGCGTTTCGCCCGCCTGGAGGAGACGTTTCCGCTTGCCGGCCAGATCGCCGACCGCATTTCCTATACCGGGCTCGTTGCCGGCGAGCCTCAGACCTCGCCAGATCAATTCGACGTCGTGGTCTCGGCCGGGGGCGGTGTTGCCGGTCGCATGCTCATCCAGGCAGTAGCCGCGGCATCGCCCCGGCTCATCGACCGGTGGCCGCGCTGGTGCGTCATCACCGGCCCGAACTTTCCGAAACCGGAGCAGGCGGCTTTAGCTTCAGGGCTGCCCCAAGGCGTCAAGCTCGAGAATTTCCGGCCCGATTTTCCGGGACTTCTTGCCAAAGCGCGGCTTTCCGTCTCTCAGGCCGGCTACAACACGGTCTGCGATCTGTTGCGGGCCCGATGCCGAGCCGTCCTCGTCCCCTTCGCAGAAGGCGGTGAGACCGAGCAGACCGACCGGGCGGGGCGGCTTGAAAAACTCGGCTTTGCGAAGGTTGTGCAGGAAGACAGTCTTACCCCCGAGAGCCTGGCGGGAGCGATGCTCGAGGCACCCGAGCCCCCATCCTACCGCCTTGATCTCGATGGGGCGCGGGCAACAGCAAGACTGATCTCCGAGCGTTTCGTGAACCGCCGGGAAGCCCGATCCGGTCCTCTTAAGTATTGACCCAAATAGCTTATTGCCCAGTAGCGGTGGAGGGGACGATTTTGTATGCTGAGCCGCCCGTGATGAATCATCGCCTCTTGATCTCCCCGCCCCTGTCTGGCGAGCCTCCTGTCTCGCATGGATAAGAATCTCGCCAAATACATCTGGTCGAATACGGGCCGGCAGCAGCAGTGGATTCTGTTCATCATCCTGCTGTCGATGCCGACCTATTTCCTGTCGCTCGATTTGCCCAAGCAGATCGTCAATGGTCCGATCCAGGGCGACGGCTTCAACACGCCGGGCGCGCAACAGACATTTCTCAAGCTCAGCATCGATCTACCGAACTGGATCAGCACGGCCGAGCCCGTTATTCTCTTCGACGGCTTCCAGCTCGATCGCTTCCAGATGCTGATGGCGCTATCGGGCGCCTTCCTCATTCTGGTCATCATCAACGGCCTGTTCAAACTCTATATCAACACCTACAAGGGCCGGCTGGGCGAACGCATGCTGCGCCGACTGCGCTTCCAGCTCGTCGACCGGGTGCTGCGTTTCCCGCCCAACGTGTTCAAGCGCCTCAAGTCGGCTGAAGTCGCCACCATGGTGAAGGACGAAGTCGAGCCCCTCGGCGGTTTCATCGGCGATGCTTTCGTGCAGCCAGCCTTTCTGGGCATGCAGGCGGCAACGGCGCTGTTCTTCATCATCCTGCAGAATTTCTGGCTCGGGATCCTCGCCGCCTTCATGGTGGGCATCCAGGGCGTCGTCATTCCGAAGATGCGCCGCCGGCTCATCCTACTCGGTCGGGAGCGCCAGCTTACCGCCCGACAGCTCGCCGGGCGCGTCGGCGAGATCGTCGATGGCATCTCCTCGGTTCATGTTCACGACACGTCGAACTATGAACGCGCCGACATCGCCGACCGGTTGGGCAAAATTTTCAAGATCCGCTACGATCTCTATCAGTGGAAATTCTTCGTCAAGTTCCTCAACAATTTCCTGGCCCAGCTCACGCCGTTCCTGTTCTACGCGATCGGCGGCTATCTGGCGCTCAAAGGCGAGCTCGATATCGGTCAGCTGGTCGCGGTGATCTCGGCCTACAAGGACCTGCCGAGCCCGATCAAGGACCTGATCGACTGGGATCAGCAGCGCGTCGACGTGCAGGTCAAATACGCGCAGGTCTATGAGCAGTTCCACGTCGAGGAGCTGATCGATCCTTCGGTGCAGGCGCTGAAGCCCGCTGCGGTGCCGCCAATCTCTACGCCGATAGCCGTGGTCAACTTCTCTGCTAGTGACGATAGCGGAGCGAGGCTGCTCCAAAACATTACACTCGATATCAAGCCTGCGGAAAGCGTTGCCGTCATCGGAACGGCCGGCGGCGGGAGCGAAGCGCTGGCAGACGCGGTCGCGCGGCTGGTGTGGCCTGACGGCGGCCGCATTACCGTCAACGGCAGCGAGCTCCTGGCGTTGCCGGAGGCGCTGACAGGACGCCGCATCGCTTATGCCTCGGGCGACGCGCACCTCTTCCAGGGCACGATCCGCGACAACATCCTTTATGTGCTCAAGCACTATCCGGTCAGCCACAGGACCTATGAAGATTCCGAAGAGACTAAGCGCGAATGGGTGAAAAAAGAGGCGCTCGCTGCGGGCAATCCCGACTACGATCTGGGCGGCGACTGGGTGGATTACGAGCCGATCGGAGTCAAGAGACCAGATGAGCTGGACCTGGCGGTCGAGCAAGTGTTGGATGCCGTCTCATTTACGGAAGATGTGTTCGATCTTGGCCTGCGCGCTTCGGTCGACGGGACGGGGCATTCTGCCATCCCCGAGCATATCGTCGATGCCCGGAAGGCGCTAAAGGCAAGGCTGGAGGAGGAAGGGCTTTCCGGCCTGGTGGCATCTTTCGATCTCGGGCTCTACAACGTAGAAGCGACCGTCGCGGAAAATCTTCTGTTCGGCACCCCGGTCAAAGATAAAGAGCAGCCATCGAAGGAAAGGCCGTCCTCAAGCCGGATTTTACGCCTGTTCCGTACGGCGGAGAAGGAGAAGGAGGAGTTTACGAACGAAAAGCTGGCATCGAATTCGTATTTTCGCTCCATACTTGCGCAATCACATCTGGATGATGCGCTCTATCGCATGGGCATCGAGATCGCCCGCAACGCTGTCGAACTCTTCCGCGATCTGCCTCCCGATCACCCGTTCTTCCAGCAGCTGAGCTTCATGACGGCGGACGAAATTCCGGACTACCAGGCGCTGCTGCAACGCCTGCAGGACAAACCATTCAGCGGAGCGTCCGAAAAGGATCGTCAGAAGATCATGAAGCTTGCCTTCACCTATGTCGAGCCGCGCTACCGTTTTGGCATTCTCGACCAGGATCTGATGAACCGTATCGTGCAAGCGCGCATTGCCTTCCACGACAACCTGCCCGAAAGCCTCAAAAGCGCGATCGATCCCTATGATCCGGAAGGCTATAACAAATCGGCAACCATCCTCGACAACGTTCTGTTCGGCCGTATCGGCCATCGCCATGCCGACGCATCGGAGCGGATCCGCGGCATCGTGCGCACGGTGCTCGACGATCTGAAATTGAGTCGGGATGTGATCAAGGTCGGTCTCCAATTCAATGTCGGCGTGGGGGGACGGCGCCTGACCACGGTACAACGCCAGAAGCTTCATGTGGCGCGCGCGCTGCTCAAGCGCGGTGATTTCATCGTTCTCAACAAGGCCCTATCGTCGGTGGAGCAACGGACTCAGGAACAATTGGTGCGTTCTGTGATGGGTGAAGCGCATCGCGACGGCCGCAAACCCGCGGTGATCTGGGTATTGAGCAATCCGTATCTTGCCCGTTTGTTCGACCGCATAGTGGTGCTTGACCGTGGCAGCACCGTCGAGGATGGGAACTATGAGGATCTGGTGGCCCGCAAGGGCATTTTCGCGGCGCTTTTAGCGTCGTAGAATGATGCATGTAAAAAGGGAGATTTGAGCCATGCAGCTCAGGGATGAAGTCGAGCTGTTGCGGCGCGTGCCGCTCTTCGCTGGCGTTCCTCCGGCCAAGCTCAAGCTTTTGGCGTTCACGTCTGACCGGGTCAACTTCGATTCTGGACAAACCCTGTTCAGGCAGGGTGATCCCGGCGACGCCGCCTATGTAGTGTTGTCGGGCTCGGCAGACATCCTGGTCAATTCGCAAAGCGGCGAGATCAAGGTTGCGACCGTCGAGGCGAATTCGATCGTCGGCGATATAGCCATTCTGTGCGATGTCGCACGCACCGCGACGGTGAGGGCCAATGCGCCGCTTGAGACCTTGCGCATCCGCAAGGATCATTTCCTCAAGCTTTTGGCGGAGTTTCCGGAAATGGCAGTCGAGATCATGCGGGTTCTGGCTGACCGCCTGAGCCATACGACGGCGGAGCTCAGCGACGCGCGCAGCGAACTGCGGCGGAAGGCGAACTAGCTCTCACCCCTATTTCCAGGCGCCGGCATGACAAATCTGGATGTCGCCTTGCCTTCCGCGCCGGCTCACCGCCGCGCCAACCTGCGTCAGCTGCGGCTTGCCACCGGTCTTGTCCTCTTCGCCTTCGCGCTTACCCACCTCCTCAATCATGCGGTCGGGCTGGTGTCGATCGACGCCATGGAAGCGGTGCGGGGGTGGCGCATTGCCATCACCCGCAGCCCACCCGGCACCGCCATTCTACTCGCCTCACTCCTCGTTCATTTCGTTCTCGGCGTCGCCATCTTCATCAGCCGCCGCGGCCTCAGGATCACCCCGCATGAATGGGTGCAGTTGGCATTCGGCCTGCTCATTCCGGTGCTGCTCCTGCGCCACATCACCGCTCTGCGCGGCGCCCATATCTATGCTGGCGTCGACGACGATTACTATTACGCGTTGTGGATCATGTGGCCGGGCGAGGCCTGGCCGCAGGCGGCACTCATCATGCTGGTTTGGGTGCATGGCTGCATTGGGCTGCATCATTGGCTGCAATTCAAGCCCTGGTATCGTGATTTCCGATGGCTGTGGATCGCCATCGCTGTGCTGGTGCCGGCATTGGGTTTTACCGGTTTCACATCCGCGGCGCGCTTCATACGCTTTGAAACCGATTTTGAGTATCCCCTGGCGCCGGAACAGGCGGAATTCCTCAAACACCTCATCAATTATGAGGTCTATGGCTATCTCGCCGTCCTCGCGTTGATCGTGGCAGCTCGCGTCGGGCTCACCGCTCTCGACCGTTATCGCAGCCGGATCACCATCATCTATACCGGCGGGCAGAAAGTGTTGGCCCGGCGCGGTCTTTCCGTCCTCGAGATAAGCCGCCTCCACGATATTCCGCATGCATCGGTCTGCGGGGGCCGGGCGCGCTGCTCAACCTGCCGGGTGCGCGTCATCGAGGGGGCGGCCGACCAGCCGCCGCCCGATGTCAATGAACGGCGCGTGCTGCAACGTGTCGGGGCTCCCGTCAATGTCAGGCTCGCTTGTCAGTTCAGACCCCTGAACGACATCACCATCACGACCTTGCTGCCGGCGGTGTCGGCCGACGCCTTGGGCGGGCTCGCCGACAAGTACTTCTGGGGGGTCGAGCAGGAGGTCACCGTCATGTTCTGCGACCTACGCGGGTTCACCAAGCTCTCGGAGCACCGCTTGTCCTATGACGTGGTCTTCCTGCTCAACCAGTATCTCGGCCGGATGAGCGAGGTGATCGCGGACACCGGCGGCTATGTCGACAAGTTCATGGGCGACGGGATCATGGCGATCTTCGGCATGGACAAGGCGGGGCGAGACGGCGCCGTCGAGGCGTTGCAGGCAACGCGGGCCATGGGCGGCGTGCTCGAGGCCCTCAATCAGAGTCTGCATGAGGAGCTGCGCGGCCGCCTCGAAATGGGCATCGGCCTCCATTGCGGGTCCGCCATTCTCGGCCGCATCGGGGCGGCGGGGAAGTCGAGCGCCGCCGGCGCAGTCACGGCGCTCGGCGACACCGTCAACACGGCGAGCCGGCTGGAAGGGGCCTGCAAGGAGTTCAATGTACAGGCCATCATTTCCAAAGCTGTCCTAGACAAGGCCGGCGCCGATGGTGGCGCGCTTGAGACACGGAGGCTCGAGATCAGGGGGCGGGCCCAGCCCATCGAAGTGGTCATGGTGAAACGAGCGACCGAGCTGCCAGCTTTGGGGGTCGCATAGCGCGCAAGACCTGCTACAAATAGCGGCCGAGCGAGGGGTTCAAGTCTTTGATGGCGAAGCGTGATTTCACTGTGAAGTTCTGGGGTGCACGGGGCAGCATCCCGGTTTCGGGACCAGGGTTCTCCCGCTATGGCGGCGATTCCTCCTGTGTCGCGATGCGCTGCGGCGAGCATCTTCTGCTGTTCGATGCGGGCTCGGGCATCAAGCATGCCGGACTGAAGATCGAGCAGGAGGGTCTGAAGCGCCTTGACATGTTTTTCTCGCATTGCCACTGGGATCACATATTCGGCATTCCGTTCTTCATGCCGTTCTATCGCAGCAGCATGAAGGCGCGCATCTGGTCCGGACATCTCGCCGGCGTCATGACAACCCGCGAAATGCTCGCTGGCATCATGAAGGCGCCGTATTTTCCGATTGCGCCGGAAATTTTCATCGCCGACATCGAATACAAGGACTTCAAGCCGGGCGACGTGCTCAAGCCCCATGACGGCATCATCATCAATACCGCGAGCCTCAACCATCCCAATGGCGCGGTCGGCTATCGCGTCGAATTCCAGGGCAAATGCGCCTGCTACGTCACGGACACTGAACACGTGCCCGACAAGCTCGACCAGAATGTGCTTAAGCTCATCGATCATGCCGACCTCGTCATCTATGACGCGCCTTTCGAGGAGAAGGAGATGGCGCGCTATCGCGGTTTCGGACATTCGAGCTGGGAGGAGGGCGTGCGCCTGTGCCGCGCCGCCAACGCCAAGAAGCTCGCCATCTTCCATCACTCGCCGTTGCGCGAGGACGACGAGCTCGACAAGATCGGCAAAGACGCGAAAACGGAATTTCCCGGCGCCTTTGTTGCGTGCCAGGAACAAATGATCAAGCTCTAGAGCAAATCCCGCCAAAGTTGAAGACTTTGGCGACAAGGATTTGCTCCAACATACTGAATTGGCGCAAATCCTTATCGGCGAAGCGATTCTACTTCGCCGGGATGCGCGCCAGTACGTCAGCTCTCGAGCAGTTCGCTTGGCGCGCGCCAGCTGACGCGCCCAGGCGGCGCGACGGTGAACAGATCGCGCAAGAAGCGGAAGGCCTCGTCATCGCTCACCATATGGTGGCTCAATATCCCGACCGGCCGTCCGCCCGAAGCACGGGCCGCTGCGAGTTCTTTAGCGAGAGTCGCAGCGAGCCAGGCGTGATCGCGGCAGGCATTGCCCGCATGTGAGTCGACGATATCGAGATGCGTATTGACGACGACAAGGCCCGGCCGCGAATGCAGCTTGTTGCCGAAGGTTGACAAGGCCCTGAAGCCTAGCGCCGGTAGGTCGTCCAAGAGAGCCGGATCGATGCGATTCCACGGCGGCACCAGCATAGGCACGAAACGTTCGCCATG
Organism: uncultured Alphaproteobacteria bacterium; assembly: GCA_963841765.1. Classification (GTDB taxonomy): domain Bacteria; phylum Pseudomonadota; class Alphaproteobacteria; order Rhizobiales; family Aestuariivirgaceae; genus Taklimakanibacter. The sequence goes on from CAWJDZ010000039.1 coordinate 176,346, forward strand.
GAATTCGGACATTCGCGTGAATCCAGCGGCAAGATCGTTCAGTACGGCCGCGCGCGGCCGATGCGGACCGAGCTCCTGCCTTTTTTGACCGGACGGCGCGTGATTGGCGTGCGACCATCCGTGGACGACAGGATAAAAGTGTGTTTCGCGCGCGAGGCGCTCCGCGATAGCAGGCCCAGCCTGCGCGGGTATGATCGCCATGGTGACGGGAATCCCGAATTCAGCGGTGAGAGCGATCAGGCGATCCAGCCGTGGCGAGGGCTTTGAGGCGTCATCGTCGCGCAGCCACAAGTCGGCTGTGAGGCCCATCTCGCGCCAGCGGGCGAGTTCGTCCTGCACAGGCTGCCAGACATTCGGGCCGGTCATGATGATACGGCGCCTCTGAGAATCAGGCCCAACTTCACTGCGGCAAGTCTCAGCGAGCGTTCCTCGAGGACGAAATCGCGCGCGGCCCGGCCATAGGCTTTGCGTTTGGCTTCATCGATGAGCAACTCGCGGATCGCTGCGGCAAAGGCCTGAACATCGCCGTCTGGCGTCAATAGGCCGGTCTTGCCGTGGCGGACCACGGCCGGAACGCCGGCAGTCGCTTGCGCCACGACCGGCATGCCGGCGGCTTCCGCTTCAAGATAGGCCATGCCATAGGCCTCGCCGCAGCCCGGCCAAACATAAATACCGCCCTCGCCAAGCGCCGACGGCACCGCTTCGGCCGGAAGCTCGCCGCGCCAGTCGATATGGCCGGCAGGAAGACCATCGAACAAGGCGACCGTCTCGGTGCGCAGCGGACCATCGCCGATCACCGTCAACCTCCAGGGCGGCTCCTTAATGAGGCCGAGCGCCTTGGCGAGCACGCCGAAGCTCGTAAATTTGTCGCCCTTGCGCATCATGGCGACCGTCATCAGTCGTGGGAGCGATGACGGCGCCCTCATGCCTTCATAGGGAGTGGTGTCGATGAAGGGTGAGAGCGAGGCGAATCGGGCTTGCGGCGCCACGCTTTCCAGCCCCGGCCGGTCACGATCGGTGAAGCACAGATTGACGCGCGCTTGGCGGACGGCTTCGCGAATCAGCGCTTGCGCATCGGCCCAGCCCTGGCGATCGCGCTTCCTGGCATAAGAGGCCTCCGCCGTCACGTAGGGGATGTGCCATTCGCGGGCGAGGCGCGGGCCGAGCAGATCGGGCGCCTTGTAATAGAGATGATAGGTGAACCACAGATCGGGCTTGCCGTCTCGCCTCCATTCCTGGCTAAGCCGCGCCATCTCGGCACCAGCCTCGCCCTTCATGTCGTCGAGAGGCCCTGGCTCGGCCCGAAAAGCGCGCAAGCGACTGACAAGTTTTACATCAAAGCCGCCCTGAGCAAGGGCTTTCATCAACAAGCGCGCCATCTGCCGGTCACCGGAAGGGACCGGGTGGTCAGGCGCCTTGAGCGGTGCATAGAACGCGATCTTCACCTGCTTGCCTATGACGGCCTTCTGCCGCGCCGTCAATCGCGCCTTCAGTTGATCACGCGGGGCTTATCGCCAAGTCCATCCAGCCCATGCTAGCGTGACCGCATGAGCGACGAAACCCAGGAAGAATTCTTCGCGGCCCTTCCGACATTTCAGGAATTTTCAGGCGTCGCTGAAGAGCGGAACTACAAGCCCTTGCCTGCCGACTGGTCGCTCGCGACCGCGGATATCGTGAGCTCGACGCGCGCCATCGAGCGTGGCGAATACAAGGCCGTCAACATGGCGGGCGTCAGCGTGATCTCGGCCGTGCTCAATGCGGTGGGACACGGACGCATACCCTTTGTCTTCGGCGGCGACGGCGCGCTTCTCGCGATCCCTCCCGCTCAGGTCGCCAAGACGCGCCAGGCTCTGGCCGAGACGCAGGTCTGGGTGAAGGAAGACCTTGGTCTCGAACTGCGCGCGTCGATCGTGCCGATGAGCGACATCCGCGCCCACGGCCATGATGTGCGGGTCGCCCGCTTTCAGGCGAGTCCGCAGGTTACATATGCGATGTTTGCCGGCGGTGGTGCCAACTGGGCCGAGATCCAGATGAAAGCCGGCAAATATGCCGTGCCCGCGGCACCTCCGCGGTCGCGCCCCGATCTTACCGGCTTATCCTGCCGCTGGGATCCGATCGCGGCGAAGAATGGCGAGATCGTCTCCATCATCGTGACCCCCGTGGGCGAGGGCCGCGGGACAGAATTCGCCAAACTCATCGACGATGTCATTGGGATCGTCGAAGGCGAGACGGAAGCGGGACTGCCCGTGCCGCGCAAATTCGGCTTCCCGCCCAAGGGCCTCAATTACGAAGCTCTGGCCTCCCGGCGTGATTCGCTCCTGGCGCGCAAGCTCTATATCCTGGCCGAGAGCCTGGCCGGCTGGCTGATTTTCAAGACCAATATGAAGGTCGGCCGGTTCGATGCCTCGGTCTATAAGAGCGACGTCGCCCGGAACACCGATTTCCGCAAGTTCGACGACGGGCTCAAGCTCACAGTGGACATCACACCAGAGCGCGTCGCGCGGCTCGAGGCAAGGCTGGCCCAGGCGAGCGCAGCCGGGCTGTGCCGCTATGGCCTGCACCGGCAGAATTCGGCTTTGATGACATGTTTCGTCCCCAACCCGTTCGCCCGGGACCACTTCCATTTCATCGACGGTGCGGCCGGAGGCTATGCCATGGCGGCTGCCAGTATGAAGGCGATGTCGGTGGCATGAAGCTTGCTTGGTTGCGGCATGTCGTCTAGGCATCGCTATCTGCAATCGTGAGGGGGCGGGGGTTCTAACGTATGAAAATTGCTGTGATCGGCGCCGGCTATGTCGGGCTGGTTTCCGGCGCATGTCTCGCCGAATTCGGGTTCGATGTATTCTGCGTCGACCAGGATGCCAAGCGCGTCGATGACCTCAACGCCGGGCGGATCCCGATCCATGAGACTGGCCTCGATGATCTCGTCCATTCCAACAAACGCGCGGGGCGGCTCCATTTCACCACCGACCTCAAATCGGCGGTTGCGCATGCCGAGGCGGTGTTCATCGCTGTCTCGACGCCGACACGGCGCGGCGATGATGCCGCCGATCTTGCCTATGTGCACAAGGCGGCGAGCCAGATCGCTGAGGCGCTCAACGGCTATTCGGTCGTCATCACCAAATCGACCGTACCGGTCGGTACGGCGCGCAAGCTCAAGGAGCAGATCGGAAGTCTCAGGCCCGATGTCGAATTCGACGTGGCCGCCAATCCGGAGTTTTTGCGCGAGGGGTCGGCGGTCGAGGATTTCCTGCATCCCGACCGCATCGTTGTCGGCAGCGAGTCCAAGCGTGCCCAGGAAACCTTGCGCAAGATCTATCAGCCGATCACCATGACCGGCGCGCCGCTCATCTTCACCGATTTCGAGTCGGCCGAGCTCATCAAATATGCTGCCAACGGCTATCTCGCGATGCGGCTCGCCTTCGTCAACCAGCTCGCCGACCTGTGCGAAAAAGTCGGCGGGGACATCGCCGTGGTCGCCAAAGGCATCGGCCATGACAAACGCATCGGCCATCATTACCTGCAGCCGGGGCCGGGCTTCGGCGGGTCGTGTTTTCCCAAGGATACGCGCGCCCTTGCCGCGACCGCGCGGGACGCGGGCGCGCCGTTCAGCGTCATCGAAGCGGTGGTCACCGCCAATGAAAAGCGCAAGTCGTCGCTCTTCCAGCGGGTGACCAAGGCTCTCGGCAGTGTCGCCGGCAAGCGCATCGCAATATTGGGACTTGCCTTCAAGGCGGAGACGGATGACCTGCGCGAAGCGCCCGCCATTGACCTGATCCCGGCCTTGACTGCCGCCCAAGCCTCGATCGTCGCTTATGATCCGGTGGTGCGCGCCAATGGCAACAGCGCCTTTGCCGGTATCCAATGGGCGGAGACCGCCTATGACGCCGTGAAAGACGCGCATGCAGTCATCCTGCTCACCGAATGGAACGAATTCCGTGGTCTTGATCTCGTCAGACTGGCACAAAGCATGCGCGAACCGGTGATGATCGATCTGCGCAATATCTATTCCACTACCGATATCGCCAGGACGCCCTTCATCTATCACAGCCTCGGCCGGCATGTCTTGCGACCGTTGAAGACCGGCCGCGCATGATGATGATCAGCCTCGCACGAGAGCAATGGCGCTGGCATCATCCGCCGGCTTGAAGCGCGGGAATTTCCTGCAGTCGGGATCACTGCGCTCGATGGCGCGCAACTTCTCGTAAAGCTCCGCGATTTGACCAGTGCCGGAAGCCTGCGCCAGGAGCTCTTGTTGCGTCGTCGCGTGATAGTGATCGACGAGACGGAAAAAGCCGTCGCTCGCCATGAGCGCCGAGCGAGGTTCGACGAGAGGCATGTGCTCGACAAAATCGAGACAGGCGCGATCCGCCGCGATCACGCCATAGCCGCCCTCGCGGTTGCGCCCTCGGCGATTGGCGAATAGTTCGGGCTGCAGCCTGGCCGAAATCGCCTTGATGTCCGAAATGCCTTCGGTCCGCAGGCGCTGGGCCGTGCGGGTGATCCAATCATCGAAACCGTCATTGGCGAAATCGACGATGCGGCGAAAGCCCTGGAGATCCTGGACCAGGAGGCGGCAGTCGCCGAGGCGGATTGCATGCCATTGGGATCCGATGCGGCAAAGCGCGGCGATGCAGGCGGCGGGCGGATCGTATGTGTCGGGCAGCGGGTTGGGGACAGTCACTTCCGCCTGGTCGGCGATCAGGCAGTCGACCAGATCCGACATGAGCGTTGTGACGTCGCGTGCCTGGGGCAACAAGACGCGCAGATGCGTATCGATGCGATCGACGAACCATTGCGCATCGCTGCCGGCAAGCCCGAAACTCACGTCATTGATGCCGGTCACCCCGTCGAGCGCCCAGGCCGCCGCGACGTCATCGGGCGCGCCGATGAAGCCAACGGCGTCTTCATTCACCCGGCCGCTGCCTTGGCTGATGCGGCCGGCCAGTCTCATTTTCATCAGGGAGAGGCTTCTCCGTCGATCCATGTCCGGGTGACGGCAAGCGCATCCGTCAGATGGACGAGGTTAGCCCGACAGCCCGGTGCGATGCGACCCAAATCGCGGTCCACCTGCAGGAACTGGGCGGGATAGAGGGTGGCCATGCGCAGGGCTTCGGCGAGGTCGAGATCCAGCACCGCGACGCAGAATCGCACCGCCTCATCCATGGTCAGGATGGATCCGGCGAGCGTGCCTTCATTGAGCTCCAGACGGCCATTGCGAGCGATCACCTCACGGCCCTGCAGCGCGAAACGCGGCGGCCCGCCCGCGGCGGGCGGCATCGCATCGGTCACCAAAAACAGGCTGCCTCTCGGCTTCAACCTGAGCGTCACTTGCAGGACGAGAGGATGGACGTGATGGCCATCGGCAATGATGCCGCAATAGCTCGAGGCATCGGCGAGAGCTGCCCCTACCATGCCCGGCTCGCGATTCTGCAATTGGCTCATCGCATTGTAGAGATGAGTGAAGCCCCGCGCGCCGGCGGCGAGCGCCACCTGGGCCTCCTTGGCAGTCGCCTCGGAATGACCAAGCGAGACGATGATGCCGGCGTCCGCCAGGCTGCGGATGATCTCCGGGCCTACATGCGAAGGTGCAACGGTCAAGAGCACAATGCCGCAATCGAGGTCCTTGAGCCATGCGATGTCCTCTGGCGTGATGGCGCGGATATATTGCGGAGGGTGTGCGCCCGCACGGCGCGGATCCAGGAACGGACCCTCGATATGGATGCCAATGATCCCCGGAACGCCTTGCCGCCGCGCCGCCGCGACGGCATCGGCCGCCTGCCGGATGATATTGCAGCTGTCGGTGATGACGGTGGGTAGCATGCTCGTCGTGCCATAGGCGCGGAAGGCTTCCGACATCCGGCGGATGACGCTGACCGAGGGCCGGTCATTCAGAAGGACGCCGCCGCCGCCATTGACCTGGGCATCGATGAAACCTGGGACCAGCATGCCGCCCGCGAGCTCGCTAAAGGCTATTTCGGGGTCGAGCCGGTCTGATGGTAAGACTTGCTCGATCCGGCCATCGGCAATGACCACCGCTCGATGATCGTGAAACGCCTCGCCGTCAAAGAGGCGGACGCACTTGAGGGCGAAGCGAGTCATCGGGTCTCCGTCACTTTCTTGAGAAGCCGCGGCTTGTCGGGATTGCGCCCGCGCCGCCTGGCGATGCGTTCGGCGCTGCCGTAGAAAGTCTGGATCAACGAAATTGGATCGAGAAGGGGATGGCGGGTCGCGGCATAATCGGGCGCGATCACTTTGGCGCCGGCCTCGCTGAGACGTCGTGCCGTTTGCAGCGTTGTCGCGAGAGCCTGGTCTGCTGGGGATAAGACGAACACTGGGAAGCCCTCGCTCACCAATTCCATCGGGCCATGCAGCACTTCGGCCGCGGAATAGGCTTCGGCATGGAGGCCGCCGGTCTCCTTGAGTTTGAGCGCCGCCTCTTGCGCCATCGGCAAGGACGGACCGCGGCCCAGCACAAACGAGGACTGGGAGGAACTCAGCATGTCCTCGACCTCGCTCCAGCGCAAGGCGAGCGCTCTTGCGAGATCGTCGGGCAAACCCTGCAATGCATCGGAGAGGCTCGAGTCTGCCGCCGCTGCGGCAGCAAGCCCGGCCGCCATGGCCGCCGAGGTGATGAAGCTTTTGGTGGCAGCAACGCTTTTCTCAGGACCGGCGCAAAGCGGCAGGCAGAGATCGGCGGCCTGGGCGAGAGGCGAGTCCTCGGTGTTGGTGACGGCAAGAGTCGGTATGCCGGCGCGCTTTGCTTCGGCCTGGAAGGCAACGATGTCAGGGCTCTTGCCCGACTGCGAGATGGTAAGGAGCAGCGTGTCGCGCAAAGCCAGCCTGGCGCCATAGACCGAGACGACGGAGGCGCCGACCGAGCAGCAAGGAAGGCCAAGCGTAATTTCGATCAGATACTTGAAGTAGGAAGCGGCGCAGTCGGAAGAGCCTCGGGCGCATGTGACGATATGGCTGGGCTTCCTTTCGCGGTAGAGATGGCCGAGTTCCGCGAGCGCCTTGGCGTTTGTCGCCAGCATGCGGGCGACAGCTTGCGGGGCTTCGGCGATCTCGCGCGCCATATGAGTTTCAAGTTCGGTCATGATCCTCCAGTCAGATGAAGCTCGGCGACGAAATCATAGGAGTCGCCGCGATAGTGGGTGCGCGTGAATTCGACGACTCTATTGTCGCAGAGATAGGCGACGCGCTCGGTGAAGAGGGCGGGGCTTCCCTCCGGAACTTCGAGAAGATCGGCATCCACTTTGCCGAGCGCGACGGCGTGGAGGCGCTGCAGGGCGCGCACCGGTGCGAGACCCCGCCCCGCAAGAGCGGCGTAGAGGGAAGTCTCGATGGCATCGGGATTGGGCAGCAATCGATGCGGGAGCGATGCTCTCTCGATTGCAAGAGGTTTTCCATTGGCACGACGCAGGCGGTGCAGGCGGCTGACGCGCTCGCCGTGCGACAAGGCGAGCACCAGTGCTTCCTCGGGTGTCGGCAGGGCGCTCGTGCGCTCGATCCAATCCGACAAGGTTTCGATGCCGCGCGATCGCATGTCCTCGGTGAAGCTGGTGAGACGAGACAATGGTGCTTCGATGCGGGTTGCCTTGGGCGCCACGAAAGTGCCGGAGCCGCGGCGCTGGACAAGGATGCCTTCGGCAACGAGATCGGCAAAGGCCTTGCGGACGGTCACGCGCGAAATACCGAGCATGCGGGCGAGATCGCGTTCGCCCGGAATGGCATCGCTGTCGGCAAGTGCCCCTTGTGCGATGGCATCGGTGACGAGCCGCTTGAGCTTGAGATAAAGCGGGGCCGGGCCGCCGTCGGCGATGCGGGCGCGCTGGAAGAGGAAAGGAGCGATCATCAATTCCACCCGCGGCGTCCGGCGGCGCGGCGGGCCATCATGATGGCGCCGTCAAGCGGGTCGCGCTTCGGCTCGGCGAGCATGGGCCTGAGTTCTTCCGGCAGGTAGGGCGACAACGGCTTGGCCAAACCACCGACCAGGGCGATGCGGGAGGTGCCGCGCGCGAGGAGCTCATGGGCGAGTTTGGCGACGGCGCCAGCGGCGTGCTGAACCAGTTCGAGGCCATGGTGATCGCCAAGCGATGCCGCGGCAAAGATTCGCGGTGCAAAGCGCGCGTAGTCGCGCGGCAAGGCATGGCGGGCCCAGTCAGCGAAAGCATCGCGGTCGCGCGTAAACTCCTCCAAAATCTCATCGAGCAGGGGTGATGGGGAGATGAGATTGTCCAGGCTCAAGGCCGCTCGGCGCAAGGCGCCGCGGCCGATGATGGCGCCGGAGCCCTGATCTCCCAAAGGAAAGCCGAAACCTCCGATCCAATGGCGCTGGCCGCCGACGAGGGCAAGTCCCGCTGAGCCGGTGCCGGCAATGACGATGCCGCCATCGGCTCCGTCATGGGCGCCGAGACAAGCGGCATAGGCATCGACATCGACCGAGACGCCGGCAAAGGATGCAAGGGCGCGCCGGACAGCGGCGGTCGTCTCCTCGGTCACAGCACCCGCGAGACCAAGTCCGACATGCATATGCCGGCGGTCTTGCTGCCCGAGCTTCGCCTTGCCCATGGCCTCGGTGATGGTTGACAGAATGGTCGCAATGGCCGTCTCCTTGTCCGAATAGAGATTGGCGAGACCTCCCTGCGCTTCGGTAAGGAGAGTACTGTCGGCAGCTCGAATACGAATCCGGCATTTTGTGCCGCCGCCATCCACACCCATAAAGAGCTGTTGTGAGTCCATGCCGTTCCCCGAAGCTGACAATACCAATTTGATACCTTCTGTAAAGCAGTCTTGATTGGTATTGCTTTGGCATTATAGCGGCTGAAAGACATGGGCCGACAGGTTAGTCGCGAGCCATGCGGCTTAGTTTACAGTGGAGGCACCGTTCTTGCCCGAAGAGTTCAAAAACCGCGTTGTCTTGGTGACCGGCGCCTCCCGGGGCATTGGTCGCGCCACCTTTGAAGCCCTGGCGCGAGAAGGTGCGCATGTAGTGGCGACAGCGCGCAGCCTCAAGGCGCTGGAAGGATTTGATTCGGACACGAAATCATTCGGGGGCGAAGCCATTCTGGCCCCCTGCGAAATGAGTTCGCGTGAGGACATCGACCGTCTCGCAGAACTGATTCGGAACCGTTTCGGTCGGCTCGACGGCCTCTTCGGCAATGCCGGCATACTGGGACCCAAGCAGCCCGTTGGCGACCTGCCGCCGGCCGAGTTTGAAGCCACACTCACCATCAATCTCACCGCCAATTTCAGACTATTGCACCGCCTCGATCCGATGTTGAAGGCGAGTTCTGCGGGCCGCGCTCTGTTCGTCACCTCGGGCGTCGCCTGGAAACGCCATGCCGGCTGGTCTTCCTATGCTGTAAGCAAGGCGGCGCTCGAAGCCCTGGTTGGCGTTTATGCCCGTGAAATCGAGGGCACGACAGTCAGGGCCAATCTGTTGAGCCCGGGACCAATCCGGACCGAATTGCGGGTCGAAGCCTGGCCCGATGAAGAACCCAACTCAGTTCCTTTGCCAGAAGCGCTTGCGCCTGCCATCCTCACCATGCTGAGCCCCTCTTTCAACCAGAACGGTGTAATCTTCGACTTTAAGACCGGGCTCTATCTACGCTGCCAGCCGCCGTCGGCTTAGAGCAAATCCGGCCAAAGTTGAAGACTGTTTGCTCCAACATATTGATCTGGCGCGAATCCTTATCGGCGAGGTGATTCCACTTCGCCGGGATGCGCGCTAGACGTCGCGCGCCACCTGGCATGATGCGCCGCAGCGACGAATTTCGTTGACTCGCACTCGTCCTTGAAAAATATTGCAGTCAACGAAAAAAATTGCACGGATGGGAGCGTTGGACCAGGTTCGGCCAAATTTCACTCTCGACGAGGAGGCTACGCTGGCGGCACGCGCTGCCTGGCTTTATTTCGCCGGTGGCCAGACCCAGGGTGAGATCGCCGAGAAGCTCAACGTTCCCAGCACCAAGGCGCATCGGCTCATCGCCCGAGCGAGCCGTGACGGCCTCATCCGTGTCTTCGTTGAGGGTCCGATTGCCGGCTGTGTTGCGCTCGAGGAGGCGCTCAAGGCGAAATTCGGTCTTGGCCATTGCGAGGTCGTGCCCAACATCGATGACGGCCAATTGCCCTTGCGCACACTCGGCATGGCAGGCGCCCGCTATCTGCGCAATGTTCTCGATCGTGGGCTGCATAGGACCATCGGCGTCGGCCATGGCCGCACCCTTGCAGCGGCAATCGATTTTCTTCCGAGCTCGCCCGCGCCCAGCGTGAAATTCGTATCGCTGCTTGGCGGCCTCACACGCCGCTTCGCCGCCAATCCCTATGACGTGATCCATCGCCTCTCCGAGCGCACCGGCTCGGAGGCGTATCTCATGCCGGTTCCGTTCTTCGCCAATAGCGTGAATGACAAGGCGGTGCTGCTGTCCCAATTCGGCATCGCCGATGTCGTCGCCTTCGCACGCGAGGCGACATTGCATCTCGTCGGCATCGGCGAGGTCGACAATCAAGGCTTCATCACCTCGGCCGGCATGGTCGGCCGCGGCCGAGATCGAAGAGGTGGCCCGTGCCGGAGCGCTTGGCGAAGTGCTGGGCTCCTTCTTCGACGAGGAAGGCAAGCGCGTGCCGCATGATCTGTCCGATCGGGCGCTCGCCCCCGATATCGAGACGTTGCGCGGGCGCGAGATGGTCGCCATTGCCGGCGGCCGCAGCAAGATCAAAGCCATTCGCGCGGTGCTGAGAAGCGGACTGCTCACCGGCCTCATCACCGACGAAGCAACCGCCCGGCAATTGACGGGGGAGGAAGCCGGGCGCAGAACCCGGCAGTAAGAACGGCAACAACGCCGCAACCGCCTGACAACACTTCAACCAACGGAGGAAATGGGAATGTCCGAGAAAGAAAAAGCTCTGTTCGAGGCCTTCGTCGCCGGCAAGCTGATCCGGCGCGAATTGCTCGCCGCGACCGCCAAGCTCGGCCTTTCGGCCGCCGCCGGCGGCATGCTGCTGACACAAGCGCAGACGCGCGCCATGGCCGCCGATTTCGACTGGATGAAGTACAAGGGCACGAAGCTCAAGCTTCTGCTCAACAAGCATCCCTATGCCGATGCGATGATCGCCAATCATCGACACCTTCAAGACCATGACCGGCATGGACGTCAGCTATGACATCTTCCCGGAAGACGTCTATTTCGACAAGGTGACGGCGGCGCTGTCGTCGGGCTCGAGCGAATATGATGCCTTCATGACCGGCGCCTACATGACCTGGACCTATGGTCCGGCCGGCTGGATCGCCGATCTCAACGAATACATCAAGGATCCGGCCAAGACGCAACCCCAACTACAATTGGGATGACGTGCTTCCGGGCCTTCGCGCCTCGACCGCCTGGAACGGCGTTCCGGGCGGCGAGCTCGGTTCGGCGGATGCCAAGCAATGGTGCATTCCCTGGGGCTATGAGCTCAACAACATCTCCTACAACCAGAAGATGTTCGACAAGGTCGGCGTGCAGCCGCCGAAGAACCTGGACGAGATGGTCGACGACAGCGGCCAAGCTCACCAAGGATCTGGGCGGACCTTATGGCGTCGGCGTGCGCGGCTCGCGCTCCTGGGCGTCGATCCATCCGGGCTTCCTTTCGGGCTATTCGAACTTCGGCGAGACGCGACTTCACCGTCGCCGACGGCAAGCTGAAGGCCGCGATGAACACCGCCGGCTCGAAGGCCTTCCACAAGCAGATGGGTGAAGATGATCCAGGAATCGGGCCCGAAGAACTGGTCGACCTATACCTGGTATCAGGTCGGCACCGATCTCGGCGCCGGCGCCTCCGCCATGATCTTCGACGCCGACATTCTCGGCTACTTCATGAATGGCGGCGACAACAAGGAGAAGGGCAATATCGGCTATGCGCCCTTCGCCGCCAATCCGGCCGCCTCGGCGCCGACGCCCAACGTGTGGATCTGGTCGCTGGCGCTGTGAACTACTCCGGCATCCAGAAGGATGCCGCCTGGTACTTCATGCAATGGGCGTCCTCGACCGAGCATGACCTGTTCGGCGCGCAGCAAGATGGACTTCGTCAATCCGGTCCGCGCCTCGGTGTGGAAGGATGAGGAGTTCCGGAAGCGGATCGACACGTCCTATCCGGGCTACCTCAACCAGCATGAGTGTCGGCGCCGGGCGCGAAGATCTACTTCACCGCCCAGCCGCTGTTCTTCGACCTCACGACCCAGTGGGCGGAGACGCTGCAGAAGATGGTGGCCAAGGAAGTGCCGGTCGATGAAGGCCTCGACCAGATGGCGGCCAATATCGACAAGCAGTTGAAGGACGCCGGCCTCGGCTAAGTCTTGGCAGACCGCGCGCAGGCCGCGGCCACGTCCTCCCGGCCGGGCTGCGCACTCCTCACTTGTCATGATCTAAATTGCCGTTGGAGTATACGGTCGCCATGACCGCAGCAGCCGACAACATGACCAGACGCCAAGAAGCAGAGCCGGTTCATGCGCAGGGCGCTGCCCTATCTCCTGAGCCTGCCGGCGCTGCTCGTCTGCATCGGCATCCTCATTCCGTTCTTCACCGCCGTCTATTATTCGATGCTGCGCTTCCGGCTGAACCTGCCGGCGATGAAGGGCTTCATCTGGTTCGACAACTACATCAACTTCCTCACCGATGCCGCATTCTGGAACACGGTCAAGATCTCGCTGCTCTATGCGGTCCTGACGGTCGGCCTCGAGCTCATGCTCGGGCTTGGCATCGCGCTCCTGCTGCAGAAGCCGACGCGCTTCAACAATATCGTCTCCATCCTGCTGCTGCTTCCGCTGATGACGGCGCCGGCGCTGGCCGCGCTCATGTGGAAGCTGATGACCAATCCCGAATTTCGGCATCCTCAGCTATTTCGTCGGCCTGCTCGGCTTCACCGATTTCAAATGGGCGTCCGACCCGTCGACGGCGCTGCTCACGGTCGATGCTCGTCGATATCTGGGTCTATACGCCCTTCATCATGATCCTGCTGCTGGCGGGCTTGCGCTCGCTGCCGCAAGGCGCCCTTCGAGGCGGCGGCCCTTGACGGCGTGCCGCGCAGCTTCGTCTTCTTCCGCATCACCCTGCCGATGCTGATGCCCTATATCATCACCGCGACGCTGTTCCGGCTGCTCGATTCCATCCAGCAGTTCGACATCATCTATTCGATGACGCAGGGCGGGCCCGGCGACACGCTGATGGTGTTCCAGGTCCAGGCCTATCTCGAATTCTTCCAGTACACCAATGTCGGGCCGCTCGGCGGCGCTGCTGATCATCCTGTGGGCGATCACCTATTTCCTCTCCAACATCTTCATCAAGCAATGGCTCAAACTGCGCGAACGCGCGCATGGCGCGAGCTGAGACGTCATGGATCACACATCGACCCTCGAAAAGATCGTGCGCGGCGTCCTCATCACGCTGGTGCTGATCTTCTTCCTGTTCCCGATCTTCTGGATCTTCCTCATGTCGTTCCAGACCAATGAGACGATCCTGCGCATTCCGCCGAGCATCGTCTTCGAGCCGACATTCGACAATTACACGGCGCTGATCACCGGCAAGCTCAAGACCACGGCCGGCAATCTCGACATCGCCTTCATGCAGAACCTGTGGAACTAGCGTGCTGCTGTCGACCTGCTCGGTGGCGCTGTCGCTGCTGCTCGGCGTGCCGGCGGCCTATGCCTTCGCCCGCTTCAAATTCCGGCTCGGCGAGGACATCGCCTTCACGCTTCTGTCCTTCCGCTTCGCGCCGCCCTTGCTGGTGCTGCTGCCGCTCAGCCTCTATTTCAAGCACGCTCGGCCTCACCAACACCTATATCGGCCTGATCTGGGTCTATCAGCTCATCTGCCTGCCGCTGATCCTGTGGATCGTGCGCGGCTATTTCGAGGACATCAGCCCCGACATCGAGCATGCCTATCGCATCGCCGGCAACAGCTGGTGGCAGACCTTCACGCAAGATCGCCATTCCGTTGGCGCGTGCCCGGCATCGCGGCGGCGGGGCTGCTCGCCTTCATCTTCGCCTGGAACAATTTCATCTTCGCGCTGATCCTCGCCTCCGCCGACAAGCAGCCGGTGACGGTGGGCGCGCTCGCTTTCGTCACCGCATCGGGCATCCAGTATGGCCAGATCGCCGCGGCCATCGTGCTCTCGGTCACGCCGACCCTGGCGCTCGCGCTCTATGCGCAGCGCTATCTGGTCGAAGGCCTGTCGCTGGGTGCGGTGAAGGGATGAGCCATGCCGCATCTCGAACTCGAGTCCCTCGCCAAGTCCTTCGGGGCCTACAAGGTCCTCGACGACATCTCGAACTCGCGGCCGAGGCCGGCGAGATCGTCGTGATTTTCGGCGGCTCCGGCACCGGCAAGACGGTGCTGCTGCGCCTCATCGCCGGCGTCGAGGAGCCGACCTCGGGTGCGATCGCGATCGACAGGCAGGACGTGGCCGATGTTGCGCCCGAGCATCGCGATGTCGGCATGGCGTTCCAGAATTTCGCGCTGTTCCCGCATATGTCGGCCTTCGAGAACATCGCCAGCCCGCTGCGGGCGCGCGACGCCGAGCGATGCGGCGGTCGAAGCTGGCGTCGACCAGCGTGGCGAAGCTTCTCAAGATCGACCATGTGCTGGGCCATGCGCCGCGTGAACTGTCGAACGGCCAGAAGCAGCGCACCGCGCTGGCGCGCGCGCTGGCCGCCGATCGCCCAAGCATCCTGCTGCTCGACGATCCCTTGCGCAATGTCGATGCCAAGCTGCGCTTCGAGATGCGCCTCGAACTGCCGCGGCTGCTGCGCCAGGCGGGGGCGACGGTGCTCTATGTGACCCAGGACTACAAGGAGGCGATGGCGCTGGCCGACCGCATCGCGGTGCTCGCCAACGGCAAATTCGTCCAGATCGGCGACGCCCGAAGACATTTACCTGCAGTCCGGCGACCGCTCGGCGTTGCGCGGCTGTTCGGCGATCCGTCGATCAATCACTGTCGAGACGACGGTCGGCAGCTGACGGCAAGCGTCAGATCTCGCTGGCGAGAGAGGTGATCGGTCGATCGAGCCTATCGACAGCTATGACGGGCAGCGACAGTGATCTTTGGCGTCAGGCCGGAAGCGGTCGAGCATCAGCGCAGCGAGAGGGCCGGGCTCACGGCCAAGGTCATGGCGGTGACGCCGCTCAATGAGCGCACGGTGCTGCTGCTGCAGATCGCGACGGAGGCTGGGAGTTCCTGGCTTCGCTGCCCTCCTCATCGCGCGGCGATTCCCGAACCCGGAAGCGAGGTGCAGGCTCGCTTTCGACCGCGACGGGACGCATCTCTTCGACCGTGAGACGGGCGCGCGCTCACTGGAGGACGGGCCTGATGGCGTCCGAACTCGTCCTCAAGCAATGTAGACAAGATCTATCGCCCGCGCCGCAAGGCGCCGGTGCACGCGGTCAAGGACCTGAGCCTCACGGTCAAGCCCGGCGAGATCACCGCACTGCTCGGCTCCTCGGGCTGCGGCAAGACCTCGACCTTGCGCATGATCGCCGGCTTCGAGGACGTGACCACGGCTCGATCGCGCTCGATGGCCGCGCCATCCATACGCTGCCGCCCGCGCGGCGCGGCGTCGCCATGGCGTTCGAGGCCTATTCGCTCTATCCGCCGCTCACCATCGCCGAGAACATCGCTTTTGCCCTCAAAGCGGCCAAGCTCGTCGCCTGCGAGCCGCAACAAGCGGGTCAAGGACATGGCCGAGATGCTCGAGATCGCCGATATCCTCAACAAGTATCCCAGCTCGGTTTCGGGCGGCCAGCAGCAGCGCGCCAGTCTTGGCCGCGCTCTGGTGCGCAAGGCCGGGCTCTATCTGCTCGATGAGCCCATGGGCCAGCTCGAGCCGCAACTGCGCGCCGTCCTGCGCGGCCGCATCAAGCATTATCTGCGCGAGCACGACTGCACGACGATCCTCGTCACGCATGACCAGACCGAGGCCAACGCGCTCGCCGACCGCATCGCCGTGATGGAAGGCGGCGTGTTGCAGCAATATGCAACGCCCGCCGAACTGAAAGCGCGCCCCGCCAATCTCTTCGTCGGCACCTTCATCGGCGAGCCGCCGATGAATGTGTTCCCGGTGCGCAGGTCAAGGAGCGACGGCAATGCGATCACCTTCGGCATCGATGGCAGTGACGCCAGCGCCTCAGTCTATCCGACGGCCGATTTCTCGGCCGAGCTGCGTCAGCGGCTGCAAGCAGGAGCCGCATCGCTGATGCTCGGCGTGCGCCCGCATGCGCTGCATATCGGCGCGCAGGGCCTCAAGGGCAGGGTGGTGTCCTGCCAGTGGCTCGGTGACCAGACCCATGTCGCCGTCGAGATCGCCGGCCGCACCGTCGTGTCGGTCTCGCATGAGCAGATCTGCGCCAAGCGCCGGCAGCGAGATCGCTTTCTCAGCATCGCGCCGCAGCGAACTGCATATCTTCGACTGCCGGCAACGGCGCGCGCCATCGCGCATGGGGCGACGCTCGGCATGACGCGACGACATTCATCATCGGCATCGATGCCGGAACATCGGTCATCAAGTCGGTCGCCTTCACGACGAGCGGCGAGCAGCTTGCCGTGGCCGCCATCCCCAACAGCTACGACGACGCTTGCCAATGGCGGCGTCGAGCAGGACATGGCGCGCACCTGGAGCGGATGCGGCCGCAGACGCTGCGCGAGCTCGCCGAGAAAATCGCCGAACCTCGCCAACCGCGTCATCGCCATTGCGGTGACCGGCCAGGGCGACGGCATGTGGCTCATCGACAAGGACGGCGAGCCGGTGGCGCCCGCCTGGCTGTGGCTCGATGCGCGCGCCGCCTCGATCGCCGAGGAATTCACCCGCTCAGCCCGCCTATGCCGCACATTATAAGCGCACCGGCACCGGCGTGAATGCCTGCCAGCAGAATGTCCAGCTCGCCTGGCTCGAGCGCCACGGGCCGGAAGTGCTGGCACGCGCGCAATCGGCGCATCCATTGCAAGGATTGGCTCTATTTCAAGCTCACGGGCGAGCGCGTCTGCCGATCCTTCCGAAGCCAATTTCACCTTCGGCAACTATCGCACCCGCAATTATGCGCCCGACATCCTCGATGCGCTCGGCGCTGCCGAAGCCAAGCGCCTCCTGCCCCGATCGTCGAAGGCACCGAGCAGTCGCATGGGCTGAGCCTCGGCAGCCGCGGCCAGCCACCGGGCTGCTGCCGGCACGCCGGTCAGTGCTCGGCTATGTCGATGTCGTCTGCACCGGGCTTGGCGGCGGCCTGTTCGACCGCGAGGGCGAGTCGGCTGCACGATCGTCGGCTCGACCGGCATGCATATGCGGCTTGCGCCTCACGCCGACCGCGGTCAAGCTCAATCGCGGAGCGTACCGGCTACACCATGGCCTTTCCGGCGCCCGGCATGTATGGCGCAGATGCAGTCCAACATGGCGTCCACCCTCAATATCGACTGGCTGCTCGATCTCGCACGCGATGTGCTCGAAGAGCCAAGGTGTCGAGCGGACGCGCAAGGATCTGCTGGAAGGCCTGGACGACAGGATCCTGGCGCGGCCCGCCGGCCGGCTGCTCTATCATCCCTATATCTCGCATGCCGGCGAGCGCGGTCCCTTTCTCGAGCCGCGGCGCGGGCGCAGTTCACCGGCCTCGAGATCGGCATGGGCTTTGCCGATCTCATGCGCGCCGTGTTCGAAGGCCTGTGCTTTGCGGCGCGCGATTGCTACGCGGCCATGGGGCCATTCCCAAGGAAATCAGCCTGACCGGCGGCGGCGGCGCGCTCCAAGGCGCTGCGGCTGATCTGGCCAGCGCGCTCGATGCGCCGGTCCGCAGCGTCGCGCGCGAGGAAGCGGGCGCGGCCGGTGCTGCGATGATGGCGGCGGTCCAGCAGAAGGTTTATCCCGAGCATGGCGGCTTGTGCTGCCGCAATGGGTCGATCCGCTGCTCGGACCCGAGACCGAAGCCTGATGCCGGACTGGCGAAGCATCTTCGACACGACATTCCCGATCTATCGCGAGACGCGCGACCAGATGCGCACCGTCTGGCGCGCGCTTGCAGACGCGCAAGGCAAGGTGTGCCATGCGTAAGCTTGTCGATCATCGGCGATCTCTTCATGCGCTCCGACATGTTCGAGCAGGCGATCCGCGAGCGCTGCCCGCAGGCTCGAACTCGACATCCGCGACCATGATCTGCCATGGCCCGACGAGCCGATGGAGCATGGTTATGCCAAGGCCGGGCATGGACGGCCTCAAGGAATATATGGGACAGCGGATGAAGGTACGTCGCGCTGATCGACGGTGCCGAGATCCTGGTGACGCATCTGGCGCCCTTGTCGGCCGCGATCATGGACCGCCTGCCCGACGCTCAAATTCGTCGCCGTGTCGCGCGGCGGCCCGGTCAATATCGACATGAAGGCGGCGCGCGAGCGCGGCATCACCGTCGTCAACACGCCGGGCCGCAACGCCTCGGCGGTCGCCGAATTCACCATCGGCGCCATCCTCGCCGAGACGCGGCAACATCACCCGCGGCCATGATGCGTTGCGGCGCGGCGAGTGGCGCGGCGATCTCTATCGCGCCGACCTGACCGGCGAAGAACTGTCCGAAATGACGGTCGGCGTCATCGGCTATGGCGAGATCGGCCGCCGGGTGGTGCAGTCTGCTCAAGGCTTTCGGCTGCCGCATTCTGGTCAGCCGATCCCTATGTCCAGCTCTCGGCCGACGATCTGCGCCGATGGCGTCGATCAGGTCTCGCTCGACAGGCTGCTGGCGAAGTCCGATGTCGGTCACCTTGCATCCGCGCGTGACGCCGGAGACGACGAAAAGCTGATCAATGCCGAAACCCTCGCGCAGATGAAGTCCGGCGCCATCCTCATCAACACCGCGCGCGGGCCGCTGCGTCGACTATGATGCGCTCTATGAAGCGCTCGCCGGCAGGCGGATCAGCGGGCGCCATGCTCGAGACCTTCGCAGTCGAGCCAGTGCCGCCGGACTGGCCTTTGCTCAAGCTCGAGAACGTGACGCTGACGCCGCATATCGCCGGCGCCTCGGTCAAAACCGTCACCTATGCGGCCGGGCTCGCGGCGGAAGAAGTGCGGCGCTATCTCGCGGGCGAACCGCCCGTCAATCGGTGCTGACAGGCCATGGCGACACGGGGGCACGGTCGATCTCCTGGTCATCGGCGGCGGCATCAATGGCGCCGGCATCGCCCGCGATGCCGCGGGCCGGGGCTTGTCCGTGATGCTGTGCGAGAAGGACGATCTGGCGCAAGGGACGAGCTCGCGTTCCGGCAAATACATCCATGGCGGCTTGCGCTATCTCGAATATTACGAGTTCCGCCTGGTGCGCGAAGCCTTGACCGAGCGCGAGGTGCTGCTCAAGGCAGCACCGCACATCATCTGGCCGATGCGGCTCGTGCTGCCGCATTCGCCGGAGCAGCGCCCCGCCTGGCTCGTCCGGCTCGGCCTCTTTCTCTACGATCATCTGGGCAAGCGCGAGACGCTTGCCGGGCTCGCGGCGCATCGACCTCAGCACGCGATCCGGAAGGGCGCGGCGATCCAGGATGAATTCAAGCCCGGCTTCGAATACTCCGATTGCTGGGTCGACGATGCCCGGCTCGTCGTCCTCAACGCCATCGATGCCCGCGAGCGCGGGGCGGAGATCCTGACCCGCATGGCGGCGGTGTCGGCGCAGGCGCGAGAACGGGCTGTGGCACGTCGACCTCAAGGGGGCCGAGGGCACTCGCGGCGTGTCGAGGCCCGCGTCGCTGGTCAATGCGGCCGGTCCCTGGGTCGAGGATGTGCTCGGTCGCGTCGTCGGGCGTCAATTCGAACCGCCGCGTCCGCCTGGTCAAAGGCAGCCACATCGTCGTGCCGAAATTCTGGGAGGGCCCGCATGCCTATCTGTTCCAGAACCACGACAAGCGGGTGATCTTCGTCAATCCCTATGAGGACGATCTCTGCCTCATCGGCACGACCGACATTCCCTATGACGGCAAGGCCGAGGACGTCGCGCATCGACGATCAGCGAGATCGACTATCTCATCGCCGCCGTCAATCGCTATTGCAAGCAGCAAGCTCACGCGCGCTGACATCGTGCAGAGTTTTTCGGGCGTGCGCCCGCTCTATGACGACAATGCCGCCAACCCGTCGGCAGTGACGCGCGACTATGTCTTCGATATCGATGGCGGCGAGAACCGCCCGCCACTGCTTTCGGTCTTTGGCGGCAAGATCACTACCTACCGCAAGCTCGCCGAGCATGCCCTGCAGAGACTCGCGCCTTATTTCCCGCAGATGACAGGCGACTGGACGGGCTCCGCGCATCTGCCGGGCGGTGATCTCAAGGGAGCCAGGAGCTTTGCGGATTTCGTCGCCACGCTGGAGCAGCGCTACCCATGGATCGGCGCGTCTTTGGCGCGGCACTATGCCAGGCTCTATGGCGGAATGGCTCTTGATCTTCTCGAGGGGGCGCAATCTATGAGCGATCTCGGACGTCATTTCGGCGCCTTGCTCTATGAGCGGGAAATCTCGTATTTGCGTAAGTCGGAATGGGCGCAAACGGTGGAGGACATATTGGAACGGCGCACCAAGCATGGCTTGCATCTGAAGCCCGATGAGGTTGCCGCCGTCCGCACTTATCTCAAAGGCTGGAACGATGCGTGAAATGTCGGCGCTCAAGGCGCTATCGGCCCGGGTCGCTGCCGATCCGCTGCTGGTGCAGGCGGCGGGCGGCAACACGTCGCTCAAGCAGGATGGCGTCATGTGGATCAAGGCCTCGGGCATGTGGCTTCAGCATGCCGAGGTGCGCGACATCTTCGTTCCGGTGGCGCTCGATCCGCTGCTCAAGGCCCTCGATCGAGACGATCCGGCGTGTGAAACCTGCGCCGATTTCGTCCGCGGTGATCTGAACGGCTCGGGCTTGCGGCCCTCGATCGAGACGACGGTGCATGCGAGCTTCGCCCACAAGGTCGTGGTGCATGTTCATTGCATCGCCACGATTTCGCTTGCCGTGCGCGAAGACGCCGAAGCCATTCTCGCTCCGTTGCTAAAGCGCTTTCATTGGGCCTTCGTGCCCTATCGCCGGCCAGGTCTGCCGCTCGCGCGCGAGATCCGACAGCGGCTGAAGCCCGGCGCGAATGTGCTCATTCTAGGCAATCACGGCCTCGTGGTGGCCGGCGAAACGGTCGCCGAAGCGGAAGAAGTTCTTGATCATGTCGTGCAGGTACTGACACGGCCGGCGCGGCCAATGCGGACAGGGCCAGAGGCCCGATTGGCGCAGAGGGCCGAGGACGGCGACTACATGCCCGCGCCTGATCCTGCCGTGCATTCGCTGGCGCTCGACCCGGTGAGTTCTCGCTTTGGTGCGCAAGGGGACACTCTATCCTGATCACATCGTCTTTCTAGGAGCGGGCATTGCCGTCGCCGAGGCCGGTGAGCCCCCAGGGCTCGCGGCGCGACGCGTCGGCTTGACCGGGAGGCCCGAGCCCAAGCTCATCGTCGTGCCGGGCGAGGGCGTGCTTTTGCCCCGGGACGCGACGCCCGCCATCCATGCCATGGCGCGCTGCCTCGCTGACGTAGCGGTGCGGCTTGCAGCCGATGACCCCGTCCGCCCGCTCACGCGCGCGGACGAACTCGCACTCGTCAATTGGGATGCGGAAAAATACCGGCAGTCTCTGCCGACGGCGTGATGGTGGTACGATGCGGTTTCGTGATAGTGGCTCTGTCGGGGGACGGGCCTCGCGGTTAAAGCCCGTTTGCGAAGCTGGATCTGAGAGGAATTCCCGATGTCAGATATCGTCATCCGGCCGGCGGAGGCGAAGGACGAAGGCAGATGGCGCATGCTCTGGGCGGACTATCTCAAATTCTATCGCGCGGCGGTGGCGGAAGAGGTGACGGCCAATACCTGGGCGCTGATTCTCGATCGCAAGAGCGATATCGACGCGCTGGTGGCCGAGCGCCAAGGCGAAGTCATCGGCATCTGCAACTATCTCTTCCATGACAGCACCTGGAGCACCAAGCCTATTTGCTACCTGCAGGATCTCTTCGTCGACCCCGCGGCTCGCGGCGGCGGGGTGGCCAAAGCGCTGATCCTGGCTTGCGAGGAGAAGGCGAAAGCCAAAGGCGCTTTTCGTCTCTATTGGCAGACGCAGGAATATAACGGCGCCGCCCGCTCGCTCTATGACACGATCACGCCGCGCTCCTCCTTCATTGTCTATCGCAAGAACATCTAGCGCGCATCCCGGCGAGTGGAATCACTTCGCCGATGAGGATTCGCGCCAAGTCAATATGCTGGAGCAAGTCCTTATCGCCAAAGTCTTCAACTTGGCGGGATTTGCTCTAAGTCTCGAGCGCCGGCGACCCGCCGAGCCTCGCAGATGTTGTGGGCTTTGCCGCGATTCGCGCGGCGCCGGCGCTCACGCTTCGCAAGGCCGGTTCATGACACCAAGGCTTGCCGGCCGCCGATCTCGTCAATATGGCGCAACATGTCGGCAGGTTCGGCGAAAACGCGATAGGCGCCCGAGCGGAACAGTTCCTCCTCGCCATAGCCGCCCGACAGAAGACCGATGCCCAGCGCCCGGGCGCGGCGCGCCGCCAGCATGTCCCAGATTGCATCGCCCACCACCGTGGCGGTGGTGATGTCGATGCCGAGCCGATCGGCGGCCTCGACGAAGAGATCGGGATCCGGTTTGGCGAAGCGCACCTGGTCGCGCGTGACGACTGGTGTCTTGTTGGGGTCGACGCCCAAGGTCTTGAGCACGGGCCCGGCGGTCTCCATGCGCCCGCTGGTGGCAATGGCCCAGGGGATCTTGGCCTCGGTCAGATGGTTGAGAAGCGCTTGCGCACCGGGCAGCGGCCGGACTTTGGCCGAGCGCCTGGCATAGGATTCGGCATGGATGCGGCGCAAGTGGTCGATCCGCTCCTTGCTGATCTCGCTTCCGACCTCGCGCAGCAGCATATTGGCGAAAAGGCCGCCAGACATTCCGATGCGGCGATGGATCCGCCAGACCGGCAGATCGATGCCCTCGGCCGAGAGGGCGTCATGCCAGGCGAGCACGTGATCGTAGACGCTATCGACCAGCGTGCCGTCAAGATCGAACAGGAAAGCAGGTTTGGCAACGGGCATAGAGGATCTCCTCAGCCCGTCTTCACCTTTTTGATCACAAGCGTCAATGCGACATCAGGACAGGACGCGTCATGTCGTCGAGCACGTGGCGCGTGGCGCCGCCGAAGACAAATTCGCGCAAGCGGCTGTGGCCATAGGCGCCCATGACAAGAAGGCCGGCGTCGATATCGACGGCATGCCTAAGCAGCGCCTTGCCGGCGCTCTCGCCGCGGCCCTCGATCGTCTTCGGAATCGCGTTTACCTTGTGGCGCTCGAGCATCGCGACGATACGCTGGCCCGGCTGCTCGGGCGTTACGCGTTCTTCCCGCCGCGAATCGACGCAGACGACATCAACCGATTTCGCCGCCTGGAGCATCGGCAGCGAATCGAACACCGAGCGCGCGGCCTCGCGCCCGCCGTTCCAGCCGACGACGATACGATCGAGATTGAGGACATGCTCGTTGCTGCGCGGCAAGACCAGCAATGGGCGGCCGGCGCCGACGAGAACGCGCTCGATGCAGTCGAGTTCGACGCCCGATACCTCGGAGGGGTCGGTGGAGCTGGCGATGATGATGTCGGCAGATTTGCCATGGCCGATGATCTCATCCGATATGAGCGGCGAGCGTCCTTCGATGGAGACGAACTTGTGGTCGAGTTGGGCTTGCCTCATGACCGTCTCGAAGGTGCTCTTCACCTTGATGAGATTGTTCTTGAAGAAGGTCTGATGGCCCTCGAACATTTGCGGGACGGCTTCGAAGCCGGTCGAGGGATAAATCTGCGCGGCGGGAATGGTGTAGAGACCGCGCACAAAGGCACCGTCGAGGCTGGCGATCCGAACGGCCGCCGCATTCAGGGCATCGAGACGGTTGATTTCATTGAGGGCGACGAGAACGGTCTTGTAAGACATTGTCCTTCTCCCGGCTTGGCCGCGTTCATCCCGCGCGCGGAGCGTGCGAGCGCTCATTAATATAATCATTGCAATAGGAATTGCGAGCGCCACGTCGCCGCCGTCCGCGCTCGTCCACAAATCCCCGGCGGCGTTTTCGGCCGATTTCTAAGAGTTCAGACGGCCCCAGACGGCGCAGCCCAGGACACGGCCCAGGGGCTTCATCTGCAGCAAAGCGACGCAGCTCGTGCTGTCTTCCGTCATTACGCTGTCCTTGGGCAACGTGAAGGTTGTGGCCTCGCCATGCCACATACCGGCGGGCACAAGCTTGCGCACGACATTCAGATAGGTGATCTGCTGGCCGGCATTCTCGCCCTTTTCGATCTCCACCGGTATCTGCGGCGCAACCGAGACGAACCATACGCTGCCGATGGGGGCCGGCACGCCGCCCGGCGCCTGATCCACGGTGATCCGGAATTCGGCTTCGTTGGCGAAAATGGATACCGGAATCCACATGGGCGGCGGGTTCATCAGCGAATTCTTGATGCCGGCGATCACGGCCGGCTTCTGGCTGCCGACCACATGCGAGGCGCCGTCGATGATCATCTGCGGCGTATAGACATCCATGTCGCCGCGCGCTTTTGCATATTTGTACTGGCGCTTGGAATTCTCCGGCGCCGCCAGCGTGTCGCGCCAGCCGCGATAGTCCCAGTAGTCGACATTGTAGGTGAGCGCCACGACGTCCTTCATGGCGCGTACCTCCGCCATGAAGGCATCGGCGGGCGGGCAGGACGAGCAGCCCTGGCTGGTGAACAGCTCGACGATCGCCGGACGAGGCGGCACTTCGGCCTTGGCGCGACCCATGAGGCCCGTCGCCGCGGCACTGGCGGCGAGCGCCAACACTCCGCGGCGGGTCAGTTCGAGCGACGTCTGCATTCCGGCCTATATGACGTAAACATGACACCCCATCGAGTCACGTTCAGGTGAGCCCACTCACAAGGCGGTGAAAACATACTATGCCGCTTTCGCGAGGCTGCGCAGGACATAGGGCATGATGCCGCCATGCCTGTAATAGTCGAGCTCGTCGAGCGTATCGATCCGGCATTGCACGTCGATGATGCGGCCCGCGCCATCAGGCGCCGTGATCATTCAGCTGAAGCGTAGTCCGCGGCTTCAGCCCCTCAGCCAAGCCGTGAATGGTTACTATTTCGTCACCCTTGAGACCGAGCGTCTGCCAGCTCTCGCCCTCCTTGAACTGCAGAGGCGCGACCCCCATGCCGACGAGATTGGAGCGGTGGATGCGCTCGAAGCTTTGCGCGACCACGGCGCGCACGCCCAGGAGCTTCGTGCCCTTTGCCGCCCAGTCGCGCGATGAGCCGGTGCCATATTCCTTGCCGGCGAAAATCACGAGCGGTACGTTTTCATCGCGATAGCGCATGGCGGCGTCATAGATCGGCATCTGCTCGCCCGAGGGATAGTGGATGGTGACGCCGCCTTCGACGCCCGGAACCATCTGGTTCTTGATGCGGATATTGGCGAAGGTGCCGCGCATCATGACTTCGTGATTGCCGCGCCGCGCGCCGTAGGAGTTGAAATCGACGGGCCGCACCTGATGCTCGGTAAGATAGATGCCGGCCGGGCTGGTCGCCTTGATATTGCCGGCGGGCGAAATATGGTCGGTGGTGATCGAATCGAGGAACAGTCCCAGTATGCGCGCATTGACGACGTCGATCACCGGCATCCGGCGTCATCCTCATGCCCGTCGAAATAGGGCGGGTTCTGCACATAGGTGGAAGATGGGCTCCATTTGATAGGTGAGGCCGCCCTCGACCTTGATCTTGCGCCATTCGGCATCGCCCTTGAACACGTCCTTGTAGCTTGGCGAAAGCCTTGCGCGTGACGTTCTTGCGCACGAAGGCGGCGATCTCCTTGGCGGCGGGCCAGATGTCCCTGAGATAGACGGGCTTGCCGTCCTTGTCATGGCCCAGCGGATCCTTGCTGAGATTGACATTGAGCGAACCCGCCAGCGCATAGGCGACGACGAGCGGCGGCGAGGCCAGATAGTTGGCGCGCACATCCGGATTGACGCGGCCCTCGAAATTGCGATTGCCGGAAAGCACCGCTGCGGCGACGAGATCGTTCTTGCTGGATCGCCTCCGAAATCGCTTCCGGCAGCGGGCCGGAATTGCCGATGCAGGTGGTGCAGCCATAGCCCACGAGATCGAAGCCGAGCTTGTCGAGATCTTTCTGCAGGCCCGACGACTTGAGATATTCGGTGACCACCTGGCTTCCGGGCGCGAGCGACGTCTTGACCCACGGCTTGACGGTAAGGCCCTTCTTCACCGCATTGCGCGCAAGCAGGCCGGCGCCGATCATGACGGAAGGATTGGAGGTGTTGGTGCAGGAGGTGATGGCGGCAATCACCACATCGCCATGGCCGAGATCGAAATTGGCTGCCATCGACCTTGATAGCGCTGTGCAGTTCGTCGGCCTTCTTGAACTCGTTCGTCCATGCACCTTGGCGAAATCGGCAGCGGCGTTCTTGAGCGTGACCCGGTCCTGCGGGCGCTTCGGTCCCGGCCATCGAGGGCTCGACGGCCGCGAGATCGAGTGTCAGCGTATCGGTGAAGACCGGATCGGGGGATTTCCGCGGTCCAGAACATGCCCTGCGCCTTGGCATATTTCTCGACAAGCGCGATCTGGGCCGAGGGCCGCGCGGTGCTCTTCAGATAGTCGAGTGGTTTCGGCGGAGACCGGGAAGAAGCCGCAGGTCGCGCCATATTCGGGCGCCATATTGGCGATCGTCGCCATGTCTTCGAGCGCCAGATTGGCAAGGCCGGGGCCATAGAACTCGACGAACTTGCCGACCACGCCCTTCTTGCGCAGCATCTGCGTTACAGTCAGGACGAGGTCGGTGGCAGTCGTGCCTTCCGGCAATTGGCCGTCGAGCCTGAAACCGATGACTTCCGGAATGAGCATGGAAATCGGCTGGCCCAGCATGGCCGCTTCCGCCTCGATGCCGCCGACGCCCCAGCCGAGCACGGCGAGGCCGTTGACCATGGTGGTGTGGCTGTCGGTGCCGACCAGCGTGTCGGGAAAGGCGATATTCGACCGTCTTGCCCTTCTCCTGGTCCTTCTTCGTCCACACGGTGCGCGCGAGATATTCGAGATTCACCTGATGGCAGATGCCGGTGCCGGGCGGCACCACGCGGAAATTGTCGAAGGCGCTCTGGCCCCATTTAAGGAACGTGTAGCGCTCGCCATTGCGGTCATATTCGAGCGCGACATTCTGCTTGAACGCTTTCGAATTGGCGAAGAAATCGACCATCACCGAATGGTCGATGACGAGATCGACCGGCGCCAGCGGATTGATCTTCTTCGGATCGTCGCCCAGCATTGCGCATGGCATCGCGCATCGCGGCGAGATCGACGACGGCGGGCACGCCGGTGAAATCCTGCATCAGCACGCGCGCCGGACGGAAAGCGATCTCGTTCTCGGCCTTGCCGCGATTGTTGAGCCAATGGGCGATGCTTCGATGCTCGTCTTTGGTGACAGAGCGGCCGTCCTCGTGGCGCAGCAGATTTTCGAGCAGCACTTTCAGCGAATAGGGCAGATGGGAAATGCCGGTCGAGTCCATTCTTCTCGGCCGCCTTGAGGCTGAAATAGGCGTAGGTTTTGGCGCCCACCTTCAGTGTCTTGCGGCAGTTGAAGGAGTCGAGGGACGTCGCGGTCATAGCTTATCCTTGGTGCACATTGGTTCCGGGCGGTTGCCAGCATATAGTTCCATTTCTTTCACAATGCCAAGACATAGGGCCTCCGGCTGTCGGAATGTCACAGTCGGGCTGGATACTTGGCGGGAAAGTACCTGGGAAAAAAGACATGACCGGCTTTGCCTCGGACCTCCCGATAGGTTAAGCGGTGGCCGATGGTCCGACTTCAGGCAAAATCCCTGGGCTGCGAGCGTGGCGGCCGGGCGGTCTTCAGCAATGTTGATTTCGCTCTGACCTCAGGCGAGCTCCTGGAGCTGAGGGGCCCCAACGGTACCGGCAAATCCTCGCTCTTGCGCCTCATTTCAGGGCTCGGCGAGCCGGTCTCGGGCGAGATCGTCCTTGACGGCGGCAGGCCCGACCTCACCATTGGCCAACAGGCCCATTACATGGCCCATCAAGAGGCGATCAAATCGCCGCTGACGGTGGCCGAGAACCTTGAATTCTGGGGCGACTTCCTGGGGGGCGGCGATCTGAAGGCAGCACTCGCGGCATTCGATCTCGCCGATCTTGCCCAATATCCGGCAGCGCTCCTCTCCGCCGGACAGAAACGCCGGCTGTCCCTGTCCAGGCTTGCCCTCGTGCCGCGTCTCCTCTGGCTCCTGGACGAGCCGACACTCGGCCTGGATCAAGCCTCGCTGGAGCGGCTGATGCAGCTCCTGCGCGGCCATCTGTCCGGCGGCGGGCTTGCCGTCGTCGCGACCCATGCGACGCTCGCCCTTACCGCGGACTCAACGATCATCCTGGGATCACGCGCATGAAGCTGATCTGGGCGCTCATCCGGCGGGATCTGATGCTCGCCACAAGGCAAGGCGGCGGCGCCGGCACGGCGATCGGTTTCTTCGTCACGGTCATCGTTCTCTTGCCTTTAGGCATCGGCCCCGACCAGGGGCTGCTGCAGCGGATCGCGCCGGGCGCATTGTGGATCGCGCTCTTGTTGTCCGTTCTGCTCTCGGCCGAGCGGATCTTCCAATCGGATTATGAAGACGGTTCCCTCGATGCGATGTCTTTGGGCGTGGTGCCGCTCGAACTCGTGGTCCTGGCGAAAGCCGCGGCGCATTGGCTGACAACCGCCTTGCCACTGGCCATCGCGGCGCCCTTGTTCGGCTTCCTGATCAATCTCGACGCGCCCGCCATTCCGGCACTTGGCCTCGCCATGATCCTCGGTTCACTATTCTTGTCATTGCTCGCGGCGCTTGGCGCCGCAATCACGGTCGCGCTCAGGCGCGGCGGACTCCTGGTCTCACTCCTGATCCTGCCCTTTTACGTGCCGTGCCTCATTTTCGGCGTGGCGGCGAGCTCGAATTCCGAACTCATCGCGGCCGTCGTTCCTGATCCTGACCGCCTTCGTTCTCGCCGCCATGGTCCTCGTGCCTGTCGCTGCCGCTGCGGCATTGCGCGCCTATCTCAAATGAGCCGGGGACCCTAAATAAGACCCGATGCAGCAGTTCGCCAATCCGGCCCGGTTCCTCAAGCTCGCCCAGTCAATTCTCACCCCCATCTGGGTGCTGACGGCGGCGGCTTTCGCGACAGGACTTTATCTGGCGCTCGTGACGGCACCGCCTGACTACCAGCAGGGCGAGACGGTCCGCATCATGTTCGTTCATGTGCCGGCCGCGTGGATGGCGCTCATGGTCTACACGGCAGTGGCGGTCGCGAGTACGATCGCCATCATCTTCCGCCATCCGCTGGCCGATGTGGCGGCCAAGGCTGCAGCGCCCATCGGCGCGATGTTCTGCCTTCTGGCGCTCGTCACCGGATCGCTGTGGGGCAAGCCCATGTGGGGGGCCTGGTGGGTGTGGGATGCGCGCCTCACTTCGATGTTCGTCCTCTTCCTCCTCTATCTCGGCTACATGGCGATGTGGCAGGCGATCGAGGATCCGCATCGCGCCGCGCTCGTCGCGCGCGTCGTCGCCATCGCCGGCTTCATCAACGTGCCGATCGTCAAGTTCTCGGTCGACTGGTGGAATTCCTTGCACCAGCCGGCGCCGCGGTTTTTCGTATGGGCGGACCCAGCATCGATGCACGCATGCTGTGGCCATTGCTCGTCATGGCGCTGGCCTATCTCTTGCTGTTCTTGGGTCTGCATCCTCATCGCGATGAGAAGCGAGATCATATCGCGCAAGATCCGGCAGCTGCAATTTGCGAGGCTTGAAGGACGCTGATGGATTTCACCGCCGCACATGTCTCCTTCGTGATCGCCGCCTATGCGGTGAGTCTTGTCGGCCTCGCGGCGCTGGTGCTCTTCATCCTGCTGCGCGATCGCAGGCTCAAGCAATGGGCGGCTGCTCTCGATCGCGACAAGTCGCACGCGCCATGACCGGGAGTCCATCACCATCCCGGTCGCGCAGATGGCTCACCCTGCTGCCGATCGCGGTGTTCCTGGTGCTCGCTGCGATTTTCTATCGCGGCCTCTCGGGCGACCCCGCCGAAGTCCCT
This sequence comes from uncultured Alphaproteobacteria bacterium, assembly GCA_963841765.1. Lineage (GTDB taxonomy): Bacteria > Pseudomonadota > Alphaproteobacteria > Rhizobiales > Aestuariivirgaceae > Taklimakanibacter. Next base: position 206,523 of record CAWJDZ010000039.1, read on the forward strand.
TCGGTCCTGATCAACAAGCCGGCGCCTGATTTCACGCTGGCGCCGGTCGCGGCGCTGAATCTTCCCGGGACTTGCGAGCGCGGATCTGAAGAGGGGCGAGGTCACGCTCGTCAATGTCTGGGCATCCTGGTGCGTGCCCTGTCGGTCGGAGCACCCGTTGCTCATGGAGCTTGCCAGGCGCGAGGACATTCGCGTCGTCGGCATCAACTACAAGGACGATCCGGAAAATGCCCGGCGCTTCCTGGTCACGCTCGGCGTTCCGTTCACTGCAGTGGGCAGCGATGTCAATGGACGCGCTTCGGTCGACTGGGGCGTCTATGGGGTGCCGGAGAGTTTCCTGGTCGACGGTGAAGGCGTGATCCGCCTGAAATGGATCGGGCCTCTCAGCGCCGATGCCCTAAAGAACGACATCGTCCCAAAGATCGAAGCGATCAAGCGCGGCGCCGGTTCTTGATCTTGAGGGCGGGCTTGGCCTCGCTCTCGTCCTCGATACGGTCCATCTCGGCGGCGAGCAGCGTCAAAGCTTCGGCGAACGGCTTGCGATGGCTGACCGGCACGACGGCAAGTACCTGCTTGTCGACCTCGTCGGCACCGGGCTGCGCGAGCTTGAGCATACGCTTGCCGGCGGAGGTGATGCGCACGGAATTAGTGCGCCCGTCATCCTTGGTGCGCCGGCGCTGCAAATAGCCTTGCGCCAGAAGGCGGGCCACCAGATCGGCCAAGGTCGAACGGTCGATGCCTGTCATCTTCACGAGCGCCGTCTGGCTGACGCCTTCATTCTGATCGACGGCGATGAGAACGGTGAATTGGCGCTGTGTGAGGCCGGACTTGCCCACTTCCCCCTGATAGATGTGGGCGGCGTATTGAGCTGCTCTCTTCAAAAGATGATATGGCGAGCGTGAAAGTTGCTTCACATCTTTGTGTGCCTGTCATCGACCCCTACTCCTGCCGCCGGGCAAACTGCCAGCCTCGCCCCTGCGTCTGTGTTGCCGCTCTCCGGATGCTTACTGCTTGGCGTTTTCGCCCCGAAAATGCGCAAGCTTGTTGTCACCATCACCCGAAGCCATTTGTCCTAGCGCCTCGCAACGACGACGGCAAGAGGATAAAGCAAAATGCGGTCTCGCGACTGCGAGAAGCATCTCCGACTGCGCCTCGGAACTCATTGTCCGCATACGGAACGGTGTCGAAATGCGACAAATGCGCTATGGAGTCAATGCGGAACGCTATTGTGGCGCCTTGGGATCGTCCTGAATCATATGTTTGGTCATCAATGGCGCTTGCGAAAGAGCGAAGACCAGCGTCACGGGCAGAAGTGCCAAACCTTGAAATTCACCCAGATGTCGGTCGACACCATTCGCCAGACCACCTCATTGAGCCAGCGCCACGCAGAAGAAGAAAATTCCCCAGCGTATGGTGAGCTTGCGCCAGCCTTCATCGGTCATCTTGATCGCTTCGCCCATCACGAATTTGAGAAATAGCTGTCCGAAGACGAGCCCGCCGAGAAGAATGGTGCCGAACAGAGCATTGATGAGGGTGACTTTCACTTTGATGAAGGTGTCGTCGTGCAGCCAAAGCGTCAGGACGCCGAAAACGCCACGAAACCGGCGCTGATCAGCGGCATGACCGCGAGCTTGCGGGACAAAATCCACGACAGCAGCAGAGCCAGGGCGGTCGCCGCCATGAAGACGCCGGTCGCCCAGAAGATGCCACCCAGCCAGTTGGTCGAGGAAGAAAGCGATCAAAGGGCCGGCTTCGATGAGAGATTTTGACGACAGGGTTCATTCTTCCAGACCTGCAATGGCGCGCGAGAAGGCATTGGCGTCGAAAGGTTGCAGATCCTCGATCTGCTCGCCGATGCCAATGGCGTGAATGGGAAGCTTGAAGCGCTCGGCGATGGCCACGAGGATGCCGCCGCGCGCCGTGCCGTCGAGCTTGGTCATGATGAGCCCGGTGACGCCGGCAACCTTGGTGAAAACGTCGGTCTGCGAGATGGCGTTCTGTCCGGTCGTGGCGTCGAGCACAAGGAGGACCGCATGGGGCGCGCTCTCGTCCTGCTTCTTCAGGACGCGAACGATCTTGTCGAGTTCGGCCATGAGATTGGCCTTGTTCTGCAGCCGGCCGGCGGTGTCGACGAAGAGGATATCGGCGGCTTCGGTCTTGCGCTTCCGTCATCGCGTCATAGGCAAGGCCGGCGGCGTCCGCGCCGGTCGGCCGTGCGATGACCGTGGCGCCGATGCGCTTGCCCCAGACCGAGAGCTGCTCGATCGCGGCGGCGCGGAACGTATCGCAGGCCGCGAGCATCACGTTAAATCCCTCGCTCCTCGCAATGGCGCCGAGCTTGCCGATGGTCGTGGTCTTGCCCGAGCCGTTTACGCCCACGACCAGGATGACGAAAGGCTTTTCGGCGCCGAAAGTCGAGCGGGATCTCGACCGGCTTGAGCACCTTCGCCACTTCGGCCGCGAGAATGCGCCTTCACTTCTTCGGGGTCGATTTCCTTGTCATAGCGTCCGGCGGCGACCGCTTTGACGATGCGGTCTGTCATCGCGACGCCGAGATCGGACTGGATCAGCACGTCCTCGAGCTCTTCCAGCGTTGCCGCATCGAGCTTGCGCTTGGTGAAGATCGCGGTGATCGATCCGGTGAGTGAGTGCGATGATTTGGTCGAGCCCGTCTTTCAGCCGGTTAAACCAGCCGCCTCGCTGTTGCGGTACCGAGACCGATGCTGATGGTTCGACCACGACACCATTGTCGTCCGGTGCGGCCATCTCGACTTGCGGCTCGAACGGGGGCGGTTCGGGCGCGGGCGGCATTACCTCGACACCGTCTTCGGCCGAGGCGGCTCCTTCGTGCTCGCGACCGGAGACCTGGTTGAAAAGTTTTTTGAAGAAGCTCATGCGCCGAGGCTCGCCTCGAGATGATCGCTGCCGCGGCCGGTGACCCTGGCGCGGACGATGGCACCGGCGCTCATGCGCTGCGCAAATTTCACCGAGCGCGATAATGTTCGGTGCGTCCGCGGTCTTCGGTCTCGACCAGGACCGAGCGCAGGGCGCCCAGTTCCGACCCAGAAACTCATCAAGCCGCTGCCTCGCCCTTCGCGCGCAAGCGCGCGGGCGCGGTCCTTGATGACGGGCTTGGGCAATTGCGGCATGCGCGCAGCCGGCGTGCCGGGCCGGGCTGAGAAACGGAAAGACATGCAGATAGGTGAGGTCGCATTCATCGACGATCCTGAGCGAGTTCTCGAACATCGCATCGGTCTCGGTCGGAAAGCCGGCGATGATGTCGGCGCCGAAGACCATATCGGGTCGCAAGCTTGCGCACTTCCGCGCAGAAAGCGATCGAATTGCTGCGCGAATGCCGGCGCTTCATGCGCTTCAGGATCATGTCGTCGCCCGACTGAAGCGACAAATGAAGATGCGGCATCAGCCGCTCTTCCTCGGCGATGGCGCCCATCAAATCCTCATCCGCTTCGATCGAATCGATCGAGGAGAGCCGCAAGCGCTTGAGATCGGGCACGAGCTTTCAAGATGCGGCGGACGAGATTGCCGAGGCTTCGGCGTGCCCGGCAGGTCGGCGCCCCAGGAGGTGATGTCGACGCCCGACAGCACGATCTCGGCATAGCCGTTGGCGACGAGGCGGCGGATCTGCTCGACCGACTTCGCCGGCCGGAACCGAGCGCGAATTGCCGCGGCCGAAAGGGATGATGCAGAAAGTGCAGCGATGGTCGCAGCCATTCTGGACCTGCACGAAGGCGCGGGTTCGCTCGGTGAAGCCATCGATCATGTGCGAGCGCCGTCTCGCGCACCGACATGATGTCGTTCACCTTGACCCGCTCTTCGGCGGCCAAGCCGAAATCGGCGAAGCGATAGCTCTTCGGCTTCAAGTTTCTCCTCATTGCCAAGCACGAGATCGACTTCCGGCATGGCGGCAAAACATTCGGGGATCGGTCTGCGCCGCGCAGCCGGTGACGATGATGCGCGCATCTGGGTTGTCCCTGCGCGCCTGCCGGATCGCCTGGCGCGCCTGGCGCGTCGCTTCCGCCGTCACCGCGCAAGTGTTGAAGATGATCGCATTCTTGAGACCGGCTTTCGCGAGCCTGGCGGCGCATGACTTCCGACTCATAGGCATTGAGCCGGCAGCCGAAGGTGACGATTTGCGGGCTTCGCTCATCGGACCTCGCACCGTGAGATGAGCGGGCAATGCGCCCTCGAATTCATAGGCGATGGGGCCGGTCATCAGGATGTGGTCGTCGCTCTCGCGCCATTCGATGGCGAGGTCGCCGCCGGGCAGCGTCACCGTCGCCTTTCGGTCGGTGAGCCTTAATCGCGCCGCCGCCGCTATGGTGGCGCAGGCCGCCGTGCCGCAGGCGCGCGTCAGGCCGGCGCCGCGCTCCCAGACCTTGAGTGTGATGTGATCCTTGCGCATCGACGCGGGCCAAGCGAGATATTGGCGCGCTCGGGAAACAGTGGATGATGCTCGAGCATCGGCCCGACCTTGGCGAGATCGACGACATCGAGATCTTTGACCCAGAAGATGCAATGCGGATTGCCGACATTCACGACCGAAGGCGAATGGATGAGCGGCGCATCGATCGGGCCGACCTGCAGTTCGATATGGCGCGTGTCGGCGAAGGGCTCGGAAAGGGGAATGTCCTTCCAGTCGAAGCGCGGCACGCCCATATCGACGGTGACCAGTCCCATTGTCGCCCGTCTCGGCAGACGAGGAAGCCGCCCTCGGTATCGATGGTCGCTCGATTCGTCGCGCTTTTCGATGAACAGAATGTCGGCGATGCAGCGCGAGGCATTGCCGCAGCTTTCGACCTCGAAGCCTTCGTTGTTCCAGATGCGCATGCGGACATCGGCGGTGGTCGACGGTTCGAGCACGATGAGCTGGTCGCAGCCGATGCCGGTTTTGCGGTCGGCAATGGCGCGGGCCTGGGCGTCATCTGATGCGCAACGGCGCGCGCGCGCGCATCGAGCACGACAAAGTCGTTGCCGAGCCCGTTCATCTTGCGAAATTCTCTGGGCGCCTGCCTCGGTCATGGCCGGGTTATATGGTGAAAGCGCCTGGAAAAGCCAGCCCCCTGGATCACGATTGCCCTGGGTCGATCCGGCCCACGTGATGGGCCGCTCGAGAGACGGAACCCTGAACCCTTCGACGTCTCTTCCGTGCGGGTAAAAATTTTGCCACTATAGCCGCCATGAAGCCCTATCAGATTATTCCCATGACTTCCGAAACCACGCAGGGTGCTTTCCTTCCGCAGAGGCGGGGTGCTGGCGCCGACCAGAAAATCGCCACCGCCGGGATTGCGCCGCTTGAGCGGCCGAGCCCGTTACCCGGTTATTCATGGGAATCGTGGCGTGGGCCGAAAAACTCAATTTGAAATTCGCAAAGCTCGGCAATCCGCCCGTCTATGATAACAGGCTCTTCCCCTGGACGGCCGAGATCGAAGAGGCGGCGCCCAGGATCCGGGTCGAGCTGGAGCATGTCCTGACGCGCAAGGCAGAGCTGCCGAATTTTCAGGACATCGCCTCCGATGTGAAGAGCGATCAGCACAGATCAGCGGCTGGAAAACATTTTTCCTTCTCGCTTTCGGCATGAAATCCGAGCAGAACATCGCACTGTGCCCCAAGACCTGGAAGGCCGTCCAGGCCATTCCCGGGCTCAAGACCGTGATGTTCTCGATCTTCGAGCCGGGCAAGCACCTGCCACCGCATCGCGGTCCCTATAACGGCGTGCTGCGGCTGCATCTCGGTCTCATCGTGCCGGAGCCCCGCGACAAGATCGCAATCCGGGTGGAAGACCAGATCTGCCACTGGAGCGAGGGTAGGGTCCTCATCTTCGACGACGCCTATGAGCATGAAGCTTGGAACCATTCCGACAAGACGCGCGTGGTCCTGTTCGTCGACTTCGTGAAGCCGTTGCGCTTTCCGGCAAATTTCATCAACTGGCTGCTCATGAATATCGCGCTGTTCACCCCCTTCATCCGTGAGGGCCTCGACAATCACAAGGCATGGGAAAAGCGCTTCTATGCCGAAGCGGAAGCACTGCGGAACAGGCCGCACTGAACCGTCATCGCGACGAAAGTCGGGTTCCGCCAAATACACTCCACACGCCCGGCGGTTTCCCAGATTGCCCCATGGACCTGCGCCTTACGCCGGAATTACGGATCTGACACCCATCAGCTTCGGTAATATATTTATCAATTAATTTCGCTGGACCGAACCGCGCCTCCCACGTCAAGGGGGAGACATGACCCATGCTCTACCTCCCGCCGTTGCATCTATCCGCCGGCTCAGTCCCTGGATCGTGGTCTGGTTGTGCTTCGCCGTCCTCTCCATCGTGATGTCGGCGCGCCAGATCGTCTCCATCATGACCGACGATTGGACGCAGACCCTCGGCTGGTCGAAGACCTTCATCGGCACGGGCCAGTCGGTAGCTCTCGTGATGGTCGCGGTCGTTGCGCCGATCGCCGGCAATCTCGCCGACCGCTATGGTGTCAGGGTGATGCTAACGGCGGGACTGCTCACGGTCGCGGCGGGTTTCTTCCTGTTCGCCGCGTTCCCGGCTGCTGCACTTTATATAGTGGGCTATGGGCTTGTTGGCGGCATTGGCTTTGCCACCGCCAATATTCATTTGATATCGACCGCCATTGCCAAGCTCTTTACCGAAAGCCGCGGGCTCGCCACCGGCATAGCCAATTCAGGCGCGACGGCGGGGCAATTCATCACCGTGCCGCTCGTCACGGTCAGTCTTGGCTATGTCAGCTGGCAATGGAGCGTCATCGCCTTGGCGCTCGTCTGCTTGGTCATGGCAATGGTCATCTGGGTTGCGCTCAAGCCTGCGTCCGGCGCCAACGCCGAGACCCACCAGACCCTGGCTCACCCCAGCGAAGGCTTAGGGGAACGCCTCAGATTCCTTCTGCTCAATCCGACCTTCCATATTCTTTATTGGAGCTTCTTCATCTGCGGGGTGACCACCACGGGCGCGATCGAAACGCACTTCCTGCCCTATGCCGCTTTCTGCGGTTTCCCGCCGGTGCCAGCCTCCGGCGTCTATGGTGCTATCATGGCGATCAATCTCGCGGGCATGTTTCTTTCGGGCTGGCTTACCGACAAGGTCAATCGGCCACTGCTCCTGGGCAGCATCTATATCGTGCGCTCTCTCTCCTTTCTGGTGCTCATGCAGGTCGGAACAAGTTATGAATTGCTGACGCTCTTTGCTGTGATCTATGGCATTTTCGATTATTCGACAGTGCCGCCGACGGCGAGCCTTGCGGCCTCGCATCTCGGTCTCAGGATCATGGGACTCGCCATGGGCCTGATCAGCGGCGGTCATGCGCTGGGCGGCGCCCTCGGCGCCTTCATGGGCGGTTATCTGTTCGACCTTTTCGCCCGTTATACCGAAATGTGGTGGGTGGCCTTCGCCACCGCGGTCCTCGCCGGCATCATGGTGTTCTTCGTCAAGGAGAACCGGCCGCAAAGAGGATCGATCCTGGCGCCGGCAGCCTAGCCAGCGGGGAGAGCGCTGGAATGGAGATAGGACCGTTCTCCCAGATTTGACTTATTGGCGCTCGGGTCCTAGAACACGCGCAAATTCAAGACGCTTGAACGTCTTAAGGCTCCGTCACACATGGGTTTCATCCCCGGGAGGTGATGGGCCAGCATCCGGCAGCGAGTTTCGCCCCCGGGTGTCGTTTGCGTTTGGGCTAACAGGAACTGGGTATGTTCGAAACACTGCAAGAGCGCCTCGCCGGCATTTTCGACAAGCTCACCGGCCGCGGTGCGCTGTCGGAAGCCGATGTCGATGCGGCGATGCGCGAAGTCGCCGCGCTCTGCTCGAGGCCGACGTGGCGCTCGAGGTGGTGCGCACCTTCATCGACAAGGTGAAGGCCAGAGCCGTCGGCGCCGAGGTCGTCAAATCGGTGACGCCCGGCCAGATGGTGGTCAAGATCGTCCACGACGCGCTGGTCGAGACCTTGGGCTCGGAAGGTGTCGGCCCTCAATCTCCGGGCTTCACCGCCGGTGCCGATCCTGATGGTGGGCCTGCAGGGCTCGGGCAAGACGACGACCACCGCCAAGATCGCCAAGCGCCTGCAGGAACGCGACAAGCGCAAGGTGCTGATGGCCTCGCTCGATACACGCCGTCCGGCCGCACAGGAACAGCTTGCCATTCTCGGCCAGCAGATCGGCGTCGAGACGCTTGCCCATCGTCAAGGGCGAGAACGCCGGTCCAGATCGCCAAGCGCGCAATGTCGGAAGCGCGCCGCGGCGGCTTCGACGTCGTCATGCTCGATACCGCCGGCCGCCTTCATATCGATGAAGAGCTTCTTGCCGAGGCGGCGGCGGTGCGCGACATCGCCAAGCCCAATGAGACCTTGCTCGTCGCCGACTGCGCTGACCGGCCAGGACGCCGTCAATCTGGCGCAAGAGCTTCGATGAGAAGATCGGCATCACCGGCATCGTGCTGACCCGCATCGACGGCGATGGCCGCGGCGGTGCCGCACTCTCGATGCGCGCCGTCACCGGCAAGCCGATCAAGCTCATGGGCACCGGCGAAAAGCTCGACGGGCTTGAGGATTTCCATCCGCAGCGCATCGCCGGCCGCATCCTCGGCATGGGCGACGTGGTCAGCCTCGTCGAGCGCGCCGCGCAGAATCGATCGATGCCGAGAAGGCGAAGCAGCATCGCCGAGCGCATGAAGAAGGGCGCCTTCGATCTCGAGGACCTCGCCGATCAGTTGCGCCAATTGCAGAAGCTCGGCGGCATGTCGGGCATGATGGGCATGCTGCCCGGCATGGGCAAGATCAAGAAGCAGCTCGAAGGCGCCGATCTCGACAACTCGCGTCCTGAAGCGCCAGATGGCGATCATCGCGCTCGATGACGCCAATTCGAGAAGCGCAATCCCAAGGTCATGAACGCCTCGCGCAAGAAGCGCGTCGCGGCGGGCTCGGGCACCAAGGTCGAGGAGATCAACCGCCTGCTCAAGATGCACCTGCAGATGGCCGACATGATGAAGAAGATGGGCCGGCAACAAGGGCCTGATGGGCCGCATGTTCGGCGGCAAGGGCGCGCCCGATGCGGCCGAACTGGAGAAGATGCAGGCCGAACTGGCCAAGCTCGATCCCAACGCGATTCCGGCCGAACTGAAAGACATGATGCAGGGCGGTGCTTTGCCCGAAATGCCGAAGCTGCCGGCCGGGCTTCCGGGCCTGGCGGCGGCAAGCTTCCGGGCCTTGGGTGGCCTGCCAGGTCTCGGCGGCCCGCCATTCAGGGGGCTTTCCAGGCTTGCCGGGCAAGAAGAAATGACATGGCTCTCGATCCCGAGCTCGAGACCGACAGACTGCGCTTGCGCTTCTGGCGCGAGGACGACGTCGATCCGTTTCTATGCTTTCTATCGCGATCCCGCAATCGACGGCGGTCTATGGCCGCGATGTCAAGCGCAGCGACGTGTGGCGCCGCATTGCGCTCCTCATCGGCCATTGGCAGTTACGCGGCTTTGGCCCCTGGGCGCTCGAAGACAAGGCGACCGGCAAATTCGCCGGCTATGGCGGCCTGTGGTTTCCCGATGGCTGGGGCGATGTCGAGGTCGGCTATGGCATCGTGCCGGAATTCCGCGGGCGGGGCTATGCCGCGGAAGCGGCCAGGCGCGCGCGAGACTTCGGCTATCGCGAAAAGGGCATCAAACGCCTCGTCAGCTACATCAGTCCCGAGCAACAAGGCGTCGCTGCGCGTCGCCGAAAAGCTCGGCGCCGTGCCGGATGGAGAATTCCTCCTGCACGGCAGCGGTCACCTCGTCTATCTGCATACCCAACACTGACTTATCACCATCCAAGGAGAAATAGAGAATGGCACTGAAGATCAGACTGTCGCGTGCCGGCTCGAAGAAGCGGCCCTACTACCACATCGTTGTCGCCGATTCGGCATCGCCCCGCGACGGCAAGTTCATCGACGTGGTCGGCGCCTTCAATCCGATGCTCGGCAAGACGGACGAGAAGCGCGTGCAGCTCGACACCGAGAAGGCGGCGGCGTGGCTGAAGAAGGGCGCTCAGCCGACCGATCGCGTGCTGCGCTTCCTCGACAAGGCCGGTCTCAAGAAGCGCGAGGCGCGCAACAACCCGAAGAAGGCTTTGCCCGGCAAGAAGCGCCTGGAGCGTGAGAAGGCGCAAGCCGACGCCGCCGCAAAGGCCGCCGAAGCCGCCGCCGCTGCTGCGCTGCTGCCCAGCCGGCTGAAGTCCAGAGCTGATCCTGAAGGCTTATGGTTTCGCCCGATGATAAAGTGCTGGCCGGGATCATCGCCGGTGCGCATGGCATCAAGGGCGAGGTGAAGCTCAGGAGCTTCACGGCCGATCCGCAGGCGATCGCGACTTACGGGCCGCTTCTCGCCTCGACCGGCGAGCGCTTCGAGATTGCGGGGCTCAAACCTCAGAAGGACGGTTTCATTGCTACGCTGAAAAATGTGGTCGACCGCAACAAGGCCGAGACCTTGAAAGGGGTGGAGCTCTTTGTGCTGCGCCGGCAACTTCCGGAACCCGGGAAGGATGAAGTCTATATCCATGATCTCATCGGGGTGAGGGTCGTCGAAATGGACGGCGCAGGTTTCGGGACGGTCGTCGCGGTGCCGAATTTCGGCGCCGGCGATCTCATCGAGATCCGCCGTGATGGAGCTGAGGAGACGGTGCTCGTGCCCTTCGCGCAAGACTATGTGCCGGTGATCGATCTCGCCAAGCGTGAGATCGTCATTGACTTGCCCGAGGCCTATCTCGACGAAGGCGAGCCAGAGCGAAGATGACCTGGCAGGCGACCATATTGACGCTGTTTCCGGAGATGTTTCCGGGGCCGCTCGGCGCATCGCTCGCCGGCAAAGCGCTCGATGCCGCCATCTGGTCTCTCGCTGTGCGCGATATCCGGGCATCGGCCACCGACCGGCACCGCACCGTGGATGATTCACCGGCAGGCGGCGGTCCCGGCATGGTGATGAAGCCCGATATACTGGCCGCAGCGATCGATCAGGCGGAGCATGTGGGGCCGCGGCTCCTGATGTCACCCCGGGGCGAGCGCCTGACTCAGGGTCTCGTGCGCCACCTGGCGGCAGGTCCTGGCGCGCTCATCATCTGTGGACGCTTCGAAGGCGTGGATGAACGGGTGATCGAGCGGCGCCAGCTGCGCGAGGTATCGCTCGGCGATTTCGTGCTTTCGGGCGGCGAGCCCGCGGCGCTGGCGCTTTTGGACGCAGTGGTCAGGCTTCTGCCCGGCGTCATGGGCGATGAGCGCTCAGGGCATGAGGAAAGCTTCGAGGACGGCCTCCTCGAACAGCCGCAATATACCCGGCCGCGCGTTTGGGAAGGTCTTGAAATTCCTGAGACTTTGCTCTCGGGCGACCACAAGGCGATGAGCCGCTGGAAGAAGCAGCAGAGAGAAGGGCTGACCGAGAAACGCCGCGCCGATCTTTGGCAGGCCTACGTGCAGAGAAAGAATTGATTTAAACCGGCCCAGCAGGTAAAGAGCCGCAACTCCTGGCGCGTGATTAGGAAAAGTGGGTACCGGTTTTCCGTAAGATCACGCGCCAAATCAATGAATTCGATCACGTTTATCACTTCGGATCGAAGTGATCCGAAGTGATCGTGATCTAGAGGATTTAGTGCCATGAATATAATCGAGCAGCTCGAAAAAGAGCAGGCATCGGCGGTGGCCGCCAAGCGCGCCGTTCCCGATTTCGCCCCCGGCGATACGGTCATCGTCAATGTGAAGGTGGTCGAAGGCGACCGCAGCCGCGTGCAGGCCTATGAAGGTGTCGTGATCGCGCGTTCCGGCGGTGGCCTCAACGAGAACTTCACCGTCCGCAAGATCTCCTATGGCGAAGGCGTCGAGCGCGTCTTCCCGGTCTATTCGCCGCTGATCGATTCGATCAAGGTGGTGCGGAAGGGCGACGTCCGCCGCGCCAAACTCTATTACCTGCGCGGGCGCACCGGCAAATCGGCGCGTATCGCCGAGAAGCAGCGCGCTCTGGCGCCGAGCGCCTCTGATGCGGTTCCGGTCACCGAAGCGAGCGAAGCCGACAAGGCATAATCAAGTTTCAGCTTCTTGAGATTTGGCACGGGCCAGCTCTGAGCTGGCCCGTTTTCGTTGCGAGGATGCGATCCATGGACAAGCAGATCTATTTCGACACCAATCGCAAGAGCTGGGACGAGCGCGTGGCGATCCATCGCCGCGACGAGACCGGATTCTACGATGTTCAGAAGGTGCTCGACGGCCATGACAAACTCAATGCCATCGAGGCCGCCGAGATCGGCGATATGCGGGGACTGCGCATCGCCCATCTGCAGTGCCATTTCGGACTCGATTCGATCTGTCTCGCCTGGCGCGGCGCATCGGTCGTCGGCCTCGACTTTTCACCGGCCGCGATCGCCGAAGCACGGAGCCTTTCGCACAGGCTCGGCGTCGATGCGCAGTTCGTCGAAGGCAACGTCTATGATGCGCGCACGCTCATCAGCGGCGATTTCGACATGGTCTATGTGACCTGGGGCGCCATCAACTGGCTGCCCGATATCGCGCAATGGGCGAAGGTCGTGGCTTCGCTGCTCAAGAAAGGCGGGCGGCTTTATCTTGCCGAAAGCCATCCCACGATCCTGAGCTTCGATTGGATCGATGGCCGCATTGCGCCTCGCTTCGAGTGGCGCACGCCCAAGGATCGGCCTATCGTCGAAGAGACCGACAATACCTATACGGGTGTCGGCGATGTCCTCACCCACAAGAAGACATACTCCTGGCAGCATCCTCTGTCTGATATCGTCAACGGTGTCATCGAAGCGGGAATGAGCCTCGCCTGGTTGCATGAGCATGCGGCACTCACCTGGCCGCTTTTCCCCAACATGACGATGTCGGCGGACGGACTCTACCGTTTGCCTGCCGATCATGTGCAATTGCCACTCGCCTTCTCGCTCGAGGCAAGGAAGGTCTAGTTTATCGCCTCTTCGCGGCGGAGAGCGATCCATAGACGGCGCAAAAATTTCCTGCTCACATGGCGCATCCGGGGCTGGGTGGGCAATATGAGCAACGACCTGATCATTAGAAATGCGACTTTGCCGGACGGGCGGACCGGGGTGAGCATCCTCGTCCAAAGGGGCTTGATCGCGGAGATCGGCACCGTGCCGGCCATCCAAGGCGTGCTTGAGGTCGACGCCAAGGGCTATCTCGTTTCGCCGCCTTTCGTCGATGCGCATTTCCACATGGATGCGACCTTGTCGCTGGGCGAGCCACGCATGAACGAATCGGGCACCTTGCTCGAAGGCATCGCATTGTGGGGTGAGCTCAAGCCCCGCCTCACCCATGAGGCTGTCACCGAGCGCGCTCTGCGCTATTGCGACCTCGCGGTGGCGCAAGGCCTGCTCGCGATCCGGACCCATGTCGATGTGTGCGACGACCGGCTGCTCGGCGTCGAGGCGCTGCTCGAAGTGCGCCGGAAGGTGGCGCCTTACATCGATCTCCAGATCGTCGCCTTCCCGCAAGACGGCTATTTCCGCTCCGCCACCGCCGCCAACAATCTCAAGCGGGCGCTCGTCCTCGGTGTCGACGTGGTCGGCGGCATTCCGCATTTCGAGCGCACGATGGAGGACGGCAGGGCCAGCGTTAAGGCGCTCTGCGAGATCGCCGCCAAGCGCGGCCTCCTGGTCGACATGCATTGCGACGAGACTGACGATCCCCTGTCGCGCCACGTCGAGACGCTGGCCTATGAGACGCAAAGGCTTGGGCTCGAGGGCCGCGTGGTCGGCTCGCATCTCACCTCGATGCATTCGATGGACAATTATTATGTCTCGAAGCTCCTGCCGTTGATGGCGGAAGCGCAACTGCATGCAACGCCCAATCCCCTGATCAACATCACGATCCAGGGCCGGCATGACACCTATCCCAAGCGCCGTGGCATGACGCGCGTGCCCGAAATGCGCAGCTACGGGATCAATGTCTCCTTCGGCCATGATTGCGTGCTCGATCCCTGGTATTCGCTGGGACAGGGCGACATGCTCGAAGTCGCCAATATGGGCGTGCATGTGGCGCAGATGACGAGCCGCGAGGCGATGCGCTGGTGCTTCGATGCAGTGACCGTCAATCCGGCGAAGGCCATGCAGCTCAACGGCTATGGACTGGAGAAGGGCTGCCACGCCGACATGGTCATCCTGCAGGCCAAAGACCCGATCGAGGCGATCCGGCTCAAGCCGCCGCGCCTCTATGTCATCAGGCGGGGCGAAGTCATCGCCGAGACTCCGCAGCAAGTGACGGCGCTTCGCATCGAAGGCCGTCCCAAGACGGTAAATCGTGCCGACTACGCGCCGAAACTGTGATGCCGTCCGCGAGATCGCCCGTTGCGAGCCAGCGGGAGCAGTCGGGCCCTAGCTCACGAAGGGCGCCGCGCTTGTATGGCGATTTCCCCGCCGAGATATCTCGCAGAAAACTTGGCGCAAGAGGAGTACGCGCCCTTGATGAATGGCTCTGAATTGTTGCAGAATTGTAAGAATGTATAATTGGAGCGAACCTCGTATTTTGCATGTGGTAGCCCACGCCGGCTCGACGTGCGGGGCCGCTCGCGGATGATCTGCTGACGTCCTCATGAGCACAACGACCATTCCGACTTCGCGCGCCTCAGAGGTCTTTGCGCAAGCTATCAAAGACGCCGAAAACTTGCTGGCCCACTTCAACGCGCTCAACACACTGCCTCCACCCGCTGATATAGAGGTGCTCAAACGTGCTGGGTTGATCATGGCCATGACTGCCTGGGGAAACCTACGTCGAGGATCGAGTTAGCGAAGCCGCTGCTGCAAGACTGGTCTCAGTGGCCGACAGGACAATTAGCGAGTTTATTCACAATAAACTTGACGAAGAGATCAAGCGACACCACAACCCAAATGCAGAAATGACCCTCAAATTGTTCAGGGACTATGCAGGGGTCGACCTAACCAATAGGTGGGTCTGGAATAACTTCGAGCCCAAGTTGGTGTGCGCGCGTCTTGATCTCTATCTGAAACTGCGTGGAGATATCGTACACCGTGCGCGAGTGATCGAACCAGGACCGCCAGCGGCACAACCGGTTACCAAGGAAGTACTGCAAAAGGCGATTGCGTTCTTGAAAAACCTGGTCGCTGTGACAGAGGCCGCACTTGTACCCACGCCTAGGTGAGCAAGGCGCCATTCAATCCACAATTGAGATTTCAAGGACGCGCGCTTACAGCGTGCTTATGCAGGTGTCGAGCGAAGCGCACTGCGATCTCGACAAGGGCGAGGCCGACATCGCATTCCGCTCGACGGAAAGCCCTATCAGCGGGACTCTGATCGGGCAACGCCTTCCAGATTTCGGCTGGACGCTCTATTGCAGCGCCGGCTATGCGGCCGAGCACGGGATGCCGGCCACACCTCAGGAAATCCGCGGGCATTCGGTGATCGTCTATGAGAAGGCGCTGGGTCAGACGGCGCGTGGGCGATGGATTGTAGCGCAGGCGGATTCTGCGCGTCGTGGCGCGCAGCAACACGGTGTTGAATAGCGCGGGCTGCTCAAGGCATCGCTTGGCGTCGGGCTTCTGCTCTGCATCGAGGGTGACTGCGCCGGGCTTTTGCGGTGTTTCGAGCCCCGCGATGATCTGCGGGCATGTGGTGGCTTTTGATGACGCCGGAAGTGCAGCGCATGCCAGAAGCCCGGCGCTTCGCGGAGTTTGCCGTGGTGCGGCTGCGGGCGCAACGCAAGTTGCTTCGGGGTGAGATCAGAATTTGACCTTTTGATTAATAATTTGACCAAAAGACCAAATTAATTCATTGTGTTCAGCATCCGGCGAGAGCTGCAAGCTCCGCACTTAGAAGACCGGCATGCGAGGAGACTGTCATGGGCCAACCCGATATTGCGGGTCGCCGTCTGTCCAAAGACGCCTATGCGAAGAATTTCGCCGATCTGCATCCGCCTTTGAGCGTGCATGAAGCGTTGGTCGAGAGCGACCGTTGCTATTTCTGCTATGAGGCGCCCTGTCAGCAGGCCTGTCCGACCTCGATCGATATTCCCCTGTTCATTCGCCAGATCGGCGCCGGCAATCCGCGAGGTGCGGCGCTCACCATCTTCGAGCAGAACATTTTGGGCGGCATCTGCGCCCGCGTTTGTCCGACCGAAACCTTGTGCGAGGAAGCCTGTGTGCGCGAGACGGCTGAGGGCAAGCCGGTCAAGATCGGGCTTCTGCAGCGCTACGCCACCGACACGCTCATGCGTTCGGGCAAGCAACCTTTCCAACGAGCGGCCGCGACCGGGAAGAAAGTGGCCATCGTAGGGGCGGGGCCTGCGGGCCTCGCCTGCGCTCACCGCCTCGCTTTGCGTGGTCATGATGCGATCATTTTCGAGGCCCGCAAGAGACCGGGCGGGCTCAACGAATATGGAATTGCCGCCTACAAGACCGTGAATGGCTTCGCCCAGGCCGAGGTCGATTTCATTCTCGGGGTCGGCGGCATCACCATCGAGCACGGCAAGGCGCTGGGCAAAGCCATCACGCTCGAGCGCTTGCGCCACGACTATGATGCGGTGTTCCTCGCCATTGGGCTGCAGGGCGTCAATGCGCTCAACACCAGATCTGAAGATTCGGACGGCGTCGAGGATGCGGTCGACTATATTGCCGAACTTCGCCAGGCGAAGGACCTGGGCAAGCTTCCGGTCGGACGCCATGTGCTGGTGATCGGCGGCGGCATGACCGCGATCGATATCGCAGTGCAGTCGAAGCTCCTGGGCGCCGAAGAGGTGACCATCCTCTATCGCCGCGGCGCCTCACAGATGAAAGCATCGGGCTTCGAGCAGGAACTGGCGCAGACCAAGGGTGTCAAGATCAAGCACTGGGTCCTGCCGAAGAAGGTGCTTGTCAGTGATGGCAGAGCCGTCGGCCTCGAATGCGAATATACGAAAGAGGTGAACGGCAGGCTCAAGGGCACCGGCGAGACCTTCAAGCTCAAGGCCGACATGATCTTCAAGGCGATCGGCCAGACATTCGTGCCGGAGCCCATGAAAGATGCGATCGTGCTTGACGGCAGGCGCATCAAGGTCGACGCTTCACGGCGCACCAGCCTCGCCAATGTCTGGGCGGGCGGTGACTGCGCCGCGGGCGGCCAGGACCTGACGGTCGCCGCCGTCGATGACGGCCGCCGCGCGGCCGAAGCCATTCACACCTATTTGTTGAAATGATTTCTGCGCATGATCCTATCCGGAAAGTCTGCAACTTTCCGGAATCATGCGGCCTAGGAGAGACCCATGGCAGACCTTCGCACTGATTTCGCCGGCATCAAGTCGCCGAACCCGTTCTGGCTCGCTTCCGCACCGCCGACAGATAAGGAATACAATGTCGTGCGCGCCTTCAAGGCGGGCTGGGGTGGTGTCGTGTGGAAGACGTTGGGCGAAGATCCCCACATCGTCAATGTGAACGGCCCCCGCTATGGCGCCATTCATTCGGGCGACCGGCGGCTCTTGGGCCTCAACAATATCGAACTCATCACCGACCGGCCTCTGCAGACCAATCTCGACGAGATCAAGCGGGTCAAGCGCGAATGGCCGGACCGCGCCATGGTCGTCTCGCTGATGGTGCCTTGCGAGGAGCGCAATTGGGCTCAGATCCTGAAGCGTGTCGAGGAGACCGATTGCGACGGCGTCGAGCTCAATTTCGGCTGCCCGCATGGCATGTCGGAGCGCGGCATGGGCTCGGCCGTTGGCCAGGTGCCGGAATATATCGAAATGGTGGCGCGCTGGTGCAAGGCCAATACGCGCATGCCGGTGATCGTGAAGCTGACCCCCAATATCACCGACGTCAGGAAGCCCGCTCGCGCCGCCAAGCAGGGCGGGGCTGATGCCGTGTCGCTGATCAACACGATCAATTCGATCATGGGCATCGATCTCGACAATTTCGCGCCCGAGCCCACGATCGACGGCAAGGGCACGCATGGCGGCTATTGCGGCCCGGCGGTGAAGCCGATCGCGCTCTCCATGGTGTCGGAGATCGCCCGCGACGCCGAGACTAAAGGCCTGCCGATCTCCGCCATCGGCGGCATCACCACCTGGCGCGACGCGCTCGAATTCATCCTGCTCGGCGCCGGCACGGCACAAGTGTGCACCGCCGCCATGACCTATGGCTTCAAGATCGTGCAGGAGATGATCACTGGCCTGGAGGACTGGATGGACGGGCGCGGCTACACAAGACTCGACGAGCTTGTCGGCAAGGCCGTGCCCAATGTCACCGACTGGCAATATCTCAACCTGAACTACGTGACCAAGGCGAGGATCGACCAGACCAAATGCATCCAATGCGGGCGCTGCTATGCCGCCTGCGAGGACACATCGCACCAGGCGATCTCAATGACGCCGACCAACGCCGGCAAGCGCCGCTTCGAGGTGATCGACGAGGAATGCGTCGCCTGCAATCTCTGCGTCGAGGTCTGCCCGGTCGAGGAATGCATCACCATGGTGCGATTGACCGACGGCGTCGATCCGCGCACCGGCAAGAAGATCGATCCCCGCTACGCCAACTGGACGACGCATCCCAACAACCCGGCGTCCAAGGTCGCGGCGGAGTAGGGCTCTGGGACTGCGACAAGCCGCATTGAGAATGTGAAGGGCCGGAGATTTCTCAGTCTGGAAGCCCAGCCTTGCGCAAGGCTTCGGCGAATCGGGCAAAAGCGTCCGCATGGTTGAATTCGGGAAACTGCGCCTTGAGTTCGGAAATGCGCAGCGTTGGGTAAGTCTTGAGCAATCTTGCCACCCGATCGTGTGCTTCCTCCACTCGCCCCAGATGTACGCCGCTGGCCGCTGCCAGACATTGCGTCAACAGAAATTCACTACTGCGCAACGCCTTCGTCGCCCATTGGAGGGCTTCCGGGTAGCGGCCGGCGCAGAAATAGGCGGAGGCCATCGCATCGTTCATGGCGAACATCGACGGATCGTTGGGACTGATGCGAATGGCGTGAGTGAGCCGCTCAATGGCGGCGTCGATTTCGCCCCGCCACAGTTTCACCCACCCACTACACGCCCATGCCCAGGCAAAGTTCGGATTTTGGGCAAGCGCCAGCTCGGTAAGCGCATGACCTTCTTCGAGGTCGCCAACAAGATATGCCTGGGCGATGCCAGCAGTGCACAGGGCGACAGCGTCGTCGCTTCCGAATTCAACCGCGTGGCGGGCGAGCCGTGCAGCCTCAGAGGTCTCCTGCGCGAGATCGACGGTCCAGCCGCCTGCCTTGCGCTGCGAATAGCAGCGCGCCGCCAGCCCATAGGCCGCAGCAAATTTGGGATCGAGTTCGATTGCCTTGTAGAAATGGGCTAACGCATCGCCGTTGGATTGCTCTGTCCACAAATGAACGTTCGCCAGTCCGCGCAAATAGTGGTCATAGGCATCGAGATTCCCGGTCGGCTTGCGGCGCGAGCGGTCAATCTCCGCAATCTCCATTTTCGGCGCAATGATCGCGACGACACTGGCGGTTATCTTGTCCTGAAGATCGAATACGTCCTCCATTGGTCCATCATACCGGTCAGCCCAGAGATGGGAGCCGGAAGAGGCGTCGATAAGCTGGCCTGTGATGCGCAGCCGGTTGCCGGCTTTGCGCACACTTCCTTCGAGGACATAGCGCACGCCGAGCTCGCGGCCGACCTGTCTTATGTCGACCGAGCGACCTTTGTAAGTGTGGCTCGAATTGCGCGCGATGACGAACAGCCAACGGATGCGCGAAAGCGCGGTAATGATGTCCTCGACGATCCCTTCGGCGAAGTAGTCCTGCTCCGGATCGCCGCTCATATTCTGGAACGGCAGCACAGCGATGGAAGGCCTGTCAGGAAGAGCGAGAACAGGGGGAGTCTTAGCCTGCGCATCGCCGCCGCGCAGGCGGTAGACACGCACCGGTGTAGCGATGTTTTTAAGCGACCGTTCGCCGAGGTCATCAAAACGAAGATCAATCTTGCCTTGGACCTGTCGGTGAATGGTGTCGGAGACACAAATGCCTCCCGGATCGGCAATGGCTTCGAGCCGGGCCGCGATGTTTACGCCGTCGCCATAAATGTCGCCGCCTTCCACCACGACATCGCCGAGGCTGATGCCCACTCGAAATATGATCCTTTCATTTTCCGAGAGTGACGCATTGGCAGTGGCCATGGCCAGCTGCAGCTCGACGGCACAGCGGACCGCGCTTACCGCACTGGCAAATTCCATAAGGATGCCATCACCCATCAACTTGACGATCCGGCCCTTGTGGTGTTCAACGAGTGGCTGCAAAATTTCCGCTCGCCGCTTTTGTAAGGCCTTCAGCGTTCCCGTTTCATCCGCTTCCACCAAACGGCTGTAGCCGACGACGTCGGCAAGAACGATGGCGGCCAGGCGGCGATCCATGTATTTCTCCTCACCCCAAGATTACTTGGCGTAATGAAAGGAATCCACTCGAATGCGAAACATGCTCAAATCCATCCCACGAAAAGTCGGCGAAGATGCCGTGGGAGGTGCTCGATGAGCGAGGATTGGACACTCGGTCTCATCGATTCGGCCTGGTTCGGAACGGACTTTGAAGGCAGGCGCGGACGTGAGGAAGCAAAGCGCATCGGCTTCGAAAGCCTCGACCTCTTTGTCGGATTCGATCCCGGCAAGCTCTCCAAGGCCGATCGCCAGGCCTATATCGACGACAATCTGTCGACCGGTCTGCCCGTCGTCTCCCTCGTCTGCACCTGCCTCGGCTTGAGCGACTTCAACCCGGCGATCCGCTTCTATCATATCGAGCGGGCCAAGAATGTCGTGGATCTCGCCGCCGACATCCCGACCACGCGCAATCTCTGCTTCGTGCCCGGTGAATACATGTTCCAAAAGAAGCTCATCCCGGCCAAGGGCGAATGGGACCTTGTCGTCGATGCCACCCGCCAAGTCGGCAAGCATGCCGCGACCCGCAAGCGCGAGCTCGCCATCGAGCTCCTGCCCTTCGATTTCGCTTTCATCAACTCGCTTGAAACGATGGAGCGTTTCCTCGACGAAGTCGCGCTCTCGAATGTGAAGGCGACGGTCGACATCTCGCATTTCTGGCTGATGCGCATCCCGCCCGAACAGGTTGCCAGCAGGCTCAAAGGCCGCATCGCCCATGTCCATATGTCGGATTGCGACGGCACCAATCACGGCGACATGCCGCCCGGGCGCGGCAACACGCCGTTCAATGAATATCTCGATGCAATCCGCGAGACCGGATTCCACGGCGCCGCTTCGATCGAGCTCGAATTTCCGCCCGATCCCAAGGGCATGGCCGCCTGGGTCGCGGAAGCGCATGGCGCCGCCCTTGCCCTTCTCCAGCAGGCGCAGGTGCATGCGCGCTGAATCCAGAGGGCAGCTATCGATAGCCCGCAGCCTGCAATTCGAAGAGCTCGGCATAGCGGCCGGATTGCGCCATCAGTTCATCGTGAGTACCGGACGCCTCGACCTTGCCGTCGGCGAGAACAAGAATCCGATCGGCCATGCGAACGCTTGAGAACCTGTGAGAGATCAGGAGGGCGGTCCTGCTCGTGCTGAGCTCCTTGAACCGCCTGAAAACTTCAAACTCGGAACGGGCATCCAATGCGGCGGTAGGTTCATCGAGGATGAGCACTTCCGCCCCGCGCATATAGGCCCGGGCTATGGCGATCTTCTGCCACTCGCCGCCGGAAAGCTCGACACCTTTTCTGAACCGCTTTCCGAGCATTTGATCATAGCCGGCCGGAAGCGGGGCGATGACTTCGTCGGCGCCGCTCTGGAGCGCAGCGCGCTCGATACGCGCATGATCATCGCGTGCTTCGATGCGGCCAACCGCGATATTGTCGGCCGCGGTGAGATGGTAGCGGACGAAGTCCTGAAAGATGACGCCCATATTGCTGCGCAGGGCATCGAGATCGTAGTCGCGCAAGTCATGCCCATCGAGGAGAATGCGGCCTTCGTCCGGATCATAGAGACGCGTCAGGAGCTTGACCAAAGTGGTCTTGCCCGCGCCATTTTCTCCGACGAGGGCAAGAACCTCGCCTACATGCAAAGTAAAGCTGAGATGGCGGACGGCCCATCGCTCGGCTCCGGGATATCTGAAGCCGACATTCTCAAATGTGAAGCCATGGCAAATGGGATGTGGAAAGGATAGAGGATTCTCGGGCGAGCGGATTTCTGGGCTGATTTCATAAAAGGAGAACAGGTCATTGAGATAGAGTGCCTGGCTGGCGGTGCTCGAAAATCCCGCCAGAAGTCCTTCGAGAAGATTACGCAGACGCCGGAAGGATCCCGCAAGAAAGGTAAGATCGCCGACGGTCAAAGCGCCCATGAGTGTCTGCCAGACGATATAGGCGTAGGCGCAGTAGTAGCCGATGGTGCCGATGGCGGTGAAGAGGCCGCCCCAGCCGGCCCGCCTGACAGCGATCTGACGATTGGCGGCATAGAGTTCAATTGAAAGCTGACGGTAACGGTCGATGAGGAACCGATTCAAGCCAAAGATTTTGACTTCCTTGGCGGTCTCGGCACTTGCGGCGGTTTGCCTGACATAGTCCAGTTCGCGGCGTTCCGGCGTGCGTCTGAAATCGAGAGAATAGCTCTGGGCGTTGAAATGCGCTTCACCGAGAAATGCCGGGATCAAGGCCAGGAGCAGGAATGCAATCAGCCAGGGTGCATAGACGATCATTCCGGCAGCAAAGCTAGCGACGGTCACGATGTCCTGTGCCTGGCCGAACAATTGCGTCATGAGGGACATCCGGCCGCTGCTCTGGCGCCGCGCCCGCTCGAGCTGGTCCTGAAACTCCGCGTCCTCAAAATCCTCGAGATCGAGGGTTGCCGCGTGCTCCATCAGCCGCACGCTCGAGGCGTTGGTCACGCGCTCCGACAACAGGCTGTCGATCAGGGAGACGACCCGGCCGAGCACATCGGAGAGCACGGCGAGCGCAAATTCGGTGACCAGAAACAGAGCGATGCGATTGAGGTGTCCGGCCTGTAGCCAGTCCTCAAGCGTCGCAGGCTTGTCCGGCATTTGCACCAGCAGCACAACATCGTCGATGATCAGCTTACCAACATAGAGTGTTGCCACGGGCAGAAGCGCGCGGGTGAGCCGAAGCAGGAACGTGGCCAGGGTGAGACCAGGGCTTGTCCGCCATACCATCGCGACGAAGGGTGCGACGTTTCTCAAGGCGCCAAGCCGTTCCTTGAAAGATGTGGCGGAGGGCAGGGAACCATCGGGCCCGCGCCCAAACGATTCCGGGGCCTTTCTCCCGCCATGGCTGTATTGGCGCGGCAATCAACTTGCTCCTGAGTGGTGTTGACCGTCACACATGCCCAACATTATGGCAATTTGCAGTTGCCAATGGAGCTTTCGGCCTCTCACTGCGCGAGAGAGTTCTGGCACGACGGAGCATCTGGGGAGAGGCACGAACTACTCCTCAGGTCTTCCCGTCGAAGGCTTTGACGAGGCTTTTCGGCGCTGTCGCTTTCCAGGAGCGCAGGAGCAGAGGTTTCACTTGCTTCGGATGAGCTTTGGACAAGCGAACCAGGACCATCGGATAGCCCCTATAGTGGTCGGTGATGTAGAAGACTTGCGGTGCGGCTTCCATAAGCATGTCGCGCTCATCGAGATCGACGTCCTTGATCACCAGGCTGTCGCCATCTTCCTTGAGACGGGTGAGGAACTTGCCTTTCACCTTGAGCGCAGGCGTCCCGTAGGACGTCGCCTCCTCGACATCCGGCCAGGCGAGCGCCATCTTGCGCACATCATCATAGGTCATGGTGCCGCAATCACTTTATCCACCCACTGCGCGAACTGATCGAGTATCTCTTTCAGCACCTCGGCATCTTTGCGGCCGCTCTTGGCCGGCACATGGAATGAGTGATCGGCCTGATCGAACAGCTTAAGAGTTGCGCGGCTGGCTAGCGACTTGATGACGGGCTCGAGCTGATCGAGCTCGGCCAGGGCATCCCGCGTGCCTTGCAGGAAGAGCATGGGTATGTGCACTTGCGCCAGATGCTCGGCGCGCTCGCGTCCCGGCTTGCCGGCCGGATGCAGCGGGAAACCCAGGAAGATGAGTCCCTTGACATCCTTGAGCGGCGCGGTGGCCTCGGCACCCGAGGTCATCCGTCCGCCGAAGGATTTGCCGCCGGCGAAGAGGGGCAAGCCGGGTGCCAAATGCCGCGCCTCGGCCACGGCTGCGCGCACCGCAGCCTGGGCGAGCCTGGGCGCATCGGGCCTTCCCGATTTCCGCTCCATATAAGGGAACTGGAAGCGCAAGGTGGCAATGCCGCGCGTGGCGAGACCGTCGGCGATCGATTCCATGGAGCTGTGCGTCATGCCGACGCCGGCGCCATGGGCAAACACATAGAGGGCACGCGGCGAAGCCGGCTTTAGCAGCAGGCCCGAGACGCTGCCTTCCTTCGGGATTTCTATGGTGACGGGTTTCGCTTCCGCCGGCATCGCGCAAGTCTCCTTGATAGCTTGGGCAGGGGGAGGAATTTCGCCTATACTGCCCTCCAACACCATCATTCTCCAGAGGAGGCGCTGATGTGCCGGAACATCCGCACTTTGTTCAATTTCGAGCCGCCGGCGAGCGAGGACGAGATCCGCGCCTCGGCGCTGCAATTCGTGCGCAAGCTGTCGGGCTTCAATCGCCCGTCGCAGGCCAATAAGGCCGCCTTCGATAAAGCGGTCGAGGAAGTGACGGAAGTAGCGCGCAAGCTCATCTTCGCGCTCGAGACGCAGGCGCCGCCGCGCAACCGGGAGATCGAGGCCCTGAAAGCGCGTGAGAGATCGAAGGCCCGGTACGCCTGATTTTTGCAAGAGCGAAACGGCGCGCCGTCACGGCCCTTGCCAACGAGTTCGGCGACACTACGCTGGTGCCGTCGGCAGTGGGCAAGCGATTCTCATTCTAGCGCGCATCCCGGCGAAGTGGAATCGCTTCGCCGATAAGGATTTGCGCCAAATCAATATGTTAGAGCAAATCCTTATCGCCAAAGTCTTCAACTTTGGCGGGATTTGCTCTAAGGCGGCTGAACTCGATCAACAAAGAAAAGAAATCATGTCATTCTTGAACGATCCCAGGCTGATCGAACGGGCTGACTTTGCCGATCTCGATGGGCTCGCGGCGCACCGCCAGCGCCTGTGGGAAAGCCAGCGCGACTATGTCGCTTCGAGGTCACCCTTGCACCGGCGGGTCTGGGGGAAACACGCACCGCCGGTGCGGCTCGCCGACTTGACGGCGTTGCCTCTGATTGACAAGGAGATGCTGCGCCGGAGCCAGCAGGAGCATCCGCCTTTCGGCGATTATATTGCCGCGGCGGACAGAGAGATCGCCCGCGTGCATCGCACCTCCGGCACCACCGGCACGGCAATGAATCTCGCTCTGTCGCAGCGCGATGCGCTGGAGACAGCGCTGCTCGGTGCCCGAGCGCACAGGGCTTCCGGCCTCAAGCCCGGTATGCGCGTGGTCCATTGCCTCAACTACCGCCTGTGGATGGGCGGCTATACGGATCATTCGACGCTCGAAGCGGCAGGCGCCACGGTGGTTCCCTTCGGCATTGGCGACACGCAGCTGCTGATCCGCACCATCCGGGAGCTCGGCGTCACCGCCATTTCCTGCACGCCATCCTATCCTTCGGTGCTCGAACGCGTCATCGCCGAGCATTTCCCCAAGCTCAAGCCCCGTGATCTCGGGCTCAAGCTCGGGCTCTTCGGCGGCGAGGCCGGGCTCGACGATCCCGAATTCCGTCGCAGGCTCGAGTCGACATGGGGATTTGCGGCGCGCAATGCCAATTACGGCGTCACTGATGTGTTCAGCATCATGGCCGGTCAAAGCGAGATCGACAGCGATTTGCATTTCATCGCCCTCGACATTCTGAACCCCGAGCTCATCGACCCGGCAAATGGCGCGCCGCTTCCCTGGGAAGAGGGCGCAAAGGGCGAACTCGTGCTTACCCATCTCACGCGCCAATGCCAGCCTCTGGTGCGCTTCCGAACCGGCGACATCATCGAGATCACCGGCACGGGCAAGGCGCCCTGCGGCCGCACGGCGCCGCGCTTCCGTGTCCGGGGCCGCAGCGATGACATGGTGGTGGTGCGCGGCATCAATGTTTTTCCCACGCAGATCGCCGCCGTCCTCAACTCTTTCGCCGAGCTGTCGGGCGAATACCGCGTCGTGCTCGAGGGCCGAGGGCCCTATGACAGGCTGCCGGTCGAAGCCGAGCTCGCTGAAGACGTTACCGAAGCCCAGAACCTGGCAGAGACCATCGCGCGGCGCATCAAGGGTGAGATCGGCGTCACCGCGAGGCTCACGCTGCTGCCTTTCAACAGCTTGCCGCGCAGCGAAGGCAAAACCCGCCGGGTGATCAGGAGAGAAGGCTCATGACCAAAACCGTGCTCAGCGACTCTCTCGGCGGTGGCGTCCAGAAGATATCGCTCAACCGGCCGCACCGGCTCAACGCGATCGTGCCGGAGCTGCTCGAAGACCTGATCGGCGCGCTCGATGCTGCCAATCGCGACGCAGCGGTCGGGGCCATCCTGCTCACCGGCGAAGGCCGCGCCTTCTGTGCTGGCGATGATCTAAAGGAATTCGACAACCAAGCCACGGACGAAGCGGAGACCGGAGCCTATATCGAGCGCATCCAGGACGTCACCCGCGCGATCGTTCTGGGGGCACGGCCTGTGGTCGGCGCCATTCGCGGCTGGGCTGCGGGCGGCGGCCTCGAATGGGTGATCAATTGCGACTTCGTCCTTGCAGCTCACGGCACGCGCTTCTTCTTTCCGGAGATCGCGCTCGGCGTCTTTGTGACCGGCGGCGTCACCGAGCTTCTCCCGCGTCTCGTCGGCCTTGCCCGGGCGCGCGAGATGATCATGCTCGGCGAGAAGTTCGATGCCGAGCAGGCAAAATCTTGGGGCCTTGTCCGCGATGTCGTCGCCGATGAGGCGCTCCTTCCCGCTGCCACCGAGCTCGCCCAGCGGCTGGCCACCTTGCCGAGAGAGCGGGTTGCGGATCTGCGGCGTATCCTGGCGCGGCCCGATCGGGCGGGGCTTGAAGCGGCCATGGCGCAGGAGACGGCGGCAACCGTTAAAGGCTTCCTCGATCCCGAGACAGCCCGCCGCGTGGCAAAATTCCGCTGACAAGGGATTCATCCCTCCGGTCGGAGGATGAGCACTTTCACCGTCTCGGTCTCAGCCCATCCTGAATGAGGCGGATGATCGTCGTCTCGGCATCGGGGAAATGATCGCGGTTCTCGCCGAGAACGGCCCGGACTTGAATGTCGAAATCGGCATAGTGCTGGGTCATGGCCCAGATGGTGAAGATGAGATGATAGGGATCGATGGCGGCGATCCGGCCCTTAGCGATCCAGGCCTTGATGATGTTCGACGTATCGTCGACCAGGAGCTTCATGGGACCCGCAAGAAAGTCGCCAATCGCGGGCGCGCCATGCAGCATCTCATTGGCGAACAGCCTTGAGGCCTTGGGGTTGTCGCGCGACATCGCCATCTTGGCGCGGACATATTTCTCGATCTCGGCGAGCGGCTCGCCTTGGGGATCGAGGCTGCGCAAGGGGATCAGCCAGTCGGCCAGCGTCTTTTCCAGGAGGGCGCGGTAGATGTCTTCCTTGCGGCGGAAATAGTATAGCAGATTGGGCTTGGACATCTGGGCACGCGCAGCGATCTGGTCGACGGTCGTGCCGCGATAGCCGTAGGCCGAAAAGATCTCGAGGGCGGCAGCGAGGATGATGTCCTCGTTGATCGCCTGGATGCGGGTCTTGCCCTGTATCTTCTGCTTCGGCTGAGCCATGGGCGATGGTGTTAATTCTTGATCAAATGGTCAAGACCGCTTAGCATCCTTTTCCCAACGAGTCTCAATGAAATTAGAAAAGCAGGCGCGCGATCAGGAAAAGTGGACACCAGTTTTCTGTCCGATCGCGCGCCAATATAAGTATACGATCACGTTTATCACTTCAGGCCTGCCGGCCTGAAGTGATCGTGATCTTGGGGAGGTTGAATGGCGGCAGCGTCCGTTATCGAGGCGCGGGAGCTCAGTCTGACATTCGAAACGGCCGATGGGCCGGTCTATGCCTTGTCGAAAGTCAATCTCACCGTCGAGGATGGGGATTTCGTGTCCTTCATCGGACCGTCGGGCTGCGGCAAGACGACCTTGCTCAGGGTCATCGCCGATCTCGAGCAAGCGAGCGAAGGCGAGATCGCGGTCAATGGCATGACGCCCGACGAGGCGCGCAAGCAACGCGCCTATGGCTATGTGTTCCAGGCGCCCGCCCTCTATCCCTGGCGCACCGTCGAGCGCAATGTCGCCTTGCCGCTCGAGATCATGGGCTTCAGCGCCGCCGAGCGCCGAGAGCGGATCGCCCGCAATCTCGATCTCGTCAATCTCCAGGGCTTCGAGAAGAAATTTCCCTGGCAGTTCTCGGGCGGCATGCAGCAGCGCGTGTCGATCGCGCGTGCTCTCGCCTTCGATCCGAAGCTCCTGCTGATGGACGAGCCCTTCGGCGCGCTCGATGAGATCGTGCGCGACAAGCTCAACCAGCAGCTGCTCGAATTGTGGGCGCGCACGAAGAAGACGGTGGTCTTCGTCACTCATTCCATCCCGGAAGCGGTGTTTCTGTCGAACAAGATCGTCGTCATGTCGCCACGGCCCGGGCGCATCATCGATGTGATCGAGACGAAATTCGCGCCTGATCGCACACTCGATATCCGCGAGACGCGGGAATTCCTGAAAGTCGCGCATCGCGTGCGCGAGGGCCTGAGGCAAGGGCGCAGCTATGACGATTGAGCGCGCCATATGACCCTGGCCGCAACCGCAGAGCGGCCGACCTTCGCGAGCGCGCTCGCCGCGGGTCATGCTTTCCCCGTCGCCGTGATCGTGCTGATCATCCTCGTCATCTGGTATCTCGCGGCCATCCCGATGAACAGCGTCCTGAGCCGCTCCCTGATCGATGCCGCGGGCGGCGGGATCATGAACACGCTGTCGATCTCCTGGTCGCTGCCGCGCCCGGTGCTGCCCGCGCCGCACCAGGTCATCGCTGAATTGTGGAACACGGTTTTCACCGTCGAGCCATGGCGGCCGCGGTCGCTCCTCTATCATTGCTGGGTAACGCTTTCATCGACGCTGCTCGGCTTTGCATTGGGCTCGTTCCTCGGCATTGCGCTTGCCATCGCCATCGTCCATGTGAAGGCGCTCAATCGCAGCCTGATGCCATGGATCATCGCCTCGCAGACTGTCCCGATCCTCGCCATCGCGCCGATGATCATCGTGGTGCTGGGCTCGATCGGGCTCACCGGCCTCGTGCCCAAATCGCTGATCTCGATGTATCTGTGCTTCTTCCCGGTCACCATCGGCATGGTGAAGGGCCTGACCTCGCCCGAGCCGATGCAGCTCGATCTCATGCGCACCTATCATGCAAGCACCGCGCAAACCTTGTGGAAGTTGCGCTGGCCTTCTTCGGTGCCCTTCCTCTTCACCTCGCTCAAAGTGGCGATCGCCATCGCGCTGGTGGGTGCCATCGTCGCTGAATTGCCGACGGGCGCCCAGGCCGGCATCGGCGCCCGGCTCCTCAATGGTTCCTACTATGGCCAGACGCAGCAGATCTGGGGCGCGCTCGTTGCCGCCGCCGTCATGTCATCGGGCCTCGTCTGGCTGGTCGGCTTCGCCGAACGGCAAGTCGCTCACGCAATGGGGGCGAAGCCATGATCACAGCTCTGCGCCGCAGCTCGGCCGCCGTGATCGTGACTCTGCTCGTCGCCAGTGGGCTCCTGTGGCTGATGGCGCACGAGGTGGCGCCGAGACCTGGCATGCTGTTCTGGATTGGCGTCCTGGTCCTGTGGGTCTTGGTTTGGATCGGCAACGACGCACTTTCGGGCCTATCGGTACAGTCGCCGCTGGCGCTCAGGCTGCGCGATCTGGCCGTGCCGGCAATATTCGGCCTCACCCTCCTGCTGCTGTGGCAGCTGATCGTGAGAGGTTTCGCCATATCACCGGTGTTTCTGCCCGCGCCCTCTGATATCTGGCATAGGTTTGCAAAATCCTCCGCCGCCCTTGAGGCGGATTTCATCCAGACCTTCATGCACGCCGTGCTGATCGGCTGGGCGATCGGGTCGCTTTCAGGCTTTCTGGTGGCGATCCTGTGCGATGCCTGGGCGTTTCTCAGGCGCGGACTGCTGCCGCTCGGCAATCTCTTCGCCGCCTTGCCGATCGTCGGCGTGGCGCCCATCATGGTCATGTGGTTCGGCTTCGACTGGCACTCGAAAGCGGCCGTCGTGGTCATCATGACCTTCTTCCCCATGCTGGTGAACGCGGTCACGGGGCTTCAGGCGGCCGGCCATCTCGAGCGCGACCTTATGCGCTCCTACGGCGCCAGCTACGTCGACATGCTAGTCAAGCTCAGGCTGCCGGCGGCGATGCCGTTCATTTTCAACGCGCTCAAGATCAACTCGACTCTGGCCCTGATCGGGGCCATCGTAGCGGAATTCTTCGGGACTCCCATCGTCGGCATGGGCTTTCGCATTTCAACCGAGGTCGCCAAGTTCAATCTGGACCTGGTCTGGGCCGAGATTGCCGTCGCAGCCATCGCTGGGTCGGCCTTTTATGGGGTGATCGCGCTCGTCGAACGCGCGGTGACCTTTTGGCACCCGTCCTACCGGTCGCGGAAAGACCAGTAGGCAGCAAGAGGAAAGAGGAGACGTTCAGTATGAAGGAATTTCTGATGGCGGCCGCGGCAGGCGCGGCTTTGCTGGCAGGAGCCACCTCGGCCTTCGCCGAGGCGGTGACCATCCAGCTCAAATGGGTGACGCAGGCCCAGTTCGCCGGCTATTACGTGGCGCAGGCGCAAGGCTTCTACAAGGAAGCCGGTCTCGATGTGACGATCAAGCCGGGCGGTCCCGATATCGCGCCGCCGCAAGTGATCATGGGCGGCGGAGCGGATGTCGTCATCGACTGGATGCCCTCGGCGCTCGCATCCCGCGAGAAGGGCGTGCCGCTGGTCAACATCGCCCAGCCCTTCAAGCGCTCGGGCATGATGCTCACCTGCCGGAAGGAAACCGGCATCACCAAGCCGGAAGACTTCAAGGGCAAGACGCTCGGCGTCTGGTTCTTCGGCAACGAGTATCCGTTCCTCTCCTGGATGAGCCAGCTCGGTATCCCGACCACTGGCGGGGCCGACGGCGTCACCGTGCTCAAGCAGGGCTTCAATGTCGATCCTCTGCTGCAGAAGCAGGCCGACTGCATCTCGACCATGACCTACAATGAATATTGGCAAGTGATCGAGGCCGGCGTGAAGCCAGAGGATCTCGTCGTCTTCAAATATGAGGACCAGGGTGTGGCGACGCTGGAGGACGGTCTCTACGTGCTTGAAAGCAAGCTCAAGGATCCGGCCTTCGTCACCACCATGGCGAAATTCGTCAAGGCGACGATGAAGGGTTTCGATTGGGCGCGCGAGCATCCGGACGATGCCGCCAAGATCGTGCTCGACAATGACGCGACGGGTGCGCAGACCGAAGGCCACCAGAAGACGATGATGCGGGAGATCAACAAGCTCACCGAGGGTTCCGACGGCACGCTCGACGTCGCCGCCGCGCAACGCACGGTCGACACGCTGATGAAAGGCGGCTCCGATCCCGTCATCACCAAGAAGCCGGAAGGGGCCTGGTCGTCGGTCGTCACCGATGAAATGAAGAAGATGTAATTCGTCGATTCCCCTCCCCGCTGCGGGGAGGGGTTAGGGGGCGGGGGTCCGGCAGTTTTCCCGTGGCAATCGAACAACTATCGGAAAACCACCAGACCCCCACCCCAGCCCTGCGGGCCGTCCCTCCCACAACGGGGAGGACGATTCTCAGAATACGGAGGCCTCTCATGTCCATTATCATCCGCGGCGGCACCGTCGTAAATCATGATCATTCGCGGCGCGCCGATGTGCTGGTCGATGGCGGGCGGATCGCGGCAGTGGGCGAGAAGATCGATACTCCGAGCGGTGCCGAGACCATCGATGCCGGCGGCCTCTATGTCATGCCGGGCGGCATAGACCCGCATACCCATATGGAGCTCATGTTCATGGGGACCGTGTCGGCGGATGATTTCGAATGGGGCACCAAGGCGGCACTCTCCGGCGGCACCACCATGATCGTCGATTTCTGCATCCCGGCGCCCAAGCAGTCGATGCTTGCCGCCTATCAGGACTGGCGGCGTAAAGCCGAGAAGGCCGCGGCTGACTATTCCTTCCATATGGCGGTCACCTGGTGGGACAAGCAGGTGTTCGACGAGATGGAAACGGTGGTGAAGACCTACGGCATCAACACCTTCAAGCATTTCATGGCCTATAAGGGCGCGCTCATGGTCAATGACGATGAACTCTATCATTCGTTCTCGCGCTGCGCCGGCCTCGGCGCCATGCCCTTGGTCCATGCCGAGAACGGCGATGTCGTCTTCCGCATGCAGGCCGACCTCCTGGCGCAAGGCGTCACCGGGCCCGAAGGCCATGCCTATTCGCGCCCGCCCGAGGTCGAGGGCGAGGCCACCAACCGCGCCATCATGATCGCCGACATGGCGGGGTGCCCGCTCTATGTCGTCCACACCTCCTGCCGCGAGGCGCATGAGGCGATCAAGCGCGCGCGGGAGGCGGGCAAGCGCGTCTATGGCGAGCCCCTGATCCAGCATCTAACGCTCGATGAGGACGAATACCGCAACAAGGATTGGGACTATGCGGCGCGGCGCGTGATGTCACCGCCATTCCGGCTCAAGAAGCACCAGGACTCCCTCTGGGCCGGACTGCAATCGGGTTCGCTGCAAGTGGTGGCGACGGATCACTGCTCCTTCACCACCGAACAGAAGCGCATGGGCGCAAAGGACTTCACCAAGATCCCCAATGGCACCGGGGGTCTCGAAGACCGCATGCCGGTGCTGTGGACGGCCGGCGTCAATACCGGAAGGCTCACGAAAGAGGAATTTGTCGGCGTCACTTCCGCCAATATCGCGCGCATCCTTAATATGTATCCCAAGAAAGGCCGGATCGATGTCGGCTCGGACGCCGATCTCGTCCTCTGGGATCCTAAAAGGACCAAGACGATCTCGGCCAAGGCGCAAGTGAGCCGCATCGACTACAATGTGTTCGAGGGCTATCAGTGTACCGGCCTGCCGATTGTGGTGCTGTCGCGCGGGCGCATTGCCTGGAAGGAGGGCGATCTCAGGGCCAAGGCGGGTGACGGCGATTTCGTCCGCCGCGATCCCTATCCTTCAGTCCATGTCGCCAATTCGACTTGGCGCGAGATCAGTCGGCCCCGCGCGGTGAAAAGGGCAGGGGCAGTGACGCCCTAAAACGTGGAAGGGGGAATCCGATGAGGCAATATTTCCTCACTCTTATTCTTTGTTTGTTTTCCGGTGCTGCTTTCGCCGGAGATCCAAAGCCATCGCGGATCCCGAAAAATTCAGCGAAGAGATCCTCAATGATTTCGCACAGAGTCGCATTTCGGATGTCGCGACGAAAATAGCTGGCGTCACAGGCGCCCCTGAACAGAAGCTGGTTTTCGAAAGCGCTCTGAAACTTCTGGATGGCAAGAAGTTCGACTACCGGAAGAAGGTCGTCGACAAGGATTATGCCGGGGCTTTACGTCAGATTGTCCACTACGCCTTTATCAAGGATGTTGGCTTCGTGTACTTCCGGTTCAACTACAAGCAAACGGGATCCGGTTGGGTGCTCGCGCATTTCAATTACACCAGCGAAACCAATGAACTGTTCCCACCGGGGTTGAATATCGAAGAGCTCGCCCCTGCGCCTCAGGGCCTCGCGTCCGCGTGCTGATCCTCGAAGAGCACGCAATTGTCGGCCGGCGGATCACTCGTACAGCGGCTGCTGGCAACGAGATCGGCGGCCGGCGTGAAATCGGTGACGAGCTTCGTGTTGCGCGCTTCGAGGGAGGTCAGGATATACATCGATGTCGGCGGCGCCTTGTTGAACAAGGCGAGCAGCGATTTGTCGACGCCCATCTTGGCGAAAAAGGCGTCGAGCTTCTTCTGAAGCCTGCGGTCGAGCTCGGTCGAGAGATAGCTCTTTACCGGCTTGCGGCTGACGATCTTGCGGCTCAGGACCTGCTTTTTGCCCCCAACGATGCGGTAGCGCTCGGAGTAACGGACCCTCTCCTGCGTAACTGAGCGGCTGATCTGATGCACGCCGACGGCCGTGCCTTTGCCCATGAAGCGCTTTTCGCCGGCCGCCAGGAGGAAGGCGCAAGCCGAGACGCAAAAGCCTTGGCCCGACATGATGACGCCGCGATAAACGCCCATCTGTGCGGCGGGAAGCTTGCAGTTCTTCTGATATGGCGCGCAGCCGCCGAAATAAGTCCATCCCACCGCCACATCGAGATGATTGGCGCGGATCATCTCGCCGATCTTGAGCGCGGCATCGACATCGCCCCCCACCGAGGTGACGACGACCGGCAGATGCAGATCCTTTGCCTTGGCGAGCGCCTTCTTGAACACCGCCGGAGACTGCGCGGTGATCTGGCCTTCGGCGGAAATCCATTGCGGGCAAAGCGATCCGCATCCTGCAAGCACGCTGCGAACGATGACAACCCGCATCGGCAAGTCATAAGCGGGCGTATCCTGCTTCTTGGCTGCATTGGCCGGGCTGTCCGGCAGGGCAACAGAAAGCGCAAGCGCAACGGTCGCCAGAACAACAGACGAAAAAAACTTCATTATCCAGAGGTCTCCCTGGCGGCTCTTATACACAGTTTCAGCGTGCGGAAAAAGCAGTTTTACCCGATGACGAGATTAAAACTCACGCTGATCCTATCGCTGCGAGTTCGATTCAAGGGAACCTCGTGTCGCAACCAGCTTTCCCACAAAAGCAATGTGCCAGGGGCCGGCGCTTCGCTGACATAGGTGCGCATTGAACGCGGTGCTCCGGCCTTGCGCGGCGGGGCGGCCATCATCAGGCCATGACGCGGATCCTCGAAGACGATGGGGCCTGAGCCCTCGGGCGAGGTGACATAGTAAGTGCCGCTCAGCACCGCATTGGTGTGGATGTGGGAACTGTGCGCGCCACCCTCGGGCAGCACGTTGACCCACATCGTGTCGCAGAGCGGCTTGCCGCCGCGCAGGTCCCAGTGAAGTTCCCTGGCGAAGCGGGCCGCATGGCGCTCGATGATGCGCTTGAGCCGGGCGAATAGCGGGTTGCGGTCGGGAAGATCGGCGCGCGAGCCGTAGGACGTGTAGCCGGCATAGCCGTGCTTTTCGCACCAGCGCCGGCCGGCTGTGTCGTTCTCGGCGAGCGCCAGGGCGGCCTGTTCGAGATCGTGGTTGAGGTGGCGCGCGCCCTCGATGATCGTGCGATAGACGAGGGTCGGAAACAGTGCCTCGATATGGTCTGCGGGTGGCTTTGGCATGGGGTCAAGGCTCTTTTGATGCCATCTCACCCGAGCGGTGACAAGGCCGCCGCTTGGTGGCAAATTCGGGCGTTCAAGTGAGGGTGAAAAAAGCGGAGGAGTGAAATGAGACTCGGCAAAGGGATGGGAGTGCTCTTGGGTGTGGCGGTACTGGTCATGGCGACAGGGGCGGTTGAGGCCGCCAAATGTGGCAGTACCGGTGCCAATTTCGGGAGCTGGAAGGCAAGTTTCAGCGCCGAGGCCAGGCAGAACGGCGTCAAGCCCAGAGCCATTGCCGCCCTCATGAGCACGAATTATTCGGCTGCGACGATCAGGGCCGACCGCAGCCAGAAGAGCTTCAAGCTGTCCTTGGGCGCGTTCATGGCAAAGCGTGGCGCTCCGGCCATCGTCTCGCGCGGACGGGCGCTCAAGAGATCCAATGCCGCGCTCTTCGCCAATCTCGAAAAGCGCTATGGTGTGCCGCCGGGGCCGCTGCTCGCCATCTGGGGCATGGAGACGGGATTCGGTGGCGTGACCGGCAACCAGAATACGCTGTCGGCCGTGGCGACGCTTGCCTATGACTGCCGCCGCACCGAGTTTTTCACCGAGCAGCTCTACGCAGCTCTTGCCCTCATCGATCGGGGCTCGCTTTCGGCTTCGGCGCGTGGCGCCATGCATGGCGAGGTCGGGCATACCCAGTTCCTTCCCAAGAACATCCGTCTCTACGGCGCCGATGGCAACGGCGACGGGCGAGTCAATCTCAATTCCAAGGCAGACGCCCTGGCCTCGACCGCCAATTTCCTCAAAGGCCATGGCTGGGTGAGGGGCGCAGGCTATCAGCCGGGGCAGACCAATTTCTCGGCGATCCAGGGCTGGAATGCGGCGAGCGTCTACCAGAAAGCCATCGCCATCATGGGCAAGCAGATCGATGGACGATAAGCCACAGGACAAGCGCAGCTTCGAACAGACCTCGCCCTTCTACCGGCCCTTGTGGCGGCGCATTGCCATTACGGTCGTCGTCGCTTTGTGGCTCGCTTTCGAGATCTACCATGAGAGCGGCCTGTGGATAGCCATCGCCGCGGCGATGCTCTGCTATGCGCTGTGGACTTTCTTCTTGAGTTGGCCGAATACGCCCGACAATCCTCCATCCTGATCGTTCGTCCGTTTCGAAAGGGCGCTTCAATGACCAGCAAGAGCAATCTCACCATCAATCCGCAGCGCCTGTGGGACGCGATCATGGAGACCGCGAAATACGGCGCCACGGCGAAAGGCGGCATCAAGCGGCTCACGGTCTCAGACGAGGACAAAAAGGTGCGCGACTGGTTCAAGGCGCAGTGCGAGGCGTTGGGCTGCAAGGTGTCGGTCGACAGCGTCGGCAACATGTTCGCGCTGAGGCCCGGCAAGAACAACAAGCTTCTGCCGATCGCCATCGGTTCCCATCTCGACACCCAGCCTACCGGCGGGAAATTCGACGGCGTGCTCGGCGTGCTCGGCGCGCTCGAAGCGATGCGCAGCATGGTCGATCTCGGCTATGAGACCAACGCGCCGGTCATGATCGTCAACTGGACCAATGAGGAAGGCTCGCGCTTCGCGCCCGCCATGCTGTGCTCGGGTGTCTATGCCGGCGTGTTCACGCAGGACTTCGCCTATAGCCGCGCCGATCGCGACGGCATCACGCTGGGCGATGAGCTCGAGCGTATCGGCTACAAAGGCAACGAGCCCGTGGGCTCGCACAAGTTTCAGGCGATGTTCGAGCTCCATATCGAGCAAGGACCGATCCTCGAGGCCGAGCAGAAGATGATCGGCGTCGTCACCGGCGTGCAGGGCATGCGCTGGTATGAAGTGACGGTGAAGGGACAGGAGGCGCATACGGGCGCCACCCCCATGCTCCTGCGCAAGAATGCGCTGGTAGGGGCTGCCCGCATGATCGAGGCGATCAACCAGGTCGGGCTCGGGAATCTGCCGGGCGTCGCCAGCGTCGGGCTGATCGAGAACCGGCCGAACAGCCGCAATGTGGTGCCGGGGGAGGTGTTCTTCACGGTCGATCTCGGCATCCCGACGAGACCGTGCTCGACAAGATGGAGAAGGCGTACCAAGCGGCCGTGCAGCGCATCGCGCAAGAGCTCACGCTCGAGGTGGAGGAAAAGCGGATCTGGAAGTCGCCGGCGGTCAAATTCGCATCCGACCTCATCGACTGCGTGCGCCACGGTGCCGACCAGGCCGGTTTTCCGACCCGCGACATGGCCTCGGGCGCCGGCCACGATGCCGCCTATATCGCCCGCGTTGCGCCGACGACGATGATCTTCGTGCCGTGCCTCGGCGGCCTTTCGCACAATGAAGCGGAATCGACGACTTTCGATGAATGCGCGGCGGGCGCTCAGGTGCTGCTCAACGCCGTGCTCGAATACGACCGGCGCTTCGCCTGACGTATTGCGAGGAGGGTCCAGTGACCGACCTTACGTCGCGCGCCCGCGCCACAGCGCTTCAGATGACCCAGTGGCGCAGCGTCACCGGGAGCCAAAGCGAATGCGATTTTCCGCATCTGCTCAAGGCGATGCTGGCGCAGAACCGCTATTTCCATCTCAACCCCTCGCATCTGCGCGTCCAGGAGCTGAATGATGGGACGTTGCGCGCCAATCTTCTGGCGCTGGTCAAGGGTGAGAGGCGCAAGACGGTGGTGCTCACCGGCCATTTCGACACGGTGCCGTTCGACGACTATGCCGAGCTCTCCCCTTATGCTTGCGATCCCGAGACGCTGCTGCCGATGATCATCGAGAAGCTGAAGCGGACCGGCGACAATCCGGCCGCGCTTGCCGATCTCGAATCCGGCAACTATCTGCCGGGCCGCGGGCTCCTCGACATGAAGGCCGGGCTCGCGGCCGGCATTGCCGTGCTTGAGGCCTTCGCCGCGCAGGAACGCCGCGACGGCAATATCCTGCTGCTCGCAACGCCCGACGAAGAGGACCGCTCGGCCGGCATGCGCGCGGCGGCGGCGGTCCTGCCCGCGATCGCACGCGACAGTGGTCTCGATATTCGCCTGATCATCAATCTCGACTCCATCGCCGATGACGGCGACGGCTCTTTTGGACGCTCGCTGGCGACGGGCTCGATCGGCAAGCTCCTGCTGACGGCGCTCATCATCGGACGCGAAGCGCATGCCTGCTATCCCTTCTCCGGCACCAATGCGAATTACCTTGCCGCCGAGCTTCTGGCCGAGCTCGAATGCGCGCCCGAACTTGCCGAGACGAGCGGCCATGAGATCGCCGCCCCACCGACGGCGCTTTATGCGAAGGATGTGAAGAGCGGCTACAATGTGACGACGCCGGCGCGCATCTTCCTTTATTGGAACACGCTGCAGCATCGCCGCGCGCCGGCCGAGGTGCTGGGCATCGCCACCGGCATGGCCCGTGAAGCCATGGAGCGGGCGGTGACAAAGCTCGTGCACAGGGCCGGCAATGTCAGCCCGCCGCAGGCCTTCCGCCAGGAAGTCGTGGAAGTCCTGAGCTTCGCCGAGCTCAAGGCCCAGGCGGCAAAATCCGATCCCGATTTCGAAGCCTCCTTCGATCTCCTCAATCGCGAACTGGCGGAGCGCCGGGACCTCGACTTTCCGACCCGGGCGCGCCTCGTCACCGAATTCGTCTGGGCATCGACCAAGCTGCCGGGGCCGGCGGTCATCTTGGGCTTTGGCTCCCTGCCTTATCCGGCCGTGAGCCTCAAGAACGAGGTCCTGGCCCAACGTGTCATCGCGGCGGTGAGCGATGCCGCGGCCGAGAAGGGCACCACGATTTCAAGACTCGGCTACTTCCCCGGCATATCGGATATGAGCTTTCTCGGTGAGACATCGGGCGACCTCGAGGTTGCCAAAGCCAACACGCCGATCTGGGGCTCGAGCTTCACGCTCCCCGCCTCCCCCGCTTATCCCGTTGTCAATATCGGGCCTTGGGGACGTGACTACCATCACTGGCTGGAACGGCTGCATGCGCCTTATGCATTTGACGTCTTGCCTCACCTCGTGCTTCGTGCCACCAAAGCCGCGCTTGAATGAACAGGAGGATTTCCATGGCTTTGAAGCGTATCGGCGCCGGCAACCGCATGAGCGATGCGGTGATCCACGGCGACAAGATCTATCTGTCGGGCTATGTCGCGGAAAAGGCGGTCGGCAAATCGGTCAAGGAGCAGACGAAGGACATTCTCGACCAGATCGATGCGACGCTGAAGGAAGCAGGGACCGACAAGACCCGTATTCTCAAGGCCAATATTTGGCTCACCGACATTAAAACCTGGGCGCAAATGAACGAAGTCTGGGACGCCTGGGTGACGCCAGGCCAAACACCGGCGCGCGCAACCGTCGAAGCGAAGCTCGCCGCACCCGGTCTCGACGTCGAGATCATGGTTGAAGCGGCGTTGTGAGATAGCAGGCACGCAGTATGCCTGAGCAGACCATTCCGCTGAACTTCCTCCAGTATGGGGCCGACGTTCTGGCGGAAACCAGCCCGGGCCTGAGCTTGTTAGCCCGAAGGGTTGGCCATAACGCCTATCCGTCCCCCTGCTGCCGGGCCAGGAGTGCCGTATGGATAACATGCAGCACCACGGCCGGCCACAGAAGAACTCCGCCCAAACCGCCGGCAATGCCAAGCCATGCGAGGCAGACCGGTGGCGATGCAGCTCTCGATTTTCTCGAGGAGTTCCGCAGCTCGACTGTCCATTCAGAGAGCTGATGTGGCCAGCGCCAATGCACGTGCCCCTTGCCCGTGGCATTCAGCCAGAACCCTTCGAAGGAGGAAGCCCTTTGTCAAAGCTTGCCATTGCCGCCGGAACTGTCCGAGAGCAGGACTTTCAGTCCATCGTGCAGTTGGAGAAGGTCGACAAATTTTTCGGTGCCGTGCATGCGCTCCGCGAGATTGACCTCGCCATCGGGCGCAACGAAATCGTCGGCCTCATCGGCGATAATGGCGCCGGAAAGTCCACGCTTATCAAGGTGATGACCGGTGTTCTCGCGCCGACATCTGGACGCATCTTCATCCGCGATCGCGAGGTGAATTTGGCGGAATTCTCGGTCCGTATGGCCCACGACCTGTCAATCGAAACCGTCTACCAGGATCGCTCGCTAGCCGACAAACAGCCTCTCTGGCGGAACTTTTTCGTTGGCCGTCAGATAACCGATCGCTTCGGATTTATCGACATCAACAAGGAAAAGCGGATCGCCGACGAGATTCTGAAGGACATCATCGGCTTCCGAGGTGTCGGCATTACGGTCAATTCGACTGTATCCAATCTATCCGGCGGTGAACGACAGGGCATCGCGATCGGCCGAGCCATGCACTATAACGCCGATCTCATTGTCCTCGACGAACCAACCGCTGCGCTCGGTGTCGCCGAAGTCCGAAAAGTCATTGATTTCGTTCGTAGAATCAAGAGCTCAGGGCGTGCTTGCATCTACATCGAGCACAACCTCGCCCACGTCCACGAGGTCGCTGACCGGCTGGTTGTCCTCGACCGCGGCAGGATCGTTAGCGAAATCTCGCCGAAGCAGATGTCGGTCATGGAACTCACCGAATACCTCATTGAAATTCAGCACAAGCAATGACGGATTGAGCGAGCATGGCACGGCAGCAGAAATCGTCGATCTTTCAGCGGCTCGAGGGCCTGCCCATCATCCTCGTCTTTGCGCTGATCCTGATACTGTTCATGTACCTCGCGCCGGAGGTATTCCTGCGCCCCTTCCAGTATACGACCTTTTTGTCTACGCTCCCTCCGGTGATCCTTCTCGCAGTCGGCCTCACCTTTATCATCGGGGCCGGCGAGATCGATCTCTGCTTCCCGGCGATTCTCGGGTTTTCCGGCTTCATCTTCGCCGTGATCTTCAAGGAAGGCCCAGGTTTCATCGCCAACCTCCTCGTGCTCACCGATGCAAGCTGGCTGTCGCCCGCCCTGGCCGGAGAGATCGTTCGCTATTTCGCGGTGGTGATCGCGATCGCATCGGGCATCATGGTCGGCTTCATCAACGGAGTGCTTGTGGCCAAGATCGGAATCCCATCATTCATCGCGACCCTCGGCACCCAATTCATCTGGTACGGCATGGCGGCAGTCCTCTCCGGTGGCAAATCCTATGCTCTGCGCGGAGCCGAAGAGAGCTCGGTCTGGCATATTCTTGTCGGTCGGCCCTTCGCTAATTCCAGCGTCGATTGGGTCCAGCAACTGCCCATCCAGTCGCTGTGGACGGCGATCATCGTGGTGGCGATGTGGTTCATCCTCAACCGCCACCGGTTTGGCGAACACACGCTCTTCATCGGCGATTCCAACGAGGTGTCGCGCGTCGTCGGCATCGACGTCGATCGAGAGAAGATCAAGCTTTTCACCATGATGGGCACGCTTGCCGCGGTCGCAGCGATCTTTCTGACGCTCGAGAATAAGAACTATTTCGGCAATCAAGGTCAGGGCTATCTGCTCATCGCCATCGCTTCGGTACTGATCGGCGGCACTTCGATTTTCGGCGGCCGCGCCACAATCGTCGGCACCATATTTGGCTGCTTCATCATCGCCGTGGTCGAACCCGGCCTTGTCGCGACCGGCCTCACCGGCGCCTGGGTGAATACCGTGCGCGGGCTGATCTTCCTGATCGCCATCATCTTCTATCTGTTTGTCGAGGAACCTCACCGCCGCCGCGACTTCTTCGCGCGCTTCCGGAGGGCACAGGCTTTCGGCCGGATACGTTCGGTCGAATGAGCGTCGCGACTTTCGCCATGGAGACGAAAGGCGGCGCGGTCACTAAAGGGAGAGAGGAACCATGAGAAAGACAAGAATACTAATGGCAGCAGCCGGTGTCTCGGCGTTGCTGGCCACTGCCGGCGCCGCGTTGGCCCAGGAGCCGATCGGCAAAGGCATCACGATGTACATGCAGATGGGTGGCACCGCCGGCGACGGTGCCACGCTCGCCCGCCAGACCGGCGCTGCCGAGGCCGCCGCGGCGTTCGGCGTCGACCTCAAGGCGCAGTTTTCCGCGTGGGCGCCGGAGACCATGATCAACCACTTCAAGGAAGCCGTCGCAGCGAAGCCGACCTGCATCGAGATCATGGGGCATCCCGGCGGCACCGCCTTCCACGACCTCGTCAAGGGCGCGGTCGACCAGGGTATCATCGTCACAGTCGGCAACTCGCCGATGACTGACCTTCAGGCCGAATTCCGCACGAAGGGCATGGGCTATGCCGGCGTCGACCTCTATGCCGGCGGCACTTTGACCGCCCAGAGCATGCTCGCGCAGGGCCTGAAGGCCGGTGACGAGGCGATGGTCTACGGTGTCTTCAGTCAGGCCGAACGCGGTCAATCCGAAAAGGGCCTCGCCGACACGCTCGAGAAGGCCGGCCTCAAGGTCGACCGGTTGGAGATCAGCCAGGAGGTGAACACCGACGCCTCGCTCGCAACCAACGTGCTCACCGCCTACATCCAGGCCCATCCCGACCTGAAGGCAATCGGCACCCAGCACGGCAACATCACCGGTCAGATGGGAGATATCCTGAAGAAAGCCGGCAAGAAACCCGGCGACATCAC
Source organism: uncultured Alphaproteobacteria bacterium (assembly GCA_963841765.1). Taxonomy (GTDB): domain Bacteria; phylum Pseudomonadota; class Alphaproteobacteria; order Rhizobiales; family Aestuariivirgaceae; genus Taklimakanibacter. The sequence continues at coordinate 249,417 of CAWJDZ010000039.1, forward strand.
TGTCGGCGGCATCGATCTTGCCCCCGCCACGATCGACGGCCTGAAATCAGGCTATATTTCCGCAACCCTCGACCAACTCCTGTACCTGCAGGGCTTCATACCTGTCCTGCAGTGCGTGATGACGGCGAAATACAAGATGCCCGGCCTCAATCTCAACACCGGCGCCGGCACCGTCACGCCGCAGACGATCGACGCCCTGGTTACGCTGATCGACGCCGGCATTCGATAGTGGCTCCAAATCCGCCTCAAGTTCGGGACGAAGCGCCGGCGCACCGCCGCCGGCGCTTTTGTCTGTCGGGGGGCATGGCAGGTGCCGGGAAGGCTGCTACGGGGCTAAGCGCGGACCTCGCAACAATTCTTCGAACTGAAAACTCAACGGTTCAAGCCCGGGTCGAGACCAGTTCGTGATATTTCAACGGTATGGCAGTTCTCACCTTATCCTGCACGGTGCGCCATTCCTGAACAAAAGAGAGAAACTCCGGGCGCGGTTTCGCCCGCCAACCGATGAATCCGGGAGCGAAAACTGGATCCAGAGCAAGGCGCTTGTGCCCTGTGGACGCATAGATCTGGCTCATGCGAAGAATGCGTCGGAATTGCTGGCCGCAATTGATCGCCGACAATGCATCTCACCTGACAACGTAGGAGGACTGCCATGAGCCCCGCGCCAGCATCTGTAATTGTCCTCGATGAAGCCCAGGTTTCCGCGGCGATCGCTGTCCTCGTCCCGGGCTTTCTCGGCGACCCGATTTTCAACCATTACTTTCCCAATCGCAGCGTCAGGCAAAAAGTCTTCGAACTGTTTTTCAACGACGTCATTCGCGGGCAGATTCCTGCGAAAAGCGCCTTTGCCGTGACCGACGGATCAACGCTATCCGCCGTTGCGGTCTGGATGTCTCCCGATCCGCCGGAGCCCACTGCGGCCGACAAGGAGCGCGGCGAACGCACTGTCGAGCGACTGCGCGCCCTCGACAGGCGCGGAACTGATGCCGTGCTGGCAGGGTTCGAGGGACTGCAGGCCCATCATCCAGGCGAACCCCATTGGTACCTTATGTTCGTCGGCGTGCATCCCAAGCGTCAGCGCCAAGGACTCGGGCGGCTGTTGTTGAGCCAGGTCCACCAGCAGGCTGATCGGACGGGAACGCCATGCTATCTGGAAACGCCCTTTCCGGAGACGCGCGCGTTCTATGGAAGCCTCGGTTACCGCGTGATCCGCGAGATGCGCGCCTTCGGCGACGCCCCACCGCTGTGGACAATGCTGCGCAAGCCAAACACGTCATGAAAGGGCAGGGACTCCGGGAGAAAACGCTCACCGGCTGTCCTCGTAGTCGAACCACAGATAGACGCCCTTGAGATAGAGAGGGCGCAGGAAGGCCAGGGGGAAGCGCGCAAGCCGCCGCGTCAGCATGGAGGGCAGATTGGCGCGCTCAGGTCTGCCGGCGACGAGATCGGCCAAGGCCGTGCCCGAATAGCTCGCCATGGCGACGCCATTGCCATGATAGGCGATCGCCGTCCATACGGTCTTTTTTTGATCGAGAGCGCCTACATAGGGCACGAGATCATAGGCGAGACATACGAAGCCGCGCCAGAAATGCGTAATCTCGGCCTCGCCGAAGACCGGGAACATCTCTTTGAGTGTCGCGATCATATGCTGTTTCATCGGGGCTGCGGCCGCATCCGACGCATCGGTGCCGCCACGCCCCCCGAACAGGAATTCACCGCCCGGCAGAAGCCGGAAATAATGCAAGAGATTGCGCGTGTCGAAAGCCATGAGACGCGACGTCCACCCCTGATCGCGCCGCTCGGCCTCGCTCAGGGGCCGCGTGACGATGATGTTGGAAAGCGCCGGCATCAGCCGGCCCCGATGATAGGGAGAAACGTCTTCCGGCGTATAGCCGTTGGTGGCGACGATGACATGGCGTGCGGTGAGCGTGCCGCCTTGGGTCGCGAGGCGATGCCGGCCGTCCCGCTCTTCCCAGCGCATGACGCGCGAGCTCCCGTGGATTCTCACCCCGGCATTGGCAGCGGCGCGCGCAAGGCCGCGCACATAGTTCAAAGGATGAATGCTGAAGCCGACATCGCTCCTGATCGCGCCATGAAACTGCGGCCCCCAAAGGCCTTGCGCCTTCAGCTCACCCATATCCAGGAGCTCGAGTTTCTCGCCGAAAAGGCGGGCCATGAAATCGCGCTCTTCTTCAAGCTCGGCCAAACGGTTCGGCAGATGCGCGAGCGTGATCTCGCCCCCTTCATGGATCGAGGCGTCGATGCCATGCTCTCGGCAGAGGTGGCGCACCCAGGCGATGGCCTCCTTCATGGTTGCAAAGAAACGGCGCGTGTCATCGAGGCCATAGGACTTGATGAGCGAGCCATAGCTGCGCTTGTGGCAGCCGATGCAGGAATAGCCGCCATTGCGGCCGGAGGCGCCCCAGCCGGGCTCGCCGGCCTCCAGCACGTGCACATCCATGCCATATTCGCCCTTGAGCCGCAAAGCGGCGGTGAGGCCGGTGAAGCCTGCGCCAATGATGGCGACATCGCACTGGGCATCGCTCGCAAGGGGCGTCGTCGCAATATCCAAAGGCCGCGCGGTCGCCTCCCAGAAGCTCGCAACGGGACGGTCGAAATGGAAGGCGTCCGGATGGGTCGTGCTCGGCATATGAGCTTGCATGTTGTCGGGCGGGATCAACTCGCCTACCACTAGCGCATGCTCAGGAGAAGTGGATAGAGATGAAAGCATTGGTCCTTGGAGCCGGCATTGTCGGGGTGACGACAGCTTATGAATTGAACCGCGACGGCCATGAGGTGACGGTGATCGACCGTGAGGAGCTTCCCGCCTCCTTTACTTCCTATGGCAATGCCGGTCTCTTCGCGCCGGCCCATGCCTATGCCTGGTCATCACCGGCGGCCCCCGGCATCCTCCTGCGCTCGCTGTGGCGCAACGATCAGGCCTTGCGGTTCCGCCCAACGATCGATCCGCAGTTCTGGAGCTGGATGTGGAAGTTCTGGCAGCAATGCACGGCGGAAAAGGCGGCCATCAACACGCAACGCAAGGCCCGACTCTGCGCATATTCGCTTGGCGTCTTCCACGAGACGCTGGCGCGCGCCCCGATACAATATGATGGACGCACGGGCGGTCTCCTCTATCTTTATCGCAGCCAGAAGGCGCTCGATAGTGCTGCCGCCAAAGCCGACATACTGCGCAAGGAAGACTGCGTCATCGACGTTCTCGATCGCGATGCGATCGCTGGCAAGGACGCAGCACTCGCCGAGGTGAAAGGCAAATTCGCGGGCGCGCTCTTCGCCCCCAATGACGAGAGCGGTGATTGCCGACTGTTCGCGCGCAATATGGCGAAGTGGCTCACCGAGCGCGGCGTCACTTTCAAGTTCGGCGCGACGGTGGAGGGCTTCGACATCGATGGCGATCGCATCAGAGCGGTCACTACCGACAAGGGCAGGGAAGCCGCCGACGCAATCGTGCTTTCGCTTGGCGTCTATTCCCCGCATCTGGCGCGCAAGCTTGGCGCACGGCTCCCGATCTATCCGGTTAAGGGCTATTCCATTACCGCGCCTGTTGCCGGGCGCAACAACCCACCGGAAATCGGCGGAATCGATGAAGAGAACCTTGTGGCTTATGCGCCCTATGGCGATCGCTTGCGCGCAACCGCAACGGCCGAATTCTCAGGCTATGGACGCGACCACAGCCCGGAGGATTTCCGCAACATGCTACAAGTCATGCGCGAGCTATTCCCGAATGGCGCTGACTGGCAGCAGAGCGAATATTGGACGGGCCTCAGGCCGATGACGCCGGAGGGCATGCCGATATTGGGACAGAGCCGCTACAAGAATCTCTGGTTCAACACCGGACAAGGACACATGGGCTGGACCATGAGCCACGGCGCGGCGCGCATCACCGCTGATCTCGTTGCAGGAAAAAAGCCGGAAATTTCACTCGAAGTGTGACTGACGCAACGTCATGAGGGAACACATTCTCGCCTCATACGTTCCCCAGGGCACAAGGCAGTTCCAAACAAACCTCAACAACAGATCGAGGCGATGATGAAAAAGCGAATCCTCGCTGCTCTCTATGCTTGTGCCTTTTTATTGCCTATCGGACTTCACCACTCCGCTCGTGTCGCAGCGCAGGACGGCATTGCCTCCTACTACAAACACGGCGACAAGACCGCCAACGGCGAAACATTCAATCCCAGCGGCTATACCGCTGCGCACCGTTCACTCAAATTCGGCACACGAGTACTCGTCACCAACCTGCGCAACGGCCGATCAGTAGTGGTCCGCATCAATGATCGTGGCCCGTTCGTCGGTGGCCGGATCATCGACCTTTCTTATGGCGCCGCGCAGGCTGTAGGTCTTCACAGTTCCGGCGTCGCGCAGGTGCGTGTCGCCGTGCTTCAATAAAAAGGCCTTCCGCTCCTGAGCGGATTCTTGCTTAGTTAAGCTTCTGGCCGGAAATTCGTTCCTCGATTCCGGCCAAAAGTTTATGAAATTTCGGCAATCACTGCGTGGATCATGCGCAAGGTGTCGATGCCGAGTTCGAGATCGAGGAAATCCGGCCAGCTCGACAGCTTGACCACCACGAGATCGCGTGCGGGATCTATATAAATGAGCTGACCGAAAACGCCGCGGCACATGATGACCGGTCGCGACACGTCCTCGATCCAGAACTGATTGCGATAGGCGCCATTGGGCGTGGTGAGCTTATAGGGCTCGCCGAACAAGGAATGGTCACCGCTCTGCGTCGCCTTGATCCAGGCTTCGGGAACGATCTGGCGACCGTTGAGCGCACCTCGATTGAGATAGAGCGCGCCGAAACGGGCATAGTCGCGCAAAGTTGCGTTGAGGCCGCCATCGGCCAGCGCATAGCCGGCGCGATCGAGGGTGAAGCAGGCGCTCTCCACCGCTCCCATCGGCCGCCACAAGATTCCGAGACAAGCTGCGGCAGGCGTTTTCCACTGGCGCGCTCCATGCAGAAGGCCAGCACGTCGGTCTCGATCGAGCGATAGACGAAGCACTCGCCATGTGCACGCTCGCGCGTGGTGAGCGACAGGATGAGTTCCCACATGGTCTCCGGAAAATTTTCGGCCCCCGGAGGCGCCGGCTTCCAGCCGGATGCCACATCGGCCTTGCCCATTTCCGAGTAGGGATCGGTGTAGTCCTCGTTGAAACGCACGCCCGATGTCATGTCGAGAACCTGTGCGGACAGTGGCGCCCTGGTAGGCGGTTGCCGCGAGTTCGGGCAAATAGTTGGTGATCAGCGCATTGGGATCGAGCACGCCCAACGCCGCAAGGCAGCCGGCCGCGGTTCCCGTCACCGATTTCGCCACCGATTGCGACAGATGGAGCGTGCGCTCGCTCATGCCGTTGAAATAGCGCTCGCAAATGATGCGGCCGCGATGCAGCACCAGGAACCCGTCGGTATAGCTTTCGTCGAGAAAGGCTTCGACCGTGCTCTCGCTGCCGAGCGAGCGCTTGAAAGCGATGCCGCCGAGATCCTGCGGCACCTGCGGGAACACCGAGTGCGGTCCAGGGCCACGCCACACTTCGGCGGTCGGAAGAATGTCGCGCACATGCTGGAACGACCAGCGATTCCACGGCGAGCGGTCCCAGTCCATGAAAGGCACGCGCAATTGCGGCGGGCTTCCGCGCATGATCGGCAAGCGCGGCTCGGAATTCTTGTAGGATGTCATGATTTCCGATGGGTGTTCCCGGCAGGTCGATCCTGCCGGGAAGTGATGTCTTATTTCGTCAGGCTCAGTTTCAGTCTCGTTCTCAGATCGTCAGCGGAGCATCTTGGCAGGATCTGCCGGGATGCTCCTTGTCTTATTTAAGGAGCTCGGTCCAGATCTTGGTATAGAGTTCGGTCACCTCGCGGCGCGCAGAGCTTGAAGAAGTGGCCCTTGTCGACGAACTCCGCCGGGATCTCCACTTCCGGAGCACCCTTCATCTCAGCCGGCAGAACTGCTCAGAGCCCTTGATGCCATTCGCATATTTGGCGAAGGCCGAGATCAGCGCGGCGTTCTCCGGATCCATGATGAAGTTCTGGAACAGCTTGGCGTTCTCGACGTTCTTGGCGTCCTTGAGCACGGCGACGCTGTCCATGAAAAGGGATAGCCCTCCTTGGGATAGCCGTAGACGCACATCCTTGTTCTGGAGTCGCGAGCGCAAAGCAGCGCCGTTCCAGTATGACGGCGCCGAAATCGTCGGCTGGCGAATTTCTCGATCACGCCGTAGTCCATGGAGATCCAGCTCTTCTTGGCCTCGACGAGGGTGTCGCGCGCCTTCTTGAGCAGCTCCTTGTCGGACGTGCACCATTCGCCGCCCAGATACCAGATGACCGCCGCCATCACGTCGTTCATTTCGGGCGCCACATTGATCTTGCCCTTGAGTTCGGCGGGCGGGTTGAAGATGATGGCCGAGGTATTGATGTCGCCCTTGAAGAGAGATGGTATCGACGAGCACGCCGGTCGAGCCCCACTGCCACGGCACTGTGTAATGCCGGCCCGGGTCCCATTCGACATTCACCCAGCGATCTTCGACATTCTTGAAGTTTTCCATCTGATCCGGCCGGGTCTCTTGGATCAGGCCTTCCCTGATCCAGACCGGCACGAAATTGGCGGAAGGAACGACAATGTCGAAGCCATGGCCGCCGGCGCGGACCTTGGCCAAGGCCGTGTCATTCGAGTCGTAGTCGGTCACCGTGACCTTGACCTTGTGGGTCTCCTCGAATTTCTTGATCAGATCCGGATTGGTGTAATTGCCCCAGTTGTAGATGTTGAGTTCACCTTCGGCAAAGGCGGGCGCGGCCATGGCCACCATGGCCAGACCGATCGCGCCAGATTCAGTTTTGCAATCATCGTCTGTTCTCCCTAGCAATCATTCAAATCATTCTATCGCCCCTGATCAAACCTCAGGGCTTATCCGACGGTTCCTGAAATAAGGTCGTAGTTGCGCTATTTATCATACCCGTCAGCGCTTCGACATAGGTGTTCAAGGAACAGCGCAACTCTACGACCAAAGCCATGATCCCTACTCCGCGCGGCTCAAAAGAAGAACAAGGTCACGATGGCGAGGAAAGAGCGCAGCTCGAAATCGCATTGATCTCCGGCGTCACGACGCGGCGCAGCTGGCCCAGCATGTACGTCGGCAGCGTCTCCTGGCCGCCGGACTTGACCAGTTCGGTGATCACCACATCGTCGAGCGAGACGACGAAAGCCAGCATCAGGCCGGCGATGATGCCGGGCCACATCAAGGGAAGCGTCACCCGGCTGAAGGTCTGCAGCGGGGTCGCATAAAGGTCGGCGGCGGCGCGCTCGAGCGTCAGGTCCATGTTTTCGAGCCGGGCGCGGATCGGCAGATAGGCGAAGGGGATGCAGAAGGCCGTATGCGCCGTGATCAGATAGCCGAGGCCGGTGTAGCCGGTCCAGACCTTCACCATGGCGAAGAAGATCAGAAGCGCGATGCCGGTCACGATCTCGGGCACCATCAGCGGTTGGTTGATGAAGCCATAGATGAAGTTGAGCCCGCGATAGGGCTTGGTGCGGGTGGTGGCGAGCGCCGCCATGGTGGCGGCGATAGTGGAGATGACCGCGGCGACGCTGGCGATGACGAAGGAACGCGTCGAGGCATCGACGATCTGCGCATTGTTCCAGGCAGCGATCATACCAGCGCCAGGAGAAGCCTTCCCAGATCGCGATGGACGGGCCGGCGTTGAAGGAATAGACGACCAGCGTCGGCAATCGGCAGATAAAGCAGGAAGAAGCACAAGAGCGCGATGGTGCTGAAGCCGGACTGGCGCTTGACCGAGAAGGTGCCGCCATTGCCCGGAGCTCAGCCATGGCGCTGATCTCCGCGCGTCGAGCATAGCGGACATAGACCAGAGCGCCACCATCACGATCGCCATGAGGGTGATCGACAGCGCCGCGCCCAGCGGCCAGTTGCGGCCCTGGCCGAATTGCAGCTCGATCAGGTTGCCGAGCATCATGTTCTTGCCGCCGCCCAGGACCCGCGGCGTCACATAGGCGCCGAGGGAGGGAATGAAGACCAGGATCGAGCCTGCGATGATGCCGGGCTTGACCAGCGGGATGATGACCCGGCGCAGCACCTGCAAGCGGTTGGCATAGAGGTCGTAGCCCGCTTCGACGAGTCGGAAATCGAGCTTCTCCATGCTGGCATAGAGCGGCAGCACCATCAGCGGCAGATAGACATAGAGCATGCCGAGCATGATGGCGACGTCGGTGAACATGATCTGGATCGGGCTCGAGATGATGCCGAGCTTGATCAAGGTGGTGTTGATGATGCCTTCATTGCGGATCACCTCCTGGACCGCGAAGGTGCGGATCAGGAGGTTGGTCCAGAACGGAATGGTGATGAGGAAGAGCCAGATGTCGCGCGATGCGCTCCGAGCGCGTGGCGATGAAATAGGCGGTCGGAAAGCCGAAGATCAGCGCCATGATAGTGGTCAGGAAGGAAAGTTTCACCGAGCGCCACAGGATCGAAAGATGAGCATCGGCGAAGGTCGTCGTATCGTCGAAAATGTCGCGTCTCGAAACAGCACCTTGAACCAGCCGTCGAGCGAGGGCTTCCATACGACGCCGCCATAGCGGCCGGGCGTCAGGAAGGAATAGAGGAGCACGATCAGCAGCGGCCCGATCGCGGCGAACAGGATGATGACGAGGGCGGGCGGCAGCGCAGCAGCCAGCGATTGCGGATATCGCTGCGCGTCGGCCGCTTCGGCTATTTGAGCGCCGCGCGGAAGGGATAGCGAAGCGGCGGCGGCCATGATCAGTCCTTCAGCACCTGGGCGGCATCGTCTCCGATCGCGATGCCGACCGGCATGCCGGTCCTGAAAGCATCGGTACACGCCACGCCGGTTCTGCTGGCGGACGATGAAATCGGGCCCTCCGTCGAGCGCGCACATGGTAATGCGTGTCGGTACCGAAATAGACGATGTTCTCGAGCTTGCCCTTGACGGGCGTCGACGTGTCGGGCCGGGCCTGACGAGCCGGCATGCTCGGGCCGGACCACGATGGTCACCTTGCCTTGAGGTTCGAGGCCCTCGGGAAGGCCGGCCGTCGACCTCGCGCCGCGAGCGAGCGGACCGTCGCGCCGCCATTGCTGCGTCCAAGCGATTCTCGCCCTCGAGGAAATTGGTCTCGCCGATGAAATTGGCGACGAAACGCTCGGCCGGGCGGTCATAGATGTCGCGCGGCGAGCCGATCTGCAGGATGCGGCCATTGCGACATGACCGCGATGCGGTCCGACATGGTGAGCGCTTCTTCCTGATCATGGGTGACGAAAATGAAGGTGATGCCGGTCTCATGCTGCAGCCGCTTGAGCTCGATCTGCATGTCCTTGCGCAGCTTGAAGTCGAGCGCCGAGAGCGGCTCGTCGAGAAGCAGCACCTTGGGCCGTGGCGCCAAAGCGCGGGCAAGAGCCACGCGCTGCTGCTGGCCGCCGGAAATCTGGCTGGTGCGGCGGTTTTTCAATTCCTCCATGCGCACGAGCTTGAGCATCGCGGCGATGCGGCCGTCGATTTCGGACCGTGGGCTTGCCCAGCATTTCGAGGCCGAAGGCGATATTCTGGCCGACCGTCATATGCGGGAACAAGGCATAGTTCTGAAAGACGGTGTTGACCGGCCGCTTGAAGGGCGGCAGCGGCGCGATGTCCTCGCCATGAGGCGGATCTCGCCCCCGTCGGAAAATCGAAACCGGCGATCAGGCGAAGGAGAGTGGTCTTGCCGCAGCCCGAGGGGCCCAGAAGCGTGAAAAACTCGTTTTCGCGAATGGTGACCGAAACATTGTCGAGCGCTTTGACGGCATCATCACCATTGCCGAAATGCTTGCTGACGCCCAGCGCCTCTATGGCGCTGCGCCGTTCCCCAGACTGGGCTTTACTCAATCACCGCTCCCCTGCTGGCATCGTTCTTCTTGTTGCATGCATCCTAGAGCAAATCCCGCCAAAGTCGAAGACTTTGGCGATAAGGATTTGCTCATGCGCGCTAAGAGGAAAATTGAACTTGCCAACGGGTGGATATAGCAAGCGCCGTCCTCGCGGACCATTGGGGGCGGCACTGCTTCAGGAATTCCTGCGAGCGGCGTAGGAATAACCGAACCAGATCAACCGGCCCAGCCGCCGTCGATGACAAAGGTCTGACCCGTCACGAAGGCTGATTCCTCGCTCGCGAGATAGATGACGAGGGCGCCGATTTCCTCCGGCGTGGCCATGCGGCCCATGGGCTGGCGGGCGATGAAAGCCTGGCGGGCCTTTTCATAGTCGCCCTGCTGGCGCATGCGGTCATTGAGGGAAGGGGTGTCCACAGTTCCTGGGCAAATTGCATTGCACCTTATGCCCTTGCCCACGAAATCGGCGGCGAGCGCCTTGGTGAGGCCAATGACCGCAGCCTTGGTCGCGCCATAGACGAAACGGTTGGGCACACCCTTGATCGAGGATGCGACCGAGGACATGTTGATTATGGTGCCCTTGCCCCTTTCCAGCATGGCGGGCAGGAAGGCCTTGATCATCCGGTAGTGCGCCTTGGTGTTGAGCTCGAAGGAGAAGTCCCAGGATTTTTCATCGCAATCGAGGATCGTCCCGTGATGAACGAAGCCCGAGCAGTTGAACAGGATATTGACGTCGCCGGCGCGTTTCGCCGCTGCGGCAATGGCTTCGGGATTGAGCACGTCGAGCGTGAAGGTCTCGATTCCCGCGATGTCCCTGGCGAGAGCAGCGAGCAGGTCTTCGCGGATGTCGGTGGCATAGACCTTGGCTCCTTCACGCGCCATGGCGATCGCCGATGAGCGGCCGATGCCCTGCGCCGCCGATGTCACCAGAGCGGTCTTGCCCTTCAACCTGTCTGCCATGGACTCTGTCCTTCTGTCGGAAAACGCTTGATGGCCGCCTCAAGGGCGGCCATGTACTTTCGGCCCGATGCTCTACTCCGCGCGACCGAGGTTTGTCCATGACCGATGATGATCTGTGTTATCTCTCCGCCAAGGAGGCGTTGAAACTCTTTCGCGCCCGGAAGGTCTCGCCGGTCGAGATCCTGAAAGCTCAGATCGCCCGCAGCGAAAAGGTCAATCCGGCGATCAATTGCTTCACCGACCGCTATTTCGAGGAAGCGCTCGTTGAGGCCAAGGCGTCAGAAGCGATCTATGCCAAGAGATCGGCAACGCCGCGCCCACTTGAAGGCGTCGTGCTCGCGGTCAAGGACGCGCAGCGGGTGAAAGGCAAGCGCACCACTCACGGCTCGCTCATCTTCATCGACAATATCGATGATCATTCCGATCCGATGATCGAAAGACTGATCGAGGCTGGAGCCATCATCCATGCGCGCACCACCACGCCCGAATTCTGTCTCTCCGGCGTCTGCTATTCGCGCGCCTGGGGCACGACGCATAATCCTTTCAACATGGACTATGGACCCGGCGGCTCGTCCGGCGGGTCGGGAGCAGCAGTCGCCGCCGGTCTCACGACGCTCGCGACCGGCACCGATATCGGCGGATCGATCCGCATCCCGGCATCGGCTTGCGGAATTGTCGGCTTCAAGCCGCCGCATGGCCGCAATCCGGATGGCCCTCCTGGTTGCTTCGACCGCTATAATCATTGCGGGCCGATGACGCGCACGGTTGCCGATGCGGCTCTGATGCAGTCGATAACCGCTGGTGCGCATCCGCGCGATCATGATTCCTTGCGCGATACCGTCACGCTGCCAGAGCGGGCAGGCTCCCTCAGGGGGCTCAAGATCGCCTATTCGATCGATTTCGGATATGTGAATGTCGATCCCGATGTCCGCAAGAATACGTTGGCCGCGCTCGACCGCTTCCGCGCGCTCGGCTGCCGCGTGAACGAGGTTGAGCTCGGCTGGACCGGCGATGTCGAGACCAATGCGCTCCACTGGTACAACACCATGGATTTCGGGCGCCAGACCTTGTGGTGGAGGAAGACGCATGGCCATCTCATGACCGACTATGCGCTCAAGATGGCTGAGGCGGTCGAGAAGACGGATATCGATGACGTGCACAAGGCCGGGGCGCAGGCCCATCGCATGTATGAGACGCTCGGCCCGGTCCTCGCTCAGCACGACATCTTCATCTCACCGACGCTCAACCTGCCGGCCGTCCACGCCGATCACGATCCCTGGGATCCCGATTTCCATATCAATGGCGTCAAGGTCGATGGCGAATATGGATGGGTCATGACTCATCAGTTCAACATGCTGCACAATTGCCCGGTGATGGCGGTGCCCTCAGGTTTCGCGGCGAGCGGCGTTCCGACCGGCATCCAGATCGTCGGGCGGACCTTCGACGACGCCACCGTTTTTAAGGCCGCCCTCGCTTACGAGAAGGCCATTGGCGGCTGGTTTACCGAGAAGAAGAGAAGGCCGAAACTTTAGGGCTCATGAATCAATCGAGGTAACTGACCACACCTGTTTGCAAATCGTAGACCGCTGACGTGACTTTCAACTTGCCGGCACCGACGAGGCCAGTGACCAGTGTGCTCAAATCGGCGAGCCTTCCTGCCGTCCGTTTGGCGCTCTCCTTGGCCGTGTTGTTGATGAAGTCGCCAGGATCTTTCTGCATGGCCAGCGCTGCCGGAAGAATGGGCTCGATCATCGGGCCGATCTTGCCGGGATAGGTCGCGTTCTTGGTGACGACGTCGCAAGCGGCTTTCACCGCGCCGCAACTGGTGTGCGCAAGGATGACGACAAGCGGCGTGCCGAGCACGGCGGCGCCATATTCGACCGTGCCAATCGTCGCGGTATCGACGAGGTTGCCGGCATTGCGTGCCACGAAGAGTTGGCCGACGCCATGTCCGCCGAAGATCAGCTCCGGCGGCACGCGGCTGTCGGAGCAACTGATAATCGTTGCCCAGGGTGCCTGGTGCCCGGCCACAGCGTTACGCTGTTTCGCCAGGTCGATCGTGCAGAGCTCCGGATGGCTGACATAGCGCTCGTTGCCCGCTTTGAGCGCGCTCAAGGCTTCATCGGGAGATAGCTTGGTCGGGGCACCCTCAGCCGCACGGGCCGGCCTCGACACGCCGCCAAGCCCGACTGCCAAGATGCTGGCGGCGCCGAGCGCCAGCAAATCCCTTCGAGCGATCCCGAGATTCCTGCAATTGCTGCACATGACCTGTCCCTCCCGTTGGGAACATAATAACATCAAACTTCCGTCTGGGTCACCCTTTGGTTCGTCAGCCGTTCAAAAATCCGTCCAGCGCGTTCACGGTATTGATGCCGATCGCCGCGACGGCATAGCCGCCTTCCATCACAAAGAGCGTCGGCAGCTTGAGCTTGGCGATCGCCGCGCCATAGGTCGAGAAATCGTCGGAGGTGAGCTTGAAGAAGCTGATCGGGTCGTCCTTGAAGGTGTCGACGCCCAGAGAGACGACGAGCGCGTCGGGCTTGAAGCGCTTGATCTTGCGCAGGGCGTCGGCCAGCGCCTTGCCCCAGACATCGTACCTGGTGCCGGGCGGCATCGGGCAGTTGATGTTGAAGCCTTCGCCTTTTCCCGAACCCCTCTCATCCCTGTAGCCGAGGAAGTAGGGAAAGGCGTCTTCCGGCTGGCCATGCAGTGAGCAGAACAGGACATCATCCCGGCCATAGAAAATGTCCTGCGTGCCGTTGCCGTGATGGAAATCGACATCAAGAATTGCGACGCGCTTGGCGTCCCCGTTGAGAAAGCCCTGCGCCGCGATCGCGGCATTGTTGAGGAAGCAATAGCCGCCATACATGTCATGATGAGCGTGATGGCCGGGCGGACGGCACAGAGCGAATGCGGAGCGAGCGCCGGCGCTCACGAGCTTCTGCGCGGTTTGTGCGACGGCGGCCGAAGAGCATGCCGCCTCCCAGGTGCCGGCCGTGATGCAGGTTTCCATCGAAAAGACATAGTAGCCGACCTTGCCGTCGATATGCCGGGGCTTTTTCACGCGCATCCCGCGCGCCGCGAAACCGGTCGGCACGATCTCGCCGCGAAAGCCCGCCGCCGTCCATTCGGTCCATGCGCTTTCGAGAAAGTCGAGGAATTCCCGGTCATGCACCTTGCGCACCGACGTCATATCGAGTTTTCCCGGTGCCATCAGGTCGGCCATCTTGCGGCGTTTCAATTCGCGCAAGATGTATTCGACGCGCGAAGGGCGCTCGAAGGGCGTCACGAACTCGCCGCCATAGAGCTCGCCCTGGGGGAAATGCAGCCGGTGATCCTCGGAATAGACGATTTTCATGCCTTGCCTGCTCCCTTTGCCCCACGTGATCCGGAGACCAAATTGGTGTAGATTCCGAATCAGGCCAACTCAAGGGGGGAGCAGCGCCATGCGACTTAGCGCGCCTAGGACCATCATCTTCATCATTGCCGTCGTCATTGCGATCCTTGCGGCCCTGGCGGCTCTTGGAGTTGTGACGCTCATTCCCATCCCATCGGTGTGGCTGATGGCGATCGCCTTTGTCGTGCTGGCGGGAGGCTGCCTGCTCAAAGGGGTGTAGTCGCGATCTCGACGGCGACGCCTGCCGCCGCCAGAGCCTGTGCGAGGTCTGCAGGCGGCGACGCGTCGGTCACCAGGCAATCAAGGGCATCGAAACCGCAGACATTGACTAGGGCGCTCTTCCCGAATTTGCTGTGATCGGTGATAACAACGGCGCGTTCGCCACGCGACAGCACGGTGGCGGCGAATTCGGCTTCCGCCAGATTGTAGTCATTGATGCCGGTTGCCGGGTCGAGCGCGCCCGCCGTGATGATGGCGTGACGGACATTGAAGCGCTGCACGAAAGCAATGGTGGAGTTGCCGAAGGCCGCGCCATTGTCGCCCTGGAGCTCGCCACCGGCGATGTGCACCGTGTTGCCGTTAACGGTCGAAAGGGTGCGGGCGATGTCGCAGGAATTGGTGACCACGGTCAGCCCACGCTTCTGCAAGAGCTCGCGGGCGAGATAACTGGTTGTGGTGCCGGTATCGAGCATGATGCTGTCGCCATCCTCGATGGCTTCCGCGGCACGGCGCGCGATTGCCCGCTTGCCAAGCGCATTCTCGCGCATGCGCCGCTCGAAGGGCGCTTCGCCGACGGCATGGGGCAGGGCGGCCGCGCCATGCATCTTGAGGATTTCGCCGCGCTCGGCCATGAGGCGCAGATCGCGGCGAATGGTCTCGGCCGATACCGAAAGCCATTCCGAGAGATCGGCGACCGAGGCCGACATGTGGTCATGCAGCAGGCGGCGGATTTCGGCATGGCGGCGTGACAGTCGATTTATGGTTCCAAAGCGCTATATACTTGCACTTTTTCGCATGAACTTTTCGGGTCTACCTCTCGGGATCACGCGCAATGCCCGATTTTGATCAGATTGGCCGCTATTTGGGCATATCTGGCAAGGAAATTCTCTCAAATCCACAAATTTCCTCGAATCTTGTGGATTAGGATTGACAGTCGCGCGCCACTACCGCGACATTGCCGCCAGCGGACCAAACTAAGGAAAACAAGTCCGCATCGGGAGCCAGGAAGAGGGAGACCTCCATGAAAAGACTGCGCGTAACAAGTGCCTTGTTCGGCCTCGCCGCTCTGGCGGCGACGGCCCTCACCCCCATGCCCACGCAGGCCGTCGAATTCGAACGATCCGATCAAGATCGCCTTGTTCGACTGGACCAGCGTCAACATCAACGCCAAGATCCTGGGCGGCATTCTCGAGAAGCTCGGCTACACGGTCGAATATCCGACCGCCGACTATCTCTCGAGCCTGACCACCGGCCTCACCAATGGCGACCTCACGGTCGGCGTCGAATATCTGGGACACGACAGCGGGCGAAGCCATGAAGGCATCGGATGCGACCGGCCAGACCGAGAAGCTCGGCACGCTCGGGCCCAAGGCCAAGGAAGAATGGTGGTACCCGATCTATATGAAGGAGAAATGCCCGGGCCTGCCCAATTGGGAAGCGCTCAAGGATCCGAAATGCGCGGAAGCCTTTTCGACGCCTGAAACGGCGCCGAAGGGCCGCTATCTCGGCGGCCCGGTGACCTGGGAAGGCTTTGACGATGAGCGCGTCGAGGCGCTGGGTCTGCCCTTCACCGTCATCCATGCCGGCACCGATGCTGCGATGTTCGCCGAACTCGATTCAGCCTATCAGCGCAAGGCGCCGATCATGCTGTGGGTCTATTCGCCCCATTGGGCGCCCGCCAAATATGAGGGCGAGTGGATCGAATTCCCCGAATACACGCCCGAGTGCTACACCGACCCGAAATGGGGCAGCAATCCCGACAAGGCGTATGATTGCGGCAAGCCGCATGGCGAAATCTGGAAATATTCCTGGGCCGGCATGAAGGACAAATGGCCGGTCGCCTACAAGGTCGCCAAGGCCTATCAGATCGACGCCGCCGAGCTGAACAGGCTCTCGGGCGAGGTCGATCTCGACGGCAAGACGATCGAGGATGTCGCCGCCGCCTGGGTCGCCGCCAATGAGGCGAAGTGGAAGGCCTGGGCGCAGTAGCGGCGGACGCTGCTTGTCGGACACTCTCTGCGGTTTCACCTTCTCCCGCTTGCTTGCGGGAGAAGGCGGCCGACAGCAAGAATGAGGGTGTCGGGAAGTCAATCGCGAACGCGGCTTTTGCAGGACGAAATCTGTTGCACACACCCTCACCCGCCCTTTGGGAACCTTCTCCGGCAGGCGGGAGAGGGGGAATATTTGGTCGAATCCGATGACTCGGGCGAAGCGGCCGGTGAAGCTGTCTTGCCGCAATCTGTGGAAAGTCTTCGGACCCGATGCGGAAGAATTCATGCGCCGGCACAAGGGTTCGGCAGTCGCCGCAGGCGCTCATCGAAGCCCGGCTCATCGGCGCGGTGCGCCAGGCAGCATCGATGTGCATGAAGGCGAGATCTTCATCGTCATGGGCCTTTCGGGCTCCGGCAAATCGACCTTGGTGCGTTGCCTGTCGCGGCTGATCGAGCCGACCTACGGCGATGTGCATCTTCGACGGCCGCGATCTGCTTAAGGCGAGCGAAGCGGAGCTGATCGACATCCGCCGCCACAAGATGGGCATGGTGTTCCAGCATTTCGCCCTGCTGCCGCATCTGACCGTTCTCGAGAACGTCGCCTTCCCGCTCTCGGTCCAGGGTGTCGCCAAGACACAGCAGACGCAAGCGCGCCAAAGCGATGATCGATCTCGTCGGCCTCAAGGGCCGCGAACACCACTATCCGCGCGAATTGTCGGGCGGCCAGCAGCAGCGCGTCGGCATTGCGCGCTCGCTCGCGGTCGAGCCCGAGATCTGGTTTCTCGACGAGCCGTTTTCGGCGCTCGATCCGCTGATCCGGCGCGAGATGCAGTCCGAGCTCATGCGCCTGCAGAGCGTGCTCAAGAAGACCATCGTCTTCATCACCCATGATTTCGACGAGGCGATCCGGCTCGCCGACCGCATCGCCATCATGAAGGACGGCGAGATCATCCAGATCGGACGCCGGAAGAGCTGGTCACTCAATCCGGCGACGGACTATGTCGCCGAATTCACCCGCGACGTGAATCGCGCCAAGGTGATGTCGGCGCAAAGCCTGATGACGCGCGGAAAGTCGCATGCAGCATGCATGCCGGCAAGGTCCAGGCCGAGGCCAAGATCGCAGAGCTTCGCGCGCGGAAATCGTCGGCGCCAAAGCGCCCTTCGCGGTCGTCGACGGCAATGGCGCAGCTGCTCGGCGAGATCGCACCCGAAGCGGTCATCGATCTTCTCGCGGGGCGCGACAGTCGGGAGCTGCGGCCGTGACCGATGTGGCGCTCGGCGAACAGGCGACGAATCTCGGCGCGCTGCCGGGCTGGCGCGCGGCGCTGATTCTCATCGCTCGCGGTCATCGTGGCGCTTTCTTCGTCGCCTGGATCGATGCCTGGTGGCTCGGAGTATCCCGCTTCCGCCATCATTCCCTTTGCGGAGTGGATCAGCGCCTTCATGGAGTGGCTCAAGACGACCTTCACCTGGCTGACGCGCGGGCTTGCCGCGTTCATCGATGTTCCGCTGCAGCTTGCCATTGGCGCTGCTGGCCAAGGGCTACAAGCTCGGCATCGGGGCGACGGCTTCGTCACCTTGCCGCGCCTGTCCTGGCTCGGCATGTGCGCGGTCGCGGCCGTCATCGGCTATGCGCTTCGGCGGCATCAGGCTGGCGCTGCTTGGCGGCCTTGCGCTTTCTCTCCATCGCGCTGTTCCGGCAATGGGACAGCGCCATGCTCACCCTGGCGCTCATCGTCGTCTGCGTGCCGATCTGCGTCGTGACCGGGCTTCTCATCGGCATCTGGGGCTATCTGTCGCCGCGGGTCGAACCGCTCCTCATCACGCCGGCGCTCGACCTGATGCAGACGATCCCGACCTTCGCCTATCTCATCCCGATGCTGCTGCTGTTCGGCAACAGCCCGGTTTCGGCGCTGCTCGCCACCGGCCTCTTCGCCACGCCGCCGATGGTGCGCGCCACCGATGCTCGGCCTCGCCAAGGTGCCGCAGGAGATCAAGGATTTCGCCGACATGGCGGGCTGCACGAGGCGGCAGAAACTGTGGCGCGTGCTGGTGCCCGGCGCCAAACCGTCGCTGATGATGGGCGTCAACCAGGTCATCATGCTGGCGCTCAACATGGTGATCATCTCCTCGATGATCGGCGCCGGCGGGCTCGGCTATGACGTGCTGCTGGCGCTGCGTGCGCTCAAGGTCGGGCAGGCGATGGAAGCGGGCCTGGCCATCGTCATTCTCGCCATCGTGCTCGACCGCCTGAGCCAGGCCGCCGCGGTGCAGCGGCCGTGAGGCAAGGAGGCAGTGGCCAGGTCCTGGCAGCGCGCCATCCCAATCTCCTTGTGATCGCTCGCTCATCCTCTTCGCGACGACACTTGATGGGCCTCGTTCTCCCGGCCTTCGCCAAGGTGCCAGCGGAGATCACCTTCACGACGGCGCCGCTGTGGAAGGCGGCCGTCGACTGGATGACCGTGAATTTCTTCGATGTCGATCGAGGTCGTGCGCATCGGCTTTCTCATCTATGTGCTCAATCCGCTGCGCGCTTTTTTCGAAGGCCTGCCCTGGCTCGGTGTCGTGCTGGTGCTCGGCTTTGCCGGCTATCCGCCTCGGCGCCTGGCGGCTGGCTCTCATCGTCGCGCTGCTTGCGAGCCTTCTGCGCGGTGACCGGCCTGTGGGTGCAGACCATGGCGACGCTCTATCTGTGCGGCGCCGCCTTCCTTTCGTCGCCGCTGCACTCGGCATCCCCATCGGCGTGCTCGCTCGCGCAGCGACCGGTTCGAGAAGATCGTGACGCCGATCATCGATACGCTGCAGACGATCCCCTCCTTCTGCTTCATCATTCCGGTCGTGATGCTGTTCCGGGTCGGCGATGTGACGGCGCTGATCGCCACCGTCGCCTTCGCCATCGTGCCCGCCATCCGCTACACCAATCACGGCATCAGGCAGGTGCCGCATGAGCTGATCGAAGCGGGCATCGTGTCGGGCTGCACCAAGCGGCAGCTCTTCTGGCGGGTGCAATTGCCGGTCGCGATGCCCGAGATCATGCTCGGCATCAACCAGACGATCCTGCTGTCGCTCAGCATGATCATCATCTGCGCCATGATCGGCACCCGCGATCTCGGCCAGGAAGTGTTCAAGGCGCTGTCCAAGGCCGATGCCGGCAAGGGCATCGTCGCGGGCCTCGCCATCGCCTTCATCGGCATCATCGCCGACCGCCTGATCACCGCCTGGGTCAGCGCATGAAAGCAAAATGGGAACGCATGGCCTGAGCATGAGCAAGACCGCGGAACAGCGCGTGCGCGGCCTTGCGCTTTGGAAGGGCGCGATCGACGCTCAAGCCGCTGACCGGCGGGGTGAGCAATGCGAGCTTCACCGTCAAGGACGCAAACGGGCAAATATGTCGCGCGGGTCGGCGAGGACTATCCCTTGCCATCATGTTTTCCGCGAGCGCGAGCTTCGGTGCCACGCGCGCCGCCTTCGAAGCGGGCCTGTCGCCCGAACGTCGTCCATAGCCGAGCCGGGCATCATGGTGGTGCGCTTATATCAAGGCGCGACACCTATACGCGAAGACCGATGTGCGGGCGAATTCGGTGCGCTGCGTCGAGATCGTCAAGACGCTGCCACCGCGACATGCGGCGGCGCGATGACCGGGCCCGGCGCGATCTTCTGGGTCTTTCATGTGTTGCGCGACTACGCGCAAACGCTGAGAGCCGCGAAGCCACCGGCATGGTCGCCGATATTCCGCGCTGGCTTGCGAGCGGTCGATAAGCTTGAAGACGCGCAAGTGCCGTTGCCGATCGTCTTCGGCCATCACGATCTGCTGCCCGACAAATTTCATGGATGACGGCAAGCGACTGTGGCTCATCGACTGGGAATATGGCGGCTTCGGCACCGCGATGTTCGATCTCGCCAATATCGCCGCCAACAATTCCTTCAGCGAGGCCGAAGAGCAGCGCTTGCTCGAGATCTATTTCGAGAACGCCGCCGATGAGGCGGTGCGGCGCGCCTTCGATGCGATGAAGACGGCCTCGGCCTTGCGCGAAGCGATGTGGGGCATGGTCTCGGAGCTCCATCTCAATGCGCCGGGCGTCGACTATGTGGCCTATGCCGAGGAATATCTCGGCCGCTTTGAAGCGAGTGCTCGAAGACGTTCCATGACCGCTATGGGAAGCTCATGACCAGCTCAGTTCCCAGCCACGCCGAGATCGTCGTGATCGGCGGCGGCATCATCGGCTGCTCGACCGCCTATCATCTGGCGCGCGACCATAAGGCCGATGTCGTTCTTCTCGAGCAGAACAAGCTCACATCGGGTTCGACCTGGCATGCGGCGGGACTGGTCGGCCAGTTGCGCTCTTCGGCCTCGATCACCCAGGTTCTCAAATATTCGGTCGATCTCTACAAGAAGCCTCGACAAGGAAACGGGCCTCGAAACCGGCTGGAAGATGACCGGCTGCCTGCGGCTTGCCTGCAACGAGGACCGCTGGATCGAATATCAAGCGACTCGCCACCACGGCGCAGAGCTTCGGCATGGAGATGCATCTCCTCTCGCCAGACGAGGTCAAGGCGATGTGGCCGTTGATGGAGGTTTCCGACCTCGTCGGCGCAAGCTTCCTGCCGACCGACGGCCAGGCGAGCCCCTCCGACATCGCGCAGTCGCTCGCCAAGGGTGCGCGCATGCATGGCGCCAGGTTGCTCGAAGGCGTGCGCGTCGAAGGCTTCGAGATCGACGAAGGACGGGTCGTCGCGGTCAGGACCAATCACGGCCGGATCGCTTGCGAGAAAGTCGTCAATTGCGGCGGGCAATGGGCGCGGCAGACTGGGCGCCATGGCGGGCGTCAGCGTGCCGCTGCAGCCGGTCAAGCATCAATATGTCATCACCGAGAAGGTCGAGGGGCTTGCGACCGATGTCGCGACGATTCGCGACCCCGACCGGCGCACCTATTTCAAGGAAGAGGTCGGCGGACTGGTGTTCGGCGGCTACGAGCCCGATCCGCAGTAGCCTGGACGCTCGGCGACGTGCCTTCCGACTTCGAGTTCCAGCTCTTCGAAGACGACTGGGATCATTTCGAGCAGCATATGGCGCAGGCCCTGGCGCGCGTGCCGGCGCTCGAGAACGACCGGCATCAAGAAGATGATCCACGGGCCGGAGAGCTTCACGCCCGACGGCAATTTCATCCTGGGTGCGGCGCCGGAGCTCGAGAACTTCTATGTCGGCGCGGGCTTCAATGCTTTCGGCATTGCGAGCGGCGGCGGTGCGGGCTGGGTGCTTGCGCAATGGGTCGCGCGGGCGAGGCGCCGATGGATCTGTGGGTCGTCGATATCCGGCGCTTCTCCGATCTGCACAAGGACCGCAACTGGGTTTACGAGCGCACGCTCGAAGCCTATGGCAAGCACTACACGATCGGCTTTCCGCATGAGGAGTATGAGAGCGGTCGGCCGCGCATCGTCTCGCCGCTCTATGAGCGGCTCAAGAAGCTCAATGCCTGCTTCGGCTCGAAGCTCGGCTGGGAGCGGCCGAACTGGTTCGCAGCCGTTGGGACCGAGCCGAAAGACATCTATTCCATGGGCCGGCAGAACTGGTTCGATGCGGTGGGCGAGGAGCACCGGGCGGTGCGCGAGCGCGTCGGCGTCTTCGACCAGTCTTCCTTCGCCAAATATCGAGCTGCGCGGCAAGGATGCCGCCGAGGCGCTCTCCTGGATTTGCGCCAACGAAGTCGCGCGTGCGGCTGGGCGGCTCACCTACACGCAGATGCTCAATTCGCGCGGCGGCATCGAATGCGATCTCACCGTCGCGCGCCTCGCCGAAGATCATTTCTATATCGTCACCGGCACCGGCTTCCGCACCCATGATCTTCGCCTGGATCAGGGATCACATCAGGCCTGGGCTCGATGCGCGGATCGAAGATGTGACGGAAGGCTGGGGCACGCTCTCGGTGATGGGCCCGAAGTCGCGCGACGTGATCGCCGCGGTCGACAAGGCCGACATGTCGAATGCACGGCATTCCCTTTCGGCCATGTGCGCGAGATCGAGATCGCCGGCCACACATGTGCGCGCTCTGCGCGTGACCTATGTGGGCGAGCTCGGCTGGGAGCTTCATATGCCGATCGCCGCGACCGGCGATGTCTTCGATGCGCTGATGCAGGCGGGCGCATCGCATGGCATCGTCCCTGCCGGTTATCGTGCGCTTGGAAGCGCTGCGGCTCGAAAAGGGCTACCGCGCCTGGGGCTCCGACATCACTGCCAATGACAATCCCTTCGAGGCGGGGCTCGGCTGGGCGGTGAAGCTCAAGAGCGAATGCAGGCTTTCCTGGGCCGCGAGGCCTGCGAGAAGGCGGCAATCGTCGCCTTTGCCGAAGATGCTCGCCGGCTTCACCACGAACGATCCTTCCATCGTGCTCCTCGGGCGCGAGACCATCCTGCGCAATGGCGCCTTGGCCGGCTATCTCACCAGCGGCGGCTATGGCTATACGGTCGGCAAGCCGATCGGCTATGGCTATGTGCGCAACGCTGCCGGCGTCGACGACGCCTATGCGCTCGACGGTGATTATGAGCTCGTAGTGGCGAGGGACGTGGTCAAAGCGCGTGTGCATCTCGAGCCGCTCTATGATCCGCGAAATCTGAACGTCAAAGCTTGACCGCTCCCCATTGCCTCACCCTTGCCGGGTGGCGAGCGACCCGAATTTGGTTATCAGAGAAATAACTTGCGGCCTATTGGGCAAGATATTCCGTCCACGTCGTTTTGTGACAGTCGCGTCACGTTTTTCCTTGCGCTCCCCAAGTATTTCTGAGTATTCGCGCCTCCGTGCTGTCAGGCATTCCAGCAATTGGATGGAGGTCACTATGAATCCGAACAAGGCTCTTTGGGAGAAAGGCGACTTCACCCGCATCGCCGCCACGATGCGCGAAAGCGGTGATCAGTTGGTCGAGAAGCTCGGCATCGCGAAGGGCATGAAGGTTCTTGATCTCGGCTGCGGCGATGGCACCACGGCGGTGCCGGAGGCTCGGCGCGGCGCACAGGTGCTGGGTGTCGATATCGCGCGCAACCTCGTGGAGGCCGGCAACCGGCGTGCCCGCGAATATGAACTTGCCAATCTCAAATTCGAGGAAGGCGATGCGACCGCTCTCACGGAACTCGAGGACAAGAGCTTCGACCTCGTGGTCAGCATCTTCGGCGCCATGTTCGCGCCGAAGCCTTTCGATGTCGCAAAGGAAATGGTGCGCGTCACCAAGCCTGGCGGACGCATCGTGATGGGTAACTGGATACCCAATGACCCGACGCTCGTCGCGCAGATCCTGAAGATCAGCGCTGCCTATACGCCGCCTCCGCCCGAGGGCTTCGTGAGCCCGATGCTGTGGGGGGTGGAAACGAATGTCGTGGAGCGCTTCGGCCAGGCAGGTGTCAGACAAGAGAACGTGTCCTGCGTGCGCGACACATTCCGCTTCGATTTTCCGGGCACGCCTTCGGCCTTTGTGGATCAATTCAGAGACTATTACGGACCGACGATGAATGCGTTCGATGCCGCCGAAAAGGCCGGCCACGCCGGCGACCTCAAGAAGGAGCTCGACGCCCTGTTCGAGAGCCAGAATGCGAGCGCCACGAAGGGATCGACATCGATTCCCGCGACCTATCTGCGCGTGACGGCCAAAGTCGAATAGGACACACAGGCTCGCTGAAGCGTGATGGCTTTGTCCCGTCACGCTTTATTTTTCGTTCGCTACTTCTCCAGACCAAGATCGACAGTCTCTTGCGCTTCCGTCAAGGCGCGATCGAGAAGGTCGCCCGACTGCAATTCGGCGATCAAGGGCGCGATATCGAAAATCGTCTCGCCTTCGCGTCCGATCGGCATCATCTTGCCGATGATCTGGAAGGCCGGGCGGATGCCGCGGCCGAGATTCTCTTTGTTGAGGCGCCGACGCTTCATCGCCCAGACCGCGATCATGAGTTCGAGGCCGGCGATCTTCCAGCCGGCATCGATGACGCGCATCAGGTCGTGCACCGCATGAAGCGCATGGCTCGCCGTGTCCTCGACGCCATCGGCCACTTGCCCCACAGAGGTGAGCAGGCTCGGGCGGGCCCAAATCTTCACCGAGGTGACGAGAGAGGCGGTGATGTGGCCAAGGTTGAGAAACTGCGCGCCGCCGACGGCGCCGCCTTCTTCGGCAAGGCCCGTCGGGAGGCCGGTGAAAGCGGGCCATTGCTGCTTGTGGACACGCTCGCCTGCGAGTTCTGAGATCTTGCCCAGCGCCTGGCGCAGATGATCGGCCGCCAAAGTGAGGCGGGTTGCCGTTCGAGACGGCACCTTTGGACTCGCGATCGATGATCGGATTGTCGTTGACCGAGTTCAGCTCCGAGTTCCAGATCTTTGCACCCGAGGCGAAGCCCTCGGCAGCCGCGCCATGCACTTGCGATGCAACGGAAGGACAAGGGATCCTGCAGCAAGCGCGCTTCGCCCGTGTTCCACAAGCGGCTGTCGGCCAGGAGGTGGCGCAGGCGCCCCGCGGCGCGGCGCTGGCCTTCGCGCTTATGGGCGCGGTTCGCCGCTTCCGATATTGAGCCGAGATTGCCGCGGAAACCCTCGAGCGCTGCAGATGACGCGAGATCGAAGGCGGCGAGCAGGCGCTCGGCAGAGGCAAGAGCGATGGCACCCTGCGCCAGTGAGATGGCATTATTGTTGATGAGCGAGAGCGTTTCCTTGGGACGCGGCAACCCAAGCTTCTTCGCTTCCGGACTGTTGAGCAGCCAATGCGACAATTACGCATTGGGCACGCGATCGGACGCGCCGACCGAGCCCGAGCCGTCGATCTCCGGCATCTTGTCGCCATTGATCGCCCCAGCGATCAACTCGACGAGTTCCGGCGACACGCCCGAGAGCCCGTTGGCGACCTGATTGGCGAGGAAGATCATGGCGCCGCGCACGGCCTCTGGCGGCAAGGTCGGCCCCGGCACGCGCGTCGCATGCGCGGCGAGGAGCCTCGCATTGTAGGCGGCGGCCAATGCCGGATCGACGGCGAAATCCTTTTGGGAACCGACACCGGTGGTTATGCCGTAGGCCGGCACGTTTTCGGCGAGAATGGTATCGACCACGTGTCGCGCCGCGGCGATCGCCGCGAAAGCATCGGAGGCGATGGTGACAGGATGCTTTCCCGCCGCGGCCTTCGCCAGGCTACGGAAATCGAGATCATGTCCGGTGATGACCAGGGACGCCGTGTGCCGTGTCATTGTCGCCCTCAAAGACCAATGCCAAGCGAGGGCAGCTTGAGGCCCTGTTCTTTGGCGCAGTTGATGGCGATGTCATAGCCCGCATCGGCATGGCGCATGACGCCGCTGGCCGGATCGTTCCACAACACGCGTTCGAGGCGCCGCGCCGCGTCGTCGCGTGCCGTCGCAGACGACGACCATGCCGGCATGCTGCGAATAGCCGATGCCGACGCCGCCGCCGTGATGGATCGACACCCAGGTGGCGCCGCTGGCGGTGTTGAGCAGCGCATTCAGCAACGGCCAGTCGGAAACCGCATCGGAGCCGTCGAGCATCGCTTCGGTCTCGCGGTTGGGCGAGGCGACCGAGCCCGAATCGAGATGGTCGCGGCCGATGACGATCGGCGCTTCGAGCTCGCCCTTCTTCACCATCTCGTTGAAGGCGAGCCCCAGGCGATGGCGCTGGCCGAGGCCGACCCAGCAGATGCGCGCCGGCAGGCCCTGGAAGGCGATGCGCTCCTCGCGCCATGTCGAGCCAGTTGTGCAGATGCGGATCGTCGGGGATCAGTTCCTTCACGCGCTGGTCGGTCTTGTAGATGTCTTCCGGATTGCCGGAAAGTGCGGCCCAGCGGAAGGGACCGATGCCGCGGCAGAAGAGCGGGCGGATATAGGCGGGCACAAAGCCCGGGAAAGCGAAGGCGTCCTTGAGGCCCATATCAGAAGGCCATCTGGCGGATGTTGTTGCCGTAGTCGAGCGTCGGGACGCCCGCCTTGTGGAGAGTCGAGCATGGCCTGCGACATGGACTCGCATGGATGCCATGGCCGCGGCTTCGACCGCCTTGGGATCGGACTGCGCGTTTCTCTTCCCATTCGGCAAGCGTCCAGCCGGCCGGCAGATAGCCATTGACCGGATCATGCGCCGAGGTCTGGTCGGTCAGCGCATCGGGCCTGATGCCGCGCTTGACGATCTCGGGCAGGATTTCCGCCGCATTGCCGAGCACGCCGACCGAGATCGGCTTTGCCGGCCTTGTGCGAGCGTTCGATGATTTCGAGCGCTTCGTCGATGGTTGCCGCCTTCGTCGTCGAGATAGCGGGTCTTGAGCCGCATCTCGATGCGCGACGGCTGGCATTCGATGGCGACCATCGAGGCGCCGGCCATGGTCGCGGCGAGCGGCTGCGCGCCGCCCATGCCGCCAAGACCCGCGGTCAGGAACCATTTGCCCTTGAGATTGCCGCCATAATGCTTGCGGCCGACTTCGGCGAAGGTCTCGTAAGTGCCCTGCACGATGCCCTGGGTGCCGATATAGATCCACGAGCCCGCCGTCATCTGGCCATACATCATGAGGCCCTTGCGATCGAGCTCGTTGAAGTGGTCCCAGTCGCCCCAGTGCGGCACGAGATTGGAATTGGCGATGAGCACGCGCGGCGCATCCTTGTGGGTGCGGAAAATGCCGACGGGCTTGCCCGATTGCACGAGCAGCGTTTCGTCTTCTTCGAGCGAACGCAGGGACGCGACGATGCGGTCGAAGGCCTCCCAGTTGCGCGCCGCGCGGCCGATGCCGCCATAGACGACAAGCTCCTCGGGCCGCTCGGCGACGCCCGGATCGAGATTGTTCATCAGCATGCGCAAGGGCGCTTCGGTGAGCCAGCTCTTGGCGCTGATCTGTGGACCCGATCGGGGACCTGATGATGCGGGTGTTGTCGCGGCGCGTGTTCATCTTGGGGAAACTCCTACTGGCTCAGCGTTCCGGAGGGTGAGGTCTTGTAGCGGCTGTGAAGGGCGTAGCGGCTGGCGGGATAGAGTGAGGGTCGCGACGGTCACGACATGGCCCTTGCTCCAGCTCCTGCGATGAAGCGCGAGGCAGGGCTCGGCCTCGCCGATGTCGAGCAAAGCGCGCTGCTCAGCGGCGTCGGCATGATGGCCTCGACCGTGTGCTCGAGCTCATCGACCGGCACGGCGGCGATGAGATAGGCGGTCGGCGTCATCGCTTGCGAAATCCTGATCGAGGAAATCGCGGCGCGGTGAAGGGATTGACATGGCGCTCCTCGAGCTGCACCGGCAAGCCATTCTCGTCATGCACAATCACCAGATGGAAGAGCCTTGCCGGAAGCTTCATTTCGAACTCTTCGGCAAGCGCCGGAGTTGCCGCGACCGTTCCGCGCTGTTCGATATGAGCCGCATAGGCGATGGCCGCGCTGCGGCGATCTCCTCGGCGATGTTGCGCAGTTCCATGCAGGCTCGAGCGGGCCGGCGGCTCCTTCACGAAGGTGCCGACCCCGGGAACGCGCGACAGGAAGCCGTCGGCGGTGAGTTCGCGCAGCGCCCGGTTGGCGGTCATGCGGCTAGATGCCGAAAGCTTCGACGAGTTCGTTCTCGGAAGGCACGCGCGTGCCCGGCGCCCAGGCGCCGGAGCGGATGTGCTCGAGGATATGCTCCTTGACCTTGGCATAGAGCGGCTGCAGCTGGTTCATCGGAGGCGTGCCCCGCACGAGGTCGCCATTCCGGATCACGGCGGCGCAAGGGATTGAAGCCCAAGGGATAGGCGAGGTCGCCGGGCCGCTCGGCATTCCACAGAACGAGATCGGCCTTCATGCCCGGCGCGATCACGCCGCGGTCCTTGAGGCCCAAGAGCGCGCGCCGCGTTCGCGGTGACACCGCGCAGCGCTTCCTCGGGCGTCAGGCCGAAGAGGACGCAGGCCATGTTCATGGTGGTGAGCAGGGAGTGGACGGGCGATGAGCCGGGATTGAGATCGGTTGCGATGGCGATGGGCACCTTGTGCTGCGCGCAAGCGCGGCAACCGGCGGCTGCTGCTTCTCGCTCAGATAGTAGAAGGCGCCCGGCAGCAGCACCGCGACCGTGCCTGAGCTGCGCAATGGCGGCGACGCCGTCCTCGTCGAGATATTCGATATGATCGACGGAGAGCGCGCCATAACGCGCCGCGAGCTTCGCGCCGCCCAGATTGGAGAGCTGCTCGGCATGGAGCTTGACCGGAAGGCCGAAGTTCTTGCGCCTTGGCGAAGACCTTCTCCGTCTCGTCGACGGAGAAGGCAATGCCCTCGCAGAAGGCATCGACCGCATCGGCAAGCCTTGCTTCGGCAACAGCGGGCAAGGCCTTGCTCGCAGACGATGTCGACATAGGCGGCGTGGTCGTCGCGATATTCGGCGGGGAAAGTATGGGCGCCGAGAAAGCTCGTGACGACATCGACGGGGCGCAGCGTCGCCGAGCTTGCGCGCCACCTTGAGCATTTTGAGTTCGGTCTCGACATCGAGACCATAGCCCGACTTGATCTCGACCGTGGTGACGCCTTCGGCCAGCAGGCTATCGAGCCGGCGTCGATGCCGATCGAGCGAGCTCAGCTTCGCTGGCCTCGCGCGTGGCGCGCACCGTCGACAGGATGCCGCCGCCCGCCTTGGCGATATCGGCATAGGTGACGCCATTGAGGCGCAGCTCGAATTCGTCGGCGCGGTTGCCGCCATAGACGAGATGGGTGTGGCAATCGATCAGGCCAGGGGTGAGAAGCCGTCCGCCGCAGTCGACGGTCTTGCGGGCCTATGCGCGGGCGTGTCCCGACGCGGACCGACCCAGGCGATCCGTCCGTCTTCCATGACGACCGCGCCGTCCTCGATCAGCCCGTAAGGCTGGCCTCGAGCCATGGTGGCGAGCTTGAGATTGGTTGAGAAGCATGCAGAACCCACTTGTATAAGGTTGTATATACAGTATAGTCAGATGCATGGCACAACGCAAGTTGCGTTTCACTTCGGCCCTTCTCCCTCTGGCTGGGCAGACTGACGTCGCCGTCACCGTTGATCGCCGACGGAATGATCGAAAAGGTCGAGACCGGCGGCGCCGACATGATCGGCCAATAGCTCGAAGGGCATCGCTATTCCGGCCGTTCCCAACGTTCATTCGCATGCCCATCAGCGCCTCATGGCGGGGCTTGCGGAAGGGCAGGGCCTGGCGCCGATAGCTTCTGGACCTGGCGCGAAGTGATGTATGGCTTTGCGCTCAAGCTCGGTCCCGAGGATCTTCAGGCCGTCGCAGCGCAGCTCTATGTCGAGATGCTGAAAAGCGGGCTCTACCGTCGTCGGCGAATTCCAGTATCTGCATCACCAGCCGGACGGCACGCCCTATGATGAGCCGGCCGAGATGTCCTCGCGCTGCCTTTCGGCGGCCGAAGCAAGCGGGCATCGCCATCACCTTGCTGCCGACACTTTATGCTTATGGCGGCTTTGGCGGGCAATCACCGGCCGCCGGGCCAGCGCCGCTTCATCAATGATGCCGACTCGCTTCCTGAAGATTCTCGAGAGCCTCGACAACGGCCATGCGAGACCAATCCGTTGCGGCAGCTCGGCATCTCGCCGCATTCATTGCGGGCCGTGACCAAGGAGCTTCTCACGACGTCATCGCCGGCCTCGATCGCATGGAGCGGACATCGGCGCCCATCCATATCCATGTCGCCGAGCAGACCAAGGAAGTCGATGACTGCCTCGCCTGGTCGGGCGGCAGGCGGCCGGTGGAGTATCTGCTCGACAAGTTTGACGATATCGAGCCGCTGGTGCGCGCATTCATGCGACCCATATGACGGCTGATGAAACGCAGCGCATTGCGAAGTCCGGTATGATCGCCGGCCTTTGCCCCACGACCGAGGCCAATCTCGGCGACGGCATATTTCCGGCCGACAGCTTTCTCAAGGCGCAGGGCGCCATCGCCATCGGCTCCGACAGCCATATCACGCGTCAGCCCGGCCGAGGATCTGCGCCATGCTCGAATATTCGCAGCGCCTGCGCGACCGCACCCGCAATGCGCTGGCTTCGGCGGCCCGGCAAGTCGACAGGGCGCAGCCTGCTCGATGCCGTGCTCAAGGGCGGCGCCACATGCCATGGCTCAGCCCGTCGGCGCGCTGGCGCCGGGCTACCGCGCCGACATCGCCGTGCTCGATGATGAGCATCCGGCGCTCATCGGCCGCGCGGGCGATGCCGCCCTCGACAGCTGGATTTTTTCCGGCGGCAACGCTTGCGTCCGCGACGTCTTCGTCGCCGGCAATCGCGTGGTCGAGGACCGCCGCCATGTCAAGCGAAGACGCGATATTCGAGGAATTTTCGCGCCGCCGTGAAGCGGCTTACCGACTGAGGTTGTCGATGACCACGATCCGCATTGGCGAAAAGCCGCTCACTCTCGACCATATCCGCAGGGCGCTTGGCGGGACCGATCAAGGTCGAGCTCTCGCGAGACAGCGCGCGCTGCCATCGCCCGCAGCTCCGAGACGGTAGCGCGGCTCCTCGCCACCGGCGATGCCGATCTATGGCGTCAATACCGGCTTCGGCAAGCTCGCCAAGCAGCGCATCGCAGCATGCCGATCTCTCCGCGCTGCAGATCAATATCGTGCGCTCGCATGCGGCCGGCGTCGGCGCTCCGCTCGATCAGGCGATCGTGCGGACTCATCCTGTTGCTCAAGATCAATGCGCTCTCGCAGGGTGCTTCCGGCATCAGCGTCCGGGCCATGGAGACGCTGGTCGCAGCTCCTCAATCGCGGACATTCTGCCGGTGATTCCGGGGCAGGGATCGGTCGGCGCTTCGGGCGATCTCGCGCCGCTCGCGCATCTCAGCCTCGTGCTGATCGGCGAAGGCGAAGCTATCGTCAAGGGCGAGACGCGTGAGCGGGCAGCGAGGCGCTTGCGCGCGGCGGGCCTCACACCCGTGCCGCTCGGGCCCAAGGAAGGCCTGGCGCTTCTCAACGGCACGCAGGTCTCGACTGCGCTTGCCCTTTCGGGCCTCATCGCCGCCGAGCGCAATGCGGCCGGCGCAATTCTCGCCGGCGCCTTGTCGGTCGATGCGGTCATGGGCTCGGACACGCCCTTCGATCCGCGCATTCACGCCTTGCGGCCGCATCCCGGCCAGCAGCTTGCCGCCGGGCATTACCGCCGGCTGCATGGCGGGCAGCGCCATCCGCGCCTCGCATCTGACCGGCGATGACCGGGTGCAGGATCCCTATTCCTTCCGCTGCCAGCCGCAGGTGATGGGGGCGTGCCTCGATCTCCTCGCCAACGCGGCGCGTACCTGATCATCGAGGCCAATGGCGTCTCCGACAATCCTCTGGTCTTCGCCGAGGATGGCGCGGTGCTGTCGGGCGGCAATTTCCATGCCGAGCCGGTCGCCTTCGCGGCCGACATCATTGCCATGGCCATCGCCGAGATGGGCTCGATCAGCGAACGGCGCATCGCCGCGCTGATCGATCCGACGATCTCGCTGCTGCCGCCTTTCCTCATCCGCAATCCCGGGCTCAATTCCGGCTTCATGATCCCGCAATGCACGGCGGCTGCGCTGATGAGCGAGAACAAGCAGCTGGCGCATCCGGCGAGCGTCGACAGCGTGCCGACCTCGGCCAATCAGGAAGATCATGTCAGCATGGCGACGCATGGGGCGCGACGGCTCGGCGCCGATGAACGCCAATCTCGCGCGCATCATCGCCATCGAATTGCTGGCGGCCGCGGAAGGCATCGATTTCCGCCGGCCGCTCACATCGTCCGAGCCGCTGGAAGCGACCTATGCGCTCATCCGCGCCAAAGCCAAGCCGCGCGAGACCGATCGCGAATTCACTACCGACATCGAGGCCGTAGCGCACATGGTCGAGAGCGGTGCGTTCGAGAGCTTCGTGCCGGATCTTTTGAGCGACCTTGGCGTCGCCTAAGGCAACTTGCCGAGAAAGCCCAGCATCACGCTGGTGAAATAGTCCGGCCGCTGCAACGGCGCGAAATGGCTGACGCCCGCGAGGCGAATGAGTTCCGCGCCTGGAATGCTGCAAGCGAGATATCCGGCATGTTCGGGTTTGATGAACTCATCATGCTCGCTGTGGACTATGGCCACGGGTGTCTTGATTCGGGCGAGGTCCGCGGCCGAATAATTGGGCTCGGTCTTCATCATCAGGCTCACCGCATCGACGAGGGAATTGAACCGGTCCGGCGCGCCAGAGAGGCCTGCATAGTCCTTTGCGTGCCGGCTGAAGCAGCGCTCGATCACCGGCGTCGAGACGAATTCCTTGGTGCCGCTCGAATCCATGTTGCAGCCGAAGAAGAACACGCCTTAGACGCGCGCCGGCACCTGCATGGCGAGCACGAGGGCGATGCAGGCACCATCGCTCCAGCCGACCAAGGTCGCTTTTCCGAGGCCAAGGGCGTCCATCACCGCGAGGACGTCGGAGGCCATCAGCTCATAAGTGTAAGGACGATCGTCGCGCGTCGATTGGCCATGGCCGCGGCTGTCGATCAGGATGACCTGATAGCCTGCATCCAACAGGGCTCGCAGCTGATGAGCCCAATTGCCGCTGTGGCCCAGGCCGCCATGCAGCAGGATCACCGGCGGTCCTTCGCCATAGCTCGCATGCCAGATGCGCGCACCGTCATGCGCGACATGGCCTTCCCGATCGGCCAGCGGTAAAGTTGGTGCGCCGT
This sequence comes from uncultured Alphaproteobacteria bacterium, assembly GCA_963841765.1. Classification (GTDB taxonomy): domain Bacteria; phylum Pseudomonadota; class Alphaproteobacteria; order Rhizobiales; family Aestuariivirgaceae; genus Taklimakanibacter. The sequence goes on from CAWJDZ010000039.1 coordinate 282,535, forward strand.
CAGAGGCGAAATGCGTGAGGTCGTCGTCACGAAACTGCATGTCGAACTTCAGTCCGCCTGGCGCTTGCGGAACATCGCCACATTGAAGCGCGTGGCGCAGCGCTTGCCGCAGAAGCGCTGTCGGCGTGATTTCGAACGGTCGATGAAAATCTCCTCGCAAGGCGGGGACTCGCATTGGCGCAGGCGCTCGGGACCGAACTCGGCAATCAGATCGGCGATACCGCGCGTCACCACCGCTTCGATATGTTGCACCGGCTGCAACTGCGGTGACGGCACGAAGACGACGCGGAAGGAGCGTTCCTTCGCGACGGAGTGCGCGATCCACGGCCAATGCATGAGCTTTTGATCGAAATAGCTGGTGAGTTGGTCGAGCGGAAGCGCGCCCGCCATGTAACGGGTGAGGATGTTGCGCAGGTCGTCGCGATAGAGCTGAAGGCGCCGTGCGATCTTGCCCCAGTCCAGGTCCCAGTTCATCTCGCACCATTCGCTGAGGAAAACGCGCGCATGTTCGGGATTGGCGAAAAGATCAGCGATGGGACGAAGCGGATCGTATGTATTCACGAAGGCGAGCGCGAAGGCCTTGGGGTCGTGATCCGTCCTGAGCCGGGCCGGGCCGTGAGATGCAGCGGTGGTTTCCATTCTACAAGCTTACAGGAATGGGACGGTAAGCACATAATCGCATTATATATGTTACTCGCATTGCATCCACTTTGGATGATCACCGCGTTCGTCACCGTGCGCCCCAGGGCAGCATTGAACCTTTAGAATTCAGTCTGTTTCGGCGAATTCAGCAATTTCCTGTGATTTGCTTCCGACGACGGCCGCCAGCAGGGACAAGCGGTCGCTGACGGCTTCGCTGTCGGGCACGCGGGCGGCGCGTCCGACTTCCAGACGCAAGCGCTTCGGGCCGATCGATAGACGCGAGCTGGCCAGGACCGACGGCATGCCGCCAGACAGCTTGTAGGCGAGGAGAATGGCGCGACCAAGCACTTGCGCCCGGCGGCGATCCGCAGCAGGCAAGAGCTTCAACACTTCCGAAAGATAGGGCGCCTTCGAGCCGATCGGCATAGCGGGCATGTATGGCGACAGCCAGGAAAGCGCGCTCGACATGGTTCAGCCCTATGAACGGAAACTGGAGCACGCGGCGATAGCTCTCCTCGGCCCTGATGTCGAGATGATCGCGCCAGCCGAGGTCTGAGAGAGCGCACACGGCCACCCTGAGGCGGGTGTCGGCAGGTTTTTCATTCTTGTGCACATTTTCGGTCCACGAAACCAGGGCCGGGGCAAATTCAGGCACCCGCGATGCATGCAATCCGATCAGCTGAGCGCCTTCGACCAGCGGATCCAGATAGCGCTCATTATCCGCCAATTGCGCATAAAGCCAACCCTCGCGAAGGCCCAGTGCCGAAAACACTACATGTTCCGGCGCAAGATACTTCAGCACCCGGTTGAGCAGCATGGCGGCGGCCGGCAGCGTACGGGTGCGCCGCCGGGAGACGCCCAGTTCCATCATCTTTGCCGGCGACATCTGCAAGAGGGTCTTGGCGAAGTCGCGCGCCTCGCGGGCGGCGATGCGATGGCCATGCACCACTTGAACGGGTGCCTCCGTCGCCTGCATATGCGCCTTGGCGAAGGCGCGCCAGCCGCCACCGACGGCAAAGAAAGTCGGGTGGGCGAGTGACAAAGGGACTTCTTTGGCGAGCAGCGCATCGATCCGACGTTTGGCGCCCTCTCCCTCCTGCTCCATGATGGTCTCGATCGGCAGGGCGCCGAGCGGCAGGCAGACACTTTGCTCGCCGACCCGGTCGTCGAGGGCTTCGGAGAGTTCCAGACTGCCGCCGCCCATGTCGCCCACGACTCCGACGGGCCGAAAAATCCGGAGATGACTCCAAGCGCACCATATCGAGCCTCTTCGGCGCCGGTAAGAATGCGGACATCGACCCCGGCTTCCGCGCGGATTTCCTGGACCAGGAACTTGCCGTTGCTGGCGCGGCGAACCGCTTCCGTCGCGGTGGCGTCGAGGCGTGTCACTCCCATTGCATCGGCGATTGCGCGGAACCGGCGTAAGGCCTCGACGGCCCGGCGGAAGTTGTCCGCGGCGATCATACCCGTCTGCGCAAGCCCGTCGGCCAGGCGGCAGAGCGATTTTTCGTTGAAGCGCGGCAACGGCGCCCGACCAAGCTGATCATAAATGACCAGGCAAATCGAATTGGATCCGATATCGATGATGCCGTAGGGGGCGCGATCAAGGCGCCCAGCCTTCCTCGGATCGAGATCGAGAGGGCGAAGGACGGATGCTGTGTCGGTGTCAGCCCTCATGTGCGTTCCCAATTTCCTGTACCGGATGGCTTGCTGACTGGCGGTAGTCTCGCGCTACATTCTGAACCAGTTACCCCATGCCGATCCCAACACACTATTCCGTAAGGTGCAATACCGCTCGTCATTCCGAGGCGCCATATACTGGACAAGCCTACCCGCATTGTGAAAAGCGCTTCGCGGATGTCCATCCGATGCTATAGCTTCGGGCCCAAGAGGACATCAGGTGACGACACTCTATGACCTTTGTGTGGGCGAGGCGCCGCTCATTTTCTCCGTGCCGCATGCCGGCACCGAGCTTCCCCGCGATATCGCCGCGCAGCTGACGGCGCATGCGAAGACGCTCCCTGACACCGACTGGCATGTCGAAAAGCTCTATGACTTCGCCACCGATCTCGGCGCCACGCTCATCCGCGCCAATGTCAGCCGTTATGTGATCGATCTTAACCGCCCGCCCCAGGATGAAAGCCTCTATCCGGGACAAGCGACGACGGGCCTCTGCCCCCCGATCGAATTCGACGGCACGCCGATCTATCAAAACGGAAAAGAGGTCCCGGCCGCGGAGGTGGCGCGACGCCGAGAGATCTATTGGCAGCCTTATCATGACCGGCTCACGGCCGAGATCGCGCGGGTCAAGCAGCGTCATGGCTATGCGCTGCTCTACGATTGCCACTCCATCGCCTCGCGCGTGCCGCGGCTGTTTCCCGGCACGCTTCCCGATCTCAATCTCGGCACCGTCAATGGCGCAAGCTGTGATGGCGCCTTGCAGGCGAGGATCGCTGGCATCATGGAGAAGAGCGGCCTCACCCAAATCGTGAATGGCCGCTTCATCGGCGGGCATATCACTCGCCACTTTGGCAAGTCCGCAGACAATGTGCATGCCGTGCAAATGGAGAAGGGGCAGGATTGCCATTTGATGAATGACGGCTCGAATCGCCTCGATCGCGCCAAGGTCAAGAAGCTCATGCCGGTCTTGCGCCGGATCGCTGAAGCCATGCTCGCATGGCGCCCGTGATCCTCGATGGCCGGTCGCTCACACCCGCAAGCGTCGAGAAGATCGCTTTCGGCGAGAAAGTTGCCATCGACGCCGCGATGCATCCGCTTCTCGACAAGGGCCGTCGCATTGTCGAGCGGCATCTCGATGAGGGCATTCCGGTCTATGGCCTCAATACCGGTCTCGGTGCGCGGGCCGGCGAGATGCTGCCGGCGCAAGCGCTCGCTGAGTTCAGCCTGCGTACGGTGCGCGGCCGCGCGCAAGGGCTTGGCACGCCGCTGACGGCACCCGAAGTGCGCGCGGTCATCGCCGCGCGTCTCAACACGCTGCTCTCAGGCGCCGCCGGAGCGAGCCCACATTTGGCCGACTATCTCGTCGAGGTGCTCAACCGCAACATCCTCCCGGTAATGCCGCGTCATGCCTCGATCGGCGCCGGCGATCTCGTCGCCATGGCGGCACTGCCCCACGCGCTGATCGGTGAAGGTGAGGTCCTGGTGAAGGGGGAGCGCAAGCCCGCTTTTGACGCTTTGGCGGCAGCGGGTCTCAAGCCGCTCACGCTCAAGCCCAAGGAAGGGCAGGTCTTGTGCAACTCGACCGCCTTCTCGGTCGGCCTCGCCGCGCTGGCAGCAGCTCGGGCGCGGCGCGCCGTGACGTCGCTGCAGATCTCCGGCGCGCTTTCCTTCGTCGGCTTCCGCGGCAACCCGACGCCCTTCGCGAAATCCGCGACCCGCATCCGGCCGCAGCCCGGCGAAGTCGAGGCCGGCGATGAACTGCTGGCGCTCACCGACTTCGGTGGGGCCGACAGCAAGCCACGGCGCTTCCAGGATCCCTTGTCTTTCCGTTGCATGCCGCAAGTTCATGGCGCCGCCTGTGCGGAAGTCCAGCGTCTGGAGGCAGCACTCGCCGTCGAGCTCAATTCCGTCGCCGACAATCCGGTCGTCCTCATCGATGAAGAAAGAATCATCGGCACCAGCAATTTCCATATGCCGCATCTGACGCTGGTGCTCGACGGCATGGCCCGGGCTCTGGCGCTCGCCGCGACCAATTCCGTCTCGCGCATCGCCAAGCTGATGAGCCCGGCTTTCTCCGATCTGCCGCCGCTCCTCTCCTCGACCAGCGCCGATCGCGCCGGCTTCGCGCCGCTGCTCAAGCCGGCAGAGGCACTGCGCGCCGAGATCATTCATCTCGCCAATCCGGTGCCCATTCTGCCCAGCCAGAATGCTGATGGGCAAGAGGATGCGGCGACCTTCTCCGCGCTCGCGGCGCAAAAGCTCGCAGAACTCATCGACCGCCTCGATCTTCTGGTCGCACTCGAATTGCTGGCCGGCGCCCAGGCCGTCGATCTTGCTCGGCTCAGGAAATTGCCGGAGAAACTGGCGCCGGTTCACGCCCGCGTCCGCGCTATCGCGCACTTCATCGATGACGACCGTCCGCTGGGACGAGAGATCGAGCGGATTGCGGCGGAGTTGGTGAGGACGGGTGAGCTTGTTTCCGCTGTCGAGTAGGCAATCAAGCCTCGGCACCCGCCACTTTTCGCCTTCTCCCGCAGGGCGGGAGAGGGTGAAAGCTGGATAGGGCGTCAGTGTGCTTACGCGTAAATCAGAGTCTGGCCGATGCCGAGCTTCCTGGCTTTCTCGAGCATCGCCGCGCCGAGCGCAATGTCAGAGAGCGACAGGCCCCGGTGCCAGAACAGGATCGTTTCATCGTCGCGCTCCCGGCCGGGCTTCCTGCCGGCGACGATCTGGGCGAGTTCGGCATGAACGGTCGCCTCGCTGATGAGGCCTTGATCGATATGAGGCCGGAGCGCGCCCAATTTACCCGCCCGGAACTGGCTGAAATCATCGATGACGATCTTGTCCATAGTGGAAGTCATCGAAAGCTCGAGGGCGCTCACCGTGCCATAAGGGATGACGCAAGCCCCCTTTTTGATCCAGGCCGTCTTGAAGATCTCTTCGCGCTGCTCCAGGCGTGAAGCCTCGACCATGATGTCGGCACCTTCAAGGCAGCTTCGCCAGTCATCGGTCACGATGATCTTCTTGCGCAAATCCTGCTCCAGGGTTTGGGCGAAAGCCTCGCGGCTCTCCTTGCGGCGCGAATGGACGCGGATCTCGGCGAAATCGAACAGGCGGTCGAGCAGGCGGATGTTCCAATAGGAGGTGCCGCGGGCGCCGACATGGCCGAGGCTCTTGGACTCCTTGCGCGCCAGATGACGGGCGCCCAGCGCCGTCAGGGCACCAGTGCGCATCACGGTGATCGCCGTCGCATCGAGAATGGCGACCGGCATGCCGGTGCGCGGATCGAAGAGATTGAGGAGGGCCATTTCCGAGGGCAGGCCCTTTTGCCAATTATCGACATAGTCGCCGACGATTTTGACGCCGGCGAGATCGAGCGGCGCCACATAGCCGCGCAGCACATTGAAATGCCCGCGAAAGGCGGGGTCTGGCGTCAGATGCATGCGGGGCTCGATCACCGTCTTGCCTTCGCCTTGCGCCAGAAGGCCGCCTTCGACCGCAGCCAATATCTCCTCATCCGTCATGGCGAGGCGGGCGATATCGGGCCCGTTCAGCCAGGTGAAGCGGATGGAAGATGATGCCGTCACTGGAAACCCGGCGGATCGGTGACCGGGACATCGGGCGTCAGCCGTCCCGACTCGGTGAGATGGGCGATGATCGCCTGCGCCGCCGCTTCGGGCGAGAGCTTCGTCGTGTCGAGACGAAGCTCGGGCTCAGCCGGCGCCTCATAGTCGGAATCGATGCCGGTGAAATTCTTGATCTCTCCGCGCCGCGCCTTGGCATAGAGGCCTTTGACGTCGCGCGCTTCGGCGACTTCAAGCGGGGTGTCGACGAAGATTTCGACGAACTCGCCTTGTTCAACGAGTTCGCGCGCCATCAGGCGCTCGGAGCGGAAGGGCGAGATGAAGGAGACGAGCACGATGAGGCCGGCATCGACCATGAGCCGCGCCACTTCGGCGACGCGCCGGATATTCTCGACGCGGTCGGCATCGGTGAAGCCCAGATCCTTGTTGAGCCCGTGGCGGACATTGTCGCCGTCGAGCAGGTAGGTGATGTGGCCTGCGGCGTGGAGGCTGCTTCTCGACCAGATTGGCGATGGTCGATTTGCCGGAGCCCGACAGGCCGGTGAACCACAGCACGGTCGGTTTCTGTCCGGCCTTGGCCGCGCGCGAAGCCTTGTTCACATCCATCGCCTGCCAATGGATGTTGGCGGCGCGCCGCAGAGCGAAGTTGATGAGCCCCATGCCTACCGTGTTGTTGGTGAAGCGGTCGATGACGATGAAGCTGCCGAGATGGCGGTTCTCGCCATAGGGTGCGAAGGCGAATGGCGCGGTCGAGATCGAGATTGCACACGCCGATCTCGTTGAGGGTCAGGTCTTTGCCGCCACATGCTCGAGCGTGTTGACATTGACCTTGTATTTCGGGCGCCTCGAACGTGCCCGGAATGGTGAGCGGTGCCGGCCTTGATCACATAGGGGCGGCCTGGCAGCATCGGCTCGTCACCCATCCACAGGATGCTGGTCTCGAACTGGTCGGCGACGGCGAGCGGCGACAGTTGTGGCGCAGATGACATCGCCGCGGCTGACGTCGATCTCGTCCTTGAGGGTGATGGTCACCGACTGGCCGGAGAACGCAGCGGCAAGGTCGCCGTCATAAGGTGACGATGCGGTCGACCTTGGAGGTGCGGCCCGAGGGCACGATGCTGATCTCATCGCCGGGCTTCACTGGGCCTTCGACGATGGTGCCGGAAAAGCCGCGGAAAGACTGGTCGGGCCGGTTGACCCATTGCACCGGCAGGCGGAAGGCGCCTGTCGCCCGTCTCGTCGCCGACCGGGACGGTTTCGAGATGCGCCATCAGCGTTGGCCCGTGATACCAGGGCATGGCTTCCGAGGGCTCGATGACATTGTCGCCCTTGAGGGCGGACATCGGAATGCAGGTGAAATCCTCGATGCCGAGGTCCCTTGGCGAAGGTGCGATAGTCCTCCTCGATCGCCTCGAACACGTCGCTGGCGATAGTCCATGAGATCCATCTTGTTGACGGCGACGACAGATGTTCTTGATGCCCAGCAAGGTGGCGATGAAGGTGTGGCGGCGCGTCTGGGTGAGCACGCCTTTGCGCGCATCGATCAGGATGACGGCGAGATCGGCGGTCGAGGCGCCGGTCGCCATGTTGCGGGTATATTGCTCATGACCCGGCGTGTCGGCGACGATGAATTTGCGCTTGTCGGTGGTGAAGGCGCGATAGGCGACATCGATGGTGATGCCCTGCTCGCGCTCGGCGGCGAGGCCATCGACGAGGAGCGCGAAATCGAGGGCGCCGCCTTGCGTGCCGACTTGCTTCGAATCCGCTTCGAGGGCCGAGAGCTGGTCCTCGAACAGCATCTTGGCTTCATAGAGAAGCCGGCCGATCAGCGTCGACTTGCCGTCATCGACGCTGCCGCAGGTGATGAAGCGCAGGAGGTCCTTTTCTTCCTGCGCGCGCAGATAGGCTTCGACATCGCCGCCCTGGAATTCGATGAAACGGGACATCAGAAATATCCCTCCTGCTTCTTCTTCTCCATCGAAGCGGCCTGATCCTTGTCGATGACGCGGCCCTGGCGCTCGGAGGAGGTGGTCACCAGCATTTCCTGGATGATGTCGAGAAGTGTCGCGGCAGTGGATTCGATGGCGCCGGTCAAGGGATAGCAGCCGAGCGTGCGGAAGCGGATCATCTTGCATCTCCGGCTTCTCGCCCGGGTGCAGCGGCATGCGCTCGTCATCGACCATGATCATCTGGCCGTCGCGCATGACGACCGGCCGTTGCTTGGCGAAATAGAGCGGCACGATCGGGATGTTCTCGAGGAAGATATATTGCCAGATGTCGAGCTCGGTCCAGTTGGACAGCGGGAAGACGCGGATCGATTCGCCCTTGTTCTTGCGGGCGTTGTAGAGGTTCCACAGTTCCGGGCGCTGGTTCTTGGGATCCCAGCGATGGCGCGCGTCGCGGAAGGAGAAGATGCGCTCCTTGGCGCGGGACTTCTCCTCATCGCGGCGGGCGCCGCCGAAGGCCGCATCGAAGCCATATTTGTCGAGCGCCTGCTTCAGCGCGTCGGTCTTCATGATCTGGGTGTGGAGCGCCGAGCCGTGATCGAAGGGATTGATCGTTCTTGGCCGATGCCGTCGGGATTGATATGGACGATGAGGTCGAGGCCGAGCTTGGCGACGGTCTCGATCGCGGAAAGCGATCATGTCGCGGAATTTCCAGGTGGTATCGACATGCATCAGGGGGAAGGGCGGCTTCGCGGGATAGAAGGCCTTCATGGCGAGATGCAGCATGACGGCCGAATCCTTGCCGATCGAATAGAGCATGACCGGGTTCTCGCATTCGGCGGCAACCTCGCGGATGATGTGGATGCTCTCCGCCTCGAGCCGTTCAAGATGGGTCAAGTTTGCGGAGGTCGATTCTGCGCATTCTCTATCTGTGCGGGCCGTGCTTATGGCCCTTGTGCAGTGCAAACTCAAGCTTCTGTTGAGCTTGGCTAGCGCGCGTTTTATGAAGGTCCGAAGGAGGCAACGGGCCTTGGTTAAAGCAAATGGCGGGCGGCCTAGAAAGCCCCGAGGGCAAGAGCAATCGCTCCCCTATCAGGAGCCGCACCAGACATCGCCCGGCGCCCGGCAAGCTGCTCGAGGAGTCGATCGGACGCGAGGTCAAGCGCTTCCGCGAAAAGCTCGGCCTGACGATCAGCGAGCTCGCCAAGGCGGCCGACATGTCGGCCGGCATGCTGTCGAAGATCGAGAATGGCGCTACGTCGCCTTCCTTGAGCTCGCTGCAGGCCCTGTCACGGGCGCTGCATGTGCCGGTCACCGCCTTCTTCCGCGGCTATGAGGAAATCCGGGACGCCACTTTCGTCAAGGCCGGGCAAGGACTTACTATCGAACGGCGAGGCACCCGGGCAGGCCATCAGTACCAGCTCCTTGGCCACAGCCCGCATGGGCCGGTTATGGTCGAGCCCTATATGATCACGCTCACCGCCCAGTCGGACGTCTTCCCGACCTTCCAGCATGCCGGGCTCGAATTCCTCTATATGCTGGAAGGCGAGGTGGTTTATCGCCACGGCGACAAGACCTATACGATGCTGCCAGGCGATGCCTTGTTCTTCGATGCCGACGCGCCGCATGGGCCGGAAGAATTGCGCAAGCTGCCCATCCGCTATCTCTCCGTCATCTGCTACCGCCGGGACGAATAAGCATGAAAATCATCGTGCCGTCGCGCGAAGGCCGCGCCATCAAGGTCCTGCGCGGCCAGACGATCCGCATCACCACGCCGAAAGGCGCCCAGGCCGCGGATTTCTTCGCCTATAACGCCGAAAATGTCGGTGAATGGCTTTCTGCCAACCACACCTGGGTGACCACATTCTGCGTAAGGCCGCGCGCCGGCGATGAATTTCTTTCGCGGTTCAGGCGTCCGATGTTGCGCTTTGCGGAAGACGGCGCCGAAGGCGTCCATGACATGATGATCGCCGCCTGCGACCAGTTTCGCTATGAATTTTTCGGCCATAAAGGCCCCCATGCCAGTTGTTCGGAGAACCTTTGCGTGGCGATGCGGCGCCTTGGCCATCAGGTTGATGTCATCCCCCAGCCCATCAATTTCTTCACCCATACAAGGGTCGAGTCGGACGGGCGCTTCCTATCCCCGCCCAATCCGGTCAAGCCTGGGGCCTTCGTGGTCCTGGAAGCGCTGATTGACGTCATCTGTGTCGTTTCCTCCTGTCCGTTTGATCTCGCGGTCGAGGGCTGGACCATCAATGCCGGCCAAGGGCCGAGCGAGCTCATCGTCGAGGTCAATTAGTCATTCCTACGGGGAAAAAATTATTCCCCGCAGTTGCAAATTCTCCTTGCCACTGTTACATAGTCGCAAAACCTCACCAAACGGGAGGACGTGCCATGTGCGGTATTGTCGGACTCTATCTCAAGAACCCGAAATTGCAGCCGAAACTCGGCGAAATGTTCAAGCCCATGCTCATCGAGATGACGAGCCGCGGACCCGATTCCGCCGGCGTCGCCATCTATCGCAATCCGGTGAAGAAGGGCTTGACCAAGTTCTCGCTCGCCCATGACGATCCGAAATTCGAGTGGAAGAAGATTGATGTGCGGCGCTCAAGAGCGCGACCAGGAAGCAGGTGCTCGGCCCAGCAGATCGGCAATCACGCCATCCTCACCACCAATGCCAAGGAAAGAGCGGTGGTCGGCGTGGTTGAAGGCGCATCATCCGGAGGTGCGCGTCGTCGGCTCCGGCCAGGCGATCGAGATCTTCAAGGAGACGGGCCTGCCCGGAGAAGGTCTATGACAAATTCGATCTCGACAAGGCCAAGGGCACGCCACATCATCGGCCATACCCGCATGGCGACGGAGAGTGCGGTGACGACGGCGGGATCGCATCCTTTCGCGACCGGCGCTGACCTCTGCCTCGTCCACAATGGCTCGCTCTCCAATCACAACCGCCTGCGCGAGAACCTCAAGCGCGAAGGCCTCGAATTCCAGACCGAGAACGACACCGAAGTCGCTGCCGCTTATATGACCTGGAAGCTGCGCCAGGGCGCCATCGCTGAAGGAGACGCTCGAGGACGGCATCAAGCGATCTCGACGGCTTCTACACGTTCTGCGTCGGCACGCATGACGGATTCGCCGTGGTGCGCGATCCGATCGCCTGCAAGCATGCGGTCCTTGCCGAGACCGACGACTGGGTGGCGATGGCGACCGAGTATCCGCGCCATCGCGCATCTGCCCGGCGCCGACAAGGCGAAAATCTGGGAGCCGGCGCCGCAGACCATCTATAACTGGGGCGGCCACTGACATGGCTCGACGTGAAGTGCTGGCAAGAACATCCGAAGAGCTGGGGCATATGATCGAACTCGATCTCGAAAAGGAGCGTGCGGGGCGTCAATTCGCGCCTCACATGCATTGCCCAAGAACACCAATGAACGACACTGGCTTGTCAAGAACCCGAAGGGCCAGCACGCCATTGCCTGCGGTCTCGACGCGCCGATCACGGTCGAGATCAGGGGCCATGTCGGCTTCTATTGCGGCGGCATGAACAAGCAAGCCGAGATCATCATCCATGGCCATGCCGGTCGTCGGCGTCGCCGAGAACATGATGTCGGGCATCGTCCGGGTCAACGGCAATGCAGCCAATCGGCGGGCGCCACCGGCAATGGCGGGCTTGCTCGTCATCGAGGGCGATGCCGTCGTCGCGCTGCGGCATCTCGATGAAGGGCATCGATATCGTGGTCGGCGGCTCTGTCGGCCATATGTCGGCCTTCATGGCGCAGCGCGGCCATCTGGTGGTTTGCGGCGATGCCGGCGAAGCGCTGGGCGATTCGATCTATGAAGCGCGGCTCTATGTGAGGGGCAAGGTCGCCAGCCTCGGCGCCGACTGTATCGAGAAAGAAATGCGCGAGCGACCATCTGAGCGAGCTCGAGCGGCTTCTCGATCAGGCCGAGATCAAGGCCGAATCCGAAGGACTTCCGCCGCTATGGCTCGGCGCGCAAGCTCTATAATTTCAACATCGATCACGCCGATGCTTACTGAGGGCTTAAATGGATCCCAACACGCCGCCGCACCACGCCCGCAAATCGGCGACCTTCGACGATTACACCTTGTCGGAAATCCGCCGCGCCGCCACGACCGGCATCTATGACATCCGCGGTGCCGGCGCCAAGCGCAAGCTGCCGCATTTCGACGATCTGCTGTTCCTCGGCGCCTCGATGTCGCGCTATCCGCTCGAAGGCTATCGCGAGAAATGCGGCACCAATGTCGTGCTCGGCACGCCGCTTTGCCAAGAAGCCGATCGAACTCAAGATCCCGATCACCATTGCCGGCATGAGCTTCGGCTCGCTTTCGGCGCAAGCCAAGGAGGCGCTCGGGCGCGGCGCAACGATTGCCGGTACGTCGACGACGACGGGCGACGGCGGCATGACGCCGGAAGAGCGCGGGCAATCGAAAACGCTCGTCTATCAGTATCTGCCGTCGCGCTACGGCATGAATCCGGACGATTTGCGCAAAGCCGATGCAATCGAGGTGGTGGTCGGTCAAGGCGCCAAGCCCGGCGGCGGCGGCATGCTGCTTGGTCAGAAGATCTCCGACCGGGTGGCGCAGATGCGCTGCCTGCCCAAGGGCATCGACCAGCGTTCGGCCTGCCGGCATCCCGGACTGGACCGGCCCCGACGATCTCGAGATCAAGATGCATGAATTGCGCGAAATCACCAATTGGGAGAAGCCGATCTACATCAAGGTCGGCGGCGCACGGCCGTATTACGATACTGCGCTCGCGGTGAAATCGGGCGCCGATGTCGTCGTCGTCGACGGCATGCAGGGCGGCACCGCGGCGACGCAGGAAGTGTTCATCGAGCATGTCGGCCAGCCGACACTCGCCTGCATCCGCCCGGCGGTGCAGGCGCTGCAGGAACTCGGCATGCACCGCAAGGTGCAGCTCATCGTCTCGGGCGGCATTCGCAATGGCGCCGATGTGGCGAAGGCTCTGGCGCTCGGGGCGGATGCGGTGTCGATCGGCACTGCGGCGCTGGTGGCGCTCGGCGACAATGACCCGCATCTGGAAGAGGAATATCAGAAGCTCGGCACCACGGCCGGCGCCTATGACGACTGGCATGAGGGCAGCGACCCGGCCGGCATCACCACGCAGGATCCGGAGCTCGCCAAACGACTTGATCCGGCAAGCTCGCCGGCCGAAGGCTTGCCAACTACCTCAAGGTGATGACGCTCGAGGCGCAGACCATCGCGCGCGCCTGTGGCAAGAGCCATGTGCATAATCTGGAGCCCGAGGATCTTGTGGCGCTCACTGTCGAGGCGGCGGCGATGGCGCAAGTGCCCCTCGCCGGCACTAATTGGATCCCGGGCAAGAACGGCTATTGATGCGGAGTTGTGCACATATCCCCTCTCCACCTGCGGGGGAGAGGGTTAGGGTGAGGGGGAACCGACGGTACGATTTCGCCGTCCGTTCCCCCTCACCCTCCCAATGCTGCGCATTGGGCCCTCCCTCTCCCCCGAAGGGGGCGAGGGGACTCGAGTGGCCTGCTTCGGTGACCTGGCACTGGCCCTCTCACTCGCCTGGGAAGTCGGGCTATAGAATGCGGCAATGGAGACACTCCCTATGGACTTTTCCGCTCTGCTCATCTTCGCCGGCACCGTCGCTTTGGTGGCGGGTTCGCCCGGACCCAGTGTCGCCGCCCTCGTCGCGCGGGTTATCGCGCGCGGCCATCGCGGCGTCATTCCCTTCCTCGCCGCCATGTGGATAGGCGAGGCGATCTGGCTCGGTTTTGCCGTTCTCGGCCTTGCGGTGATCGCCCAGACCTTCCACCTGGCCTTCCTCGCCATCAAATATCTGGGCCTCGCCTATCTCGTTTATCTTGCCTGCAAAATGTGGACGGCACCGGTCTCGGCTGAAGAGAACGAATTGCCCGCGGCGGATTCACCCTTCCGGCTGTTCCTCACTGGGCTGGCCATCACGCTCGGCAATCCGAAGATCATGGTGCTCTACATGGCGCTGCTGCCCACCGTCGTCGATCTCGCACATGTGTCGCTCATCGGCTGGGGCGAACTCACTTTGACCCTGTTCGTCGTGCTGGCCGCGATCGATCTCAGCTATGTGTTGCTCGCCGCCCGCGCCCGCCGGTTCATTCGCAGCGCCAAGGCGATGCGTCTCGCCAACAAATGCAGCGCGGTGGCCATGGGTGGCGCTGCCGTCGCCATGGCAACGAGGTAGACATGTCTCACATCCACACCGCCCGCATATTGTGGGAAAGCAATACCGACGAGTTCACCAAGAACCAGTATTCGCGCGCTCATCACTGGTCCTTCGACGGCGGCCAGACGGTACTCGCCTCTTCATCGCCGAGCGTGGTGCGCGTGCCGTTCTCCGATCCGGCCGGCATCGATCCCGAGGAGGCGCTGGTCGCGTCGATCTCGAGCTGCCATATGCTGACCTTCCTCTATCACGCGGCCAAGGCCGGCTTCACCGTGCAGCGCTATGAGGACAATGCCGAAGGCATCATGGCGAAAAACGCCGAGGGCCGTATCGCCATGACGCGCTGCACCATCAAGCCTTTTGTGCAGTTCATCGGTAAGCAGCCGTCGCGCGCCGAACTCGATCACTTGCATCATCTGGCGCATGAGGAATGCTTCATCGCCAATTCGGTCAAGACTGAAATCGTCTGCGAACCGCAGGGCTTATAACGGAGCGCTCCCCGCCAAAGTTGCTCGACTTTGGCGATAAGGAAGCGCTCAAAACAAGGAAATCGAACCTCACCCACTCGGGATGAACCCGAGTGCGGTGAGGTTCTAGGGTGGAAACAGGAGACCTTTATGGCTGGGGATTTGGCAAAATACGCCAAGGACAAAAAAGTTAAATTTTTCCTCTTCAACTTCACTGACCTGTTCGGCACGCAGCGCGCCAAGCTGGTGCCGGCGGAAGCCGTCGCCAGCATGCAGAAATCGGGTGCGGGCTTTGCCGGCTTTGCCACCTGGCTCGACATGACGCCGGCCCATCCCGACCTCTTCGTCATGCCGGATGCGGATTCGGTGATCCAGTTGCCGTGGAAGCCGGAAGTGGCCTGGGTCGCGGGCGATCCGTGGATGGAAGGCAAGCCCGTCGCCCAGGCGCCGCGGCTTGTGCTCAAGGGCCTGCTCGACAGATGCGCCAAGCGCAACATGAAGCTGATGGCGGGCGTCGAGCCCGAATTTCATCTCATCAATGCCGACGGTTCGGCGGTTTCCGATCCACGCGACACGCAGGAGAAGCCCTGCTACGACCAGTCGGCGGTGATGCGCCGCTTCGACGTCATCTCCGAAATCTGCTCGACCATGATCGCGCTCGGCTGGGGGCCCTATCAGAACGATCACGAGGACGCGAACGGCCAGTTCGAGATCAACTGGAATTTCAACGACGCGCTGACCATGGCCGACCAGCTGTGCTTCTTCAAATTCATGGTGAAGTCGATCGCAGAGAAGCATGGGTTCCGGGCCACTTTCATGCCGAAGCCTTTTGTCAATCTCACCGGCAATGGCTGCCACGTGCATATCTCGGTGTGGGACAATGCACGGAACAACCTTTTCCACGATAAGAAAGGCGAGCTCGGCCTGTCGCCCCTCTGCTACAATTTTCTGGGCGGCCTCATGCATCATGCCGAGAGCTTCGCCGCCATCACCAATCCGACGGTGAACAGCTACAAGCGCATCAATGCGCCGCGCACGCTGTCGGGCGCCACTTGGTCGCCCAACACGGTGACCTTTGGCGGCAACAACCGTACGCACATGGTGCGCGTGCCCGACGAGGGCCGCGTCGAGTTGCGGCTCCCCGATAACGCCGCCAATCCGTATCTCATGATGGCGGTGATCCTGGCGGCCGGCTTCCACGGCATCGATGAGAAGATGGATCCGGGCAAACGGCTCGACATCGACATGTATGCGGAGGGGCACAAGGTAAAGGGTGCCAAGAAGCTGCCGCTCAACCTGCTCGATGCCATACGCAACTTCGAGAAGGACAAATATCTGTTCGAGGCGCTTGGCTCCGACTTTTCCTCTTCCTACATCAAGCTCAAGACGAATGATTGGAACCAGTATTGCCGCCATCTCACGCAGTGGGAGCGCGACACGACGCTGGATTGCTGACCGCATCACCTGACTTTCCCCCTCTCCCGCCCCGCACAAAGCCAAGAGGGACAAGAGGGAGAAGGGAAGCTGCCAACTACCGGCGCTTTGCCTTCGACGTGTTGAGTGTGACGGCGGCGCGAATGAGCGCCTTCAGCGCATTTTCATCGATCTTCTCTTCCTCTTGGATATCGATGGCGCGCCGGGTGTTGCCTTCGAGGCTCGAGTTGAAAAGCTTTGCAGGATCCGCCAGCGAGGCGCCTCTGGCGAAGGTCAGCTTCACGACACTCTTGTAGGTCTCGCCGGTGCAGATGATGCCGTCATGCGACCACACGGGAACGCCGCGCCATTTCCACTCCTCGACCACTTCGGGGTCGGCTTCCCTGATGAGGGCCCGGACGCGCGCAAGCGTCTCGCCCCGCCAGTCACCGAGCTCCTTGATCCGCGCATCGATCAGCCGGGAGGGTGGTTGGCCGCCTGGTGTTTTCGTGGCATCGCTCTTCTGTTTTGCTGCGGCCGCTTTGGTCATGGTCGGATTTCTCCCCTCAGTTTCTCAGTCTGAATCCATGCGCGACGATCGCGACCAAGTTATGAGACCTTTCACCCGTTGCGGAACGTATAGGCATAACCGTTGAGCGCCGGCGCGCCGCCTAGATGGGCGTACAAGATCCGAGATCCCTTAGGGAAATATGATTTTTTCACCAGATCGATCAGCGCCTGCATCGATTTGCCCTCATAGACCGGGTCTGTGATCATGCCCTCGAGCCGCGCGCAAAGGCGGATGGCCTCCTTGGTCTCACGCGAAGGCACGCCGTAGAGAGGATAGGCATAGTCAGCGAGCAGGACGATATCGTCGGCGACGATCTCCTTGCCGAGCTCGATGAGCTTCGCTGTCTTCTGGGCGATGTCGAGGACCTGCGCCTTGGTCTGCGCGGGAGTGGCGGAGGCGTCGATACCGATCACCTTGCGCTCGCGACCGTCCTTGGCAAAGCCGACGGCCATGCCGGCATGGGTCGAGCCGGTGACGGTGCATACGATGATGTAGTCGAATGCGAAGCCGAGCTCCTTTTCCTGGTCGCGCACTTCCTCGGCGAAGCCGACATAGCCGAGGCCGCCGAATTTATGCACCGAGGCTCCGGCCGGAATTGCGTAGGGCTTGCCGCCTTTAGCCTTCACATCCTTGATGGCGTCCTCCCAGCTCTGCCTGATGCCGATGTCGAAGCCTTCATCGACCAACTGGACATCGGCGCCCATGATGCGGCTCAGAAGGATGTTGCCGACACGGTCATAGACGGCGTCCTCATGCGGCACCCAGCTCTCCTGCACCAGCCGGCATTTCATCCCGATCCTTGCCGCGACCGCCGCCACCATGCGCGTATGGTTGGATTGAACGCCGCCGATCGAGACCAGCGTGTCGGCATTCGAGGCGATTGCATCCGGGACGATGTATTCAAGCTTGCGCAGCTTGTTGCCGCCAAAAGCGAGGCCGGAATTGCAATCTTCGCGCTTGGCGTAGAGTTCGACCTTGCCGCCGAGATGAGCGCTGAGCCGCTCCAGCTTCTCGATATGGGTCGGCCCGAAAGTGAGTGGGTAACGCTCGAATTTCTGCAGCATAGGGAAATCCTTTTTGGATAGCGATGATGCGGCTGGACTAGCGCCGTTCCGCGCTCGGCGAGAAGCCATGCTCGGCCTTGAAGCAGGCCGAGAAATGGCTGGCATTGGCGAAGCCGCAGGCGATGGCGATCTCGGTAATGGGCAGCGCCGAGTGACGCAGAAGCTCGCCGGCCGCCTCGAGGCGGATGGAACGATAATGCACGGCGAAGCTCCTGCGTAAATGGCGTGCAAACAGGCGGTCGAGTTGGCGCGTCGATAGGCCGACATGGCGCGCCACCGCCTCGCGGCCCAGTGGCTCGCTGAGATTATTCTGCATGAGTTCGAGCGCCGCCACCAGTTCCTGGCGGTGGATGCCGTAGCGCTCGCTCAAGGAGGCGCGCTGCTGCCCGCCACCGGGGCGGATATCAGTGTGCAGGAACCAGTCGCTGGTCTTGTTGGCCAGCGCCGAGCCATGCCGCTCGGCGATGAGAGCGTGCATGAGATCGAGCGGCGCCACGCCGCCGGCACAGGTCACGCGGTTGCGGTCGATCACATAGCGCGCGCGGGTCAGGAGCAGATCGGGGAATTCCTCGGCAAAGGCCGGGGCATGCTCCCAATGGATTGTCATGCGATAGCCGCCCATGATTCCGGCACGCGCGAGGATAAAGGGTCCGCCAGACACGCCGCCAATGCGCAAGCCGCGCTGTGCGAGCCGCCTCAGCCAGGCAAAAGTCGGACGGTGGGCAAATTGCGCCGGATTGCCGCCGGCGCAGACAAGGAGGAGATCGAGAGCAAGGTCATCGCCGACACACGCATCTACGGGTACCGTCGCCCCCGAGGAGGAGGCGACGGCCGAATCCCTGTGCGTGATGTGGATCCAGCGATAGAGCGGACGGCCGGCAAAGAGATTGGCGGCGCGCAAGGGCTCGATCGCCGAGGCATAGGACATGAGCGCGAAGCCTGGCACCAGGAGGAACCCGATGGTCGGTGGAGGCTCGTCTTGCATGGCTCGAATTTAACAGATTTCGTCTTTTCGAGACAAGTAGGAACCGGGGCCTGGTGCCACACTGCGCCCCGCTCACAACAAGGGATTCCAGAGCCCGTGCGCTATTCCGTCTTCTCGCTCCTCAAGAACTCCCTCTCCGGCCATAAGAACTGGGCGCCCGCTTGGCGCGCAGCCTACCCCTAAGAAGGAATATGACGTCATCGTCGTCGGTGGTGGCGGCCATGGCCTCTCGACCGCCTATTATCTCGCCAAGGAGCACGGCATCACCAATGTCGCGGTGCTGGAGAAGGGCTGGCTCGGCTCCGGGAATATCGGCCGCAACACCACCATCATCCGTTCCAACTATCTGCTTCTCGGCAACAACCCGTTCTACGAATGGTCGCTGAAACTGTGGGAGGGCCTCGAGCAGGATTTCAATTTCAATGCCATGGTGTCGCAGCGGGGCGTGCTCAATCTTTTCCATTCCGATCCGCAGCGCGACGCCTATGCAAGGCGCGGCAATGCCATGGCGCTCGAGGGCGTCGATTCCGAACTGCTCGATCGCGAAGGCGTGCGCGAGATGGCGCCGTTCCTCGAGCTTCGACAATGCCCGCTTCCCGATCATGGGCGGCCTTTTGCAGCGGCGCGGCGGGACGGTGCGCCACGATGCGGTCGCCTGGGGTTATGCCCGTGGCGCCGACTCGCGCGGCGTCGACATCATCCAGAATTGCGAAGTGACCGGGATCAGCATCGAGAACGGCAAGGTCAAAGGGGTCGAGACCAACAAGGGCTTCATCGGCGGCAAGAAGCTCG
This sequence comes from uncultured Alphaproteobacteria bacterium, assembly GCA_963841765.1. Classification (GTDB taxonomy): domain Bacteria; phylum Pseudomonadota; class Alphaproteobacteria; order Rhizobiales; family Aestuariivirgaceae; genus Taklimakanibacter. The sequence continues at coordinate 301,891 of CAWJDZ010000039.1, forward strand.
GCCTTGCGGCCGCCGGCAATACCAGCGAAGTCGCCAACATGGCCGGCATGAAGCTGCCGATCGAAAGCCACGTGCTGCAGGCCTTCGTGTCGGAGGGCATCAAGCCCTATCTCGACAACGTCATCACCTATGGTGTCGGCCATTTCTATGTCTCGCAGTCGGACAAGGGCGGGCTTGTGTTCGGCGGTGATCTCGACGGCTACAATTCCTATGCCCGGCGCGGCAACCTGCCGATGGTCGAGCACGTGATCGAGGCCGGCGTCGCCATGATCCCCGGCATTGCGCGCATCCGCGTGCTGCGTTCCTGGGGCGGCATCATGGACATGTCGATGGACGGCTCGCCGATCATCGACAAGACTGATATCGACGGACTCTATCTCAATTGCGGCTGGTGCTATGGCGGCTTCAAGGCGACGCCGGCGTCCGGGCTGGTGCTTCGCCCATACGATCGCCAAGAACGAGGCGCACAAGCTCAATGCGCCTTATCGGCTCGACCGCTTCCGGCGCGGCTACATGATCGATGAAAAAGGCGTCGGCGCGACGCCCAATCTGCATTGAGGCGAATGATGGCTTGCGCGTCGTTTCTCCTCACCGCACCCTCACAGCTTCACCCCATCCGGCGCTTCGCGCCACCTCCGCAATGCGGGGAGGGAGATCAGATGAACATCGGAAGCGCTCCATGCTGATCAATTGCCCCTATTGCGGTCCGCGTCCCTCGGAGGAATTCACGCATCTCGGCGATGCCTCCGTCGATGCGCCCGACCTCCAATGATCCCAGACGATGGATCAGTGGTTCGACTATGTCTATCTGCGCGACAATCCCAAGGGCCGATTTCAGGAATACTGGCACCATGGCGGCGGCTGCCGCTCCTGGCTCGTCGTCGACCGCGACACCCAGACGCATGAAATCTTCGCCGTCGATGACGGCTCGAGACTTTGCGCAAGCGCAGAACAAGAAGGGCAGACCCTGATGGCCGGCTTCCGTCTCGCCAAGGGCGGTCTCATCGACCGCTCCGCGACGCTCAATTTCACCTTCGACGGCAAGACTTTCACCGGCCATCCGGGCGACACGCTCGCTTCCGCGCTCATCGCCAATGGCGTCCATCTGATGGGCCGCTCGTTCAAATATCACCGGCCGCGCGGCGTCATTTCGGCAGGCGCAGCCGAGCCCAATGCGCTGGTCGAATTGCGCGAGGGCGGGCGCAAGGAAGCCAATACGCGCGCCACGATGATCGAGCTCTATGACGGGCTCCTCGCCGAAGAGCCAGAACCGCTGGCCGTCGCTCGAATTTCGATCTCGGTGCGGTCAACTCGCTCGCGGCCTCCGTCTTCGTCGCCGGCTTCTACTACAAGACCTTCATGTGGCCGAAGAGCTTCTGGGAGAAGATCTATGAGCCCTTGATCCGGCGCGCCGCCGGGCTGGGCTCGGCCACATAGGAGGCCGACCCCGACAAATATGAGAAAGGCCTATGCGCATTGCGATCTCCTGGTGATCGGCTCGGGCCCGGCCGGTCTTGATGGCGGCGCTCGCGGCCGGCCGCGCGGGCGCCCGGGTGATCCTCGCCGATGAGGGCTCGCGCCTCGGCGGCTCGCTCCTCAACGAGAATGAGGAGATCGACGGCAACAGTGGCTTCGACTGGGCGCAGGGCGTCATCGCCGAGCTTGCCGGCCTGCCCAATGTAACATTGATGCCGCGCACCACCGTCTTCGGCTGGTATGACGGCAATGTCTTCGGCGCGGTCGAGCGCGTGAACGACCATGTGCTCGAGCCATCGCCCTATGAGCCACGGCAGCGCTATTGGAAGATCATGGCCAAGCGCGCGGTGCTGGCGGCAGGCGCCGAGGAGCGGCCGATCGTCTTCGGCGGCAATGACGTGCCGGGCGTCATGCTCGGCTTCCGCAATGCGCACCTTCGCCAATCGCTATGCCGTGGCCGCGGGCAAGTCGGTCGTCGTCTTCACCAACAATGATTCGGGTTACCGCACGGCGCGCGACCTCAAGGCCAAGGGCGTTCATGTCGAGGTGATCGTCGATTCGCGGAAGGACGGCGCGGGCGATGCGGCGAGGCATTCCGGTCCTCAAGGGCGGCACCATCGCCGATGTGACGGCAGGCAAGATCGTGAGCAGCGTCGAGCTCGCCGGTCACATGAGCATCGCCTGCGACGCGGTCGCGATGTCGGGCGGCTGGAGCCCGGTCGTCAATCTCGTCTGCCACAAGGGCGCGAAGCCCCAATGGAACGACACAGCTGCAGGCCTTCCTGCCGCCCGATGGCGGATACGGCTTTCGCCGCCGCGGGGTCGGCCAACGGCGCCATGCTGCTCTCCGAATGCTTGCGCGAGGGCGCGGAAAAGGCGACTGAGGCCGTGAGCGATCTCGGCTTCAAGGCCAAGGCGCCCCATGATGCCGAAATGCCGCGACGAAGCCTATACGCATCCACGCCGCTCTGGTGGGTGAAGGAGATCGACGGCAAGGCCTTTGTCGATTACCAGAATGACGTGACGGCCAAGGATCTGCCGCTCGCGGCGCGCGAAGGCTACAGCTCGATCGAGCTCGCCAAGCGCTACACGACCGCCGGCATGGCGACGGACCAGGGCAAGCTCGGCAATGTCAATGCCATCGCCATCCTGGCGGAAGCGGCCGGCAAGAGCATGGACCGAGATCGGCACCACGACTTTCCGGCCCTTCTACACGCCGGTGCCTTTCGCCGCCTTCGCCGGGCCCTTTACCGGCCATCATTTCCAGCCGGTGCGCAAGACGCCCTTGCATGACTGGGCGGAAGAACAGGGCGCCGTCTTCGTCGAGACCGGCCTGTGGCTGCAGATCGAGCTGGTTCCCGCTGCCCGATGAAGAAGGACTGGCTCGATCCGGTCATCCGCGAGGTGAAGGCGGCGCGCGAGCGCGTCGGCAATTTGCGATGTCTCGACGCTCGGCAAGATCGACGTGCAGGGCCCCGATGCGGCGGAATTCCTCAACCGGCTCTATTGCAATGGCTTTCGCCCGCTCGAAGTCGGCAAGGCGCGCTATGGCCTCATGCTGCGCGAAGACGGCATCGTCTTGGACGACGGCACGACATCGCGGCTCGCCCACGATCATTTCTTCATGACGACGACCACCGCCAATGCGGCCAAGATCATGACGCATATGGAATTCTGCCATCAGGCGCTTTGGCCCGAGCTCGACGTGCAATATGTTTCGGTCTCCGAGCAATGGGCGCAGATGGCGGTCGCCGGACCCAAGGCGCGCGCCACCTTGCAGAAGATCGTCGATGACGTGACACTCAATGACGAGAGCTTCCCTTATCTCGCGGCCAAGGAGATCAGCATCCTCGGCGGCATCACCGCCGCGGCTGTTCCGCATTTCGTTTTCGGGCGAGCATGCCTATGAGCTCTCGGTGCCGGCCGATTACGGCAATCTCGTCGCCCGCGCGCTGATGCAGGCGGGCGAGGAATTCGGCATCACGCCCTATGGCGTCGAGGCGCTCTCGGTCATGCGCATCGAGAAGGGCCATGTGGCGGGCGGCGAGCTCAATGGCACGACGACCGCCGCCGATCTCGGCCTCGGGCGAATGATGTCGACCAAGAAGGACTATATCGGCCGCATGATGGCGGGGCGCGAAGGCCTGACGGCGAAGGATCGCGAACAGGTGGTGGGCATCAGGCCGGTCGACACGGCCGACCGCATCCGTGCCGGCTCGCATCTCCTGAAGCAGGACGATGCGCCGTCGCTGCGGCTGACCAGGGCTATATCACCTCCGTCGCCTATTCGCCGATGCTCGGCTGTGGCTGGGTCTCGCGCTGCTCAAGAACGGCCGCGAGCGCCATGGCGAAATCGTCAAGGTCTTCGACGGCCTGCGCAACATCCACATGTATGCCGAGATCTGCGATCCCATGCATTACGACAAGGAGAACAAGAAGCTCCATGCCTAAGAGTTCTTCAGCCGTCCAGCGCGTGTCGCCCTTGGCCGATATCGCGCGTGCAGGGCCGCTTCGGCGCCGACAAGGGCGCGCCCGGGGTGACGCTTTCGGTGCGCCATCCCGATGTCGATCGTCACGGTCATCGCGCGCAAGGGCCAGGCGGCAGCGCTCGGCTCGGCGATCGAAGCGGCCTACCAGAGCCAGCTGCCCGGCGTCGGACGAAGCACGGGCAAGGGCGCCATCTCCTTCCACTGGTGCGGCGCCGAGCAATATTACGCCATTGCCGAAGGCAAGGGCGAAGGCGAGCTCTATCGCGAGCTAAAGGCGCTGCTCGACGGACTCGCCTCCTGCTCGGACCAGAGCCATGGCCGCGTCATCTTGCGGATCGCCGGACCCAAGGCGCGCGCGCTTCTCGCCAAGGGCACGCCGATCGATCTCCATCCCTCCGTCTTCGGCCCGGGCAAGTCGGCGGTGACGCAAATGGCGCATGTCGGCGTTCACCTGATGCAGACAGGTGAGGATGCGTTCGAGCTTTCGGTGTTCCGCGGCTTCTCGGAGAACTTCTGGGAATGGCTCACCGAACAGGCGGAAGAGTTCGGCTATCAGGTTCTGTGAAGCTTTTCAGACCACCCTCAGGAACGGCTTCGCCTTGGCAATTTTTGCGAAGGCCTTCTCGGCCTTGCGGACCAGCTTCCTTTCCTTGGGCTGCTTGACGGCGGTAAAGACGCCCGCGGCAAAGGCGGTGATCGCCGCCCGGCTTGCAGGCTCATCGCGCGCCACGCTGGTGACCATGGTCTGCAGGAACTGCGCCATCGTGGCGCCATCCTGGACCTCGCCAAGCGATGACTGAATCTTCTCGAGTGACCGGACGAAGGTTTTATAGCGCGCTCCCCACTTGCCGCCGCTGACCAGATCGTCAAAGAATTCGCTCATATAGCGCAGCTTCTTGGCGGCGATCCTGATCGCGTGGCGGGTCTCGGCATCGGCCTCGACCAAATGGCAGGCGCGCTTGCGCAATTTCTTGAAATTCTCGGCCAGGAGTTCACGCGCGACTCTCGGCGCCGGATCCTGCGCTTCCTTGCGCGCCTGCCATTCGCCATGGTCGAGCCAGCGGACGAGATCGAAGAGGAGCTTGCGCATGCGGCCGGAATGAAGGGCCGCGTGCAAGGCCTGGCGTGCTTCCCTGCGGCGCTTGCCAACCTCGGCGAGCAGAGAGGTGGCGCCGAGCGGAGCTGCGCCGGCGTTGACCTGAGGCTCGAAGGTTTCGACCTGCATTACGTCGAGATCCCGCGCCGCGCCCAGAAGATCGGATAGCCATGAGAGCTCGCGGCGCAAGCGGTCATGATCGCGGTCGTCGATCATCGGCTTGAACAGGCTGAAAGCGGCGCGCAGGCGGCGGATCGCGATGCGGGCGCGATGCACGCCTTCTATGTCGGCATCGTCCTCCACTGCCGGCTCATTGAGCATGAAATCATAAAGACAGGAATGGCAAATGGTGCGAAAGGCCTGAGCCGCAGTCATAGCGGGCCTGAGCTTCGGCGTCGAAGCCACTACGGGTCGGCCCCAGCTGCCATCGACGAGGCGGTCGCCGCGGTCGCCCTTGCTGACAAGGCTCAGGCGCAAAGGCGCCTTGTCGATGAAGCGCTGTGCGAAGGCGAAGAGCTGGCTCGGGTCGCCCTTCTTCAATTCAAGCTCCAATTCGCAGACCGGGAGCTCAGCGCCGTTATGCTTGATCTCACCGCGATCGACGGCGATCTCGATCTGCGCCGAACCCTCCTTCATGAGGAAGCTCGCGCGATCGACCGCCACCGTGTAAAGCGGCGCCAAGTGCGCACCATCGCCGTTCTCCCGCAAGAGCGCTGCCGCGGGCGAGTCGGACATATTATCGGCATTGGGTTCATCGCCCGCGATCGGGCGCTCCCATTCCTCGCGGCCCGATCCCAGGGATCCTGCCTGCTTGATCGAGAGCAGCGCGTTCTTGTCCTGCTTGCGGACCCTGAGCGCATATCCGTTATCGGTGAAGCGGCGGTCGGACGTGTCGAAATATGTCGTTTCGATGTGCTTGCGCGGGGCACGGCGTAAACGCTTGCCGATGACGGGCAAGGCATCCAGCATGGGCAGGCCACCGCTTTCGATGAGGAATTTGAGCTCGACTTCCTGAGCCATATAACCTTTCCTCCGTTCGGCGCGCGATCTTGAGCCGAAATCGACGGCAAGTAAACCCGACCAACGTCAAGTTGTGGCATGCTCAATGGATGACCCGTGGGCATGCGCAACGCTATCAAGATGCGCGGCGCGACTGTATCGGCTGAATACTTAAAATCTTTCAACGAGATCGCCTTCGACGGGTCTCAGGGCGTGAAGGCCTTTTTTGTAAAATTGTCCGCCAGGTGGAGAAGCTCGGGTCCGAGAACGCGATCCTTCTCGACCGGAGACACAACGCTGCGGATCTCCGACAGAAAGTCCCAAAGCGCCGTTGGCGCTTGCCGGCTGGTCACGTGAAGCGCCTGCGATGCGACCACCGCCAGTGTCGCGAGACAGGCATCGAGGCATCGGCCGGCTCTCTCCTGCTTCGCCCAGGCGAGAAAGACCGTCGCCGCGACATCATCCTGGCCGGCGCCCGCCGATTCCGTCCCGGGAATGAAAGTGCGCTGTGCGGCGAGCTTCGCCTGTTCGAGATATCCCGTCGTCGCCATGGGCACATAGCCGAGATTGCCATGACCGTCGCTGTCGCTCGGATGCCGGCCCATGAGCAGCAGATCGGGAAGACCCGACACTTTGCCGTTCAGCAATTTTGAGCCGTGGCGATCGCAAAGGAGGCAGACATCAGCCCAGATCGCGGCGAGATCGTCGAGCGCAGGAGCGGCCATCGCATTGTGGTAGCCGCCGGTGCTGATGCATCGTCCCAAGGGATGTTCCTCATCAGGGGGAATATAGACAGGGTTGTCGGAGGCGGAGCTCAGCGACACCGCTGCCGCCTGCTCGGCCGCCGCAAGGGCGCGATGAGCGTGGCCCAACACCCGGGGCACGATGCGATAGCTGACCGGCGCCTGATAGTTGCGCCGGTCGCCGCCGGCACCTTCGAGAAGACGGCGCAAGTCCCGCAAGGCCGCCGCCTCATGCCGGTCGCCCCACAGATCTTCGAGCGCCGCATCATAATGCTCGAGCGGCGCGCGGAATGCCTCGATCGACAAGGCAAAGACATGCTCGATGACATCGATGCGGCGCCGTGCGGCGAGTGCCGCATCGGCGAGCAGAGCCGCGGCACAGGGCGAGCCGTTGATCAGCGATCCCCGTTCCTTGACCTCGAGATCGAAGCGCGCTGTGAGCTCGGCGAAGAGCGGATAGAGCGCCAGGATCTCACCGGCGCCGCCTTGTCCGGAAGACGGCACGATTGGCATGGGGCGACCGTCGAGCATTTCGGCGACGGCAAGGGCAATGCGAAGCGTCGTCGCGGCATTGCCTTCGAGGAAGTTGGCGAGGCGCGCCAGCACGATCCCGCGGACGACGCGATCGGGAAAGGGATCGCCGAAAGATGTCGCTGCCGCGAAGGCCTTGATCCGGGCGTGGCGATCGCGTTCCTCCTTTGCGAGCCGCGTACTCGCCAATTCGCCCATGGCTGTGGTGACGCCATAAATGACCGGGGCCGGATCGCTTTCGATGAGCTTGAGGAAGGTGGCGCGGCAATGCGCGATCCGATCGAGCCCCGCCTCGCTGACCTGCACACTATGCCTTTTCCACGCGACGGCAAGAAATGTGTCGAGATTGATATCCGCTCTCTTCGTCAGTGTCACTATCATCGGGTCGGCCTAGATGCGCTCGGCGAGGCGCTTGATGCGCTTCGCCGCTTCCGCGATCTGGGTCTCGTCCACCGTCAAGGCGACGCGCAAATGCCCGGCGCCGCCCGCGCCGAAGCTTTCGCCCGGCATGGTGACCACTGCTTCCTCGGCTAGAAGTCGGCGCGCGAACTGATCGCCCGAGAGGCCGGTCTTGCGTACATCGACCATCACGAACATGCCGCCTTCGGGCATGCGCGCCGAAACGGTCTTCGTGCCGTTCAGGCCGGCGATGAGCGCCTTGGCGCGCCGCTCATAGCCGACCTTCATTGCGTCGACTTCGGGAAAATGATTCTGCAGCGCAAATGCGGTCGCATCCTCGAGGAAAGGCTGTGAGCCGAACAGGATTGTCTCCGAAAGAGGCAGGACATGTCTGCAGAATTCCTCCGATGCGGCGATCCAGCCACAGCGGAAGCCCGGCATGGCATGCGACTTCGAGACCGAAGACACGACGACGGTGCGCTCTTCGAGTGTTGCGTCGTCGAAAGGCGAAACAAAGACCGTGTTGCCGTAGGTCAATGTCGCATAGACCTCGTCCGAGATGATCCACAGATCATGCTTGCGGCAGAGCGCGCCAATCGAGGCGATCTCGTCGGCGGTGAAGACGGTGCCGGTCGGGTTGCCAGGCGTGTTGAGAAGGAGCGCGCGGGTTTTGGGCGTGATCTTCCTCGCCAGATCGCGGGCTTGCAGATGGAAGCTGCGATCGGGATCGGCAAGCACCGGCACCGCAATGCCGCCCGCTGCTGCGATGACGCCTTCATAGGTCGCGTAGTAGGGGTCGGGCAGCAGCACTTCATCGCCGATATCGATCACGCCCATGAAGGCTACATAGAGCGCTGTCTGAGTGCCGGGCAGAAACAGGAACTGGCTTGGGCTGACATGGCGGCCGGTGCGCTGCGAATACATTTTCGACAAAGCGCGCAGGATCTCAGGCTCGCCGCGGCCATTGGAATAGCGCGTGCGTCCGGCACGCATCTGCCGGTCGGCGACCTCCATGATTGCCCTCGGGACGGCGGCGTCGGGCTCGCCAATGGAAAGAAAAATCAGCTTCTCGCCACGGGCCTCGCGGTCCTTGCCTTCGATGTGAACAGCCCATTTGTCGGAGCCCAGGCCCTCGAGCCGCTCCGTGGTCTTTGCATAGCGCATGATCGCTCCTAGCGCGTATTCCGGCGAAGTGAAACACTTCGACGAAAAGATCCGCGCCAAACAAAAATTTTGAAGCAACTCCTTATCGCCAAGTCTTCAACCCCGGATCACCTCCGGGGCAGACTTCGGCGGGATTTGCTCTGGAGGCCGGTTTTCTAGAGCAAAGGCAAAGCGCCGTCGAGATCACGCGCCGGCAGCAGACTGCGGAATCCGTTGAAACGGAGAATTGGCGGGTCAAGATGACGAGCGACGCGTTGGTTCTTCGACGGGCGCCGAATCCTGATCTGTGGGCTCGATGGTGAAATTGTTGCCGGAGAGGAATTCGCCGACATTGGCGAGGCCGGGGAAGGAATCGCAGATGACCTTGACGACGACGAGAATGGGCACGGCAATGAGCGCTCCGACAATGCCCCAAATCCAGCTCCAGAAAGCGAGCGAGATAAAAATCACGACGACATTGAGCTCGAGCCTGCGGCCAAGGATAAGCGGCGTAATGAAGGCGCTTTCGAGCGTGTGGAGGAGCAGGTAGGCGGCGGGCGGCAGGAGTGCGGGGCCGATCGAGCCATAGGTGATCAGTCCGGCAATCAGCGCCGCGCCCGTTCCAATGGCGGCGCCGACATAGGGGATGAAATTGAGGATCGTCGCGGCTGCGCCCCAGAGCAGAGCATTGGACATGCCGAGCATGATCATGGCAAGGGCGACTGCGATGCCGAAGCAGATATTGATCGCCGTAATGGTGAGAAGATAGCGCGAGACCTCGAATTCGACATCGTGGACGACACGAACCGACCGTTTCTTGTCGCTGAACGTTGGAAGTATGCGGACGAGCTTGTGCAAAAACAGATCGCCGGACGAGAGCAGAAAGACGACGAGCACGAGGGTGACGCCCAGTGTTGCGCCCAATCCGCCGAGTGCGTCAGCAGCCCACGCGGCAAGACCGGGCCCGGCCAAGACGACCTTTTCGGCATCGGCCGCGCCGGTTCCCGCCATCTGCTCGACCTGCGCCGACACGCTCATCATTTTGCGCAGGGGCTCGCGTAGCGGCGCGAAGCGCTCATCGATGCGCTGGGCAATTGCCGGCGCATCGCCGATCACCTGGCTTATCGGATCGGCCAGATAGATAGCAGCCGTTCCAAAGACGCCAAACATCGCCAGTACGATCAGCACGGCGGAAATTACGGAGGGGACGCCACGATGGCGCAAGTAACGGACCAGGGGCGAGAAGGTGAGCGTGACGAGCAGCGACAGCATGACCGGCAAAAAGAAAGCGCGAGCGAAATACAAGGCACCGACCAGCATGATGACGAACGTTCCGATGATGGAGATCGATACCGCCCTTGAAAGATGCAGCCGCGCCTTCCCCGTTTTTCCCTCGACCGGGCTCACATCCATTAGCGTCCTCAACTCCCTCAAAGCTTACATCAACGTTTGGTGGGGGGGCGGGGTTCCGTGCGCCTTTGCCATGTGGCTGTTTACTTTCCTGCGCTTTTGCGAAAGTAATTCCTATATGCCCAAGGCCCTGCCGCGCGTCACCTACTCCAATATAGCTGTCGATTTCTCAGCCCTGCATGACTGGCTGGACACGGCCCTGCCGCGCTTTCGCAAAGCGCTCCTGGGCCAGGCCTGGCCTAATGTGGTGGCGGGTCGCCATGACGTGAGCGGGGGCGCCTATGAGGTCTATTGCCCCTTCGACCGCGACCTCCTGGTGGCGCGGCTGGTCTCGGGCGACCGCAAGGTAGTGAAGAGCGCCATTGCCGCCGCCCGTGCCGCCTTCGGCCAATGGTCCGACATGGGCTGGAAGGCCCGGGTCAGGATCCTGCGCAAATGGGCGAAAGAAATCGAACGGCGCAAATATGATCTCGGCATGGCGGCTCTCTATGAAGTCGGGAAGTCGCGGCTCGAGGCGATGGGCGAGGCGGAGGAGGCAGTCGACCTCATTCGTTGGTATTGCGATGAAATGGAGAGCAATCGTGGCTTTGCCCGGCCGATGAACCGCGCTTTGCCGCGCGAGGAAACGACCGTAATCCTCAAACCCCTTGGCGTCTTTGCCGTCATTGCGCCGTTCAATTTCCCGGTCGCTTTGCCGTGTAACATGCTAGGGGCCTGTCTCGTTGCCGGCAACACTGCAGTGTTAAAGCCCTCCCCGCAATCGGGGCTGACGGCCGCCTTGCTGTTGGAGACCGCAGAAGCCGCGGGCCTGCCGTCCGGCGTGCTCAACCTTGTCAATGGCGAGGAGGCCGGGCCTTTGCTTGTCGACGCCGACGGCGTGGATGGCATCGCCTTTACCGGCAGCCACCAGACCGGCATGCGCATCTTCCGCAAAATGGCCTCCAGCGCCTATGCGCGGCCGGTCATATGCGAAATGGGCGGCAAGAACCCTGCCTATGTCACGGCGAAAGCCGATCTCGACCGTGCGGCGGAAGGTCTCATCCGCTCTGCTTTCGGGCTCTCGGGCGAGAAATGCTCGTCCTGCTCGGTCGTCCATGTCGAAGAAGCGGTGGCTCGCGCCTTGCTGGAGCGGCTCAAGGCGCGCGCCGAAGCGATTGCTGTCGGTAATCCGGAAGATCGCGGCACATTCATGGGACCCGTGATCAATCAGGTGGCCGTCGAGCGCTTTCACAAGGCGGTCAAGGCTGCCCGGACAAAAGGCCGCATCGTTCATGGCGGCGAGCGTCTGACTGGCGCCCTCTTCGACAAGGGCCACTTCGTTGCACCGACCATCGTCTCGGAACTTCCCCCGGATCACTGGATTAACAACGAGGAATTGTTTCTACCTTTCCTCTCGGTTCAGGCCTGCCCTTCACTGGATGACGGCATCACTCGCGGGAATCGCAGCTTTTATGGACTGTGCGCGGGACTTTATTCGGAGAATCCCCAGGAAATCGAAAGGTTTCTCCGGCGCGCGGAGGCAGGTGTCCTCCACGTCAACCGGCGGACGGGAGCGACAACAGGAGCTTGGCCCGGGGTGCAAAGCTTTTGCGGCTGGAAAGGTTCGGGTGTCGACGGCAAAGGAGGGCTCGGATCATTCGCCATTCCTCGCTATATGCGCGAACAAAGTCTCACCATCATGCGCAGCTAACGCAGGTCCGGGCCTTTACAAATGCTCACCGGGGCTTCATCTTGCGGCGCACTTTGGGGAGCGCTCCCAGGTTCTAGCGACTGGCAAAAAAACCATGTCCGGCATAGCGTTAGGCCGGGCGAGGAGTTGTGTTGGATGAGCGTTACGCGACGTGGCATGCTGAACGCGCTGCAAGGGCTCACTATTCTGGGGATCGCCGCGAAAACGGGTCTTCTGGAAGCGGCCGCTCAAAATGCCGAGCTTCTCGGCAAGTCTGAAGCCTTCAGCGACGACTATGTGCTGGAACTGGCGCGCGCGCGCGCGAAGAAACCCTTCGTCGAAGAAAAAATCTCGCTGCCGCCGGGCCTCGACAAGCTCACTTATGATCAGTATCGCGACATCCGCTTCAATCCGGAGAAGTCGATATGGCGCGCACAGCCGCATGGCTTCTCCTTCGACCTGTTCCACTCCGGCTTCTACTATACCTCGCCCGTCGACATCTTCATCGTCGACAATGGCGAACAGGCGAAGCTCAACTACGTTCCCGACCTCTTCACCTTCGGCCCGCTGGTGCAACCGCCGAAGGGCGATGTCGATCTTCACTATGCCGGCTTCCGGCTGCGCTACCCGATCAACAGCAAGGACTACAACGATGAGTTCTGCGTGTTTCAAGGAGCTTCCTATTTCCGCGCCATAGGAAAGGGCCATCTCTACGGCCTTTCGGCGCGCGGTCTCGCCATCGACACGGGCCAGCCCAATGGTGAGGAATTCCCGTTCTTCCGCTCCTTCTGGATTCGCACGCCGACACCCGATGCGGTCTCTGTGGTCGTATGGGCGTTGCTCGACAGTCCTTCGGCGACGGGCGCCTATCGTTTCACCATCAAGCCCGGTCTGGCGACGCAGATGGATGTCGAGATGACGATCTTCCCGCGCCGCGATCTCGAACATTTCGGCATTGCGCCCTTGACCAGCATGTTCCTCTATGACGCCATGAACCATGTCGCCTTCGACGACTATCGGCCGGCCGTGTGCGATACGGACGGGCTGATGATGCTGACGGGGGCCGGCGAATATCTGTGGCGAGCGCTCGCCAACCCGAAGACGCTGCAGGTCTCGGCTTTCGTCGATAACAGTCCCGGCGGCTTCGGCCTGATGCAGCGCAAGCGGCGCTATCAGGACTTCCTCGATCTCGAAGCCAAATATGAGAAACGGCCGAGCCTGTGGGTGGAGCCGATCGGCGATTGGGGGCAGGGCGCGGTCGAGCTCTATGAAATCCCCTCGCAGCGCGAGATCAACGACAATATCGTCGCCTTCTGGCAGCCCAAGCAGCGGCCGGCCAAGGACGGCTCGGCCGCCTTCGTCTATCGCCTCTACTGGTGCGATGAATGGCCGGCCGATCGCAAAGACTTCAAGGCAATGACGAGATTCTCCGGGGGCGGTCTCAATTTCGACCAGAATAAACGCCTCTATGTCATCGATTTCGAGGGCGGCTCATTGACCGGCGAAGTCGTCGCCGATGTGACGGCGAGCCAAGGGACGATCAGCAATGTGGTGACCCAGCCCAATCCGCAAAGCGGCGGCGTCAGACTGTCTTTCGAGATCGATGTCGGAAGCGCTGAAATGTCTGAACTCCGAGCCGTGCTCAAGCGCGGCCAGGACAAGGTGAGCGAGACATGGCTCTATCGATGGACAAGATCGTAGATATCGCTCCAGCAAAGGACGATGTTCTTCCGCCGGAAGCCCGGCTCGAAATGCCCGTCCAGGATCTTGTTCACTGGCCCACAGGGAAGCCCCATTCAGCCGGACGCTCGCATCCCAGCATCCATCTGTGTCGGTGGTTCGTGTTCTCGGCAACCTTCGCTTTGACCGGCCTCGGCACTTATGAAATCTATCAAGTGATCAGTCCGGCCGACATCACCTGGTTGCAGGTCATCTTCGCGGCGCTTTTTGCCGTGACCTTCGCGTGGATCTCCTTTGCCTGCGCCGGCGCCGTCCTCGGTTTCATATGTTTGAGACGGCAGCGCTATGTCCTTGCGGATCAGGACAAGATGGGGCGCACCGCACTCCTGATGCCGGTCTATCACGAAGACCCCGAAACCGTGGCGCAGGCACTGGCGCGCATGGGCAGCGCCATCGTCGCTGAAAAGGCGGCCGACAGATTCGACATCTTCGTCCTGAGCGACAGCCGCGAACCCGCCCACGTCCGCCAGGAAGCGCAGGTCTTCGGCAAATTGCGCCATGATCTGGCCGAGGTTATTCAGGTCTATTACCGCCGGCGCGCCGACAATCATCATAAGAAGGCCGGCAATATCGCCGATTTCGTCACGCGCTGGGGCGGCGCCTACGACTATATGATCGTGCTCGACGCCGACAGCATGATGTCAGGGCCGACACTGGTCACCTTGGCCCGCGCGATCGCGGCCGACGACAAGGCCGGCATCATCCAGAGCCTGCCGCTGCTCCATAATCGCTGGACGCTCTATGCGCGGATGCAACAATTCGCCGGCAGGGTCTATGGGCCGATCGTCGCCAATGGGCTGGCCGCCTGGCACGGGCGCGACGGCAACTACTGGGGGCACAACGCCATCATCCGCGTGCGCGCCTTCGCCGAGGGCGCTGGCCTGCCGGAGCTTCAGGGGCGCAAGCCCTTCGGCGGTCATATCATGAGCCACGACTTTGTCGAGGCGGCTTTGGTACGGCGCGCCGGCTGGGCCGTCTACATGCTGACCGGGCTCGGCGGCTCCTATGAGGAGACGCCGCCCAATCTCATCGAGCTCGCGGCGCGCGACCGCCGCTGGAGCCAGGGCAATCTGCAGCATATGAAGCTCTTGCGCGTGAAGGGCCTGCATTGGGTGAGCCGCATCCATTTCCTGCAGGGCATCATGTCCTATCTGGCGTCGCCCTTGTGGCTCTTCCTGCTGCTGACCGGCCTCGTCTTGTCGATGGTCGCCAAATACACCGAGCCCAACTACTTTCCGGAAGGCTTCACCCTGTTTCCGGCCTGGCCGGTCTTCGATCCTGAACGCGCGCTTCGGCTTTTCACCCTGACCATGGCGGTACTGTTCGTGCCGAAGATCCTCGGCATCATGGCGGCGAGCATCGATCCGGTCCTGAGGCGCGGCTGCGGCGGCATCAGCGGACTGGTCAAGAGCTTGTTCGCGGAATCGCTGCTTTCGGCTTTGTTGTCGCCGATCATGATGCTCATCCAGTCGCGCTTCGTGCTTGATGTGTTTCTCGGCCGCGACTCCGGTTGGAAGGCACAGAAGCGCACAGAGGAAGCGCCGCCTCTTGACGAACTTCTCTATAAGCATATCTGGCACATGGTGTTCGGCGTGTTCATCGCCGTGCTGGCCTTCCTGATCACAACCCAGACCTTTCTTTGGCTGTCGCCCATCGTGCTCGGACTCACTTTGTCGGCGGTAGTGTCCTGGTGGACGGGACTCGTCTCGGCGGGCGAACGCGCCTGGCGCTGGAATGTGTTCCGCATTCCCGAAGAGGCTGAGCCGGTCTTCGGCGACCAGAACGCCGATCCTAAGGAACGTCTCGCGGCAGCGGAGTGATGTGGCCTTCCGCGCCTATCGCCAGCGCACGATGCCGGGAGAGCCGGCGGTAATCCGCTTCGCCCACCGATACGATCGGGCACCCCCGCCCATAGAGCGTCTCCGCCACCATGGCGCCGACCACCAGGTTGATGTCGGGCTTCACCAGGATAATGGCGGCGGGACCGGTGCCAAGCCGAATGGCCTCGGCCATGCCGCCAGGTGCGGTCCCCGAGCCTCTTGTCTCGCGCATCATCAGGATCGTGCCAGAAAGGCGCTTGCCTTTTTGTGGATGATGGACGTCGATGATCATGCCGGTGCGCGGATCAAAGGCGCCCCAGAAGCTCAACGGCGCATCGAGCGCCAGCACGTCGCCTTGCGCCACACCCCTATTGAGAATTCGTGCGGTCGTCATGAAAGACCGTTGGTCCACAGCTGCGGATCGCGCCAAACCTCGCCCCTGACGGCGCTTTCGATGCATTCAGCGAGGCTGCCGAAGCAAACCTCGACGCCCAACATGCCGGGCGCGTAGTAGGCCCATTTGGCGGCATTGGTCATGATGCGTCCGCGGCAATGGCGCACTGCGGGCGAGTAGTAGGTACAGCTGTCGGTGATGAGGGTGACGCCGAATCTCTCGAGCTCAGCGATCCATCCCTTTTCCACAACGCCGTCGCGGACATACCGGCTGGTCGATACGTAGACGGCAAGACCCGGCTTGATGCGGCGGCCGCTGACGAGCGGCATCAGCTGTTCGAACTCGCTCAGCGAGAAATGGGGTGTGCCGAGGGCCACCATGTCGAGGGGTCCATCGGCGGCGGTGGTGAGGTCCTGGCGCGCTTCCATCAGCAATCCCGGCGTCAGATCGACAACCCGCTCGGGCACGCTCTCGCCGAAGGCGTCTTCCTCGGTATTGGCCTCGGGTGTCACGCCGATGGCATGCCACATCTCGACGCCGCCCGCGGCCGCCGCCGCGGCCGACAAGGCCTTTAGCCCGTCGAGCGTTTCCTGCTGCGGCAGGCCCGAGATCACCGGGATGCGCTGGCCCGAGAGCTTGCCCGCCTGGTGTCCGAGCAGATGATAAAAGATATTCTCGCTCTTCCACAGCTCCGGGATTTGCTCGGTGCGGATGAGGATGTCGCCGCGCCGTTCCTTGTCGCGATGTAGTCCCGCTTTGGGGGCCTTGCCGATGAGCGCGCAGGCGACATCGAGATAATCGCCATACTTGTTGGTGCGCGCGCCAATGACGGAATTGTAGAAGGAGACGGCGTTGGATTCGCCCGCTACGATATGGTCGCCGAATTTCGGTCCGCCGGGAAGCTGATAGGGTGCGCAGGTCCAGACCGGCTTGCAGCCGAGCGCCTCATAGAGCTGCATCAGCGAGACGCGCACCTTTGACCGTTTCCGGATCGCTCGCCTCGGGACGGATTTCGGGATCGGCAAGGCTCACCACGCCGTTGTTTGTCCAGGCCGGGATGGCGAGCTTGGCGCCATGATCGACGAGATACTGCGCAAAATCGACATGTGCCTTGCCGCTGTAAAAGCAGGCATCGATATGGGCGAAGCTCACCGGGACAAGGGAGCGGGCGCCGAGGATCTCGGCGGCGCGCAGCACGAGACGCATCGCGAGCTGCATCGCCGGGCCATGGGCGCCATCCAGAAAGGCGCGGTCCTGGTCGTCGAGCGAGATCATGTGACTTTTTCCACGCACGCCATCTTGTTGAGCATCACATAGTCCGTCTTACCGGTACCGAGAATGGGCATGGTGTCCACGGCCATGATGATGCGCGGGATCATCAGCTCCATCGCGCCCTGGGCTTTGAGGCCCTCGGCGAGCCGGATCCGGTCGAGCTTGTGATCGGTGGTGAAGAGCACGAGTTGCTCGCCCTTCCTCGGATCGGGAACGGCAACGACTGCATGAGTGTGATCGGGGAAAGCCTGCTGAAGCTTGACCTCGACGGCCGCGAGCGACACCATTTCGCCGGCGATCTTGGAGAAGCGCTTGGCACGGCCGAGAATGGTGACAAAGCCCTGTTCATCGATCCTGACGATGTCGCCCGTGTCGTACCAGCCGTCGGCCGGCGGATCGATCTTCCCCGGCATCGGCGCCGCAAATAGCCCAGCATGATATTGGGACCCTTGACGACTAGCCGGCCGCCTTCCTCGATGCCTTCGACCGGGTCGAGGCGATACTCGATGCCGTCGAGCAACCGGCCCACCGTGCCGGCACGATAGTGCATAGGCGTGTTGACGGCGAGCACCGGGCGAGCATTCGGTGACGCCATAGCCTTCGAGAATGCGCAGGCCGAACCTGTCCATCCAGGTCTCGCGGGTCTCCGGCCTGCACCCGCTCGGCGCCCGCCACGACGAAACGCACCGAATAGAAATCATAAGGGTGGGCGTTGCGGGCGTAGCCGGTCAGGAAAGTATCGGTGCCGAAAAGGATCGTGGCATTGATGTCGTAGCCGAGCTCGGGGACGATCTTGTAATGAAGCGGCGAGGGATAGAGGAAGGTCCGGACGCCCGCCAGCATCGGCAGCAGCGTTCCAGCATTGAGGCCGAAAGCGTGGAACATCGGCATGGCGTTGAAGACGATGTCCTTGGGCGTGAAATCGATGCGCGCCGCGGCCTGGTGCCGGTTGGCCTGGAGATTGCGGTGCGAGAGAACGACGCCCTTGGGCGTGCCTTCCGAGCCGGAGGTGAAGAGGATCACGGCTGGCCCATTGGGCATCGTCGTTGTAGCCGAGCCGGGCGAGTGCGGACTTGGGAAAGAGGCTCGCGAAGAGGCCGTAAAGCTTGTCGGCGCTCCCGATCTTTTCGCGCACATCCTCGATATAGATGATGCGCGCCTCCTTCTCGAGAAGCGCCACATCATCGGCTGAAATTACCGGCCTCGACGAACCGGCGCGAGGTGATCATGGTCTTTACCTCGGCGGTCCGGCAGGCAGCTGATCATGTTGTTGATGCCGGTCGAGAAGTTGAGCATCGCCGGCACGCGGCCCGAAAGCGTGGAGACCGAAGAGCGTGACGAGGCAGCCGGCGGCATTCGGCAGCAGCACGCCAATGGTCTTCTCGCCCGGCGTCAGCTCCGCCAGGCGCCGGCCGAGGATGAAGCTCCCCAGCACGATGCGGCCATAGGTCAAGGGCGTGCGCTGGATGTCCTCGACGATCTGGTGCTTGCGGCCATGGATGCGGCGCGCGGCATCGAGGAGCGAGGCGAACAAGGTTTCGTCCACGAAGCTCGGTGCGGAACATCATATCCGTCATGATGTCATAGAGCCTGTCGGCGAGATATTCGCGCAGTTCGGAACTCTTGAGATGCGTCGGCGCCTCTGAGCTTGACCGGCGGCAGGAAGGTGAGCGTGATCTTGGGAAACCAGCGCAGCGCTAAGCTTGCCCGCATCAGCGAGAAGGGCGTATATTGCGCGCCATCGATGCGAACGGGCAGGATCCTCGCGCCGGCCAGATGGGCGATGACGCCCGGCCCTTCATAGACCTTCATCAGCGAGCCGGTGACGGTGATGCGTCCTTCCGGGAAGATCACGACCTTGCGGCCGCGCTTCAAGGCCATTGGCCAGCGTCTTGAGCGCCATCGGATTGGCGGGATCGATCGGCAGGAGATCGAAAAGCTGGAAGGCGGGTTTCACCCACCAGCGATTGGCGACATGGGTGTTGATGGCGAAATGGCAGCGCTCGGGCAGGAAGGCGGAGAGCAGCGGCCCATCGAGGAACGAGGTATGATTGGCGACGATGACGCGCCTTGCGGCCGGCCTTGGCGAAGTTCTCGAGGCCCTTGATCTCGACGCGGTAGAGAAGGCGGAACATGCGCCGTGCGACATAGGCGGCAAGCTCCTGCGGCAAGAGCTGGCAGATCACCGATGGCCGCGATCGCATTGGCAAGGCCCGTCAGCAGGAACAGGCCGCGCACCGAAAGGCCCGCGCTGAGCAGGATGGCGGAGGTGACCGTCGCGGCGGTCATGAAGATGGCGTTGATGATGTTGTTGGCGGCAATGACGCGCGCGCGCTTCTGCGGCGGCGAGCGCTGCTGCACCAGGGCGTAAAGCGGCACGGCGAAGAGGCCGGCGCAGAAGGCGATCAGCGCCAGGTCGATGAGACGCGCGCAGGCCCGAGAAACGGGTAAGAATATCGGCAGGACCGAGCAGCGTGCTCGCAATCGCTCGTCCGCAAACCGCCGGTGGCGAAATAGAGGTCGATGATGAAGAGCGTGATCAGGATCGAGGCGACCGGCACATATTTGACCGACACTTCGCCCTTGAGCAGGCGGTTGGTGACGATCGAGCCCAGGCCGATCGCGATGGTGAAGGCTGGCGATGATGAGGCTCGCCACATTCTCATTGGCACTGAGCTCGGTCTGGGTGAAGAGCGGGATCTGGGTAAGGAAGACGACGCCCAGGAACCAGAACCAGGAGATGCCGAGAATGGCGAGGAACACGTCCTGGCGCTCGCGCGCGATGGCGATCATGCGCCAGGTTCGCTGCTGCAATATTGGGGTTGATCTTGAGATCGGGCTGCGGTGGCGGGCGCCTCGAGGATCTGGCGGGCTGCTCAGATAGGCGATGACTGCAAGGCCGATCATCACGACGCTCGACAGCATGGCGCCCCGATTTCGGACTGGATGGCGAAGCCTCCGAACATGGTGCCGAGCAGAATCGACAGGAAGGTGCCCATCTCGATCAGGCCATTGCCGCCCAGAAGCTCATGGCGCTTCGAGATGCTGCGGCAGGATCGAATATTTGATCGGGCCGAAAAAGGCCGACTGGATGCCGGTCAGGAGCACCGTCAGGAGTTGCAGCCAGACCTGGTCGGTGAACAGGCTGAAAGAGGCGAGCGCGACGATGGCGATCTCGATGAGCTTGATGCGGCGCGCGAGCATGGCCTTGTCGAATTTGTCGGCGATCTGACCGGCGGTCGCCGAAAAGACGAAGAAGGGGAGGATCAGGAGACCCGCGGAAACGGTGTTGAGGAGGGGGGCATCGAACCCAGCCTCGGCCCCAGATCGTAGATGAGCAGGATCGACAGCGCATAGCGGAAGGCATTGTCGTTGAAGGCGCCAATGGCCTGGGTGACGAAAAGCGGCCAGAAGCGCCGCGTGCCGAGGAGCGCGAACTGATTGGGATGGTCGACCACTATCCATCGCGGAAGCCGTTCCTTTCGAATCTTAAAGCTCTAGCGCTGTCTTCTATATGTTTCAGCGTATCCCGGTGATGATTGCAAACCCGCTTTGCGCCCGCCTCCGCCAGGCGGCCGCCTTGAACGAGATCGCGGGAAAATCCGATGAAATGGACGCCGTGCGCTAGTCCCGCTTCGACGTCGTTGAGATTGTCGCCGATGAAGACAATGCGCTCGCGGGGAAGACCCGTGCCGGCAATGGCGCGTGCGAGGATGTCCCGCTTGGCGCCGCCGCCATCGGCGCCAAAAGCACAGGCGTGTACATGGCCCCACAGGTCACGGCGTTGAGACGCAGTTCCGCGGCTTCCAGGAGATTGGCCGTAGCGATGCCGAGCTCGGCGCGGTCCCTCAGACTTTGAAGGAGTTCGCCGGCGCCGTCGATCGGCGAAGGGATGACCCGTTTCAACTGGATGTCGCTCGCCAAATGGTTGAGATAGGCATGGATGATCGCTTGCTGCTCGCGTCGCGACGGTGGCCTGCCGAAATGCCCGCTGAGGATTTCGGTGATGATGTCTTCGTCATTGCGGATCCGGTAGCTGTCCCAGTCACACGACAAGCCTTCCAAGCCATGAAGCCTGGAGAAGGCCCAGAAGAAGGCGTCCTCTTCCGCGGGCGTCAGATCGAGAAGGACGCCGTCGACATCGAAGATGACGGCCGCATCAAAGCGCATCGGCTTGTCCGAAAACCGGGATTGTCGGGTTTAACCCGACCACAAGCACTTTTCGAGCCGACGCTCTAACCATTTAGCATGCGCGGCGTCATTTCGATCAAAGTCGGCCCGTTCGCTTTGAGCGCGCGCTGGATCGCCTGGGTAAGAGTTCTTCAGCGATTCAGGTTTTTCCGCCGCGCAGCGATAGGCCTTGGCGAGCGCCTGGAAGTCCGGATTGACCAGCGTGACGGCATTGGGCTGGATGCCCTTGTTCACCATGTCGTCGCGGATCTGGCCGAGCGCGTCGTTGTTCCACATCAGGATGACCAACGGCAGTTTGTGCTCGGCCGCGGTGCCGAGTTCGTTGATCGTATATTGGATGCCGTAATCGCCGATCATCACCGCAACAGGCTTGTCGGGACAGCCGAATTTGGCGCCGATGCCGGCGGGAAGGGCGAAGCCCAGCGTGCCGAAGCCCACCGGATGGAGCCAGCTGCGGGGCTCGAAGACGGGAAAGATCTCATTGGCCGCATAGGCGATCTGCGTCATGTCGGAAGCGATCACCGTCTGCGGCGGCAGCGCCTCGCGGATGACGGCGAGCACCCTGCGCAGGATTTTTCGCAATTCGCTGTCTTCCGCCGCTTCGGCGGCGAGTGTCGCGGCGATGGATTTCTCGGCCGCCTGGCGGCGCTCCGCATGATCGGCGGCGGGAAGGTTCCGGGCGATGCCTCGCAAGCGTCTCCGCGGCGTCGGCGAGCATGGCGATATCGGCGGCATGGGGCCGCGCCAGCGTCATCGGGTCGAGATCGATGCGGATGAGGCCCCGATCAAGGATGAAGCCCGTTTCCCAGAAATCGGTCTCGGAGAGCTCCGAGCCGGCGCACAGGATGACGTCGGCCTCGCGCAACAGCTTTTGGCCCGAAGGATGCGCCATGCGATAGCCGAGATTCAGCGGATGCAAGCCGGGCACGGCGCCCTTGCCGGCCGTGGTGGTGATGATGGGGCAGCCCAGCTTCTCGGCAATGGCAAGCGCCGTCTTGCCGGCGGTAAGCGCGCCGCCGCCCAGCAGGATAACCGGCGACTTCGCCTGGGCAAGGCGCTGTGCCGCTTCCTTGATCTGGTCGGCCGGGGCCTGCGGCAGTTTCGGCGCCTTGTGCGTCGTCCAGCCCTTGCCTGCGGGGACCTTGAGCAGGTCGAGTGGCAGCTCGAGATAGGCCGGGCGCGGGCGCATGGAAGCGAAGGCCGAGAACGCGCAGGCGACGCCGTCGCGTACGTCCTGGGGCGTATGGGCGCGGACCGCGAGATTGGTGATGGTCGCCGCGGCGCCCAGCTGATTCTGCATCTCATGCAGGCGGCCGCGGCCTTGCGCGCTGTCGGAGATGTCGAGGGCGGATGAAATGCACAGCACCGGGCTCGAATCGGACCACGCCTGACCCAAGGGTGTCATGATGTTGGTGAGGCCCGGACCGGTGATGGTGAAGCATATGCCGGGCTTTCCCGTGGCCCGCGCATAGCCGTCGGCCATGAAGCCTGCACCCTGCTCGTGGCGCACCAGCACATGCTTGATCTTCGAGCGCGGAAGAGCGCGATACATCTCCACATTGTGCACGCCTGGAATGCCGAAGATCGTA
The DNA here is from genome assembly GCA_963841765.1 of uncultured Alphaproteobacteria bacterium. Lineage (GTDB taxonomy): Bacteria > Pseudomonadota > Alphaproteobacteria > Rhizobiales > Aestuariivirgaceae > Taklimakanibacter. The sequence continues at coordinate 324,852 of CAWJDZ010000039.1, forward strand.
TCCACACCATAGGATTCGAGGAGGCCGACAAGAGCTTCGCCTGTCGAATGTTCAGCGCGGGACATTTGGATCTCCGATGAATTTCAGGCCGCCTTGGGTCGGGCCTCGGGCTTGTTCACAGCATGGCATGCCACGAGGCTTGCATCATGCGCAAGCAGCGGTGGCCGTTCGACGCGGCAGAGATCGAAGGCGAGCGGGCAGCGCGGGTTGAAGGCGCAGCCCGATGGCGGGTTGAGGGGCGACGGCAATTCGCCCTTGAGCACGATGCGCTCGCGCTTGCGTTCAGGGTCGGCCATCGGCGTCGCCGACAGCAACGCGCGCGTATAGGGATGCTGCGGGTTCTTGAAGATGTTGTCGCGCGCGCCATATTCGGCGACGCGGCCCAGATACATCACCATCACGTCATCGGCGATGTGGCGCACGACCGAGAGATCGTGGCTGATGAAGAGATAGGCGAGATTGAGCCGCTCCTGGATGTCGGCGAGGAGGTTGAGGACCTGCGCCTGAATCGAGACGTCGAGCGCCGAGACGGGCTCGTCGAGGATCAGGATGTCGGGATCGAGCATCAAAGCGCGCGCGATGGCGATGCGCTGGCGCTGGCCGCCCGAGAACATGTGCGGATAGCGATCATAATGTTCAGGCGCGCAGTCCGACGCTGGCCATCATGGCGCGGGCCCTCTCGGTGCGCTCCTTGGCCGGGAGCGATGTATTGACGAGCAAGGGCTCTTCCAGCGTATGGCCGATCTTCTGGCGCGGATTGAGCGAGCCGTAGGGGTTCTGGAAGACGATCTGCACCTTCGAGCGCAACTTGCGCAGGGTCTCGGACGAGGCGCCGACGATCTCATTGCCCGAAATCTTGAGCGAGCCCGACGTCGGCGGCTCGATCATGGTGACGAGGCGGGCGAGGGTGGATTTGCCGCAGCCTGATTCGCCGACCACGGCCAGCGTCTGGCCGCGCTTGACGGTGAAGCTCGCGCCATCCAGCGCCTTCAGCGTCGCCGACTCCCGGAAGGCGCCGCGCGAGACCTCGTAGTGGCGCGCGAGATCCTTCGGCAATGACGACGGTATCATCGCTCATGCGGCTTTCTCCTTGCCCGGATGACCAAGCGCCACGCCGTTCTTCAGCGGATAATGGCACAGCGCGTCGCCGAGATCGTTCTGCTGGGGCGGCATCTCCGCGCGGCACAGATCGGTGGCAAAAGTGCAGCGCGGCGAGAACAGGCAGCCGATCGGACGGTCGAACTGCCCCGGCACCACGCCCGGAATGGAGGGCAGGCGCTTTACGAGGGCGCGCTCCGGCAGGGCGGCGAGAAGGGCCGCGGTATAGGGATGATGCGGATCGCGGAACAAGCCCTTCACCGGCTGCTCCTCGACCTTCTGGCCGGCATATTGCACCGAGACGCGCTCGGCAGTCTCGGCGACGACGCCCATGGAATGGGTGATGAGGACGAGCGCCATGCCCGTCTCGCGCTGCACCTTGAGAAGAAGGTCGAGGATTTGCGCCTGGATGGTCACGTCGAGCGCGGTGGTCGGCTCATCGGCGATCAGAAGCTTCGGCCGGCAGGAGATCGCCATGGCGATCATCACGCGCTGGTTCATGCCGCCCGACAATTGGTGCGGGAAGGAATTGAGGCGCGTCTCGGGGGCCGGGATGCCGACCTCGCGCAGAAGTTCGATCGCCCGTTTCCGGCGCTCGGCCTTGTCCATGTTGAGATGGGTTTTCAGCGCCTCGGTGAGCTGAAAGCCGACCGTGAAGCATGGATTGAGGCTCGACATCGGCTCCTGGAAGATCATCGCGATGTCCTTGCCGATGATATTGCGCCGTTCCCTCTTGCTCAGACCAAGCAACTCGCGTCCGGCAAACTGCATGCGGTCGGCGGTGACTTTCGCCGTCCAGGGCAGAAGCCCCATCACCGCCAGCATGGACACCGATTTGCCGGAGCCTGATTCACCGACAATGGCGAGGACTTCGTGCGAATCGACCGTGAGCGAGACCTTGTCCACCGCGCGGAACCAGCCGCTGCCGGTCTTGAATTCGACGGTAAGGTTCTTGATGTCGAGGAGTGCCATGGCTTACGCCTTCTCAGCTTTTCTTGAGCCGCGGATCAAGCGCATCGCGCAGGCCGTCGCCCATGAGATTGATGGCGAGCACCGTGATGAGGATCGCGATGCCGGGCAGCGCCATGACCCAGGGATGCGACGTGATGAGGTCGCGTGAATCGGCGAGCATCGTACCCCATTCGGGAGTCGGCGGCTGCGCGCCGAGGCCAAGGAAGCCCAAGGCCGCCGCTTCGAGAATGGCGTCAGAGACGCCCAAAGCCGACTGCACGATGAGCGGCGGCAGGCAATTGGGCAGAACCGTCACGAACATCAGCCGCGAGCGACCGACACCCGATACCTTGGCGGCGGTGACATAATCCTTCGACAATTCGGACAAGGCGGAAGCGCGCACCAGCCGCACATAACGGGGCAAATAGACGACGGTGACGGCGACGATGGTGTTGGTGAGATTGGGACCGATGATGGCGACGATGAGAATGGCGAGCACCAGGCTCGGGATCGACATGATGAGATCCATGATGCGCAGGATGATCACATCGATGACGCCGCCGAACCAGGCGGAAGCGAGGCCGAGCGCGACACCGAGGATCATCGACACCACCATCACGGAAAGGCCGATGAACAGCGAGATGCGACTGCCATACATGAGGCGCGAAAGCATGTCGCGGCCGAGCGCGTCGGTGCCGAGCGGATAGGTCCACGAGCCGCCTTCGCTCCATACCGGCGGCAATTTGGTGAAACCGCGGAACTGTTCGATGGGATCATACGGTGCCAGCACATTGGCGAAAAGCGCAATGACAATGATGATCGATACGACGGCAAGACCGATGACGGCGCCGCGGTTCTCGCGGAAGGACCGCCAGAAGGCAAGAAGCGGGCTGGGCGGAGCCGCCGGGCGCGAAGTGGCTGAAGGCAAGGTCACATCAACGGGCATGGCGGATCCTCGGATTGATGAGACCATAGGTGAGATCGACCAGCAGATTGACGACGATGACGATGCTAGAAATCAGCATGATGCCGCCTTGCAGCGCCGGATAATCGCGCCGGTCGATCGACTCGATGAGCCATTTGCCGACGCCGGGCCAGGAGAAGATCGTCTCGGTGAGCACGGCGCCGGCGAGCAGCGAGCCGACCGAGAGCCCGATCACGGTGACGACCGGGATCAGGGCGTTGCGCAGCGCATGAATGCCGATCACGCGGAAAGGCGTCAGGCCCTTGGCGCGCGCGGTGCGCACATAGTCTTCCTCGAGCACCTCCAGCATCGATGAGCGCGTCATGCGCGCGATGATGGCCAGCGGAATGGTGCCCAGCACGATGGTCGGCAGGATGAGATGGCGCACTGCATCCATGAAGGCGCCCTTCTGGCCGGAGATCAAGCTGTCGACCAGCATGAAGCCGGTGACCTGCGGATAATAGTATTTGATGAGATCGACGCGGCCCGACACCGGGGTGAGGCCCAGCATGACCGACATGATGAGAATAAGCATGAGGCCCCACCAGAAGATCGGCATGGAATAGCCGGTCAATGCCAAGCCCATCAAAGTCTGGTCATAGATGCCGCCGCGGCGCGAGGCGGCGATGACGCCGGCGGGAATGCCGATGACGATGGCGAAAAGAAGCGCGCAAGCGGAGAGCTCGATGGTGGCGGGGAAGAGGGTGAGAAATTCCTGCAGCACCGGATTCTGGGTGATGATCGAGACGCCGAAATCGCCGTGGAGCAGGCCCCAGGCATAGTCGGCGAACTGCTTCCAGACGGGCTGGTCGAGTCCCATTTCATGGCGCAATTCCGCCAGACGTTCGGGCGAGATCCCGCGCTCGCCGCGACGCACCTCGATCGGATCGCCTGGTACCAGGCGGATCAGCATGAATGTGACGAACATCAGCGCCAGAAATGTCGGCACCGTGAGCGCCAGCCGGCGCAAAAGAAAACGAAACATTGGCTTCTGGCTATGGGCGAAGCGGGGCGGCTTTCGACCGCCCCGCTTCAAGCTCGTTATTCGGAGATGTCGACGCCGTAGAATTCGTGGCGGCCGAAGGGGCTAATCTTGTAGTCGGACACCTTCTTGCTCACCGGCTCGAAGACCGTCGAATGGGCGATCGTCACATCCGGCGCCTCTTCCTTGGCAAGGACCTGCATCTCCTCATAGAGCTTCACGCGGTCGGCCTTCTCCGACAGCTTGCGCGCCTGCAGCATCTTGTCTTCGAAGTCCTTGTTGCACCACTTGGAGATGTTCTGACCGCCTTCACGCGCGCCCGTGCAGCCGCGCAGGAAGAAGAAGTTGTCCGGATCGCCATTGTCGCCGGTCCAGCCGAGCAGGCCCATCTGGTGCTCGCCCTGCTGCAGGCGCTTGCGATACTCACCCCATTCATAGGATTTGAGCTCGGCGTTGATGCCGACCTTGGCGAGGTCCGCCTGCATCATCTCCGCCATGCGCTTGGCATTCGGGTTGTACGGGCGCTGCACCGGCATCCACCACAGATCGCTCTGCAGGTTCTCGACGCCGGCGGCCTTCAGCATCTCCTTGGCCTTCTCCGGATTGTACTCATAGTCCGTGACCGCATCATTATACGACCAGATGGTCGGCGGGATCAGGTTCTTGGCCTTCTGGCCGGCGCCCTGATAGACCTCCTTCAGGATCGAGTCGCGGTCGATCGCCATGTTGATGGCCTGGCGCACTTCCTTCTTGTCGAATGGCGGCTTGGTCACGTTCATAGCGAGATAGCCGATATTGAGACCGGCCTGGTTCATGAGGTTGATGCTCTCATCCTTGCCCATGGCCTCGAGATCGGCCGGGTTCGGATAGCCCATGACGTGGCATTCGCCGGCCTTCATCTTGGCATAACGCGCGGTCGCATCCGGCGTGATGGCATAGACGAGATCGTCGATCTTGGCCTTGCCAGCCCAATAGGCGTCGAATGCCTTGAAGCGGATCACGGCATCCTTCTGATAATCGACGAACTGGAAGGGACCGGTACCGACCGGGAACTGGTCGAATTGCTCGGGCGTGCCCTTGTCCTGCAGGAATTTCGCATATTCGGCCGATGCGATCGAGGCGAAATCCATGCCCAGATTGGCGATGAACGGTGAAGTGGGCTCGCCGAGCGTCATCTTCACCGTGTAGTCGTCAACCTTCTCGATCGACTTCAAGAGGTCGGGCATGCCCATGTCGTTGAAATAGTCATAGGCGCCGCCCGAAACCTTGTGATACGGGTGATCCGCCTTCCATTGCCGCTCGAACGACCAGATGACGTCATCAGCGTTGAAATCGCGCGTCGGGGTGAAGCCGTTGACGCCGGAATGGAATTTGACGCCCTTGCGCAGCTTGAAGGTGACGGTCAGGCCGTCCGGTGACACTTCGTAGGATTTCGGCCAGGCCCGGCACGACATTGGTCGAGCCGCGCTCGAATTCGACGAGCTGGTTGTAGACCGGACGCGCCGCATCGAAGCTGGTGCCGGTGGTATTGATCGCCGGCGTGAAGTTCTCCGGCGAGCCTTCCGAGCAATAGACCAGAGATTTGGCTTGGGCACCGCCTGCCGCCAACATCGTGCTAAGCAGCAATGCCGATGCCAGCGTTGTTGTTCGTTTCATGAAAAGTCCTCCCTGGTGGATCCGTTTAGCGCCTCATTCATTCAAGGCGGTGCGGCATATAAGCAGCTTTTTCAATGGAAGTGAACTGACAGGCGAAACGCGGTGAACGGCCGAGGCGACAGACTATTCCAAAGAATTCCCTCGTACTTTCGGATTATTACGGGCCATTCGTTGGTCAGCGGAAACGGCCGGGCGTGATGTCGCCGAGTTTCAGGCCCTCTCTCTCTATATAAGCGGGCACGGACCCCTGCCGGACCAGGGCCGCGGCCAGTTCGCTCAAAGCTGGGGAGGACTGAATGCCATAGCCTCCCTGGCCGATTAGCCAGAAGAAGCCTTCGGCCTCGCGGTCGAAGCCGCAAACCGGATTGCCGTCGGGGGCGAAGGACCTCAAGCCGCCCCAGCTCCCGGCAAGACGGGTGACCTCGATATCGACCGCCTCCTGGAAACGGGCGATGCCCTCGGCCAAGGTCATGTCGTCGGCATAGGCATCATGAGGAGCCACGGGCTCGGCCTCGGCCGGTGAGACCAGAAGCTGCCCGCCAGAGGGCTTGGCATACCAGGTCTCGCCGACATCGCCGGCAAAGGACCACGCCATGACGTTCATTTCGGCTTCGACCGGCACAACCGCAATGCTGCGCCGTTTGGGCTGCAAGCCGATCGGCGTGAGGCCGGCCATTTCGGCGACAATATCGCCCCAGGCCCCGGCGGCATTGATCACGATGGGCGCAGCGAAGGCGCCCTGCGGGGTTGAGACCTCCCAGGCGCCGTTCCAGCGCCTGATCTCCTCAACTTCCGCCTTGCATAGGATCTCGCCGCCCTGCGCCTTGATCAGGCGCAGAAAGCCATGATGCAGAAGGTCGACATCGATATCGGCCGTCGTCGCATCGAGGAGGGCCTCCTTGATATAGGTCTCGCGCAGTGGCGGGAATTGGCGGCGCGCCTCGGCGACGGATATCGGGCTGACGTCTGCGCCAGTCGCGAGAAGCGCTTCGGCATGGCGTTGCTGATGGTCGGGGACGACGAAAATGCTGTGGCGTGGCGACACCAGTGGCGCATCGGCGAAGCCTCGCGGCGGCGTCACGAAGAAATCGCGGCTGGCGCGAGTTAGGCTGCGAATGGAGGGCGGACCGTAATTCGGCTCATAGGTCGCCGCCGACCGGCCGGTCGAATGATGTCCGGGGCGCTCCTCCATCTCGAGCACCACGAGATTGCGATCGCCGGCGAGGCGGGCTCCGACCGAAGCTCCCGCAATGCCGCCGCCGATGACGATGATATCCGCTGTTGCCGCCAAGCTCATTCGCCCCAGCTGCGCTCGAGCACATTGATCCAGTTCTCATGGCAGAGCTTGCGTAAGACGTCGTCAGAGAAACCGCGCTTGCGCAAGGCCTCGCGCAGGCTGCCGAGGCCCGAGACATCGCCGATCTCCTGAGGCACGACCGCTCCGTCGAAGTCCGAACCGAAGCCCACTCCTTCGATGCCGAGATGCTGGATCAGATAATCGACGTGGCGCAGCATTTGATCGAACGAGGTGTTGGGATTGACCTGGCCGTCGGCCCTGAGGAAGCAGGTCGCGAAATTGAGCCCGACAATGCCGCCCAATTCGCGGATGGCGGCGAGCTGGCGGTCGGTAAGATTGCGCGTGTGCTGGCAAATGGCATGGACATTGGAATGTGTGGCGATCAACGGGGCCGTGCTCAGGCGCGCCACGTCCCAGAAGCCCTTTTCATTGAGGTGCGAGAGGTCGATGGCGATGCCGAGCTCGTTGCAGCCCTTGACCAGTGCCTTGCCGGCGTCGGTGAGGCCCGGCCCGGTATCGGGACCGGCCGGAAAACGGAACGGCACGCCATGGCCGAAGATGGTGGGCCGGCTCCAGACCGGGCCGATCGAGCGCAGGCCCGCCTGGTAGAAGACTTCGAGCGCATCGAGCTTCTCGTCGATCGCTTCAGCACCCTCGATATGGAGCACGGTCGCGAGCACGCCGCGCTTGAGGCAGTCACGGATCTCGCGCGCGCTGCGACAGACCTTCACGCGGCCTTCGGAGGCGCGCTCGATGCGGAACAGGATCGCCATCATCGCCACCGCGGTCGGCAGCGCCTCGCTGGACGAGATGATGCGCGCCAAGGGCACGTCATAGGACGCCCCCTTCATCATCTCCTCGACATCGCCGATGTCGTCCCTGGACGAAATGTAGACGGCGAACATCCCGCCACCGAAGCCGCCCTTGACCGCGCGCGGCAGATCGATGTGGCCTTCGCCATCGCCCGAAAGGAAATGCTCATGCGCGGCATCGTTCTTCTTGTTGAAGAGACGCAAGAGCACATCATTGTGGCCGTCGAAAATAGGCAGTCGGTCGGTCATCGGGGAACCATCGAGGAAAACGCGGAAATCTGCCCATAGCTTATGTGGGAGCGTGAGTGAACCCCTTACCGTGAGGGGCTGATCTGCATCGCGAGGGAGGGCGGTCTTACAAAGCTCGGGCCGCCATGCCATGCTCGGCCGCTTCCAAACAAGAGGTCTGCCGCATGGTGAAGAATTCGGTAAATGCGTTCAATCAGCCCCTGTCCGGCATGGTCACGCCGCGCTTCGGGGGCATCGCAACCTTCATGCGCCTGCCGCACGTACCGCTCGCGGAGGCCGACGGGATCGACATCGGGCTTGCTCGGAATCCCCTGGGATGCGGGAACGACCAATCGCCCGGGTCCGCGCCATGGGCCGCGCCAAATCCGCGACAATTCCGCCATGATCCGGCGGATGCATCAGATTACGCACGTCGTTCCTTATGACCTCGCCAACTGCGCCGATCTCGGCGACAGCCCGGTCAATCCGGCGGATGTGCTGGACGGCCTCAAGCGGATCGAAGCCTGGTTCAAGACGCTCGTGAACAAAGGCATCAGGCCGCTGGTAGGGGGCGGCGATCATTTGTGCTCGCTCCCCATCCTCCGGGCGGTCGGCGAGAAGCGTGCGGTGGGCATGATCCATTTCGACGCCCATACCGACCTCTATGACCAGTATTTCGGCGGCTTCAAATATACTCATGGCACGCCTTTCCGCCGCGCCATCGAGGAGGGCGTGCTCGATCCTAAGCGCACCGTGCAGATTGGCATCAGGGGCACGATGTATGATGCCGAGGACGTCACCTATGCCGAGAAAGTGGGCGTACGGGTCATACGCATCGAAGAGGCGATGGAGAAGGGACCGGAGGCGGTCATGGAAGAGGCGCGGCGCATCGCCGGCGACGGCCCTATTTATGTGAGCTTCGACATTGACATGCTGGATCCGGTCTATGCGCCGGGCACCGGCACGCCCGAAGTCGGCGGCTTCACGACCTTCCAGGCGCAGCAAATGCTCCGGGCCTTGCGCGGGCTTCACATCGTCGGCGCTGACGTGGTCGAGGTGTCGCCGCCTTTCGATCCCTCCGGCCTCACCGCCTATGCCGGGGCGACGATGCTGTTCGAGATCCTGTGCTCGATGGCGGAGGATGTCGCGAAAAGGAGATAGGGATGCTTTCCTCGTGGCAATTCTGGGCGCTGCTCTCGGCCGTCTTCGCAGCGCTGACCGCGCTCTTCGCCAAGGTCGGCGTCGAGGCCATTCCGCCCGACCTCGCCGCGTTCATCCGTACCCTGATCATAGCGGCGGTTCTCGCGCTGATCCTGGCGGCGAGCGGACAGTTCCAGTCGCCCGCCGGCATATCGGGTCGTACCTATCTCTTCCTGCTGCTCTCCGGACTCGGTACCGGCGCGTCGTGGCTGTGCTATTTCCGCGCGCTCAAGCTCGGCGAGGCGGCGCGGGTGGCGCCGGTCGACAAGCTCAGCATCGTACTCGTGGCGGTGTTCGCCAGCATCTTTCTGGGCGAGAAGCTGTCGCCCACGAACTGGCTCGGCGTCGTGCTGTGCACGGCCGGGATCATCCTGGTCGCGGTGCGGTGATCCATCCTTAATAGGGGAGGGATTAAATCGTGAGCGGCAGAGTGAAGAGCTTGCCCCATTGCGGCAATTTCTCGTCATAGCGGGCGAGACGCAGAGAGTGCCACGCCATGGCATGGTTGGAGGAAGTGACCGGGAGGCCGATCTCGCTCTCGATCTCGGCGGCCGCTTCCGCGAGGCGCACCGAAGTGCAGGAGACGAAAACGGCGTCGATCTCGGCCCGTTGCCTGATGGCCAATATGCCCTGCTTGACCGATTTCGGCGTGATGCGCGCGACCTGGTTGTCGTCCGCCTCATTGAAGGAGCCGAAGACGGGTACACCGAAGCCGCGGGCTGAGATATAGCTTGCAACGATGCGGTTCACATCGGCACGGTAGGGCGTGAGCACGCCGATGCGTCTGGCGCCGAGGGCGCGGAAGGCGGCAAAGGCGGCGGTGATCGGCGTCGTGCATTCGACATGCGGTCTCGCCTCGCGGATGCGTTCGAACACCTTTTCTTCGCCGATCGCCATCGAAGCCGAGGTGCAGCCATAGGCGATGACATCGAAATCGGCGCCGGGCAATATGACGTCAGCGCACTGGGCGATGCGCGGCTCCATGGCGCGCAAGGTCTCGGGCGTGATCTGCGCGTCGTTGAGGATGCGGCTATGGTAGAGCGCCACTCCCTTGATGCCGGCCATGATCCGGCGCCATTCGTGCTCGATCGTGTAGTCGGTCGCAAGCACGATGAGACCGATGCGCGCCTTCTCGGCGATGCCGCGATCGGTCTCGAACGGCAGATGCTCGAGGAGGATCATGCTGTCCTTGCTCTTCTGGTCCATCGATGCCTCCTTTGGCCGCATCGCGTCAGTGTATCAGGCCACCGGCCGCACACCTATAGTAACGCCATGAATCGGTTGGAGGGAATTGCCCAAAGCGTAGGCATGCTCGGCTTGTGGCGCAAAGCGGGGCTTCTGCTCCTCGCCGGCGCCGCGGCGGGTCTCGCCATGCCGCCTTTTCATTTCTGGCCACTGCTGTTCTTGAACTTTCCGGTCCTCGTCTGGTCGCTGGAGCGGGTGTCGTTGCGCCAGGCGTTCGCGGTCGGTTGGTTGTTCGGCCTCGGTTATTTCGCGGCCTGCTTCTATTGGATCGGCATCGCCTTTCTCGTCGACGCGGCCACCTATCTTTGGATGATGCCCTTCATGGTGGGAGCCCTTGCAGGCGGCATGGCGCTCTATTGGGGGCTCGCCGCCATGGCGACCGTCATGCTCAGACAACGCGGCCTTGCGCGAATTATCGCCATGGCCATTTTCTTCGCCATCGCCGAATGGCTGCGCGGCCATCTCCTTACCGGCTTTCCCTGGACGGCGCCCGGTCTTGCAGTTGACGGCATGGGAGGCCTCGCGCAAGCAGCCTCTCTCATCGGCATGCCAGGCCTCACCTTGCTCATCGTGCTGTGGGCAGCGCTTCCAGCGCTCGTCGGATTTGCTGGCACGCGCGGGCGTGAATGGGTAGCGGGCATGCTCTTCCTCGCTTTCTTGCCGGGTCTGTGGCTGTGGGGAAGCCACCGTTTGACCGAGGATGCCGGCAAGACTGTGGATGGTGTCGCCTTGCGCATCGTTCAGCCCAATATCGCGCAGGAGGTGAAGTGGCGGCGCGAGGCGGCGCGGGAAAATTTCGACAGGCTCAAGAAGCTATCGACGCAATCGACACCCCAGCGGCCGCGCGGCATCGATGATGTGTCGGTGGTGATCTGGCCGGAGAGTGCGGTGTCATTCTTTATCGATGAAAGCGAGCAGGGGTTGTCCGAGCTCGCCGACATGCTCCCGCAGCGAACCCTGCTCGTCATGGGAGCGCTGCGGCGCGACGCGGAAGGCCCAGGCGAGCGGCGTGTCTACAACAGCGTTCTCGCTTTCGATGGCGATGCGAGCCTGATCGCGCATTACGACAAATGGCGGCTCGTGCCCGGCGGCGAATTCCTGCCTTTTGAGGATATCCTCCAGCCGCTCGGCTTCCGCAAGGTGGTCACTGTGCCGGAGAGCTTCGCGGCAGGTCCCGGCCCGCGCAGCATCGTGGTGCCGGGCCTGGGGTCCACTGCGGTCCTTATCTGCTACGAAGCGATCTTCCCGCATGACCTCATCGATGCAGCGGAGAGGCCGTCCTGGATCATAAACGTGACCAATGATGCCTGGTTCGGTAATTCGAGCGGACCCTATCAGCATCTGGCGCAAGCTCGGCTGCGCACGATCGAGCAAGGTCTGCCGCTGATCCGCGCCGCCAATACCGGCGTCTCTGCGATTGTCGACGCCTACGGACGAATTGAAGCACGCCTGCCGCTCGGCCATGAAGGCGTGCTGGATGGAACCTTGCCGGCGCGCCTGCCCGCAACACTCTATGCGCGGGTCGGCGACTTCATGCTGGCTGGTCTCATCATCGTCCTGCTACTGGCTGGCATCGTACTACGACAATCGCGCCCGCTGACCGGAACGGCATTTCTGCAAACTCAAAACGACGATCCTTGCCATAAATCCAATTGTAAAAATGAATCGGGTAGTTTAAGCCTTACGCCGCCGAAATGACAGGGGCTCAAGCACGTTCAGGTTCATTTCGGTAAGAAGCATTTGATCGGACCCGGGGGACAACAGTTGGTCGGACAAACGTACTTTAATGACAAAAAGAGACCCCAACTTCGTCGACCGCCATGTGGGCAATCGGGTGCGCATGCGGCGGCTTCTCGTCGGTATGAGCCAGGAGAAACTTGGCGAACTGCTCGGCATCACGTTCCAGCAAGTCCAGAAATACGAGAAGGGCTCGAACCGCGTCAGCGCTAGCCGCCTTTATCAGATCTCGCGCGTCCTCGGCGTGCCGGTCCAGTATTTCTATGACCAGTTGAAGGAAGATGGCGGCCCTTCCGGCTTTGCCGAATCAGAAGGGGCTGATGCCATCGCGGGCGCGCTTCAATCGCCCGATGGTGTTCAGATCGCCCGCATATTCAGCGAGACCACCGACCCGGACAAGCGCAAGCTTATCCTCAATGCGGTGAAGCTGCTCGCCGACTACAAGGGCCCGTAGATCTCCACGCAAGATCGGTAGCGGATCTCTTCGGGTGGTCATTGCCCGAAGGGATGCCGTTTGATGGAATCACCCGCTGTGGCAGTGAGGGCTCGCGTCACCCCGGCCATTGCTCCTTGAACGGAGGGCGACGCCCGCGCCGAGGCCTAAAGCTTTCGCGACCGCGGCCCAAAAATCCACGGAAATCAGGAATTTGTCGGTGTTTTCCGCGGGTCCGACGGGTCTTGCGCCGGGCGCGCTTGCCTGCGGCAAAAGCCGCCAGCCGCTTGACCTGATTTGGCAAGCCTGTCAGAAGACGCGCGGCTTTCCGCGAGCTTCGCGGGGGATTGGGACATAGGATGACCATGGCGCGGAAGAACTACTTTTTCACCAGCGAATCGGTTTCGGAGGGGCACCCGGACAAAGTCTGCGACCGCATATCCGACGAGGTGGTCGACCTGTTCTACCGCGAGGCCTTGGCCCAAGGCATGAACCCGGCGCATGTGCGGGTCGCCTGCGAGACCATGTGCACGACCAATCGGGTCATCATCGCCGGCGAATATCGCGGGCCTGTCAGCGTCACCCATGACAAGATTGAAGCCGCGGCCCGCAACGCCATCAAGGACATCGGCTACGAACAGGACGGCTTCCATTGGCGGAATGCCGAGATCGAGATTCTCCTGCACAGTCAGTCGGCCGACATCGCGCAGGGCGTCGATGGCGTGGAGACGAAGGAAGAGGGCGCAGGCGATCAGGGCATCATGTTCGGCTATGCCTGCGACGAGACGCCGGAGCAGATGCCGGCGCCGATCTACTACGCCCATCGCATCCTGCAGCACCTCTCGGATGCGCGCCGTTCCGGCAAGGAGAAGGCGTTGGGCCCCGACGCCAAGAGCCAGGTCACCATCCAATACAAGAACGGCAAGCCCGTCGGCGTCACGCAGATCGTCGTTTCGCAGCAGCATATCGATGAAAGCCTGTCTTCGGACGACATGCGCAGGCTGGTCGAGCCTTATGTGAAGAAGGCGCTGCCCAAGGGCTGGATAAACGGCCATACGGTCTGGCACATCAATCCGACCGGCAAGTTCTTCATCGGCGGCCCCGACGGCGATTGCGGCCTCACGGGGCGCAAGATCATCGTCGACACCTATGGCGGTGCCGCCCCCCATGGCGGCGGGGCTTTTTCAGGAAAAGACCCGACCAAGGTCGACCGCTCGGCGGCCTATGCGGCGCGCTATCTCGCCAAGAATGTGGTCGCCGCCGGCCTCGCCAAGCGCTGCACCATCCAGCTCTCCTATGCGATCGGCGTGGCGCAGCCCCTGTCGATCTATGTCGATACCCACGGCACCGGCAGGGTCGATGAGAAGACGCTCGAAAAGGGCCTCGGCAAGGTGATGAACCTGACGCCGCGCGGCATCCGCACGCATCTGGGCCTCAACAAACCGATCTATGCGCGCACGTCTTCCTACGGCCATTTCGGCCGGCAGTCGGAAAAGGACGGCGGCTTCTCGTGGGAGAAGACCGATCTCGTCAAGGCGATCAAAGCCGCGGTGAAGTGACGGGCGAGGCGCAGCGCTTCCAGCTTTATGGGCGGCGCAAGGGCAAGGCCCTGCGCCCGCATCACGCGAAGCTCATCGCCGACCTTCTGCCCAAGATTGCTTTCGATCCCACACGCCTCGATGCGCGCAAGCCGGCGCGGCTCGAGATCGGCTTCGGCGGCGGCGAGCATTTGGCCCATCAGGCCACGCTCCACCCCGATATCGCCTTCATCGGCGCCGAGCCTTTCGTCAATGGCGTCGCCAAGCTGCTGGCGCTCATCGAAGCGCGAGACTTGCGCAACATCTCCGTCCATGCGGGCGATGCGCGCGAGCTCTTCGGGGCACTGCCGGACTGGTCGCTCGAGCGCATCTATCTGCTCTATCCCGATCCCTGGCCCAAGACGCGCCATCACCGGCGCCGGCTGATCAACCAGGAGAATCTGCGCCACTTCCACCGCTTGTTGCAGCCGGGCGGCCTGTTCCTCTTCGCCAGCGACATCGATCACTACGTGCAGTGGACCTTGTTCGAGACGCGCAAAGCGGGTGGCTTCACCTGGCTCGCCGAGAAGGCGGCCGACTGGCGCACGCCTTTCGCGCAATGGATCGAGACGCGCTACGAAGCCAAGGCCAGGCGCGAAGGCCGCATGCCGAGCTATCTGACGTTCAGGAGGGACTGACGACCCTACGTCGTCAAGCCCGCCATGACGGAGTGAAGAAGATCACCGCGTCAGCTTCTCATCGGCGAGTTTTTGCAAGTAGGCCGGCCAGCGCTTTTTTTCATCGCGGCCGAGCTCGCGCAAATAGCCCCAAGTATAAAGCCCGGTATCGTGGCGATCGTCGAAGACGATGCGCAGCGCATAGTGGCCGACGGGCGCCAGGCTCGATATGCGCACATTCCTCTTGCCGGCGACCGTCACTTCCTGGCCCGGTCCATGACCCTTCACTTCAGCACTCGGGCTCTCGACCCTCAAATATTCGGCTGAGAGCGCATAAGTCTCCTCCGCGCCATAAGTGATCTCGAGCATGCGGCCATGATCCTTGAGGCGGATCTCCTCGGGCGGCTCGCTCGCCACTATTCGTTCTCGCCGAGCTCGCGCGCTTCATCCGCCAGCATGATTGGTATGCCGTCGCGTATCGGATAAGCGAGGCGCGCCGCGCGCGAGATTAATTCCTGCTTCTCGCGATCATATTCGAGCCGCGTCTTGGTCATCGGGCAGACCAGGATGTCGAGCAGCTTGGGATCGGTGTCGCGGCTCATCGGCGCCTCACTGGAGGCCGGAGGCGGGGCCTGCGCCCTGCCGTGCCAGCGCCATTTCGGTAAGCGCGATCAGCACATCGGCCCGCTCCTTGAGATCCTTAGCTTCGAGCAGCGCCTGCTTGTCGCGTGGCGCATGCGGTGCCAGCACCGCCAGGGTGTTGACGAGCGCTTCGGTGGAGGCGGCCCTGACTTCCTCCCAATCGGCGCTCATCTCATTGGCGGCGAGATAGTCGCGGAACACCTTGATGAGCGAGCTGCGGTCGACGCCGTCATCGCCTTCGGCCTCGGCGAGATCGGCGGCGAAGTCGCAAAAATCGGCCTCGACCTCGCGATACGACTTGTCGGTCGACAATTCCCGGGCGATGGCGAAACGGCAAATGCCGGAAAGCGTGATCAAGAGGCGGCCATCCGGCGTCTCGGCGAAAGAGGTGATGCGCCCGGCGCAGCCTATGTGCTTGAGGGCGGGCGCGCCCGAAAGATCGGCATCGTCATGATCGGGCTGGATCATGCCGATGAGCCGGTCGCCAGCGAGGGCATCCGCGACCATCGCGAGATAGCGCGGCTCGAAGATGTTGAGCGGCAAGTCGGCATGCGGCAGCAGCAACGCTCCGGGCAGCGGAAACACCTTCAGCCGGCGCGGCAGGTTGGCCGCCGTCCTATACTGGTCTAGGAAGCCCATCGCTCATCAAGAGAACAGAATAGAGGACAATTTGCGGCGGCCCTGCAGCGTGAACTCGTCCCTAGGGCCCCAAGCCTCGAAGAATGTGACGAGCTGCTTGCGCGCCGCCTCCTCGTTCCAGTCGCGCTTGCGCCGGACGATATGGAGCAAATGATCGAGGGCTTCGGCCTTCTTGCCGGCGGCATTGAGAGCCAGCGCCAGATCGAAGCGAGCCTGATGATCGTCGCCATTGGCTTCGACGGCGCGCGTCAGATTGGCGATCTCGCCATGATCGACCGGCGTCTGAGCGAGCTCGAGCGCTGCCTTGGCGCTCACCACCTCGGGGTCATTGGCCTTGGCCGGGGGCACGAGAGCGAGCGTCGCCTTGGCCTGGTCGAGTTCGCCTGAAGCGATCTGGCATTTGACTAGGCCCGCAATGGCACCGGCATGTTCGCGGTCGACGCGCAGCACTTCGGCGAAGATCTGCGTGGCTTCAGCCGGATTGTTCTGCGCCAACGCCTCGCGGCCCGCCGCCACTGCAGTCTCGATCTCCTCCGCCATGCTCCCCTGGCCGCCGAGGCGGTCGATGAACTGCTTGATCTGGCTTTCGGGCAGCGCGCCCATGAAACCATCGACCGGTTGGCCGTCGACAAAGGCGAAGACTGCCGGGATCGACTGCACGCGCATCTGGGCGGCGAGCTGCTGGTTCTCATCGACATTGATTTTGACCAGTCGGACCTTGCCGTTCGCCTGCTGCACCAGCTTTTCGAGCATGGGGCCCAGCTGCTTGCAGGGGCCGCACCAGGGTGCCCAGAAATCGACGATGACCGGGATCTTGCGCGAGGTCTCGACCACATCCGCCACGAAGTTGCGGGTGTCTGAATCCTTGATCAGCGCACCGGCCGGAGCGCTGCCGGAGCCATCGGTCTTGGGAACGGCCTGGGACGAGATAGCCATGGAGGAACCTTTCGAAGCGGGATTTTTCACCCCTTAGATGGCGGATCGGGCAAGTGATTGCAACCGGGCGGGAATTTTGAGGTTGGGGCCCGGCCCAGCCGCCAGGAACGGTTCATTTTCGAAGCTTTTATTTGCTTACAGGGACGCTTGGAGGATCCCAACAATATCAAGGATTTAATTTGCCTGTCGCACCCACGACGGCACGGCTCATCGCGCGCACGCCTCATCGAGCGCCACGATCCTGGGCTCATGGCCACAGGAGCGGATGAAGATCACGAGGTCAGAAGAGGCAATCGTCGTCGTCGCGTCGTTGCTGAGCGGGTGATAGTTGAGGAGCGGCTCCCGCATCATGCGCTCCTCGAGAATGACGGTGATGCGGTTCTCGGTGTCGTTGATGAGGCCGAAGGGGGTGACGGAGCCGGGCTCCACGCCCAAAAGCGCCATCAGGAGATCGGGCTTGCCGAAGGAAAGCCGGCGTGAGCCGATCTTGGCGGAAGCGGATTTGAGATCGATCCTGGCATCTTCCAGACAGACGATCAGCCAGACGGCGCCCTTCTCATCCTTGAGGAACAGGTTCTTGCAATGGCCGCCCGGGATCTGGCCGCGCAGGGCCTGAGCTTCTTCGACGGTGAAGACCGGGGGGTGCTCGCGGGTCTCGGCCTTGATGCCGAGGGCGGAGAATCGGGCCATGAGGTCGGCGCGGCTGGAAGGCATTTTCACCATCTAAGGGAAGGGCTTACCGGAAAGGCGAGGTTCCTATTGCATTTTGTGCCGGCCTTAGGCAATAAGACCGGCGCGCCGGAACTTGCCGTGGCGCCTTACCTAATGCGGGCGTAGCTCAGGGGTAGAGCACAACCTTGCCAAGGTTGGGGTCGAGGGTTCGAATCCCTTCGCCCGCTCCAAATTTCGAAATAAAATCAAGTTGTTATCGGATTTGCGTCGATTGCTCTGAGCCCTGATCAAGTTCTAGTCGCCACCGAGTCGCCACTTGCGCGTGGGTTCGACAGTGGATGGGTAACGATCGTTAGAAGCGTCCCCTGCATGACCTCCGGCATCGAGATGGACGAAGCGTCGGAGCAGTTTGCCAAATATTGGCAGTCAGCCGGCCGACATATACAGGCGCAGGGTCAAGGGGGAGTAAGCTGGCTGCGGGCTCATCTCAATCTTCCATTTCTTAAGTACTTTTCGTTTAGGCTCGGCAATCAACTCTTCTATGTGCGTCTCGAAGATTTGGGGTCCATATGTGTAAGGGCCACTATCCAAGCAGAAGGCGGCTGGTCATGATGTTTGCACGACGGGGACGGCGGATGGCAGTCACGGCCATTGCAGCGTTTCTGGTCTTGCTTCTCGCGACGCAAACAGGTCGAGCGGCAGGTTTCGAAACGCCGCCGACAGCGAGTGCCGGTGAGATCCTGGGCGATGAGGTCGGGGGCCCGAACTACTATGTCGACGACGTGGTTCGAAGCGATGGATTTCTGCAGGTCTTCACGCTCGTGACTGATTACGGCCGCTTCACCGTCCAAGGCCGCGCGCTCCTCGACCGCCGGCTCGACGAACTCAGGGCGATAGCGGCGATCGAAAAAATCAGCAAGTCGAAGGCCTTCGCGAAAGCGCTCGCTACGTCCGCGATTGCGCCAGTGAGGCTCGCTGTCGAGACGATGAAGAATCCGGTCGAAACGGTAAAACAGACGTTGACCGGGGTTGGGGCATTTTTTGATCGCGCGGCATCAGGACTGAAGAATGCCGGCAGCGACCCCGACGGGCTCGTCGAAAGCGCGCTTGGGGTTGGTGCCGCCAAACGCCAGATCGCCCATGATCTGGGCGTCGATCCTTATACGGACTTCAAGCCCCTCGCGACCCGGCTCGATGAGCTGGCACGCGCAATCGCGGCAGGCGGGCTCCTTCCCAAAGCCGCATTCTCGGTCGTTGGCGGCGTCGCGGGAACAGCGCTCTCCTCGACGAGCACCGCCGAAGGCGCTCGCGTGCTCGTACGCGACAAGACGCCGGCCCAGCTTCAGGACCTCAACCGCGCGAGGCTCAAGGAGATGGGCGTGGGCAAGGCTGCCGCCGGTCGGTTCCTCGACAACGCATTGTACACGCCGGCCGACAAGGTGGCGTTGGTCGCCGCCCTCCACAGCCTCAAGGGTGTGCAGAAAATCGCGGCCTCTATATCGATCGCGCCGCGCAGGCGAAACGCCGCGATCTCGCTTTCTTCCTGGTGTGGCGCGCCGAGCAAATTGTCAAGTATCAGCGATCGACCGGTGCGATCGCGCGCTTCGTGTCGCTGGGTGGGATTCAGCTCAATCAGCTCAAGGACGGTCGAATTCTGGCGGTGATGCCCTTCGATCAACTCGCCCTGACGGAAGAGGTGAGCCGGACTTTCGTCGCCGTCACTGAAGACATGCGCAAGCTCGAGAGCCCGGCAGGCGAGCTGCGCATCACCGGACAAGTGACGAAGAAGGTAAGACAGAGGCTGGGAGAGTTGGGGTGGACGGTTGCGGAACGCGGATCGTGACGGCTTGGTTCTAATGCGGGGCGGTCGTCACGTCACTAGCGACCTATCCGCAATAGATACGCGCCTTCTCAGCTAACTTGCAAATACGTTGTAGCGGCTTCAGTAAAGTCGCGATCTCACCCAAAAGCTGCATCCTGGTTGCGACCGGTCGCCAAAATGATGACTGACAGAATTCTCCCGCTCGCGACAGGGTTGAACCACCAGCAAATCCAGTCATGTCCGCATGCCGCCGAATCTGGAAGTAATTTCACCGTCAAGAGCCGGGACTTTCTTGTTTGGGGAGTTTGCAAGCCACTCCAGGACGACCGATTCACCCCAATCCCATTTGGCGCTTGATTAGTGCCGAACCCATTGGGAGGGCACATCAAGTCCCTATGACTTGTCGGCGGTGACGATCAGTGCCGGCATGTCGAATATGATGGCGTTGTCCGCCAGTGCGTAAGGTTTGAGCGCCGTCTCTGACTCTCTCAGAAGCCTGTCGAACTGAGCATCGTCCAGCACGCCGCCAAGCGTCCACACGCAGGCCCGTTCGGTCGAGACCAGCGATGCGATCGAAGCGAAGCGGACACTGCCCATGTACTGGTGGATTTCGGCAGCGGGAAATCCCGCAGCCGTGGTGATTGCCAAGAGCCTTTCCGCATCGCCCAGCACGAAGGGGGCGCGAAACGCCTCGGCGATCCGTTCGCCGAAGAGTTTCTGCAATAGACGCGCGAAATCCGCATAGCCCGGTGAATGGTCGAGCGCGTCGCACACCGCGACAGCGATCCGGCCGCCCGGCTTCAACACGCGCATCATCTCGCCGAAAGCGGCCGGGCGATCATCAAAGAACATCAGGCCGAACTGGCTGACGACGGCATCGAAGCTTTGATCCGCGAAGGGGAGGACCTCCGCTTTGCCTTCCCGCCAATCGATCTCCTTGCTCTTGCGACGCGCCACCATCAACATGTCGGCATTGGCGTCAAGACCGACGACCGTGCCGGCAGGGCCGACCATTTCGCGCGCCGCCAGGGCCAGAACGCCGGTGCCGCAGGCGACATCGAGAACGGACTCCCCGGGCGCAATCCGCGCGGCGGTGGCGACAATCGGCCCCCATTGCTGGAACAAGGCGGGCACGAAAAGGGCATCATATATTTCGGCGGGCGTGCGGTTGCGATCGGCGACGTTCATGTCATGCCTCCGAACATCATTTATGTCCTGCGGCTATTGTTGTACTCTCGGCCATGGCTCATTCCCATGCTCAGGCGTCCGGATTGCCTGCCATGACGTCCGAATTGCAACCCCGGCTAGCGATGTCCAGCCTGCCGACGAATGACCCGCTCTCCGATGTGCTGCGCAAGGTGAAGCTGACGGGTGCATTGTTCTTCTGCGTAGACGCAACCTCGCCCTGGGGCATCGTGGTGCCGCATGCGAGCAAGTTCAGTACGATCATTTTGCCGCGCGCTCAACACATCGTCTCCTATCATGTCGTGCTCGAGGGTTCGGGATATGCAAGCGTGCCGGGACTGGCGCCGCAACGCTTCGCCGCGGGCGATGTCATCGTCTTTCCGCACGCCGACCCTTACGCCATGCTGAGTAAGCCTTGCCAACCGCCGGAATTTTCCGCCGATGAAACATTGCAATTCTTCCGCGACATGGTGGCAGGAAGGCTCCCTTTCATGATCTCCGAAGGCGGCGGCGGTTCCGAGCGCGCCAAATTCGTATGCGGCTTTCTTGGTTGCGACACGCGGCCTTTCAACCCCTTGCTCGCGACCTTGCCGAGACTGCTGCAGACGAGACGGCTACCCGAAAAGAGCGATCTTCTCGACCGCCTGATCGATCTCACCCTTGCCGAGGCACAGTCGAGCCGAGTCGGCGGGGAATGTATCCGACTGGGCTTGAGCGAGTTGATCTTCATCGAAGTGGTGCGCCGCTATCTGGCAGGTCTTGGAACCGGTGAGGTAGGCTGGCTCGCGGGCTTACGCGATCCTTCTGTCGGCCGCGCTCTCGCCTTGCTGCATGAACGCCCGGGTTTTGCTTGGACGCTCGATAAACTGGCCAGGCAGACCGGCGTATCACGCTCTGTATTGGCGGAGCGTTTTGCGCATCTCGTCGGCTATCCGCCGATGCAATATCTTGCGCAGTGGCGCATGCAGATGGCGGCACGATTGCTCTGCGACGGTACAGACAAGATCGCCGCGATCGGCGAGGCGGTCGGCTATGCGTCGGAGGCCGCCTTCAGCAGGACCTTCAAGAAAATCACCGGCGTTTCGCCCGCCGCCTGGCGTGCACGCGTGCTCGAGCCGGCGGCCAAATTGCACGGAATGAAACAAAGACAAAACTAAAGTCGGGTGTTGGCCCAAGGCGAGATCCCAGCCACAGATTACGATACCCGGTTTTGGCGGCAAAACTGCCGTACGGCGGACATGGTCATGAAGTCCGAATCTGGCCATTATGCGAAATACCGCAGCGGGGGCGCAGATTGGCTGCTTTTGATGCTGTGGACGGCTCCTCCACCTGGCGCGCAAAAGCGCCATAGGATTGGTTGCTGGTGAGGTGACCACGATTCGGAGGAGCTCGATATGCAAGCGGTGACAACAATCGGTTTCGACATTGCGAAGTCTGTTTTCCAGGTTCACGGCATTGACGCAGAGGGCCAGGGCGTTGTTCGCCAGCGACTCAGGCGGTCACGGGTTCTCGGCTTCTTCAAGAAGCTTTCGCCTTGCGTGGTTGGTATGGAGGCATGCGCCTCCTCGCACTACTGGTCACGCGAGTTGCAGGCACTCGGGCACACGGTTCGATTAATGCCGCCGGCCTATGTGAAGCCGTATCTGAAACGCCAGAAGAACGATGCGGCCGATGCCGAGGCCATTTGCGAGGCGGTGCAGCGGCCAAGCATGCGGTTCGTGCCGACCAAGACACCCGACCAGCAAGCCTGTCTGATGCTCCACCGTACGCGGCATCTGTTCATTCGCCAGCAGACTGCGCTGATCAATGCGATCCGCGCCCACCTTGCCGAGTTTGGCATTGTCGCACCGGTCGGCCGCAATGGCGTCGAGGAGCTGCTCGATGTGGTCGCCGATCCCGACGATGGACGCGTGCCCGAGATTGCGCGCGAGTGCCTGGAGGCACTGGGCAGTCAACTACGGCGGCTGAAGCGGCAGATCCTGACGTTCGACCAGCGTATCAACGCCTGGCATCGCTCAAGCGAGACTAGCCGTCGGCTCGACGAACTCCCCGGGGTCGGCCCGGCGCTGGCAACCGCGCTGGTCGCCAGTATCCCCGATCCGAGAGTGTTTCGATCGGGACGCGACTTCTCAGCCTGGGTTGGACTCGTGCCGAAGCAAAACTCCAGTGGAGGCAGGGAGAGGCTCGGCAACATCACCAAACAGGGCGACCGATACCTGCGCTCGCTGTTCTGCGCTGGCGCGTTGGCGGTGATCCGATACGCCAAAATCCACGGCACCAAGCATCGGCCATGGCTTGCCAAGCTGCTGGAACGGCGGCCAACAAAGGTGGCCGCGATCGCGCTCGCCAACAAGATTGCGCGCATGGCCTGGGCGATGATGGCCAAGGGCGAGCGTTACAGGGAACCCGTCGCACTGGCTCGCTAGGGCAAGGCGACTTCGGACGAGATCGCGCCGGCAACGGCGTGATGTGAAGGCTGGAAAGGACTGACAGCACGTAATGCAGAACCGGTCGATCCGGTGATCAGGACAACCCACTTGGGCCATTGCATTGTCGAATGCGAGCTTTTGACCGGGACCTGATCCGCGGAAGGCATTATGGCCAGCGGCCCTGTGAGCCGCGCTCAAAGGCCGAACACATGGCTGCTACGACCAGCGCTGCGACGTGAAGAAGTGCCTTGACAGCTCGGAGCCGTCCACACATGGCCCATAAAGCGGAAGCTTCCATTTTCACGAATCGCGCGGCAGCTGCGGCGCAACGTAAGGTGTGGGCCGCGCCAGACCTGCTTCTGCTTGGGTCACCGGGACCACTTGAGGCTGGAAACATTCGGTAGGCACATGTAGTTGAGTCAGGTCTAAGAGCCCTTAGAGCTTCATTGGACGATTTTGCATTGTCATGATCTACATCGTTTCAATCTGGCTACTGCCGGTCCTTATCGCTATTACCTTTCACGAAGCGGCTCACGCATATGCAGCCCGTTTTCTCGGTGATGATACGGCGTCGCGACTCGGACGTGTCAGTCTCAATCCACTTCGACACATAGACCCGTTTGGCACGATTCTTCTTCCCGCACTTCTATTGCTGGCACGATCGCCTTTCTTGTTTGGATACGCCAAACCGGTGCCTGTAAACTTTCGGGCACTTCGCAATCCGCCGTATCGGTATGGTGCTTGTTGCGGCGGCGGGACCAGCAATCAATGTCGGGTTGGCAATCTTGGCCGCCTTAGGCTTGCATCTATCTGATTATCTGCCGGACTTTGCGACTAGATGGGTTGCCCTGAATCTCAGAATGCCATCGTCATCAATGTCCTTTTGGCGGTGTTCAATCTGTTTCCAATACCACCCCTTGATGGCGGGCGTATTGCGGTAGGGTTACTCCCCATCCGTTGGCGACGCAGCTTGCCCGTCTGGAGCGCTACGGGATGATGATTCTAATTGGACTGCTAATTGCCTTGCCTCTTTTGGGTACACAGTTGGGTGTGGATCTCGGTTTTGTCTCGCATCTCATCTCAAGTTCAACGAACGTTGTCATTAAAGCGATCCTGCGACTGACCGGACACCTGTAGTGCTCCAGAGGATGTGGATCGGATGGATGGCAAGGAACGCGCGACGTGGTAGCCGCTCTCCGGCACGATGCCGGTATCGTCGGGTTGCAGGATGAGATACAGTCTGGGCCTGCGCGGGAGTCGGGTCTGTTAGCGCAACTGCGATCCCCAGCACTGCACCACGGGTCGGGCTGAGGAAGTCATCCGTCTTGAACATCGGGAAGTCCTCAGTTGGTCGCCTTTGTGCCGGCTCGCATGATTTTCGAGGAGGCAGTCGGATGTTGACCAGCGGGCGTCGCTGACCGCCCGCCGGATTGAGCGAGAGCTTACTCCCCTGCGTGCCGCTTCACGGCTTCCTCGATCTGCGCTTTTACCACGCGGCCGCGATCTCTGCCGCGATTGAAACCTCTGACGCAATTACAGGCTAAGCTGTTCTCTGAATTCAAATTCCTGAATTCCTATCGGAGAGACTCCAGGCTATTTGCGCCCGCTTTTTCGGCTGGTACGAATTTCTCACGAAGGAGTTACGCTGGATAGTTGGACCAAGGGCTAATCCTCAGCCATCGAGCGCGCACAGCTTCAAGCGTCATCGCTTTGTGATACGAGGCGGAGAGGGTTGCGTCCCCATCCGCGTCCCCGTCCATGACCTGCGCACGTGCTCTGAGGCCCGCCGGAAGAGGTGCGCTGCATACAAGGCGCGCGACAATCCATCAACAACCCGACAATGTAAGTCCTAGGTCCAACTTGTTGTCCGCTTGTCGAAGTGCGCTAATGCCGTCCATTATGGCTGAGTTGCGGAAGCGCATAGCCGTATTGGATGACGACACATCCGTTCGGAATGCTTTGTGCAGGGTGCTTCGTGCCTCCGGCTTCGAGGCGCAAGCCTTTGCCACGGGTGTCGAATTTCTGGCGTCCTGTCATGAATTCGGACCGCATTGCGCGATCATCGACCTGCATATGCCGGGCATGGGAGGGCTGGAGGTGCAGCAGCATTTGTCGCGCATCGGGTCACCTGTCTCAGTGATCGTCATTACGGGTCACGATGCACCCCACAGCCAATCCGAGTGCCTGGCAGCCGGCGCCTTCGCTTATCTGACCAAGCCGGTTGATGAAGAGATTTCTGCTATCGAAGATTCGAGATATTGTCGGAGCATTGAAGATCGATGGAAAAAAGCGAAAGCGCGAAACACAATGAGTATCGGTTCCATGGTCCAATTGTTCGCGTGATACTGACTGTTCGAAGACGAGTTGTGCAATGCTTTTGCCGGAGAACGCCGAGTGACGATTGTGGAAGCGTGCTTGGAGCAGAAACTCGACAATGCACTGGATGAGGCAAATTCCAAGGGCTGCGACCGTTGTCGACATGAAGAATGATTGGAGCAAATCTTCGTATCGAACCCTGAAATCCTGCAGATCACCCAGCAAGTCCGCTATCTGAGCGTACTTATTCCGCAATTTAACGGACTTGATCCCCCCGAGATTATTGTTCTATCCTAGGTCAGGTAACAACAGTCGGCGCTGTATTGCCTGGTTTTGGTTCCGCAACCAGAACAGGCACGGAAATGTGCCCGGCATTTCACTAGGGACGGGTGAAAGTCGCGGACAGAGTCGCCGAAAGCCGACGACAGGTCGAGGTCACTTTGGGCTTGACGCGTGACCGTTCCAAGTGGATGCGCCAGCTGCCCGGCGTGAGAGCGTTTCTGTTTTGCTGTTTGTTACTTGCTGTTTTGGGTGCAGGATTCGCACCGCAACAGGTGCATGGGGCCACTCACTCTCGCAATATCCTGGTTCTTCTGTCGAGCCAGCCTGAACTCCCAGCCAGCCAGGCTGTCGTCAGCGGGCTCGATAGCGTTCTCAAGGAAAATCCGGACTTCCAGGTTTATTATGAGTTTCTGGACGCGATGCGGTTTTCGAGCGAGGCGCACCTCAGGCAGAGCGAACGCTACTTGCAGACGAAATATGCCGGGTTGCGCTTCGAGCTGGGGATCGCCATCGGCCCCGAAGCGCTCAATTTCCTTCTCGAGCGCAATACGGGCCTGGTTTCCGCCTCCGACGTTGTCTTCGGCGGAATAAGCGAAGACAGGGATCTGCCTCCCAATTCGGGCGTCGCCGGCATCGTCAGCCGCTTTGACATTGTCAAAACGCTCGAGCTCGCGCAGCGGCTTCAGCCGCAACTGAAGCGGGTTGCCGTCGTCACCGGCGCGTCGCCCTTCGACAAGTCATGGGAAATGAGAGCCCGCGAGAAGCTCGCGGGAATGGGCAAGACACTCGAGCTCACCTATTTCGCCGGGCTTCCCATGAGCGAGCTCCTGGACCGCTTAGGAAAGTTGCCTGAAAGCGCTGCCGTGCTGTATCTGACCGTCACCCGGGATGGTGATGGAGTTCCCTATCTTCCGCGCGATGTCGCCGAGAGGCTTTCCCGGGCTAGCAGCGCCCCGATCTATAGCGTCTACGACACCTATGTCGGGCATGGCATCGTGGGCGGCTTTATGGATACGTTCGAAAGCGTCGGTCGACAGATCGGCGATCTGGCGTCGAAGAAGATTTCGGGGCAAAGCCAGCCAAGTCAGTCCATCGCGCTCTCCAATGCGCATAATTTCATCGTCGACGGGCGCGAGCTCGCCCGCTGGAGCTTGTCGGAAGGGGCACTGCCGCCAAACACTGAAATCCGCTTCAATCCGACATCGTTCTGGCACAAGAAACTGTTCATATTGATTTTGTTGATTTTGGCCGTTCTGCTGGGACTTTCCTATTTGGTGATGAAATTCCACCGCGAGGTGAAGAACCGGCGTCTGGCCGAGCAGACGGCGACCGACAGTCGCGACCAGATCGAGCTCTCCGTGTCGGCTGCGAATCTGGGACTATGGGAGTGGAATCCGATAACGGACAAGGTGTGGGCCTCCGACCATTGCCGGCAATTACTCGGGCTTGGGAGGGAAGCGGTCATATCACGCGAAGAGTTCCTCAGCTGCCTGCAAGGCGAGGATCGCACCCTGGCGGTCGCCAGGATGCTGAAGGCGATGGCGACCGGAAATCACTGCGAGGCCGAGTATGCTCTCACCCAGTCGGACGGCAGCATCCGCTGGCTCTCGTCGCGGGCAAGTCCCCGAAGCCGGAGCAATGGCAAGCCCGACCGGCTCCTCGGCGTCCTCGTGGACATTACGGAGCGCAAGCGGGCGGAGCAGGAGGCGGCGGAGCAGCGCAAGGAGTTGACGCATCTGACCCGGGTATCGGTTCTTGGTGCCCTGTCGGGAGCCCTGGCACATGAGCTCAATCAGCCCCTGACAGCCATACTGAGCAATGCCCAGGCGGCGCGGCGCATATTGGCGCGAAAGCCCCATGATCTCGATGAGATCCGCACAATCCTTGAAGATATCGTCGCGGACGACCGGCGCGCCGGCGACGTCATCCACCATCTGCGCACCCTGTTGCGGCGGGAGGAGGGAGCCAAGACTTCTCATCGACATGAAATCAGCTTGTCGCCGGTGCGCTTGATATCGCCCGCAGCGACTTGGTTCTCAAGGGCGTTGCCGTTACCAGGCAACTGGGTATGGACTGCCCGCTGATCGAGGGCGATGCCGTGCAGCTGCAGCAGGTTCTCCTCAATCTTATCGTGAATGCGTGTGACGCCATGAGCCGGAAGCCTGTCGCGGAACGCTCGCTGCGCATTGTCAGCAAAATCACGGCCAAGGGAAAGCTGCGCGTCTCGGTCATCGACCACGGCGAAGGCATCTCGGAGAGCAACTTGAAGTCACTCTTCGAGCCCTTCCATACGACCAAGGCCCTTGGCCTGGGCCTCGGCCTGCCGATCTGCAACTGGATCATCGCGGCCCACGGCGGCAAGCTTCTCGCTCACAACAATCCCGGCGGCGGTGCGACATTTTCGTTTGATTTACCGATTCCAGTAGAGGTGTCAGATGAGTGGGTTGAGTCCAATAGTGTACCTGGTTGACGATGACCTATCGATCCTGCGCGCGCTGAAGCGATTGCTCTCCGCCGAGGGCTACGACACGCGACCCTATGCCGATCCGGAAGTGTTCCTTGCCGAACACGATCCGGCCGTGCCCGGTTGCATTGTGCTCGATGTATCAATGCCCAGCTTGAGCGGCATCGATCTGCAGACTGCGCTCGCCGCCTCGCGGCACAGCCAGTCGATCATCTTCATTTCGGGAGGCAGCGATGTGCCGACCAGCGTCGCGGCGATGAAGGCGGGCGCGGTGGACTTCCTGACCAAGCCGTTCGACGACACCAGACTGCTGGCCGCCGTCCATGAGGCGGTCAGCCGCGACGGCGAGAAGCGGCTGGCGGAAGCCGGTCAGATCGATTTCCAGTCGCGTTTCGATGCGCTCACCCCGCGCGAGCGTTCAGTCTTCCTCCGAGTGATATTGGGCTGGCTGAACAAACAGATTGCAGCGGACCTCAAGATCGTCGAGAAAACGGTCAAGGTGCATCGCGCCCGGGTCATGAAGAAGATGCGTGTGCGCTCGCTCGCCGAACTGGTCCGGCTGGCGGACCGTTTCAGCATCGGCGGAGAGGCGGATCCCGGAATGCAGTCAGGCCTGGATCGGAGCTGATCGCGTCTGTCTATGGACGAAGTCTCCCTCCGCCGCGCGACCTTGCTCCGCCGAAGCGAAGCCTCGGCTTCGCGAAGGCGAGAGCGCCGCGTGGGGTCTTGATTTGCCTTAACTTCTTGCTTGCGAGAGCTCACCTTGCATAGACACCCCCACACCTCGCGTTCCGCGGCGGAGGGACATTTGTGCGTATCCTGCTCTGAGCAGTTGGTTTCGCCGCCCGTAGGGCCAAAGACGACAAATCAGCACCTATTGCCCCAAGGGCCAACTATTCTTGCCTGTCGGAGCATGTGATTACTATTGTCCAGGCCTAGGAAAGAGAGGTCGTGCGTGACTTGTCCGCAATGCGTCGCGAGATGAGCGTAGTTGACGAAACTGGTACTGACCCGAGCCCGACGGAAATAGCCGTGAGTGATCCTCCCCCCTTCAAGGGGATGAAGTGGATTCCCGGCGGCACCTTCCTGATGGGTTCGGATAGTCACTATCCGGAAGAGGCGCCGGCGCACCAGGTGAGTGTCGGCGGCTTCTGGATGGATCAATATGCCATCACCAATCGCGAGTTCCGCCGGTTCGTGGAGGCGACCGGCTATGTCACTCTGGCGCAGAAGCCGGCAAATCCGAGTGACTATCCGGGCGCCAAGCCTGAGCTTCTGGCCCCATCCTCGGTCATCTTCAAGAAAGCCGCACAGCCCGTCGATCTCCGCAATCGCTACAACTGGTGGACATATGTGCGTGGCGCCGATTGGCGGCATCCGCGCGGTCCCGCCAGCACGATCAAAGGTCTCGAGGATCATCCGGTCGTCCATGTGGCGTATGTGGATGTCGAAGCCTATGCGAAATGGGCCGGGAAGGATATTCCGACCGAGGCCGAGTGGGAATTCGCCGCGCGCGGCGGGCTGGATGGTTCGGAGTATGTCTGGGGGAATGATTTCACGCCCGGCGGGCAGTTCATGGCCAATACTTGGCAGGGCGAATTCCCTTGGCAGAACAAGATCGAGGACGGTTATGAATGGACGGCGCCGGTGGGGTCCTTTCCGCCGAATGGCTATGGCCTCCATGAGATGGCCGGTAATGTGTGGGAATGGACTTCGGACTGGTATCAAGATCATGGCCGCATCGACAGTCCGTGCTGCACATTGGACAATCCACGCGGCGGCAAGCCGGAGAAAAGTTTTAGCCCGGAAGATGCAGCGAGGATTCTACGCAAGGTGATGAAGGGCGGCTCCTATTTCTGCGCCCCGAACTATTGCCGCCGCTATCGTCCGGCGGCGCGCATGGCTCAACCCATCGACACATCGACCTGTCATCTCGGCTTCCGCTGTATCGTGCGTCGTGATCGGCTTGCGTGAATCCATGTTTGCAACTCTCAAGCCCTGGCATATGGGCACATGAGGAGGAACTCAGTGACTGACGGGAGAATGGCAATGTTCGGTAGCATGCCTGGCTTCACTCGGCGCAGCGTTCTGAGCGCCTTGTCGGCGGCCGCTCTTTCTAACTAAGGGCCAGCCCACAAATTCACGCGCAGCCGGGTGAAAAACGCCGGGATCGGCCGCAGCATCCGGTGGTGTCAGACCGGTCACTTTGCCGGGCTCGTTCAACCTCAGCAAGATCGAGGAAAGCCTGAGAGGCGGCATGGGCGAGTAAGCGTCGCTTTACTATCGTGGCCGGGGCGGAGCGATCCGCCCCGGCTTTCGCCTCTCCTAAGGGCACCCATCAGCATGCATTGCCCAAGGGTCCAACATGGCGGGAAAGCCGTTTTTGGTCTAGGATCGGGCAAACGACAGGGGGAGCCGATGAAAATCAGGTTCACAGGCCTGATTGGAATATGATCTCGCGGACGATCTTGCCGATCGCTTGGCAGGAGGACATCATCGGACCGTCCGGCGATCAGTTCGGCCTCGGCGACACGCTCCAGAGTCTGTTCTTCTCGCCGGCAGTGCCGGGGGAGAGCGGCATCATCTGGGGCTTGGGCCCGGTCCTGCTTGTTCCGACGGCGACTGATGAGTTGCTCGGCGGTGAGAAATGGGGTGCCGGCCCGACGGGTGTCGCCTTGAAGCAGATGGGCCCGTGGACGGTCGGCATCCTTGCCAATCACATCTGGTCATTCGCCGGCGACAGCGACCGTCTCGACGTCGGTGCCACCTTCCTGCAGCCTTTCGTCTCCTATACCACCAAGGATGCGTGGACCTTCTCGCTCAATACCGAGAGCACAACTGGGAGGCGGAAGAGTGGTCGGTCCCGATCAATTTCGTCGTGTCAAAGCTCGTGGTCATCGACAAGCAGCCGATCAGCCTGGCGGCCGGCGTGCGCTATTGGGCCGAGAGCCCGGAACTCGGCCCTGACGGCTTCGGCGCGCGGGCGGCGATAACGTTCCTGTTTCCGAAGTAGCGAGAGGCGAGAAAACCATGTTCAGATATTCGACCGGATCGATTGCCGTGCTTGTCGCTTCGCTGCTGACCATCGCGCCCGCCCGGTCCGCCGACATCGAGCCTTTGCCGCCGGCCGATGAGTGGACGTTCACGGTCGCGCCCTATCTGTGGGCCGCGGGCCTTTCGGGCGACATCGGTCTGTTCGGTCGCGAGCCCGTGGAAGTCGACATGAGTTTCAGCGACATTCTCGACGACCTCAAATTCGGCGCCATGGTGGTGAGCGAGCTCCACAATGGGACATGGGGTGTTTTCAGCGACCTGATGTATGTGAAGACCGAGGCGGAAAAGTCGATCACCCGCGATATCCTGAACGTGCCCGCGGAGCTTTCGGCGAGTGTCACGACCGAGAGTTTCACGGGAACCCTGATGGGAGAATTCCGTGTCATCGCAAGCGAGGAGATGACGTTCGATGTCATGGCTGGCGGGCGCCTCTGGTATGTCAACAACGATATCGAGGCGGAACTGAAGGCGGATGGAACCAAGGTCGCCGGTTTCAGCGGCGATGACGGCGAGACCTGGGTCGATCCGATGCTCGGCGTGAAGACCCGAATCAATACTGGAAGTTCTCTGTATTTCACGGCCTGGGGCATGATTGGCGGCTTCGGCGCCGGCTCCGATCTGGCCTGGGATGTGCTGGGCGGCGTGGGCTGGGAGTGGAGTGACTCGTTTTCGACGGTGGTGGGCGATCGCGCACTTGGTGTCGACTATGAGAATGACGGCTTTGTCTATGACGTGACCCAGCAAGGATTTATTCTGGGGGCTGTCATACGCTTCTGAACGCCCTGGCAGGGAAGCCGCGGCCTTGCGGCTTCATATGCTTCGGAGATGACAAGCTATCCGGGGCTCCTCGGCGGGAAAAGATAGGTCTACAATCGCCTACCGAAGGTCCACGCGAAATCAACCCAAATTCGTTCAAAGCGAGCAATGCTATGACAGCGACCAGCAGCAGGATGAGAAAAAAGTAAAATGGGCGCCGGCGAGGATACCCGGTCAGCTTCTCGAAATCAGCCATGTACACCATGCAGAAAACAATCCCGGCAAAGGCGAACAGAACGACTGCAAGTCCCGCCAACGTGGTCATGCACTCCTCCAACGTGGTCATCGTCCTGACCCAGACCGTCCGCTCAGCCTGGATCAGAATTAAATCACGGCACTGGCGATCACGCCATACTGGATTACATCACAGCTTGATCAGCGTCTCGGCAGGCGTACCGAGCACGCTACGCGCTAACGCAATCGTCTGATCCGACGGTAGTCGACAATGCGGCCGTTGCTCGAACGGACGGAAATCTCCCAGCGGCTCCCACCGCGCGAGGCTCTGTACGTGAAATTGCGCCCGCGGCAGTCTGTCCGAACGATGTCGCGGAAACCGCGGTTGCGCAGCTGTCGTTCGCCCTCTCGGCAACTTATTCCACGGCCGAAGCTGAGATCGGTGCCGATGTTTATGTTGATTGATACCGCATCCGCGGTCGTCGGCATGGCGACCGGAATGAGCAACAAGCCAAGCACAACAGCTACAGGTGCTAGTGCGTTCCGTCTCATGACCGTCAACCCTTCCTCTCCGTTCCCGTCCGATATACAGTAGCCTACTTTTTGGGTGAACCGTCAAGGCGGCGAACACGGGAGCGTTCGAAGTGGTTACATCAGCGAGATCCGGCAAATTGATCAAGGTTGTATTGTTCCGATCGCTGCTACTTGCAACGGTAATACTTGGGCTTTGCCGGGCGAGTTTCGCGGATGACTCCGTGACTGTTTTTGAGAACGTCCGCATTTTTGACGGCAAGAGCTCGATGCTTTCGGCATCATCCTATGTGCTGGTGCGCGGCAACACCATCGAGCGGATTTCCGCGACGCCGATCCCAACCGATCGCCGGGCCGATACCATCATCATCGCCGGTGGCGGGCGCACGCTGATGCCCGGTCTGATCGACAATCATTGGCACGCGACGCTGGCGCGGGTGACTCCCGCACAGGCGTTCGGTGACGTCACCTACAACAGTCTCCAGGCTGGCGCCGAGGCGACAGACACTCTGATGCGCGGCTTCACCACTGTTCGTGACCTGGGCGGACCGACGTTCGGTCTCAAGACGGCAATCGACGAGGGCATCGTCAAGGGCCCGCGCATCTACCCGTCCGGCGCCGTGATCACTGTCACCAGCGGGCACGGGGATTTCCGCCAGTTGACCGATCTGCCGCGGACGATCGGCGGCATGCTCACCCGCATGGAGCAGCTTGGCGGCGCCATGGTCGCGGACAGCCCCGACGAGGTGCGCCTGCGCGTGCGCGAACAGCTCATGCAGGGCGCCTCCCAGATAAAATTGACGGCGGGCGGCGGCGTGTCGTCACCCTTCAGCCCGATCGACGTGACCACCTTCACCGAGGCCGAACTGCGCGCCGCGGTTGAAGCGGCCGAGAACTGGGGCACGTATGTCGCCACGCATGCCTTCACGCCGGCTGCGATCCAGCGGTCCATTGCCGCCGGTGTGAAATGTATCGAACACGGCATGCTGATGGACGAAGCAACCGCCCAACTGATGGCCGAGAAGGGCATTTGGCTGAGCATGCAGCCGCTCCCCGAGGAACTGAGGCTGGGCTTTCCGGTGGGCTCAGTCCAGCGAGCCAAGGCAGATGAGGTCTGGCCCGGCATAGCCAGGACCTACGAGTTGGCGAAGAAGTACAAGATCAAGACGGCGTGGGGCACCGATGTGCTGTTCTCCCGCGCGCTGGCGCAGCAACAAGGGGCAATTCTGGCTTCGCTTGCCCGTTGGTACACGCCCGCCGAAGCTCTGGTCATGGCGACATCGACAAACGCCGAACTGCTGGCGCTTTCCGGCAAGCGCAATCCCTATCCCGGTAAGCTCGGAGTGGTGCAGGAAGGCGCACTTGCCGACCTCCTGCTGGTGGACGGCAATCCGCTGGACAACATCAACTTGATTGCCGATTCCGCCAATAGCTTCAAAATCATCATGAAGGATGGCGTCGTCTACAAGAACACGCTTCCCAACTAGTGTGCTGAACGCGAAGTTCCTGATATCTGACCCGCTAGACCGACGGGAACTTCGCGTTCAAAGGCACACTAGAATTATTAAGTTTTCTAGTGTCCTTTCGAATCCGAAGTTCGCTCGGAAGATGCTGCGAGGTGATGTGAACTTCGGATTCGGGACACTAGGCCGCAACCAGCATCGTGACCAGCTATGAGCAGTTTGCGCGAGCCTCGAAGGCTTAGCCCAATGGAGCGCCGGCTGGTAAACTTATGGCGTTCGCTCTCAACGGTCGGCTTGGTTCTTGGAACGCTGTTTTATGCCGCCTCGCTTACCCCGAGCCTCCTGCCGCGAAGCTTTCTGCTCCAGGGTGCGCTCTCGGGGTGCTGTTTCGCGATCGGCTACGGACTCGGCGTTTTCGGACGCTGGCTCTGGATCTATATGGAGCTGCCGAAACCGCGAGAGGATATGCTGCGCATCGCAAAGCTCGCCGCGGCGGCGATCTGCGCGCTGATTGCCGTTGCATTCTTGTGGCGTGCTGCCGAATGGCAAAACTCGATTCGCGCGCTGATGCAACTCGAGCCGGTGGAGACTGCGCATCCCTTCAAGGTCGGGTTGATCGCGCTGGCAACCTTTACATTTCTTATCCTGTTGGCGAGGCTGTTTCGGCTCATCGTCCACTTCGTTTCCACCAGGCTTCGCCGTGTCCTTCCGAGGCGCGTCGCCAATGTGCTCGGCGTGCTCGCCACCGGTGTCTTGTTCTGGTCGGTCCTGAGCGGCGTCGTGTTCAGGGCCGCGCTGCATGTGGCGGACTCGTCCTTGCAGCAACTGGACGAGCTGATCGAGCCGGAAACGAGCCAGCCGAGCGATCCGCTCAAGACTGGTAGCGATGCCTCATTGGTCAAATGGGAAGAACTCGGACGCATGGGGCGAAGCTTCGTCACGTCCGGACCGACGCGCGAGGCGCTTCGTGAATTCTCGGGCAAGGATGCGCTCGAGCCTATCAGGGTCTATGTCGGATTGCGCTCGGCGGAAACGGCGGAGCAGCGGGCAAAGCTTGCGCTCGAAGAGCTGAAGCGCGTCGGCGGCCTCGAGCGTTCAGCTCTCGTCATCGTGACGCCCACGGGCACGGGTTGGATCGACCCGGCCGCAATGGATGGCATGGAATATCTGTTCGGCGGGGATGTGGCGAGCATTGGTCAGCAGTACTCATATCTCCAAAGCTGGCTTGCGTTGCTGGTGGAGCCGGAATATGGGGCTGGATCTGCCCGGGCTCTCTTCAGTGAAATCTACGGTCATTGGACCAAGCTCCCAAGGGAAAGCCGACCCAAGCTCTATCTGCATGGGCTGAGCCTCGGCTCGAAGAACTCCTCGCAATCCACCGATCTCTTCGAGGTGTTCGCCGATCCTTTCCAGGGCGCGCTGTGGAGCGGGCCGCCCTTTTCCACTCCCCGTTGGAGATCGCTCACGGCCGATCGAAACGCCGACTCTCCCGCCTGGCTGCCGCGATTTCGCGATGGATCATTGGTGCGCTTCATGAACCAGGACGGCTTTTCGGCCGGCTCCCAACCGGCATCTCCCTGGGGGCCGATACGCATCGTCTATCTGCAGTATGCCAGCGATCCGATCACCTTCTTCGGCTTTCATGATCTCTTTCGCCAGCCGGATTGGCTGGAGCCGCCACGCGGTCCCGACGTGTCCCCGCAATTGCAGTGGTACCCGATCGTGACCTTCCTGCAGCTCGCGCTCGACACGGCCATCTCGACAACCACACCCGTCGGCTACGGGCACGTCTTCGCGCCGGCGCACTATATCGATGCATGGATTGAAGTGACCGGCGTCCAAGGCTGGCGTCCCGAGGACATCAACCGGCTGAAGCAGCATCTGTCAAAGCAGCAAAGAGACGAAAATGCTGAGTGATTGGCCCCCGGAACCAGTCTTGAGGGGTTCGGCCGCAAGGTGGCGGGCAGTACCGCTTTCCCCGCAAGGCTGCCAGGCTCGGCCTTTGTGTCGATTGACCACCTTACGGGGAAGCAGCGAAGCCGGCCTGGGGAGGTGGGTTAATTGCTGCGCCATTGGTCCGAACGTCCTTACGTGCCCTAAGGTCCAACTACTCAAGCCGACGTCATCGGACTAACCTCGGTCCGCGCCAGGCTTGGGGAATGTTGCCGCTTGCTCGCCGGGGGTTGACCGCCGAGTGCGCAAACGGGTGGTGACGGGCGGCTAGGCCAAGCGTGCCGCGCCAGGGTGGAGGTAACTGAGGGATTGTCCCGCATACGATATTTTCTGGCGGCACACTTGAATTGTGCGGCTGAGCAGGTCGGCCGATGGGAATGTGAACCGCCGGCGAAGCGCCTCGTCGTGGACGCAAGTCAGCTTCGGACCGGACTTGGCACTAGTGAGTGGCGATGTTCCGCAACCTGAGCACGAGCACCAAGCTCCTCATCCTGTGCGGGCTTTTTCTCATCTCGCTCCTGGTCACGACATACAGTCTGGTCTCGGAGAAACGCATTGCTATTGAATTTGCGCAAAAAGAGCTCATCGGCAGTCACTATGTGGCGGCTGTCCGCCCGATCTATGATGCGATGCTTGCCCGCCGGGACAGTGCTCCGGGCGCGAGTCACGAAAGGCTTGTGCATGCGCTCGCTTCGGCGGAATCCGATAGTGGCGGGGCATTTCGCTCTGCCGGCCTCGTGCAGGCACTCGAAAAGGCTCTGCGTGACGTTCCGCCGGCAACCGGTGTCGGCTCGGATGTCGGCGAACCGATCTTGAACGTGCTCGATGAGGCCCAAAGCCTGATCGCCCATGTGGGCGACGAATTCAACCTGGCGCTCGATCCCGATCTCGACAGCTACTACCTGCAGTCGATTGTCGTCACCCGTATGCCGGCGTTGCTAGGCCAATTGGCCGAGATGCGGGCGATCGCCGGCGAATTTGCCTCGGAAGAGCCCTTCGGCGACCAGCGCAAGGTTCGCCTGCAGGTGCTGGCCGGCGGACTGCTGGCGATGGTGGACCGTACAGGCAAGGATCTCGATGTGGCGCTGCGCGGAAACAGCAATGGCACGATCAGGGATACTGTCGATAGCTCTCTCCGAGCAGCCCTTGCCTCGGCGCTTTCGTATTTCGATGTCCTGCGCAATAGCTGGACTTACAACCAAGCCGAGCGAACCGGCGCACAAAGTCTCGATCGCGCTTGGGCGTCTGCCGCAGACAATCTGCTCGATGCCTGGGGTATTTCGCAAAGCGAGCTCGATCGGCTTCTGCAAGCACGCATCGACCGGCTGCTGGCTGGAATGCGTGGCAGCCTCGCGCTGACGGGCACGCTCGGCGCGCTCAGTATTCTTGTCGCCTACCTGACGCACCATCATATGGTGGGGCCGCTCAGGCGCCTTGAAGGTGTGGCAAGAAGGGTGCACGAAACCAGGGACTATCGCTTGCGCGTCAGCGATGACGGCCGGGACGAGATCGGTCAGCTGTCGGAGGCGTTCAATGACATGCTGTCCGAGCTTTCGGCGGCGCGCGAGCGGGAACGGAGCGAGCAGGCGGAGCTTGCTCGAGTTACGAGACTGACCACCGTTGGCGCGATGACGGCTTCGATCGCCCACGAGGTCAATCAGCCGCTGGCGGCGATCGTGACCAACAGCAATGCGGCATTGCGCTGGCTGGCCAATCAGGAGCCCGATCTCGAGGAGGCCCGCGCCGCGCTGAAACGCATAGTCAGGGACGGTCATCGTGCCAGCGAAATAATCGCCGGCATCCGGGCAATGTTCAAGAAGGGCCATGGTGAACGGACCCGGCTCAAGATCAATGATCTGGCTCGTGATGTCCTGCTCCTCGCGCACGCCAGTTTGGAGCGCCACCAGGTTTCTGTCCGCCGCGAGCTCCGCGAAGACTTGCCCGATGTGCTTGCCGACCGGGTGCAATTGCAGCAGGTTCTGCTCAATCTGATCGTCAACGGCGCGGAGGCGATGGCGTCGGTGACGGATCGGCCGCGGCTTTTGCTTCTGTCGTCCGACATTCACGGCGTCAATGAAGTAATCATGACGGTGGCGGACTCCGGCACCGGCATCGATCCTGAGGACATGAACCGCATTTTCGAGCCCTTCTACACCACGAAAGCGAGCGGCATGGGTATGGGCTTGTCGATTTGCCGGTCGATCATCGAATCGCATGGCGGCAAGTTGTGGGCTAAGTCCCTGCATCCCCATGGAACCGCGTTTCACGCCACCCTTCCTGGCCTGGCGGCGGGCGACGAAGGATCCTAGTGTGCTGAACGCGAAGTTCCTGATATCTAGCCGCTATACCGTCAGGAACTTCGCGTTCAAAAGCACACTAGAGATATTAGATTTTCTAGTGTCCTTTCGAATCCGAAGTTCGCTCGGAAGGAGCTGCAAGATGATGCGAACTTCAGATTCGGGACACTAGGGATGATGGCTGCGCAACCGGTGGTATTCGTT
Source organism: uncultured Alphaproteobacteria bacterium (assembly GCA_963841765.1). Lineage (GTDB taxonomy): Bacteria > Pseudomonadota > Alphaproteobacteria > Rhizobiales > Aestuariivirgaceae > Taklimakanibacter. The sequence continues at coordinate 363,528 of CAWJDZ010000039.1, forward strand.
GTCGACGATGACCTGTCGGTGCGGGAGGGGTTGAGCAGTCTGCTTCGCTCCGTTGGCCTGCGGGTCGAACTCTTCGCTTCGGCCGCGGACTTTCTTCACACCAGCCCGCCTTCGGCGCCCAGCTGCCTCGTACTCGATGTGAGGCTGCCGGGCTTGAGCGGCTTGGACTTCCAGGCTGAGCTGGCAAAATCAAATATTCGCATTCCGATCGTCTTCATGACGGGACACGGCGACATTCCGATGACCGTCAAGGCCATGAAGGCGGGGGCGGTCGAATTCCTGACCAAGCCGTTTCGCGACCAGGACATGCTGGATGCGGTCCAGCTCGCCCTTGCCCGGGATAGCGCCCAGCGCGAAAGCGACAGCACCGGCTCCGATCTGCGGTTGAAATTCGAAAGGCTCTCCCAGCGCGAGCGCGAGGTGATGGCGCTGGTGACCGCCGGTCTCATGAACAAGCAGGTTGCAGCGGAAATCGGTGTCAGTGAGGTTACCATAAAGTTCCATCGCGGCCACGTAATGCGCAAGATGAACGCGCGCACACTGGCCGACCTGGTGAGAATGGCGGATCTCCTGGGAATTCGCCGCGTCCGCACGTAGTCCCTATACCTAAGTACAGTTCCCCATCTTGATCCTGATGCTCAAAACTGGCCAAGTGCCTGAAATTGAATCGAGTCGTCTGATTGGGAAAGCCACCTTGCCGAAGCCTGCCGTAATCTCGATCGTCGACGACGATGAATCCGTTCGCGAGGCAACCATGGGCTTGGTGAGGTCCCTCGGCCATGCCGCTGCGACATTCGCGTCCGCCGAGGAATTTCTTGGTTCCGAGCGCAGGCATGACACCTCCTGCATCATTGCGGACGTGCACATGCCGGGCTTGAGCGGAGTTGATATGCATCGGCATCTGCTTGCCGAGGGCCATCACCTGCCGATAATCTTTGTTACTGCTTTTCCGGACGAAAGCATCCGGGCGCGCGCCTTGGCGGCTGGAGCGTTCGGGTTCCTGAGCAAGCCCTTCAATGAAGATCATTTGATCGGGTGCCTCGATGAGGCCCTGAAGAGCCACAACGCGGCAGGCGGTGAGTGAATATCCACAGGGCTCGTACCGGTGAATCCCTATGCTTGGGTATAGGCTTGCCCGCCAAATCGAAACGCCATCGATACCTGCGGATCATTGAGCGCCGCGCGCCCTGATCATAGGCTTCTGCGAAATCACAAAAAAATATCGGGCACGGATAGGGAGGCCGACATGGCCAATGTGCATTTCTTTCATTCCGTTCTCATCAGCCTCATCGCCATGACCTTGGTCAGTGGCGCAATGGCGGGCGTTATGGCCATGCGGACACATGCCGACGGCTGGCCTGCGCCAGCGGTAGTTTCCGGCTGGGAACGCTGAGATGACTAGATCCTCCAGAAAACTCACCCGCATGTTCCTGTCTGTCGTGATGGCGTTTTGCTTCACGACGCTTGCCCCGATATTGGCTTCCTCTTCGTTCAAGAGTCCGGCCCGGCAGGGCGGGATCTCCGTTGTCTACAAGAACGGCGAGACGCCGTTGTGGATGGCAGACAGCGGCGCCGTTTTGTGATCGCCATGCAGTGCGGTTTAGCTGCTGTTTCATTCCGCCCGTTCAGTCCATTCGCTTCTCGCCCTGCGGCCTAATTATAAGCATCAATTTAACAGCCTCGTATGCGCGACTCTCAAGGGGTCGTTCTTCGGTGACGGACGCCGGGAGCGTAACCGAGCGCAAAGACGGGCCTCCGCCATTGTCCTAAGGTCCAAGATGCCAGGGGCCGGGTTTGCTCCTAGGATTTGCTGAACATAAGGGGAAACCATGAGCACCGAGCGAAAAGGCCTTGAGACAAGGGCGGTCGAATGGTAGTGACGGCATTTCTATGACGCGGGAAGGATTGTTCCTCGGAGCCCTCATGCGCTTCTGAAAAGACCGTAGTCAAATGCGGAGCAGGGGAGACCGAATGAACAGGAATTTCCGATCAGTGACCGTAGCTGCCCTGGCCGCCATGGCTCTTTATGCCATCGAAAGCGAGTGGCGCCTGGCATTCGCCCAAGACCAGCAGGCCGCCGCCACATCCGAAGAGCAGGCGCCGACACCACTCACCGAAGAAGAGCTCGAGGTTCTGGTGGCGCGCATCGCGCTTTACCCGGACGAGCTCGTGGCGGTGATCTCGGCGAGCTCGCTCTTTCCACTGCAGGTCGTCGAGGCATCGCGCTTTCTCGACGACGTGAAGAAGAATCCCGCGCTCAAGCCCAAATCGACCTGGGACGGCAGCGTTATATCGCTTCTCAATTATCCCGAGATCGTCAAGATGATGAGCGACGACCTCGACTGGACACAGGCCCTGGGCGAGGCGCTCAGCCATCAGCAGAAGGATGTGCTGGCGGCCATCCAGCAATTGCGCGCCAAGGCGGTGGCGGACGGGATCATCAAGACCGACGACAAGGTGAAGGTGGTCGAAGAGAACGAGAAGGTCATCATCCAGCCGGTATCGCAGGAGACGGTCTATGTCCCGCAATACGAGCCGCAAATGCTCTATGAGCCGGATTATGTGCCGGCGCCGGTGACCTACTATCCCCAGCCCTATCCGAGCTACTATTATCCGGCGGCACCCTATTTCGCCGGCTTCGTGACCGGCGCCGTGTGGGGCGCGGTCGTCGATTGGGACGACTGGGGCGTGTGGGGCGGACGCTGGGACAATGACATCGACATCGATTGCAACCATTGCTTCAACAATGTCGACATCGACGGGAAGATCAAGTGGAACGATGTCGATTGGAAGAATGTCGACCGCAACAAGATCAACATCGACAAGAACCAGTTCAACAAGATCGATCGCAACTCGTTCAAGAATAGCGTCAAGGCGAATGACCGCAACAGCATCAGGAATCAGGCGACCAACCTGAAGAAGACGCGCACGGCAAATCTGCCCGGCAAATCGAACCAGGTGAAGGACGTGCGCAAGAGCACGGTGGAGGGCCTCAAGTCCAAACCCGCCGCCAGGAAGCCGGTGAGCAAGCCCTCAGCTACCCGGACAAGCAGCGTGCAACCGTCCGGCGGCAAGAGACCGGCCAAGGTTGACCGGCCGGTCGGCAAGCCGAAGCCCGCCGCGAAACGCGACAACCGCCCGTCGAAACCCTCAGGGCTTGGTGAGGTGCGGCGCGGCAGCGAGACAAAGATTCACTCGAACCGTGGACAGAAATCGATGGGTGGTGGCGCCAGGGGCGGCGGCGGCCACAAGAAGCAGATCAAGCGCGGCGGCGGCCGGCGGCGCTGATGGCTGGCGAAGGGAGATAAGACATGATGAAGACAATCAATCGCCTGCTTCTGATCTCGGTTTGCGGAGCGATATTGATCGGCGGAGCGCTGGCGCAGGAAACCTCTGATGTTGCGGATTATGCCAGTGCCGAGGATCCACCGGTCTTCGACAGTCCTGCCAAGGCGGCCGATGCCTTCAAAACGGCGCTTGCGGCCAATGATTTCGACGGCCTGGCAAAGCTGCTGGGGCTCGATGCGGCCAAGCTCAAAACGGCGGAAGGCGTCATGGACACCTATGAGCAGATCCGCGCCGGCACCGCCAAGAAGCTTGTCGTCGAGGAGATCGATGGCCGCACCATGCTGAGTGTCGGCGACGTGCTCTGGCCCTTGCCATTTCCGATCACCAAGGGTGCGGACGGCAAATGGGCTTTTGATACCTATGCCGGCCTCGAGGAGATCATCAACAGGCGGATCGGCGAGAATGAAAGCGAGGCGATTGCCTCGGCGCGCGCCTATGTGGAGGCGCAGCAGGATTACGCCGCTGAGGACCGCGATGCCGACGGCGTGATCGAATATGCTCAGCAGCTGGTCAGCGGCGCGGGCAAGATGGACGGACTCTACTGGCCCGCCAATCAAGGCGATGGCGACAGCCCGGCGGGCGATTTCGTGGACCAGGCGGCGCTCGACAAGGCGAAGGCCGGAAAGGGTTATTTTGGCTACCGCTTTCGCATTCTGACCGGGCAGGGGAGCAATATTGCGGGCGGCGCCCATAGCTATGTGGTGAACGGCAACATGATCGCGGGCTTCGGGCTCATCGCCTGGCCGGTGAAGTATGGTGAAACCGGAGTCCAGACATTCGTCGTCAACAATAGCGGCATCGTCTACGAACGCGATCTCGGTCCCGGGACCGAAAAGATCATCGCCGGCATCAAGAGCTTCAATCCAGATGACAAATGGTCGATCGCCAATGAATGAACGAGTGCCCTTATTGAAATTGTCGCGCCGCTCATTCGTGACCGGCGCCATGAGCCTCGTCGCGTCACCGGCACTGGCTGCCTATGAGGCGACTGACGATCCCTATCCGTTGCCGCCTTTCGACTATGGCAAGCTGCCCAAGGAGTTTCGCCGCGCGGTCGTGCCCTATAAGGGCCGGCACTGGCCGGGAACGATCATCGTCGACACGGGCGCGCGCCAGCTCTCTCTGGTTCTCGACGGTGGGGCAGCCATTCGCTGGGGCTGCGCTGTCGGCCGCGACGGTTTCCGCTGGGCCGGCCTCGCCGATGTCGGGCGCAAGGTCATGTGGCCGAGATGGACTCCGCCCAAGAGTATGATCGCGCGCAGCCCGGAAAAAGCGAAATGGAAAGACGGCATGCCGGGTGGCCCGGATAATCCGCTGGGTGCACGCGCGCTCTATCTGTTTCAGAACGGCAATGACACGCTCTATCGGATTCACGGCACCACCGAGCCTTTGTCCATCGGCAAGAACGCCTCCTCCGGCTGCATTCGGATGGTCAATCAGGATGTGATCGAGCTTTACCGGCGTGCGCCGGTCGGTACGCGCGTCATTGTCATGGCCGAGGGCGTGTGAGCTTGCCTTGCTTCGTGTGGATTGGGGCCTGCCGCCGGTCTATTGTCACTGCCCATGGCAGAACGCAGTAGAGCGTACCCCGACCTGACGTGGAGACTCATAGCTCTTGTCGCATCACTGATCTTTGTTGGCTCGTCGGGATCTTCGGTCCCCGCCGGGAAGGTGCCCGGTCATGTCGGGTCTTCCGCCTGCCAGTCCTGCCATGTCGGGCAGACCAAGGCATGGGCCAATTCACATCACAGCTGGGCATTGCGCGAGCCCAGGCCCGAGAATGTCCTTGGCGACTTCAACGACAGGAGCTTCACGCAAGGTGCTGTCACCTCCCGCTTCTTCCGGCGCGACGGGCGCTACTTTGTCGAGACCGATGATGCATCGGGCAGGATCGCATCATTCGAGATCAGATATGTCGTTGGCGTAACCCCGCTCCAGCAATATCTCGTCGAAACCAGTGGCGGCCGGCTGCAGACCCTCGACATCGCCTGGGACAGCGTGGCCCGGCGCTGGTTCCATCTTTATCCAGCTGAGGATGTCTCGCCCGGCAATGGATTGCACTGGACCGGACCCTACAAGAACTGGCAGGCGCGCTGTGCCGTGTGCCACCAGACGGATTTCCGCAAGAACTACGATCCCGAAACCCGAAGCTATCAAACCAAATGGAGCGAGCTCACCATTGGCTGCGAAGCGTGCCACGGTCCGGGCGAAGCCCACATCGCCTGGAGCCGCAAGCCCGGCGGCTTCGATGCCACCCTTTTCGACAACATCGATGCGCTGGGGCTCATCCGGCCGCACGGGGCGACGCGCCAAGCGCGCGAGGACGATTTGTGCGGAACCTGTCATTCGCGCCGCGAGCAGATCGGCGCCGACAGTCCCTTGCCGGGCGCGGCCTTCGGCGACCACTACAGGCTCGATCCGCTCAGCGAGGGACGCTATTTTCACGACGGGCAGCAGAATGACGAGGTGTACATTCTGGGCTCCTTCCTGCAATCAAGGATGCATGCGAAGGGTGTGACCTGCACGAACTGCCACGAGCCGCATGCGGGGACGCTGCTGGCGAATGGCAATGCGGTCTGCACCCAATGTCACAATGCCGAAAGGCGTGCGGATTTCCCGACACTGAAGAAAAAGGTCTACGACGCGCCGGCGCATCATCGCCACCTGGCCGGCAGCAGCGGCGCGCAGTGCGTCAACTGTCACATGCCAGAGCGCAAATACATGTCGATCGACGGCCGCAGGGATCATTTCTTCCGTGTTCCCGATCCGCTCCTTTCAAAGAAGGTGGGCGCTCCCGATGCCTGCACAGGCTGCCATGTCGGCAAGACCGCCGAATGGGCGGCCACCAGTGTCGCGCAATGGGCACCCCCTCATGTCAGTCCCGCCGCGCTCTACGCCGAGGCCTTCGCAATGGCGGGGCCGGGCAGTGGCAGCGGGGTGACCGAGGCGGCGCGCGGCGCGCTGATCGCCGTCGTGCGCGATGCTACCCAATCCGCCATCGCCAGGGCTGCCGCGCTCATCCGGCTCGCCGATGACGGTGAAGCCTTCCGCCGCCTGCCTGTTTCCGATCTCCTGGGCGATCCGAGCGATCTGATCCGCGCCGCCGCCGCCCGTCTCGCCCGCACAGCGCCTGAGGGCGATCGCCTGCGGCTTCTGCTTCCCGTTTTGCGTGACCCGGTTGCCGCAGTGCGCCTTGCCGCGGCGATCGAGCTCTCTGCCGTCTCGCCGGCTGGTCTTGCGGAGGAGGAGCGCAATTCACTCGTGAAGGCCCTTGACGAATTCGAGCCTCTCTTCTCGCCAAGGCGGACTTCCCTGAAACCCAGATGGTTATGGCGGGATTGGCGCTGACGACCCGTAACTGGGCGGCCGCCGAAGCGGCCTTTGCCGAAGCCTCTTTCCTCGATCCGCAGTTGGTCCGGGCCTGGCTCGTCCGGGCGCAACTGCGCGAGGCTTTGGGCGATCGCAGCGGCGCTGTCGCTATTTTGCGTCAGGCGCGCGCGAGCAATGGGCGCAATCCGCAAATCGCCGCCAGCCTGGCCGTCATGCTGGCCAGCGAAGGTCAGGTCGATGAAGCCATCGGGCTTCTCGAGGAGGCGGCCGCGGGCGACCCCGACAATCTCGAGACGCGGCTGACGCTCGCCTCGATCTTCGTTCAGATCGGCAGGCTGGCCGAAGCGCGCAGGGAGATCGACATCCTTCTCGATCGCGCGCCGGGAGACGCCGATGTCCTCATTCTGCATGCCTTCCAGCAATTGCGGTCGGGCGAGGTGCTGGCTGCGCGCAACACCGTCCGCATCATCGTCGGTCTCCATCCGGGCCGGACTCTGCCGCCCGAGCTCGAGGCGCTGCGCAGATGACTTATCTCGGACTCCTCGACTTGGGCGCGCATCCCGGCGAAGTGGAATCACTTCGCCGATAAGGATTCGCGCCAAGTCAATATGCTGGAGCAAATCCTTATCGCCAAAGTCTTAAACTTTGGCGGGATTTGCTCTAGAGACAGCATTCCCGCCATCCTCCGCGCGCAGACTCATCAGCGCCCCCTTCGCCCTCATCACCTGGCCGGTGAAGTATGGCGAGACCGGAATTGCAGACTTTTGTGGTCAACAGTAACGGCATCGTCTATGAGAACGACCTCGGCCCGCGACCGAAACGGTTGTCGCTTGCTCACCTGCTGCTGGTGCAAGGCAAAGATCTAGTTCCTTCAACCTCTATGAAAGAGAACTTCCATGGCTGGCCCCGAAGTCTGATTCACCAATCGGCTGGTTCGCGATGCGAGGATGGAGGAGTTCCTGATCTCGCATGGCGGTCCTTTCTATGAGTTGCAACGCCGGCTGCGCCTGTTGCGTGAGCGGGCTCTGTCCGCAGGGCCTCGGGCGGCCCTGTTCGTATGCCTGGCCTGGGGTGGGCCGCTGGTCCTCAGCCTGTTGACAGGTCATGCCCTGGGCACGTTCCAGGAAAAACCGTTCCTGCTCGATCTCGGTGCCTGGGCTCGGTTCTTCGTGGCGGTCGGGCTCTTCATTCTGATGGAACGGCAGGTCGAAGAGGGAGTGTCAGCCAAGCTCGCACAGTTCGCGCGCGCGCCGCTGATCGCACCGGACTCGATGCCGGCGGCGGCGGAAGCGGTGAACCGCGCATTGCGGCGCCGCGATGCGCCGCTGGCCGAGCTGATCTGCCTCGGCCTTGCAGTTCTGGCCTCGCTCGCCTCGCTTGCCAACGTGCTCGCCTCGCCATCGTCCTCATGGCTGGCTACGGTATCGCCCGCCGGCACGAATCTCACTCCCGCCGCCTGGTGGTGTGTCTTTGTCAGCGCTCCATTTCTGGTTCCTGCTGGCGCGTGCGCTATGGCGGCATCTGGTCTGGTCCATGCTCTTGCGCGAATTCTCCCGCCTGAAACTGCGGCTGGTCTCCACGCATCCCGACGGCATGGGCGGACTCGGCTTCGTCGCGCAGTATCCAAATTTCTGCAGTACATTCATACTTGCCGTCAGTTGCGTGGTTGGCGCCGCACTCGCCCATCAGCTGCTCAGGGATGAGCTGTCCACCACGGTCTATGGCTCGGTGATGACGGCCTGGCTGGTCATCGTGCTCGCCCTGTTCGCCTTTCCCTTGATTGCGTTCACCAAGCCCCTGTCGGCGCTCAAGCAGAGCATGCTGGACCTGAGCGGCGCTCAGGCGACACGCTTCCACCGGCAAGCGGAGCGCAAGGTGCTGGGTTCCAATGTCAGCGCGCCCGATCCTTCCGAGGCCGAGGCCGAGGCCGGCACGGGCATCGCCGATCCGTCAGGCCTGTTCGACAAGACCTGCAAGCTGTCGGTGTTTCTGCTCAGCCGTTCGGCCCTGATTCCGGTCTCAGCGGCAGCACTCCTGCCCCTGATTGCGGCGGGCGCCACCAAGATGCCGTTCAAGGAGATGCTGACCATCGCCAAACGGCTCTTGCTTCTGTGAGGGATGCCGTCTTCGGTCAGAGCTCGCGATGGGTGAAATTCGCCTGTAGGGCTTTGGTCCAACTATCCCCAGTTCCGATTTTCCGACATCAATTACCAATCGTTAAGATCGCTGCTTATCGTCGACCTTCTTCGCGTTGCGCCCTTCGGTCGTGCTTGGTTACCGCTATTTCCAGGGAGGATAGGATGTTCAAATTCTATATGCATCTCGGTTCAATAATCTTCGCTGCGGTATCCGGCCTTGTAAGCCTGGTTCTGCCGTCTCTCGCTCAAGACCAGAAGCCGAACATCGTCCTCATCGTATCGGACGACACGGGATATGGGGATCTTGGTCCCTATGGCGGCGGCGAAGGAAGGGGCATGCCGACGCCCAATATCGACAAGCTTGCCAGCGAGGGCATGACCTTGTTTTCCTTCTACGCGCAACCGAGCTGCACACCGGGCCGTGCCGCCATGCAAACTGGCCGCATTCCAAACCGCAGCGGCATGACCACCGTCGCGTTCCAGGGACAGGGTGGAGGACTACCAACTGCTGAATGGACGCTCGGGTCCGTGCTGAAGACAGCAGGCTACAAGACGTATTTCACCGGCAAGTGGCATCTGGGCGAAGCGGACTACGCCCTGCCGAATGCCCAAGGCTATGATGTGATGAAATACGCGGGCCTCTATCACCTCAATGCCTACACCTATGCCGATCCGACCTGGTTTCCAGACATGGACCCGGAACTGCGTGCCATGTTCCAGAAGGTGACAAAAGGTGCGATGTCAGGCAATGCGGGCCAGCCTGCTAAGGAAGACTTCAAGATTAACGGCCAGTATGTCGATACACCCGTGGTTGACGGCAAGGAAGGCGTTGTCGGTATTCCTTTCTTTGACAACTACATCGAGAAGGCCGCCCTCGAATTTCTTGACGATGCCGCCAAGACTCCCAACCAGCCTTTTTTCATCAACGTTAACTACATGAAGGTGCACCAGCCGAACATGCCCGCTCCGGAATTCGAGCATAAGTCGCTGTCGAAAAGCAAATATGCGGATTCGGTTGTCGAGCTTGACGCGCATATCGGCGCGGTGATGGACAAGATCAAGGCGCTTGGGCTGGATAAGAACACCTTCGTCTTCTACACGACCGACAATGGCGCCTGGCAGGATGTTTATCCCGACGCCGGCTATACTCCATTCCGCGGCACGAAGGGTACCCTCCGAGAAGGCGGCAATCGGGTTCCTGCATTCGCCTGGATGCCGGGCAAGGTCGCTGGCGCGACCAAAAACCACGATATCCTCGGCGGTCTCGACCTGATGGCGACCTTTGCGTCAATCGCCGGCATCAAACTGCCGGAGAAAGATCGTGAGGGACAGCCGATCTTGTTCGACAGCTATGACATGTCACCTGTGTTGTTCGGCACCGGCAAATCGGAGCGCAAGACTTGGTTCTACTTTACCGAGAACGAACTGTCGCCAGGTGCAGTCCGAGTTAAAAACTACAAGTTCGCGTTCAACATTCGTGGCGACGACGGGGCGGCAACGGGTGGTCTTGCCGTCGATTCCAATCTCGGCTGGAAGGGAGCTGAAAAATATGTCGCCACTGTTCCGCAGGTGTTCGATCTCTGGGCCGATCCGCAGGAGCGCTACGACATCTTCATGAATAATTTCACGGAGCGGACCTGGATGGGCGTGGTCATGGGAGAGGAGTTGAAGAAGATCATGGCAACGTATGTCAAATATCCGCCACGTAAACTCCAGAGCTTTGGCTACACGGGTCCGATCACGATCTCAAATTATGAGAAGTTCCAGTGGGTGCGCGAGCAACTGGCGAAGGAAGGCTTCAACATATCGCTCCCCACCGGCAATTGAACCGACAACACGCGGCCCCGGATACACGACGGGGCCGCAAAGCTAACGGGGCGTTTTCAAGAGCATGGACCAATGAAGGCTGTGGAGGTGCAAATGTCATTGACCTTCCCCTGGTTTCGAAGAGGTCGTGCAGTTGTCTTGTCTTTCTGCGCTGTATTGCTGGCATTCGCCGGTGCAGCTGCGCAAGAAGAGAACGTCGAGATAACGATCCTTGCCGATCAGGTCCGAAGCCAGGGCCATGCCTGCAGTACTCCGGTCTCGACTGAGCGTATAGCAGCCGAATTGGTTCCTGAAGAACCTGCCTATGTATTGAAATGCGAAAATGCGACCTATCAGATTCGCCTCATCCCGGACCAAGCCGCGAAGGTGACCCGGATCGAATGAGTCCGAACAATGCGTGCTGCGGCACGTTAAGCAGGGAGAGCGCAATGCGCACTGAATTGGACAAATCCGGTTGGGGCTTGAGATGCCTTGCCAACCTGACACGTATTACCTGTTTGATTCTTGCCGTCGGTCTTGCCTGTGCAACGGCAGACCCCGCACTGGCAAAAGACGGGGTCAACGTCGGCGTATTGAAATGCACAGTCGACGGCGGCATCGGGATGATCCTAGGATCGAGCAAAGGCATGATTTGCAACTTCGCGCCGGCGGGCGGCGGGCCTGAGGAGTTCTACAAGGGCAAGGTCAACAAGATCGGGCTGGATATCGGCGTAACCGAGAAAAGCCATATCACCTGGGTCGTGTTCGCGCCCGGCAAGGTCAATCATGGCGCTCTCGCCGGCGTCTATATCGGAGCGACGGCGGATGCGGCCATTGGCGTCGGTCTCGGGGCCAATGTGCTGGTGGGCGGATTCGAGAAGTCGGTTGCGCTCCAGCCCCTGAGCGTCGAAGGCGAGGAGGGCCTCAATGTCGCCGTCGGCATCGGCGAGGTGGAGCTGGCGGTGGCTCACTGACCGGCTTGCCTTCAGGTAGTCTCCGCATTTGGGCGGCGGCATCTGCCGAGAACCGTTATGCATGCCATCGGATCACGACGGCATCACACATCAACGGGTTCCCTGTGGGGTTGCAGGGAGGGCGAGGGTGAGGCGAAACTGGCGTAGGATCCCCAACGAGCCGCCCGGCCTCATGCAACTCACTCCTTCGCAAGGGACTCGCTCATCGTGAAAGTGGCATCGGCCACGAGCGGGCGGTCCGGTCCGCTGAAGCTGCATCTGAGCCTGCTGATCACGTTGTTGCTCATCGGCATAGCCGGCCCCTTGATCTGGCTCGCTCATGAGCGTGGGCAGGCGGCGGCGATCGCCGACGCCAATCGGCAGATGGCCGCGCTGGCGCAGCGCACGATGGACCGTTATCGCCTGCTCTTTGCCGATGCCGCGCCGATCCTCAACATGCTGTCGGTCGCGCAGACGATCGCCAGGCCCGGGCCTGATACATTGAAAGCGACGCGCGAGATGCTGGTCGAGGCGGTGGCCGATGCGCCGCATCTCGATGGCATTTATTGCGCCTATCCCGATGGCAGCTTCGTGCATCTGGTTCGCCTCGCGAAGGAAAGTGCCTGGCGTGTGACGCTGCACGCGCCGGAAGTGGCATCCTTCGCCTTCCGCATAATATCGCCAGCCGATACGGCGCGCCGGATATCCTCATGGCAATTCCTGAACGACGCGGGACAGGCAATATCCACGAGCGCGCCTTCCGATGCGAACTACGATCCGCGACTTCGCACCTGGTACAAGCTGGCATCGAGCGTGCCCGGTATCATCGCGGACGGCCCCTATGTCACGGCGACGACCAAGTCGCTCGCCGTCACTGTCGCCAAGGCCCATGCCGCGGATGGGCGTGTCGTCATCGGCATCGACATCCTGCTCGACACGATTGCCCGGTTCCTGGCGCAGGAGAAAGTTTCACCGGGCGGCCAGTCCTTCGTTCTTGATGGGCAGGGGAACCTGCTGATCCGCGCCGGCGAGACTGGAGCGTCGACCGCGCATGATGGCCTAATCGACATCGCGAGACGGGCAGAGGCCGGGTCGGCAGGCCGGATCGAGCCGGTGAGAGACGGCAGGTCGATCGAGAACTACCTGGTGACGGCGTCACGCATCGAGTTCTCCCCGCTGCTGCAGGGCAATGTACTCGTCATCGCCGCCCCGTTGCGCGATTTCACGGCCGAAAGCGAGCGTTTGCTGAAGCACGGCGTCGCCCTTTCCCTGGGATTGCTCCTCGCCGGCATCGCCGCGGCGATCGCGGTTTCCCGGCTCATCACCCGCTCGCTCTCGAAGCTCACCGCCGATGCGGTTCAACTTGGCAATCTGGAGGTCAAGGCTCCTCCCACATCGCCTTCCTATGTGACGGAGATCAATCTGCTTTCGGATGCGTTGGCGGTCGCCCGCGACGCCATCCGCAACTTCGCGCTCTATGTGCCGCGCGAACTGGTCCGCAAGATCGTCGCGAACAAGGGAACGATGGCGCTTGGCGAGCGCCTGGATGTCACCGTCATATTTACCGACATTCGCGATTTCACCGCCATCTCGGAGAATAATCCGCCGGAAGAGGTCGTCTCCTGGCTGTCGGCCTATTTCGAGCTGATGAACGAAACGGTGGAGGCAAATCACGGCACGATCATCCAGTTCCTGGGCGACTCCATCTACGCGATGTGGAATGCGCCGGTGAGCGACCCTGCCCATGTCGATCACGCCTGCCAATGTGCCTTGGACCTCGCCCGCAAGGTCGGGGCCTTCAATGAGGGTCAGCTCGCCTCCGGCAAGCCGATCCTGGTCACCCGGATCGGCCTTCACACGGGGACCGCCGTCGTCGGCAATGTCGGGGCGCAAAATCGCCTTCAATATACGGCGATGGGCGACACGGTGAATGTCGCCTCACGCCTCGAAGGCATCAACAAGGCGTTCGGCACCACCATCATGGCGAGCCGGGCGGTGCGCGACCGGGCGGGACCGGATTTTGTCTTCCGGGCGCTCGGCGCGCATCAGGCCAAAGGGCGCGAAGAGAAGATCGAGCTGTTCGAGCTCGCCGGCGTGCGGGAGGGCCAGGCTTCGGCGGGGTGAGAGAATGTCTGCTTATGCGCCCATATCCGACATCCCATCCGATAGACTCAGCCTGCACTTTCTACAATTCTGCAAAATCTCAAGGCGTCGTTTCAATGCCCTCACCGATCCGTTCCATCAAATATGGGAAGAATGGATTTGAGGATACTCGCAAAAGAGAATCGAGTGCCACAATCAAAACGCCGGTCTCTCCGCGCGAGGCAAGAGCGCCCAGATTGACACCGAAGAATTCTGTATCGGTCGGATACGCACCATAGAGCGAATCCTCTGGTGGAATTGGCAGGGCCACGTGAGACAAGGAAAAAATCTCCTTGGGATAGAACATGCCCAATTTACGGACATTCACTTTCGTGTCCCCGGCTTCGGTTCGGGATTCCGCGACTTCGGCGGAGGACGCAGACAAGTTGGCAACAATCGTGGTTCGATAATTTCTTGGTGCCGGAGGCAGTAGGCGTGCCAATGCCGTATCCGAAGCTTCAGCGAGCAAAGGGCCGAATTTCGAGGTCCGGTTGATATCGAAGAGGACCAGTTCGTGCGGGCCCATAGGGAGTTGGCCATAGAGCGCGGTTATTACGGCCCGTGTGCTCACCGTGTGATCAACAATCGACTGGAATGTCAGTATTGGTGGAAGCTCTTGCAGCCTGTTTTGGCGCGCAAGGTCGGCGAGCTCCGACTGCAGCGCTTGCGTCAGATTGTGCGTCTGGACCGCTGCATTGATCGGAAACGAGTTGTATTTGAAGGGAATGAATTCTGGCAGAATGATAAGCCAGGCCGCTTTCACAAAGGCGGGATAGATTGCAGGCAGGGCTGCCAATCCGGCAAATCGGGCGAAAGCTGTGATACCAACCATCGGTGAAATGAGGATCAGGCGATCGGGCCTGATAAGACTCGGATCCTCCAAAGTGTCCAAAGTGTATTTCAGCCCCATTGCGCCGCCATTGGAAAAGCCGACGATGTGGAGCGGGACGCTGGTGCCAGCTCTTGCTCTTGCTTCGCGCACCGCAAGTCGCGTTGCGGCGATCCATTCGCGCCAATCGGCGGTGGTTAGCGCTGCCGGGACAGTGCCATGGCTCGGAGTTCTGATCCCGACCGCCACAAAACCCCTGCTGTGATAGTAGCGCGCGATATGGCGAAGGCTATAAGGAGCCTCCGTCAAACCATGGAGCAACACCACCGCGCCTTGGGGTTTGCCTTCCGGCAATAGCTCGTAAGAGCGGTTCCAGTCTTGCGCGAAGCTTCCCGGAAAAATAGGGCTCTCGGAGAAATAGCGATTCTGCGGAATTCTGTCGTGCGGCGGGAGATGTTGAACGACTTCGCGCGTCACGTCATTGAATATCTCTGCCTCGGCATCGAGATACCCTTGCCAATCGGTAGCATCCAATTGCTCCGCGGTCAGCTCGTCGGGGACGAAGGTGTGCCATGGCTCCAGCGGCGGCCCCTGAAGGGAGGTGTAGATTCGGTGACCGAGCAAGGCCGCGAAGCAGCCAATGACGAGAAGGGCGAGAATCTTGCAGAGCGCGAAGAGCCTTGCCGTCATCGGCGGCACGCCGTCGTGCCTTGCCAACCCTTTCCCTTTGCGCGCTCAAGCGCGCTCGTGACCCTCTGACTGCCAATATTTGGCATCTTCCGACATCGTCGCTACGAAGAGTGTGGTGTGACACACCCTAGCCGCTCAGTTGCTTCAATTCAACCCATCCCTGGTAGCCGGCCAGCCTAGTCGGCCCTTAACAAGCACCTTGCAAGGAGACGACAATGAGGCGTTCTTGCCGTGCGGAAGAGGCTCACCGATCCCGCCCGGCGCGCCGACCGGGTATGCGGGCGCGATCTTCAGCATGGTGAAGCTCGATCTCTACAAGCTCGAGGAGGTCTATGGCAACGCCACACCGAAGGCGGCCGGCGCAGGGAGATCGAAGGCGCTGACCGTCGTCCGGCGTCAGCCCGGCGTCGCGGCGGCAAGGCGCTTTGCCAGGTGCTCGATGATCCGGCTGGAGATTGGCGGATGGCGGTGCAGGAGCGTACGGAAGTCCGTTCCTTAAGGCGAGAAGGTGGGCCAGGGTGCGGCAGCGCAAAGCAGCCGTACGCTTCAGGTCGGCCAGTCGGGAAGCGCTTCCCCGAGATCAAGACGAACGCGATTGATCTCGATCCTGCGGTTGATGAGCACGTCACCGTAAACGCCGACGGGATTAGAATGGAGATGCTCGAAAACCAGTGCACGCATGGGGCCTGAGCTTATTGGGAATCGAGGGTTGCGCCAAGAACGGCGAGCGCGTCCCGGCTCGCCGAGCTGGACGGTGTAGAATGGCGATGGGGTCCCACAAAGCCCGGAGAAATCCTGCGCTTTACCCGGCTGGCAGTGGCCTCAGTAAATCGACGCTAGTGTCCCGAATCCGAAGTTCGCATCACCTCGCAGCGTCTTCCGAGCGAACTTCGGATTCGAAAGGACACTAGAAATCTAATAATTCTAGTGTGCTTTTGAACGCGAAGCTCCTGCCGGTATAGCGGTTAGATATCAGGAACTTCGCGTTCAGCACACCAGGAGAGCCTTGTCCCGCGTCATGCTTCAGAGATTGACCACCACATAGGTGACATTGGAGCCGCTATAGCGCGGACGATAATAGGCACCACCGCAATAGTAGTAGGTTACGCCGTTGCGGGTCACCCGGTTCCCGCAGGGCAGCGAATAATAGACGGCGCCCGCGACTGCACCGACAACCACAGCGCCGGCCGCCCAACGGCCGTAGTGATCATAGTGATGGTGATCGTAATCCCAGTCATGGTGGTTATGATGATTATGATGATGGTCGGGCCCGTGCCTGGGCTTGTACCTGTGATGGCCGCCATGATGACCGTGGTGGCCGCCGCCGTGGCCACCACCGCGCCGGGCTTCCGCGGTATCGGAGCCAGCGGCAACTGTACAGACAGCTGTGAAGGCCGCCAGCGGCCCCACCACCATTGGGGAGCTCGGAGACAGTGTCGCGGCCGCACAGGTCGCCATGAACGGAAAAGGACGAATTCCTGCCCACTAACCACGGCTTCGACGAGTTCTTGGGCAATCTCTACCACCTCAATGCGGAAGAGGAGCCGGAAAATTCGGATTATCCAAAGAGCCCGGAATTTGCGAAGCGCTTTGGTCCTCGTGGCGTGATCCACTCCTTTGCTGACGGCAAAGTCGAGGATACGGGACCTCTCACCCGCAAGCGCATGGAGACGATCGATGATGAGACGACGGCAGCGGCCGTCGATTTCATCGATCGCCAGCACAAAGCCGGGAAGCCCTGGTTCTGCTACTTCAACTCGACCCGAATGCACGTCAATACGCATCTCAAGCCCGAGTCAGACGGCAAAACAGGGAAAGGCCTCTATCCCGATGGCATGGTCGAACATGACGGCCATGTCGGCCTGTTGCTGAACAAACTGGATGAGCTCGGCGTCGCGAACAATACGATTGTTGTCTATACCAGTGATAATGGCGCTGAAGTCATGACCTGGCCGGATGGCGGCAATACGCCTTTCCGCGGTGAGAAGGCGACCAACTGGGAGGGCGGCTATCGCGTGCCAATGCTGATCCGGTGGCCCGGCGTGATCAAGCCGAACACGATCCACAACGATGCGTTCTCACATTACGACCTGATCCCGACTTTTTGTGCGGCGGCTGGGGAGCCGGAGATCGTTTCCAAGTGCATGGCGGGATACCAGGCCGGTGCCAAGACTTTTAAGGTGCATCTCGACGGCTACAATCTGATGCCCTTCTTCACCGGTAGTGCGACAGAATCGCCACGCCGGGACTTCCTCTATTGGAACGACGACGGAGAACTCGTCGCGATACGGGTCGCAGACTGGAAAGTCGTGTTCAAGGCGCAGGAACATGAAGGAATCGATGTCTGGAGGCGGGAGTTCACCAATCTGCGCGCTCCCAAACTGTTCAATTTGCGTGCCGATCCCTTCGAGCGCGGCGATGCTTCGATAGAATACGAGAAATGGTTCTTTGAACGCTCTTTCGTGATCGTTCCGTCGCAGGCGGTCGTGGCCAAATGGCTTGAAAGCTTCAAGGAGTTCCCGATCCGGCAGAAGCCTGCGAGCTTCAACCTTGATAACGTTATGGAGAAGCTTTCTGCGCCGGGCAATAGATGACTACGAGCTGATCCGCGAGAAGGAGCGGCTCCGAGAGAAGCTTCCTCAAGCCATTATGGTGGCCGGAGATGGGTGCGCGCGCTCCACTTGAGTCAGAACCGCAGAAGTTGCATTCGCGCATGGGATTGCTTTACGCGGTCACTGTCCGGCAGCGATGCCGGGCATAGTGTTTCCGCGAGCTTGCTCCAGTCTCGGCTCGGCCTCGGCCTCGGGAACGTTGGACCAAGGACCTACAAACGAACGGCCGACCATCAACGGCCCGATGGACCTTGGTCCAACTATCTGATGACGTTGGGGATGGTAATAATTGGTGCCAGGGTGAGGGTGGGCGGAAAGCCTTGCGGACGGCTTGACCGGGAAGATTTGAAGACAGATGGAGGGAAAAATGCCCGCAGGAGTGAAATGGCGCGGCGAGCGGACCGCTCGGCGCGTTGCAACGCTTGCGATGGCAATCACCGTAGCGACCGCGACGATAGCCAAAGTTGCCATGGCCGACCAAGGCGGCGTGAGCTTCTGGCTACCCGGGCTGTTCGGCAGCCTTGCCTCGGCTCCTGGGGAGCCTGGCTGGTCATACGCCGGTATCTATATTCACTCGTCGGTGAAAGCCGGCGGCAATCAGCAGTTTGCGCAAGGCGGCGAGATTCGCGCCGGCATCGACGGCGACGTCGACCTCGTGGCCTTCGGCCCGAGCTATATTTTCGAAGAACCGGTCCTCGGTGGCCAGGCCGCGCTCAGCCTGCAATGGATACTCGGCCACGCAAAGGGGTCGGTCGAAGCCACGCTCACCGGTCCGAACGGCAACGAGATTTCGGGAGAGCGCACCGATACGCTTACCTCCTATGGCGACCTGCTTCCGCTCGGTTCCATCAAGTGGAATGAAGGCGTCAACAATTTCATGGTCTATATGACCGGCGACATTCCGATCGGCGACTATGACGCCGAGC
This sequence comes from uncultured Alphaproteobacteria bacterium, assembly GCA_963841765.1. GTDB lineage: Bacteria > Pseudomonadota > Alphaproteobacteria > Rhizobiales > Aestuariivirgaceae > Taklimakanibacter. The sequence goes on from CAWJDZ010000039.1 coordinate 382,302, forward strand.
GCCTGGCAAATCTCGGCCTCGGCCATGCCGCGATCGACGGCGGCATCGGCTACACCTATTTCAACCCACATGCGGGCACCGAGTTCTCCATCACCGGCGGGCTCACCTATAATTTCGAGAATCCCGATACCGATTACCAGAACGGCATCGACGGCCATATCGACTGGGCCGCCTCCATCTTTCCGAGCGAAAGCTTCCACATCGGGCCCGTCGGCTATGTCTTCCAGCAGGTCACGGGCGACAGCGGCGAGGGCGCGACCTTGGGAGATTTCAAGTCACGGGTGTTCGGAATCGGGGGCCAATTCGGGCACTTTTTCCCGGCCGGCGACATGATGGGCTATCTGAACATCAAGGGATACCACGACTTCGAAGCCGAGAACCGTCCGGAAGGGTGGAGCGTCTGGCTGACGCTCGCCGACGCCACACCACGCCGCCACTGGAAAGTAAAGGCGCCATAGGGCTTAGGTCCAACTATCGCAGTGTCGTGTCGACGTGGAACCTGCGTCATCGCTACGACAGGTTGCCAGCATATCCCCAATGGAGGCGAGTCATGCCAAGGAGAGACATGAATACTTCTGCCACCGCTGAGTACATGGCATTAACGCTTACTCAGCCAGCACCGCGCCGGCGGGATCTGCTTCTCGGCTCGGCTGGGTTGGCGATGTGCGCTCTGGTAGGCTTGCTGATGCCGCGGAGCGTTGCGGCTCAAGCCATATCAGCCGAAGATGCGCGCGCGATCGCCAAGGAAGCCACCATCTATGGCTTCCCGCTCGTCGACAGCTATCGCGTCCAGCATTCCTATTTCGTCGACCGCGACGATCGCGAATACAAGGCGCCGTGGAACACGCTGGTCAACAATGCGCGCGTCTATACGCCCGACGACAAGGCGATCCAGACACCCAATTCCGATACGCCTTATTCCTTTATCGGCGCCGATCTGCGCGCCGAGCCTCTGGTCTTCACGGTACCGGCGATCGACAAGGATCGTTACTATTCCCTGCAATTCATCGACATGTACACGTTCAACTTCGCCTATGTCGGCAGCCGCGCCACCGGGAACGGCGCGGGACATTTCCTGCTCGCCGGCCCGAACTGGAAAGGCGAGGCGCCCGAGGGCATCACGTCGGTGATCCGAAGCGAGACCGAGCTCGCCTTCGTTATCTACCGGACGCAGCTCTTTGCGCCCCAGGACATCGAGAACGTCAAGATGATCCAGACCGGCTACAAGGTTGAGCCATTGTCCGCGTTTCTCGGCCGGGCGAAGCCGGCTGCGGCGCCGGTGATCGACTTCATGAGACCTCTCAGTGCCGAACAGGAGAAGGCGTCGCCTGAGTTCTTCAACGAATTGAGCTTCATCCTGCAATTCTGCCCGACACATCCCTCCGAGACCGATTTGATGCAGCGCTTCGCCAAGCTCGGCATCGGCGCCGGCAAGGTGTTCGATGCGAGCACGCTTTCGCCGGACATACGGGGCGCGATCGAAACCGGCATGGCCGATGCCTGGGCCACCTTCAAGGAATTCAAGAAGACCCAGCTCGATACCGGAAAGCGCAGCAGTGGTGATGGCTTCGGGACGCGCGAAAAGCTGAATGGCAGCCATATCGATCGGATGGCGGCAGCCGTGCTCGGCATCTATGGCAATTCGAAAGAAGAGGCGATCTATCCGTTCTACTTCACCGATGCCGAGGGAAAGGCCCCCAATGGCGCCGATCGCTACACGCTGCGCTTCGCTCAGGACCAGTTGCCGCCGGTCAATGCTTTCTGGTCGCTGACGCTTTACGAGCTTCCCGCCAGTCTTCTCTCCGCCAATCCGCTCAATCGCTATCTGATCAATTCGCCGATGCTGCCGGATCTGAAGAAGGAGGCGGATGGCGGACTGACGCTCTACATCCAGCATGAATCGCCTGGCGCGGACAGGGAACCGAACTGGTTGCCGGCACCTTCAGGTCCGTTCTTCATGATTATGCGCCTCTATTGGCCGAAGCAGGAAGCGCTGGAAGGCAAATGGAAGGCGCCGGCACTCGAGCGCGTGAAATGACCGGGAGGAACGCATCATGAAATTCCACTCCATCGTCGCTGCCCTGGCGCTCGGGCTCGCCACCCTTGTCGATAATTCGGCTATGGCACTTGCCGCGGACACGATACCGGTGACGGCCGACAACTTCATCCGCGCCGAATCCGATCTCTATTTCGGCAACATGGTGAAGGACGGTTCGCTCGGCAAATTCCTGCATCGGCGCGAGCCGGCAGCGATCGACAACCAGACGGTCATACGCCTCAACCGTGACACGCTCTACTCGGCTGCCGTCTTCGATCTCGATGCGGGACCCGTGACCATCACTCTGCCTAAGGCGAGCGGGCGCTTCATGTCGATGGAAGTCATCAACCAGGATCACTATGTCCATCAAGTTGTCTATGATGCGGGTCCTCATATGCTCGACAAGCAGAAGGTCGGCACACGCTATGTCATGACAGCGGTCAGAACCCTGATCGATCCGACCGACCCTGAGGATGTGAAGAAGGTCCACGCCCTGCAGGATGCGATCAAGGTCGAGCAGGCAGGCCCCGGCAGCTTCGAGGTCCCGAGCTGGGATCAGGCCAGCCAGAAGAAGGTGCGGGACGCGCTCCTGGTGCTCGGCTCTACCATTCCCGATTTCAACAAGGCCTTCGGCAATAAGGAAGAAGTCGACCCTGTGCGGCATCTCATCGGAACGGCGACGGGTTGGGGCGGCAATCCCGACAAGGACGCCACCTATCTCAATGTCACGCTAGGTAAGAATGACGGGAGCACCGTCTATACGCTCAATGTCAAGGATGTGCCGGTCGACGGCTTCTGGTCGGTCAGTCTCTACAATGCCGAGGGCTATTACGAGAAGAACGAGTATGATGCCTATTCGGTCAACAGCGTGACGGCAAAGAAGGGCGAAGACGGCTCGATCGCCATCCAATTCGGCGGCTGCGACGGCAAGATCGCCAACTGCCTGCCGATCATGAAGGGCTGGAACTACACCGTGCGCCTCTACCGGCCGCGCAGTGAGATCCTGGACGGCACGTGGAAATTCCCGGAAGCGCAACCAGCGAGTTGAAGAGCGAGGAAGGTGGGCCTTGGTCCAACTATCAAAATTGCATCCAGCGGGAATAATGCGCGGACCTTAGGAAAGCATTGCGAAAAATATGGAGGCTCCGATGTCCCGCTGGTTTCGCGCCATCTTCACAACCTTCGCTGTCGCTTGCGCTGCAATCTCGGCTCATGCCCAGGATTTGACGCCAGAACAGCTGGCCGAGCGTTCGATTGAACGGCGCGCGGTGGAAGCCGCGATCTGGGGCATGCCGGCGGTCAATTTCGACCTGCTCTATCAGGCAATGGCCAACGCCAAGGGCTCATCGAACGAGGTCGTCTACTGGTCCCGTCTGCCGGACTGGAAGAACCAGACGCTGACGCCTAACCCCGACGTAATCTATCTGATGCCTTTCTTCGACACCAAGGAAGCCGGCCCGATGGTGATGGAGATTCCGCCGGCGAGTTCCGAAGGCTCCATCACAGGCAGCACCGACGATGGCTGGCAGACGGCCATGGAGGACGTCGGGCCGGCCGGCGTCGACAAGGGCGCGGGCGGCAAGTACCTGATCCTGCCGCCAGGCTACGACGGGGCTTCCCCGGAAGGCTACATCGCGCTGCAGGCGCCGTCCTATCGTAGCTACGCGCTGTTGCGCTCCAATCTTGCGAGCGAGAGCGAGGCCGACGTCGCCAGGGCGGCCGAATACGGCAAGCGCGTAAAGCTCTATCCGCTGTCGCAGGCGGCAAGCCCCCCGCCCACCAAATTCATCGACGCCATCGACGTCGTCTACGACAGCACCATTCCCTACGATCTGCGTTTCTTCCAATCGCTCGACCGTTTCGTGCAGTACGAACAGTGGCTCGAGCGCGACAAGGCGATGATCGACATGCTGAAGTCGATCGGCATCGAGAAGGGAAAGCCGTTCGCTCCCGACGAGAGGACGACGGGCATCCTCAACAACGCAATCGCCGAAGCGCACGCCTGGCTCGACAACCGCTACGAAGCCATCTTCACAACGTCTTTCAATGAAGGGCAGCAATGGGTTCTGCCGGCTTTGCCCGGTCTGGTCGAAGCGATGATGACCAATTTTTCCGACCCGAACATCTATCCGGTCGACGCGCGCGGGGTCTCGTACTCAATGGCGTTCTTCAGCGCCAAGCATTTGGGCGCCGGCCAGTACTATCTGATGACGATCCGAGACAAGGACCGCGATCCACTCGAGGGCAGCGGCACATACAGATTGACCGTGCCGGCCGACGCGCCGGTGAAACTCTACTGGTCTGCGACCGTCTATGACCGCGCCACGCACGCGCTCATCCGGGACATGCCCTATTCGAGCCGCGCCTCAACCACGCCCGGCCTGGTGGCGAACGCGGACGGCTCGGTCGACGTCTATTTCGGTCCGAAGGCGCCGGGCGGCAAAGAAGCCAACTGGGTGCCGACCGACCCGGACGGCAGGTTCGAGGTGCTTTTCCGTCTCTACGGGCCTGAAAAACCCTTCTTCGACAAGGTCTGGGTGCTGCCGGACATCGAAAAGATGAACTGACGGGAGGATCTCATGATCATTGGCTGTACGCATTGTCAGCCTTCTTCTCGCCACTGCCGGCTTGACGACGCTTGCTGATGCGGATGCACTCCGGCCGTCGCCCGGCGCGTAGAGAAAGCCTCCCTATTCCACGAGAAGCGACCTTGTATTGACGCTCGAAAACGACCGGACCATCCGCCCTTTGATCCTTTGCCCGTTGTCTTTTCGATCGAGGCGATGGCTCGGCGCAACAGATGCTGCTCTTCCGCGCGGCTGAGCCTGCATCGCACCGTCCTTATACGATTGTCGGGACTATGCCGCAGTTCGCGCGCAAGCCCATTTGTTGAGTGTGTCTAGCAGTATGCTTTCTCTATCCTTTAGTCCCCCGCCGCGCCGCCTCGATCTTCGCGACATCGATCTTCTGCATCGTCATCATTGCATCGAAGGCGCGTTTTGCTTCGCCGCCGCCCTTGGCGAGCGCTTCCGTCAAGACCTTTGGCGTGATCTGCCAGGAAACGCCCCATTTGTCCTTGCACCAGCCGCACTCGCTTTCCTGTCCGCCATTGCCGACGATCGCGTTCCAATAGCGGTCAGTCTCTTCCTGGTCGTCGGTAGCGATCTGGAAGGAGAAGGCCTCGTTGTGCTTGAACGTAGGACCGCCATTGAGACCAATACAAGGCACGCCGGCAACCGTGAATTCCACGACCAGTGCGTCGCCTTGCTTCCCGCTGGGATAGTCGCCGGGCGCGCGATGGACCGCGCCCACTTTGCTGTTCGGAAAGGTCGTGGCGTAGAAGTGAGCTGCGTCCTCGGCATCCTTGTCATACCAGAGGCAAATCGTGTTCTTTGCGATCATGTCGTCTCCTTCAGGTAAGATATTGTCGTCGCGACCATAGTGGATCGGGTCGCCGCGATCCGAAAGCATCGCTGATGCCGGCGGGGCCGGACTGAATAGCCGCTCAAGACACGGCACATCATCAACAACACCCTGACCGGTGACAGGTTCCGGGGTCAAATGTCCCGGACGCTGTATGTTTCATGTGTTTGCACCAATATGGCGTTGTGGATACGGTCTACGCTCTCGTCTCGCTGTCAGCGGCGTGAGCTTCCGAGCTGTGAGCCCCTTGGGCGTCGATCCTTTCGGCGACCATGTGTTGAAGCTGCCATAGGTTGCGGTCACGTATTCCCTTGGCTTCGAGGTAAGATACCGTGTTCAGGAGATATTCGGCTCCGGTCCCCCAGTGCCCGCAAGCTCGCGCCAAAATATCAGCCACCGCGTCAAGTGACAGCCGGCCGGAATAGAGTGGCGATGTGCGGTTCATGACGAATGTCAGCGCCGAGATCGCGCCGGTCGCGGTCTCGACGGTAATCCAACGAGGCATGCTGTTGACTGGTTTGCTCGTGAATTCACGTCGAAACAGCTTGTCGAATTGGCCTTCGATGTCGGAAGGAGGCAGGCGGTAAAGAATGCCGGCACATTGTCCGCCGCGGTCGAGAGCCATCATGAGACCTGGCTCTTGCGGCGTGCCGCGGAAACGCGGCATTCGAAAGCAGAAGGCTCGATGCCATCCCCTGGCGACGCCGAATTCTTCGCCCATATGCTCGAGCTCCGGCTTCCAGATAAGTGAACCATAGGAAAATAGCCGCGGCGGGTTGGCGGGCGCGGGATTCGTCTGGATCATTCGATCGACCCAACCCGCATAGTCGGCGTCCGTATTCAACTCCATGCCGGCCGGAATCCCGCTATCATGAACGATTCGATGAACCCGCGCGATGTGAGCAGGTGTCAAAGTCAGCTCTCTGGTCTTTCGTGACATCGAATAGCTTTGCAGCCAATTTGCGATTGGGTCAATTCTGGTCACCGGAGTGGGCCGGCAATTTACACGCTGGGACGGATTGGTTAGCCTCGAACCATGTCAGGACTTCCAACCCCGATCGAAGTGATTCATACCGATCTTCCGTCCAATGATTTCTCGGCGTTGTTCGAGGCCCTCGAGAACGACCCGAACAGCTACTTGTCCAGCGTCTCCGGCGTCTACCCCTCAGCGATCGGCCGTTCGTTTTATGAGCCACTTCGCCCTCCGGAAAGCGTTCATCTCGGCTGGTCCACTTGGGCGCTGCAATGGATGAGCCGAAGCCCTGCCGATGCACCGGATCACGTCTTGGCGGGTATGAGTGCGTCTGCCGAGGTCTTGGCCGCGGTCAAGCGGCAACAGGCTGCCGACTGGCGGCGCTTCCTGGAACTCAGAGCGAACGAAATGCGCCCTGGCGCCAGATTGCTGGTCGGATTCACAGCGAGAGGCCGGAACGAAACGGGCCGGGAATGGCTGCTGGGCGAATTGTCGGCGAGCATCGAGGACATGGGCCACGACGGCCTGTTCTCGGCCGATGAGCAGCGCCGCCTCACCATTCCGATCGGGCTGCGGTCACTCGCGGAGCTCGAGCACCCACTATTTGGCCCTGAGCGTGTCCCGGCATTGGCCGTCGAACATATCGAGATTAGTAAGGTGTGCGATCCGTTCTGGGACGACTTCCAGAGAACCCGCGACGGCCAGGCCTTTGCACAATTGCATGCCGATACGACGCGCGCCTGGGCTGGTCCGACGATCGCAAGCCGTATCGATCCATCGCGCGACCGAACCTGATTGGTGTCCGATCTTTTCACCCGCCTCGCTCGGCGCCTTGCCGCGAATCCGAGAGAGCACGAGCCCTACATGGCCGTGGTGCTCCTGGCCAAGTCCTAAGCATTTTGACCCGCCTGCGTGCTGGCTTTAAGCTCAAAGGCTGTCTTTGCAGGGGCACCCGCGATGATTCTCTATTTTATTCAAGGCTCGCCATTTGCGAGAATGGCTCGCGTCCTGTTGCGCGAGTTCAGGATCGAATGCGCGGAGGAAGAGATCCGCGAGTTTCCGCCACCTGCAAGCTTCTTTGACATCAATCCTTTGGGGCAAGTGCCAGTCCTCGAGGATCGTGGAAAGCGACTTTTCCCGACGCATGTCGTGTTCGCTCACATCCTCGATATCGCATCCGACAGCGGCTCGACCGCTGATCTCAGTCCAAGACTTGCTCGCGATGCCTTCCGCCGAGAGGATGAGCAACTTCTGGCGGTGCTTCTTGCAATGAGCGACGTGCTTGCAACGGCCAAGTATCAGATCTGGGCCGGCCTTGATCCCGTGCAGAAGAATTCACTCGGATTCAACCCAGCCGAGCGCAACCTGGAACGGGTTTACCGGACTCTGGACTGGCTGGAGAAACGCGCGACAGGTTATGGCTTCTGGCCGGACATCATTTCTATCCAGGATGTGGTTCTCGCCTGCTTCATCCTCTGGTCCGAGGCGCGCGGAGCCATTGCGTGGCGCGGCAGACCGCGACTAGAAAGCATCGTTGCGCGGCTGGCTGAAAGGCCTTCTTTTGCGGCGACGGTTCCGTTGCCATGGACGCCTGCCGACAAGGCGGTGAAGCACAAAGGGTGACTCGCTATTGGACACATAAGAGGGTGGCGATGTTAGCGCGAACGATCTGGGTCGTGCTGGCCGCCATGGTCTTTCTAGGTCCTGCCGCCTTCGCTTCCGACAACCGAGTTGTGAGTTTCGCGGTCCATGGGAAGCCTGTCGCGCAATTGAGCTTCGCCGACATGGAGAAAACCGTCGCTGCCACACAGATCACCGTCTGGGAGCCGCATGAAGACAAGAACGTGACCTACGAGGGCTTCGATGCCCGCAAGCTGTTCACCGCCGTCTATGGCGGTGAATGGAAGGAAATCGACGAGCTCCTGTTCACATGCGTGGATGGCTACCAGCCTCTCCTCCCCAGGGACCGCTTCGATCGACATGCGAGCTATCTCGCTTTTCGGCGCCTCGACCAGGAGGTGTTCAATATCCAGAACCGTTTCCAGGGCGAAAAGGACGTGCCGCTTGGGCCCTTTTACCTCGTCTGGGACAATCTCAAGTCAAAGGAACTGCGCGACCAGGGGGCGAATGCCTGGGCCTATCAGATCGTCGGTGTCGATCTCGTGACCTTTGCCGACCGCTTCCCCAGATTAGAGTCCGCCGAAGGACGCATCCGACAAGGTCAAGAAGGGATTTCTCGCTTTCCGGGAGAATTGCATGTCGTGTCACACGATCAACGGCGAAGGCGGCGACAAGGCGCCCGAGCTCAACTATCCGACGAGCGTCACCGAATATTTTTCGGACGCGTGGATTCGCAAATGGGTTCTGGATCCGCGCTCCATCCGCTACAACTCCACCATGCCCGATTTTGGATCGCATCCGAGGCCGGACGCCCTGGTCGATGAGGTGCTCGCCTATTTGAAGACGATGGCCCGGCACAAGCAGAAGCCGCAGTAACCACCGGCTCGTTTGCTGAACGCGAAGTTCCTGATATTTGGCCGGTCGCGCCGACGGGAACTTCGCGTTCAAAAGCACACTAGAATTATTGGATTTTCTAGTGTCCTTTCGAAATCCGAAATTCGCTCGGAAGACGCTGCGAGGTGACGCGAACCTCGGATTCGGGACACTATGTTCAGGGCATTTCTCGCAGGATGGCCGTGACGACTGCCGCCGAATTGCGCGATGCGAGCGCAAAGAAGGTCATGATCTCATTGCCGCCGTCGCCGCCGCCCGCGAGATCGGACAGGCTGCGCACCGCGAGGAACGGCACGCCATTGGCGTAGGCGACATGGGCGACGGCTGCACTTTCCATGTCGAGCACCTTCGCCTGGAAGGTCGCTGACACATATTCGCGAAATTTCGCATTGTCGACGAAGGCCTGGCCCGAGACGCCGTTCCCGCCGACGATGATATTCGGCTTGTGGCTCAGGCAGGTTTTTTCATCGGCACATTCCGCGAGATCGACCTTGCCCGCGACTTTGCGAGCTATGGCGAGCAGGCCGGGATCACTCGCGAACCAGAAGCGATTCTCGGGTACGCCCTCCTTGCGCGTCACGTCGAGGGAGCGCGGAAACATCATGCCGTAGGCGGCGAAGTCGCCTTTCTCCATCCAGGGAGGAATGGCGAAGCCTTCGGGCGTCTCACGCGCAAAGACCAACTCCAGATACTGGCCCCACTGGTCGGCGATCACCACATCGCCGATCCTAAGGGCAGGGTCCACGCCGCCGGCAATCCCAGAAAACACGATCGCGGTGAGCGAGAAACGGTCGAGCGCGATCTGGGTATTCATGGCGGCATTGATCATGCTGATGCCGCTCAGGAACAGGACGACATCCTTGCCTGCAAGCTTGCCGGTGATGAAGCTGAGGCCATTGATCTTATGCTCGGCCGGCGCCTGGATCTCGCTCTTGAGCACCGCCCATTCCGGCTCGAAGGCCGACACCACGGCGATGCGGGGCTTCTGATCGGGGATCTCGGCGGCCATCGCGCGGAAGCTGCCCAAGGCCATAAGCACGGCAAGGCTCGCGATGAAGAGGCGATGCATGGCATGATTCTTCATGGACTATTTCCTGGCTTCGGAGATGATATTGCGGGCTGCGGAAGGCGCAAGCATTTCCAGACCTGGCGTCGAGACCGGCGCGCCGTGCAAGATCCAGTCCGCGGCCATCTGGCCGATGACCGGCGCCAGCTGAATGCCATAGCCGCCGGCGCCCGCTGCGGTGACGGTGCCTGGCTCATCAGGATCGATCGGGCCGACCATGGGCCGATGATCGGCGGTCACCGGATAGAGACCAGCCCAGCCGCGTCCGAGCCTTGCTCCTGGGAGCAGTGGAAGGCGTTCGAGCAGAAGCTCCGCGAGACGGATCTTCGATGCTTCCTCGCAATGCTCGTTATAGGCGTCCGGATATTCGTCCCTCGTCGTATCGACCTTGTGGATTTCAGCAATGAGTTCGCCCGCTTTCTCGTGACGGAAATTCAGGCCGGTCCCTTCGCCATTCACCAGGTCCATGACCATCGGCATCGTATAGTCGAGGGGCTCATCGAGCAGGACCATGACGGCCTCATGCCGTTCGGCGCGCGCATGCAATGTCTGCCCAAGGATTTCGGCGAGGCGCGGAGCCCAGGCGCCGGCGGCATTCACCACCATATCGCCGTCGAAGGCGCCCTTCGTGGTCTCCAACCGGTAGCCGCCATTTCGCCGCGCGGCGCCCATGACCGCGCAATATTGCTGCACTTCGCTGCCGAGAGACTTGAGTTTTTCGACAAGAAACATGCAGAGCTCATGTGGATCCAGAAAACCGTTGTCCGGTCCGAAAATGCCGCCGGCAAGGCCCATCGGGTCCATATGCGGAACGAGCTGGACCAGCTCTTCCTTTCGGTAGACCTTTGCGCGAAATCCGGCCTCCGCCTGCAGGCGCACCGATTGGCGGAAGAGCGCCATTTGCGCTTCCGTCCGGGCGAGGCGCAAATAGCCAATATGATTGAAGCGCAATCCGGCGTCTTCCCAGCGCAAAAATTGCTTCATGGTGTAGCGGCGCAGAAGGATCTCCACCGGATCGGTGAATTGCGTTCCGACCACGCCCACCGACCGGCCGGTAGAACCCGATGCAACGGTTTTCGCCTCGAGAACTGTCACGCTCGCGCCTTGTTCGGCCAGGTTGAGCGCCGTGCACAAGCCCAGCGATCCGGCGCCGATGACGATCACGTGAGGTGGTTTGGCCGCAGGCATGCTGCTCTATGCCCGCATCATCTGCTTCGGGAAAGGGGACATTGGCGGCCTCGTTCCCATGCGTAAACCCACGGTCCAATTGGCGAAATGGAACCAAACAGGGAGGGTGAGAATTGAAAACTCCGGGCGGCGTTGCGCAAGAGCAGTCTAGCTCAGCCGAAAGGAAGAGTAGCAATGGGATGCGATATCCGCGAGCCTTACATTCTGAAAGCCATGGGACGAGCCTGTTCACATGTGGCCGCTTCCAAGGGCCATATCCGCGAAGACGAGCGCCATGATATCGCCGACCGGATCGTCGCCAGGGCTTCAGCAGGTGAAACCAGCGTCGACAAGCTCGTCGAATTCGCGATCGCCGACCCTTACGCTGAACTTCGCGCCCTCCTGGAGTAAACTCTCCATCAAAGACCTCGCGCCATCCCGCTGATTTCAAGGAACTTTTCGAAGATTCCACGGTTCCTTCCAACAATGGAGGAATCTCATGAAGAGTATCTCGATGACAACGCTCCTCGGAGTTGCGGCGGTGTTGGGGCCTGTCATGATCGCAGTTCTTGCCCAGAGCGAGGACCGCGCGATGCTGACGAAAAAGTGCGTGGGTGAAAACTGCGCCGTCTCAAGCGGCCAGATGACGCGCGCGAAGGTCGCGAGCCCAGAACACAGCAAAAGTGCTAAAAAGATCCTCGATGAAAAAAGCAGCAGCGTTCAGGGCATCAAAACTGCCGAGGGCTTGGAGCGCGCGCGGCCCAATCGGATCAATTGCGGTGCCGGACGCAAAATCGTCGCCCAGCGCTTCAATCGCGTCCGGGTTCTCGAGTGCGAAGGCGGCACCTACACATATCTTGGCCGACGCAATGGGGCGACTTTCAGGGTGCTTGTCGACCGGCGCACCGGCCGGGTCGTCAGTCGCGCCCCGATCTAGGATGCGGCGCGAGATGAGATTTCCATCGCCGTTCTTCGCCGAGATCATAACGTTGTGAGCCGAACAGGCGACCGCCATCAACTCCGGAACCGAACCGCCCGGGAAGCCTTAGTTAGGTGAATACTTGCGCCAACATGGTTCATCAAGGACGGCGACGAAGACGATATGGTTACTCGAATTCTATGCGCGATAGATGACGCCCCACATTCCGAGACGGCTGCTGAATTTGCGATCGATCTCGCGCGGCAAATGTCGGCCAGGCTCGTCTTTCACATGGCCAATCCGGCGGTGCTGCCTAGCCCACGTGGCCCCCGGGTCTATCTGTGGTCGGATGACTATATCAGAAGCTATCTCGACGAAGCATCGCGGCGGGCCAGGCAAGCCGGGGTGAGCCATGTGTCCTGCGATACCGAGCGTGTAACCCAGATCGCCCATTCAATCGTCGCTCGCGCGGACATCCATGGAGCGGACTTCATCGTTGTCGGAGCGTGCGGCCACAAGAGGCTCATAGACCTGTTCCGGCGTCCGGTGTCGAAGCTCGTCGCCGATATGGCGAATTGCCCGGTGCTCGTCGTCAGGCATGTCCGCCGTCTGAGGCGGGGGCAGGCTCCATTTCCCTCTCGTGAAGCGGCATAAGCCAAGCCTCGCAGCGGGTCGGAATCAATATCACATGCCGCCGCCATGTCGCCCGCGGAACCATTTGCACCAGCCTCTCGGGCTGATACGGCCCATCACGACCTCGCATGAACCGGGCGATTGGAAATACCTGCATCCAGCGCAGCGTTGATCGCCATTCGGGTGATTCATATAGCGCGATGCGACCTTGGTGAAGCGACCGATTGCCTGGGCGGGGATCGTCATCAGCCCCAAAAGGCCTGCGCTCGACAGCCACCGGCCCAGAAGCATGCGGCGTGATAATTCAGGCTTATCCTTCATCAGCGTACTCCCTTTTGATTTGAGATTTGCCGGGGGTCTCGAAAGAAGATCTCTCATCGGTCATACCTACCCCGTGACGAAAGACCATTTCTCCGCCGAGCCAGCCGGTGACGGCAAAGATGACGACGACCAGGATCGAAAGGGAGCAGCTCGATGCCCGTCACGCCAGTCAAGTCGCCCGACATGCGCCGAGAGCATCAGCGCAACCGCATTTCCGATGAAATGATACCAGACGAGGCTGAGCGAGCGGATGGCTTCGCTTGCAATGAAGTCGATGAAGCCTGCTAGTGCGGCCAATGCGCCGCTGACCAGGCCCGCCCCGATCAGCCAGGCGCTTGCGCGAGCCCAAAAGCTGTCACCGGTAGCCTGAAAGGCCAGATCGCTCAGAAGCGTGCCAATGAGAAACCCGATCGGAAGTGTCACGAGAAGCGGGTGAAGGGGATGCCCGTTTATGGCCGCAGTACTGCGCAGTCGGGAAGGCTGCCTTCTGTCCATGGGAGCCTCGTCGATTTGAAGCGGGAACAACGCAGCTTGAGGAGATGGGTTCCTATCGATGTCTTTTGGGCCCCCTAAGGTTGTGGCTGGGATCAGGGCGCTCGCCGGTCAGCCTGGCTGTTTCAGGTCATTGGGGTCGACCGGCATTTTCCGCAGGCGCTTGCCCGTTGCTGCAAAGATCGCATTGGCGACCGCCGGCACGATCAACGAAGTCCCGGTCTCGCCCATGCCGCCGGGCGGCTCCGAATTCTGTACAATGTGGACGTCAATAGGAGGCGCCTCGTTCATGCGCAGGATCCGGTAACTATCGAAGTTGCCCTGCTCGACGCGTCCGTCCTTTATCGTGATCTCGCCCCAGAGCGCTGCGGTTATGCCGAAGATGATTCCGCCTTGAACCTGCGCCTCGACGGTGTCGGGATTGACCACGATGCCGCTATCGACGGCGCAGACGACGCGTTGCACACGGACCTCACCTTCCTTCGACACCTCGACCTCGGCGACAATCGCCATATAGGTCCCAAAAACGAACTGGAGCGCAACGCCCCGGCCACTGCCTTGCGGCAATGATGCGCCCCATCCGGCCTTTTCGGCGGCCAGATCGAGGACGCCCTTGGCGCGCGGCGACTTGTCGAGGAGGCTTCGGCGATAGGCGACCGGGTCCTGCTTGGCGGCCGCGGCCAATTCGTCGATGAACCCTTCGGTCACAAAGACATTGTGCGACGGGCTGACGCCCCGCCAGAACGCCGTCGGCACGCCGGGCGGCTCGACGCGCAGATACTCGACGTGCAGATTGGGGATGGCATAGGCCAGATTGATCGCCCCTTCGGTTGTTTCCGGGTCGAGGCCGTCCTTGAACGCCACTGGCAGAAACCGCGCCACGATCGATGAGCCCGCGAAGCGATGCCGCCAGGCGATGAGATTGCCCTTTTCGTCGAGTCCGGCCGACATCCGGTCGATGAAACAGGGACGATACATATCGTGCTGGATGTCCTCTTCGCGAGTCCACACGACCTTCACCGGGCCGTCAACCTGCTTGGCGATCTGGACAGCGCGTGTGATGCCGTCGATATCGAGCCTGCGGCCGAAGCCGCCGCCAATCAGGTGGTTGTGGACCACGACCTTGTCGAGCGACAGACCGGTGACTTGGGCGGCCGCAGCTTGGGCGCGCCCGAGCACCTGGGTGCCGACCCAGACTTCACAGGAGTCCCCGCGGACATGGACAGTACAGTTCATCGGCTCCAGCGCCGCATGCGCGAGAAATGGTACCTGATAAATCGCTTCGATCTTCGTCGCGGCACTTGCCAGGGCCTGGTCGGCATCACCTATGGTCTGCGCGACCGGTCCAGTCTCGAGCGTGGCTCTCTCGAGCTCGCCGATGATATCAGCCATGCTGAGGTTTGCGTTGGGTCCTTCGTCCCATTCGATCGTGAGGGCAGCGAGCCCCTTTAGCGCGGCTCCCATATGATCGGCAACGACGGCGACGCAATCATCAAGGCGCACGATCTGGCGCACGCCCTTGACGGCGCGCGCTGCGCTATCGTCCATGCTCTTCAGGCGGCCACCGAAGACCGGCGACTGCGCCAATGTGGCGATCTTGACGCCTTGCGGCCGGGCGTCGATGCCGTAGCGCGCAGTGCCATCGACCTTCGCCGGCGTGTCGAGGCGTTTGGCGGGCGTGCCAATGAGCTTGAATTCTCCAGGTGTTTTCAGCTCGACCTTTTCGGGAAGAGGCAGGAGAGCGGCCTCCGCCGCAAGCTCGCCATATTGGACGCTCTTCCCAGTCGGCGGGTGCAGGACTTGACCGCTTTGCGCGCGGCACGAGACCGGGTCGACATTCCATCGCTTGGCGGCCGCCCCTATCAGCATGGTTCTTGCGATTGCGCCGGCCTGACGCAGCGGCTCCCAGGCCGCGCGTATGGACGTTGAGTTGGCGGTGGCCTGAACACCAGCGATGAACGGATTTCCGTAAAGCTTTTCGTCCGGCCGGGCATGCTCGACGCGCACCCGGTTGAGGTCCACCTCCAATTCCTCCGCGATCAGCATGGGGATCGAAGTGTAGGTGCCTTGCCCCATTTCGACATAGGGCATGGTCAGGACGATCTGCCCGTCGCCGCTGATGCGAATGAAGGCGTTCGGTGCGAAATCGCTGGCCGCGGCTGCTTGCGCACCCTTGAATGCGAGCGGCAGGTTCAGGCTGAGGAGCAACCCTCCGCCCATGGCCGCGCCAGCTGCAAGAAGGCCGCGCCGGGTGAGATTGCCGGCTGATATGGTGTGATTGACATCCATGTCAGCCTCCCTGGCCGTTCGATTGCGCGGCCTTCTTGATCGCCTCGCGAATGCGCAAATAGGTGCCACAGCGGCAGATGTTGCCGGACATGGCATCGTCAATAGCGGAATCTGTCGGATGTGGATTGTCCGTGAGAAGCGCGGAAGCGGACATGATCTGCCCCGACTGGCAGTAGCCGCATTGAACCACTTCGAGGTCGAGCCAGGCCTTCTGAATCCGGGTGCCGATGTCGGTCTCGCCGATCGCCTCGATAGTCGTGACCTCCGAATCGCCGATGCTGTCGATGCTGGTGATGCAGGACCGGATAGCCACACCAGCGACGTGCACGGTGCAGGCGCCGCATAGCGCCATGCCGCATCCGAACTTCGTCCCGGTCATCTCCAGCACGTCGCGCAGCACCCACAGGAGTGGGGTGTCGCCGTCGACATCTACGCTGTAGGCCTTGCGATTGACTTTTACGTTGTAGGCCATGACGCTCACCCGCTTTCAAAGTTCGATGAAGATTAACACATGCCGTTGGACGGATGAAATCGGCCCTGAGGCGAGCCTGATACCGCCGATGCTGGACTCATCGTCGTGAAGCTGGCACGAATTCCCCTCAATCTTGTCGGTCGAATTGAGGGGAGAGCACGAGTGGTCAAGAACGCATCCCGAATGGGTCCGAAGAACCCGCAAGTGCTCATCCTCATCGGTGCAACCGGCGACCTGTCGCGGCGCAAGCTGCTGCCCGGACTTTTCCATCTCTGCGCCGCAGGCTTCCTCATCCAGTGCCGGATCATCGGTGTCGCGCTCGAAGATATCGACACCGAGCGCTTCCGCAAGCTCGCGCGCGAGGCAGTCGATCAGTTCTCGACGCGCAAGGTGAACGAGGCCGATTGGGCCGCTTTCGCCGGGAATTTGAGTTACGTGCCGCTGTCGGCCGGGGCGCCCGCGCTCAAGGCCGCGGTCGATGCGGCGGAAAAATCGCTCGGCGGCGATGCGCGCCGCATACATTACTTGAGCGTGCCCCCCGCCGCCGCGCTCGCCGCGGTTCGCCTCCTCGCCGAAGCTGGGCTCATCGCCAGGAGCCGCCTCATTATGGAGAAGCCCTTCGGCACCGATCTCGCCAGCGCCCAGTCGCTCAATGCGCAGCTCCATGAAGTGTTTGCCGAAGACCAGATTTTCCGCATCGATCATTTCCTCGGTAAAGAGGCGGCCCAGAACATCCTAGCCTTCCGCTTCGGAAACGGGCTGTTCGAGCCGATCTGGAACCGCAATTTCATCGATCATGTGCAGATCGACGTGCCGGAGACGCTCGATGTCGGCAAGCGCGCGTCCTTCTATGAGAGCGTCGGCGCCTATCGCGACATGGTGGTGACGCATCTCTTCCAGATACTCGCCTTCATGGCGATGGAGCCGCCGACCGCGCTCGAACCCAGGCCGATCAGCGAGGAGAAGAACAAGGTCTTCCGCTCGATGCTGCCGCTCGATCCGCGCGATGTGGTGCGCGGCCAGTTCGTCGGCTACCGGGCGGAGGAAGGCGTGGACCCTGAATCCGACACCGAGACCTTCATCGCGCTCAAATGCGGTATCGATAATTGGCGCTGGGCGGGCGTGCCGTTCTTCCTGCGCACCGGCAAGCGCATGGCGGAAGGGCAGAGGATCATCTCCATTGCCTTCCGCGAGCCGCCCAAGAGCATGTTCCCGGCGGGCTCGGGGGTGGGCGCGCAAGGGCCCGATCACCTGACCTTCGATCTCGCCGATGCGTCCAAAGTGTCGCTTTCCTTCTATGGCAAGCGCCCGGGGCCGGGCATGCGGCTCGACAAGCTCAGCATGCAATTCGCTCTTAACGAGACGGGCTGGATCGGCGATGTGCTCGAGGCCTATGAGCGGCTCGTCCTCGATGCGATGCGCGGCGATCACACGCTCTTCACCACCGCCGAAGGCATCGAGCGCTTGTGGGAAGTATCGATACCCCTATTGGAAAACCCGCCGCCCGTCAGCCTCTACCAGCAAGGCTCCTGGGGACCGAAATCGATCCACCAGCTGATCGCGCCGCATGCGTGGCGATTGCCCTTCGAAAGGGCCTGGCGCGATCCGAACAAGGCGAGCAAGTGAAGACAAAAAAAGCTCCCGAGCCGCGAACGGCTCGTGAGCTTCAGTAAGGTTGATAGCTACTTCGTCTTTCCGTTCGCGGCCGCTTCGATGAGGGCGGCAACCGCTTTTGGCTTCGAGACGTAGATGGCGTGGCTGCCGGCGGCTTCCGTCACATGGGCCTTGGCGCGCTCCGCCATCATGTGCTGGGCGGGGGGCGGGATCATCTTGTCCTGCGTCGCGACCAGATACCAGCTGGGCTTCTTCTTCCAGGCGGGCTCAGTGACGGCTCCTTTCAGGGCCTCGACACCCCAAGGCACTTGCGAACTGGCCATGAAGGCGGCGAGATCCGGCTCCACATCGGCAGCGAATGAGGCCGCGAACTTGGTTTTGTCGAGGAACAGGAAGCCGTCCTTGGGCGGCAGGATCGGCGGCACCGGGGCCTCCGGCGGTGGGTTTGCGATCAGGCTCGACACCGACTCGCCCTTATCCGGGGCAAAGGCAGCGATATAAACAAGGCCCGCAACCCTGGGATCGTTGCCCGCTTCCGAGATGACAACGCCGCCATAGGAATGGCCGACGAGGATCACATCGCCCGCAGCGCCGGCAATGGCGCGCTTGGTGAAGTCGACGTCTGCGGCAAGGCTCGTGGTCGGGTTCTGCACGATGGTGACGTCATATCCGTCCTTCTTGAGGATCTTGTAGACGCCTTCCCATCCGGAGCAATCGACGAAACCGCCATGGACGAGAACGACGGATTTGACAGGCGCCGCTTCGCCAGCGACCGAGGTGGCAAGGGCGGCGACAGCCAGCGAAGCGGTGGCGATGAGCTTCCGAAAGATTGACATTTTGGGTCTCTCCGGATATATTTATTGTAATAATTATTATCGCGATATTTACTTTCTATCGGTTATCGCAACTTTTGTCCAGATATTTATTATCGCGATAATGAACTTCGTGATAAGCTCCTGACATTGAACTGGGATTCCCGCCATGCCGCAGCTCAAAACCGTTCCTCTCGACAGCCAACTGTGCTTTTCGCTCTATTCCACCACGATTGCTATCAACCGAACGTATAAGCCGCTGCTCGATGAGCTCGGCATCACCTATCCGCAATATCTGGTTCTGAGCGCTCTGTGGGAAACGGACGGGCAGACCATTTCCACCATTGCTGATCGCCTCGCGCTCGAGCCCAGCACCATCACGCCCCTGGTCAAGCGCCTTGAGAAGGCGGGCTTTCTGTCGCGCCGGCGTAATCCGGAAGATGAGCGCGAGGTCAAGGTGCATCTGACGGCAAAGGGCAAGGGCCTCAGAAATGAGACCCGATGCCTCAATGACACGCTGCTCGAGCGCTCGGGGCTGACCGTCGATCAGATCATTGCGCTCAACAAGCAAATTCAGGCTCTGCGTGAGGCGCTCACACGGAGAGCAGCGGAACAGGGCGGCTAATCACGCCCCCCGCCTCGCCACCGACGCAGCAATCCGGCGGCCAACAATGCTCTGTGGATTTCCGCTTGCCGACTCGACCGCAAAATGCCTCCCTATGGGAAGCCTTGCCGGGGAGGGAAAGATGCGCACGGCTCATGGGGTCGCGAAGCCTGCTGATCATTTGCTGCAGGTGCTCTTGGTTATATGGCTCACATTGCTGGCGGGCCCGCCGGCCCTTGCATCACAGAGCGGCTACCCTGTCAATTCCATGGCGATCCGTGCGGTCATCGAACTCTTCCCGCTATGACAATGGCGATATCGTTTCGCTTCGCAAGAATATCGGACTGGTCATTCTGGAGGACGAAGCGAGCGATGCGTCCGAGCGTGAGCTGTTCAACAAGCTTGTCTTTTCCGAAATGCAGCTTCTCGGCCGCATGTTGCCATTGACCTTCAAGAATGGCGCAAGGCCGAAGGATCCGCTCGCGGACAAATACTCGCAACTGGTCATATTCAGAGATCCTGAGGATATGAAAATCGCCGAGTATGAAAGTGTGGTTCCAGGCTTTGGGACTGCGGTCGATGGTGTGCGAGACCAAATGAGCGACGGCGCCTGCCTGTTCTTCTTTCAGCAGGATTCGACGGTCGCCGATGACCTCCTGGTCGCTTATGTGTTTGTCGGACGCAATCATCCTCGCGCGTCCTCATGCCTGCACTCAGGCATATTGAAGTCGTTCGGGGTTCAGCGGAGGGCCGGAGACAAATCTCCTTACGCCGACCGCTTTCTGGTGGATCTCATAGGCATGCAGCTGATCGATCACTGCTCGCAAATGCACGGAGGTGAGCGAGTCTCTTGCATCGAGGGCAAGATAGACCAATTCGAATAACGAGTTTCATCGGTCAACCCCGCGGCACGAGCGAGCGCTCAGGCATATTCCGGTGATCGCCGAGTTTGACATTGATGAAGGCGGGTCTTCAGCGGCCGACGCATTTTCCTCTAGGTGATCGCTCGGAAAGGCTGGTACGAATTCGCCCGACCGCCGGACAATTGGGAGGAACTCATGGTCGCCAAAGGGGCCGCGCCCGCACTCATCTTCGAGCCGCCGGGACCTGGAACCTGGGAACAGGATCCGGTCCATTTTCCGCGTCCGATGACGCATTACTGGCAGGACATGCATCCCCCCGCCTTTCTCAAAGGCACCAGTGATTTCGCCCGCTTCTATGGGATGCTGATTGACGGCCTTCAGGTCGCCTATGTGAACGGCTTCGGATATAACCAGAAGCTGCCAGCGCCCGACGCTGACATGCCTGAACGTTTCAAGCGCGCCGAACAGACCTATTCGCAAAAACTCTGGCGCGAGCAGCTCAAGGACTGGGATGAAAGGCACAAACCCTCCTCTATCGCCACCCATCGCAAGCTGCAGGCCGTCGAGCCGGATGCCATGGTCGACGAGGAACTCGCCCAATATCTGACGCGCTGCCGCGACCATCATTCGGCGATGATCACCCAGCATATGCGATTCACCGCCGCCGCCGTGCTGCCGACCGGAGACTTTCTTTCCCAGGTCGCGGAGTGGACCGGCCTGCCGCATTCCGAGCTCCTGGGGCTCATGCGCGGTTCGGCGGAAGTTTCCTCGGGCGGGTCGCCGGAAATGGTGCATCTCAAGCGGGCCTTTGCCAATGACGCCGGCGCCCGCAAGCTTCTTGAGACCGACCGCGATCCCGCCAAGGTGATCGAACGCCTGCGGGCGCTGGGCGGCGAAGCAGGAGCCGCGATCTCGGCCTATCTCGATCTCGTCGGCAATCGCCTCATCGACGGCTTCGACATTGCCGAGCCCACGGCGTTGGAACTGCCGGATGCGCTTTTGCGCGCCATCCGCGGCGCTGTGTCCGACGATGCCGTACCTTCGGACGTCGCAGCCCAGACCGCCGACATCCGTGCGCAGGTACCGGCACAGCACCAGCAGGAATTCGACGCGCTCCTCGCCGAGGCGCGCCTCACTTACCGGCTTCGGGACGAGCGCGGCGTCTATAGTGACATCTGGGCGTCGGGCCTGATGCGCCGTGCGGCTTTGGCGGCGGGCCGGCGTGCGGCGAAGCAGGGCCGCATTGCCACGCCGCAGCAGATGCTCGAGGCGAACCTCGATGAAATGTGCGCGCTGGTGACCGGCAAAGACGGTCCGTCTACGGATGAACTTGCCGAGCGAGCTCAATATCGCGCGGCCTATACGGCCAAGGATGCCCCGCCGGTGCTCGGTCCGCCGCCGGGGCTCCCGCCCGATCTTTCCAAGCTGCCCCCCGCGGTCGGCTCGCCTCATGCGCGCGACCCTCACCAGCCTCGGCCATATCTTCGGCAGCTCGAAAGCCGAGAACGAAGGACACGGTCCTCTATGGGCTCGCCGCGAGCAAGGGCGTCTATGAGGGTCCGGCACGCGCGTGTCTCGGGCCCGCCCGAATTCGGGCGCATCGCCAAGGGCGATGTGCTCATCACCAAATCGACGACGGAAGCCTTCAACATCCTTTTGCCGCTGCTTGGCGGCATCGTCACCGACAACGGCGGTCTCCTGTCGCATGCGGCGATCGTGTCGCGCGAATATGGCATTCCGGGCGTCGTCGGCACGCGCGAGGCGACGGAGCGGATCGCCGACGGCATGCTGGTGCGCGTCGATGGCGATGCCGGTGAAGTGACGGTGCTCGGGTGAAGAAGGTCGTGCCCTTCGCCAAGGTGCGCGAGACGTCGCTCTATGGGTCGAAGGCGGTCGGGCTCGGTGAAGCGGTACGCCAGGGCATCACAGTGCCTCCGGGTGTCGCGTTGTCCGGCGATCTCGTCGATGCGGTCGCGTCGGGCGATGACGAGGCGGTCGCCAATGTTGAAGAGGCCATCGCCGACCTCAAGCCGCCTTTCGCCGTACGCTCCTCCGCCGTCGATGAGGATGGAGCCAAAGCAAGCTTCGCCGGCCAGCATCTGACGGTGCTCAATGTCCATTCGGTCGACGATGTTGCCGGCTCGGTGCGCGAGGTGTGGTGGTCGGCCAATTCGGACTCTGCCATCACCTATCGCCAGAAAGTCGGCCTGTTCACCAAGCCGAGCGTCGGCGTTGTCGTCCAGACGCTGCTCAATCCCTCGACTGCCGGCGTCATGTTCACCGAGCATCCGGTGACGGCGCGCGATGAACGCCTGATCGAGGCGAGCTGGGGGTTGGGCGAAGCGGTGGTCGCGGGCTTGGTCGTACCCGACCATTTTCGTCTGGACCGCTCGGGCCAGGTGCTCGAGCGCAAGGCCGGACGCAAGCACATCGCCATCCGAACTCTGCCGTCGGGCGGGACGTTCGAGGAGCAGGTGCCGCCGGCGCAAGTGCAGCAGCTCTGTCTTGGCGATGCCGAGCTCGGCGCTTTAAGCGAGCTCGCGCTCAAATGCGAGAAGGTCTATGGGCCGCGGCGTGACATCGAATGGGCGGTTGCGGACGGCAAGCTCTATCTCCTGCAATGTCGCGCCGTGACGACCGGCAAGTCCGCGGCCGAAGCCCCGCCGCCCGGCCCGCCGCCCCGCGATCCCGTGGCGGCACTCCTGCGCGTCCAGCTTTTCGCCGACATGGACCGGCGGCAGGCCGAGCAGATTGCGCGTGTCGTCAAGGAACGCCGCTTCGCCAAGGGCGAGACCGTCATCATGGAAGGTTCGGGCGGCGCGGCCTTCTTTTTCATCGAGTCGGGTGAGGCCAAGGTCACGAGCAAGGGTGTCGAGATCGCCACATTGGGGCCGGGCGACCATTTCGGCGAGATCGCGCTGATCGATGGCGGCCCGCGTTCGGCCACGGTGACCGCCGTGACCGACCTCGCCTGCTACGGAATCACCTTTTGGGAATTCCGGCCGCTCGTCGAGAAGAATGGCAACATGGCCTGGAAGCTCTTGCAGGCATTGGCAAAAAGGCTGCGTGCGGCCGATACGTCCTAATACTTGACAGTCGCGTCATATGGTGCGTGACTGCGCGTCAGGAGAAGCGAAATGGCCAAGGCAACGGCGGTTTGGGTACAAGAAGCTCATTCCAGCTTGCAGACATTCTCCGGGGAAGGCGATCGCCGCCGGCTGACCGGCGCCGCGGTGAAGGCGGTCTTGCGCCTGGTCGATGTCTGGGGTGGCAGCAATGCGGAGGGCGCGGCACTGCTCGGTGTCTCCGAAAGTACCTGGGACCGCATGAAGGGCGGCAAGTGGGATGGCACGCTGAGCCAGGACCAACTGACGCGCGCCTCGGCGCTGATCGGCGTGTTCAAGGGACTGCATCTGCTTTTCGCCGATGACATGGCCGACCGCTGGCCCAAGCTCGTCAATCGTGGCCCCATTTTCGATCGCAAGACCCCGGTCCAGGCGATGATCGAAGGCGGCATCCCACGCATGATCGAAACACGGCAATATATCGACGCGCTGCGTGGCGGGCTCTGACAGCGAGCAATCCTATCTGGTGGTGCGTGAGGCTTTCCCGCGCACCGTCCGTCTGGTGTCGAGCGCACGTCTGCGCGAGGCTGTCCTCTCGCCGCTCGCCGACACCACCGACGAACTCGCCCTGCTCGCCGAAATCGAAGGGGCCACGAGCGCGAGGCTGATCGCGGAAGAGCGCGGGCTTGGCGGGCTCGCCGCCAGCGAACTCGTGCATGGCGTTGCGCATGCGCGGTTCATCAATGCGAGCTTTGCCTATGCGAAGCCCCGTGAACCGATGCGATTCAGCCCGGCCAATCGCGGCGCCTGGTATGCAGCGCTCGCGGTCGAGACTTCTATTGCCGAAGTCGGCTACCACCTGACCGGGGCTCTCGCTGCCGCCGGCGACTTCAACGCGGTCGTCGAATATGGCGAAATGCTCGCCAGCATGTCGGGACTGTTTGTCGATCTAAGGCCGGTCCCCGACCATCCAAGCCTCGATCCGGACCCCGTCGTCGGCTACCCGGCCAGAAACGGCATCGCGGCGATGGCGCGCGCCGAAGGCCACAATGGCATCATTTATCCCTCGGTCCGCCACCCCGGCGGCACCTGCATTGCGGCGCTCTGGCCCAATGTTGTCCAGTCGGTCGTCCAGGGTGCCATGCACCGCCTGACCTGGTCCGGTACTCCCAACTATGCGTGGGAAGCCCTTTAGAGCCCATTTATTTTCTGCGGCTTAGTCTTCTGTGCTGCCGCGCAAGATTGCTCGTGAAGCCAGCCGTTTTTTCGGACAAACTACGCGCCAATTCGAGAACCGGGCGTAATTTCAGCCATGATTGTCAATCAACCGAGCCGAAGCCCAGGCAGCTTGCCGAAATGGGCAATCGTGATCGGTGTGCTGCTCCTCTTGGCCGGGCTTCCCTTGGCGGCCTGGCTCGATCTGCGCAAGCTTGCCGAGCGGTCGCTCCGGCTGCAGGCGAACGATCTCAACTCCGTCATCACCAGCGTGCGCGGCTACTACGCGAACAATGTCGTGGCGCGCGTGCTGGCGCATCCCGGAGTGACGAAGGTCATCCACAACTATGCGACCGTGCCGGGCGCCATCCCGATTCCCGCAACGCTCTCGCTCGAATTGGGCAAGGTGATCGGCGAGCAGCAGGGCAACATCTCCTATCGCTTCGTCTCCGACTATCCGTTCAAAGGGCGCGCGCCGCATGAGCTCGACGCTTTCGAACAGGCCGCACTGCAGACGCTGCGCGGCGATCCCGAAGCAGATCGTCAATGACGTGTCCTGGAACAATTTCGACGGCCGCGTGCGCCTGGTGGCGCCGGTGATGATGGGCGAGACTTGCGTCAACTGCCACAACTCGCATCCCGAAAGCCCGAAGCATGACTGGAAGGTCGGCGACGTGCGCGGCATCCAGGAAGTGATCGTCGACCAGCCGATCGCCAGCAACCTGTTCTCGTTCAAGTGGCTGATTGGCTATTTCGGCGTGATGGCGGCCTTCGGGCTCATTGTCGTCGGCTGGCAGAACCGGCAGTCCAATCTCATCGCCGGCATGAACAAGGAACTCGAGACCAACAACGCCTTTCTCGCCTCGGTATCGATGAAGATCTCGCGCTATCTCTCGCCGCAACTCTATAAGAGCATATTTGCGGGCGAGAAGGACGTCGCCATCCAGACCGAGCGCAAGAAGCTCACCATCTTCTTCTCCGACATCAAGGATTTCACTGCGACGACCGAGAGGCTCCAGCCCGAGGAGATCACCGCGCTTCTCAATGAATATTTCACCGAGATGTCTGCCATAGCGCGCCAAGCATGGCGGCACGGTCGACAAGTTCATCGGCGATGCCATCCTGATCTTCTTCGGCGATCCCGAGACCAAGGGCGTCAGCCGAGGATGCGCTTGCCTGCCTCAGAATGGCCTTCGAGATGCAGGCGGCGCACCGCCGAGCTCAACGCCAAATGGCGCGGCGAGGGCGTCGAGGAGCGCTTCCATGTCCGCATGGGCATCAACACCGGCTTCTGCAATGTCGGCAATTTCGGCAGCAGCCGACCGCATGGACTATACGATCATCGGAGCGGAGGCGAATCTCGCGGCCCGGCTGCAATCGATCGCCGAGCCCGGACAGATCGTGCTGTCCTATGAAACCTATGCGCTGGTGCGTGAGATGTTCACCGCCCATTCGCTGCCGCCCATCCAGATGAAGGGCATCGGCCGTCCGGTCGTGCCCTATGTGATCGACGGCATTCTGGCAAACAGCGGCCAGGTGACGAACCTGATCAGCGAGCACATGCCGGGGCTCGATCTCTATCTCGATCCCTCGCGCCTCGATGAGGCGGCAGCGGCGCGCACGCGCTCGCTTCTGGAGAAGGCGATTGCCACACTCGAAGCGCGGCCGAAGCCGGTCGCGACGTGAGTTTCTATCAGCCGCGGACGTAAGCTTCGCCAGCCGGCCGGCAAAGTGAGGGGCCGTTCACGCCGTCTCGAGTGTGGGGATTTTCCTGACCTCTTTCGCCAATTTCTGCTGAGCTTCCCAAAGATCGACAGCCTGCTGCATGCCGAGCCAGAGGTCAGGGCCATTGCCGCAGAGCTTGCCAATCCTGACAGCCATCTCTGGCGTGATAGGCCCCTTCTCGGCCAGTATCTTATGCAGCGTCTGCCGCGAAATAAGCAGCTTTTCGGCTGCCTCCGAAACACTGATCTTCAGCGCAGGGAGAACATCTTCCCGCAGAATGGCGCCTGGATGGGTAGGTTTTCTTGTCTGGGTCATCTGACCATTCTCTGTTCCGCCAATATCAGTGATACTGCTCAAAATTTATCTGCTGTGCGTCACCGTTCTCGAACTCAAAGGTGATGCACCAAGGCCCATTCACATGGACCGTATATCGTCGTGGACTACCCATCAGGCCATGAAAGTCGAAGCCCGGCAGATTCATGTCCTCGGGTTTTCGTGCGATCTTCAAGGCGTCGAGCCTACGAATAATCCGTGCATGGAGATTCTTCTGAATATGTCGGGTGGTTCCTGTTTGGAACAATTCCTTCAAGCCTTTCGACCTCCGGCTCCTGATCACAACCTTATACGTAAACTAATCGATTACCTTTGTCAACTGTTAGTTGACAGCATGGGCGGAGGTACTCCAACGGATGATGGCAGGCGATTTTGTGGTCCGTTTCGATGAGGCGCGCCGGCGGATCGACTTCGCGGCACAGGTCCGTCGCCCTTGGGCAGCGCGTATGGAAGCTGCAGCCCGAAGGCTTGTTCGCGGGGTTGGGAGTTTCGCCTTTCAGGACGATCCGCATACGCTTGCGTTCGCGCTGGGGATCGGGAATGGGGATCGTCGACAGCAGCGCGCCACGCATCGGCCACTACTAGACAAGAATGTACATTGAAACCTTCCGGCACGGCAGGGGATATTGCAGGTGCTAAGTTAATCGCTAGACATATGTGTCTATTGCAACTAGCCTCGGGTTCGCGCGGAGGAGCGACGGTATGAAATCGCATTATCGGGCAGTGGTGATCGGGGGCGGCGTCGTCGGCGCATCGGTTCTCTACCATTTGGCGAAGTTCGGCTGGAAGGATATCGCGCTGATCGAACGCGAGATCCTGACCGCGGGCTCGAGCTGGCATGCCGCCGGCGGTTTCCATGCGCTCAATGCCGATCCCAATATCGCGGCGCTCCAGGCCTATACGATCGACCTGCTGTCGGAAGTCGAGAAGGAATCGGGCCAGAGCATCGGCATGCATATGACGGGTGGCGTCTCGATCGCGGCGGCCCCGGAACGCTGGGAATGGCTCCAGGCGTCCTATCGAATCTTCCAGACCATGGGGATCGAGGATGTCCGTCTCATCGGCGTCGATGAGATCCGCGAGCACTGCCCCATCCTCGATACGGCTGGCGTGCTGGGCGGCCTCTATGCCCAGCGCGAGGGCTATATCGACCCGGCTGGCGTCGTGCATGCCTATGCCAAGGCGGCCAGGAAGCGAGGCGCCGAAGTGATCGAGCACAACCGCGTGCTCGAGCTCAAGCACCGACCCGATGGGCATTGGGACGTGGTGACCGAGAAGGGCACGATCATCGCCGAGCATGTCGTCAATGCCGCGGGCCTCTGGGCCAAGCAGGTCGGGCGCATGGCGGGCATCGAGCTTCCGGTTTCGCCCATGGAGCACCATTATCTCGTCACCGAGGCCATCCCCGAAATCCAGGCGCTCGACAAGGAGCTGCCGCTCGATCGTCGATCTCGAGGGCTTCACCTATATGCGCCAGGAGCAGAAAGGCATGCTGCTCGGCATCTATGAGATCAATCACAAGCACTGGAACATGGACGGCGCGCCTTGGGACTACGGATTCGAGCTCATCCAGGAGGACAAGGACCGCATTGCCGATGAGCTGGCGCTCGGCTTCAGCCGTTATCCATGCCTCGAGACAGCCGGCATCAAGCGCTGGGTGAATGGCGCCTTCACCTTTTCGCCCGACGGCAATCCGTTGGTCGGCCCGGTGCGCGGTGTGCCCAATTACTGGGTCGCCTGCGGCGTGATGGCGGGCTTCCTGCAGGGGGGCGGCGTTGGCAAGTCGCTCGCCGAATGGATGATCCACGGCGAGCCCGAGGCCGATGTGTTCGGCATGGACATCGCGCGCTATGGCGATTTCGCGTCGAACCGCGAATATATCCGCCAGACGACCGGCCAGTTCTATTCGCGCCGTTTCGTCATGAGCTATCCCAATGAGCAACTGCCGGCCGGGCGGCCGCTGAAGACCACCGGCGCCCATGAAGCCATGACTCGGGCCGGCGCGCGCTGGGCCAATAGCTGGGGCATGGAAGTGCCGCTCTATTTCGCGCCTGAAGGACTTCGAAGAGCCGCCGACGCTCAAGCGCTCGACGGCCTTTGACCTTGTCGGCGAGGAATGCCGCAAGGTGCGTGACAGTGTCGGCCTCCTCGATATCAGCGCCTTCTCGCGCTACGAAGTTTCAGGTCTTGGAGCCGAGCGCTGGCTTGACCGGCTCGTCGCCTGCGCGCTACCCAAGCCCGGCCGCGCCAGGCTGGCGCCGATGCTGGGCGAGAATGGCAAGCTCAAGGGCGATCTCACTCTGTTCAATTGGGGTGACGGCACCTGGTGGATCATGGGCTCCTACTATCTCAGGCAGTGGCACATGCGCTGGTTCGAGCGGAATTTGCCCAAGGATGTGTACGTGCGCGATATCTCCGATGATGTCGTCGGCTTTTCGCTCGCGGGACCAAATGCGCGCAAGCTCCTCGAGCGCGTGACGCATCAGGATGTGTCGCACAAGGCTTTCGCTTTCCTCGCCTGCCGAGGGCTCGATGTCGGCTTGATCCGCGCCAAGGTCGGCCGTCTGTCGGTCGTGGGCGAACTCGGCTATGAGATCAACTGCCGGTCGAGCGAGCACGCGACGCTGAGAAACACGCTGCTCGAGGCCGGCAAGGATCTCGGCGTCGCCGAATATGGCTTTTCCGCCGTCAATGCCCTGAGACTCGAAAAAAGCTTCGGCATCTGGTCGCGCGAATTCACGCAAGGCTATACGGCGGCCGAAACCGGCATGGATCGCTGGGTCGCCTTCGACAAGGGCGACTTCATCGGGCGCGCCGCGGCGCTCGCTCCAAGAGACAGCAACGTGCCACGCCGCAATCTGGTCACGCTCGAGATCGACGCCAGGGACGCCGATGCCGGAGGCTATGAGCCCATCAGGCTGAAGGACCGCCGCGTCGGCTTCATCACCTCAGGCGGCCATGGCCACACGGTCGGCAAGAGCTTGGCCATGGCTCTGGTGGAGCAGGAAGCCTCGGAGGCAGGGACGGAGCTTTCGACCCATATCGTGGGCGTCGAGCGCGCGGCGCGTGTCATCGAGGCCTCGCCCTATGATCCCGAAGGCCTGAAGATGCGCGCGTGACGACGCCTGAGGCTCGAACATGACCCGCCGCTATTCCGCTTTCTCGCTGCTCAAGGAAGGCTTCGCCGGCCAAAAGGGCTGGGTGCCGGCCTGGAGGTCGCCTGAGCCCAGGAAAGCCTATGACGTGATCATCATCGGCGGCGGCGGCCATGGCCTGGCGACAGCCTATTATCTCGCCAAGACGCATGGGATGAGCAATATCGCCTTGCTGGAGAAGGGCTGGATCGGCGGCGGCAATACCGGGCGCAACACCACCGTGGTGCGCTCGAATTACTATTATCCGGAAAGTGTGGCGCTCTACGGGCTGTCGCATCGGCTCTACGAAGGGATGGCGCAGGAGCTCAATTACAACATCATGCTGTCGCAGCGCGGCATGGTTACGCTCTGCCACAGTATCAACGAGATGGAGATCGCCGCTCGCACCGTGAATGCGATGCAGATCAACGGCATAGATGCCGAGCTCTACTCGCTCGATGATGTACGGCGGGTCGCGCCGATCTTCAATTTCTCACCCGAGGCGCGCTTCCCGGTCTTTGGCGGCGTGTGGCAGGGGAGAGCCGGCACTGCGCGCCATGACGCGGTAGCCTGGGGCTATGCGCGCGCCGCGAGCGGGCTCGGCGTCGACATCATCCAGAACTGCGAGGTCGAAAGCTTCATCATCGAAGGCGGGCGCTGCCGCGGCGTGGTGACGACGCGGGGCGAGATGCGCGCCGAGCGCATCGGCATGGCGGTTGCCGGTCATTCCTCGGTGCTTGCCGCCAAAGCCGGCTTTCGGCTGCCGGTCAATTCCTATGCCTTGCAGGCCTGCGTGTCGGAACCGGTCAAGCCGATCCTCGATACGGTCGTGGCCGCCCCCGGCAGCGGCGTCTATGTCAGCCAGTCGGACAAGGGCGAGATTGTCATCGGTGGAGGGCTCGACCGCATTCCTTCTTACGGCCAGCGTGGCAATCTGCCGGTGCTAGAATGGGTCATCGCCGGTCTTCTCGAGATGTTTCCGCCCTTCAGCCAGCTCAAGCTGATGCGGCAATGGGCCGGTATCGTCGATGTGGTGCCCGATTCATCGCCGATCATCGGGCCTTCGCCCTTGCCGGGACTGTATCTGAATTGCGGTTGGGGCACGGGCGGCTTCAAGGCCATTCCGGCAGGCGGCACGCTCCTGGCTCATCTCCTTGCCACCGGCAAGCACCACGATATCAGCCGCCCCTTCGACCTCGACCGCTTTGCGACCGGACGCCTCATCGACGAGGCGGCGGGATCCGGCATTGCGCATTAGGAGCACGGCGCCCATGCAGATATTCAGTTGCCCCTTTTGCGGTCCGCGCGCGGAGAATGAATTTCACTATGGCGGCGAAGCCGGCAATCTGCGCCCGGATGGCTCCGATGTGCCGGCCGAGCGCTGGGCCGCCTATCTCTATATGCGCGCCAATCCGAAAGGTAAGACTCGCGAGGTCTGGCTGCATGTGACCTGCGGCGAGTTCTTCGTGATGGAGCGCGACAGTGTCAGCCACGAAGTCTTCGGGGTCACGGGGCTCGCTGATTCGGGTGAGGGCAAATGAGCGCCGAGCGTCTTCCAATAGGCGGAAGCGCGATCGACCGCTCTCAGCCTCTCTCGTTCAGTTTCGACGGGCGCGAGATCCGGGCCTTTGCCGGCGACACAATCGCTTCGGCGCTGCTTGCCAATGATGTGGCGGTCGTCGGCCGCAGCTTCAAGTATCACCGGCCGCGCGGCATCTGGGGAGCGGGCGTCGAGGAGCCGAATGCGCTGGTCGATATTGCGGGCAGCGGGCCGAATATGCGCGCCACCACCGAGCCTGCGCGCCAGGGGCTCATCGCGGCGAGCGTGAATGCCGTGCCTGACGTTTTGGGGGATCGCTATGCCATCATCGACCGCTTCGCGCGCTTCATTCCCGCCGCCTTCTATTACAAAACCTTCATGTGGCCGAACTGGCATCGCTTCGAGCCCGGCATCCGCGCCATGGCCGGATTGGGCAAGGTGGATCCCGCCTGGAAAGCGACAAAGCCCGCCGCACAGATCAACCACCATTGCGACGTGCTGGTGGTGGGAGCAGGGCCCGCCGGCCTTGCCGCGGCGACGCTCGCCGCTGAAACCAGCGAGTCGGTCATGCTGGTCGATGAGCAGATGGCACCGGGCGGATCGCTGCTCTATCGCGACGGCGCCATTGACGACAGGCTAGGGCCTGAGTGGGCCGGAGAGACGGTCGCGGCCCTCAGACAAAGAGGCCATCTCGTCCTCGCCTCGACCACGGCCTTCGGCATCTATGACCATCATCTCGTCGCGCTGAACCAGCGCCATCATGATGGCCGGCCGGACACATTGTGGCGCGTCAGGCCGCGCCAGATCATCCTTGCGACGGGTGCCATCGAGCGGCCATTGCCTTTCATCCATAACGACTTGCCCGGCATCATGTCGGCGGATGCGGCGCTCATCTATTTGCGCCGCTATGGCGTGCGCGCCGGGGGTCACATCGTCGTCGCCACCAACAATGACAGCGCCTATGAGGTGGCGGCCGCACTCTTCAAGGCCGGTGCCGAGGTCGTGCTTGTCGACAAGCGCGAAGGGCCGCTTGTCGCCGCTCCGCGAGGGGTGCGGCGGCTTGCCGGTCGTCGCATCGTTTCGGCGCAAGGGCGCATGCGCGTCGAAACTGTCTCGCTCGATGATGGCACGTCGCTTGCTGCCGACAGTGTGCTCGTATCCGGCGGTGTGACGCCGACCATCCATCTTTATTGCCAGGCAAGGGGCAAGCCTCGCTGGGACGAGGCACGCGCCGCCTTCCTGCCGGGCGATCCTGTCGAGGGTCTTTCGGTCGCGGGCGCGGCCAGGGGCGCGGTCTCGCTTTCCGATGTCTTGGCCACCGCCGGCGAAGCGGTGGCATCGCCCGCTCACCCGAAAGCCAAGATCCCGGTCAGCACCGGTCCTGAGGCCACGGACAGAGTCATGGCCGTCTGGCCTGAAGCCGGGGCGAAGGGCCGCATATGGATCGATTATCAGAGCGATGTGACGACGAAGGACGTCGAACTGGCGGCGCGCGAGAACTTCGTCTCGGTCGAGCATCTCAAGCGCTACACGACGCTCGGCATGGCCACGGATCAGGGCAAGACCTCGAATCTTCCGGGCCTTGCGCTGATGGCGGGCATTACCCGCCGCTCCGTGTCCGAGACCGGCACCACCACCTACCGCCCGCCTTTCACGCCCGTGCCCTTCACCAGTTTCACCGGCCTGTGCGGTGGCGAGCTGATGGCGCCGGTGCGCCGCTTGCCGCTCGAGACTTTGCATCGCGCCAAAGGGGCCGTGTTCCAGGAATATGGCGGCTGGCTGCGCCCGGCGCACTATGGCGACGCCGATGCCGAGAGCGCCATCCAGCACGAGGCGCGGCGCGCCCGCCAGTCGGTGGCGCTTTTCGATGCCTCGACGCTTGGCAAGATCGAGGTGATAGGCCCGCGCGCAGCCGAGTTCGTCGACTTCATTTACTATAACACCATGTCGACGCTTCAGCCGGGACGCTGCCGCTATGGTTTCATGCTGTCGGAGGCGGGCGTCGTCTTCGATGATGGCGTGCTGGTCCGGCTTGATGAGCACCGCTTCATCGTCTCCTGCTCGAGCTCGCATGTGGCGGCAGTGCATGCGCGGCTCGAGGAATGGCGGCAGGACCGCTTCGGCCGCGATGCGATTCATATCCACAATGTCACGGCCGAGAGGGCGACGCTGACCCTGTCGGGGCCGCGGTCGAAGCAATTGCTCTCGGCCCTCGATCCCGGCCTTTCGCTCGATGATCGCGACCTGCCGCATATGGCGGTGGCCGAAGGCCGCTTCGGATCGGACTGCCTGCGCGTTGCGCGCGTCAGCTTCACCGGCGACCGCAGCTATGAGCTGTCGATCCGCGCCGATCGCGCGGAGGCGCTCTGGACGCGGCTCGAGGAGGCGGGCCGTGCTTTCGATGCGGTGACCATCGGCCTCGACGCGATGATGATCCTGAGGGCCGAGAAAGGCTATATCGTCATAGGCAAGGACACGGACGGCACCACCATGCCGCAGGATCTGGGTGTCTCGGGGCCGCGCGCCAAGCGCGTCGGCGAGTATATCGGCCGCCGCTCGCTCTTCACCGACGTGGCCATGAAAGAGGATCGCTTGCAGCTCGTGGGCCTCAACGTGGAGCAAGGTGCACCACCGCTCGCGCCCGGCGCCCATGGCATCACCCGTGCGGAGGGCAGGATCAGGAGCCAGGGCTTCGTGACGACGAGCCATATGAGCCCGACGCTCGGTCGACCGATCGCTCTCGGGCTCATCGAGCGCGGCGCGTCGCGCCATGGCGAGACTATCGACATCCAGCATCTGGGAGCGCTCCGGCGCGCGACGATAGCGGCGCCGTGCGCCTTCGACCCGATGGGAGAGCGGCTCAATGCGTGACTTGGCGCAGAAGTGGTCGCCGATGCCCGGCTGGCCGGCTGCGGTCATCGCGGCACCGGGCCTCGCGATCCGTTCGCTCGCAGGCTTCAGCCAGTGTCTGGTGAGTGGAGACTTTGCGGCCTGGACCAAAGCATCGGGCATGGCGGTTGAGCCCATTGGCGCGCTTTCGACTGCGTACGGTCCGCGCTATGCGCTTACCATTGCGCGAGACCGCGTTCTCGCCGTGTCAGAAACACCATTCGATGTCGCGCCGGGCTGGCACGATGAAGGCTTCGCGGTCAGCGCCTGCGATGCCGGTCTGCACATGTTCGAGATCGAAGGCGAAGGCCTTGCCGGATTGTGGGCGCGCGCGACCACGCTCGATGCCAACGGGTCGACGCGGAGCGCCGCCGTGCTCTTCGCTGGAATAAATGTTCTTTGTTGCCGCCATGGCCATGGCAATCGCCTGCGCATCCATGTGGATCGCGGGCTTGCGCCCTATTTGTGGAAATGGCTTGAACAGACAACGGCGTTATAAATATGGCCAGGATCATCCGCGTGGCGAGGAACGAGGCCCAGCGGGCCACTCTCTCCGGCAACATCAAGGCGACGCGGGAGGACTGGCTCAACAGCGCGCTCGATACCCTGATCTCGGAAGGGGTCGAGGGCGTGCGCATCCTATCGATCGGCCAGAAGCTCGGCGTGTCGCGCTCGAGTTTCTACTGGTATTTCAAGAGCCGCCAGGACCTGCTCGATCAGCTTCTCGAGCATTGGCGCAACAAGAACACACGCTTCATCATCGAGCGGGCCAAGCGGCCGGCGCGTTCCGTGACGCAAGCGGTGCTCAATGTCTTCGAATGCTGGGTGGACGAGAATCTGTTCCAGCCGCGGCTCGATTTCGCCATCCGTACCTGGGCGCGCAGCTCGCCGCAGGTCCATGAGATCATCGATGCCGCCGACAATGCGCGGGTCGCCGCCATTCGCGACATGTTCGCGCGCTATGGCTATGGCGAGGTCGATGCATTCGTGCGGGCCCGCGTCCTCTATTTCATGCAGATCGGCTATTATTCGCTGGAGATCGTCGAGCCGACGGCCAACCGCATCGCGCTGGTGCCGGCATATCTGCGCAGCTTCACCGGCCGCGAGCCGCTGGCCGGTGAGGTCGAGGCCTTCCACCGCTATGTCGAGGCGATCGGCGTGTAAAGCAGGCAGGAACAACCGCCGCAACATCGCGTTGTCATCCGGTTTAGCCGAATTGCCAGGCACTGATGCGCGGTTGGAAAATCCTAGGCCTCGTGGCCGTACTCCTCGTCGGCGTAGCCGTGGCTTTTGCCGTGCTCGCCTGGCGCCCGGAAATCTCGGCCGTCGAGGTACCGCCAAAATTCGATCGGACTCTGGTGCAAAAAGGCGCCGAGCTTGCCGCCGTCGGCAATTGCATCGCCTGCCACACCGTGCCGGGCAGCATGGCTTTCGCCGGCGGCCTCGCCTTGCCCACACCCTTCGGTACGATCCACTCCACCAACATCACGCCCGATGCCGCGACTGGCATCGGTAAATGGTCCGAGGCAGCGTTCCAGCGCGCCATGCACGAAGGTATCGACAGGGAAGGGAAGCATCTCTATCCCGCCTTTCCTTACGATCATTTCACGCATGTGACCGATGCGGACAATCAGGCGCTCTATGCCTATCTCATGACGCGCGAGCCGGTAAGAGCGAACGCGCCGGCCAATGACCTGATATTCCCGCTGGGCTTTCGTCCGCTGATCGCCGTGTGGAATTTGCTCTATCTCGATACAGATCCGCTTCAGTCGGATCCTGGCCAGAGCGAAGAGTGGAATCGCGGCGCCTATCTGGCTGAAGGGCTCGGTCATTGCGGCGCCTGCCATACGCCGCGCAACCGACTGGGTGCCGAAGACAAGGAGCGGCATTTCGCCGGGGGCGAAGCAGAGGGCTGGTTCGCCTATGCGATCAATGCGTCATCGCCGGCACCCACGCCCTGGGACAGGGAAGCGCTTGCCTTCTTCCTGCGCCATGGCTTCCATGAGAAACACGGCGTTTCGCGTGGACCCATGGCCGAGGTGACGGGCAATCTCGCAGGCCTGCCCGAAAGCGACATCAATGCTATTGCCGTTTATGTCGCGTCCGAGATGGGCCAGCCGGAGGCGCGACGCGAGGCGGCGAAACAGTCGGGCGCAATGACGACGGCGGCCGCCCCGCGAGACGACGAAGCGCAAGGTGCTGCGATCTATGATGCAGCTTGCGCGATGTGTCATGAGGGTGGCCGAGCACCGCCTTTTGGCGGACTCGATTTCCGCTCGAGCTCGGGGGTGAATGCGCCAAATCCGCAGAATATCATTAATGTAACGCTCTTCGGCGTGCCGCCGGCCGATGGCGAAGCGAGCGCGGTGATGCCCGCTTTCGGAGCAACGCTCAACGATCAGCAGGTCGCCGACCTCCTCGCCTATATGCGCCGGCATTTCTCCGGCAAGCCCCCTTGGGAACGTGTCGCCGAGATGGTGCGCAAGACGAGGAGCGGCGAATACAAGGTCGCGGTCCGGCCGGCGGACGGCATCGAACGGGCGCCTCAGAATGTGGGGGCGAAGGAGTAACCATGGCTCTGACATTGGAAGTCAACGGCAAGACGCACGAGATCGCCGCCGATCCCAAGACACCCTTGCTCTATGTGCTGCGCGACGAGCTCGCGCTCAATGCGGCGAAATTCGGCTGCGGGCTGGGCCAATGCGGCTCATGCACGGTCATGGTCGATGGAGAGGCCGTGCTTTCCTGCGTCACCCCGGTGATGACGCTTGCCGGGCGCAAGGTGACGACGCTCGAAGGCCTGGGCACGATCGATGCGCCCGCCCCGATCCAGGCCGCTTTCATCGAGCTGCAGGCGGCGCAATGCGGCTACTGCATTCCAGGCATGATGATGACCGCACAGGCGCTGCTGCAAAAAAATCCGGGGGCGAGCGAGCCCGAGATCCGCGACGCCCTCAAGATCAATCTGTGCCGGTGCGGCACGCATATGCGCATCCTGGCGGCGATCAAACGAGCCGGCCAGCTCATGAGATCGGCTTCCTTGGATAATGCGGGGAGGACGGGCTGATGACCGCCCATGTCAATCGCCGATCGCTGCTCGCCGGTGGTGGCGCGCTGATGGTATTCTTCTCGATGCAATCGGCGCTCGGGCAAGAGCAGACGCAACTGACGCCGGAAAAGCCGAAGCTGCCCGGCAGTCTCGACAATGCACGCTTGCTCGACAGCTGGATCCGTATCGATGCTGAGGGAAAGATCACGGTATTCACCGGCAAGGCCGAGCTCGGGCAGGGAATCAAGACAGCGCTCATTCAGGTGGCGGCGGAAGAGCTTACTGTCGAACCCAAGGACATCGAATTGGTGACGGCCGACACCGGGCGGACGCCGGATGAAGGCTTTACTGCCGGCAGCCAGTCGATGCAAAACGGTGGCACGGCGATCCGTAACGCATCTGCGCAAGTGCGCGAGTTGCTGCTGGCGAAAGCCGCGGAGAAATTCAGCGTCGCTGCGGCCGACCTCACGGCATCCCGGAAACAGGTGACGGCGCCCGATGGGCGGAAAGCGAGCTATGGCGAGCTTGCCGCAGCGCTCGATCTCCATGTCGAAGCCAAGCCGCAATCACCGCTCATGGCGCCGGAAGACTTAAGGATCATCGGCCAATCGCTGGCGCGTGTCGACATTCCGGGCAAGGTCACTGGCGGCATCGCCTATGTGCAGGATCTGAGGCTCGCGGGCATGGTGCATGCGCGCGTCGTGCGCCCCCCGAGCTATCGCGCCACTCTGGCGAGCGTCGATACGGCCGCTATCGAAATGCTGCCTGGCGTGATCTCGGTGGTGCGTGACGGAAACTTCCTCGCGATCGTTGCCGAGCGTGAATATCAGGCGGTCGTGGCGTTGCGCGCGCTTTCCGCTGCGGCGCAATGGGTCGAAAAGGAAACACTGCCGGAGGCGACCGATCTGCCGAAGGTGCTGCAAGGGCTCGAACGCGAGATCGGGACCGTTTCCGAAGCCGGAATGCCGAGTTTTGGCGGCCAGGCCTTCGAGGCGACGTTCACGCGGCCCTATCAGATCCATGGCTCGATCGGACCGAGCTGTGCCGTGGCTCTCATGACCGAGGCTGAGGGCCTCAAAGTATGGTCGCACACGCAAGGCGTCTTTCCCGATCGCGAGGCGATCGCCCAAATGCTCACCTTGCCGGAAGAGCGCGTGCAGGTGATCCACATGGAAGGCTCGGGCTGCTACGGACATAATGGCGCCGATGACGCGGCGGGCGATGCCGCGCTGATCGCCAGCAAATTGCCGGGCCGGCCGGTGCGCGTGCAATGGATGCGCGAGCAAGAGCACGCATGGGAGCCTTTCGGCCCGGCCATGCTGGTCAAGGTCAGGGCATCGATCGGCGGCGACGGCCGCATCGACAGCTGGACTTTCGACCTGTGGAGCAACACGCATTCGACGAGGCCCGGAGGGGCGGGCGCGCTCCTCGCCGGCATTCACAAATCGGCACCCGCGACGCCCGAAACGCCCAAGCTCGAGATCAGCCCGTCGGGCAATGGCGACCGCAATGCCAATCCGCTCTATGCGATCCCGAACAAGAAAGTCCAGTGGCACTTCCTCCCCGACATGCCGCTCCGGGTCTCAGCACTCCGTGCGCTCGGCGCCTATGCCAATGTCTTCGCGCTCGAGAGCACGATCGATGAACTCGCGATCATGGCCAAGGCTGATGCGGTCGAATTCCGGCTGAAGCATCTGGAAGATGCGCGCGCCCAGGCGGTGGTGAAGCTCGCGGCCGAGCGCTTCGACTGGACGAAGGAGATGGCGCCGCTCCATGGCAAGGGCTTTGCCTTCGCGCGCTACAAGAACCTTGCCGCCTATCTGGCGCTGGCGGTCGAAGTCGAGATCGAGCGCGAGACGGGCCGCACGCGCGTGGTGCGCGCGGTCGCCGCCATCGACAGCGGCCAGGCGGTCAATCCCGACGGGATAAAAAACCAGACAGAGGGCGGCATCCTGCAGGCGATCAGCTGGACACTCTATGAAGCGGTCACCTTCGACCGGACGCGGATCACCAGCATCGACTGGTCGAGCTATCCGATCCTGCGCTTTGCGAGCGTCCCCGACTCGGTCGAGGTCAATGTCATCGACCAGCCGGGACAGATTTTCCTCGGCACCGGCGAGGCGGCGCAAGGCCCGACGGTGGCCGCCGTCGGCAACGCCATCCGCAATGCCATCGGCAAGCGGCTCTATGATCTGCCGCTGACGCGTCAGCGGGTGAAAGCGGCAATGGGCGTCTGAGGGTCGGTACTGGTGAAGTCGGCTACGGAGCTTGTTTCGGGACGGCCTTTCAGTCGGTCAACTCTATCGATTTGAGATTGCACCAATCCCGCAACGCCTCTTCCTCGGCCTTCGACTCGAAATCGTGCCATTGCTGCAGGGCGCCTTTCCGGTGCAGCAAATCCTTGAACCTGGCATAAGCGCCTCTGCGGCTGAAAATGGCGCGAACCTCGTCATAGTCGTCGGGCAAAAATCGGCGAATGAAAGCAAAGACGAGCGGCTTGCCAAGATCGAGCTGGTGCTTATTCGGAAGCCGGATATATTTTTTCTCGTCCTCGATGTCGTCCGGCAGTTCCTGGTCCTCCTCGTCGAGGAGGTCGGTACGCAAATAGATCTTGCCGGACTGGAGGCACATGAAGGCTTCGTTCTGGTAAGGGTCCCCGTGCTGATGAACATATGGCATCGAGCAATTCGCTGAAATTGACGGGCATGGATGCGGGTTACCATCCTTCAGGCAGCGGACACGTCGCGGTACTCCAGTCGATCCGAAATCCCGCTCGCCAGAGCAATGCTGTAGATCGCTTCGGCGAGGCGCGGGTCGTCGATCAGCTTGGTTATCTCTTTGTCGACAAGGGAGCGTGGCAGTTCGGCCAAGATATCTTGGAACGTTTCCATCTCCAGCACGAAAGGCACATTGACGCCTGCCGTCATCGAGAACGCCTCGGGAGTATACAGCCTGGTGGCCATCGCGGTGCCCTAAGCGATAGAGCTTTCGAGCCCAACATCCATCAACCATACTTCAGAATTACGCACCAGGTCGGTGGCAATCAGTCCGGCCGTTTCATGGCGCCGTTCAATAACCAGAAGGGAGAAGCGCGCTTTGCGCATCGCATCGAGAACGAGCGCCTCATCCGAACCCGGCACAAGCTCCACCGACCTGGCATAGCGGTCGATCGCACGGGACCCGCCCCGGTGCTGGTGCGGCGTGAATGGCGAGATCATAGACGTAGTTCATCTCTTCGATGTCGTCCAGGACGAGCGTCCCTCCTACGGCCAAGCCCAGCCGCCGTGCCTGACGCAGCATGAAGTCTGACGAAACGAAATTCAGAATCTCATGATGATGATTTTTGCTGATTTCCCGCAGCCGGCGATAGCGTGTCAGAATCTCGGCACGGCTCGATAGCGGGGGCCTGCTCATATCGGAACCGCTTTCACGCCGAGTGATAGACATGGCTCTTTCTCCCTCAGAAGGCTTTATCCTGTCGCAATACAGACTTTGTCTTCTTAGCCGGCGCCGGTGATTCGCGGAATGGTCGACCGCCGCTCACCCAGGCGATTGACAAGCAGGCGCTCCTGCGCTCCTTGTCGTGCCGGACTGGCAAGATTGGAGAGGCCGCATGACATCTGACGCTACCGCCAGCTTCTCAACACCGCGCGAAAGCGATCTCGGCTGCCGGCAGATCAAGAATCGAACAGGTCTTTCGGCGAGCGTCCTCCCCAACGGCGCGCTCTTCGCGCTCGAGCATGAAGGCGAGCGCGGACGCATCATGCTCAACCAGATATTGGGCTCGCCCCTTCACGGCGGCATCGGGCGAATCTATCTGCGCGTCGGTGGCGATGCGCCGCGCATCGTCGAAATCGTCGGACCCGAGGCGCGATTTCGTTTTGGCGCCGATGCCGATCGTTTCCTGTGGGAGGGGGAGACGGACGGCATCACGCATCGCCTGACGCTCTGGCTCGCTGAGGCAAGCAATGTCTGGTTGTGGCATGTCGAGGTCGCCGACAAGAAGAAGAGTGAGACCACATGCGACATTCTCTTCGTGCAGGATCTGGGCCTCGGCGATCGCGGCTTCATCGCCAATAACGAGGCCTATGTCTCGCAATATATCGACCACCACGTCGCCGAAGACAAAGTCTTGGGTCCGGTGATGATGAGCCGGCAGAACCTGGCGCAAGGCGGGCGCTGGCCCTGGGTCATGCAAGGCTGCCTCGATGGTGCGGCCGCTTTCGCGACCGACGCGCTGCAGCTTTTCGGTCCGCACTATCGCGATGAGGGGATCATCGATCTTCCACAGGGCAGGGACCTGCCGAGCCAAAGGCTGCAGCATGAGGTCGCTTGCGCTGTTCTGCAATCGCGGCCGGCGACGCTCAAGGGGGGCGCTACGGCGAGCTGGACTTTCTTCGGCCTTCATGAGCCCGACCATCCCGACGCTTCGAGCGCCGATGATCTCATGAAGCTCGACCAGGTCAAGGCAGCGCGCGCCAGCTTCGCGTCGAAAGCCATCGCCATGGCAGCGCCGGTCCGCAGCCTGCTGCAGGATGCGCCGCCGCTCGCCGTCGTGAAGCTGAGCGATGCGGAGCTCGCACACCGCTATGGCGAGCGCCGGCATGAGGAGCGCATGGAGGGAAAGCTCTTGACCTTCTTCGTGCCCGACGGCGTGCATAACCGCCATATCGTCCTCTCCGAGAAGGAGCGGCTTGCTCCTCGCCGCCACGGCACGCTCCTGCGCAGCGGACAGGGCATGCTGCTCGATGAGACGACGCTTTGCGCAACCGCATGGATGCAGGGCATCTTCGGCGCGCAGCTCACCATCGGCAACACCTCCTTCCACAAGCTCTTCTCGATATCGCGTGATCCCTACAACATCACGCGCGCCAGCGGTTTGCGGATCCTCGCCGATCTGGGTCAGGGCTGGCGGCTTCTCGCGGTGCCGTCCGTCTTCGAAATGGGCCTGAGCGACTGCCGCTGGATTTATCGCGCGAGCAACCGCACCATCACCGTCGAGGCCGTCGCGTCGGGCGATGATGCGGCGATGCAATGGCGCGTCGCGGTCGAGGGCGAGGCCTGCCGGTTTCTCGTCTTCGGCCATCTCGTCCTCGGCGAGCGCGAGCTTGCCCATCAAGGCCGGGTCGAAGTCGACAGCCAAAAAAAGCGCATTTGCTTTCGCCCCGATCCGCAATTCCTCTGGGGCCAGCGTTATCCGCAATCGGCCTATCATCTTGTCACCAGCACGCCCGACGCCGTTGAGGCGCTGGGCGGGGATGAACTCCTTTATGCAGACGGCGTTGCGCGCGGCGGCGCCTATGTGGCCTTGCGGACGCGCGCGACGCAGAAGCTTTGCTTTGCGGTCGTGGGCTCCCTCAGCGATGAAAATGAATCGGAAAGGCTCGCGGCAAAATACGCCATGGCCCTGGATCGCGAGAGCCTCATGGCGCCGGCCCGGCGTTACTGGACGCATGTCACGCGTGGGCTTCGTATCGAAAGCAGCGATCCCGCGGCTGAGGCGCTCGACAGTTCGTTTCCGTGGCTCGCCCACAATGCGATGATCCATGTCACCGTGCCGCATGGGCTCGAGCAATATACGGGTGCCGCCTGGGGCACGCGCGATGTCTGCCAGGGGCCGCTCGAGTTCCTGCTCTCGCTCGAACATGACGCGCCGGCGAAGGAGATCCTGCGCATCGTGTTCGCGCAGCAATATCACGAGC
Organism: uncultured Alphaproteobacteria bacterium; assembly: GCA_963841765.1. Taxonomy (GTDB): domain Bacteria; phylum Pseudomonadota; class Alphaproteobacteria; order Rhizobiales; family Aestuariivirgaceae; genus Taklimakanibacter. The sequence continues at coordinate 425,154 of CAWJDZ010000039.1, forward strand.
GCGGCGACTGGCCGCAATGGTTCATGCTCGAGCCCTATTCGAATATCCAGGACAAGCATGCCCATGGCGATGTCATCGTCTGGCCGCTCAAGGCGCTCAACGACTATGTCGAATGGACGAACGACTTCGCCTTCCTCGACGAGGATGTCGCCTGGCGCAATGAGGAGACCTTCGCGCGCACCGAAAACAAGGACACGGTCACGCGCCACATCGAAAAACTCATCGCGACGGCGGAAGAGCGCTTCATTCCGGGCACTAAGCTCATCCGCTACGGCGAAGGCGACTGGAACGATTCACTCCAGCCCGCCGATCCGAGCCTGCGCGATGAAATGGTGAGCAGCTGGACGGTTGCGCTGCTCTTCCACCAGCTGACGCGCTATGCGGAGGTGCTGCGCCGGGCGAAGCGCGGCGGAGAGGCCGAAAGACTTGCGGGCCTTGCCGAAGAGATGCGCGGCGACTTCAACCGCCATTTGATCGTCGACGGCACGGTCGCGGGCTATGCCATTTTCAGTAATGGACAAGACCGTGCGGAACTGCTGCTCCATCCAAGCGACAGGCGCACGGGATTGCATTATTCGCTGCTGCCGATGAAGCGCGGCATCATTTCAGGGCTGTTCACGCCCGAGCAGACAGCGCATCATTTGCAGATCATTCGCCAGCACCTCTTGTTTCCGGATGGGGCGCGGCTGATGGACCGGCCGGTCACCTATCGCGGCGGGCCTGAGCGCATCTTCCGCCGCGCCGAGTCGGCCGCCAATTTCGGGCGCGAGATCGGTCTCATGTATACGCATGCGCATCTGCGCTATGGCGAGGCCATGGCGGTGCTGGGCGAGGCGGACGCGCTGTGGGATGCGCTCCTCAAGGCCAATCCGATCGCCGTGACCGATGTATTGAGGCGGGCATCGCCGCGCCAGCGCAACGCCTATTTCTCGAGCAGCGACGCGGCTTTCCCCGACCGTTATCAAGCGAGCGCCGAATGGGCGCGCGTCAAAAGCGGCGAGATCGCCGTCGATGGCGGCTGGCGCATCTATTCCTCGGGCCCCGGCCTCTATACCAATATGCTGGTGCGGCTCGCCTTTGGCCGGCGACGGTATTTCGGCGAACGCATCGCCTCGCCTTTGTTGCCCTCCCACCTCAAGGACACTACGAAGCTGATCTTCTAGTTGGCGATATCGAGAACGACATTCCCCAGGACGCGACCGCGCTCGACCGCCTCATGGGCGACGGCAATATCGGCCAACGGGAATCGGGCGCCGATCGTATGGGTGAGCGCGCCGCTTTCGAGCATGGTCTTCAGATCCACGAGCGCTCTCTCGCGTTCCGCAGGCTCGAGTTCATAGACCAGGAAGAACTGCAAGGTGAGGCTTTTGAACAGCACATCGCCGAAAGGCACGGCATTGTCGCCACGGATGTTGGATCCATAGCAAACGAGCTTGCCGAAGGGCGCCAATATGCCGCCGGACAGCAAGGGCGCCGTAGTCGAGAAATCCATGTCGATGACGCCATCGGCACCCTTGCCTTGGGTGAGATCGAGGACGCGGCGCGCGACATTCTCTCCTTTATAGTCGATGACGGCCTCGGCGCCTGCGCTCAACGCGTGATCGGCGCGCGCGGCGGAAGCCGTGGCGATGACGCGGGCGCCGCGGCGCGTGGCGATCTGGGTGATATAGTGGCCGACCGCCGATGCTCCGCCCGTGACGAGCAGGGTTTTGCCGGCGACATCGCCGTGCAAATTGACGGCGTGCATGGCCGTGAGGCCCGGTATGCCGAGGCAGGCGCCGGCGGCAAAATCGATCTTCTTCGGCAGGGGCACGGCCTGCCCTTGCGGCAAAGCGATGAGTTCCGCGGCCGTGCCGAAAGCGCGCTTCCATTGCCCGTTCCACAGCCAGACACGCTCGCCGATGCGCGATCGCGGCACGTTCTCGCCAACGTCCACGATCACGCCGCCGCCATCGCTGTGCGGCACGATCCTGGCGCCGGTGAGCGGCCGGCCGGCGCGGCTCTTCACGTCGGACGGATTGACGCCCGAGACATGGAGCTTGACCAGCACTTCGCTTGGCCCAGGCTTGGGATCGGGCAGTTCGCCCACGATCAGGACATCGCGCGCCGGGCCATTTCGCTCATACCACGCCGCTCTCATCCGGCAGCGTCACGTTCGAGGACATCGCCAAAAAGCTGCGTCGGCGTCCGCCAATGGCAAATGCCGTCTCGGGTTCTTATTTGGATTTTCTGCATGGCCGGCAAGCCTAACCCGCTTTGCGGCAAGAGGGAATCGCTCAAACGACATGCGTCACGAGCGGGCGCCGCAGGGCTTCACTGCGCGGATCATTGCCTTTTTCCACGGCGACTGGACGAACAGCGACAGCCGCGTGATCTCATCGTCGATCTTCTCGAGGCGGACGACGGCGGCCTCGGCGGTGACCATGCGGCTCGTGTCGGCCCTGATTTCATAGATCGAGCCCGGCTCGATCACATGTTTGGCGTAGGTCCGGCTCGGCGCGAGATCGGACTCTGATCGCCCGCGCTCATTGAGGGCTCTGATGACGCAAGCGGCCACCCTGTCGATACCTCTCGGCGACGGCCACACCCTGTCCGGCCGATCAAGGAGTTCCGGCTGATTGGCGCAAGCAACGAGCAGGACCGTCAAAGCCCCTGCAAGCCAGCGCCTGTCCATCATTCTCTCGAGTGTCACCATCCCATCCCGAGTCTCTTTGAACCTACGCTAGTGTCCCGAATGCATTGTCCCCGCAGCGCCTTCCGAGCGAACTTCGGATTCGAACGGACACTAGAACTCAATGATTCTCGTGTGCTTTTGAACGCGAAGTTCCTGTCGGTGTGACCGGCCAAATATCAGGAACTTCGCATTCAGCACACTAGCGTCTCGTTGCCGGCGATGCCAGCACGAATGGATGTGTCGGAATTTCGATTGGCAGAGCCGATTGCCCTAACGCCAGGCACAAGCTAGGCTCGGGCGATGGACGCATCATCCTTCGCCAACGGCGCCGCCTTTGTGCGCGGCCGCTATGTTCCCATTGCCGAGGCCAGCATCCCGGTGACCGATTGGGGCTTCACCCGCTCGGACGCCGTCTATGACGTTGTGCATGTGTTCCGCGGCGGCTTCTTCCGGCTCGATGATCATCTCGACCGCTTCATCAGCTCCATGGCGGCGCGGCGGCTGAAGCCGCCGGAAGACCGCGCAGAGATCGAAGCCGCGCTGCATCGCTGCGTGGCGCTGGCGGCGCTCGCGGATGCCTATGTCGCCATGGTGGCGCTCAGAGGCCGGCCGCGGGTCGCGGGCTCGCGCCGGCCCGCCGACTGCGACAATCATTTCATCGCCTATGCGCTGCCCTGGATCGACGTCATCCCAAAGGATGTGCAGGAGCGCGGCGCCCATCTGTGGATCGCGAGCACACCCCGGGTGCCCGACGCCTCGGTCGATCCAAGGGTCAAGAACTATCAATGGAGCGACCTGACCTCGGGCCTGTTCGAGGCGCATGATAGGGGCTTCGACACTGCGATCTTGTGCGACGCGCAAGGTTTCGTCACCGAAGGGCCGGGCTTCAACATCTTCATGGTGAAGGACGGACGCGTGCTCACTCCCGACCGCGGCAGCCTGCAGGGCATCACGCGCAAGTCGGTGTTGGAATTGTGCGAAGCGATGGGGATCGAGGCCAAGGTGGCAGCGATCCCGCGTGCGTTGTTCGAGGATGCGGATGAGGTCTTCGCCGCGACGACCGCCGGCGGCGTCATGCCGGTGTCGCGCGTCGGATCACACATTCTCGGCAATGACCGGCCTGGCCCGCTGTCGCTCGCCCTGAAAGAAGCCTATTGGCGACGCCATGCGGAGGGCTGGCACCGGACACCGGTGCGCCCGCTCGACCAGCTCGCGGCGGAGTAGGGCGAGCAACGCTCAACCATTGGGTTGACATTTAACCTTTCGGTTGATAATTGTCGGCTCCTCGGTCCGCCGGTACTTTGGCGCCGGCGCCGAAACAGATCCGGGAGGCTCATATGGAATCGTCCTATCGCTGGGTGATTGTCGGCATCGGCGCGCTCATGGGCTGCGTCGCTGTCGGCACCATGTTCTCGCTCGCCGTGTTCCTCGATCCCTTGGCTACCGACACCCACTGGTCGCGCGCCGGCATATCGAGCGCCATGACTCTCAATTTCATCGTCATGGGCTTCGGCGGTTTCTTCTGGGGTGTGGTCAGCGATCGCTACGGTCCCCGCATCGTGGTGATGTGCGGCGCGGTGCTTCTCGGCCTTGCTTTGGTGCTGGCGAGCTTGGCGCAGTCGCTTCTCGTGTTCGAGCTTACCTACGGCATCATCGTCGGCATTGCCGCCAGTGCCTTCTTCGCGCCGATGATCGCCGCCGTCACCGGATGGTTCGAGACCAATCGCAGCCTCGCGGTCTCGCTCGTCTCGGCCGGCATGGGGGTGGCGCCGCTCACCATTTCGCCTTTCGCGCGCTGGCTCATCACTGCCTATGACTGGCGGACCGCGATGTTCATCATCGGGGTCGGCGCCTGGGCGCTGCTGATCCCGGCGAGCTTCTTTGTGCGCAGTCCACCGCGCGGCGTCTCTGCCAATGCCGCGCCGCGGGCCGCATCGGGACCGCCCGAGGGTGCCCTCGCGAAGGCGCTGCGCACCCCGCAATTCCTGGTGCTCGGCCTCACTTTCTTCGCCTGCTGTGCCGCTCATTCCGGTCCCATCTTCCACATGGTGAGCTATGCCATCATCTGCGGCATCACGCCGATGGCGGCGGTGAGCATCTATGGCGTCGAGGGTCTTGCCGGGCTCGGCGGGCGCGTGCTGTTCGGCGTGCTGGCCGACCGGATCGGCGTCAAGCCGGTGCTGGTCGCGGGGCTTCTGGTCCAGGCGATCGCCATCGGCTCATATCTAGCCGTCAGCCAGCTCGGCCAATTCTACGCGTTGGCGGTGTTGTTCGGCGCCGCCTATGGCGGGGTGATGCCGCTCTATGCCACGCTGGCGCGCGAATATTTCGGCCAGGAGATCATGGGTTCGGTGTTCGGCGCGGCGACGATGCTGTCGAGCATCGGCATGGCCATTGGCCCGTTGGCCGGCGGCTGGATCTTCGACACCTATGGCGGCTATGCCTGGCTGTTCCTGGGCTCGCTCGCCGTCGGGCTCGGTGCCGCGGCGATAGCCCTTGCTTTCCCGCCGCTGCCGGGCCGGCGACTGCAGGCGGCATTAGGATAGAAGCGCCTGGACAGGCCGGCGGTACGTGCTATGGGGCATCTCTCTTCGCGTGCTTCAAGAATTCCAAGGCTGAGAGGATGGCCTCTGCTTTCATGTATTTGCTTCCCTCTTTGGTGGGATTTATGTCTTCCTTTGCCGCGTTCTCATAGTTCGACGCGAGCGCATCTATCCTGTCGATCAGCTTGTCGAGGCGATCGACGACTTCCGGCAATGACGTTTTGAACATTTCGGCGTCGCGGTCGATTACCGCTGCCAGATCGAAGACATCGCGGATCTTGAATGTCGACGGCCGGTGGAACATTTTCTTTATCGCCGTCTCCCAAGGCGTATCGATCAGGATCGTTCGATCCTCGAACCGCCACGGCTGCGTTGGCATGCGAGTGCGTTTGCTGCCAACAATGAAATCGATTTCACCGGTCGCGAGCCTGAGCTTCAGATAGTTGCCCGGGAATTCATAGTTGCGTCCGCCGATGAGGGCCTTGGTTGCCGGATTTCGGCTCGGCGACAAGTCGGAGATAGTCTCGGAATTCGAAACGAAGATATCGACATCGTGACTGATCCGATGACGGTAGTGCACGGCCAGTGACGTGCCGCCGCCAAACGTCCATTCCGGTTTGTCGCCTAATGTGTCGAGAAGGGAGACAGCGCTACGAAGAAGGCCCTGCCAATCGGAGGTCTGCCATTTCCCTGATCCAGGCGATGTTGCCGGCATTGCTCACTCCCCAGTTTCGGGCTGCGCGGTACAAATCTTCGAAGGTGACGACCTTTGCCAATACGAGATCGTGAATGGCTTCTGCCGAGACTTCGTCGAACAACGCTTCGATATGTGGGCGCCAGCGCGCCTGCGGCTCGAAAGTGGTCAGGCAGTGAATGAGATTTTTGGTATCGATCGGATGTGCGCGAGGTGCGTTGATGGTGCCCAGAATAAAATCGATCTGCCGGTCCGCCGCATCGGCGTGTTTGAACGCATTCCGAAGCTTGCTGCTCAAGATCTTCAGGTCGTCCGCGGCAATGTCCGGAACTTGAACCTCGACGCGCGCAATCTTGCGATCCGCTTTCTGGCGGATGCGATATTTCCTCACTCGACGTGCGGCGGTACGGTCTTTCATCCCGCCAGTATCTCGTAATCCGGTTACGGATTCAACTATGAATAATTAATCATCAGACCGGGCGTGTTCAGAATATTAGCTGATGTTCGACAGCTTATCTCAAGCGTTCGATGGCTCCTTTCCATCGCCAGATCGGCACTCATTGCGCGGGCGAGGCGCCCATCTCTCGAGCAAGAATCGGGTGGTTCGCGGAGGTCGCGAAGCCTATTTCTGCTACACCAGCAATGGAGTCAGTCATGACGTTCCGTATTTCCGGCCTCTCTTCCCAACCCTTCCGTCATCTCTTTGGCCTGAGCGATGCCGAACTGGCGAGGCATGGCGTCAAACGCTATGTGGTCGATGCCCCGACAGGCTATCCCGACCGCATCGAGATGCGGGACGCCGCACCCGGCGAGACCGTGCTCCTCATCAATCATGTTTCGCAGCCGGCCGACACGCCCTATCGCGCGAGCCATGCGATCTTCGTGCGCGAAGGCGCTTATGAGACCTACACCAGCGTCGATGAAGTGCCGGACGTCATCCGCCGGAGGCTCATGTCGCTCAGGGCCTTCGACAAGGAGGGCATGATGCTCGATGCCGACGTCGTCGAGGGAAGGGCGATCGAATCCGTCATCGAGCGCTTTTTCGCCAATCCGGATGTCGCCTATCTCCACGCGCATAACGCGAAGCGCGGCTGCTATGCCGGGCGCATCGACCGGGCCTGACCTCGGGCCCGAAACATTTGAAATGAGCCGTCGCTCCTGACCGAAGTGCCGGTCGTGAGCTGACCGACCTGCGAATGATCCCCGACGCTATCACAGCTTCCCCTTCTCCCGCTTGCGGGAGAAGGTGCCCGAAGGGCGGATGAGGGTGTACTCGCAACACCTTTGAGCTCGCGAAGTATTTAGCCAAGGCGCCGAGCTTGTGCGATCAGAAGTTTGCAACTCTGCCTATTCCAGCAAAAACTGCGTTACGGTCGGAATATCTGCGTTTAACGCAACCTTTACTTTGGCGGGACATGAAATCAGCTCGGCGTAGATGCTGTCTTCGCTTGGTTGCCACCGAAGCTTCCTTTGACGAATTTCAAATATCCCAACCTTGCCGCCGTTTTTCGGCTCGACAAAGGCTATGAACCAAACACCCTCGCTCGGCGGAATATCCGGCGGCGGGTCAAACTGATGTCCGGGAAAGAACTTACCCACTGTCCCCTGGGGTAGACCGCCCTCTGGCCAAACGCACACCTTGTTGCTCAAGAATTGCAGGTCGACCGCAAGTAATCTGCATTGCAAAATTGTAATGTGCAAGCAGCGGTAGTTTCACCAGGCCGGCAGCTCTCGCAGGCCGTCGTCCGACACCCTCATCCGGCCTGTCGGCCACGATCTCCCGCTTGCAAGCGCGAGAAGGGGAAACTTGGCGGGCTTCCGTCCAAACTAAAACACGCGCTCGACGAGGAAAGGCTGAGATCGCGAGATCTCAGCCCTCTGTTTGCATGCCAGATCAAGCCGGCGAGCACTTACTGCTTCAAGAGATCCGGTACCGGAATGGCGTCGCTGATCGTCCATTCATCGACGACCTTCGGCTTGCCGCCCTCGGTCTCGACGATGAGGTAGCGGCCCTTGTTCTGGTGATGGATCTCACTGTTGAAGGTGCGCGGGCCGAACAATGTCGGCTCATTCTTCATCTTCTCGAGTTCGGCCACCACCGCATCGGCATCCGTGGTCTTCGCCCGCTCTACCGCCTTGGCCCACACGTCGATCAGCACATAGCCTGGATAGACATACTGGCTCGACGGATCGCCGCCCGTCACTTCCTTGTACTTCTTGTTGAACTCGTTGACCTTGGGATTCGGGTCATCGCCATAGATCGAGCCCTGCGCCGGCACGAAGAAGTTGGAGAGATCAGGCACGGCCGAAAGCCAGTAGCTGCCATCCATGCCCGAGCCGTTGAGGATCGGCGCCTTGATGCCGGCCGCGCGGATCTGCTTCACGGCGCTGACGCCGCCCGGCATCATCGTGCAGAGCATGATCGCATCGGGCTCCTGCGGCAGGGCCTTGATGCGGGTGATCTGCGCGGCGATCGAGGCATCCTCGTTCTTGAAGGTGTCGCTGCCGACGAGCTCGGCATCCTTCGAGTTGCGGCAGCTGCCAGTCGAAGCCATCGCAAATGCCCTTGTTGTAGACCGTCCAGGTGTCGAGCAGGCGATAGAACTTGCGGGCCTTCTTCTTCTTATAGGCCCATTCTGCCATGGTGGCGCCCTGCACCGCGGCGAGCACCGAGCTCGAGAAGGAATGCGGGCCCACGCCCGGATTCCGGCCTTGATCGACTCGGCGCACAGGAAGAAGGAGACCTTGCCCGCGGCTTCCGCCGCGAGCGCCGCCGGCGCGCCGAAATCATAGTCGCAGGAGACGATCACCAGCTCGGCGCCCTTGTCGAGCACTTCGAGGCCGGCCTTGGCGCCCTCGGCGCGGTCGGTCTTGGTGTCGGCAGTGACCACCTTGATCTGCTTGCCGAGCAGGCCGCCGGCCTTGTTGATCTCATCGATGCGGATCATCGCGGCATCCTGCGCCGGCTTGTCATAGGCCTGCATGAAACCCGAATTCGGCCGTGGCGAAGCCGACGACGATCTCATCCGCGGCATAAGCAGCTCCAGCCATCAGCGGGCCGAAAACGGCCGCCAATGCCAGTGTCTTTCAGTCTACTCATCTGTTTCCTCCTTGTTCATATCTCAACGCACGTCTTCAATTGTCTTGCCCGTGGCAACGCCATTTGTCGCTGCCGTGGCGAAGGGCCAGCGCCGCCAGGCGAGCTCACGATTGCGCGTAAGCCCGGACGGGCGGAACATCAAGATGACGATCATCACGAGGCCGATGGTGATCTCCTGCAGGCCGTTGGGGATCGAGAGCGTAACGCTGCCGAGATCGATGCCCTTCTCCAGCCAGCGCAGCAGCTGGATAATAGCCGAGATCACGATCACGCCCAGCACCGCGCCCGAGAGGCTGTTCATGCCGCCCACCACCAGCATCGACAAGGTGACGAAGGTGACGGTGAGATAGAAGGCATCCGGGTTCACCACGCCGAGGAAATGCGCATAGAGCGCCCCGGCGAGCACCGATGACAAAGCGCCGAGATCGCGAAGGCGATGAGCCGCTCGCGCACGATGTCGATTCCGGAAGCGGCGGCCGCCGTCGCTTCGTCGCGCGCCGGCGCGCAAGGCCAGGCCCGAGCGCGAGATCTGATAGGCATAGGCGACGATGATCGACGAAGGTGGCGCCGACGCAAGGGCCAGTCCACAGGCCGGTATAAAAGGGAATGCCGACGATGGAACCCGTGCCGCCGGTCACCGAATCCCAGTTGGAATAGACGACATTGATCACCGCCAGCATGGCGAAAGTGGCGATCGAGGCGGCGATGCCGGAGAGCCGCATCATGATGCGCCCGACAATGAGGGCGAAGAGCGCGGCGAGGAGGCCGGCGATGGCGGTGGAGACGAAGAAGGGCAATTGCGTCTGGGCGAGGAAAGCGGGCAGGCCCTGGAGCGTCACTTTCTTCATCACCGGCGGGATGGTGAGCCAGGCCGCCGCATAGGCGCCGAGGCACATGAAGCCGATATGGCCGAAGCTGATGACGCCCGAATTGCCGACGAAGATATAGAGCCCGACCACCAGCATGATGCGGATGAACATCTCGACCACGGTGCTGGTTGAATGGGCCCGAGCCCACGAGCTTGGTCACGACGGCAATGGCAATGAGGATCGCGATCAATATGATCGGCGTCGAGATGGTGCGGGCGAGATAGAGAGCTGCGGGTCATCTTCACACTCTCTGCTTCGCCGCCTTGGGCGCGAACAGGCCCTGCGGGCGCCAGATCAGACAGGCGATCACCGCGCCATAGACGAAGGCGTCGCGGAAGGGCCGCGCATCGAGCGGCAGGATGACCTGCATGAGGACGCTGGCGCCGCCGATCAGGAAGCCCGCGATCACGGCGCCCGGCAGGCTGCCGAGGCCGCCGATCACGGTGGCGATGAAGGCGACGAGCATGACGGAGACGCCCATCTGGATGTCGGCCGTGCCGGTTTGCGTCGCGAGGATGAGGCCGATGGCGGCGGCCAGCATGCCGGAGATCGCGAAGGCCAGCATGATCACGCGGTTGGCCCTGACGCCCAGCATGCGCGCCATGGTGAAGTTTTCGGCCGCGGCGCGCATTTCGAGCCCGAAGCGGGTGCGCTTCAGGAAGGCGGTCAGGCCCAGCAGGATGACGATGGTGATGCAAATGGTGATCGACCTGCAGAAGGGGAATGCGGGCGCCGAAGATCTCGACCGGCAGGCTCAAATTCGACCACAGATCGATGGACTTCGGCCGGCTCGAGAACAGCATCAGCAGGAAATGCTTGATGACGAAGCCGAGCGCGAAGGAGGCGATCATCATGGTCGCTGGATTGGCATTGCGGAACCGGCGGAAGACCAGGATCTCGGACAGGACGGAAAGCCCGGCGCCGATCGCCAGGATCAGCGGGATGAGGATGACGGTCGGCAAGTTGCCGGCGAAGACGATCGCCGCCGCATCGATCGACGGCCACAGCATGGCGAAGACGCAGAAGGCGATGTAGTCGCCATGGGCGAAATTGACGAGCCGCATGACGCCGAAGATCAGCGCGATGCCGAGCGCGCCCAGCGCATAGAGGCTGCCGAGGCTGAGCGCGTCGAAGATGATCTGGAGTACCGCCGTCATCTCGCCCCTCCAGACTGCCCTGGATTCTTTTTCGTCATCCCGGCGAAAGCCGGGACCCAATAAACTCGCGCAACTTCGGCAGTGCTGCTCGCGTGGAAAGAATTCAATGGGTCCCGGCTTTCGCCGGGATGACGGATCAATGGGACGGGGCGAAAGCATCAAGGAACTAGCCATCAATGCTCCCCATAGCCGAAATAGGCCTTGCGCAGCGTGTCGCCGCGGGCGAGCTGCCTGGCATCGCCTTCGAGCACGATTTCGCCGGAGCGCAACAGCACCATGCGCCCGCCCGTCATCATGGCGCGGGTCGAGCTCTGCTCGACGATCAGCAGAGTGAGGCCGCGACTGTCGCGCAGATTGAGCAAGCGTCTCATAGACCTGGTCGATCACCTTGGGCGCCAAGCCGAGCGAGGGCTCGTCGATGGCGATGAGCCGGGGCGCCGCCATCAGCGCGCGGCCGATCACCAGCATCTGCTGCTGGCCGCCCGAGAGCACGCCCGCCGGCTTGTCCTGGCGCTCCTTGAGCATCGGAAAGACGTCATAGACGGAGGTCGAGATCGTCGCGCGGCACGCGCGCTTGTCGCGTGCGCATGCCGGTGCCGAGCATCAGGTTTTCCTCGATGGTGAGGGAGCCGAAGACATGACGGCCCTCCGGCACCATGCGAGAAGCCCAGGCGGGCGATGTCTTCGGGCGTGCCGCCCGATATCTGCCTGCCGTCGAGCGCGATCGCGCCTTCCGCCACCGGCACGACGCCGGCGATCGCCTTGAGCAGGGTCGATTTGCCGGCGCCATTGGGGCCGGTGATGAACAGCGTCTCGCCCTCATCGACGTGATAGCGAAGCGCCGCGCAAGGCGGTGAGCTGGCCATAGCGCACGGTGATGTTGTGCGACCGTGAGCAGGCTCATAGGACGCGGCCCTCCGGCCTCGGCCTGCGTGCCCATATAGGCATGGCGCACCTTCTCGCTCGCCTTGATCGGCGGCGGGCGCGCCATCCTCGATGATCTCGCCTGAATCGAGCACATGGATATGGTCGCAGATATTGAGCACCAGGCCGATATTGTGCTCGATCAGCAGCACGCCGCACTTCATTTCGGCGACGATGCGGCGGATGAGGCGCGCGAGATCGTCGGCCTCTTCCGCCGACATGCCGGCCGCCGGCTCGTCGAGCAGGAGATAGCGAGGCTCCATCATCAGGGCGCGGCCGATGGCGACGCGCCGCTCATCCGTATAGGGAAGGCCCCCCGCCATGCGGTCGGCGAGCTGCGCGATGCCGATCCAGTCGAGCATCGCCTCGGCTTTGGCCGCCGCCTCGCGGCGCGACAGGCCGAGGCCGACGCCGGTCACTTCCAGATTGTCGATGACCGCTCAATTCGCTGAACAGCCGCCCCGACTGGAAGGTGCGGGCGACGCCGAGCCTTCTGATGCCGAAGGTCGTTTTGCCGCCGATCCTCTCGCCATCGAGCAGCACCTCGCCCTGATCGGGCGCCTGGAAGCCGGTCAGCACATTGACCAGCGTCGTCTTGCCGGCGCCATTGGGGCCGATGAGGCCGGTGACGCGCTCAGGCGGAACGTCGAGCACGACATTCGACAGCGCCTTCAGCCCGTCGAAGGACACCGAGACATTCCGGCGCTGAGAGGGCGGTGCTCATCTGCCTCCGCTATTTCGCGTGCGAGGTGATGACATAGGAGCCGCTGAAGCATCGAGCCTCGCCGTCCAGCCCGGCTCGATGACGATGGTGGTCGTCACTTCCTCGATGATGGCCGGACCTTTGACGACGGCGCCGGCGCCGAGCTTGCCGCCGTCATAGACCGGCGTCTTGCGTAGGCCCTTGCCCTGAGCATCGAAGATCGCCTTGCGATGGCCCTTGAGCGCCTTGGGCAGAGGCGCGCCCTTGGCCAGCTTCGGCAGGCTTCGGCTTGTCGATGCGGCCATAGAGCGTCGATCTCGATATTGACGACCTCGACCGCATTGTGGCGCTCGGAATAGGTGTAGAGCTCCTCGTGCCGCTTGTGGAAGGCTTCCTTCACCTTGCCGATGGTCCTGGCATTGATCTCGAAAGTGCCGATATCGACGGTGCATTCATGCACCTGGCCGACATAGCGCATGTCGAGGCTGCGCTTGACGCCGATGTCGTCTTCCTGGTGAAGCCGTCGCTTTCAAGATGCTTGATGCCCTTGCGCTCGATCTCCTTGAACAGCGAGTCGATACGCTTATAGGCTGCGTCATTGTCGAGGCGCACCGGCGCCGTCGCCATGTAGTTGTATTTCACGTCCGAGATCGATCTGGCCGAAGGCGCAGAGGCCGGAAGCGAGCTTCGGCAGCATGATGGTGTCGATGCCCATCTCGCGCGCCAGCGCCGTGATATGGGCGGCGGTAGCGCCCCCAGCGCCGACCAGCACGAAGTCGCGCGGATCATAGCCGCGCTCGACCGAGACGCGGCGAATGCCGTTCACCATGTTGTTGTTGACGATGGTGAACATGCCATAGGCCGCCTGTTCGATGGTCATGCCCAGCGGTTCGGCGATGCGCTTGAGCGCGCCTCGCGCCTTGTCGACGCTCGAGCGGCAGCTTGCCGCCGAGGAGCCCGTCGGGATTGAGATAGCCCAGCACCAGATTGGCGTCCGACGTCGTCGGCTCGACGCCACCTGGCCATAGCAGGCGGGGCCTGGATCGGCGCCCGCCGATTGCGGCCCGACCTGCAAAAGGCCGAGCGAATCGATCCAGCCGATCGAGCCGCCGCCTGCACCCAAGGTCTCCACCTGGATCATCGGCACGCCGATGCGATAGCGCAGGAAATCGATGTTCTTGTTGAGATTGGTCTGGCCGTCCTTGGTCAGCGTGATGTCGAAGGACGTGCCGCCCATGTCGAGGGTGATGACATTCTTCCTCTTGAAGGGGGCGCAGACATAGAGTCCCGCTTGCGGCGCCGAAGCCGGGCCGGAATTGATCGCATAGACGGAGCGGTCGGTCATCACCTGGCCGATGGCGAGGCCGCCATTCGACTGGAAATAGCGCACCGGCTGCTTGGCGCCGAGACCCTGGAAATAACGGTCCACCGCGCCGACATATTTGCGCATCACCGGGGCGAGATAGGCGTTGGTCACCGCGGTCGAGGTGCGGGTATATTCGCGCACCTGCGGATAGAGTTCCGAGCCCACCGTCAGGATCACTTTCGGCATCATCTCGCGCACGATCTCGGCGGCGCGCCGCTCGTGCTTGCGGTTGAGCACCGACCACACGAAAGAGATGGCGACCGTCTCGACGTCTTCCTTGAGGAACAGACGGCAGGCCTCGCGCACATCCTCTTCTTCGAGCGGCGTGCGGACCGAGCCATCCGACAGCACGCGCTCCCGCACCCCTTTGCGCAAATAGCGCGGGACCAGCATCGTGGCGGCTGGGTATTCGGGATCGTAGCGGTAGCCGTCCTCCTTGTGGCCATTGCGGATCTCGATCGAATCCTCGTGGCCCGCCGTGCAGATGAGGCCGGTCTTGCCGCCGCTGTGGGTGATGATCGCATTGAGGCCGACGGTCGTCCCGTTGATGCACAGATCGCAATTGGCGACGATCTCTTGCGGCGAGCGTCCCAGATGCTCGGCGATGAGGGCGAGGCCGCTCTCGATGGCCGTGGTCGGATTGGCCGGGGTCGAGAGCGCCTTGAACAGTTTGATGGCGCCCGAGCTGCGATCGGCGATCACGAAATCGGTGAAGGTGCCGCCGGCGTCGATGCCGAGACGATATTGCGCGTGTCATTGCGTCACCTCCGCGCAAGGCGCTGGTGGCGTCATGGTCGACGGCGAGGCTCTCAGCATCGGTGATGACCACGCCATAGTCAGCGCGGGCGCCTTCGAGCGAGACGAGGCCATTCTTCACGTCCCACAGCACCTTGTCGATCGGTCGCTCATGCGGATTGCCATAGCCGCCGCCGCCTGGATTCATGTTGGTGATGGTCTCGCCGGGCTCGATGGTCTCGAGGATGTTCTTGCGCTCCACATCGGTCTTGCCCTTGCGCTTGAGTTCGACGCGCCCGACCTTGGTCGAGACGAGCTGCGATGAGGCGCCGGCCGCCCCCATGGCCGGAATGCGCCGGCCCTCGCCGAAGCCAATGCACAGCATGTCCTTGTAAAGCGGCTCGACCTCCCAGGCGGTGCCTGAACCGCCGCGATATTTCCCCGCCCCGCCCGAATCCGTCATCAGGGAGTAGCGATGGATGATGATCGGATAGGAATATTCGAGAAGCTCCACATCGCCCGAGGTCAAGCGCGCCGAAGCAGCATTCGGGGCCGACCGCATGCCAGCCATCCTGCTTGGGCGTTGCACCGCCGCCCGAAATGATGGTGGCGAGCACCATGGTTACGAATTCCTCGCCGCTCCTCTCGTCGCGCCCGGCGATATTGAGGCCATTGGCATGGCCCCAGGAGGCTGCGACCTTGGCGGGCATCGCCTTCTCGAAGGCAAGCCGCACCGCATCCGTCAGCGTCTCCATCGGCGTCGTGGTGCAATTCATGTGGGGCGCCGGCTCCACCGCATTGCATAGGGTGCCCTTCGGTCCGAAATCGACGGTGACACAGCGATAGAGGCCCTCATTGTAGGGCGGCGGCAGGGCCGCGAACATCATTAGGCCCAGATAGACGCCCGAATGCGAATTGCCCTCATAGGAGTTGATGAAATAGGGCACTTGCGGCGGGCTCTTGATGGCGATGTGGCAGCTGTCGCCCTTGATCGTCACTGTCGCGGTGATGTCGAAATCGCCGAGCCCGTGGCCGGCATCCTCGAGGATCGCGGTGCCGCTATAGGTGCCGTCCGGCACCGACTTGATGAGCGAGCGCATATGGCGGTCGGCCATGTCGAGCAGCTCGTTGATGCAGGCATCGACGGTCCTGGCGCCGTATTTGTCGACCATCGCCAGGAGATTGCGCTCGCCGACCTGGCAGGCGCCGATGAGCGCATTGAAGTCGCCCTCCTGGTCGCGCCGTGCCCGCATATTGGTGAGGATCATGTTGATCACGTCATGGCGTGGCTTGCCCTTGTCCCAGATCTTCACCGGCGGGATGCGCAGGCATTCGGCATAGATCTCCTTCGCATTGGGATTGTAGCCGGCCGGCACGGGCCCGCCGATGTCGGTGAGATGGCCCTTGCATACGGTCCAGTAGACGAGCTTGCCCTTGTCGAAACACCGGCTTGTACATGCAGGTGTCGATGGCATGACTGCCGCCGAAGGCCGGATCGTTGTGCAGGATGAGGTCGCCTTCATGGATGTCGTCGCCGAAATATTTGGCGACCGCCTTCATCGCCGGGATGAGCGAGCCGAGATGGATGGGAATGTCCTGGCCCTGCAGGATCATCTCGGGCTTGGCGTTGAACAAGGCGGTCGAATAGTCGTGCGCGAGGTTGAACACCGAGGAGCGCGCCGTCTTCTCGAGCGTGAGCGTCATCTCGCGCTGGGTGGTCTCGAGCACGCCGCGCACGACGGAAAGAGTGATCGGATCGACTTTGGTCTTGCGTTTCGGTTTCATCGGGTCCTCAGCTCTTCGCTGAACGCGGCCTTGCTTAATCACGAGAGCGCGTCCTTCACTTTGTGGAGCACGGCTTCACGTGCGCTGCGTTCCTTGAGAGCCCCGTCGAGATCGATCTCGACGAATTTGGCCGGCGTATGCGGCTGCAGCTGGCCGATCAGGTCCATGTCGGCCGAGATCACGGTGCCGACCATGAAATAGCCGCCGCCCGACACGGCATCGCGATGCAGGACGATCGGCTCGGTGCCGCCGGGTATCTGGATCGAACCGTAAGGATAGCAGGCATCGACGATGTTCGAAGGATCGGACCCGGCGCCGAAAGGCGGGGTGCGCGGCACGAATTCGAGCGGCTTGCCGCCCTTGAAGCGATAGCCGATGCGGTCGGCTTCGGGCGCCACCTTCCAGGTATCGGCGAAGAAATGCTGACCCGCCTGATCTGTGATGCGATGCCAGTAGAGACCCGGCACCATGCGCAATTCGACGGGATTGCCGGGCATGCGCCGCAGGTTGGCCGCAACCGTCCGGCCTTCCTTGGCGCCCTTGCCTTGGCCGATGGGCAATTCATCGCCCGCTTCGAGCTTGCGGCCCTTGAAGCCGCCAAGTGCCCCCAAGGCATAGGTCGAGCGCGAGCCGAGCACCACCGGAACGTCGATGCCGCCCGATACCGCGATATAGGCGCGCGCACCTTTCTTGAGGAAATCGAAGGAGAGCACCTGGCCTTTCTTCACCGCGAAGGAGGTCCAGCCTTCGCGCGGGCTGCCGTCGATCTTGGGCGGCAGTTCGGCGCCGGTGACGGCAACGGTCGCATCGGAGGTGAATTCGAGCTCGGGCCCCATGAAGGTCGCTTCGAGAACGGCGGCACCTTCGTCATTGCCGACCAGCAGATTGGCGGCGCGCGTGGCGAAGCGGTCCATGCCGCCCGAGAGCGGGATGCCGATATTGTAGTAGCCGGGCCGGCCCAGATCCTGGACCGTGGTCGCAAGGCCGGGCTTCAAGACTTTAATGGCCATGGAGCACCTCATCCAGCTTGCGGTTGTAACCGTCGATATTCTTGTTGAACTCGTCCAGCGAGAACGTGACGTTCTTCATGAGCGGCGTGAACTTGCCGGTCTCGACATCGGCGACCGCCGCATCATATTGGGCGCGGTCGATCGGCTTCCATTTGACGATGTCGCCGGGCTTGAACAGGCACATGAAGTCCCTGAGATAGCTGATCTGCTGGTTGGGGTCGTAGATCGGCATCGGCGTGATGCCGAACATCTGGTAGCCGCCGGCTCCGCGCACCGAATAGATGCAGCCGAAGCACCCGCCATGGCCGACGGTGAGCTTAGGCGTGTCAGTGCGCGGGCGCAGATATTTCGGCGCCTCGATCTGCCGCCCGCGCTCGACCATCTGATAGAGGAAGGGCAGGCCCGCCACGAAGCCCACCATCGAGACGAACCATGGCGCTCCCGAATGCGCCTTGATGAAGCCGTCGGGGCCGCCCAGATTGTTGATGCGCGCGGCATATTCGATGTCGGTCGACTTCGGGTCCTGATGGCGCTCGCGGAAACGCATCAGCGTCTCATGCGTCCAGGGATCGTTGTAATAGACCGGGATCTCGATGATGCGCGTCTTGATCACATGCTCGGATTTCTCGGCGACCTTCTCGAGCTTCTTGATCTCGGCCAGCATGTCTGCGGGCTTGATCACGTCGGGATCGAATTTGACCTGCATCGAGGCATTGGCCGGGCAGATCTCGCTGACGCCTTTGATCTTGGCATCCTTGACCGCATTGGTGATGAACAGCGATTTGAAAAAGGCATCGAGCGACATCTCTTCGTCGATCTCGACGAAGATATGCTCGTCGCCGCCATAGGAATATCGGGTCTTCATCTGGGCGCCACCTCTCTTGTCGTTCTTATCCTTCCCCCTTGAGGGGAAGGTGGCGAGCGCAGCGAGCCGGATGGGGGTAGGTTCTCCAGCGCGTGCAACTCCGCATGAGTATCGACATTGACCGACCCCCACCCCGGCCCTTCGGGCCGACCCTCCCCGCAAGGGGGAGGGACAACTAGGGCGTTTATCATCTCTTCACTCCATCAACCTCGTCGCATTCGCTTCGAGCCAGGGCTCGAGCCAGCGTGTATGGAACTTGCCTTCGCGCACTTGCGGGTCCTCGGCGAGGAGCAGGTGCAGGGGCTTGGTCGTCTTGAGGCCGCCGATATCGAGTTCGAAGAGCGCCCGTTTCAGGCGGCTGATCGCGTGCTCTCGGGTTTCGTCCCAGACGATGAGCTTGCCGATGAGTGAATCATAGAACGGCGGCACCTGATAGCCGTCATAGAGCATGGTATCGAAGCGCGTGCCGGGTCCGCCCGGCACTGTGAGACCCGCGACGGTGCCGGGGAACGGCATGAAGTTCTTCGCCGGGTCTTCGGCATTGATGCGCACTTCGATCGAATGGCCGTTGCGGACGATATCCTTCTGTTGGTGGCGCAAGCGCTGGCCGCCGGCGATGAGGATCATCTCGCGCAAAAGATCGAGACCGGTGATGAATTCCGTCACCGGATGCTCGACCTGGATGCGGGTATTCATCTCGATGAAATAGAATTCGTGGGTTTCATCGTCATAGAGATATTCGATCGTTCCGGCGCCACGATAGTGGACCGCTTCGGCGAGCGCCACGGCGGAGGCGCAGAGCTTCTGCCGCACCGCGTCCGGCAGGACGGGCGAGGGAGCTTCTTCCCACACTTTCTGGCGGCGGCGCTGCAGCGAGCATTCGCGCTCGAAACAATGGATGGCGCGCTCGCCATCGCCCAGCACCTGCACTTCTATATGGCGGGCCTTGGGGATGACCTTCTCTATATAAAGTCCGCCATCGCCGAATGCGGCCAAGGCCTCGCCCTGCGCCTGCGGCAGCAGCAGCTCGAATTCGGACTTGCTGTTGGCGATGCGGATGCCGCGTCCACCGCCTCCCGCCGCAGCCTTGATCATGACGGGAAAACCGATGCGCTCGGCGATCTTCGTCGCCTCGCCCAAATCCTCGATGCGCCCGCCGCTTCCCGGCACGACCGGTACACCCGCCTTCTCGGCGGCGATGCGGGCCGCGACCTTGTCGCCCATGGTGCGAATGGCCTTGGCGCTCGGGCCCACGAAGATCATGCCCGCCTCGTCGACGGCTTCGGCAAAGCCCGCATTTTCAGCAAGGAAGCCGTAGCCCGGATGGATCGCGTCGGCGCCCGCCTTCTTGGCGGCATCGATGATGACGGGGATGTTGAGATAGGACTTCGCGGCATGCGGCGGGCCGATATTGACCGCTTCATCGGCTAGCTTGACCGCCAGCGATGAGGTATCGGCGGTGCTATGCGCCTGGATGGTGCGGATGCCCAATTCGCGCGCCGCGCGAATGATGCGCACGGCGATCTCGCCGCGATTGGCGATGAAGAGGGACTTCAGCATGGGGCGGCCGCACAACAACTTCCGCTCGTTTTCTCCTTCTCCCGCTTGCGGGAGAAGGTGGCGCAAAGCGCCGGATGAGGGTGTCCTTCATCAATTGGGACGAAGCTTGAAAGAGAGTGTGAGGGCTCGACGAACACCCTCACCCGCCCTGTCGGGCACCCTCTCCCGCAAACGGGAGAGGGGGAAACTTGAGGACAGCTCGAGTAGACCATCGTCACGCGATTTCCGCGAGCGGTTGTCCGGCCATCACGGGCTCTTCATTGTCGGCGAGGAATTTCACGATCCTGCCCGCCGTCTCGGCCTTGACCTCGGTGAAGGATTTCATGACCTCGATGAGGCCGATGACATCGCCCGCCGCCACTGTATCGCCTTCGTTCTTGTAAGTGGGCTTGTCGGGCGCGGGCTTGCGATAGAAGGTTCCGGGAAGCGGCGAAAGAAGTTGCTTGGACATGGACACTCTCTATGGATCAGGCGGCATCGAGATAGGGACGGACAGCCTTGCGCACGGCAACGGCAATGTCCACCGCATTGGGCGTGTCGGAATGGACGCAGATGGTGGCGGAGCCGACCGCCACGTCCTTGCCCTCGACACTCTTCACCTTGCCTTCTTTGATGGCGCGCAGGCATTTCGCGGCGGCCTCATCGGGGTCCTTCGCCTCATGCTCACGCGTGATGATGAGACTGCCGTCATCGCGATAGTCGAGATCGGCATAGAATTCGGGAATGAAGGTATGGCCGCGCGCCGTGTAGATCTTCTCATGCAAGGTGCCCGCCATGCCGAAGAGCGGCACCTTGAAGATGTCGGCCACGTCCGCGACGGCCTGCGCCATGTCGTCCATGCGGGCCGCCATTCCATAGAGCGAGCCATGCGGCTTGATGTGGTTGAGCCTCATGTTCTCGGCTTCGAGAAAGCCCTTGAGCGCGCCGATCTGATAGATCAGGCAGTTGACGAGCTCGTCGCGCGAGATCTTCATTTCACGCCGGCCGAAGCCCTGGAGGTCGGGAAGCGAGGGATGAGCGCCGACCTTCACGCCATGCTCCTTGGCTAGCCGCACGGTGGTGCGCATATGGTTGAAGTCCGAGCCGTGGAAGCCGCAGGCGACATTGGCGACATCGATATGAGGCATGAGCCCCTGATCATCGCCCAGTTTGTAGAGGCCAAAAGCCTCGCCCATGTCACAGTTTATGGCTGTCACCTGTCTCCTCCCGATATGTCGACGGTCTGGAGCCGTCTTGTGCCGAGACTAAATATTGCGTTGCACAAGCCCTATTGTAAAATCGGAAAATCTGCTTGCTTGTATTTGAAAAAGTGATTTGGCGACGGTGCGAATTGCTGCGTCAGGAAAAGCTTTTCCTAACGGCATTTCGCATGTTAGAAGGTGAGCAGTGCGCTGGGGCGGTCGCGGACTGAAGAGCCTGAAACGGCCAGAGACTGACCTGAGTCAGCGATCATCGAGGGAGGAATTCATGAAGATCTTGAAAGCTCTCAGACACTTCGCGCTTGGCTTTGCGGCTATGGCATGCCTCGGCGGTTTCCAATCCGCGCATGCCGAAGACCTGCAAATGTGGGAAAGGAGCGGCGGTAATGCCGGCATGGTCGATGCGCTCGTCGCGATGTGGAACGCGAAAAATCCCGACCGCAAGATCAATCTCACCTATATCCCTCACTCCGAAATGGTGCCGAAAATCGCACAGGCGATCGCTTCAGGCGAAGTGCCCGATCTCATGGGCCTCGACCTGATATACGGACCGCAATTCGAGGCCGCCGGTCAGCTCACCGACATCACCGATATGATCGGGAGCGATCCGATGCTCAAGACGGCGAGCCCGGGACACATGATGGTGTCCACTTATAACGGGCGTCTTTATGGTGTTCCCCTCTATGCAGACGTCTCCGCCCTGTTCTGGAACAAGGACCTGTTCAGGAAAGCCGGCCTCGATCCGGAAAAGCCGCCGACCAATCTCACCGAGATCAGGCAATATGCCGACAAGATCACGGCGCTCGGGGGCGACGTTAAGGGCTATTTCCTGCCGGGCTCTTGCGCCGGCTGCAACATCTTCACCGTCGGACCACTGATGTGGGCGAGCGGCGCCAAGATCGAACCGAAGGACGCCAGTGCCGAGCCTCTGACC
Organism: uncultured Alphaproteobacteria bacterium; assembly: GCA_963841765.1. Taxonomy (GTDB): domain Bacteria; phylum Pseudomonadota; class Alphaproteobacteria; order Rhizobiales; family Aestuariivirgaceae; genus Taklimakanibacter. The sequence goes on from CAWJDZ010000039.1 coordinate 447,272, forward strand.
GGGGACGGCGTGAAGCAGGTACTGCAATGGGCGCGCGATATGATCAAGGCCGGCAATGTGCACGAGGACGCCCGCGCCGAGAATGGCGAGACATTCCATCTTCGCTTCGGATCGGGCAAGGTCGGCATGATGGGAACCGGCAACTTCAACATCACCCTGGTGAAAGAGCAGAATCCCCAAATGGACTTCGGCATCGCCATGCTGCCGGGCGTGAAGACGGGCGAGGTCGCTTCCTTTGCCGGCGGCGATATCGTGACCATTCCCAAGGGCAGCAAGCGGGTCAACGACGCCATCGACTTCATGAAATTCATCCTCTCGGACGAGGTGCAGGTCGAGGGCTATGCGAAGCTCCTCAACATGACCACGCGTGGCGACATGTCGGACAACAAGTATTTCAAGGAGAATCCGAAGGTTCAGGATGTTGCCAAGGCCATCGCGGTCGCCCAAACGCCTTACACCTTGAAGTTCTTCGAGCTGATCAACTCGCCGCAAGGGCCCTGGCTGCAGATGCTACAGCGCGCCTATTATTCAGATGAGGATCTCGACAAGATCATTGCCGATGCGAAGGCTCAGATGAAGGCCATAGCCGCGGAATAGATGGCGTGGATGGTCGCGCCCCGATTGAATTTTGCTGATGGATCCGGGCAATCGGGGCGCGGCCGCTCTCGCGGGAGAGCCTGCGAATAGGATTGAGAAACGGTATGAGATCGCAACGGCGCCGACAACTGCTTGGGCTTCTCTATCTCGCACCGGCGCTTGCCTTCGTCCTCGCCTTCACCGTCTATCCCCTGATCCAGATGGTATGGATGTCGCTTCACAACTGGTCCCTGATCGCCGAAAGGAAATTCATCGGCGCAGGCAACTACGTGAAGGTCCTCCATGACACGCAATTCTGGGTGTCGCTCGGCTTCACTTTCAAATACACGCTTTTCGTCACGCCAATCCTGATGATCCTCGGGTATCTGCTTGCGCTGCTCACCGCCGATAACAGCTTGCTGCGCCGGTTCACCCGTGCCGTGGTCTTCGTGCCAGTGGTCATCGGCCTCGGCGCGTCCAGTCTGCTTTGGTACTGGCTGTTCAACTACGATTTCGGGCTTATCAACAAGGCGCTGATTGATCTCGGTGTGATCAGCAAACCGGTCCTCTGGTTCGGCGCCGATGCCGATCTTGCTATGTGGGCGGTCATCGTTTCGATCATATGGAAGGTCGTCGGCTTTGGAATGCTCATGTTCGTGGCCGCTATCCAAGCGATACCGAATGAAATCAACGAAGCGACGACGGTGGACGGGGCAAGCTACTGGCAAAGGGTGTGGAACATCACGCTCCCTCTCACCTACCGTACGATTCTCCTGGTCACGCTTGTCAGCGTTATCGGCTCGCTCTTGGCATTCGACCAGTTCTACTTAATGACCGCCGGACAACCCGGCAATCAGACCGCGACGTCGGTCTTCTTCGTCTATCTCAACTCTTTCCCATATTTGAAGCTCGGCTATGGCTCTGCTTTGTCCCTCATCCTCGCCGCCATTGTCCTGGCGTGCACGGCCATCCAGATGACCATGACGCGGCGAAGCCATGCCTGACAAAGACCCGAGAGTCGCAAGGTGAGCGTAGGATTTGTTCTCGCGGAACGCCCACAGGCGCACGGGATGCGCCACTTCGCCGTGAGCGCCTGGAGCAAACGCAGCGGATACCTCGCCGGCGCGATCTGCATTGCGGTGTGTATGATCATGCTCGCACCCCTGATTGTCTCAATCCTGGCCTCGATCAAGACGACGCAAGAGGCTGCCGCCGTGCCGCCCACCTATTTGCCGCACACATTCAGTCTCGAGAGCTACGAGAGACTTCTGACCTATCAGGCGGGTCTCATCACGTATCTCGCCAATAGCGGGGGCACCGCGTTCCTTACGGTTGCCTTCTGCCTCGGCCTGACGATACCCGCTGGTTATGCACTTGCGCGATTTCCGGTCCCGGCCAAAGAGGTCCTATTCATCGTCCTGCTGCTCGCCTTGATCATTCCTTATCAGGCCCTGCTGACGCCGATCTTCTTCATGTTCGTTCAGCTGAAGCTACACAATTCGCTGCCGGGGCTGGCGATCCTCCACACCGCGATCCAATTGCCCTTCAGCCTCTACATCATGCGTAACGCATTCGAGGCGGTGCCGCGCGAGCTCGAGGAGGCGGCCGTCATTGACGGCTGCAACAGCTGGCAGGCTCTCATTCACATCTATCTTCCGGGCATCGTGCCGGCCATCATCACCGTCTCGCTGTTCGCGTTCATCACGTCGTGGAACGAATTTCTCGGCGCGCTTGTGGTCATGAACAAGGATACGGCCTTCACCTTGCCGCTGATACTGGCGGCGTCGCGCCAGCAGACCATCCTCGGCGGCACCGACTGGGGAATGTTGCAGGCCGGCATCACGATATCGATCATTCCCTGCGTTCTGTTCTATCTGCTTCTGCAAAAATACTATGTTTCCGGCTTCCTGAGCGGCGCCGTCAAATGAGATGCAACACAATTACAAGGCAACGCGCATGACCGATCAGCATCGCGGAGATCGCGCGCCAGCTGTGGCGGACACCGAGCCGCGGCGCCGGATTCGCACGCATGTCACCATTCATGATGTCGCGCGCGGGGCCAATGTGACCGTCGGGACGGTTTCAAAAGCGCTTAACCGAAGCGGTAGCCTCAAGCAGGAAACCCGCGACAGGATCATCACGATCGCCAGGCAATTGGGCTTTCGCCCCAACGATCTCGCCCAAAGCCTGCATCGCGGCCAAAGCCTGACCGTCGGCCTCATTTCAACCGATAGTTTCGGTCGCTTCACGATCCCGATCATGGAAGGCCTCGAAGAATGCCTTGCCGACCAGCGAATGGCCGTCTTCATGTGCAACGCCACGGATGATCCGGAGCGCGAGGCGCAGCACGTCGAGTCATTGGTCGGCAAGCGTGTCGACGGCATCGTCGTGACCGCCAGGCGAGCCGACCGCCGGCCCGAGCTTGCAGTACCTGCTTCCGACATTCCGGTCATCTATGTCTTTTGCCAGATCGATGATCCAGACGGTGTCTGCCTGCTTCCCGATGATGAAGGCGGTGCTGCGCTCGCGACCAATCACCTGATCCGATTGGGCCGGCGCCGCATCGCGCATGTCTCAGGTCCAGAGCGTTTCGAAGCGGTGCGGCTGCGCCGCGACGGCTATCGCAATGCACTGGCCGAGGCGGGGCTCGACGCGCCCGGAAGTTTTTATCTCCCCGGTGTGTGGTCGGAAGGCTGGGGGCGCGAGGCCACAGCACAGCTCTTCGCCACAGATCGCGTTCCACCGGATGCGATCTTTTGCGGCAACGACCAGATTGCCCGTGGCATGGCGGATGCATTGCGCGAGCGCGGAATTTCCGTGCCGAATGAGGTTTCGATCGTTGGTTTCGACAATTGGGAGATTATTGCGGCGGCTACGCGCCCGCCGCTCACCACGATCGATATGAATCTGACCGAGCTTGGCCGCGAGGCGGGCCGCAGGCTGATCCGCATGATAGCGGGGGAGCCCATGCATGGGGTTCATCGCCTGCCCTGCAGCCTGATCGTCCGTGAGTCCTGCGGCGCATCATCTGGCGCGCCGGCAGGCGAGCAAAGAGCGATAGGAAAGGGATTGTTCATGCGCCGACTTGCCCCTGTGCGCTTCACCGAGGTAACCATGGAAGGGACCTTCTGGCACGAGCGCCTGGAGACCGTCCTCGCCAAAACCATTCCAAGCCAGCATGGCCGCCTCGTGGAGCATGGCATTCTCGCATCCCTTGCCTTGCCGCAGCCGGTGCCGCCATTGCGGATCCCGCCTAACCGCCACGACTTCACGACGCAGATATTCTGGGATTCGGACGTCGGCAAATGGATCGAGGCTGCAAGCTACGCGCTGGCTCATCGGCGCGATCCGACAATCGAGAGTCAGATCGATGCGATCGTCGACACGCTGGCCAGGGCCCAGGCGCCGGATGGCTATCTGAACTGCTGGTATCTCGGGCGCGAGCCCGACAAGCGCTGGACCAATTTGCGAGACAATCACGAACTCTATTGTGCCGGCCACATGCTGGAAGGGGCGGTCGCCTATTTTCAGGCGACCGGACGGCGGCGCCTCCTCGACATCATGTGCCGCTATGTCGATCACATAGCCGCAGTCTTCGGGCCGGGGACGCATCAGAAGCGGGGCTATTGCGGGCATCAGGAAATCGAGCTGGCGCTCATCAAGCTCTATCGCGTCACCGGCGATCGCAAGCATCTCGATCTCGCGTCCTATTTCATCGACGAGCGCGGCAAGCAGCCGCATTATTTCGATACCGAGGCCAGGCACGCGGCGAAAATCCTGCCGATTTTTGGGCCAGGACATATGAATACAACCAGTCGCATATGCCTGTTCGCGAGCAAACGAAGGTGGTCGGGCATGCCGTGCGAGCCATGTATATGTATTCCGCCATGGCCGATCTTGCCGCCGAACTCGACGATCAAACGCTAAAGCAGACCTGCGAGATCCTATGGAAGGATGTCACAGCCAAGCGAATGTATGTCACTGGCGGTCTCGGGCCATCGGATTCGAACGAGGGCTTCACCAACGACTACGATCTTCCGAATGATACCGCTTATGCGGAGACCTGCGCCTCCGTCGCTCTCATCTTCTGGGCCCAGCGCATGCTCCATCTCGATTGCGACGGGAGCTATGGCGATGTGCTCGAGCTTGCCCTCTACAATGGCGCGCTTGCCGGTCTGTCACGCGACGGGGTTCACTATTTCTACGAGAACCGACTTGAGAGTGACGGCAGCCACCAGCGATGGCAGTGGCATTCCTGTCCGTGCTGCACGATGAATGTTTCGCGCCTGATCGCATCGGTTGGCGGTTATTTCTATGCGACGGGCGAAGATACGATCGCCGTCCATCTCTATGGGGCCAATTCGGCCAGGCTTTCGGTCGGCGGACGCAGTTGTCACTGTCAGGCAAATCACGGATTACCCGTGGCAGAGCGCCATAAGACTTGTCATTGGGCCGCAACAACCAGCAAAATTCGCTCTCAAGCTGCGCATTCCGGGGTGGGCCCGTGGCGAGACGGTCAAGATCAATGGCGCAGTGTCGGGTTCGGTCCGCAAAGAGCGCGGATATGTGGTCATCGAGCGGGATTGGAAAGCCGGTGATGAGGTCGATCTTGAACTGCCGATGCCGGTCGAGCGCGTCTACGCCCATCCCCAGGTGAAGGCCGATATCGGCCGCGTCTGCCTCAGGCGCGGGCCGTTCGTTTATTGCGCCGAGCAGGCCGACAATCCTTCCGCCGCCATTCCCCGCCTCAGACTTCCGCGCGACGCGGCGATCAACGCTGTCAAGCGCAATGATTTATTTGGCGGCATCGTCAGCCTCGCAGCGCAAGCCCAGCTTGCCGAAACAGACGATTGGAACGGCAATCTCTATCGGACGGCACCACCCGCTGGCGTCACAATGACTATGGTCTCGATCCCCTATTACATTTGGAGCAATCGTGGACCGGGAAGGATGATGGTCTGGCTGCCTGAATAAGCGCGCCGTCGGATGTGATCATCGACAGGTCATGGGCATGGGGTGAGCGCAGCACCAGGGCATGGGCCATGCCCGGCAGCTTTATATCGTCGAGGTAGCGGCCTTCGCCGGTAATGAAACGGAGATCTTCCTTGCGCCTCATCCTCTGGCCGACCAGCGGCTCCGCCCGGTCTATCTTATCAGCGGATCCGGGATTTCGCCGGGATGACGAATAATGTGGGTGTGAGTTCACAACGAATTATTGTTTTGCACTTGCGATATTGTAAAATCGAAAAAGCCGGAGCTCAATATTAAGAAAAACGATAATGGCACTTTCGATCAAGCAGGTGAGGTATTTCACCGCCGCCGCCGATGCCGGGCAGGTGAGCCAGGCGGCAATCGAGCTCAATGTCTCCCAATCGGCTGTCACCGCCGCGATCAAGCAGCTCGAGGATGATCTCGGCGTGCGGCTGTTCGACCGCCAGCCCTCGGGTGTCGCACTCACCGCCGAAGGCACGCGATTTCTTCAGCATGCGCGCATCATCATGGCGGCGGTCAACGAGGCGATGAGCGCGCCCTTGACCGAGGACACCTCTCATTCCGGTCATATCAGGGTCGGCGTCACTTATACGGTCGCGGGCTATTTCCTGCCGCGCCACTATGCGAGATTCCTGCGCAACTATCCGCGCATCAGCGTCGAATTGCGCGAATTGCCGCGCGAGGCGATCGAGAGGGGGCTCGCCGACCGCACGCTCGATATCGCCGTCATGCTGGTGTCCAATCTCGCCGACACGACGCGCATCGCGTCCGAGACGCTGATCCGCTCGCGGCGGCGTCTGTGGCTGCCGGTCGAACATCCGCTGCTCACCTTGGAGAATGTCACGCTCGCCGATGTGGCGAGGGAGCCCTATGTGATGCTGACCGTCGATGAGGCGATGCACACGGCCGGCAAATATTGGGGGCGTGCCGGGCTGGAGCCTCGGATGATCGTGAAGACCTCCTCCGTCGAAGCGGTGCGCAGCATGGTCGCGGCCGGCATGGGCATCACCATCCTTTCCGACATGGTCTATCGGCCCTGGTCGCTCGAGGGCCAGCGCATCGAGACGCGCAATGTGATCGGCGATATCCCGACCATGGATGTGGGTCTCGCCTGGAACCGCGCGCTGCAGCAGGGACCGGCCACGCGTGTATTCCATGACTTCATGAGCATGACCTTCTCCGGCGCTGCCGCAATGTAGCATAGGCACGGCGCGATTCCTGCCCGGGAACCTTCGAGGGCTGGCGCACGTTGGTCGGGTTATCAGTGACTAGCGAGTGTGAGCCATGCAGCTTGCCCAACATCATGTCCGCCACTCGGCAGGCGTTCCCCAGCCTCTAAGGGAAAGTGCATTGCCAAGGGATCGCGAATTGTTGATCGCGCGACTCGACGCGGCCAGGCGAAGAGTTAAGCTCGGCCAGGACCAGATCGATCACCAAAGCCGGCTCATCGCGACGCTCTTCGCGGCGGGAGGCGAACTCGAGGAAGCGGAAAACCGCCTTCACGTGTATCAGAAACTGCAAAGGAACTATGTCGCCGATGTCGAACGGATCGCAGACGCATTGGAGCACACGTATCTGTGACGAAAGTGCCTGCCGCGCTGCAGCATTAACCTCTTAAGTAAAGAAGAATAATATCCTATCGCCGCAGTTCCAAAACTGGCCACAAATTCCCTGATCTTCCCTGAATCCACAAGAAAATACTGCTATGCAACATCGCCGGATGCGCGGTCTCAAATGAACGTTGATCAAAGCGCTGAAAGCGCGGTAGTCCTCGCTTCATTCACCAGCATCTGACGGAAATCCTAGATCTTGAAGCAACCCTCAGCAGACAAGCCCGAAGCGGCGCCGGCAGCCGAAGCGCCAGCCGCGTCTGAAGGAACTCAGCAGGCACCGGCCCAACCGAACACCACCTATTCGATGTCGAACGGTTTCCCGCGTCTCCTCGGGCGCCTCAATCTGTCGGTGGGCTTCACATCCTATCAGTCCGGCAAGCTCTATCTTCTCGGCCGCAATCCTCGCAAAGGCGGGTTGATGGTGGATGAGCGGCTCTTTCCCAAGGCCATGGGGCTTGCCGTCGAGGGCGGCACTCTGGCGCTGGCGACCTTGTTCCAGATCCAGCGCTTCGAGAACGTCCTCGAAAAGGGCCAGGCGATCAATCACACGCAGGATGCGTGCTATGTGCCGCGCGTCACTTACACGACGGGCGTGCTCGATGCGCATGAGATCGGTCTCATGGCCGATGGGCGCATCGTCTTCGTCAACACCTCCTACAATTGCCTGGCGGTACCTTCTGAGCGGCACAGTTTCACCGCCTTCTGGAAGCCGCCCTTCATTTCAGGGCTGGTCGCGGAAGACCGCTGCCATCTGAACGGCCTTGCCATGGAGAAAGGCAGGCCGCGTTATGTCACCGCGGTATCGCGTTCGGACACGATCGACGGCTGGCGCGACCGCCGCGCCAATGGCGGCATCATCATCGATGTGGAGACGGGCGCCATCGTCTGCTCGGGGCTGTCGATGCCGCATTCCCCGCGCGTCGTTGAGGGAAAATTGTGGGTCCTGAATTCCGGGACGGGCGAGCTCGGCGAAGTCGACCGCAAGGGCGGCATCTTTCGCCCCCGCGCCTTCTGCCCGGGTTTCGTGCGCGGCCTTGCCATCCACGGAGGGCATGCCTTCGTTGGCCTGTCGAAGCCGCGTTACAAGCGCTTCGAGGGCCTGGCGCTCGACGACAAGCTGAAGGCGGCCGATTCCGAGCCCTGGTGCGGCGTGCAGGTGATCGATCTCGACACGGGAACTTGCGTCGAATGGTTCCGCATGGATGGCGCGGTGGCGGAGATCTTCGATGTCGCGGTGCTGCCTGGCGTCGGCTGTCCCATGTCATTGGGTTTCGCGTCGAACGAGATCAGGACGCTCATCACATATGAGGGGTTGAAGCCCAAGACCACGGTTTCGGCACCATCCTGAGGGACCACAGCTGCCGACGTGGCGAAGTGGACACAGTGCCGGTGATATTCTCATTCCTTGAAGGAATTTTGTTTTGAGCCTGCATCGAGTCGGTTAACCTGCCGGCGGACGCTTCGCGTGGCGGCGTATCCCGGCATGGAGGAAGACATGGGACGAAATAGCGGCTTTTGCGGGCCAATTGTCTCTTAGTTGAAGACCATTGCTCCGGTAGCGCCCATTGCCGAGCAAGGCACAGGAGGACGAAGATGGCCGAGAATTTCCTGGGGAGCGCTCGCAGCGGGGAAGAGATCAGCCTCGATGCGGGACAAGTCCTGTTCACAAAAGGCGATGCAGGTCACGAGCTCTATGTCGTGCGCTCAGGCGAGTTGCAAATTCTCGACGGCAACCGCGTGTTCGAAACCGTGGATCCGGGCGGCATAGTGGGCGAGATGGCGCTCATCGATGGCGGCCCGCGCAGCGCCACCGTGCGGGCAAGCACCGCAAGCGAGGTGGTCCCGTTCGATGAACGCCGCTTCCTGTTCATGGTGCAGCAGACGCCACATTTTGCGTTGCGCGTCATGCGCGTCATGAGCAAGCGCTTGCGCGCGATGAATGAGCAAGCTACGGGATTGGACCGGGCCGACGCCTGAACTCGATTCGGGAGGGCGGATATCCGGACTCGAACGTCATCGCCTCTTCACGCCGGGCAGCACGCATAGCATCTCGAACAGGAGATTTGCCCCCGTCAAAGCCGTGTTGCCGCTCGGATCATAGGGCGGCGACACCTCGACCAGGTCGCAGCCGACGAGGTCGAGGCCCCAGGCGCCGCGGATGATCTCAAGCCCCTGGATGGTGGTAAGGCCGCCGATTTCCGGCGTGCCGGTGCCGGGCGCAAAAGCCGGGTCGAGGCTGTCGATGTCGAAGCTCAGATAGACCGGGCCCTTGCCCATTTGCAGGCGCATCTCCTCCATGAGAGGGGTGAGCGACTTGTGCCAGCACTCCTCGGCCTGGACGACGCGGAAGCCCTGCTGGCGCGGCCAGTCGAAATCATCCGCCGCATAGCCCGTGGCGCGGAGCCCGATCTGGATGCAGCGCTTCGTGTCGAGGCTCTTGTCCTCGACGGCGCGGCGGAAGGGCGTGCCATGCGCGATCCTCTCGCCGAACATGCTCTCATTGATGTCGGCATGAGCATCGACATGGATGAGGCCGACGGGCCCGTATTTTTCGGCGATGGCGCGCAGCACGGGATAAGTCAGCGTGTGATCGCCGCCCAGGGTCAGAGGCCGGCAGCCCTTGGCGATGATCGAGCGATAGGCATTCGTGATGATGTCCATGCATTTCGGCAAATTGAACGTGTCGATCGCCACATCGCCGATATCGGCGACCATCAGACTGTCGAAGGGAGCGGCGCGGGTCGCCATGTTGTAGGGACGGATCAGGCAGGACTCGGCGCGAATCTGGCGCGGGCCATAGCGGGTGCCGGCGCGGTTCGAGGTGCCGACATCCATGGGTATTCCGACAAAGCAGGCGTCGAGCCCGTCAGTGCCCGCTTGCGTCGGCAGGCGCATCATGGTGGCCGGGCCGCCGAAACGCGGCATCTGATTGCCGCCCAAGGGCTGATTGAGATGTCTTGTCATGATGGCTGCCTCGTGACCTTGACCGATTCAGAGGTGACACGGCCTCGGGCGTGAAGCAAGAGATTCCCCCTCACCTCTACTTTCGGTCAGCCCGGTTGAAACTTCCGCGATAATCCTATTTGCTTGCTCTCGGGAGGAACGTGGAATGCCGAAGCTCACGCAAAGCTATGTGCATGGGGCGAGCAGCGTGCCGCTGATCGGCCAGACGCTTGGCGCATTCTTCGATGAAGCCGCGCATCGCTGGAGCAACAGCGAAGCGCTGGTGGTGCGCCATCAGAATGTGCGCTGGACCTATGCTGAGCTTGGGCGCAGGGTCGATGCCTTTGCCGCGGGCCTCCTTTCACTGGGCCTCGAACCGGGCGACCGCGTCGGCATCTGGTCGCCCAACAATGCCGAATGGGTGGTGACTCAGTTTGCGACCGCGAAAGTGGGACTCATTCTGGTCAATATCAATCCGGCCTATCGGCTCGCCGAGGCCGACTACGCGCTCAACAAGGTCGAATGCAAGGCGCTCATCACCGCGAGCCGGTTCAAGACCAGCGACTATGTCGGCATGCTGAACGAGTTGCGCTCCGGCGACCGTCTGCCGCATCTCAAGACGATCATCCGCATCGGCAGTGAGGGCGACGGAATGCTCGCGTTCGATGATGTGCCGGATCGCGCTGAAGCTCGGCACCAGCGGCGCCTTGCCGAGATCGGTCCGACGCTCCAATTCGATGACCCGATCAATATCCAGTTCACCAGCGGCACTACCGGCTATCCCAAGGGAGCGACGCTGACCCACCACAATATCCTGAATAACGGCTTCTTCATCGGCGAGACTATGCGTCTCGACGAGCAGGATCGGATCTGCATACCGGTGCCGCTCTATCATTGCTTCGGCATGGTGCTGGGCAATCTCGCCTGCCTCACTCATGGCTCCGCCATGGTCTATCCGGGCGAGGGCTTCGATCCCCTGGCGGTGCTCGAGACCGTCGCGGCCGAGCGCTGCACCGGCCTCTATGGCGTGCCGACGATGTTCATCGCCGAGCTTGGCCATGCCGAGTTCAGACGGTTCAACCTCACGAGCTTGCGCACCGGCATCATGGCGGGCTCGCCTTGCCCGATCGAGGTGATGAAGCAAGTGGTCAAGGACATGCATATGAACGAGGTGACTATTTGCTATGGCATGACCGAGACGAGCCCGGTGAGCTTCCAGACCTCGGCCGACGATCCCGTGGAAAAGCGCGTCGGCTCGGTCGGGCGTATCCATCCCCATGTGGAGGTCAAAATCGTCGATGCGGATGGCCGCATCGTGCCGCCGGGCAGGCCGGGCGAGCTTTGCACCCGCGGCTATTCGGTGATGCGCGGCTATTGGAATGACGAGGAGAAGACGCAGGAAGCGATCGATCCGGGGCGCTGGATGCATACGGGCGACCTCGCCACGATCGATGAAGAGGGCTATTGCAACATTGTCGGGCGCATCAAGGATATGGTGATCAGGGGGGGTGAGAACATCTATCCGCGCGAGATCGAGGAGTTCCTCTATAAGCACCCAAAGGTCGCGGACGTGCAGGTGATCGGCGTGCCCGACAGGAAATATGGCGAGGAGCTCTGCGCCTGGATCAGGCTCAAGGCCAATCAGACCTGTACGGATGAGGAGATCCGGCAATTCTGCCAGGGCCAGATCGCGCACTTCAAAATTCCGCGCTATGTGAAGTTCGTCGACGCTTTCCCGATGACGGTGACGGGCAAGATCCAGAAATATCTCATGCGCGAACAGGCGCGCAGGGAACTGGGCCTCGAAGCAGAAAAGACGGCATGATGGTATTGGATTTGAGCTATGGCAAATAACGACAATTTCGGCCTCAACTTCGATCTGGGCGAAACCGCCGAGATGATCCGCAGCACCGTTTCGACTTTCGCTCAGGCCGAGATCGCGCCGAGAGCCGCCGAGATCGACAAATCGAACGAGTTCCCGCGCGATCTGTGGCCGCGGCTCGGCGAATTGGGACTCCATGGCATCACCGTCGAGGAGGACTATGGCGGTCTGGGCCTCGGCTATCTCGATCATGCGGTGGCGGTCGAGGAAGTCAGCCGAGCCTCGGGCTCGGTCGGCCTTTCCTATGGCGCCCATTCCAATCTGTGCATCAACCAGATCCGCCGCAACGGGTCGGACGATCAGAAGAAGCGCTATTTGCCGAAGCTCATCTCCGGCGAGCATGTGGGGGCGCTCGCCATGTCGGAGCCGGGCTCGGGTTCGGACGTCATCTCGATGCGCACGCGCGCCGAGAAGAAGGGATCCAAATACATCATCAACGGCAACAAGATGTGGATCACCAACGGTCCCATCGCCGACACGCTCTTCGTCTATGCCAAGACCGATCCTCAGGCCGGGTCCAAGGGGATCACCAGTTTCCTCATCGAGAAGGGCTTCAAGGGCTTTCGCACCGCGCAGAAACTCGACAAGCTCGGGATGCGCGGGTCCGACACCGGTGAGCTCATCTTCGATGACTGCGAAGTGCCGGAAGAAAATGTCGTGGGCGAAGTGAACAGGGGTGTCAAAGTGCTGATGTCGGGGCTCGACTATGAGCGGGCCGTCCTTGCTGCGGGCGCCGTCGGCATCATGCGCACCGCCCTCGATGTCGTATTGCCCTATGTGCATGACCGCAAGCAGTTCGGCCAGCCGATCGGCACCTTCCAGCTGGTGCAGGGCAAGCTCGCCGACATGTATGTGCTGATGAATGCGGCGCGCTCCTATGTCTATACGGTGTGCAGGGCCTGCGATCAGGGCAGGGTCACGCGCGAGGACGCGGCAGGCGCCATCCTCTTCGCTGCCGAGAAGGCGACGCAAGTGGCGCTCGATGCGATCCAGCTATTGGGCGGCAACGGCTATATCAATGACTTCCCGACCGGGCGCCTGCTGCGTGACGCCAAGCTCTATGAGATCGGCGCCGGCACCAGCGAGATCAGGCGCATGCTCATCGGCCGCGAGCTTTTCGAGAAGTCGGTCTGATGAAAATGGCACTGAGGCAAGGAGATCTTTTCCCTCCCCCTTGCGAGAGGGGAATCGCATATGAGAATGTTGAGTGGGTACTGCTGCAAGCTTCCCTTCTCCCGCTTGCGGGAGAAGGTGGCGCGAAGCGCCGGATGAGGGTGTCCCTTTGCCGATGCTTTCACACATCTCTCAAGCTTGAGAAGGGCGATGAGCACTGCCGTTTGCCCTCCAATAGAAGCTGTCGCGGTTGGGCCAACACCCTCATCCGCCCTATCGGGCAGCTTCTCCCGCAAGCGGGAGAAGGTGAAACGATGCAGGCAGTGTCGCGCTCCAAGCACCTTGGCGACCTCATATGCAATAGTCCTCCCCCTTGCGGGGAGGGTCCGCCCAAAGGGTGGGGGTGGGGGTCTGTGGGGCTCGTCAACGCGGACGCGATCCTAAACCCCCATCCGGCTCGCTACGCTCGCCACCTTCCCCGCAAGGGGGAAGGATCAGAACTCCGAGCGCCTTCTCCATGACCCTCCTCAAAAGCGACATCGATCCCCAATCCGACAAGTTCAGGCGCAATGCAGAGCATATGCGCGGGCTCGTCGATGACCTGCGCAAGGTCTCCGCCCATATCATGCAGGGCGGACCCAAGGCGTCGCGCGACCGGCACGAAGCGCGCGGAAAGCTGCTTCCTCGTGAAAGAGTGCTGCGCCTGCTCGACCGTGGCTCACCTTTTCTCGAGACTGGTCATCTCGCGGCCCACAAGATGTATCACGGCGAAGTGCCGTCCGCCGGCATCATCACCGGCATCGGCCGGGTCTCGGGCCATGAATGCATGATCGCGTGCAACGATGCGACGGTCAAAGGCGGCACCTATTATCCGATCACCGTCAAGAAGCATCTGCGCGCCCAGGAGATCGCCGAGCAGAACCGGCTCACTTGCGTCTATCTCGTGGACTCGGGCGGCGCCAACCTGCCCAATCAGGACGAGGTCTTCCCTGATCGCGACCATTTCGGCCGCATCTTCTTCAACCAGGCCAATATGTCGGCCAAGGGCATCCATCAGATCGCGGTGGTGATGGGATCCTGCACTGCGGGCGGGGCCTATGTGCCGGCCATGGCGGACCAGAGCATCATCGTGCGCGAGCAGGGCACCATCTTCCTGGCCGGGCCGCCCTTGGTGAAGGCAGCGACCGGCGAGGTGGTGAGCGCCGAGGATCTGGGCGGTGCGGACGTCCATACGCGGCTTTCGGGCGTCGCCGATCATCTTGCGCAGAATGACGAGCATGCGCTCGACCTGGCCAGGCGCGCGATCGCCAATCTGCAGATCAGGAGGCCGTCGGACCTTGTCCAACGCGAGTCGAAGGCGCCGCAATATGACCCGGCCGAACTTTATGGCGTCATGCCGCCCACCTCGCGTGAACCTTTCGACGTGCGCGAGGTGATCGCCCGGATCGTCGACGACAGTATGCTCGACGAGTTCAAAGCGCTCTACGGCAAAACGCTGGTCTGCGGCTTCGCGCATATGCATGGCATGCCAGTCGGGATCCTTGCCAATGACGGCATCCTGTTCTCCGAATCGGCGGTCAAAGGTGCCCATTTCATCGAGATCTGCTGCCAGCAGCGCATCCCGCTGCTCTTTCTGCAGAACATCACCGGCTTCATGGTCGGCCGAAAATATGAGAATGAAGGCATCGCCAAGCATGGCGCCAAGCTCGTGACCGCGGTTGCGACCGCGCAAGTGCCCAAGATCACCGTGATCATCGGCGGCAGCTTCGGCGCCGGCAATTACGGCATGTGCGGCAGAGCCTATTCGCCACGCTTCTTATGGATGTGGCCCAATGCGCGCATCTCGGTGATGGGTGGCGAGCAGGCGGCCAATGTGCTCGCCACCGTCAAGCGCGACGGCTTTGCCGCCAAAGGCGAGAAATGGAGCGATGCGGAGGAAGAGGCTTTCAAGGCGCCGATCCGCGAGCAATATGAGCATCAGGGTCATCCCTACTATGCTTCGGCGAGGCTGTGGGATGACGGCGTCATCGATCCGGCCGAGACGCGCCGCGTAGTTGCCTTGAGCCTTTCGGCCGCGCTCAACGCACCGATTCCCGAAACCCGCTTCGGCATATTCAGGATGTGACCATGCTGAAGTCCGTGCTTATCGCCAATCGCGGCGAGATCGCCTGCCGGGTCATCAGGACGGCGCGGCGCATGGGCGTGCGCAGCATCGCGGTCTATTCCGATGCCGACACGCAAGCGCTGCACGTGGCGCAAGCGGACGAGGCGGTGCGCATCGGCGGGCCGCTGGCGCGCGACAGCTATCTCAAAATCGATGCCATCATCGAGGCCGCGAAGAAAACGGGCGCTGAGGCAATCCATCCGGGCTACGGCTTTCTGTCTGAGAATGCCGCCTTCGCCGAGGCCTGCGCCAAGGCGAAGATCGTCTTTGTCGGGCCGCCGCCCACCGCCATCCGCGCCATGGGCGGCAAGAGCGAGGCCAAGGCGCTGATGGCAAAGGCGCATGTGCCGCTGGTGCCGGGCTATCACGGCGAGGACCAGGCGCCGGCCGTGCTCGAGAAAGCGGCCGACAAGATCGGCTATCCGGTGCTGATCAAGGCCTCGGCCGGCGGTGGCGGCAAGGGCATGAAGGTCGCCGAGAGCAAGCCCGTATTCCGCGATCAGCTGGCTTCGGCCAAGCGCGAGGCGCAATCCTCCTTCGGCGACGATCGGGTCCTGATCGAGAAATATCTGGTGAAGCCGCGTCACGTCGAAATCCAGGTCTTCGCCGACGCCCACGGCGATTGCGTATATTTGTTCGAGCGCGACTGCTCGATCCAGCGCCGTCACCAGAAGGTGATCGAAGAGGCGCCGGCACCCGGCATGGCCGAGGCGCTGCGCCGGCGCATGGGGGAAGCCGCCGTCACGGCCGCTAAGTCCATCGGCTATGTCGGCGCCGGCACCGTCGAATTCCTGCTCGATGAGGACGGCTCCTTCTTCTTCATGGAAATGAACACCCGCCTTCAGGTCGAGCATCCGGTCACCGAGTTCATCACCGGCCTCGATCTGGTCGAATGGCAGCTGCGAGTCGCGTCCGGCGAGAGATTGCCGCTGAGCCAGGACCAGCTCGCGATCAATGGCCATGCCCTTGAGGTCAGGCTCTATGCCGAGGACCCGGATCGCGATTTCCTGCCGCAGGCCGGGACGATTACTCATCTCGCCTTTCCGCCCGAGAACAGACATGTGCGAATCGATACCGGCATCACGCAAGGCAAGGCTATCAGCACCTACTATGATCCGATGATCGCCAAGCTCATCGTGTGGGATCGTGATCGGCTTTCGGCACTGGCGCAGTTGCGCCGCGCTTTGGCTCAGACCGAGATCGGCGGGCTTGTCACCAATACGGCCTTTCTTTCGAGACTCGCAGCCAACAAGGCCTTCGCCAAGGGCGATGTCGATACGGGATTCATCGGCCGGCATGAAAAAGAGCTTCTCCCCAGCATTCCGCCGGCATCCGATGATGTGCTGGTTCTCGCGGTGACGGGCATTCTCTTGGGCGAGCGGCAAGCGGGATCGAACGATCCGTGGTCGCAATCGGATGGCTGGCGGCACTATAGTGGCGCGCATGACAATTTGACCCTCATCGAGGTGAGTGGCGGCCAGATCTCGCACAAGCTTGCCTTCGACTATGTCGGGGACGGCTTTCTCTTCCATCTCAAGAGATCCACGCTGCCGGTCAGCGCCACGCTCTCACGAGGAGGCAGACTCACGGCAGATATTGGCGCGCGACGCGTCTTTGCGGGCTTCGCTTCCGCAAGCGACGATGTCACCCTCTTCCTCGATGGTATCGGCTATCGCCTGCGGCGTGCCGGCATCGCGTTCGAGGATGAAGCTGGTGAAGCGGCAGCGCTCAGGATTGCCGCCCCCATGCCGGGCCGGATCATCGCCGTCCACGTCGCGCCGGGGAAGATCGTGGAGAAGGGAACGCCACTGATCGTTCTTGAAGCGATGAAGATGGAGCACACGCTCAGAGCGGGCCATGCCGGCAAGATCGACTATGTCGGCTGCAAGCCGGGTGATCAGATCCGGGAAGGTCAGGAACTCTTACGTTTCGTAGTACCTGCCTGACTAGCTGTCGTGGCATGCGGTGCAATGATCGATCGGGCCAGTCTTGCGGCGGGCCAGCTTCTCGCGCCGATGGCAGTCGCTGCAAAAGGCGTGGAATAGCCGGTCGACCCGCATCGCTTCGCTGGTCGACAGCCTCTTATGACAAGAGATGCAGTTCTCCTTGCCCGTGCGATCGGTAAAATTGTGATGACAGATGGTGCAGATGAAGCCCGTATGATCATCATGCGAAAACCGCGCGTGATCGATGGGCGATGCGCGCAAGGCAGTGAGCCGCGCCTGCGCCAGAGGTCCGAAGGCCAAGGCCGTGATGATGCCGCAGAGCATGACCGGAAGGGCGACGAGCACGAGCTTGCGCTTTTCCGGAACAAGGGCGCCCGCAACCAGGAGAAGCATGCCCGCCAGAATAAAGCCCGCTATGGTGACCCCCGTGCCGGCGAGAAGCGCGACATGGGCGCTCGCCGCGACGACGACTGCGAAACCCGCTATCCGATGAACGAGAAGAGCGCTCGGCGAGCCCAGTCCGGCCCGCAGGTTGCGCGATCGCCTGACCGACAGACTGGCGAAGAGCGCGACCGCTGCGGCGATGCCGCAGATGATTTCTATGGGCATGAGAGCGGTGAGCCATCGCCAGAAGACCGGCTCGAATGCCGCAACCAAAAGCACGTGCAGGCTCACGGCGACAATCGCAAATGAGCCGAGGAGGCGATGCCAACGCGGGCCCTCCGGCCTCGGCTGAACAAGGAGTGTCAAGGCGGCGAGGATCAGCGCCAGCATTCCGGGCAGGCGGCTGAACCACCACCAGCCATCGGTCGGCAGAAGCGCCAGGACGACAAGAGCCGCCGCCAGCGCGGCCAGGCCCAAGCGACCGGCGTGCGACAGGATCGTCCGGATGCGGGTTACCACCTCGTTCGACCAAAGGTATCAGTTGAAATTGCAGAAAGGCTGCCGGATAGTACTATCAACAGTGCGCTCCATGCCAGATCGCACATAGAGGAGGAAACCGTGCCCATGCATCGCACCGGATTTTTCGCCTGCGCTTTAGTCGCGCTTCTTCCCTTCATCGCTCAGGCCCAGGAGCCTTTGCAGCCCGAACAGGTGACGGTCGAGGCGATCCCGGCCGGAACGCCCAAGCTCTTCATCGCCGATCTGGCCATTGAGCATATCGTCGACGGCCGCATCCGCGTCTTCGACGCCAACAGCATGAAGCTCCTGGGCATGGTGGGCACCGGCTTCCTCGGCCAGGTCTATATCCCGGCAAAGCAGGACGTCTTCTATATCGCCACCAGCTATATCGAGAAGATCACGCGCGGCAAACGCACCGACTGGCTCGAGGTCTATGATTCGAATACGCTCGTCCTCAAAAGCGAGATCCCGATCGCCACGACCCGCGTGCAAGCGCTCAATTACCGTCCGCTGCTGCAGGGCTCATCCGACAATCGCTGGATCTTCGCCCAGAATGCGACGCCCGCGACCTCGATCAGCGTCGTCGATCTGACGGCCCAGAAGCAGACGGCAGAGCTGCCCAATGCCGGCTGCTATGGTATTTTCCCGACCGCGACCAATAGCTTGCGCTTCGCCACCATGTGCGGCGACGGAACCTTCGGCAGCTATACGCTGAAGGAGGACGGCTCGGCGGCGGACCGCAAGGCTTCGGAGCCGATCTTCGATGCCGACAAGGATGCGCTCTTCATCCATGGCGAGCGCGACGGCAACAACTGGGTCTTCGCGTCCTTCACCGGCAACATCTATGTCGTCGATCTCGAGGGCGACACCGCAAAGCTCGTCGAGAAGATCGAGATGAGCAGGGGCGTCGAAGGCGATTGGCGGCCAAGCGGCTACCAGACGCATGCCTTCCATCCAAAATCGGGCGTGCTGTTCGTGCTGATGCACAAGGGCGGTTCAGAGGGCTCGCACAAGAACCCGGCCGAAGAGATCTGGGCCTATGACCTGCGCAACAAGAAGCTCCTGTCGCGCTCGCCCACCACCACGGCCTTCTCGGTCGCGGTCGGGCAGGGCGATGATCCCATCGTCTATGCCATCGATCTCGTCGGCCTCAAGGTGCTGCGCTACACGTCCGATGCGAGCAAAGGCTTTGCGCTCACCGCGGCCGGCGAGCAGAAGGCCGGGAATACGCCGATCCAGGCCGAGACGCAGTGATGCAGCTCGATCCGCTCATCATACTGATCGCATGCGGAGTGACCATCGCCGTCTTCGTGCGCGCGATCTGGCACAAGCTCAGCGATTTCGCGGTGTTCAAGGCGCTCGCCGCGGACTATGAGATCCTGCCGCAGAATGTCGTGGCGCCGGGCGCGCTCATTCTGGTTCTGGCCGAAGCCGCCATCGTCGTCGGCCTCGTCATTCCGGCGCTGCGGCAGGCGGCAGCCATCGGAGCGGTCGTCCTGCTCCTCCTCTATGCTGCCGCCATCGCCCTCAATCTCCGGCGCGGACGCTATTTGATCGATTGCGGCTGTGGCGGCTCGGAGCAAGGCCTCTCATGGTTCCTCGTCGCCCGCAATGTGATCCTCGGCTTGATCGCCGGACTGGCCCTCGCTCCGCCTACGCTGCGCGGCATCTCCTGGTCGGACGCCGCCATTCTCGGCCTGTCGGTAGTCACGGTTTGGCTCCTTATCCTCGCCAGCGAGCAGGTCGCCGCCAATGATGCGCATCGGCAGTTCATCCGCAACAGCAGGAACGGGAGCTGAGCCATGGACGCTTTCACCATAGCCCTCATCCTGCTCTGGGCCGTCGTCTTGGCGCTTGGCATAGTGGTGATAGCGCTTGCCCGCCAGATCGGCATATTGTTCGAGCGCGTCGCGCCGATGGGCGCGCTGATGACCGATTCAGGACCCAAGATCGGCGAAGCCTCGCCCAAATTCGCGCTCTCGGCGCTGGGCTCGGGCAAGCCCGTTCCGATCGGCGCGCAAACTGGCCGGTCGCTCCTCATCTTCTTCCTGTCGCCGACCTGTCCGGTGTGCAAGAAACTGCTGCCCGTCCTCAAATCGGCACAGAAGGCGGAGAAGAGCTGGCTCGACATCGTGCTCGCCAGCGACGGCGATGCGCCCAAGCACGAAGCCTTCATCACGAGCCACAGGCTCGACGGTTTTCCCTATGTCCTGTCGAGCGATCTCGGCATGGCCTACCGCGTCAGCCGCCTGCCTTATGGCGTCGTACTCGACGGCGAGGGGACGGTGCGTTCAAAGGGGCTCATCAACAGTCGCGAGCAGCTCGAAAGCCTATTCAATGCCAAGGAAATGGGTGTCGCCTCGATTCAGGGCTTCCTGGATCAGGTCAAGGAAGCTTGAGGAGGGTTTGACATGATCGGATCAATGCAAAGGCTCGTGGAAAGCTTCGACCGCTTGAGCGAGATGGCGACGCGCCTCGGCGCGCAACGCATCGGCAGGCGCAATGCGCTTTCCGCCCTCGGCAGCGCCATCGCCGGCAGCGCCATCTTGCCGATGCTGCCCTTCGACCGCTCGGGCGGCGCGCACGCCGCCAGCACGCGCGATGAGGGCGATGAGACCTGCGAATACTGGCGCTATTGCGCCCTCGACGGATTCCTCTGCACGTGCTGCGGCGGCTCGCTCGCGAGCTGCCCGCCCGGTTCCGAAGCATCCAAGGTTACCTGGGTCGGCACCTGCCAGAGCCCCACGGACAACAAGGCCTATCTCATCAGCTACAATGACTGCTGCGGCCAGGTATCGTGCGGCAACTGCCTGTGCAATTACAATCTCAGGGAGCGGCCCGGCTATCGCATGGGCATCCACAATGACATCAACTGGTGCATGGCCAACAGCCGCGGCCTCTATCACTGCACCGTCGCCGCGGTGATCGGTACCGGCTGATGATCCATCGATTTGCTCTGGCGGCCGCGCTGCTCGGGATCTCCTCCGGCCAGGCAGCGGCGGATGGTGCGTCTCTATATTCCGAGAATTGCGTCGCCTGTCATCAGGAAGGCGGCGTGGGGACGCCGGGACTGGCGCCGCCGCTCGTCTCGGAGACGCTCAAGAAAGCGGGCAGCATCCAGCGCGACTATGTGGCGCTGGTCGTCATCCACGGGCTCTCCGGTCCGATCAAGGTCAAGGGCCAACTCTATGTCAGCGCCATGCCGCCGCGCGCCGATTTCAGCGATGATGATGTCGCGGGCCTCGCCAATTACGTGGCGCAGGATCTGAACGGCCTTGCCGGGGAACAGTACGGTTCACTCGCCGCCGCCGATGTCGCCCCCTTGAGAAAGACCACAGTCGATCACCAGACACTGCGCGACATGCGGTCGATGTTCGGAGAATAGGATGCGCCGCTGCGCCATCGTCATCCTCGCACTCCTTACGACGGCGGGCGCGCAAGCGGCGGAGCCCAACTATAACTACGCGCTGCATTGCACCGGCTGCCATACGGTGGAAGGCGTCAGTCCCGAACTCGGGCGCATCCCGCCACTCAAAGGTGTCGTCGGCCATCTGGTGCGCACCAAGGAGGCGCGGCTCTATTTCGCCAATGTGCCGGGTATCGTCAATTCGGGCCTCGACAGCGATGAGACGGCTTCATTGCTCAACTGGGTGGTGAAGATCTATGGCGGCGAGAGCACGCCCGAGGCCTGGAAACCGTTTGACGGTACGGAAATCGAGGCGCTGCGCCGCGCGGCCCCCGCCGACATCATGGCCTATCGCAAACGGGTCCAGGATCGGCTAAATGCCGAAGGATATGCGATCGGCCCTTACCCCTGAGGCAAGTGCTGGAGCGAATCCCGCAGGGGCCGGTTCATGGATTTCTCTCTGACTGCCGACCAGACTGCCATCCGCGACATGGTGAAAAGCTTCGCGGCCGACAAGCTCGCGCCCTTCGCCCTGCAGTGGGAGGAAGAGAGGACGATCCCGCGCGACGTGCTGAAGGCTGCGGCTGAGCTCGGCCTTGCCGCCATTGCGGTGCGCGAGGATCACGGCGGATCGGGCCTCTCGCGCGCCAATTCCGTCCTCATCTTCGAGGAGCTTTCATATGGCGATCCAGTGGTGGCGACATTCCTCTCGATCCACAATGCCTGCACCTGGATGATCGACACCTATGGCACGGAGGAGCAGCGCCGGACGTGGCTGCCGCGGCTCTGCGCCATGGACATCATCGCGAGCTTTTGCCTCACCGAACCAGGCTCCGGATCCGATGCCGCGGCCCTCAAGACCAGCGCGGTCAAGGACGGCAACAGCCACTATCGCGTGACCGGCTCCAAGGCCTTCATCTCGGGCGCCGGCTACTCCGACATCTATCTGGTGATGTGCCGCACCGGGGAGGGAGGGCCGAAAGGCATCTCCTGCATGCTCATCGAAAAGGGCGCGGAGGGCCTGAGCTTCGGCGCCAATGAGAAGAAGATGGGCTGGAATGCGCAGGCGACCGCGATCGTTAATCTCGATCAGGTGCGCGTACCGGCGACCCAGCTCATTGGCGCGGAGGGCAGAGGATTTTCGATCGCGATGAGCGCGCTGAATGGCGGCAGGCTCAGCATCGCTGCGTCCAGTCTGGGAGCAGCGCAAGCGGCTCTCGACAAGGCCGTCGCCTATATGAAGGAGCGCAAAGCCTTCGGCAAAAGCCTGGCCGACTTCCAGGCGCTGCAGTTCAAGATCGCCGACATGGAGACCGAATTGCAGGCAGCACGCATCTTCCTCTACCAGGCGGCCTGGAAGCTCGACCAGAATGCGCCCGATGCGCGCAAATTCTGCGCCATGGCCAAGAGGCTCGTCACCGATACGGGCTTCCGCGTCGCCAATGAGGCGCTGCAGATCCATGGCGGCTATGGATATCTCAAGGATTTCGGCATCGAGAAAACCGTGCGTGATCTCAGAGTGCATCAGATCCTCGAAGGCACCAATGAGATCATGCGGGTCATCGTCGCGCGCGACATGCTGAGCGACGACTAGTGTGCTGGACGCGAAGTTCCTGTTATCTAACCGCTGTATCGACAGGAACTTCGCGTTCAGAAGCACACTAGGATTATTGGATTTTCTAGGGTCCTTTCGAATCGGAAGTTCGCTCGGAAGACGCTGCGAGGTCATGCGAACTTCAGATTCGGGACCCTAGCGAGAAATGACAGAAGACGTTGTTATCCGCAGCGAAGGCGCCGCCGGCCGCATCACGCTCAACCGGCCCAAGGCGCTCAACGCCCTCAACCTGCCGATGACCGACGCCATCACGGCAGCACTCACCCGATGGCGCGACGATGATCGCATCAAGCATGTCGTCATCGACGGCGCCGGCGGCCGCGCTTTCTGTGCGGGCGGCGACATAAGAGCCGTCTATGACGTCATCGCGACGAATCCCGAATTCGCCCGGACCTATTGGCGTGCCGAGTACCGGCTCAATGCAATGATCGCGCGCTATGGAAAGCCCTATGTCGCGATCATGGACGGTTTCTGCCTCGGCGGTGGCGTCGGACTGTCGGCGCATGGCTCACATCGCATCGTCACCGATCGGTCGCATGTCGGCATGCCCGAAACCGCGATCGGCTTCACGCCGGATGTCGGCGGTTCATGGCTGCTTGCCCGGGCACCCGGCCATGCCGGTGAATATATGGCGGCGACCGCCTATCGCATGAATGCCGCGGACGCGATCCATGCGGGCTTCGCCGACACGATGATCAGGGCGGAAGACATTCCAGCTTTCGTCGCCGCACTGTGCGAAGGACGTGACGCAAGCGAAACGGCGTGCCGCTTCGCCAACCCCTCCGGTGCCGGCGATCTTGCCGCCCGGCGGGCCGATATCGATTTCGCTTTTGGCACCGAAACAATCCACCAGGCGGTGCGCCGGCTCGAGGCGAAGGGCGGTCCTTGGGCCGAGGAGACGCTGAGGAAGATTTCTGCCCATTCTCCGACGGCTCTCGCGGCGGCGCATTTCTCGGTGCGCAAGGTGCGCGGGCTCGCAAGCGTGGAAGAAAGCATCGATCACGAATATCGCTATGCCCATCGCGCCGTTGGCCTGCATGATTTCCGTGAAGGCGTCAGGGCGATTC
Organism: uncultured Alphaproteobacteria bacterium; assembly: GCA_963841765.1. Lineage (GTDB taxonomy): Bacteria > Pseudomonadota > Alphaproteobacteria > Rhizobiales > Aestuariivirgaceae > Taklimakanibacter. Next base: position 471,492 of record CAWJDZ010000039.1, read on the forward strand.
TCGTCGACAGGGACGGCAGGCCGCAATGGCGTCCAACCCGGCTCGCCGATGTGCGCTCGAGCGATGTGGTGGTGCTGTTTGCCCCGCTCGGCAAGGATGAGCTCGGCCTCGCATCGAGGAGTGTGCCGTCATGAAGATCGCTTTTATCGGGCTTGGCAATATGGGCGGGCCGATGGCGGCAAATCTCGCCGCCACGAATTTCGCCGTCGCGGGCTTCGACATCGTTCCGGACAATCTCGAAAGGGCGACCGCGCAAGGTATTGCGGCGGCAAAGAGCGCTGAAGATGCCGTCGGCTCGGCGGGTGCGGTCATCACCATGGTGCCGGCGGGCCAGCACGTGCTCGATCTCTATCGCCGCGTCCTTAGGGCCGCAAGCCCCGGAACGCTGTTTATGGATTGCTCGACCATTGACGTTGCGAGCGCGCGCGAGGCGCATGGCTTGGCGCAGCGGGCGGGCATGCAGAGTCTCGATGCGCCGGTTTCGGGCGGAACGGCAGGTGCGGCTGCGGCGACGCTGACCTTCATGGTGGGCGGCGAGAAATCCGCCTTCGAGCGCGGCAATCCCATTCTTGCCGCCATGGGCAAGCGCATCGTTCACTGCGGCGATGCGGGTGCGGGGCAGGCGGCCAAGATCTGCAACAACATGATCCTCGGCATATCGATGATCGCGGTCTCGGAAGCCTTCGTGCTCGCCGAAAAGCTCGGCCTCGATGCCAAGGCGCTCTATGACGTGGCCTCCGCGGCCTCCGGCCAATGCTGGTCGCTGACGACTTATTGTCCGGTGCCAGGTATCGGACCGCATTCGCCCGCCGACAACGACTACCGACCAGGCTTCGCTGCCGCCCTGATGCTCAAGGACCTGGCCCTGTCACAGCAGGCGGCCGCGGAAACGGGTGCGGTGACGCCGCTCGGCGCCCATGCCGAGAAGCTCTATCGCCAATTCAGCGAAGCGGGCGGTGCGGCGCAGGATTTTTCCGCAATCATCCGCCACCTCGCCGCGGCGCGGCGCGATTGATTCACGCGTTCCAGCTCGGGCGCTGGCGCAGGCGCTCGTTCCAGCGCTGCACGTAAGCGAGATCGGACGGGACGTCGAAGCTGAAGACGTCCGAAAGCCACAGCGTGATCATGCCGGTGATATCGGCCGTGGAGAACTCATCGCCCGCGAGATAGGGCCGGCCGTCGCTCATCTCGCGGTCGAGCCAGGCCCATTTTTCAGGAATCGCTCGCTTCTGCGCTTTGGCGAAGGACGGCACCTGGGTCAGGCGCTCCTTGAAGAATTCATTGGTGTGCAGCACGACATTGCCAATGGTGCCGAAGACTTCGTTCTCCATGCGCCGGTTCCACATCTCGACCTTGCCTTGCGCCGCTGCATCCGCGCCGAACAAGGCGGGCGAGGGATGAAGCGCTTCCAGATAGCGGCAGATCGCGATGCTCTCGGTGATGACACTGCCGTCATCGAGAACGAGCACCGGCACCTGGCCCAGCGAGTTGAGCTTCAGGAATTCTGCGGACTTGTGCTCGCGCTTGGCGAAATCGAGCTGCACCATCGGCAGTTCGAGTCCTTTCTCGGCCATGAAGATGCGCGTACGGTAGGAATTGGGGCCGGGCGCCACGTAAAGCTTCATGTTTTCCTCCTCTTAGTCAGCTGTTTGGCAAATAGACCTCGGATACCGATTGTCTACTGCAACCAGTTGCACATTATCGGAACCGATGCGATTATGCAACCGGTTGGAGAATTCCATGAACAACGATGCGCACCGGTCCGGTTGTCCGATCAATCTCGCGCTCGAGATCCTGGGCGACAAATGGAGTCTGATCATCATCAGGGACATCGTCTTCGGTGATAGACGGCACTTCCGCGAGCTGCTCACCCGGTCGATGGAGGGCATCGCGTCCAACATCCTCGCCGACCGATTGAAGCGATTGGTCGAGGAGGGCATCTTGTCGAAGTCGGACGATCCGAGCCACAAGCAGAAGGCGCTCTACAGCCTTACCGAGAAAGGCATCGATCTCGTGCCGGTGCTGGCGCAAATGGCGGTCTGGGGACGCAAATACCTGCCCGTCAGCGAAGCGCTCGGTGTTCGAGCGGACGTGCTGGAGAAAGGCGGTCCGTCTCTGTGGCGGGATCTGGCCGATGAATTGCGTGCGTTGCATCTGGGCAAACCTCTCAAAAAGCGACGAGGCCCATCGGTGATGGAGCGGTTGCAGGCGGCCTATGAGGAGGTGGTCGCGCGCAAGAAGGCTGCTGCCGCATCGTGATCCTGTGCGGCAAGCGCTGCGCGCCGCTCCTACATGTCGATCATGACCTTAAAGCCGCCATAGATCATGCGCTTGGCATCGAATGGCATCTTCCTCGAATCCATGCCGGAGAGGCGCGGATCGGCCATCACTTTCTTGTTGATGCGATCGCGATCGGCTCGCGACTTGTATGTGATCCAGGCGAAGACCACAGTCTCGCCTGCCTTCTGCTTGACGCTGCGCGGAAAGGACGTGATCTTGCCCATGGGCACGTCATCGGCGATGCATTCCTTGTAGTCGAGCGCGCCATGCTCACGCCAGACCTTGCCCGCGAGCTTTCCAAGTCTGCGGTATTTGGCAAGGTTCCTCTTGGGCATCGGCAACACGAAACCATCGACATAAGCCATGCTGGTTCTCCTTGGGTTGGAAGATTGCTATTTCCGGCAAGCTGCCCGCGACATCGATATGCCGCGGGCGGGGTTCCGTTACGTTTTCGACAATTTCTCGCTCGCGGCGCGCAGGCGTTCCTCCTGAGCCCGAAGCTCCGGCGTGAGGGCTTCGCCGAAATCCTCCGCCTCGAAGACGGGACGGATTTCGAGCACGTCTTCTTGTTCCATGGGGGCGCGTCCGGCCCATTCAAGGGCTTCATCCATGGACTTCACCTTCCAGATCCAGAAGCCGGCAATCAGCTCCTTGGTCTCGGCAAAGGGGCCATCGATCACGCGCGGCGGCTTGCTGGTGAACTGCACCCGCTTGCCCTTGGAGGAGGGATGCAGGCCTTCGCCAGCCAACATAATGCCGGCCTTGACCAGTTCCTCATTGAAATTGCCCATCGCCGCCAGAAGCTCGGTCGAGGGCATGACACCCGCTTCCGTCTCCTTGGTGGCTTTCACAAACACCAGAACTTTCATGATATCTCCTCACGGGGTTTCAGGGGCGACGACCATCCAGCTCACGCCGAACTTGTCGGCGAGAATGCCGAAGCTCGTCGCAAAGAAGGTCTTGATCAATGGCTGATGCACCTTCCCGCCGGTGACGAGGCCGTCGAAGATCCGCTTGGCCTCGGCGTCGTCCTTCGCCTGGATGGCGAGCGAGACGCCGGCGAAACTGGTCTTGCCGGAGCAATAGCCGTCAGACGCCATGATCACCGACTCGCCGATCTTGAACTCCGAATGCATGATCTTGTCGCCGGTGCGCGGCTCCCCACCCATATCGGCGCAGCTATTGTCCGAGCCTTCCATCGGGGGCGCATCCTTGAAGCGCATCTTCACATTCACCTGGGCGCCCACCGCCCTGGTGTAGAAATCGAGCGCCTCTTCGGCACGGCCCTCGAAAGACAGATAAGGTTGAACACGCATGGTCCTATTCCTCTCCTTGGTTGATTAAACGGGGAACTCACGTCCTTGCTGCCGCAACACCCATGTCGCGGAATCTCTCGATCGCTTCACCCTGGGTGAAATCCTCAAGCTCGAATAGTTGGCGGATTTCGATCTCGCCGTCTGCCTCATGGGGATTGGGGAAACGGCGGGCCCATTCCAGCGCCTCCGCGCGCGACTTCACCTGGATGATGGTGTAGCTGGCGATCAGTTCCTTGGTCTCCGCGAAAGGCCCGTCGATGACGCGGCGCTTGCCGCCCTCATATTGGATGCGCCAGCTTTTGGACGAGGGTTGAAGCCCATTGGCATCGAGCAGCACGCCTGCCTTGGCAAGCTGCTGATGATAGTCCGCCATGGTGGCGAGAAGCTCCTCGCCTGGCATGACGCCTGCTTCGGAATCCTTCGACGCTTTGACGATGATCATGAATCTCATAGGTTTTCTCCTGTTCCTGCGATGTCGGCCGCGACGCGGCTACGGAAGGACGACGAATGAAGTCGGGCGAAATCGACACGGCTCCCAAAAAACATCGAGAAATTTTCTAGACCAGCGGCGGAGAGGTCTAAGCCCGTTGTTGGACTAAGAGTGTCAGTATCGGCACCTGAACTGCTCATTGCGGATGATGGGCCAAGCGGATCGCGAACTTTCGGCCTGAGCAAAAGGCTCAGATAACCCGCAACGTGGCAACATAATCGCCAAGCTTGTTGAAAGCTTCGCTCCAGCCGCCTTCATGGCCATCGCGCTCTTCGACCGACAGGAAGGGCACTTGCTTGAACGTCATGCGGGTCTTTCCGCCTTCCTCTGCGAAGGTTACGGTCACCAGGTTTTCCTCACCGCGCTCGCCGTTCTCTTCCCAAGCGAAGGTGAAGACGAGGCGCCTGTTCTCGACGACTTCGCGATAGGTGCCGCGGAACCAGTAATCCTTACCCTCGCGGGAGCGGATTCGTGCGCGATAGTGCCCGCCCTCGCGCACGTCGAGCTTCACCGAGGGCGCGGTAAAACCTTCAGGCCCCATCCAGCGCGCCATGTGCTCGGGGCTGGTCCAGGCCTTGTAGACAAGGACCGGCGGCGCATCGAGGACTCGCGTGATGACGAGTTCGAGCCTGCTCTTTCGGACATCGGTGTTGTTCGAGGCGATCATAGGCTTTCCTTTCATCGAGCCGATATGTGCGAATTCGCGGCAAAGAGCTTCAGCTCTTGGGACCATCGCCGCCTCCCTTTATCTGCAAGGCGTTCAGATAGGCATCGAGACGCCCGAAGCTTTCGTCCCAGAACTGGCGGTAGTGGTTGAGCCAGTCGGCCGCTTGCTTGAGTGCCTGGGGTTGGAGCCGGCGCGGACGCCACTGCTTCTCGCGGCTCTGGGCGATCATGCCGGCTTGCTCGAGGACCTTAAGATGTTTGGAGACGGCGGGAAGGCTCATCCGGAAGGGCTCGGCAAGCTCGGTGACCGTCGCCTCGCCCAAGGCCAGCCGCGACAGGATGGCGCGCCGGGTCGGATCCGCCAGGGCGGCAAAGGTTGTGCTCAGATGATCGGTTTGCATAGTATTGAACTGATCAGTTAATTAATCTGCCGGTTAAATAATTGATCGAGCCTGCTCTGTCAACAGGACCACATGATCAATTGATAGGCGCCATCTCCAGATGGGTCAGGGTTGGGCTGCTCGTGGACGACTGAGCCAGCCATCAACCGGAAGACTTTCGCTTCCGCGCATAGTAGCGCCGCGCTTTGGTGCGGCTGCCGCAGGTTTGACTGCACCAGCGCTTGTTGGCGTTGCGGGTGTGGTCGAAGAAAAGCCAGCCGCAATTGCCGCAGACCCGCACCCGTGCCTTGTCGGGCGAGAAGGCCAGCGCCATTGCTTCGTGCAGGATCGTCGTGAGGAAGGGATCATCATCTTTCGCAAGCGCCAGCGCGTAGAACGCGACGAGATCGGGCCAGCCCTCGCTTGAGCGGAAATAGCGGTCGATGGCCTCTCGCACTTTCACGCACTCACCGACATCGGACGCCGGCATGGCGAGACCCGCATAGGCGGCCCAGCCTTTAAGGTTTTCAAGCGACTGTCCGCGATCCTCATGGCGTCCGGGCTCGCCGCGCCAGACCACCATATTGGCGAAATCCAACGCCGGATTGCGGTTGATGAAATGATGATCATGCCAGGGATATGAGGCGGTCATCGTTCGAATTGACAGAGAGGGGCCATGGCGTCATTCTTACTAGCAAACCATGATTAGCCCGTCAAAATGGATTGTTCCCGGCCTCGCGGGTGCAGGGAGCTTTCTCCTCCTGTCCGAACCTGCTCTCGCCCAGGGCGCGATCAGGTCGACGGGCTATGTCGTCCAGCAAATGGTGAATGCGAGCCTCGTCGGAGCGCTCTACAGCCTGCTGGCCGTCGCCTATGCGCTGCTCCACGGCATCACCAACCGCATCGTGCTCTCCTTCGGCGACATGGCGACCTTCGGCGCATTCGCCGCGATCTATGCCATGATGTTCATGCTCGCCGACAACTGGCAGACAAGCCTTGCCATCGCTGCGGTATTCCTGATCGCAGCGGTGTCGACCGCGGCGCTCGGCGCTGTGATGCAAACGGGCATCTTCACGCCCCTGGTGCGCTCACCCACCCAGGCGATCATGATTGCCTCGATTGGTGCCTCGATCACGCTGCAAGAGAGCTTGCGCGTGCAGTCGGCCGGGCGCGAGCAATGGCTGTCTCCGATATTCGCCGATCCCTGGGTCAATATCGATTTCGACGGCTTCATCGTGCATGTGACCGGCATGCATTTCATCATCCTGAGCATCAGTGCCGTGCTCATGACCGGCCTCGCTCTGGTTCTCGCCAGAAGCCGGGCGGGACGCCTGTGGCGGGCCTGCTCGCAGAATATCGCGTCTGGCCCAACTCTGCGGCATCGACACCGACCGCGTGCTCACCTGGACGGGCGCCGCGGCGGCGGCCTTCGCGGCGGTGTCGGGCTGGATCATCGCTATCGGCTATGGCGGGGTCAGCTTCTATATGGGGCTGGTTCTCGGCCTCAAGGCATTGTTCGCCACCATCATCGGCGGCTTCGGCACGATCGGCGGCGCCATTGTCGGCGGCTTTCTGCTCGCCGGCATCGAAACCATATGGAGCGCCTATTTCCCGATCGTCTATCGCGACGTGGCGGTCTTCCTGATTGTCATATTGATCTTCATCATCAAACCGGATGGGCTGTTGAGCGTCGGGTCTGAGACGCGACAGCGAAGCATGAGGTAAGCCAAAAATGCTGCGCAAAATCATTTTCGTCACATTCGCCTTGCTTCTTGCGGCCTGCGGCGAGGACGCGAATGCGCCCTATCTCTCCTTTGCCGGCGGCGGCTTCATTTTCAACTACCGTAATGCCGAAGCCTTCTATGGCTTCGTCGCCAAGCCGCTGCGCACGCTGCCAGAAGGCGGCGTGATCGAGGCGCAGTTCGAAGTGCCGGGCAGCCTCTGAGCCCGCGATCAGCCGCGAGAAGGTGGTCTCCGGGCAAGTGCAATACAGCTTCAAATCCCCCAATCTGACCGGCATCGAGCCAAAGCGTGACTATAAAGCGGTAATGCGGCTTGATCGACGCCCAAGGCAAGGAAGTTGCCCGCTACGAACGAAATTTTCATACGGATGTCGACCAGGCGAGCCTGCCGAACCAGCCTCTGGTGGTCGGGCCGGGTTATCAGAAGAACCCAGAACTCAAGCCCGGCACGCTGGATTAGCCACCGGTTGTGTCCGCCCTATTCCTGTAGCTCTTCTGTCGCAATACTTCTAAAGAGTGGGCAAGACCGGGCCAATCCGGCGAGCTGCCGGTTGCTGATGGGAGTATCGCGATGTCGCCGCATGATCCTCTGGTCACCCTCATCAAAACGGCGGAGGGAAAGGCCAAGGGCGAGCGGGAAAAGATGCTGACGCGCCAGCTTCTGGAAAAGGCGCCGCTGGAAGACCTTGAGGGCCGTTCCGCCGCCAGACCTGCATGAACTCGTCAGTGGACGGCTCGCTTTCCTCAGCGAGCGCCGGCCCGGCCGCACCAAGATCGCCGTCACCAATCCCGCCGTCGCGTTCGGGGATGTGACGCTCATCGACATCGTCAATGACGACATGCCGTTCCTGGTCGATTCGACCATCGGCCTCCTGACCGAGCGCGGTCATGAAGTGCGGCTGGCGCTGCACCCGGTCCTGTCGGTGAAGCGCGACGGCTCCGGGCAAGCTCACCGGGATCGCAAGCCAGGCCCAGCCGCCGATGCGCAGCGATTCGCGAGAGCTTCATCCACATCCATCTCTCGCGCATTGACGCCGAGGAGAGCGCAAGGCCCTCGAGGAGGAGCTCAAAGGCGTATTCGCCGATGTCCGCGATCGCCGTCCTCGACTGGCGGGCGATGCAGCAGCGCCTGCGTGAGGCGATCGCGCACTATCAGAAAGACCCGCCGCCGATCCCGATCGAGGAGCTCACCGAGTCGATCGCCTTCCTGCAGTGGCTGCTCGACAACCACTTCACCTTCCTCGGCATGCGCGAATACGACTTCGAGGGCGGCGCCGAGAAGGGCGAGCTCAAGCCGGTCGCCGACAGTCGGTCTCGGCATCTTGCGCAAGCCGCGAGATCGAAGTGCTGAAGCGCGGCGGCAAGCTCGCCGCGATGACGCCCGCAGATCCGCGAATTCCTGAATGCAGCCGGCCGCCCTCATCATCACCAAGTCCGACGTGCGCTCCACCGTGCATCGCCGTGCGTCGCATGGACTATGTCGGCGTCAAGCTGTTCGACAGCGATGGCGATCTTTCCGGCGAATTGCGCGCCATCGGGCTCTTCACCTCATCGGCCTATACCCAGAACCCCAACGACATTCCGCTCCTGCGCAAGAAGCTCGCAGCGGGTCGTGGCGGCAAGCGGCTTTTCGCCTTCCGGCCATTCCGGCAAGGCGCTCGATCAGCAGTCCTCGAAAGCTTTCCGCGCGACGAGCTGTTCCAGATCGATGCCGAAGTTCTGGACGAGATGGCGCAGGGATCTTGCGGCTCGAAGAGCGGCCGCGCACCCGGCTGTTCGTGCGGCGCGACAAGTTCGACCGTTTTGTTTCGGCCTTCGTCTTCATCCCGCGCGATCGGTTCGATTCCGATGTGCGCCGCAAGGTGGGCGAATATGCTGGCCGAGGCCTTCGACGGGCGGGTGGCGAGCTTCGCGCCCATCCTTCGGCGAAGGTACGCTGGTGCGCGTCCATTTCATCATCCTGCGCAATGCCGGCAAGGAGCCGAACGCCCGATCTCGCCAGCGCTGGAACAGACGATCGTGGAGACGGTGCGCAACTGGGATGACCGGCTCGAAAGCGCGCTCATCGCGGCAAGGCTGCCGACCAGGAGCGCATTGCGCGCTGGCGCGGCGCCTTCCCGCCCGGCTATCGCGACGCGACCGACCCCGAAGCCTGCGCTCAAGGACATCGCCGAAATCGAGGCGCTGGTCGGGAGCGATCAGGTCGGCGTCGAATTCATCAAGGCGGCGGGCGATGGCGCCGCAGAATTCCATTCGCGCCTCTATCATCAGGGCGAGGCCATAGCGCTCGGCCGCCGGCTGCCGATTCTCGAAAATCTGGGCCTCCAGGCGATCTCCGAGACGACCCATGTCCTCTCGCCGGCCTCGAGCAGGTGGCAGCCGGGCCGTCATTCATGACGTCCTATTGCAGGCGCGCGGCGGCGATGCGCCAACCGGAGCCAGACGTTTTGCACCATCTCGAAGACAGCCTTCCTCGCCGTGTGGACGGGACGGGCGGAGAATGACGCGCTTCAACGGCGCTGACCTTGCGCGAAGGCCTCGTCTGGCGCGACGTTGCGCTTGTTGCGCGCCTTCGGCCGCTATATCCGCCAGTCGGCCGCGTCCTACTCGCCCGACTACATGGCGCAGACGCTGGTGAAGCATGCGGCGATCGCGCGTGAACTCGTCGCGCTTGTTCTATGCGTTGTTCGATCCCGAAGGCGCATAGCGAGAAGGACGCCGAAGATTGCGCAAGCCAAAATCGAGAAGGCACTGGTCGAGTCTGCGAGTCTCGATGAGGATCGCATCATCCGCCGCTATCGTCAATCTCGTCGCCGCGATCTGCGGACCAACTTTTTCCAGACGCCGAAGGACGACGGTGAGCCGCCGATCATCACCTTCAAGATCGACAGCAAGCGGTGGAGGGCTTGCCGGAACCCAGGCCCTTTGCCGAGATCTTCGTCTATGCGCCCGACGTCGAAGGCGTGCATCTGCGCGGCGGGCCGATGGCGCGCGGCGGCATCCGCTGGTCGGACCGGCCGGAGGATTTCCGCACCGAAGTCCTGGGCCTCGCCAAGGCGCAGAGCGTGAAGAATGCGGTCATCGTGCCGGTCGGCGCCAAGGGCGGCTTCGTGCCCGAAGCGCTTGCCAGATCGGGCGACAGCCGCGAAGCCGATCCAGGCCGAGGGGGTCAGGGTCTACAAGCGCTTCATCTCGAGCCTGCTCGACCTCACCGACAATCTCGAAGGACGGCAAGGTTGTGCCGCCGCCGACACGGTGCGGCGCGACGGCGATGATCCCTATCTGGTCGTCGCCGCCGACAAGGGCACGGCAACTTTCTCCGATATCGCCAATGGGATTTCGCGCCGCGCATGGCTTCTGGCTCGACGATGCCTTCGCCTCCGGGGGCTCCGCCGGCTACGACCACAAGAAGATGGCGATCACCGCGCGAGGCGCGTGGGAGGCGGTCAAGCGGCATTTCCGCGAGATCGATATCGACATCCAGACGACACCCTTCACGGTGATCGGCGTCGGCGACATGTCGGGCGACGTGTTCGGCAATGGCATGCTGTTGTCGCGCGCAGATCAGGCTTCTCGCCGCTTTCGACCATCGCGACATTTTCATCGACCCCGATCCCGATCCGGCAAGCCTCCTTCGAGGAGCGCCGAGCGGCTGTTCGCTCTGCCGCGCTCGAGCTGGCAGGATTATGACAAATCGTTTATCAGCAAGGGCGGCGGCGTGTTTTCCCGGCCAGCTCAAGGCAATACCGCTCATCGCCTGAGATGCAAGGCCCTGACCGGGCTTCGCGCCGGCACGGCGACGCCGCAGGAGCTCATGCATGCGCTGCTCCTCTCCGCCGCCGATCTCCTGTGGTTCGGCGGCATCGGCACCTATGTGAAGGCCTCGAGCGAAACCCAGGCCGATGCCGGCGACCGCGCCAATGACAGTTTGCGGGTCGATGCCAATCGAGCTCAAGGTCAAGGTCGTCGGCGAGGGCGCCAATCTCGGCCTCACGCAGCGAGGCGCGTATCGAGTTCGCGCTCAACGGCGGGCGCATCAACACCGATGCCGTCGACAATTCGGCGGGCGTCAATTCCTCCGACATCGAGGTCAATATCAAGATCGGCCTGTCGCGGGCAGAAGCCGCGGGAAGGCTCGACGCGCGAGGACCGGAACAAGCTTCCTCGCCGACATGACCGAGGACGTGGCGGGCCTCGTCCTGCGCAACAACTATCTGCAGACCTTGTGCCTGTCGCTGGCGCTCGAGCAGGGAACGACCGAGAACGGCTACGCCATTCAGCTCATGCAGCAGCTCGAGAAGCGGGTGAGCTCGACCGCAAGCTCGAATGCTTGCCAAGCGATACCGTCATCATCGAGCGCGATCTCAAGGGCGGCGGGCTGACGCGCCCCGAACTCGCGGTGCATCATGGCCTATGCGAAGATCTCGCTCTATGGCGAGATCCTGGCCAGCGGCGTGCCCGACGATCCCTATCTGTCGCGCGAGCTCAAGCGCTATTTCCCCAAGGCGATGCAGGAACGCTTCGCCGAGGACATCGAGCATCACAGGCTCGGCGCGAGATCATCGCCACCCTGCTCGCCAACAGCATGATCAATCGCGGCGGCCCGAGCTTCATCGCCTATGTAACAAGTGAGACGAGCGCTGCGCCTGCCGATATCGCCTCGGCCGCCGCGGCGGCACGCGATTCAGTTTCGATTTCGTCGGTCCTCAACGCTGCGATCGACGCCCTCGATACGAAGATCTCCGGCGCGCTGCAGAACAGGCTCTATGCCGAGCTGCAGCTCCTGCTGCGCTGGACCACGGTATGGTTTCTCCGCCATGAGGCGCTGGACCAGGGCCTGCGAGCAGCTCGATCGGCAAATATCGCGACGGCCTTGCGAAGGTGGACGCGGTGTTGGCTAAGACGCGTCCCCGAGGCGGACCTCATGGAGTTGCAGGCTCGGCAGAACGAGCTCGAGAGGCTGGGGGTGCCGGCCGAGCTCGCCCGCAAACTCGCAAGCCATCGCTTCCTCCAGCGCGCGCCCGACATCGTGAAGATCGCGGAGAAGACCGGCGCCGGCATCGAGACGGTTGCCGCGGTGCTGTTTGCGACCGCATCCGACCTCGGCGTCGAAACACTGATCGAGGAGGGCAATGCGCTGCGGGCCCGCGATCTCCTGGAGCGCCAGGCGATCAACCGGCTCAGGGCCCAGGTCTTCGAGAACCATCGCGGCATCGTCCAGCGCATCGTCAGTGGCGATACGAGCTGGGCAGAGTGGCGCGATAAAAACCAGGCCCGCGCCAACGCGGTCATCCAGAACATGGCGACGATCCTGGCGAGCAAGCCATTTGACATTGCGCGCTATGCCGTGGCGCAGGGCACGCTGGCGGATTTGGCGATAAGGTGACCAACTCGTCATGGCCGGGCTTGACCTGGCTTGACCCGGCCATCCAGCCTGTAAGCTCAACAGCCGTTTCAGTGGAAACACTGGATGGCCGCCTCAAGGGCGGCCATGACAAGTTGAGGGTTATTCGATCCTCACCGCGGTGCCGGCCGCCGTCACCATCAGCATGCTGCCATTGGAGCCGATCGTCTCGTAGTCGAGATCGACGCCGATGACCGCATTGGCGCCGAGCGCTGCGGCCTTGTCGGTCATTTCGCCGACGGCGGTCTGGCGCGCGTCGTTCAGCACCTTTTCATAGGAACCCGAACGGCCACCCACGATGTCGCGGATCGAGGCGAAGAGATCGCGGAACAGATTGGCGCCGAGGATGGCCTCGCCGGCAACGAGGCCCTTATATTCGAGGATGCGGCGGCCCTCTATGGCGTTGGTGGTGGTGACGAGCATAAGGATCCTCCTTCAGGTTTCTTGAATTTAGGAATAGTAGGGGCCGGTTTCTACATCAGCTTGCCTTTTTGCCCGCCCGGGCCTATATCAGAGCCAACTTAGGTTCACTCACATAGCTAGAGTTATGAGGGTGGGTCCCAGCCGGGGCCCGCCTTTTTTATTACCTGAAATGACCGACCAACGACTGACACGCGAAACTGGACCTGCTTTGCGGGTGGCGAAGCTCGTCGAGCCAGTGCTGGAAGGCATGGGCTTCCGCCTGGTGCGCGTCAAGATGAGCGGCCCGACGCTTCAGATCATGGCGGAGCGCCCCGACGGCTCGTTCACCATCGATGACTGCGAGCAGGCGAGCCGCGCCATTTCGCCGATGCTCGATGTCGAGGACGTCGATCTCGAGCCGCTATTTTCTCGAAATGTCCTCGCCAGGGATCGACCGGCCGCTGGTGCGCGCACCGGATTTCGAGCGCTGGGCCGGACATGAGGCCAAGATCGAAATGGCGGTGCCGCAGGCCGGGCGCAAGCGCTTTCGCGGCGTGCTCGAAGGCTTTGCCGATGGCGAGGTGCGCCTGTTCATCGACAATCCGGAAGGCGGGACGGAGAAGCTTCTGGTCGGCGTGCCATTCGCCGACATTGGGGAAGCGAAGCTCGTGCTGACCGATGCTTTGATCGAGGCGCGCCAAGCGGCAGCATACGGGCCGCGCGATGGCCGATGGCAGCGAGTGGACCGAAGACGCGACGAACAGACAACGGATTCTGGACGACAGGAGACAGTGACATGGCCGAAGCTGCAGTGAGCGCCAACAGGCTCGAACTTCTGCAGATCGCCGACGCGGTCGCGCGCGAGAAATCGATCGACAAATCGGTGGTGCTCGCCGCTATGGAGGATGCCATCCAGCGCGCGGCGAAGTCGCGCTATGGCGCTGAGAACGAACATCCAGCGCCGAGATCGATTCGCGCAAGACCGGCGAGATGCGTCTCAACCGGCTGCTGCTGGTTGTCGAGAAAGTCGAGAACGAAGCGACCGAGATCAGCCTCAACGAGGCGCAGCGGCGCAATCCGGCGGCGACCATCGGCGACTAGATCGCCGATCCCCTGCCGCCGATCGAATTCGGCCGCATCGCCGCGCAGAACGCCAAGCAGGTGATCGTGCAGAAGGTGCGCGATGCCGAGCGCGAGCGCATGTATGACGAATACAAGGACCGCATCGGCGAGATCGTGCACGGCTCGGTGAAGCGCGTCGAATATGGCAATGTGATCGTCGATCTGGGCCGCGGTGAAGCGATCGTCCGGCGCGACGAGACGCTGCCGCGCGAGACCTTCAGGCCGGGCGACCGCATCCGCGCTTATGTCTATGACGTGCGTCGCGAGCAGCGGGGACCGCAGATCTTTCTGTCGCGCACCCATCCTGAATTCATGGCGCGCCTCTTCGGCCAGGAAGTGCCGGAAATCTATGACGGCGTTGTCGAAGTGGTATCGGTTGCCCGCGATCCGGGCTCGCGCGCCAAGATCGCGGTCCGCTCCAAGGACGGATCGATCGATCCGGTCGGCGCCTGCGTCGGCATGCGCGGCAGCCGCGTTCAGGCGGTGGTGAATGAGTTGCAGGGCGAGAAGATCGACATCATTCCGTGGTCGGCCGATGTCGCCAATTTCGTCGTCAATGCGCTAGCGCCGGCGGAAGTGGCCAAGGTTGTGCTCGATGAGGAGGCCGAGCGCATCGAAGTCGTGGTGCCGGACGAGCAGTTGTCGCTGGCCATCGGCCGCCGTGGCCAGAATGTGCGTCTCGCCTCGCAGCTCACCGGCTGGGATATCGACATCATGACGGAAGCCGAAGAATCCGAGCGCCGGCAGAAGGAATTCGCCGAGCGCACCCAGCGCTTCGTCGATGCGCTCGATGTCGACGAAATGCTGGCCCAGTTGCTCGCCTCGGAAGGCTTCGCGACCGTCGAGGAGATCGCCTATGCCGATGCGCAGGAGATTGCGAGCCTCGAAGGCCTCGACGAGCAGACCGCCCAGGAACTGCAGATCGCGGGCACGTGACTATCTCGAGCAAGATCGCCGCCGAACAGGATGCCAGGCGCAAGGAACTGGGCGTGGCCGATGACGTCGCTGAGGTCGAAGGCGTCACGCTGCCAATGTATGGTGGCGCTGGGCGAGGCCGAGGTCAAGACGGTCGAGGACCTCGCCGGCTGCGCCACCGATGATCTCATCGGCTGGACCGAGCGCAAGCAGGGCGAGACGGTCAAGCACAAGGGGGCTTTCTCCGACCTCGATGTGTCGGCGGCGGAAGCCGAGGCCATCATCATGGCGGCGCGTGTGAAGGCCGGCTGGATCGAAGAACTTGAGGAACCAATGCCGATGCGCAAGGCGTGGAGGCGCAGGACGCTTGATGCGGACGCTGGCCCGGATCGAGGTGGATGAGATTGTGGCGGACCGCATGTGCATCGTGACCCGCGAAGCGAAGGACGAGGCGGAACTCATCCGCTTCGTACGCGGGTCCGGACGGAGCGGTTGTGCCGGATCTCAACCGTAAGTTGCCAGGGCGGGGCGTATGGGTCAGCCTCAGCCGGTCAAAGGTTGCCGAGGCCGTGCAAGCGCCGGTCCTTCGCGCGCGGACTTGGCGAGGTGACCGCAGCCGAGCCGAGTTGCCGGATCAGGTCGGGGGTCTACTGCGCAAGGCCGCGCTCTCCTATCTATCTCTTGCAAAAAAGGCTGGCGAGGCGGTCGCCGGAGCCGCTAAGGTCGAGGAAATGGTGGCATCCGGGCGGGCGCGGCTTGTCATCCATGCGCGAGAAGCAGCCCAAGACGGCCGGCGGAAGATCGACAACCTGTCGGCCGGCAAAGTGTGGAGACCTTGAGTCTCTTCACCTCGACCGAATTGGATTTGGCGTTTGGCCGGGCAAATGTGATACATGCGGCGGTGGCCGAAGGGGGGCTTGCGGAAAAGCTCCTTCAGGCTGTACGCCGCGCCGAAGCCTATGACGCTTAGAGCGCCGTGAATTAAATCGAGCCTTTGCCAGTCGGGTTGACTTGACCCGAGCGGGAAAGGCTCTAAAGCGACCCGAAACTGGCAGGACGAATGACGGATACGAACGATACCAATGATCGCAAGCTTGGCGGCTCCGGCACCGCGGGGCGGACCTGAGCATGCGCGCGCCCGCGTCGAGCAGAGCCGGGTCAAGCAGAATTTCTCCCACGGCCGCACCAAGACCGTAGTCGTCGAGACGCGCCGCAAGCGTCCGGGCGGCCCCGGAGGCAAGGAAGACGAGCGTCCGGTTGCCGAAACCAAGCCGCAATTCCAGGTCCAGCCGCGCGTCGCGCCGCAGGCGCAGCCCGACCGGGCGCGGACAGGCGCCAGCAGCGCTCAGGCGTCGTTCTGCGCACGTTGACGCCGGAAGAGAAAGAAGCGCGCGACCGCGCTCTTGCCGATGCGCGCGTGCGCGAGGCGGAGGAACGCAAGCGCCAGGAAGCCGAGGCGGGCCGCCGGCGCGATCACGAAGAACGCGAGCGCAAGGAGCGCGAGGCCGCAGCGCGCCGCAAGGCCGAGGATGATGCCCGTCATCGAGTCGAGGAAGAGGGCCGCAAGAAGGCCGAGGAGGCAGCCAAGAAGCTACCTGTCCAGCGCGCCCCGCAAGTCGCCGATGAGGATGAAGCACCGCTGAAAGCACGCCTTGGCGTCAAGCGCGAGATCAAGGTGCCCGCGCCGACGCGCACCAAGGGTGATGCGGAGAAACGCCGCGGCAAGCTGACGCTCGCCAATGCGCTCGAAGATGGCGACGACCGGGCGCGCTCGATCGCCGCTTTCCGGCGCCGCACCGAGCGCCAGAAGAAGCAGGCGCAGGGCTTCCAGATGCCGACCGAGAAGATGGTGCGCGAGGTCACGATGCCGGAGGCGATCACCATCCAGGAACTCGCCAACCGCATGGCCGAGCGCGCCGTCGACCTCATCAAGCTTCTGATGAAGCAGGGCCAGATGCATACGATCAACGACGTGATCGATGCCGATACCGCCCAGATCATCGCCGAGGAGATGGGCCACAAGGTCCAGCGCGTCGCCGAAGCGGACGTGGTCGAGGGTCTTTCGGGCGATGCCGATGCGGCTGAATGTGATGAAACCGCGTGCGCCCGTCGTCACCATCATGGGCCATGTCGATCACGGCAAGACGTCGCTACTCGATGCGATCCGCAAGACCAATGTGGTTGCGGGCGAGGCGGGCGGCATCACCCAGCATATCGGCGCCTATCAGGTCGAGACGACGAGCGGGCTTGTGACCTTCATCGACACGCCCGGCCATGAAGCCTTCACGTCGATGCGCGCCCGCGGCGCCAAGGCGACGGATATCGTCGTCCTGGTGGTCGCCGCCGATGACGGCGTCATGCCGCAGACGGTCGGAAGCGATCAACCACGCGCGCGCGGCCGAGGTGCCGATCATCGTGGCGATCAACAAGATCGACAAGCCGCAGGCCAATCCCAACCGCGTGCGCACCGAGCTCCTGCAGCATGAAGTCGTGGTCGAGAGCATGGGCGGCGATACGCTCGAGGTCGAAGTATCGGCGCTCAAGGGCACCAATCTCGACAAGCTGCTCGACATCATTCTGCTGCAGTCGGAAGTGCTCGATCTCAAGGCCAATCCGGACCGCGAAGCCTCGGGCATCGTCGTCGAGGCGCAGCTCGATCGCGGCCGCGGCCCGGTCGCGACCGTGCTGGTGCAGCGCGGCACGCTGCATCTGGGCGATATCTTCGTCGCCGGGTCGGCCTGGGGACGGGTGCGCGCCCTCGTCAACGACAAGGGTGAGCAGGTGAAAGATGCCGGACCTTCGGTCCCGGTCGAGGTGCTGGGATCTGAGCTCGGCGCCGGAAGCGGGCGATCAATTCGTCGTCGTCGAGAGCGAGGCGAGGGCGCGCGAGATCACCGACTACCGCGAGCGCAAGCGGCGCGAGCAGCGTGGTGTTGCGTCGGGCCGCGCCTCGCTCGAGCAGATGATGAGCCAGCTCAAGGAAGGCAGCCCGCAAGGAATTCCCGGTCCTGGTCAAGGCCGACGTGCAGGGTTCGGCGGAGGCTATCGTCCAGGCCTTGGAGAAGATCGGCAACGATGAGATCGGCGCCCGCGTCATGCATTATGGCGTCGGCGGCATCAGCGAATCGGATGTGCAGCTGGCCGCGGCGTCGGGTGCCGTGATCCTGGGCTTCAATGTCCGCGCCAATGGCCAGGCGCGCGCCGCCGCCGAGCGCGAAGGCATCGAGATCCGTTACTACAACATCATCTACGACCTGGTGGACGACATCAAGAAGGCGATGTCGGGCCTGCTGGCGCCCACTTTGCGCGAAACCTTCCTCGGCAATGCGCGAGATCCTCGAGATCTTCAACATCACGAAGGTCGGCAAGGTCGCCGGCTGCCGGGTCACCGAAGGCTCGGTGCAGCGCGGCGCCAAGGTGCGTCTCATCCGCGACAACGTGGTCATCCACGAAGGAACCTTGTCGACGCTCAAGCGCTTCAAGGACGAGGTGCAAGGAAGTGCAGGTCGGCCAGGAATGTGGCATGGCCTTCGAGAACTACCAGGACATGCGCGCCGGCGACATCATCGAGTGCTTCCGGGTCGAGAAGGTGCAGCGGACGTTGGATTGACGACAGACCTCATGCTGAGGTGGCCGCTAACCTAACTCGTCATGGCCGCCCTTGAGGCGGCCACCCAGTCCATCCGCGCAGCACTTGATGGCGTCGTGTCTGGATGGCCGGGTCAAGTCCGGCCATGACGAGTGGGGGAACGGCGCTTCTCGGCGTGAGGGATAAATGCGGAGATATTCCCATGACCTCATCCAGAGCCCCATCACAGCGCCAGCTTCGCGCCGGCGAACTCATCCGTCATGCGCTCGCGGAAATCTTCGTTGCGCGGCGAGGTCGGCGATCCCGAACTCGACCGTTACGGCTTGGGCGTCCATCGAAGTGGCGATGTCGCCCGATCTCAGGATCGCGACCGCCTATGTGCGGCCGCTGCTCGAGGGCCAGAACGAGGCCGCGCTGAAGCTGCTCGCCGAAGCAGCCGGCGCTATATCCGCGGCCTCGTGGCGCCTGCGTCTCGACATGAAGTTCATGCCGGAGATCAGGTTCCGGATCGATACGGCGCTGGACTATGCCGAGAAGATCGATCGGCTTCTGCAGGACCCCGCGGTCGCCCGCGACCTTGCGCGAGAAGAAGTGAACGAATCGCGAAAATATTCACGGCTGGATCGTCCTCGACAAGCCCGAGGGCATGGGCTCGACCCAGGCCGTGGCGCAAGGTGAAGCGCCTGTTCAATGCGGCGAAGGCCGGGCATGCCGGCACGCTCGATCCCCTGGCGTCGGGCCTGTTGCCGATCGCGCTGGGCGAGGCGACCAAGACGGTCTCCTGCGCCATGGAAGGCCGGAAGACCTACCGCTTCCTGATCCAGTGGGGCGAGGACCGGACGACAGATGACCGTGAAGGCGAGGTATCCGCCCTGTCAGACCGACGGCCGTCGCATGTCGATATCGATAGGGCGCTGTCGCGGTTCGAGGGTGAGATCTCGCAGATTCCGCCGGCATTCTCGGCGATCAAGGTCGAAGGTGAGCGAGCCTATGACCTTGCCCGTGCCGGTGAGGCGGTCGACCTCGCGCCGAGGCGGGTTTACATCGACAAACTCGAGCTCCTGAGCTTGCCTGACGCCCGATCACGCCGAGTTTCGAGGTCAACTGCGGCAAAGGCACCTATATCCGCGCGCTCGCCCGCGACCTGGGCCGCGGCTCTGGGCTGCCGTCGGGCATGTGGCGAGCGCTCCGGCGGATCGCCGTGGGGCCATTTGGCGAAGAGGACATGATTTCGCTGGAAAAGCTTGAGGAAATGCGCCATAAGGCGCCCGGCGGCAACGCCATGGAAGGGGTTCTCCGCCCCCTCGAGACCGTGCTGGACGGCATCCCGGCACTGGCCGTGAGGGACGCGGAGGCCCAACGCCTGAGGCAGGGCCAGACGGTTCTGCTCAGAGGCGCGAGCGCTCCCATCGCACAAGATGCGGTTCTGGTCACCTGTGGGGGGAAAGACCCTTGGGGACTGTGCGCATCGAGAGGGGCAGCTCAAGCCGAAGCGCCTGTTCAACTTGTAACGCATCTGGAGATGACCGAATGACGATGACCCAGGAGCGCAAGACGGCGCTCATCAAGGAATATGCCACCAAGGCCGGCGACACCGGTTCGCCCGAAGTGCAGGTGGCGCTGCTCACCGAGCGCATCAATACGCTTACCGATCACTTCAAAGCCCACAAGAAGGACAATCACTCGCGCCGCGGCCTGCTCAAGATGGTCAGCCAGCGCCGTGGTCTGCTCGATTACCTGAAGAAGGTCGATGAAGGGCGTTATCAGTCGCTGATCAAGCGGCTCGACATCCGCCGCTAAGCGGCGCCGTCAGCAGTGAGCGGGCGGATCACCGATTTGCCGCCCGCGATCCCCGATTAGCGAGTCCGGCAATGGGGCCGGCGCCGGAAGGCCCATGAGGGATGCCGTCCACGGTGTAGGTGAACGCAATCAAGCGGCGGCGAAGGGCAATGAGGAAAATCACATGTTCAATATCGATGTTGAAGAAATCGAATGGGGCGGCAAGACGCTGAGGCTGGAAACCGGCCGCATGGCCCGGCAAGCCGACGGCGCGGTGCTGGCCACTTATGGCGAGACCACGGTGCTCGCCACTGCTGTCGCCGCGCGCACCGCAAAGCCCGGCGATCGACTTCTTCCCGCTCACCGTCAACTATCAGGAAAAGACCTATGCCGCCGGCAAGATTCCCGGCGGCTATTTCAAGCGCGAAGGGCGTCCGACCGAGACGCGAGACGCTGATCTCGCGCCTCATCGACCGGCCGATCCGGCCGCTGTTCGTCGAGGGCTTCCGCAATGAGACGCAGGTCATCGCGACCGTGCTCTCCTACGACCTCGAAAATGATCCCGACATCGTCGCCATGGTCGCCGCGTCGGCGGCGCTGACGCTGTCGGGCATTCCCTTCATGGGCCCGATCGGCGCCGCACGCGTCGGCGTCGTCGATGGCGAATACGTGCTCAACCCGACGATCGAGCAGATGAAGGCGTCGGATCTCGATCTCGTCGTCGCCGGCACCCAGGATGCGGTGCTGATGGTCGAATCGGAAGCCAAGGAACTCTCGGAAGAGAAGATGCTGGGCGCGGTCATGTTCGGTCACCGGCAGTTCCAGCCGGTGATCGAGGCGATCATCCGTCTCGCCGAACGTTCGGCGCGTCAGCCGCGCGATTTCACGCCGGCCGACGATGCAGCGCTCTTCGACGAAGGTCGGAAGATCGGCGGAAGCCGACCTGCGCGCGGCCTATGCGATCGCCAAGAAGGAGGACCGCCAGGAAGCCGTCGCCGCGGCCAAGGACAAGGTGCTGGCCGCGCTCGATCGTCGAAGGCGACGAAGAGGCGCCAGACGCCGCAACAAGGTCGGCGAAGCCTTCAAGCATCTCGAGAAGGACATCGTCCGCAACAGCATTCTCGACACCGGCAAGCGCATCGACGGCCGCGATCTCGTCACCGTGCGGCCGATCGTCTGCCGAAGCATCGGTGCTGCCGCGCACCCATGGCTCGGCGCTGTTCACCCGCGGCGAGACCCAGGCGCTGGTCGTCACCACTCTCGGCACCGGCGAGGACGAGCAATATATCGACTCGCTTGAAGGCACCTACAAAGCGACCTTCATGCTGCACTACAACTTCCCGCCCTTCTCGGTCGGCGAGACCGGCCGCCTCGGCGGCGCGGGCCGGCGCGAGATCGGCCATGGCAAGCTCGCCTGGCGCGCCATCCATCCGATGCTGCCGCCGCAGGACCAGTTCCCCTATACGATCCGCGTCGTCTCGGAGATCACCGAGTTCGAACGGCTCGTCCTCGATGGCGACGGTATGCGGCTCCTCGCTGTCGCTGATGGATGCGGGCGTGCCGCTCAAGGCGCCGGTCGCCGGCATCGCCATGGGCCTCATCAAGGAAGGCGAGCGCTTCGCCGTCCTCTCCGACATTCTGGGCGATGAGGATCATCTGGGCGACATGGACTTCAAGGTGGCGGGCACCGCCAATGGCGTGACCTCGCTGCAGATGGACATCAAGATCACCGGCATCACCGAAGAGATCATGAAGACGGCGCTGTGGCAGGCCAAGGACGGCCGCATGCACATCCTCGGCAAGATGGCGGAGGCGCTCGAAAAGGCGCGGCCGGGTCTTGGCGAATATGCGCCGCGCATCGAGGTGATCACCATTCCGACCGACAAGATCCGCGAAGTGATCGGCACCGGCGGCAAGGTCATCCGCGAGATCGTCGAGAAGACCGGCGCCAAGATCGACATTTCCGACGACGGCACGGTCAAGGTGGCGTCGTCCTCGGGACCGGCGATCGATGCGGCGCTCAAATGGATCAAGTCGATCGTCTCGGAGCCGGAAGTCGGCGAGATCTATGACGGCAAGGTCGTCAAGGTCGTCGATTTCGGCGCCTTCGTGAACTTCTTCGGCGCCGCGCGACGGCCTCGTGCATGTGTCGGAACTGGCCCCGCGCCGGGTCGCCAAGGTGAGCGACGTCGTCAAGGAAGGCGACATGGTGAAGGTGAAGCTCCTGGGCTTCGACAATCGCGGCAAGGTGCGGCTGTCGATGAAGGCAGGTCGACCAGCAGACCGGCGAGGACCTGTCGAAGAAGCAGGCGGAAGACCATCCGCCGGCGGAGGCCAGCGGCGAGTGATCGCTGCCATAGTTTGATCCTTTTGAAAGCGCGGAGAGCGATCTCCGCGCTTTCTGATTATTTTGGCAGGTTGACCGGAGCAGGCTCGGCGAGTTAGGGCAGGGATCATGCTCGCGCTCGCCATGATTCCCGCTCTATGCTGCGATGAGGGCCTCTATGCGGGCATCACTGCCGCCCTCACCGATCTCGTCAGACCACGGATCATTATTCCTTGCGAAGCGACCCTTGAGGCTTGCGCCGACAAGGTGCTGAGGGAGATCGACGGCGACTTCATCGTCATGGGCACGTCCTTCGGCGGCCATGTGGCGCGAGAGGTCGCGCTCCAGGCGCCAGAGCGCGTGAAGGGACTTTGCATCATCGGAGCAGGGGCGGGTGCCATCGCCAATCGACAGGCCGGACTCGAGCGCAGCGCCAAGTTGCGCGATGGACGAGCGGAGGAAGTTTATCAGCAGTTCTACAAGACGGTCACACATCTGCCGGGCGATCGCGGCCAATGGGCAGCCGACCAGTTCCTGGCGATGGCGCGGCGCTCGGATCCCCTGAAAGTGGCATTCCAGGCGGATGCCTTGGCGACCCGGCCAGACCGTTGGAACGACCTTGGCCGCATCGCCTGCCCGACCCTTCTCCTCTGGGGCGCGCACGACCAGTTCGCGCCGGCGGCAGATGGCTTGCGCATGGCGAGCCTCATCCCTCATGCCCGCTATGTCGAGATCGCCCAATGCGGCCATCTCCCGAGCCTGGAGGTCCCTGGTGAATTCGTCACGGCGGCCGAGCACTGGCTGGCCGATATCCAGGTTTGAATTTCCTGGGGGATGTTATAATATAACAGTCATGATGTTCCCCGATCCCCGTCACAACCACGATCATTGCACCGCCGATCTGGTGAAGCGCGCCGAGCGCATCTGCGAGCGGCGTGGCTCGAGGCTCACTGCCCAGCGCCGCGACGTGCTCGACTGCGTGGCTCAAAGCCACCAGGCGGCCGGCGCCTATGAGATCATCGAGCGCATGGCGGCCGGCGGTCCGCGTCCAGCGCCGATCACCGTCTACCGGGCACTTGATTTCCTCCTGGCGCATGGGCTGGTCCACAAGATCGAGAGCCGCAATGCCTTCATTGCCTGCTCGCATGCGCATGAGGGCGAGCCTGCGGCCCTCCTCATTTGCGAAGGTTGCGGCATCGTTGCCGAGCTCGACAGTCCCGAAATATTCTCAAAGCTTGCCAATCAGGCGGCGCTGCAAGGCTTCAGGTCCGAGCGCACCGTCATCGAGATGTCGGGCCGTTGCGGCCACTGCGCAGGGGAGCGCCTGACATCCATGGACGCGCTGGCGCATGGCGAGCCGCTCATCGAAGGCCGCGACATTTCCCTCAAATTTGGCAGTCGCGTCATTCTCGATCCCGTCGATATCGACGTGATGCCGCGGCGAGATCGTGACCCTCATCGGTCCCAATGGCGCCGGTAAGTCGTCGCTGGTGCGCGTCCTGCTCGGCCTGCAGGCGGCGACCGGCGGGCGCATCGTGCGCAAGAGCGGCTTGCGCATCGGCTATGTGCCGCAACGCTTTCCGCTGACTCCCAATGTGCCGCTCGATGTAGGGCGGCTTCTTTCTCTGACGCTCAGGCCGACCGGTGCGGATATCGATGCGGTGCTCGCCGAGACCGGCATCGCGCATCTGAGGAACGCCGCTGTTGCCTCGCTTTCAGGCGGCGAACTGCAGCGCGCCCTTCTGGCGCGCGCCTTGTTGCGCAAGCCCGAGCTCCTGGTGCTGGATGAGCCGGTGCAGGCGGTCGACTTCATCGGCGAGACCAAGCTCTATGAGCTCATTTCGACGATCAGGCGGCGGCATGGCTGCGGCATCCTGATGGTGAGCCATGATCTGCACATGGTCATGGCGGAAAGCGATCGCGTCATCTGCCTCAACGGCCATATCTGTTGCGAAGGCGGACCGGAGACCGTGCAGGCAGGATCCCGAATTCGTGAAGCTCTTCGGTCCACAGGCGGCTCGCGTGATCGCCGCCTATTCGCATCATCATGATCATGATCATGAAAGTCACGATCTGAGCCACAGCCATGATCATAAGCATCATGACCAGCGCAATTGAGTTCACCCTCGCCCCACCAGAATGGGGAGAGGAGTTTGCACAAGGGGGAGAGGGATGAACCATGGAAATCCTCTCCGAAGCTTTTTTCATCCGTGCTTTGATCGCTGGTCTTGGCGTCGCCGCGATCGCGGGGCCCGTCGGCTGCTTCATCGTCTGGCGGCGCATGGCCTATTTCGGCGAGACGCTCGCCCATGCCTCGCTGTTGGGCGTGGGCCTCGGCCTCCTCTTCGGCATCGATCTCACCCTCGGCGTCATCGCCACCACGGTGGCGCTGGCCATCGCCCTCCTGGCGCTGAGATCGCAGCGCCAGCTCGCCACCGACACGCTGCTCGGCATCCTGTCGCATGGCGCGCTCGCCGCCGGCATCGTTGTGGCGAGCCTCCTGACCTGGGTGCGCTTCGACCTGATGAGCCTGCTGTTCGGCGACATCCTCACCGTCACGCAAAGCGACATCCTGTGGGTGTGGCTCGGCGGTGCCGCGGTAATGCTGGGCGTTGCCTATCTGTGGCGCGATCTCCTGGCGCTTACCGTGCATGAGGAACTGGCTACCGCCGAGGGCGTCAAGGCGCAGCGGGTCGAAGTCGGATTCGTGCTTCTCATCGCCGTCCTCATCGCTCTCGCCATGAAGATCGTCGGCATCTTGCTGATCACAGCACTCCTCATCATTCCGGCGGCGGCGGCGCGCCGCGTGGCGCGCTCGCCCGAAAGCATGGCGGTCGCGGCGAGCCTTCTCGGCATGGTCGCGGTGGTGGCGGGGCTCGTCCTTTCGGCATTGGTCGACTCCCATCGGCCCCTCGATCGTGCTGATGGCGGCGGCGCTGTTTGTCTTGACCTTGGCTGTGCCGAAGACCAATTAAGCCGCATGATCCTGCCGCGCAGAAAATCGATTGGCGTCAAGACCGGTTCCGTCCAGATTGGCGGCGCTGCGCCAATCGTCGTGCAGTCCATGACCAATACCGACACGGCCGATGTCGAAGGCGACGGCGCGGCAAATCGCTGAGCTTCACAGAGCGGGTTCCGAGATCGTCCGCATCACCGTCGATCGCGAGGAGGCGGCGGCGGCGGTTCCCCATATCCGCGATCGGGCGCGGCCAGATGGGCTCGACGTGCCGATCGTCGGAGACTTCCACTACAACGGTCATATGCTGCTCAGCCAGTATCCGGCCTGCGCCGAGGCGCTGGCGAAGTATCGCATCAATCCCGGCAATGTCGGCTTCAAGGAGAAAAAGGACCGTAATTTCGGCATGATGATCGAAACGGCGCTCAAATTCGACAAGCCCGTCCGCATCGGCGTCAATTGGGGCTCGCTCGACCAGGCGCTGCTGACCGAACTCATGGATCAGAACGCCAAGTCGGCCTCGCCGATCGAGGCGCGCGCGGTGATGCATGAGGCGGTGGTGCAATCGGGCGTGCTGTCGGCGGCGCGGGCGCGAGGAATTGGGGCTCGGCGCTGACAAGATCATCATCTCGGCCAAATGCTCGGAAGTTCAGGATCTGATCGCGGTCTACAGGCTCCTGGCCCGGCGCTGCGACCATGCGCTGCATCTGGGGCTCACCGAAGCCGGCATGGGCTCGAAAGGCATCGTTGCTTCGACGGCGGCACTTTCGGTCCTGCTCCAGGAAGGCATCGGGGACACCATCCGTATCTCGCTTACCCCTGAACCTGGCGGCGACCGCACGCGTGAGGTCACCGTGGCGCAGGAAATTCTCCAGACCATGGGGCTGCGTTCCTTCGCGCCCATGGTCATTGCGTGCCCGGGCTGCGGCCGCACAAGCTCGACGGTCTTCCAGGAACTGGCGCAGGA
Organism: uncultured Alphaproteobacteria bacterium; assembly: GCA_963841765.1. Lineage (GTDB taxonomy): Bacteria > Pseudomonadota > Alphaproteobacteria > Rhizobiales > Aestuariivirgaceae > Taklimakanibacter. Next base: position 497,826 of record CAWJDZ010000039.1, read on the forward strand.
TATCCAAACCTATGTACGCGAGCGCATGGTCGACTGGCGCAGGGACCTATCCGGGCTTCGAGACACTGCAGCTCGCCGTCATGGGCTGCATCGTCAATGGGCCCGGCGAATCGAAACACGCCGATATCGGGATCTCGCTGCCGGGGACCGGCGAGCTTCCGTCAGCTCCCGTCTATATCGACGGCAAGAAGATCGCGACCTTGCGCGGCGCCGATATCGCCGAGCAGTTCAAGGCCATCGTCGAGAATTACGTGAAGGAGCGCTGGGGAGAGAAAAATCGCACGCAAGCCACCAAAAATCATTGAAAATGTTCTCTATTTGTTCTATCATCTCACTCTTTCCTCCCGATAGTGAGAGACGTCATGAATCGCCCCTTCAGCTTTTCCGACCGCCAGCATTTCGTGCAATGTCTCGCCATCACGCGAAATCTCGCCATCGCCTGCGGTCGCGGCGAACGCCCCAATTCAGAATTGCGCAAGCGCTGCGACATGCTTCTGTCAGCTGTCGATGATTTGATGGGCGAGCTCGTCGGTGATGCCGCCTATTTCCATGTGCATGAGAATTCGAACCGCGCATAACTGAAGAAGGGCATGATGCAGACCCGACAATTCGGCGCCAGCGGGCGCGATGTTTCAGTCATCGGCCAAGGCACCTGGTATATCGAGCACGCCGATCGGGCTGTGGCCGTCGCGGCGCTGCGGCGCGGATTGGATTTGGGCCTCAGCCATATCGATACGGCAGAGATGTATGGCGCAGGGGCTGCCGAGACGATCGTCGGCGAAGCGATCCAGGGGCGGCGCGACGATGTCTTCCTCGTCTCCAAGGTGCTCCCGACCAATGCATCCAAGAACGGAACGCGCCGTGCCTGCGAGGCCTCGCTGAAGCGCCTGAAGACCGACAGGCTCGATTGCTATCTCCTGCATTGGCGCGGCCAGCATTCGCTTGCCGAGACCCTTGCAGCCTTCGAGGAACTCAAGCGTGAAGGCAAGATTCTTTCCTGGGGGGTCAGCAATTTCGATGAGGAGGATCTTGCGCAAGCTCTTGCCGCGGCGGGCAGCGGCCAGATCGCCTGCAATCAGGTTCTCTATAATCTCGGCGAGCGTGCCATCGAGCATGCGATCATCCCGTGGTGCGAGCGGCACGATGTGGCAGTCGTCGCCTATAGTCCCTTCGGCCATGCGGGTTTTCCGGCGCGCAGCAGCAAGGGTGGCTATGTGCTCGCCGACGTGGCCAAGGCCAACGGCGCGACCCTGCACCAGGTGGCGATCGCCTTTCTCACGCGCCGGGCTTCCCTCTTCACCATCCCCAAGGCGGCGCGGCTCGCTCATGTCGAAGAGAACGCCAAGGCCAGCGACTTCAAGCTCAGCGATGCCGACATCGCCCGCCTCGAAGAGGCCTTCCCGCTTGGCGTCAGGCCGCGCAGCCTGCCGATGCTTTAATCCGCCGGCGCTTGGGTGGCGGGCGCCAGGCCGAGCTTTTTGATGAACTCCGCCGTGTGAGTGCCGACGGCTTTCTCGCCTTTGGCGGTCAAATGCACATTGCTGGGGAAGTGCGTAACCTCGCGTTGGGCTGCCGCTTCCTGCAGGAACGGCGTCAGGTCGACAAAATAGTAGCCGATCGCTTGCGCGTGCTCGCCCAGCCATTTGCGCTGCGCCGCGCTGAAGTCCTGGACCATCTTGCCGACTTCAGGATCTTCGAAAGTGACCGTGCTTTGATAGGCCGTGTACATCGATGGGATATAGGTCACGATCGGGGTGATGCCATTGGCCTTGGCCCAGTCGACATAGTTCTTGAGCGGTTCGGCAAAGAGATCGGTGCTGATCTTGCCGTCGCGCAGCTGAATGGCGCGCTCGACCTCGCCCTGATCCTTGTTGGCGACGTTCATTGCCAGGATTTGGCCGCCGCTGACCGGCGCCGAATAATGAAAATTGTACTCCCGCGTCGCCGTGAAGCTGCTACTCACGAGTATTTCGAGCATCGTCTCGGACGACTTGAAGAACTGAGCAGCATAGCTCCAGGCGGGTGGCTTGTCTTTCCGGTCACTCTCGCTCATGCCGCCGCTGACGACAAATTCCTTGTATTTGATGATGTCGCGAAGATCGTTGCCTTCATAGATATTCATCACGGTGATGCGCGGTTTGAAATGAGCGAAGCGTTTGAGCATTTCGAGATATTCGTAAGGCCCGGTGCCTCCGATGCCGAGATTGTAGGCAAACAGTCCCGTCTGCTCCTCGATCGTTTGCGTTGCTCCTTCTGCCGGCATCGCCCCTTGGCACATGGTGAAGGAGTCGCCCGCAACCAGGATGTCGGCCTTGCCGCGGGCGGCCTTATGCGGAGGATTGCACATTCCGTTGGCATCCAACTCGTATTGCGCGGGGGCGCCGAGCGCAATGTCCTCCTTGTCCATGAAGCTGATGCGCGCCGCATTCGGTGCGGAATGCGCGATCGGCGGACCGCCGTCGGTGCGCTCCGCCGTCGTTATCCATGCAGTAGAGTAATATGTCGGGAGGCCAAGGCGTCCGGCAACCTCGGCACGCATCGCGGGCTCGAAATATCGCAGTTGCCGGAAGCTGATGAGGCTGGGGAAAAGGCGCAGTGTCGCTTCTATGAGGCCGAAGCCGGCGAGGAGCGCAATGGCAATGGTCGCCAACTTGATGGTCATTGAGCGCATTCTGTCCTCTTCATGTTCGGCGACCCAATTCCGTCATTCGGAGTTCATCAGGGAGTCCACCAGTTTCCTCGTTCCATAGGGCGACAAATGGGCCGAATCCACGTAGTAAGCCCAGACGGCGAGGCTGCTTTTCTTCTCGTCTTCCTCGCTACGCGCCAGTTCTCCAGCGTCACGCCAGCGAAAACCCACGGCGTCGACCAAATTCTTGAGTTCCGCGCGCTCCCTCTCTCGTCGCAGAGATGGGCTCCATTCGGAGCCCTCAATGCGCGTGAACTCAGGCAGCACCATGTGGACCAGGGGCGAAAAGACGACGGTGATCTTTGCAATTTTCTCGCGTTCGGAAATTCGGGTGAGCAACTCGAGGACCTCATTGGGCGTTCCGAAAGGTATTTTCTTATCGAAGTCGTTTTCACAATAGACATAGATGAGCTCGTCAATCTTGCCTTTGTAGCGCTGCGTGGCGGATTCGAGCCGGCAGTGGATCTGTTCGGCGGTGGTCCCGGGGACGCCCAGATTGACATAGCGGCGGCCGCCGTCGCGGGCCTGCATCTGCGAGGCGATGGTCGCGTCATCATCGACCAGCGCGCCAAACGCCACCGAATCGCCGGCGACCAGCACAAGCCGGTCAGCGGCCACGTCAGGCACCGTTGTCCGCTCACCATGGGCATTTGTCGTGAGCGTCGTGCGGGGCCCGCCATATCTCTGGAAGAACTCCTCGAGCCGCGGATCCAGTTTCTTGCTCAGATCATAGAAGACAGTGGGCATGCCCAATGGACCAAAAGCCGATGAGTGCAGCACAAAAGCGGTCGTGTGCAGATTGGGCTTCAGGCTCGGGCGGCCCTGGTCCTTAGTCCTGATGGCGGAATCGGTCGAACGGACGTCGAGGGGCGTGCCTCCCATGCCGATGCCCGCCTCCTTGATGAGTGGAACCAGATCGACGAGTTCCTGCGGATTGGAGAGATAGGGCCTGTAGGCACCGATTTCGCTTCGCGCGCGGGTGAGCCCCGCGAGAGCGCTGAGCTGATAGATCACACTGCGATGTGCCTTGTTCCATTTGTCGAGGGAGTAGAAGCCTTCGAAGGCACCCAGTACGACAATTGAAAGAGCCACCGATATGAGGACCGGGAGTACGGCCTTTTTCAAAAGTCGCTCCTGTGTCTGTGCGTTTGTCCGGGATGAGAGGCGCGAAACCGCCCGGCGTTTCCGTCAGTCCAGTTCGAATTGATTTTCATAGGAGAGCTTGAGCCTTGGATCCTGGTCTTCCTTGCGCAAGTGGCAATTGCCGACGGCAAGAACTTCTATGTCGGTGCCCATGAAGCACCTGAAGGCATCCTCGGGCGTCGAGACCAGGGGTTCGCCGCGCACATTGAAGCTCGTGTTTACCAGCACCGGACAGCCGGTACGCTCCTTGAAAGCGGATATGAGCGAATGATAGAGCGGATTGGTGTCGGCGCTGACCGTCTGTATGCGGGCCGAATAGTCGACATGCGTCACCGCCGGAATGTCGGAGCGCGGGACGTTGAGCTTGTCAATGCCGAACAGCTTTTGTTGCTCGTCGCTCATCGCCTTGCGCCGGTCCTTGACGACGTCGGCCACCATCAGCATGTAGGGACTGTCGCAATCGAGCTCGAACCATTGGGCCACGTCCTCGCGCAGCACCGAAGGCGCGAAGGGCCGGAACAATTCGCGGAACTTGACCTTGAGATTGAGCACCGACTGCATGGCCGGCGAACGCGGATCGCCGAGGATCGAGCGGTTGCCCAAGGCGCGCGGGCCGAACTCCATGCGTCCCTGGTGCCAGCCTATGGCCTTGCCGGCGACCAGTGCATCGGCCGTGCGCGACAGCAATGTCGCCTCGTCGACAACCTCGAATTTGGCGCCGGCGCGGCGCAACCTGTCCTCGATGTCCGCCTGAGCGTAGCTTGGGCCGAGATAGGCACCGTTCATGGCATCGCCGCGCATCGGAACTTTCCGGTCGCCGCCGCAGATGCCGTGATAGGCGGTCAGCGCGGCACCAAGGGCGCCGCCCGCGTCACCCGCCGCCGGCTGAACCCAGATATTGCCGAAGGCACCGTCACGCAGGAGCTTGCCATTGGCGACACAGTTCAGAGCGACACCCCCCGCCAGACACAGATTGCGTATTTGCGTCTCCTTCGCCATCGACCGGGCAAGAGCGAGGACCACGTCTTCGAGCACCAGCTGGATGGAGGCAGCAATATCCATCTCGCGCTGGGTGAGGAGTTGATCGGACCGGCGCGGCGGACCGCCGAAGAGATCGGCGAACTTTCCGTTGGTCATGGTGAGGCCGGTGCAATAGTCGAAGTAATCGAGATTGAGACGGAAGGAACCGTCAGGCTTCATATCGATCAGGTTGTCGCGGATGAGCTTGGCGTAGCGCGGCTCGCCATAGGGCGCGAGGCCCATGAGCTTGTACTCGCCCGAATTGACCTTGAAGCCCGTGAAGTAAGTGAAGGCGGAATAGAGCAGTCCGAGCGAGTGCGGGAAGTGGATCTCGCGATCGATGCGCAGGTCCCGGCCGCGTCCGACTGCGACCGAGGTCGTGGCCCATTCACCGACGCCGTCCATGGTAAGCACGACCGCTTCCTCGAAGGGCGAGGGATAGAAGGCGCTTGCTGCATGGCTCAGATGATGCTCGGTAAAGAGGAGCTTCTCCGGGGCCTTCCATTCCGCATCGATGTTGCGCAGTTCTTTGCCGAGGAGGCTCTTCTGAAACAACTTCTCCTTCAGCCAAATCGGCATCGCCATGCGGAAGGAGGTAAAGCCTCGTGGCGCAAAAGCCAGATAGGTTTCGAGCAGGCGCTCGAATTTCAGGAAGGGCTTATCATAGAAGACGACGTGGTCGACGTCCGTGAGCTTGCAGCCGGCGGCTTCCAGGCAATAGGCGATGGCGTGCGTCGGGAAGCCAGCATCATGCTTCTTGCGGGTGAAGCGTTCCTCCTGTGCAGCCGCGATGATACGACCGTCCGCCACGACGGCGGCGGCGCTATCGTGATAGAAGGCGGAAATGCCGAGAACCTGCAACGACGTTCACCGTCAGAAGATGGTGTAGATGAACGGCGCCACTGCGCTGCCTTTGGCCAGGATGAGCAGGCCGCCGAACAAGGCGAGCAGCATGAGAAGCGGCAGCAGCCAATACTGCTTTCGGGCCCGGGCGAAAGCGAAAAGTTCGACGATGAATGACATGGATGACCTTGCTCAGAATTGGTTGCGGATGGAGTCGGGTTCGGGGCCGGGAGGGGATCGCCGCTGCCAGTAGCTTGGCAACGATGTGTCATAACCCAGGGAAAGAAGCTTGCCGCCAAGCAAGCGTGTAATCGCGGCGATCGGCGTCAAGACGGCAAAGAACATCAGTCCGAGAATGATGGGATTGACGACCTTGTGCAGCAAAAGGCCGAAGCGGAACCAAACTCGATTGAGCGGCGCCAAAAGGGACGGCCACAGCAAAGCGAGAGCGGCGAAGCTGGCGGAAATGAGCAGCGCCCAGAGCCTGATGCTCCCGCCATGGAGGAGCGGGAACAAAGCGATCAGGCTGAAAACCACCGCGAAGACTATGCCGAAAGAGCGATCCGAGCCTGAGCGAACATCTTCTTCCGCCGAAAGCCGTTCATGCGATGCGACCATAGATCTAAATCCGTCTACCCCTTCGAAAACCGAGTGTGAATGTCCGAAAAAGAGCGACCTTGTCAATAGCGCCGCCCGTCGCCGGCCGGAAACCTGCCCTTGCGTGTATTTCACAAGAAAAACAGCGGGATGACATGAGGAAAGCCTCACCTTCTCGCAGCTATTTCTTGCGCCCGACCACGTAGTCGGCAGCGGCCATGAAAACATCGGCCTTGTCGCCAAATCCACCCATCGCATCCTTCGCTTCCTCCGCCAGTTTCCGGGCTTCGGCCTTGGCGCCGGCAAGGCCCAGGAGATCCACGAAGGTCGCCTTGCCGGCCGCGCGGTCCTTGCCGGTCGCCTTGCCAAGCACGGCACTCGATGCTTCCACATCGAGGATGTCGTCGGCGATCTGGAAGGCAAGCCCGATCCTGTCGGCATAGGTCGTCAAGGCCAGGCGCTCGGCCATGTCCGCCCTGCCCAGGATGGCACCCGCGAGACAGGCGAAACGGAACAAGGCACCCGTCTTCATCGCCTGCAAGGTGACGACGCGTCCGAAATCGGTGATGCGCGCACTCTCGGCTTCGAGGTCGAGCATTTGGCCACCCGCCATGCCGTCCTTGCCGGCGGCCTTGGCGAGTTCGTTCACCAGTTCGATCCGGAGCCCGGCATCGGCATGGACCTCAGCCGCGCTTAGGATTTCGAAAGCAAAAGTCAGGAGCGCATCGCCCGCCAATATCGCGGTTGCCTCATCGAAAGCCTTGTGGAGCGTGGGACGGCCGCGGCGCAGATCGTCATCATCCATTGCGGGCAAATCATCATGGACAAGCGAATAGCAATGTACGCATTCGATCGCCGCGCCCACTTGCAGAGCCTGGCCGGCATCCGCGCCAAAGAGCCGGGCGCTCTCGCTTACGAAGAAAGGTCTGATCCGCTTGCCGGGCGCCAGCAAGGCATAACGCATCGCCTCGACGAGACGCGGGGCGCGAGCGCCGGCAGTCGGCAGGAGCCGGTCGAGATGGGCTTCGATCGTGCCTGCGAAAGCCTTGAGATGCTGTTCGAAATCCAAGAGTGACGCCAAAGCCTTTTCCTGTGCTAGCTTTGCGAAAGCTCTAGCGAGAGGGCCGCGCAAACTCAACCGGCCAGCCAAATCAGGACGCGTCATGACCGGTGGGCTGCACAACATTCTCTATTTGCGCGGTGAGCGGCCCTATCCGACCGCCTTGTTGCGCATGCCCTCTCATGACTGATATCGGGGCCAAGCGGCGAGCGCTTGTGGCGAGGCGCGGGGCGCGAGGGAAACGCCCGGCCGATAAGAGAAAAGAGACCTCAGCCGTGGCCCGAAGGACATCGCTCAATCTTGGCTTCTTCAGCCGCTACGAACCATGGCCGCGCCGGCTCGCGACCGTGGCCGCCATCGTCGCCCTGTGGCCCTTGCTGATGACCTTCGTCTACGCCTTTCTGCCGCCGCCGGCGTCCAATCTGATGATCGCCCGCCTCATCAATGGCGACGGCCTTACTTATGACTGGGTGAGCCTCGATCAGATCTCGCCCTATCTGCCGCTTGCCGTCGTCTCCTCCGAAGACGCGCGCTTCTGCTCGCATAATGGCGTTGATTGGATTGAATTCAGCGATGTCCTCGATGAAGCGACCGACGGCGACGGCGAGGGCCCAATCCGGGGAGCCAGCACCATTTCCATGCAAACCGCCAAGAATTTGTTCCTGTGGGAGGGCCGCAATCCGATCCGCAAGGTGCTGGAACTGCCGCTCGCCTATTGGATGGACTTCTTCTGGAGCAAGCGGCGGATGATCGAAGTCTATCTCAACATTGTCCAATGGGCGCCCGGGGTCTATGGGGCGGAAGCGGCATCGCGCTATCATTTCAAGAAGCCGGCCGCCAAGCTGACTAAGCGGGAGGCCGCGCTCCTGGCGGCAGTTTTGCCCAATCCCGTCAAAAGGAGCGCCGGTAAGCCGTCCAAAAGGGTCAGCCGGATTGCGCAGCGGATCATGGGCCGGATGACCATCATGGGGCCCTATGTGACTTGTCTTGGCCTCGGAAGCCCGCTATAAGCCCCCATCTTTTTCGGCGCCCCCGGTCCGGCCGGGTTGCGCCTTTTGTTTCATGGAGAGTTTCGATGGCTGTTCCACGCAAGAAAATGTCCCGCAGCCGCATCGGCATGCGCCGCTCGGGCCACAAGCTTCAGACTGTCACCTGGATCGAGGACAAGAAGTCGGGTGAGCTGCGCCGCCCGCATCATGTCGACCTCAAGACCGGCATGTACAAGGGCCGCCAGATCCTCGAGCCCAAGAGCGAGTTCTAGCGCGCATCCCGGCGAAGTGGAATCGCTTCGCCGATAAGGATTCGCGCCAAATCAAAATGTTGGAGCAAATCCTTATCGCCAAAGTCTTCAACCCCGGATCACGTCCGGGGCAGGCCTTTGGCGGGATTCGCTCTAACGTCGTTTTCTCACTTCAAGCTGACCAGATATTCGGCGATCGCCTGGACGTCGGCGTCCGGCAGTTTCGCCAGATTGGCCTGGACGGCGCCCATGCCGCCCGATGACAGCTTGTCATAGCCGTAAGTCTCGCCGAACTGCATTGCCGAAACGAGATCCCGGGCATCCTTGTAGCGTTGGCGCTCTATAAGTCCGCGCAAAGACGGCGCCCGCCCTTTGCCTTCGGGATGCGGTCCCCCGGCAAAGGCCCTGGCGTCGTCTCGCACCATGAAGATGTTGCGCGGCGTGTGGCATTCGCCGCAATGGCCGGGACCGTTCACCAGATAGGAGCCGCGATTCCAACTGGCGGTCTGCTTTGGATCGGGCTGCCATTTGGCATCCGAAAAGCCGATCCATTTCCACAGGCCGACGCCGCGGCGCAGGATGAAGGGCAGGGAAATGTCGGCCGGCTTGTTCTGTGCCGCGACGGGCTTCAGCGTCATCAGATAGGCGCGGATGTCGAGCACATCCTCGGTGCGCATGGCGGCATAGGACGTGTAGGGAAAAGCCGGGATATCATGACTGCCTGAATGCGAGATGCCGCGCTGGACAGCATTGATGAAATCAAGCTCGCTCCATGAGCCGATCCCGCTCGCGGGATCGGGCGTGAGATTGGGCGGATAGAAGATACCGATCGGGGTCTTGAGCGGGGCGCCGCCCGAGGGAAGCGTGGCATCGGCCGACGAATTTGCCGGATCGGGCTTGTGGCAATTGATGCAGCCGCCAATGGTGTAGAGAAGCTCGCCATTCTGCAGATTGGCCTGGTGCTGCGGGACTGCTTCAGGACCCAAAGGCCGGGGAGCGGAAAGAATCCAGAAGACTGCTCCGCCAAGCAGGATCAAACCTGCCAGACCGAGCAGTCCGTTCTTAGTGATCCAACGCCTCAGCAGGACTAATCCTTAGGACGGCGGTATTTGTCGTGGCAGCCCTTGCAAGAATTGCCGAGACCGCCCAAAGCGGTCTTGAAGCCAGCTTCGTCGGTTGTTGCAGCGAGGGCTTCCACCGCTTTCATCGCTTGGTTCTGTGCCGCCTTAAAGCCGTCCGGATCGCTCCAGATCTCTGCTTTGGCATAGGTCTCCGGCGGTCCCTTCTCGCTGCCTGGCGGGAAGCTTGCAAAGGCCTTAACAAAGTCCTGATGGAGGATGTCGGCATTCTTCTTCACGACCGCCGCATCATAGGGCGCTTCGCCCTTGGCGATGGCCGCGAGCGCGCCGATTGCCTTGCCATTTTGCTTCATTGCGGCCTGGCGGTCTTCGATCGGCCCCGCCAAAGCAACGGTGGCTCCGAGCGTCGCAATGAGGGCTACGGCAGGCACGATCCTAAACATGTTAGCTGGCTTAACCATAAGTCCTCTCCGCGATAACTGGTTGTGGCTTGCACGCACGTATACGCTTCAGAAACTGTGGCAATTTCATCACAATTCTGGATTTTTTCAAATCGCCATGAAATGGCCCGGCTTCAGCCCCGCGAGCGCCGGTGTCAGTACCCATCTTTCCATGTGAATGCGGGATGAACCGGTCGTTCGGATGGAAGTCAGCCCCCTGTTGTTAGTGGTGAGTGTTAGGCAATTCTTAGATTCTAGCGTCGTATGAGCAAGAGTACGGAAGGAGAAAAAACTATGCGTGACGCCGAGGTGTCACATCGGACGGAACCCTACCAAGGGCATGCCAACCGCCCTACGCGCGTCAGCCCGGAAATCGCAGAGTTCCTCCATATGCTCAATTCCCTCGAAAACCATCTGGTTACCAAAACCAAGAACGAGGACTGAACCTCTCTCCGTGGCCCTCGCGCCAGGATCTCGGTCGAACGGCCGGTCTGTTGTAGATTGTGATGGAAACAATGGACTGCAGGCCGCGTTATCGTCAGGCGTCCCCAAACTTCACCCGTTTCGTCCAGAGCGCGATCAGCGCAGAATCTTCTGGATCGCCAGGTGCAGCTCGCTCCGGCCCGCCGGCTTTGGCAAGGCCACGTCGAAACATTCATGCCAGTGCCCGCCCTTGTGCCAGTCGGCGAGATAGGCCGAGAGCGCCATGAGTGGGGTGCGCGCAGCACCGCCGCCCAGAGCGCGAATGGCGCGCGCCGCGATCATACCGTCCATCACCGGCATCTCGATGTCGAGCACGACCAGGTCATAAGCCTGCCGGCGCACGTGCGACAGCGCCTCTTCGCCATGCTCGACAGCATCGACATCACAGCCCATGCGCCGCAAGAGGGCGGCGGTCACGAGACGGACCGTGTCCGAGTCCTCGGCGAACAGGATGCGCGGCCGCGATCCATCCGGGCAAATGAGCTGGGTCTGCATGGTCGGCGCCATATCCTGCTGGTCTTCTTGGGTCAGGATTCTGCCCGGTAATTCCTGCTTAAATCTTGGCGAAACCAAAAAGCGCCGCGCATGGCTAACGAAGGCCTAACCGATGCGGCGCCGGTCCTACTTCGTGCCGAACATGCGGTCGCCGGCATCGCCGAGGCCCGGAACGATATAGCCGTGACTGTTGAGCTTGCGGTCGATGGCGGCGGTGAAGATCTGCACGTCGGGATGATCGGCATTCACATGCCGGATGCCTTCGGGCGCCGACAGCAGGCAGACGAGCTTGATGTCCCTTGGCCCCCTTGTCCTTGAGCCGCTGGATGGCGGCGGAGACGGAATTGCCGGTGGCAAGCATGGGATCGACGACGATGACCCGGCGCTCGGCAATGTCCTCCGGCACTTTCATGTAGTATTCGACCGGTTGAGGGTCTCAGGATTGCGATAGATGCCGATATGGCCGACGCGGGCCGAGGGCATGAGATCGAGCATGCCTTCGAGGAGGCCCTGGCCGGCGCGCAGGATCGAGACGATCACGAGCTTCTTGCCTTTGAGGATCGGCGCCTCCATTTCGGCAAGCGGCGTCTCGATCGTCTGGGTGGTCATCGGCAGGTCGCGCGCGACCTCATAGGCGAGAAGGAGGCTGATCTCGCGCAACAGCTGGCGGAATACGGCGGACGGCGTGTGCTTGTCGCGCATCAGGGTCAGCTTGTGCAGCACCAGCGGATGGTCAACGACGACCACATTGGCCGGCAGGTCGGCTTTGTTCATGGGGAGGTCTCCCTTTATCTACCTTTTCTTAGTGGCAGGCTCGTTCTAAACTCAAGCTGGACCTTGCGGGCGCTTCGCCTTCATCCACCGGAAAAGCCCATGACATCGCTCAATTTCCGCCAGCACGAAATTCTCCTGATCGCGCGCCAGGCGGGCAAGGTGACGGTCGACGGGCTCGCCGAACGCTTCGACGTGACGCCGCAAACCATCCGCAAGGACCTGAACGATCTGTGCGACCAGCGCTTGCTGACCCGCACCCATGGCGGAGCGCTGCTGTCGTCGGGCGTCGAGAATGTCGCCTATGAAGCGCGCCGGCATCTTGCCGAATACGAGAAACAGCGGATCGGCGAGCGCGCCGCGCAGCTCATCCCCAACAACTGCTCGCTCTTCATCAATATCGGCACCACGACCGAGGAAGTGGCGCGCGCCCTCGTCAAGCATGAAGGGCTGCTGGTCATCACCAACAATATCCATGTGGCGACGACCCTGACTGCCGTGCGCCGGAGATCGATGTGATCGTCGTCGGCGGCATGGTGCGGCGCGCCGATGGCGGCATCGTCGGCGAGGCCGCCGTCGACTTCATCGGGCAGTTCAAGGTCGATTATGCGGTGATCGGCGTGTCGGCGATCGATGATGACGGGGCGCTGCTCGATTTCGACTATCGCGAAGTGCGGGCCGCGCAGGCCATCATCGCCAATGCGCGCCGCATCATCCTGGTTTCGGATGCGATGAAATTCACCCGCTCGGCGCCGGTGCGCATCGGGCATTTGAGCCAGATCGACACATTCGTCACCGATCAGCCGCCGCCCGAGACGATCGTCGAAATCTGCCGCCACAATGGCGTCACGCTGGAAGTGACGCTGCCGGCCGAAGAGCCGGCGAGTGGTTTATCGGCGGCCTAACATTGTGCGGGGCTTGGAGCCACGGAACTGTTTCCAGCTATAGCAAATCCCGCCAAAGCTGAGACTTTGGCGATAAGGATTTGCTCTACGCACATTGATTTGGCGCAATCCTTTTCGCGAAGTGATTCACGTCGCCGGATGCGCGTAGGTCTGTTACGAAACCGGAATTTTCATTGAGTTTCGCTTTTTCACTATATAGCGAATTCCAGAAGAATAACGTTTCACATATTTCGCAATTGCACAAGTTTTTTTCGCATATGCAAAATGCGAATCCAAGTGAATCGCGGCTGAAATGGGAGAGGCATGTCGGGCGAAGCGGGCGTCTTTGACCTGGCGATCATAGGCGGCGGCATCAAGGCTGCGGCATCGCCCGCGATGCCGCGGGACGCGGCCTCAAGGTGGTGCTCGTCGAGCAGGGCGATCTGGCGCGGGCAACGTCCTCGGCCTCGACCAAGCTCATCCATGGCGGCTTGCGCTATCTCGAGCATTATGAATTCCGTCTGGTGCGCGAGGCGCTGATCGAGCGCGAAGTCCTGCTCAAGGCCGCGCCGCATATCATCTGGCCGTTGCGCTTCGTGCTGCCGCATCACAGGGCCTGCGGCCCTGGCCGATCCTGCGGCTCGGCCTCTTCCTCTATGATCATCTCGGCGGCCGCAAGATCCTGCCCGCGACGCGCAGCGTCGATCTCACCCGCGATGAGACGGGCGCGCCGCTCAAGCGCGAATTCACCCGCGGCTTTCGAATATTCCGATTGCTGGGTCGAGGATGCGCGCCTGGTCGTCCTCAACGCGCGCGACGCGGCCGACCGCGGCGCCGATATCAGGCCGCGCACGCGCTGCGTGTCAGGCGCGCCGCGATGGCGGCCACTGGTCTCGTACGCTCGAAGACGCGCAGAAGCGGGCACGAGCACAGCTCAAGGCCAAGCGTCCTGATCAATACCGCGGGTCCATGGGTGACGCGAAGTACTCGGCGCGGTGGTCGGCCTGAACGCGCCCGACAGGATCCGCATGGTCAAGGGCAGCCACATCGTGGTCGACAAGCTCTATGACCATGACCGCTGCTACATCTTCCAGAATGCCGACGGGCGCATCTGCTTTGCCATTCCCTATGAGCGCGACTTCACGCTGATCGGCACGACGGATGAGGACCATGAGGGCGATCCGGGCAAGCCCGGAGATCAGCGATCGCCGAGCGCGACTATCTGCTCGCTGCGGTCAGCGAATATTTCAAGAAGCCGGTCACGCCGGACATGGTGCGCTGGACCTATTCCGGCATCCGCCCGCTCTATGACGACGGCGCGAGCAAGGCGCAGGAAGCGACGCGCGACTATGTGCTGAAGCTCGAAGCGCCGGAAGACGCAGCCGCCGCTGCTCTCGGTGTTCGGCGGCAAGATCACGACCTTCCGCAAGCTTGCGGAGGCGGTGATGGAAAAACTCGCGACCGTTCTTCCCGGGCCTGAAGTCGCATGGACGGCCGCGGCAGCGCTTCCCGGCGGCGATTTTCCTTATGCCGAAGTGGAACAGCGCATCAGCGATTTCGCAGCACCACTATCCTTTCTCTCACCGCCCAGATGCGCGCCGCATCTTCCGCGCCTATGGCACGCGGGCCGAGCGCATCTTCGAGGGTGTGCGCTCTGCCCAGGATCTCGGCGAGAATTTCGGCCTGTTAAGCGCGCGCGAGGTCGATTACCTCATGGAGCACGAATGGGCGCACACCGCGGAAGACATTCTGTGGCGGCGCTCCAAGCTCGGACTGCATCTGTCGATGGCGGAGCAGGCGGCGCTCGCCGCCTATATGGCGCAGCAAGCGGGCGAGAAGACCCGCAAGCGAAGTGTCAACGGGCTAGAGCATGATCGGCGAAAGACATGGAGTTCATTCCGGTTTTCCGAAAAAGATCATCGCCGCAAACAAAGTGAGATTCAACCGGGCGAGCGTGCGCTCCGGGCCTTTCGAGCTAAGCCGCACGCAAAATGGGAGGACTAAGCGATGTCGCTTATGTAAGACTGTATCGGCAGCCGCCGTGCTGCTGGCACTTGGCGCGGCCCCCGCCTTTGCGGACATGGAAGCCGCGAAGAAGTGGGTCGACAGCGAATTCCAGCCTTCGACGCTGTCGAAGGAAGATCAGATGAAGGAGATGGAGTGGTTCATCAAGGCCGCCGAGCCGTTCAAGGGCATGGAGATCAACGTGCTGTCGGAAGCCATTCCGACGCACACCTATGAATCGAAGACCCTGACCAAGGCCTTCGAGGAGATCACCGGCATCAAGGTGAACCACCAGATCCTCGGCGAAGGCGAAGTGGTGCAGGCGGTTCAGACGCAGATGCAGACCAACCGCAATCTCTATGACGCCTATATCAACGACTCCGACCTGATCGGCACGCATTCGCGCCTGCAGAGCGCCGTCAATCTCACCGACTGGATGGCGGGCGAGGGCAAGGACGTCACGCTGCCGACGCTCGATCTCGACGACTTCATCGGCAAGTCCGTTCACCACCGGGCCGGACGGCAAGCTGTGGCAGCTGCCCGACCAGCAATTCGCCAATCTCTACTGGTTCCGCAAGGACTGGTTCGACCGGCCGGAGATCAAGGAGAAGTTCAAGGCCAAATACGGCTATGAGCTCGGCGTGCCGGTCAACTGGTCGGCCTATGAGGACATCGCCGATTTCTTCACCAATGACGTGAAGGAGATCGACGGCGTCCGGATCTATGGCCACATGGACTACGGCAAGCGCGCGCCCGACCTCGGCTGGCGCATGACCGATGCGTGGCTGTCGATGGCGGGCTCAGGCTCGCCCGGCCTTCCGAACGGACGCCCGATCGACGAATGGGGCATCCGCATGGAGAAGGACTCCTGCAACCCGGCCGGCGCTTCGGTTTCGCGCGGCGGCGAAACCAACGCTCCGGCTTCGGTCTATGCCATCGCCAAGTGGGACGAGTGGCTGCGGAAATATGCGCCTCCGGGTGCGGCCGACTACGACTTCTATCAGTCGCTGCCGGCGCTGAGCCAGGGCAACGTCGCCCAGCAGATCTTCTGGTACACGGCCTTCACCGCTTCGATGGTGGCGCCGAAGAGCTGCCGGCAACAACACCGTCGACGACCAGGGCAACGCCGCTCTGGCGCATGGCGCCGTCGCCGCACGGCGCCTACTGGAAGGAAGGCCAGAAGCTCGGCTACCAGGACGCGGGCTCGTGGACGCATGTTCAAGTCGACGCCGGTCGACCGCGCGCAAGGCGGCCTGGCTCTATGCGCAGTTCGTCGTGTCGAAAGACGTGTCGACTGAAGAAGAGCCATGTCGGCCTGACCATCATCCGCGACTCGACGATCAACGCATCAGTCCTTCACCGAACGCGCGCCGAAGCTCGGCGGTCTGGTCGAGTTCTATCGCTCGCCCGACCGCGTGGCTGGACGCCGACCGGCATCAACGTGCCCGACTATCCGAAGCTGGCGCAGCTCTGGTGGCAGCAGATCGGCGACGTCAACTCCGGCGCCTTCACGCCGCAGGAAGCCATGGACCGTCTTGCCGGCGAGATGGACCAGATCATGGCCCGCATGCAGGCGGCGGACGAAGCCAACAAGACCTATGGCGGCTGCGGCCCGCGGCTCAATGCGGAGAAGGATCCGTCCGAATGGCTCGGCAAGCCGAGCGGCCCGCATGCCAAGCTCGAGAACGAGAAGGAGCAGGGCCAGACCATCGCTTATGACGAGCTGGTCAAGCGCTGGACCAGCCAGTAAGCTCGCACGACATACGTTTGCCGGGGATGCGCCACTGGCGCTCCCCGGGACTTATGCGTTAAACTGATGCCAGAACGGACGGGGAAGCATCCGATGGCGCAGCATGTCTCTTGAACTCAGGAATGTGACCAAGCGCGTCGGCGCGCGACGTCATATCCACGAGACCAACCTCGTGCTCGAGGAAGGCACGTTCAACATCCTTCTCGGCACGACGCTCGCCGGCAAGACGACGCTGATGCAGCTGATGGCCGGCATTCAGACAGCCGACATCGGGCGAAGTCTGGTTCCGCGGCAAGAATGTGACCGGCGTTCCGGTGCAGAAGCGCAACGTCTCGATGGTCTATCAGCAGTTCATCAACTATCCGAATTTCACCGTCTACGAGAACATCGCCTCGCCGCTGCGCGTCGCCGGCATGGCGCAAAGCGGAGATCGACGACGCGCGTGCAGCAAGGCCGCCGATCTCCTGCGCCTGACGCCGATGCTGCAAGCGCCGGCCGAACGAGCTTTCCGGCGGCCAGCAGCAGCGCACCGCGATCGCCCGCGCCCTCGTCAAGGATTCCGACCTGATCCTGCTCGACGAGCCGCTCGCCAATCTCGACTACAAGCTGCGCGAGGAACTGCGCGACGAATTGCCGAAGCTCTTCGCCGGGCGCAAGTGCATCGTCGTCTATGCGACGACCGAGCCGACCGAGGCGCTGCTGTTCGGCGGCAACACCGCGACCCTGCATCGAAGGCCGCGTCACCCAGTTCGGGCCGACTTCGCACGATCTACCGCAGGCCCTCCGATCTCATCGAGCGCCCAGGTCTTCTCCGATCCGCCGATCAACACCGCCAAGGTCGATCAAGAAGGGCGAACGAGATCATCGCTCGGCGACACGGTGAACTGGCGGCCGGCAAGGCGCGCGCAGAGCGATGCCGGACGGCGCAGTACACGATCGGCATCCGGCCGCATCACATCACGCCGGTCGCGCACGGCAAGGATGCACGCGTCGATCGAAGGCCGGGTGCTGGTGACCGAGCTCTCGGGCTCGGAAAGCGTCATCCATTTCGACATGAACGGCCAGACCTGGGTCTCGCAGTCGCACGGCATCCATCCCTTCGAGGTGGGCTCGACCGCCAAGCTCTATGTCGATGTCGACCAGAGCTTCTTCTTCGACGGCAACGACCGCTTGATCGGAGGCGCGTGCCTGATGGCCAAGATCACGCTCGACGGAGCTCCGCCACAGCTACTATGGCCCGATCCGCAGCGCGACGAGGATTGGGCGCTCAAGAAGCTGTCGCTCGAATTGGCGGATGGCGGCGCCTATGCGCTGCTCGGGCCTTCGGGCTGCGGCAAGACGACCTTGCTCAACCTGATCTCGGGCCTGCTGCACGCCGACCGAAGGGCGCATCCTGTTCGACGGCAACGATGTGACGCGACGCGACGCCGGAACAGCGCAACATCGCGCAGGTGTTCCAGTTTCCGGTCATCTACGACACGATGACGGTCTACGACAATCTGGCCTTCCCGTTGCGCAACCGCGGCGATCGCCGAGCCCGAGGTCGACAAGCGGGTGCGCGAGATCGCGCAAGATGCTCGAGCTCGATCACGATGCTCGAGAAGCGCGCCTCGGGCCTCACCGCCGACGGCAAGCAGAAGATTTCGCTCGGCCGCGGCCTGGTGCGCTCCGACGTCAATGTCATCATGTTCGACGAGCCGCTGACCGTCATCGATCCGCATCTCAAATGGGTGCTGCGCTCGAAGCTGAAGGAGCTGCATCACCGCATCCGGCGCACCATGATCTATGTCACCCACGACCAGACCGAGGCGCTGACCTTCGCCGATCAGGTGGTGGTCATGAACGACGGCGAGATCGTGCAGATCGGCACGCCGGTCGAGCTCTTCGAGCGGCCGAAGCACACTTTCGTCGGCCATTTCATCGGCTCGCCGGGCATGAACGTGCTGCCCTGCGAGGTGAAGGACGGCAAGGCGCGTCTTCGCCGGCCATCCGGTCGAGACGGTCAATGCCGCGGCCTATAAGGGCAATGGCAAGGCGCTCGAGCTCGGCGTGCGGCCGGAATTCGTGAGCCTCGCCGACGACGGCATCCCGGTCGATATCGTCAAGGTCGCCGATGCCGGCCGCTACCGGATCGTCGAGACGCGCCATGCCGGGCACAGCATCAAGCTCCTGGTGCCGGAAGGCGACGCAGGTCCCGGCAAGGCCAGGCGCATCTCGCCTTCGATCCCGCGCATACGCAGATCTATGAAGACGGCTGGATGGTGGGTGCGCCGATGAACAAGACCGTCAATCAGAAGGCCTGGTTCTTCGTCCTGCCGGTCTTCCTGCTGGTGGCCTTCAACGCCCTCATCCCGCTGATGACGGTCGTCAATTTCTCGGTCCAGGAGACCTTCGGCGACAATGTCTTCTTCTGGGCCGGGCGTGCAGCTGGTTCGAGGAGGTGCTGCATTCCGAGCGGTTCCATGCCGCGCTGCTGCGCCAGATCCTGTTCACCGGCATCATCCTCGCTGATCGAGATTCCGCTCGGCCTCGCCATCGCGCTTGCCATGCCGCGCAAGGGCCCCTGGGTCTCGGTCTGCCTCGTGCTGATGGCGCTGCCGCTGCTCATTCCGTGGAACGTCGTCGGCGCCATGTGGAACATCTTCGCGCTGCCCGATATCGGCTTGCTCGGGCGCATGCATCAACGCGCTCGGCATCGAATACAACTACACGCGCCAGCCGTCTCGCGCCTGGTTCACCATCGTCCTGATGGATGTCTGGCACTGGACCTCGCTGGTCGTGCTGCTGTGCTATGCCGGCCTCGTCTCGATCCCCGATGCCTATTACCAGGCGGCGAAGGTCGATGGCGCGCAGGCCCTGGGCGGTGTTCCGCTATATCCAGCTGCCGAAGCTCAAGCATGTGCTGACCATCGCCATCCTGCTGCGCTTCATGGACAGCTTCATGATCTACACCGAGGTCGTGGTGCTGACCGGCGGCGGGCCCGGCAATGCCACGACCTTCCTGTCGATCGATCTCGTCAAAGATGGCGCTCGGCCAGTTCGACCTCGGGCCGGCCGGCGCGATGTCGATCATCTACTTCCTGATCATCCTGCTCCTGAGCTGGCTGTTCTACACGCTGATGATGCGAAGACGAGGCCAAGTGATGAAACGCGCTGCCCTGGCTGATTCCCGCGCTCTACATCATCTTCCTGATGCTGCCGATCTATTGGCTGCATCAACATGTCGTTCAAGACGACCAACGAGATCCTCGGCTGGCTTCACCCTGTGGCCGCAGCGACTTCACGCTCGACAACTACGTGAAGATCTTCACCGATCCGACCTGGTACAACGGCTATATCAATTCGATCACCTATGTGGTGATCAACACGGTGCTGTCGGTCGTCGGTGGCGCTGCCCGCGGCCTATGCCTTCTCGCGCTACCGCTTCCTCGGCGACAAGCATCTGTTCTTCTGGCTGTTGACCAACCGCATGGCGCCGCCGGCGGTCTTCGCGCTGCCCTTCCTGCAGCTCTATTCGGCGGTCGGCCTGTTCGACACGCCGCTCGCGGTGGCGCTGGCCCATACGCTGTTCAACATCCCGCTGGCGGTGTGGATCCTCGAAGGCTTCATGTCGGGCGTGCCGAAGGAGCTCGACGAGACCGCCTATGTCGACGGCTATTCCTTCTGGGGTTTCTTCTTCAAGATCTTCATGCCGACGATCGCCGCCGGCATCGGCGTCGCCTGCTTCTTCTGCTTCATGTTCTCCTGGGTCGAGCTGCTGCTGGCCAAGACGCTGACCTCGGTCGCGGCCAAGCCGATCGCCGCGGCGATGACCGAGACGGCGAGCACGTCCGGCTATGAGCTGGGGCTGCTCGCCGCGGCGGGCTCGCTCACCATCGTTCCCGGCGCCTTCGTCATCTATTTCGTGCGCAACTACATCGCCAAGGGCTTCGCCCTGGGCGCGTGTGACGGAGGAGGCGCCAGATGGAACGGCACGTCGTTTCTCTCCTGGATGGCCTGGACCTGGCCGACCGCCGCCTTCTTCCTGTTCATCCTGCTCTGCTTCGTCGGCATGTCGGTGTGGGAATATTATGCGCCGGGCGGCGCTCCGCGGCACGGCATATTCGGGCTCGACACGACCCGCGGCGACCGGCTGTTCATCTCGCTGCTCGGCAGCGCCTTCATCTTCCTGGCCTGGCTCGGCCTCATGGGCACGCCGCTTTGGGGGCCGCTCGTCATCTCCCTCGTCTACGCTTTCGCCGTGTTCCGCTGGGTATAGCCGAACATTCTCGGTCAGGCGCATCCCATTAGTTGGATCCATATGCTGCAGTCCAGAGCTGGAATTACGGTGACAGTGTATGGAATTACGGTGACAGTGCACTTAATCGACCGGGTGCACCAGGCGATGTAACCTGCGATCTATGGTCCGCTTTGCCCGTGTCGTCATCCCCGGCTTGCCGCACCATGTCACCCAGCGTGGCAATGGCCGCCAGCGCACCTTGTTCGTCGATGCCGATTACGCGCTCTACCGCGATCTTTTGACTGAAAGCCTGAAAGCCGCAGGCGTCGCCTGCTGGGCCTGGGTGCTGATGCCCCAACCATGTTCATCTGATCTTGGCGCCCTCCGATGAGGACGGCTTGCGGCGTGTGCTGGCACCGGTCCGTCGGCGCTATGCCGGTGTCATCCACGCCAGGCGGAAACGCGGCGGCCATTTCTGGCAGGGCCCCTTCGGCTGCGCAGTGATGGACGAGGATCATCTTGCGGCAGCACTCGTCTATGTGATGCTCAATCCGGTGCGGACACGGCTCGTGGGGCGGACGCACGACTGGCGGTGGTCGAGTGCGCGCAGCTATCTGAGAAGCGTTGCTGACGGGCTCACGCAGACGTAGCCGGTGCTGGAGCGGTTTCCCGATATGGGCGAGATGCTGAGGCGCGTAGCGGACGCATTGCGCAGGCTAAGAGCGGCGGAGACGATCGGGCGACCCTTGGGCGAGCCGGGCTCCCTGCGGCGGATAGAGCGCAAGACCGGGCGAGATCTCGCGCCGGGCGCGGGCCTAAGCCAAAGCGGCGCATTGGCGATTAAATGCACTGTCACCGAAATGTGTTCGGGGCGCGCACCGGTTGGCATTCAGTTTCGGGCGTTGTTGGCGCTATCGACATTGCTGTAACACGGAATCCCTCGTGAAACCGCTCGGCGATCAGATCGAACGGGCGTTCCGGGAGGAGTAGCGAGGCGCTAAAGCGTGATGGCTTTAAGTAGAGTCGCCATCACGCTTTATCTTTCTGTTTTAGCATGATCCTTTCGGAAAACCGGTGCCCACTTTTCCGGATCATGCTCTATTCGCGCCATGGCGAAATAATCATTCTGACATCGCTTGCCGGTTCAGCCCAGCGATTGCCATATGGCAATCCTGCAAAGAACCTCGCTATTGGACCTTGGATAGGCGGGTCAAGACGCGTGGATGGCGCGCGCGGCGCTGGTGACGTCGCTGATGCCGGTGAGCTTTTCGGCATCGAGGATAAGCCTGCGGGCCAGCGTCAGCGACTTGGTCTCGCATTTGGCGCGCATCGCCGGATCCTCGATGCTTTCGAGGTCTTCCGTATGCGCGAGGCCCAGTATGCGGCGGATCATCTTGATGCCGGCAAACGAGACCGAATCGATGAACAGATTGCGCATGAAGCGCTGCTTCTCGGCGGCGAAGACGACAGCCCCCGCGGGCTCGGTGAAAAGCTCCGGCATATAGGCATCCCCGGACGTGCTCTTGTCCCAGAGCTCGAGAAACCGCTTGCTGAAGTGCCGCCAGACCTGCTCGACCTGCATCAGGATCCAATGGCGATAGGGGCTGCGGGCATAGACGCCGCGCCTCATGGCCATCCTGCGAGTAATAGGCGAGCAGCAGGTTGCCGATGACCGCGCCGACATCGAAGCCCATGGGGCCGACAAAGGCAAATTCGGGATCGATGACACGCGTATCGGTGGGCGTCAGCATGATCGAGCCGGTATGGAGATCGCCGTGGATCAAGGCTTCGGCCGAGCTCATGAACTGAAGCTTGCGCCTCTGCACCGCGGCTTTCAGCGGCTCGTCGCGGCGGAATTGCGCGGCGATCTCGTCGAGAAACGGTGTCGTCCAGCGGTTGAGCTTGGCCACGCGATAAGGATCGGTGAAAACCAGGTCCTCGGTGATCTTGCACAACTCGGTATTGTCGGCGAAGCTCCAGATCCGGCGCCTGTGCTCGGCGGCGGTGGTTGCGAGCCCTGAGGTGTTGAACAGCGTCTGCGCCATGAATTCGGCGATATGGCTGGCAAACAGCGGGTATTCGATGCCGCGGATGAGGCCTTTGCGCATGATGATATGCGGGGCTCAGATACTCCATCACGATCATCGCCATGTTGCGGTCGTAATGGTGGACCTTGGGCACCAGCTTCGGCGCATGCTTTCCCTGCTCGGTCAGCGCCATGTGCTCGTAATGGGAGCGTGACAGCGGCAAGGGCCAGGAATCGCCGACGAGGCGCACATAGGGCAAAGCCTGCTTGACGACGACGCCGGCCTTCTTGCCCTTGACGATGAAGATCAGGTTGAGGTTTCCATCGCCGACTTCCTGGACATTCCAGCTTGCGGGTCATCGCCCAGCAAGTCGTTGACCGCCGGCACTTCGGCCAAGACCTCCGGCAGGCTGCCGTCATTCAGGGGACGATAGGGGTTCGACATGGCGGCTCAAGGGGTCGCCGAGCGCGAGACGCGCAGGCGTTCGGCATAGATATTGATGATCAGGGCAGCGAGCAGAATAAGGCCGCGGATCAGGATCTTGAGGAAGCTGTCGATATTGATGTGATCGAGGCCGTTATTCAAGACGCCCAGCACGAACAGGCCGATGATCGTGTTGGGGATGCCGCCGCGCCCGCCGAACAGGCTGGTGCCGCCGACCACGACCGCGGCGATGGCGTCGAGCAGGAAGGTGCCGAACTCGTTCTGCTGGGCGCTGCCGAAATAGGCGACGCCGAGCATGCCGGCGAGACCGGAGCAGAAGGCCGAGATCATCAGCACGGCGGCGATGATCAGCTTGACATTGACGCCCGAATATTCCGCCGCCTCGCGATTGCCGCCCACCATGTAAACATAGCGGCCGAAGCGCGTATAGGTCAGCACCAGATGGCCGATGAGCAGCGCCAAGGCGGCGACGATGACCAGCCAGGGAATGCCGAAGATCGAGCGCGAGCCCAAGGTAGCGACGAGCGAGGGCACGGCATAGGCGATCTGGCCTCTGACCAGGAGGGCGCTGATGCCGTCGCAGATCTGCATCATGGCGAGCGTCATGATGAAGGAGGGTATGCCGATCCGGGTGACGCCGAAGGCGGTGACGCCGCCAAAGGCGAGACAAGTGGCGACCGCCAGGATGATGGCGAAGCCGCCGGCGAAAGGGATATTGGCGATGTTGACGCTGGCATCCTGCAGCGTGAAGAAGGCGACCACGATGCCGGTCGCATTGGCGACACTGGCGACGCTCAAGTCGATTTCGGCGGTGAGGATCACGAAGGTGAGCCCCACGGCGATGATGCCGGTGATCGACACCTGCTGCAGGATGTTCTGCAGATTGCCAAATGACACGAAAGAGGGGCTGGCGATCGAGAAGAAGAGGACGAGGAAAAGCAGCGTCAGGAAGGGCGCGATATTGCTGAGCTGGTTGCGCAACCAGTGGCTCGCGGATTGCCGTTGCGCTTTCACTTCCGACGTCGAGGTCATCAATGGTCCTTATCTCACAGTCTTGATCTCACGCCGCAGCGAGCAGGCGATCCTTGCTGATCGTCTCATTGGCGAATTCCTGCGAAACCAAGCCCTTGCGCATCACCATGATCCGGTCGGCAAGCGATAGTACCGTCTCGGGCTCGGTCGAGATCACAATGACGCCAACCCCCTGGTCGCGCAAGCTGCGCACGATCTTCACCACGTCTTCCTTGGCCCCGACATCCATGCCGCGCGTCGGTTCGCTGAGGATCAGGACCTTGGGCAAATAGGTCAGCCACTTGGCGACGCCGACCTTCTGCTGGTTGCCGCCGGAGAGAGTGCCGAGCAAAGCCTCGGTTCCCGGCGCTTTGATGCTGAGACGATCTATGTGCTTGCGCGCGATCGCCCGCTCGGCGTCGGGCCTGAGCCAGAGTCTGGACAGACGCTCGAGAATGGCGATCGACATGTTCTTGTAGATCGGCTCGTGGTGGAACAGCATGCTGCGCCGGCTCTCCGGCACATAGGCGACGCCGGCCTCGGCGGCCTGGGCGGTGTTGCCGAGCCGGAAGGGCTTGCCGTCGATCGCGAGCGAGCCCTTGTCGCATTTCATCTTGCCGAAGAGCGCGCGCGCCAGTTCGATCTGGCCGCAGCCCATGAAGCCATAGATGCCCAGGATCTCGCCGCTTTTCACGGTCAGGTTGACATCCTCGAAAGCGCCGGCCTTGCTCAGGCCGTCCGCCTCGAGCACCGTCCTTCCATCCTCGGGACTGGCAAGCGCGACATCGCCCAGATAGCTCGATTCCAGTTCCTCATGGCCCTTGCCGATCATGCGCTGGATGACCCAGGCCTTGTCGGTCTCGGGCGTCACCGCCGCGGTCACCACCTTGCGGCCATTGCGGAACACCGTGATCTGATCTGCAATCGACAGCACGTCCTCGAGGAAATGCGAAATGAAGATCAGGCTGTTGCCTTCGTCCTTCAGCTTGCGGAGCGACCGGAACAGGCGCTCGATCTCAGGCGGCGACAATGCCGAGGTCGGCTCGTCGAGGATGATGATGCTGGCGCCTGAAAACAGCACGCGCGAAAGCTCGACCAATTGCTGGATGCCGATGGGAAGCTCGCCCAGCGTAATCTTCGGGTCGAGGTCGAGGCCGAGCTTCTTCAGCTGCTGGCGCGCTCCCTTGGCCATGGCGGCCCAGTCGACGGCGCCCAGCCGGTTGACCGGCTGCACGCCCAGATAGACATTCTCGGCGACGGTGAGCTGCGGCACGACGCTCAGCTCCTGATGCACCATGCCGATGCCGTGTTTCAAGGCATCGCGGGCCGAATGGAAATGGACCAGCTTGCCGTCGAGCAGCATCTCGCCCTCGAAGTCCGCATGGACACCGGCGATGATCTTCATGAGCGTCGACTTCCCGGCGCCATTCTCGCCGACGAGGGCGTGGATCTCGCCCCGCCGCAACGAGAAATCCACACCCCGAAGCGCTTCGACGCCGCCGAAGGACTTCGAGATGTGCGACATTTGCAGCCTTATTTCGGCGTCAGTCATCTCCGACCAATTATTTGGAGCGAAATCTCTCTCCTTCGGGCACCCTCTCCCATTGCTTCGCAGGGCTATCGCATATGAAGTCGCCAAGGTGCTTGGAGCGCGACACTGCCTCCATCATTTCCCCTTCTCCCGCTTGCGGGAGAAGGTGCCCGATAGGGCGGATGAGGGTGTTGGTCCAACCGCGACAGCTTCTATTGAAGGGCAAACAGCAGCGCTCATCGCCCTTATCAAGCTTGAGAGATCTGTGAAAGCTTCGGCAAAGGGACACCCTCATCCGGCGCTTCGCGCCACCTTCTCCCGCAAGCGGGAGAAGGGAAGCTTGCAGCAGTACCCACTCAACATTCTCATATGCGATAGCCCTGCATTGCTTTGGGAGAGGGGAAGTATGGGAGGCGGCTCAATCAGATCAGGAACTGCTCTTCCATCCAGGCCATCCCGGGCGCATTGGCCTTGGTGACGACCGGACCGTCGGTAATGATGTGTTTGGGAATGCCCTCGCCGGTCTTGGTGCCATGCACCACGGCCGCGACGCCGGCAATGATGGCGCCACCATGAATGCGGCAAGAGGGATTGCGCACGGTCGCGAACATGCGGCCGTCCTGCACTGCGGCAATGGCCGGCGGCATGGCATCGACGCCGCCGATCAGGATTCCTTCGCGGCCTTTGGCCTTCATCACATTGTCGGCGGCGAGCGCCATGTCGTCATTGTGGAAGAAGGCGGCGTCGATCTGGGATGCTTGGTCAACAGGGTTTCCCAGATGCGCGCGACTTTGGTCACGTCCCAATCGGCCGGTTGCTCGTCGAGGACCTCGATGTCGGGGAATTTCTCGACCACCGACTTGAAGCCCTTGGCGCGGCCTTGCGCACCGGTATGGCCAAGGCGCCTTGCGTCATGATGATCGTGCCTTTGCCGCCCAGCTGATTGACGAGGGCCTGGGTCACCGAAGCGCCCATGAATTCATTGTCGGGCGCCAGGAAAGTGTGAACATTGATCGTATCGAGCGGGGCGATCAGCGTGTCCATGTCGATGACCGGCGTGCCGGCATCGATCATCTTGTTGACAGGCGCCGTCAGCGTGCCGATGCCGAAGGCCTGGATGGCGACGAAATCCCATTGCTGGGAGGCCATGTTGTCGATGGCGGCGCGCTGCTTCACGGCGTCGAGCTGGCCGTCGAACCAGGTCACTTCGACATTGAAGAGCTTGCCCCAATATTCAGCCGCCTGCTTGCCTTGTGCGCACCACGTCGCCTGCAAACCCGCATTTGAGAAGGCGGCCTTCAGCGGCTTCTCCGATTTGCCGGCTTCCATGGCGAGAGCCGCGAGACCGGGCGCGAAGAGGCCGGCGGCGCCGGCGAGCGAAGCGAGCTTGAGAAGATCGCGGCGTGACTGGGCATTATTGTTATCCGACATGGGGTTCCTCCGTTGGCGTTGGTTGACATTTGTCATACTTATAGTTTGGCGGTTTTTATAAAGTGACTTTTTCACTTTGCCTAGCCGATATAAAAGCTCTCTTGAAAATTCTGACGCGCTGGTCCATCCCTGTAACATTGAATGTTACAAATTAGGAGATATCGATGGCTACGTCAGCATCGACGCCGATCGCTGCAGGCACGCGCATCGGCCATGTGCATTTGAAAGTTGCCGATATCGATCGCGCACTCAATTTCTATTGCGGCGTGCTCGGCTTCGAGCTTGTCCAAAAAATAGGCAGTCAGGCTGCCTTCATCTCGGCCGGCGGCTATCATCATCATATCGGTCTCAATACCTGGGAAAGCGCCGGTGGCCATCCGCCACCGCCCGGCACCACCGGCCTTTATCATCTCGCCATCCTTTATCCGACCCGCGCCGATCTCGCCGATGCGCTGAAGCGCCTCATCGCCCATGGCATTCCGCTCGACGGCGCCTCGGATCACGGCGTCAGCGAGGCGCTCTATCTGCGCGATCCCGATGAGAACGGCGTCGAGCTCTATCGTGACCGGCCGCAGGAGCAATGGCCGCGCAATAGGGACGGATCGCTTGGCATGTTCACACGCCGGCTCGATCTCGAAGACCTGCTCAGCGCCGCACGTCCTCTAACTCACAACTGAAGGGGTTCTCCATGACCAAAGTTCTGGTGCTCTACTATTCGGCCTACGGCCATATCGAGCAAATGGCCTATGCCGCCGCCGAAGGCGCCAAAGCGGCCGGCGCCGAAGTCGATGTCAAGCGCGTGCCGGAGCTGGTGCCGGAAGACATCGCCAAGCAGTCGGGCTACAAGCTCGACCAGAAGGCTCCCATCGCCAAGGTGGACGAGCTTCCGAATTATGATGCGATCATCTTCGGGTCGGGCACGCGGTTCGGCAACGTCACGGCGCAGTTGCGCAATTTCATGGACCAGACCGGCTCCTTGTGGATGAAAGGCGCGCTTGTCGGAAAGGTTGGCTCGGTCATCACATCATCCGCCACCCAGCATGGCGGGCAGGAATCGACGATCCTGACCTTCATCCCCACCTTGTTGCATCAGGGCATGGTCGTCGTCGGCCTGCCTTATTCCTTCCAGGGTCAGACGGGGCTTGATGAGATCAAGGGCGGCTCGCCCTATGGCGCTTCGACCATCACCGGCGCCGACGGCAGCCGCCAGCCCTCGGCGGTTGAGCTCGAAGGCGCGCGCTATCAGGGCCGGCATGTGGCCGAGATCGCGAGCAAGCTGGCAAGCAAAGGTTGACCTCAGCCATCTTCCCATGAAACTCCCCTTTAGCAGGCTATGGTATTCACACATCGCGATCCGCCGAAGTCAACTGCAGGTCGCGTGGCGTGAGCCGCCAATTGTCTCCCCAATTTCGTCACCCCGACGAAAGTCGGGGCCTATTGAACAGGTCAAGACGGGCCGGGCTTCCGGTCGCGCACAGATGCGCGACGCCGCCCGCTTGCTCTTATTCAGGGGGCGCCGGCTTGCGGCACGACGGATGAGAGGGGGCTCGGGGATAGGATGTGCGAATCGATAGTTTCAACAGGGGAGTTTTTCATGCCGTCCTACATACTTGCGCTCGACCAGGGCACGACATCGACACGCAGCATCCTGTTCCGGCCCGATCTTTCCGTCGCCGCTGTCACCCAGCAGGAATTCCCGCAGCATTTCCCGGCTTCGGGCTGGGTGGAGCACGAGCCCGAAGACCTGTGGCGCACCACCGTCGACACGATCAAAGGGGTGCTCGCCAAGGCGTCCGCCACGGCCTCCGACATCGCCGCCATCGGCATCACCAACCAGCGCGAGACGACCCTATCTGGGACAGGAAGAGCGGCAAGGCCATCCATAAGGCGATCGTCTGGCAGGACCGGCGCACCGCCGATCATTGCGCCGCCCTCAAGGCGGCGGGTCATGGTTCGGTCTTCGCGCGCAAGACCGGGCTCTTGCTCGATCCCTATTTTTCCGGCACCAAGATCGCCTGGCTCCTCGACAATGTGGAAGGCGCCCGCCGGAAAGCCGAAGCGGGAGAGCTTGCTTTCGGCACCGTCGATACATTTCTTCTCTGGCGCCTGACCGGCGGCAAGGTCCATGCGACGGATGCCACCAACGCGTCGCGCACGCTCATCTTCGACATACATCGCGGCCAATGGGACGAGGAGTTGTGCGGGCTGCTGCGAGTTCCCAAGTCGCTGCTGCCCGAGGTGCGCGATTCATCGGGCGATTTCGGCAAGACCGAGCCGTCGCTGTTCGGCGCATCCGTTCCGATCAAGGGCATTGCCGGCGATCAGCAAGCGGCAACCGTCGGACAGCATGTTTGCACCCGGCATGATCAAATCGACCTATGGCACGGGCTGCTTTGCGGTACTCAATACCGGGCCTCGCCCGTGCCCTCGCGCAACCGCCTGCTGACGACCATCGCCTATCAGCTCAACGGTGAGCGAACCTACGCGCTTGAAGGCGCCATCTTCATTGCCGGTGCCGCGGTGCAGTGGCTGCGCGACGGACTCAAGATCATCGACACGGCGGAGCGGACGGGAGAGCTGGCGATGCGGCCGACCCCCATCAGCAGGTCTATCTCATTCCTGCCTTCGTCGGGTTGGGCGCGCCCTATTGGAAGCCGGAAGCTCGGGGCGCGCTCTTCGGTCTGACCCGCGCCACGGGGCCTGAGGAACTGGCACGGGCGGCACTCGAGGCGGTGTGCTATCAGACACGCGATCTCCTCGAGGCCATGCACGGCGATTGGGACAGCAAAGCAAGCACCATCCTGCGCGTCGATGGCGGCATGGTCGCATCGGATTGGACCATGCAATGCGTTGCCGACATCCTCGATGCGCCGGTCGACCGGCCGCAGATCCTCGAAACGACGGCGGTGGGTGCGGCCTATCTCGCAGGCCTCGCCCAGGGCCTTTGCCCGAAGCCAGAGGAGTTCGCCAAGAGCTGGAAGCTCGAAAAGCGGTTCGTGCCCAAGATGCCGGCTGAGCTTCGGGAAAAAAAATATACCGGCTGGAAGGAGGCGGTGCGAAAGCTTTTGAGTTGATGCGCCTCACGGAAATGCAGTGTCAGGCCGCTCTCTTCCGACTCGGCCGGATCAATACATCCGCGAGATTCCGAGCCGCTCATGGAGGCGGCGGATCATTGCGATAGACAGCCCGCGTTTTCGGTTCAATACCTCGGCGACGCGGGTGCGCGTGCCGATGATTTCCTCCAGGTCCCGCCGGGTGAGCCCTTGCTGTTCCATACGGAACTTAATTGCTTCGATGGATCGGGCGGATCGATCGGATAGTGCTCCGTCTCATAGGCATCAATGAGCGTTGCCAGCACATCCAATCGGTCACCCTCGGCTGTGCCCGCTTTGGCGTCCCATAGGCGCTCAACCTCCTTGAGTGCGGCTTCATAATCCCGCTTCATCCGGATTGGCCTTACCTCAGCCGCCATGCTGCACCTCCTTCACATCGATCTTGTCGTAATCCTTGTGCGTACCGATCCATTTGATCCACAAGATGCTCTTCTCGAAATCGATGGCAACAACCAATCGATAATCATTCCCTTTGATGTTAAACACGATCCGGTCGGCCGAAACGATACTGGTGGTGGAGTAGTTGCGCCTCACATCGGACGCGCTAAACCACTGTGCCTTCCTAGCCTCGTCGAACCAGGCATCCACGGCGGACAAGGGCCTGTGTCCGCCACCTCGGTTCCCGCCCTTGCATCTCCTGATTTAGAGTATATACTCTCCTGAACAGGAGAATTCAATGGTACTCAGTCAGGCCTATCCGGCGACCGGCTATGAACCATCTCCGCTTGTCGACCTTACCGCAAAGGCGGAACGCGAGCGGCTAAGTCCATCTGCTGTGCGAGCCTTCTTCAACATCATGGGCCGTTGGGACGTGCGTGATGAAGACGCCCGAATGCTCCTCGGCGGCATCTCCAATGGGCCATTCTATGAAATGAAGAAGAAGCCGGACCGCGTGCTCGACACCGACCGGCTGCAGCGGATTTCCTATCTCGTCGGGATCTTCAAGGCGCTCGATATCCTCTATTCGGAGAAGCTGGCTGATGCCTGGATTGGGCTTCCGAACGGCAACCGGATCTTCGGTGGTCTGACCCCGCTTGCCTATTTGATCAAGGGCGG
>CAWJDZ010000040.1:0-555309 GCA_963841765.1 uncultured Alphaproteobacteria bacterium
CTCTGCTGCTTTCTTTCCTGCCGCGCGACCCTTCCTTGTCTTGACAGCTTCGGGCAGCGAGGGCCTGCCTCATGGCGGCCCGCCAGAACGAGAAGGCATGTATCCCGAGCGAGTCCAATCGTCTGGAAGCTGCCCAGTAGTGAGATGACATGGCAGCCGTGCCAACCTCAAAGAAATGATCATGCTCAAAGATCGCCAGTATGACCGCGCGGTCAAGACGACCGTGACTGCGCCCGACGACGAGAACGTGGTGAACGTGCTGGAGCTCGCCGAGAAGGCAGCTTGGCGGACTGTAGCGATCGAACAATATGCCGAGCGGCAGTTGGAACAGCGCAAAGGAGAGGAGATAGGCCGACGTCAGCAGCCCGAGCTCGGCCGGGCTCAAGGCGAGATCGGTCACGAGATCGGGCGCCACCACCGCATTCACCGCGCGCAGCAGATAGGACAAGAGATAGCCGCAAGCGAAGGGCGCAAGCGCCATGGCCACGATTCGAAAGGGGATGCCGGACGCCATGTCGTGAATGCCGATTGGAGTTGAATGTCGCTCAAAAGACAGCCGGCCTGAAGTCGGCGCGGCTGGGAAGCCCGTCATAGCAGCATTTGGCCGGATTGACAGCGTCTCCGTGTCGGTTGAGGAACTCGCGCCAGGCCTCTAAAGAACGAGAAAGCTTTGCCGGCGTAATCTGCATTTGAACAGAAACAGTTTCAGCAAGCGCCCAGCTTGGGTTTATAGTGCGACGCGAAATAACGGCGGCATCGGCATCGGCATCTGGTTTGCGCAATCACGAGACTGGCCGCTCGGGTCAGAGGAGGCCTTGAATGATACGCAGTGCGTTTCTGGCGCTGGCTGCCGCCGCGATTCTCGTGGTGGGCTGGGGATGGCAGAACATCACGTCTCCCGGGTGGGGCCAATTGCCGATCGCCTGGAGCAAGTTTTCGATCGACTGGGACCAATTGACCAAATACTACGACCAGGAAAGGATCGAATTCCCGGGGGTCATCACCGATGAAGCGCAAATCAGGCCCCTGATCCCCAAAATGGTGGAGGCGGGCATCGGGCTATCAGGCCTCGCCTTTGCCCAAACCCAGACGGAGCGCGCGCGGCTCACTATCGAAAACCGTGAATGCATCAGCCCGAAGGCCAATCTCGACAAGACCGTGCACTTCGTGCGCACCACCTTGTCGGAGCCTCTCGATCCGATCATTGCCTATCACGACCGGACCCTCTCGCCGTCGCCGGAGTTGACGCTCTTCTTTCACGACTATGGCTACGGCGCCCACAAGCTCTCGACCAATGCGCTTGCCGAGCGGGTGACGGTTCCCCAGATCGAACAACCCCGGAAAGTGGTCGTCGCCGGCGGATCCGCCGCTTTCGGCCTCTTGCTCGACGATGCCAACTCGCTCGCATCGCGCCTGCAGAAACGGGACAACAGCAGGCAATATATTACCCTCGCCGTGCCGGAGGGCTCGGCGGAACAAATCATCTGCAACCTGACCAAGGCCTTACCGCGCTACAATGGTCAGGTCGACGAGCTCATCTATTTCTACTCGGAAGCCGACCTCGATTCGGGAAACAGACTCGGGACACCCGAAGAGGCGATCGGCGCCCTCAAAAACCTGGCGCAGAACGAATCGATCGGCAAGGTGACGATCTACTACTCGCCCTTGATCTACAGTCTGGCGCCGCAATTCACCCGCTACAAGGGCTATGCCAGCGACCTTCTGCCGAACCGGCAGGCGGTCAAGGACCGGCTCAGGAAGATTGTCGATGGCGCGGGCTTCGGCTGGCTCGATATCGGAGAAGTCGCGCTCGCGGCCAGCAAGGCGCAAGGCAACGAATTTTCGGTGCTCAACAATTTCGCCGATGACCGGAACCTGTCGCTGCAAGGCATGAACAAGCTGGTCGAGCACATCATGGGACCCGAACCGGTGGCCCCGCCGCCCACTCCCGTCAGTGCCACACCGGCCCAAGAGGAAACGGTGGCGGCCAAGGTCGATCCCGAAGTGGAGAAGCGGATGCAGAAGCAGACACAGGTGATCGAGGATATCAGCGCCGCAGCCCAGCGCGCGGCCAAGAACAACCGGCTGAGGGCCGAGGTGGGCAGGATATTGCAGAAGCTGAAGAACGATCTGGCTTCCGATCAATCCGACCAGGGCGACGCGCATTCACAACCCGTATTCGGGCAGCAAGGCTTGAAGGTGTCAAAGCCGCAGTTACCGCCAATTCCGTCGGCAAACCACTGAATTGCCTTGCATCGATAGACGGCAGCAGCTCAAGGTTCGACGTCATATTGGCGTCGAGGCTAACAGCAATCGCATTAGCACTCGCCTAGCTTTTTCACGCGATGAGTAGTTGCCGTGCTTCCAGGCATTCCGGTTGCCCTTCGGCGCGCCAGTAGACGTGCCGCCGTGCATACGGCACCTATCGTTCTCCATCGCGCCGTTCCGGCACGGCTTCCCGCTCCGTCTCGAATGGGCTTCGCAACTCTTGCTCTGGTGCATGGGTAAGTTCTGCATGGGATTGTTCCTTGGATTTCGATGGACAACACCTTCGGTTCCCCAAGGTCATTTTAGCACGACTGGATTGCCAATTGATGATATGAATTGAGCGGCCCTTAGTTAGTCAGCCCAAGACGCGATCAATCATATCGCTAACGCTCTCGTTTGGTCGCAGTATCCGCCTAAGGCACCACAACAATTGAGCATCGGCTGCTTTCTCATAGGCCTGCGTCTTCTCGTCTAAACGATTGTATGTCGTCCAGCGCATCCACTTGGGCTTTGGCGGTAGTCCCAATCCGTGTATTCCTCCCGCCATTCATGGGGCTCTTTCCTGAGCACTTTCTTGGCCGCCGGCGCCGTTCACTCTCAGAGTAGCAACTCCTGAATTGGCGCATGCTCGATCAGATCCGGTCCATCATTTTTGACATTCCCCACTGTTCTGTTAAATCGCCCGCCCGCCCTCCAAGCGGATTGAGCTTGGTTTGACTCACTTCCTCCGGATCAAAGACGCGGCCGCACATTATTCAGACCTCACATCAGCAAGCCATGCATTTTTCGGCAGCTTAAGATGGCGCTCCTGCTGATACCAGTCGCGGCCTGGTCTATCGACCATCGCAGGGTATTCGCCCTCGCTGTTCGCCTTTACCCTGGCATCTGGCCTGATCCATAGCGGCCATCGAGGATCGGTCCGGTTTCGCGCGCTGCAGTTGCTGCAGCTGAGGCGCCAGCCGGCCATCTCAAAAGTCAAATGCTCTGAAAGGTTCACTTCTTCATGCTTGAAGTAGCCATGACGGCCGCAAATCTCGCATCCGATTTCAAGGAGCTTGCCCGCACTTCGGCAATCTCCAATCGTCATAATGGGCTGATCTTCGTACATCGCTACTCAACTCACTTACTGGTGCAGTCATCTGGCGCCCGAGGAAACCATTGATCGCCAAAGCGCCGCGGGCTTTCGATCACAAAAAAAGCCTGTGGCGCCTTGGTCGTGCATCCCGAGCATCGCGACCGGCGGCGCAGAAGTGCCAGACTAAAGATCAAGGCCAGGCGCTTCTCTGCCTCAATGATGTCATCGCTCTCATGGGCACGCCTGCCACGCGCAGAGGGCGCGGGATTGCGGGGATGAACCCGCCCGCCAATTTCGGCGAACAGCTATTTCAATCGGTTAGCGCGGGAAATGGGCCGCCAAGAATTCGTCGGCTACCAGACGTTCGCCTTCATCGACTGGCCTGCGCTTCGTTCGTCCAACTAGAAAACTAAACGCTCTAGGGCACCTTGCGAACCTCGATCAATTCCCCGCTCATCGCATTGAGCGTGACAGTGAACGACTTGCCATCGCGGCTGGCGTCGAAGGCATAGACGGGGCCATCGCAGTCAGAGGACTTGATCGCGCTGAAGCCATAACCGCCAACAATGCCCCCGGCCTTATCGCAGGAAAGTCTGGGTTCCGATTTCGGCCGAGCCTTCTCTACCGCATTGGGTTTATTTAGTTTCGGATCGACAGTCAGCTTGGGCTTTTCGACACTCGGTTGCTCAATATTCAGTCGAGCATATCGAAGCGAGCGAGACATCCGAGTGACAATTTGATCGAACAACTCTTTCTGCACCCGTGGATAGGTAATCTCAAATACGCATGCCGAACTGCGGTCCGATGATAACGCAACCTTCGTATAGAAAATATTTGCTCCTCGATATCCAGACACGACAAAAAAATCCGGCCGCGTTCTGTCGTAGGTCACATCGCCTGGCACATCTATTGACAGAAACTTTTCCTTGATCGCCCGCGGAGACCAACCGTTCGGGTTCTTCACGCGTTTTATGCGGAAATAAACATCGGCATCCGGACTGGAAAAGCGCCTTTGCTCGTCGGGACTTAGGGATTCTGGACGAAACAGGCCCGCCGGGTAGTCAAGGACGCAATTAGAGTTGGCGTCCTCGTAGATTGTCCACCGCGATGCCGCCGCCAAGCCTTCGGTTCCCATAAAGCTTATCACGGCTACGATTGCGAGAATGTTAGGGCGCATGGTTGACTCCTTCCTTGAGAACGTCGGCGCGCCCTGGCAGTTCCTACTCGCTAGGCGAGGGTCCCTGAATAAGTCCTCAGGGTCCCTGCAACTCTTAAGCTCTCGTCGCTACCCGCTTAGCATTCGCGGTAGGCCTGTAGGTCGATGGTAGTGAACGATGGGCGACAACCAGCGAACGTCGTGGTTCAAAGCCCGTTATGTTCTATCAGCTGGCCTTCTTGCCCTGCGCCTCGTGGGGTGCCGACTCCTCGCTCTTTCCCATATGCTCTTTTTCAAAGCATCCACCAGATCAACGACATCGCAGCCGCCCGCCCGGCTGCTCTGGCTCAGGCGTGGGCAGTTCCAAGGAACATTTCAAGGCCTTAGCGGGTTTGCCTTCCGATCAATGGAAGGCACCCGTGTTCAGCGTCTCCATGACAACAAGGCTCGGTCTTGCCACGGTGCTCGGGGCAATCGCCGTTCGGATTGCCACACGGTGGGTGAGACCTTGGCTAGCCCTCCACCTTGGCGTTCCTTGCTGAAATTCTCGCCTACAGAGGCAAGGTTTTGAGAGGGGCGTTTCCCCTGGTGCTGGGGTGCTCTCCAGCGGCGTTGTCGGAAATGCCCTCTCTGTAGGCAATGTTTCTCGTAAGGCGGCCACGTGCCGGGCTTGGGTCACGTCCGCACGGTTTCGCCTGCGGAGCAAAACTTGTTTTCGGCAGCGTCAGGGCTCGCCGCTTTGCAGTGCTCGAAGAACTTCCCAAACTTCCCGTCGACAAAAAAGAACTGACGAACGCCTTTATCTTCGTCATAGCCACATCTACAGGGCTTCCATTCAAAACAAAGGTTGCGCCTGTTTGTGTGATGACTGTGCCGTCCGCAGCGCACCACTTCTGCGGCTCGGCAGCGTCAGCGCTTGCCGCGCGGGCCGGCTCAAGCCCTTCCAGACTAGGATAAAGCCAAAAAAATCCTTATCCGCCGCTACCCACGGGGGCAGTAGCTTTCCATCAAGTCGCATGCCCTCATACGGGGTGAATGCGATAACGTGCTTGCCATCACTGGTACACAATTCATCAACGTCGTACGCCTGGGCGACGCCCGACACACCGCACAACAAGACCACTAAGGCCATAAGTTTTCTCATGGCCTAATCGAACAAAAAAGAACTGACGAACGCCTTTATCTTCGTCATAGCCACATCTACAGGGCTTCCATTCAAAACAAAGGTTGCGCCTGTTTGTGTGATGACTGTGCCGTCCGCAGCGCACCACTTCTGCGGCTCGGCAGCGTCAGCGCTTGCCGCGCGGGCCGGCTCAAGCCCTTCCAGACTAGGATAAAGCCAAAAAAATCCTTATCCGCCGCTACCCACGGGGGCAGTAGCTTTCCATCAAGTCGCATGCCCTCATACGGGGTGAATGCGATAACGTGCTTGCCATCACTGGTACACAATTCATCAACGTCGTACGCCTGGGCGACGCCCGACACACCGCACAACAAGACCACTAAGGCCATAAGTTTTCTCATGGCCTAATCGATAACAACGTTACGTCAGCTTTCCAATTGAAATCCAAGTCGCCCCCGACAAGATCGGCCGTCCTGGAGTCATTGGGGAGTCCTGTCCCCGCGCGCGTGTTGGTCGCAAAATGGTCCTACCGGCACACTCCACCTCTTGTAATGCACTGTATAAATTGTGCGGCAGGGACAAAGAACGCCGTTAAATCCCGCTATTAAACGGTCGAGAGGCACAATCAGCCAGCGATGCGGACAAAAGGCGTTGGCCAAGCATCGGCCAGGATACCGCATGTCTTGAGGGCGTCGCCGATTCGCTCCACGGTCATGCCGCCCAGCCGGCTGTCCATGCGTTCAAGCCTCTTGATGCCATTCACATGTACGCCGGCAAGCTGAGCTAACTGCACTTGGGTCAACCCCGCCATAGCTCTGGCAGCGGCCAAGTGCCGTCCACTTGCGAAATGTGCTCTTACCGAATTTCCTATAGTGTGGGTCATTGCCTCGCCTCCTCAATGACTGCTGCCGCGTTCCTGATGAATTGCCGTAATTCCCGCATCTCCTTGCGCAGAACCAGTCGCTTTCCGCCCTTGAAGGGGTTGCGCGAGACGAGTGCTTTGCCTTCAGCGGTTCGCGGCCCAGTCGATTTTTCCCACGGCTTCCATCGCTGAATTGCTGCCGCCTGCTGTTTCCGGCGCTCCAGTGTCCATTGGGATCTCATTGGTCTGTTCC
Source organism: uncultured Alphaproteobacteria bacterium (assembly GCA_963841765.1). Lineage (GTDB taxonomy): Bacteria > Pseudomonadota > Alphaproteobacteria > Rhizobiales > Aestuariivirgaceae > Taklimakanibacter. Next base: position 6,738 of record CAWJDZ010000040.1, read on the forward strand.
AAAAGTTTGTTTGGCGAATTTGAATTTTTCTCTGCGCGCGAGGGACCAGCGCCGTTGTTTACCTGTTGAGGCCCGTGGCTGCCGCCTGCTGTTTCCGGCGCTCCAGTGTCCATTGGGATCTCATTGGTCTGTTCCAAAAGTTTGTTTGGCGAATTTGAATTTTTCTCTGCGCGCGAGGGACCAGCGCCGTTGTTTACCTGTTGAGGCCCGTGAGCGATGTTAGCCTGCTTGGCATAGACAACGGGCGGGTTTTTGATGTTGCTGAGGCTCTCCAAAGTCATGCGGGCTTGGCTCTGTGCCTTCAATGCGAGCCGTAAGTATCTTTCGCCAGCGTCAAAATAGCTGCCGAGGTTATTTGCTGCACGCCGAGATAGATCAGCAAACAGGAGATTGAGTGCTGAAGCCTGCGCGAACAACATTGCTTCTGCTTCATCCATCTTTCCGGCCTTCACAAGTTCCGCCTTCTCTGTGAGGGTCTTGATGGAAGCCATGAAAGAATAGTGCTCGCCGAAGTGATTTTCCCCGAAGCTATCCAGGACTTGGGCCGCGGCATAAACGGGGGACAGGACTGACTTGGCAGTAGCTAGGCCCGTGTCGCCTCCCTCTTCGCATGGGATGGTTAGCACCTTTCCTTTAGGCAAATGGCAAGGACCAATCGCCGGAGCGCCGATTGCTGCAGGTAGCCTGCTTGGCATAGACAACGGGCGGGTTTTTGATGTTGCTGAGGCTCTCCAAAGTCATGCGGGCTTGGCTCTGTGCCTTCAATGCGAGCCGTAAGTATCTTTCGCCAGCGTCAAAATAGCTGCCGAGGTTATTGCTGCACGCCGAGATAGATCAGCAAACAGGAGATTGAGTGCTGAAGCCTGCGCGAACAACATTGCTTCTGCTTCATCCATCTTTCCGGCCTTCACAAGTTCCGCCTTCTCTGTGAGGGTCTTGATGGAAGCCATGAAAGAATAGTGCTCGCCGAAGTGATTTTCCCCGAAGCTATCCAGGACTTGGGCCGCGGCATAAACGGGGGACAGGACTGACTTGGCAGTAGCTAGGCCCGTGTCGCCTCCCTCTTCGCATGGGATGGTTAGCACCTTTCCTTTAGGCAAATGGCAAGGACCAATCGCCGGAGCGCCGATTGCTGCAGGGAGACCCTTGTCAGAACTGTGAGGCTTGGGGAGCGATTTCTTGGGCATATTGTCTTCTCTTTTTGATTTGGCAATCGTTAAGGCAGGCGGCGTGCGGGCTCTGTTTGTCCTGATCATGTGCATGTCCTTTCATGCCACTGCGCCCACCCGAGTAAGCACTGCACGTGCCTTTGCCGGACCACCTTTCACCAGGACCACTGCTGCCTCCTGCAGGCGCTCGAAGGACTGCTGTGAGAGGACAGTGAGAACGTCGGGTTGGTCGCTGAATGCGGCTTCAAGGGCTGGGAAGGGACAAGGTGGGCGCTGCCGCACCTTCACAGGACTGGGCGATGCAGCCTCTCGGCTCTTGCCTACACCTGCACCGTGAGGGGCTTGATCTCCTTCACACACCGCCGCTTTCGCTTGCGAAACGGCGTGATGATGCTGGGCGGTTATAGTGGGAGGTTCTTGGGAGAGTTCTGGTGCCGATACCGGTACCTTGGGAGGGTTGGTACGGGTACCTTGGCGCGCCGTATCGGTACCTTGGGCGACGTTATTGGTACTTTGAGATTTCGTTGCGCCGACTCCATTGGTACCCGTGTGGGCACCTATGGTTGGTTTCGGGGTATTGTTTTGGGTAGCTTTGAATGACCTGGTCCGCTTGTTCTTTGGCTTATAAGCTCGGACAGCGACCGCGCGATCGGCACGGGTCTTGGCCTCTGCCGAATGCTGTTCGAGCGCCGTCCAGTTGAGGCTGTAGTGAGAGAGATGCCGCGGGCCCCCGGGATTGTACCAGTCGATCAGGCCGGCCTTCTTGAGTTCTGTCTTTGCCTTTTTGATCGCGCTGGGGTGCATGTCGCAGAGTGCCGCCAAGCGCATCTCGCTCGGGAAGCAAGCACGTGACTTACTGTCCATTGAGGTAATGAGACAGATTCCCAGGCGACGCGCTGCGGGTGAGAGGCCTGGAGCAGTGTTGAAGCCTTCAGTCCCCTTCCAGCGCATCGAGGCGGCTTCACGTGCTTCCTCACCGCCGTCCACGGGTTCTGCGGTGGTCGGGATCTGTGCAGCCCTCATGCGCGCCTCCCGCCCAGGACGGCCGTTTCGGTTTCGAGGGTGCCAGGTAGCCCGGCATCCTGATCGGCCGAAAATTGGCCGGACCGGCGCGCGGGAAACGGCCGCCAGGTGCGGAAGGTGCAGCGGGCCTCGTCCACCGTCAGCCCTGCGAGTTGCCTTATGTCACCACGCATACGCGGGAACGGGCGCGCCGTGTCCCAAACTTCAATCGGGCCGCTCCTGCCTATCGCGACAAGCGCCCGGCATGCCGACAACATCGGCTCCGCTGATTCCCTGACCAGGACCGGGCCGGAGGGCGAGTTTAGTCGGGCCTCGTAGAGGGCGCCGCGTGCGGTGATGCGAGTGCGATTGATGAAAACGTGCACTGTCATGACCATACCTCACCGAAGCGGGCTTCAATCACGACGAGATCGCGGCTCAAGGGCGCCTCACGACGCTGGTGGATTGCCTCGTTATCAGCCATGGGCGCGGCTGCGCTCCCATGCCTCAAGCTCACTCAGGCGCCAGTAACGGTTGCGGCCGATGTAAAGGGGCTTCGGAAACTGCAGTCGATCGTCTTTGAGCCAGCGCTCAATTGTCATCGAGCAGCGGTCATAGCGCTTCAGCACGCGGCGAGAGGGCAGCAGAACTGCCCCGCCGGTTTCGTCGGTGGTGTGGGGGTTGCTCATGGACCATTTTAATGATGCCTTTGGCCCTGGCTTGCAAGCCCGTTACTGTTGTTCGATGAGCCGGATGAGCAGGGCGACTTCGCGGAGGAATGATCGCGGCCGCCGTAATAGCCCGTTGTGCTCGTTATGATTCGTTTGCCCTGAGCTGCACAACATTGTCGGGAGTGCCTTCGCCTGCAGTTCTCTCGACAAACTTGGCCCAGGCTTCCAGCGCGGCGCGTTTCTCATCGGCGTAGGAATGCCGCTGGTAGACCCTCACGATGCCTGAGAAGCTGCCGCCCTGATGGTTCAGGACCTTCTCGATCACGGGCAACTGAATGCCGAGCCGCGCCATACCGCTTGCAGCGGTCCTGCGCAGGTCATGGATGCGCCAGGGCGCGATGACGATCTTGTCGGGATCCTCGCCGCGTTCGGCGGCCTCCTGACGGGCAGCCGCAAGCATGTGGGCGTCAAGGATTCGCTTTGCCTTGCTGAAGCCGGAAACGGGGGTCTCGCCGGTGGTTGTGAACAGGTAGCCATCGGTGCCGATCTTAGGCAGTTCCTTGACGATGGCGAGCGCCTGAGGGGCGAGGGGGACTTCGTGGGCTTGATCGTTCTTGGCCCGATCGCGCGGGATCGTCCAAAGCGCAGCTGCTTCATCCAATTCGCTGCGGCTCATTTCCGCGACCTCTGAGAGGCGCTGCCCTGTGATCGTCAGAAGCCGCGTAACGGGCCCGAATGGGTAGCCCATGACCTCCGTAGCCTTCCACAGCCATCGCAGCTCAGTATCGGACAGAACCCGGTCCCGGCTGGTTTCCTTCACGGGCGCCTTGATGCCCAGGCAAGGGGATTGCGGGATAATGGCTTCAGCCACAGCCCAGTTGAATAGTTTACGGATGGCTGCAAATACCCGATTCGCGCCGGCTCCCATTCCGCGGGCCCTAAGCTTGGCCAAAAGGTCATGAATATCGCGCCGGGTAATGTCGTGAACCTTTTTGCCTCGCCAATATGGAATGACGTTCTTGTCGAGCAGCCGCTCGGTTTCCCGCCAGTCGCGCCGCTGCTTTTCATACCTGTCGATGAAATCGTCCTTGACCGTCTCGAACAGATCCCTGTCAGCTTTCCTGGCTGTCTTTTTCGCTGTCGCCGGATCGCTGCCCTTGGCGGCAGCGCGAAGTGCGGCGCGCGCGTCTTCGCGGGCTTGCTCGAGGCTTATGCGCGGATAGGGCCCCATTGTGAGTTTGCGAGTGCGACTGCCGAGCCGGTAGCGAACCGCCCAAGATTTCTTGCCGCTCGGCTGGACGACCAAATAAAGGCACCGCAGCAATCCATCAGCTACTTCAAGCCTTTTGCTGCTTGGTTTCATTTGCTCGACCGATCGAGCCGTGAGCGTTTTCGCCATTGTCCGATGCTCCCCCAGGGTAACACTGGGGTAACAGAATAGGCCTGTTAGGGGGTGTTAGCAACGGTTGTTAACAGTTTCCAACATTTCCTAGAAAATCACACTATAGCAGAGGCTTAGATGGGGCTTTATGTGGCCGATTGTGGTGATCTGTTACCCCGTTGCGTCGGATTGTGGATCCGAAGGTCCCTGGTTCGAGGCCAGGCAGCTGTACCACTTTCTCATTCCTTTCACCTGACCGGCTCTGGCTTCTTTGGCCAGGGCTCAAGAGCGCTGGACGATGACTTGTATTTCGTCCGCATCGGCTGTGCTGACTGCGCTGCGTTCGCATGTCAGGGGGGTGATACTCCACCGCCAGGCACGGACAACTCGATAGCGCCGCTCACGCGGCCTTGCGGAGGTCGCCCATCACGGCGTCGAGCGGCGGGGTACGGTCCATCACGGCGATGGCATCATGGCGCACATGGTTGTGGCGCATCTCGGCTTCAATCTCCTGGCGCGAGATCTGGCCCGTCTCGACGCATTCCTTGAGCAGTGCGAAGAAGAACGCTTCCTGGCGCGGATCGGGATGCTTCTTGTATCTGCCCCACAGCCTGATGCCGTTCTCGGGCAATAGCTTCGAGATCAGGGGAATCCGGCTGGTGAAATCGATCGGCAGCCCCGTCTTCCAAGGCTGCGTGAGCCGCTTGGTGTTGTGCACCAGCTTGGTGTCGCGCGACAGACGGTCGAAGTCGTTCCATTCATTCTCGAGAAAACCGATCGAGCCCTTGGGCTCCTTGGCGAGAATGATCCAGTCCTCGTAGTCGAGCTTGCCTTCGAACAGATGGTCGAACTGCTGGCGCACCTTCCAATGCGTGAGCTTGGCGCAATCGAGCAGCATGACGCTCGATGCAATATAATCGTTGCGGCCGTTGTGGCCGCCACGCGGCCTCGCCATCACGGACTTGCCTTGCATGTCGCGCTCGAACAGGCCGTTGACATCGCCCGCCGCGAACACGTCCGGATCGATTACGATGGCGCGGCCCTGATAACCCATGAGTTCGGGCGGCATGAAACGCACGGGTGTGAAGGACTGTAGATCGTCGTTGCGCCAGGTGCGCCAGCCGCCGGAGCGCAGGAATTTGCGGCCCTCGAACTCGCCGAAGAAAGGGAACTCTTCCCGGCGGGTGATGCGCACGTCGAAGGTCTCGGGCTTCGCCGAATTGCGCTTCAGCGAATGGCGCCCGACAATGGCGCCGATCATCTGCTTGTCGTTGGTGTGGATAAAAACGGTAGGTTTCATCTCTCAAGCAACTCCTGGAGTCCACGACCTTATAGCGGAGGCGGCCAAGATAGGCGAGCCTCCGATGGGCTTTCTTGCGCGGCAGTTTTCCACCTTTCTTCGCCAGGGGAGTTGGTGTAGGCATCGTTGCACAAAGTTCCGACGGACGCCCTTGATGGTGACTGTTTGGCAGCGAGGTAAGTGCCCCCACGGGGCTGGCCCGGCGCAAGATTTCGAACTCCATGGCACAGGCCTTCGGCGCGAGCGCCGAGCGGCCAGGGCATCGGAGGTGCTCTTTGCATCGTTGCAACGGCGTTCATGGCGCACAGAATTTCTCCCTCGTTCCCAATGCTTCCTGCAATTTACCCGGAATCCCGGCAATTCCTCACGACATGAAATGCGCCATTTTCGATTTTCCTGCGAGCGGATTCAGCGTTTCTGCGCCGAAACTGCAGCTGCTGACAAAAACAGGTGCTCTCTCCGGAGCGCTTTTTTTTGCCTCAGGCGAACGGAACGCGCCGGCACGTCACGTCCAGCGGCAGCCGGTATTTGCAGGCGAGCCAGAAGGCGAGGCGATGCGCGGTGCGTGACACTTCCCGCCACAGTTTCCTCCAGCCGCGCGGCTTTATTTTGCTCAGGCCGCGCGGATGCGCGCTGAAAAGCGCGGGATTGCCCGCGAACCGCTCGGACTGAAGACCGCTTTCGAGTTCCGGCAGCCGCAAACGCCGCGGCTGTGTCGCGTCCTGGATAACGGGCGCCGGAACGAGCTGATAGGTTACGAGCGCGCCCGAGATTTTCGATTGCGGGCTGAAGACGATCCTCTATGGAGTTGCCGATTCCGGAAATATTGGCGAGCAGGAACCGCGCCGCCTCGCGCCGCAAAATATAGCCCGCCAATCCGTAATGGCTGCCGCGCAGGCGATGCAGGCTGCGGCCGAAAGCGCGCGCCGCAGCTTTGCGCGTATATTCCGTGGACATATTGGAGGTTTCGAGGCGGACAATGTCCGCGTCCGCCGGAATCCAGTCCGACGAGGACAGGAAATCCCGGATGCCCGCGCCGAAATGTACATCGTCCTCGATGATCGCCGCGAACGCGTCTTCGCTGGCTGCAATCTCTTCCCAGACCGCGCGGTGGCTGAGATAGCAGGCGATCTCTCCTTTGCCGATGCTGTAGCCGCCGAAGCTTGTGTCCTTGTGCTTTACAATCTCGTCATCGCTCAGTCTGTCGCCGTCGACGGCTGAAAAGCGGGTGAGGGCGATGCCGTGTGCTTCGGCCTGGCCGCGCACCAGTCCCGGCGGAAAGCTGCGCGGTCGAGATTGATGACATGGGACTTCACCGGAAGGCGACCATCTGTTCGTAATTGGTGTGCATAAGGACGGCCGGTTTCATCTCGCAAGCAACTCCCGGAGTTCGCGACTTTATAGCGAAGGCGACCCCGCCAGGCGAGCCTCCGATGGGCTTTCTTGCGCGGCAGTTTTCCCCTTTCTTCGCCAGGGGAGTTGGTGTAGGCATCCTGCACAAAGTTCCGACGGCGGACGCCCTTGATGGTGACTGTTCGGCAGCGAGGTAAGTGCCCCGGCGGGGCGCCCCCAGCGTAAGACTTCGAACTCCATGGCACAGGCCTTCGGCGCGAACCGCTTTACCGGGGGTAGCAGATGTCCTTGTTGGATTACGATAAGTTCAAGGCGATGCCGTTGCAGCGGGCACAATGCGACTATATCATTGTGCCCGAATTCGTGCGCCCGCAGGCGCTAAAGGAAATCAACGGCGATTTCCCCGCCATCACCGAGCCCGGCAATTTCCCGGTCGACGCCACCAAATTCGGCCCACGCTTTCAGGCCTTCATGGACGAGCTCACTAGCCCCGAGTTGCGGCGGCTGTTCGGCGAGAAATTCGGTTTCGATCTCGAGATCTATCCGCCGCAAGTGACCGTTCGCAAATTCATGGCGGGCACCGACGGCAACATCCACAATGATTCGCGCTCCAAGAAGGTCACCGTGCTGATCTACTTCAATGAAGAGTGGAAGCAGACGGGCGGCCAGCTTCGGCTGACGCGCACCGAGGAAAATGTGGATGATTACTATGCGGAAGTGGTGCCGGTCGCAGGTAATCTCCTGGCGTTCCGCCGCAACGACGTGTCGTGGCATGGTTTCCCGGGTGCCAGCGGCGAACGCCGCTCGATCCAGATGTGCTATGTCGACCCTAAGCGTGAAGGCAGGCGCAAGGTGACCGGCTGGAAGAAGGTGGTGAGGAAGGCTTTCCGGAAAACCGTCGGCCTGCGCTGAGAGCGCCGAGGCTGCCATGACACGCGGGCTTCGGGAGCGTGCCGCCTAGACGATACAGCCGTGCTCGACCTTGTAGAGCTGGGACGCCATTTCGGTCCAGATCGGGCGATGCGTGATGGCGACGGTGGTATAGCGGCTCCGCAACGCGGTGATGTTCTCGCAAATGGCTTTTTCAGTCTTGGGGTCGAGGGCGCTCGTCACCTCATCGAGAATGAGAAGCTTGGGTTTGGTCACCAGCGCGCGCGCTAGCCCGATGCGCTGACGCTCGCCGCCTGAGAACTTCGACCCCATGACGCCGACATCCGTGTCGAGGCCTTGCGGCAAATCCAGAACGAAGTCGCGCGCGCCGGCCTGATCAAGTGCCGCCAAGATGTCCTCGTCGCTGATTCCAGGATCCTTGAGAGCGAGATTATCCCTGATGGTCGTGTGCAGCAGGCTTAGTTCCTGAGGTACATAACCGATCGAGCGGCGCCATTGCTTCAGATCGATGTCAGCGAGCGGCACGCCATCCAGGGTGATCACGCCCTTGTCCGGCCGGTGGAGTGCGATCAGCAAATCGATCAACGTCGTCTTGCCGGCTCCCGAGGGGCCTTGCAGCACAGTGATCGCATTGGCCGGGATGGTCATGCTGAGGTTTCTGATGACCGGGGCTTTGCCGTACGCGAAGGAGACCCCTTCGAACCGGCACTCCTTCGTCAATATGGGCGGCAAGATTCCCGTCGAGATTTCGCGGTGTTCATTGACGTTCTTGATGAGCTGCTGGGTGCGGATATAGGAACTCTCGTTTTCGGCCGCCTGCTGCAGGAGCTTCTGCAGCTTGGTGACGGTCGACATGACCTGAAAGAAGATGACGGCGAGAACGACGAGCTCGGGAAGGGACATCTTGGCGACCACCACCGCCAGATAAACCCCGATGCCGAGGGTGATTATCTGGAGCAACTCGCTTCCCTGGGTGAGGCCCTGGCGCGCCACTGCCCGCTTGATCAAAGCCTTGCGCAAGCGCCTGAGCGTCGTGCGTATCCTGGCGACCAGAACGCCGTAACGATCCATGGTCTTGAGAGGCTTGATGTTGCTCATCAAGTCGGTGACGAACGTCGTCAAATCCGAGGTTCGGTCGAGTCCCTTGTAGCTAGCCCGCTTGGAGACCGCTACCAGCCAATTGAGCGCTGCGGCAATGGCCAGGCCCACGAACATGCCGAGAAGAGCAAGCCGCCAGTCGACCAGAAAGGCGACGAGGCAGTAGACGAAGCCCTGGACACTGAAAGCGATAATCTTGGCGGCAATGAAATAGGCGCTGGCTGCCGCCGCGGTATCCGCGCTGATGCTGTGGGCGATACGGCCGGAGTGCAATTGCAGGTAGAAACTCCAGCGCGCGTCGAACAAGGCGGTGATCAGCTTGCGCCGCAGGGCGGTCGAGACACGCGCGATCGCCATGCCGGCATAGGTAAGCGCCACAAAGGAGAGGACCGCTTTCAGTGAATAGAAGACGACGACAATGATGATAAAGCTTGCAAAGGTGGGCGCGATACCGAACCGCGTCATCGCGTCATGGGCAAAGGCGATGACCGGTGAGTTGGAGCCTGACTGACCGGAGCCGTTTGTGATCGCCTGGACCGTCGGCAGCAGAGCCGTCACGCCTATGGCTTCGGCAAAACCGGCGAGGATGAGGAAGAGAACGACGATCCAGGGCCCTGTATCTTCGGCCGTGAAAAAGATGCGGAATACCTGTTTCATTGTGCGCGCTGAATCGCCCGATGCATTGGCTGCCGTTGGATTGGATCTTGTGACGCCTGATCAGATGCCTTGAAAGAGGACATTGCGTTCGCCGATCCTTCAGAGATCCAACCACTGGCTGGGATAGGTCAGCCTCGGTGGCCAGACAACGCTGTTGGGCTTAGGACCATCAGGTACTTTCGCCGGCGGGCGCCATGCTTGGCAATCAGTTGTCCTGTCATAAAGGCGCTTTGCCACGATGGCGAGTTCGTCCGAGGTGGCTTTTTTTACCCGGTAGCCATTTTCTGCCGCCATTCGCGCCGTGAGGATCTCATCATCCAGGAGACCCGATGCCAGAAGGGACGCGTTGCGCAGAGCATCGCCTTGCGGCGTCATCACCATGTGGGTCAGGACGTCGCCATTTTTCACGTCCCAATAGGCACGGGTATCGATCACATCGACGAAGCTATGGGGTATCGTAAAGGCGGGAGCCAGGATCATGGGGCCTGACGGACCGGCGATCATGAAACGCGCATGACTGACGGCGGCCGCATGCAGCAGAAAGTTGTTCGACTTCCTGCTCAAGTCGATGAAATCCCTCGCGGGGCTTGAAGGATGTCATGCCGGGATGGCCAAGCCGCACGGCCTGTCCGCCAAGCGCGATGATGCTGTCCGCCAGACCGTCGAAAGCGGCAGGATCACTGTCGCGGTCGGCAACGGGCCGATACTTGTAGCCACCCTCACGATAGTGGAAAACGGCAAACCAGCCGTCGGGGCGCAGGCCTTCGGCAATGAGGGCCGCTCGCAGGTCTTGAACCTTGGCTTCCGGCAAGCGCAAGGGAACGGGATTGGGAAGGCCATGAACGGCGTCCTCGCGCGCCATCAGCGAGGTGACGATCACGTCGTAGAGATAGGCGTTGCCGCCCTTCTGGGATCCAACTTGCATTGGCCGCCAAGGCTTCAGAAGCTTCGTCGGCGGAAACAGCATTCTCACCAATCTTGGCCATTCGCCGGGCAATGGCTCGGCGAGGTCGATCCATGGCGACAGCTCCATCACCTCTCGTGAATAGGGACGCACATCGCGAAACTTCACATGCAGGCGCACATGATTGAATTGATTGGCCAGGGTGGACAGAAATACGACATTGGAAATCAGATCGCCGAGTTCATGCGTTTCCAACAGTCCGAGGATCTGGAATGGCCGCTCGGCCCGAGTTCCAGGATTTGGCAGCGTGGCATTCAGGGAAAAGGTCGATTTTCGGAACAGCTCAGCCAAAATACAGACGTCCGTTGATCAGGCGTGAAATCAGATGCCAGGGTGTTTGGGCCTCTCGGCAAGGGACTCGCATGACAACTGCCGGATGACCCCCTTTTGTTTTGGCCCTGGCCATCCAAAAGGTCAAGGTTGAGGGCGCCCGCGATGGCCGGCGCGCTGTGTCGTTGACCGTCCGATGTTGACACGATTTTCGCCCCCCGATATGAAACCTCGCCCGGAGAGGCGGGTCGAGGCGGTTGCAGGCGCCGACGGGCGCGAACAATGCTTTCCCGCAGATAGCGGGCTTACATCAGATGAAATTGATCAAGGGGCCAAAAGATGGCGGATCGGAATTCGCAGCGCGCATCTCAACGAGACAGTGACGGCGCAAAGGCAGATACCGCCAAAGGGTTCGGTTTGCGGGCCTCGGTTTTCGGCGATGCGGGGGTGACAACGCGCCTCAGCATGAGCGCTGCGGAACTCGCCGAGTTTCGCCGGCTCATCACCGAGCATTGGTTGAGCCGGATCGGCGAGCGCTATCCGGCAAGCACGGTGCAGGAATTCCGCGCGGCAGGCATGGAAAACTACCATCGGATGGCCGATCGCATCGACCACAAGGCATTGTGGTCCAAGAAGGCGCGCCTGCTTCCGCGCGAAGCTGTGGACCGCATTCGGGCGATGGATTTCATGCAGATCCTAGCCGAGGAATTCGGCGCCTTTGGGATCTCGAACGAAGAAGAGGTTTATCCCGAAGAGATCTACTGGAAAATCGTCCGGCCGCAGATGAAGTCGGATGTCGGTCCGCTTCACGCGGATGCATGGTTCTGGGCTCTCGGCCACGGCAAGGTGCCGCCCGATACGGTTCGCGTCAAAGTTGGATTCCGTTCTACTCCGAGCCCGGAATGAACGGCTTGAAGGTCCTGCCCGGCTCGCACCGGCAGGAGTGGCCCTATCATGGCGAGATGCGCGACGGCAGCCTCAAGCCGCAGGGAGATTTCGACGAACAAAGAGTTCCCATGGAGTTGCTCGTCATCGATCCCGGCACGCTGGTCGTGTTCAATGACCGGCTGCTGCATGGCGGTGCGGTCAACTCCGGAAGCACGACGCGCGTAAGCGCCGAGTTCACCATGTTCGTTCCGCGCCAGCAGCTGCTGAGCCGTGGCTGCCTGCCGGAACAGCTCGGCGGGCGGCCGGCAGCCGCATCAGCCTAATCCTCGACTGCCGAACCAAAGGCAGGATAAAGAACGAAAACGAGTTCGTTCAGCTGACACGCCGGTATGCTGCTTGAATGCGCGGTAAGAGATCGGAATCAAGGCTTGTGGACGTAGTTGAGCGGCAACCCCTCCAGCTCGCCGCGATAGTCCCTGATCCATTTCACCGTTTCTTCGACACCCGCCTCGAGCGAGATGCGATCCTGCCAGCCGAGCTCACTCCTCAGCTTGCTCGAAGTCGAGGCCATAGGCCTGGTCCTTGCCACGCCTCTCGCCGACGACCTCGACGCAGTCCTTGAACTTCAGCGACAAGCCCTCGAGGATCATCGCGACGAGGTCGCGGATCGCGATCTGCCGTGTCGTCGAGATGTGATAGGTGCTGCCGGGCGGCGCCTTTTCGGCGACGCGCCGGGTCGCATCGGCGACGTCCGCGGCATGGATGAAGGAGCGCACCGAGTGACCGCCGCCATGGAGTTGCAGCTTGCGTCCGGTTAGGGCGAAGAAGACGGTGCGCGGCACGATGCGGTAGAGCGGCTGGCCGGCGCCGTAGACATTGGCGGCGCGGGTGAAGGCGGCGGGAAAGCCATAGGCCCTCACATAGGACATGATGCTGAAGTCGCCGGCGGCGCGTGATACGGCATAGGGTGTCGAGGGATCGAAACGGTGATCCTCCTTCACCCACCCCTCGGTGGTGCCATAGACCTCGGGCGTCGTGACATGGACATAGGAATCGAGGAAGTCGACCTGGCGCAGCCGCTCCTGCAGGCGGACGAGGGACACGACATTGGTCATCATCCAGTGATCCGGATTGGCCCAGCTTTCGGCCACCATGCTTTGCGCCGCGAAATTGACGATCCGGTTAGGGCGGCGCTCCGCCATCAGCCGCGACAGCGCGTCGAGGTCGTGATTGAGGTCGATGCGGTGATAGGTGAACCGGCCTGGATGCCGTTTCCAGCCGTAGCGGCGCAAGGGCAGGGCGATCTCCTCTGACCGGCTGACGCCGATGACCTCCTCGCCGGCCGCAAGAAGGTGCTCGACAGCGGCGGTTGCGGTGAATGAATTGGACCCGATGACCAGATAGGCGCCCAAGGCGGTTCAACCCTGAACAGTCTCGCGAACGCTGAACAGATATTGCGTCAGCATGTGGCAGACGATGCATTGCAGATCTTCCGAGATCTGCATGTCGTCGATGGGGAAATGCATCGGATAGTCGGCCAGCGCCTTGGCCTTGCCGCCGGAGAAGCCGAGTATGGCGAAGCTCTTGACGCCGCGCGCCTTGGCCTCGACGAGCGCGTTCAGGATGTTCGGCGAATTGCCGCTGCCGGAAAAGGCGATGAGGATGTCGCCCGGGTTGGCCATGGTCGCCAGTTGCAGAGCAAACACATCGTCATAGCTGACGTCGTTGGAGAGGCAGGTGAGAATGGGCGCGTTGGCGGCGAGCGCATGGCACCTTATCCCCGAGCCCTTCAGCTTGGAGATCGAATAGAAGAAGTCATTCGCCATGTGGATGGCATTGCCGGCGCTGCCGCCATTGCCGATCCAGAAGGCTTGCGTCTTGTTCTGCCAGCAATCGAGGAGCGCCTGGCCCAAAGGCTCGACGATCGACCAGTCGGTTTCCTCGAGAATCCGCGACAGCCGTGAAGCGTAACCGGCGGCGATGGCGGCCGCTGTTCTATTCTGCAGCACGGGCGAACACCGTATTTTGCATCCAGCGCAGATTGTGGAACTTGTCCGAGTCCCGCAATTTGCCAGCCTGGTAGAGGGCGATGATTTCCTGAATGGCGTTTGCCACCGTCTTGCGCGGCTTGAAGCCGGTGGCGAGCAGGCGTGCCGAACTCAGCCTGTAGGAGCGGGGGTCGTTCGACGTGGTTACGATGATCTCGGCCGGCGCGTATTTGGTGACGGTGCGGGCGATGTCCATGATCGACATGTTCTCGAAACCGGCATTGTAGATGCCGGTGATGTTCGGGTTCTCGACCAGAAACACATACAGCCCGGTGATGTCGTCGATATGGATGTTTGGGCGCGTCTGATCGCCGCCGAAGACAGTGATGCGCTTGCGCTCGAGCGCCTGAATGGTCAGCATGTTGACGGACACGTCGAAGCGCATGCGGGGCGAGGGGCCGCAGACAGTCGCCGGGCGGATGATCTGCACCGCCATCTTGTCCGCATAGGACATGAGGATGCGCTCGGCGCACATCTTGGTCTTGTTGTATTCGGAAATCGGCTCGAGGCGCAGATCCTCGGTGACCTGGTCCTCGTCCTTAACGCCGTAGACGCTGCCCGAGGAGGCGTAGATGAATTGCTTGACGCCGGCGCGCGCGGCCTCATCGGCGAGCTTCATGGTGGCGAGCGCGCTGACCTCCCAGGTCAGCTTCGGATCGAGATCGCCGCAAGGATCGTTGGCGATGCTGGCGAGGTGGATGATCGTGTCGATGCCGGCGAGATTGGCGCCATAGTGGTCGCGCACGTCGCCGTTGATCACTTCAAGATTGCGGTGGGCTTCGAGATAGTTGCCGAACCACATCGTGTCGAGGGCGACGACCTGCCAGCCCTTCGCCAGAAGCTGGGGGACCAGCCTGGTGCCCTTGTAGCCGCACGCTCCTGTGACCAGAATCTTCATCAATGCTTCTAAATCCCATCTCGCAGGCCGACGCTTCGCTCACATGGACCGGCCGGCACCTTCTATTGACCGGCAACGATATATTCAAAGGAAATATTTGGGCAGCCCCGAGCCGCCATCATGCACGCCAAGCGCCGTGCTTACGCTTCCCTTCCTATTGCCTCGCTTTATTCAGCCAATTCACGAGCCCACTACCCGGCCACTTTGCCTGGTTCTACGATGCAGCCGCGAAGATCGGGCGCTCCGTCAGAGTCCGTGTCCGGGCGATCACATCCAGAGCGTCATGACGCACATGGTTCTTGCCCATCTGATCCTTGATCATGGCTTCGCTGACGATGCCCTTCTCGACGCATTCCTTGAGGAGCGCAAAGAACAGCCGCTCCTGGTTCGAGTCGGGATGCTTCTTGTACTGGCCAAGGAGCCCGTATTCGCCGAACAGCGAGCGGCGCACGCGGTTCCAGACGTTCTTGGGCGCCAAGGAGCCGGCCTTTTCGGGTGGACGGTAGTCGACCGGCAGGCCGGTTTTCCACGGCTGCGTGTTGCGGTGGGTGTTGTGAATGAGACGGGTATCCGGTGCCAGGCGGTCAAAGTCGTTCCAGGTCGATTCGAGGATGCCGATCGTGCCTTCCGGCTCGAGCTTGAGTGCGATCCACTGGGCATAGTCGCGCTTGAAGGCGAACATCTCGGCAAAATTCTTCTCGACCTGCCAGTGCCGGAGCCTGGCATTGTCCAGGAGCATCACGCTCGATGCGAAATCATTGTGCTTGGTCCCGCCTTTGCGCGTACGCGCCATGAGGGCGTGGCCCTCCATGTCGCGCTCGAGGAGCGGAATGACGTCCGCGACGCAGAACACGTCCGGATCAACGACGACGGAACGGCCTTCGTAGTTCATGAGTTCCGGCGGGGCGAAGCGCAGCACCGTGAATGACTGCAGGTCTTCGTTCAACCACTCGCGATGGAGACCATCGCGCAGATACATCTTGCCTTCATAGTCCTTGAAGAAGGGGAAGTCGCGCGTATCGATCAACTTCACATCGAAGGCGTCCTTCTTCGACGCGAAGCGCTCGAAGGAATATTTCGAGACCAGCGCGCCAATGATCTGCTTCTCATTGGTGTGGATGAAAATGCAAGGCTTCATTGCTCTTTATCCCTCTGCTGGCGACTTTGCCCACATAGTTTCATGAAAAGGCGAGTCCATTACAGGAGCCTCGCCCTTCTGCTTCATACTACCCGTCGGTCTGGGGTTTCTCCATTGTAACCGAACGCTGGCGCGAGTGTAGCGGTAACCAGCCGTTCGATCTCGGCATTCTGCTCGTCGCTAAAATAGTCGCGGTAGCCGCCGACCTTGGCACGCCGTACCTTGAAGCTGTCAGCGTTGCTGGCGTCCCCTGGCTTCATTCGGTTCCCAGCGCGCTTGTAGAAGGCTCTAGCTTCCAGTGCACGCATGTTTTCAATCGAAGCGAATTCGACGGAGTCCGCAATTTCCTTGGCGGTTGGGGTTTCGCCTATAAAGCGCAGTATTTTGCCGAAAGTCTCGGTCGTATCTTTTCGCAGTGTTTCATAGCGTACGACCATGATGTCCTTCACCGTGTTGAGCTCTGCCGCCCAGAGGTTCATGAACCGGACCACCTTGGGGATGCCGGATTTGTCGTCGAGGAGGAATTCATATGGAGAGAGCCCGTCTTTGGTCTGCGGATAGTCGTTGATAAACTTCTTCCGATCCCGCATGCGATGCTTCCATTGGAAGAACTGTGAAACCGCCGTATCGGCGGGATGGCGGACTAGCAAGATGACGCGGCTATTAGCATAAGGCCGCTTGGATGCGCGCGTGCCTGTATAGTCTTCAAGATAATTGTCGTGGGTGAAGAATACACGCGGTATGGCACGGTTTAGAGTATGCATATTATCATGCGCCAGCAGCCGGTTGGATTTGATGTTGTAGTGGAGCTGAAAGTAACGTGACAGAAGAACTCGAAGCCACGTACGCCCACTCTTGCCATAGGATACAATGACGATATCGGACTGTTGCAACATTCGATTTTCTTCTTTGCCACGTAAATAGCGCTCAAAATTCAGGCATTTCTCTGGAGGCAGAACGGAGCTCGCTTTGACTATAGCCCGGCGAAGAAGCACACGAACCTTATGACCAATCGGCATTTCTTGATCGAAAATCCGGCAAGTTGAGAAGAACCGGGCTTTATAACTCGTGATTTTGAACCTGGCAATCACGACGGCGGCGGTACATTCCATGAACGCAAGCGCACTTTTCTCAATTCGAAACTGGCTAAATCGCTGACGTTTCTGGATGTGGTGATCGTTGATGATTGCCAACCTGCTAAACGGGCGATCCGGTGGGCGGATCAAAATGGCTGAGCAGCTCAGTGCGGCGCGGCGGCGGCGCCTACTTCAGCTGTATGGCCAGGCGCACGCGTAACATGCATCGAAACCGACGTAGCGCCGCTACAGTAGCGAAGTACGCCGGGCAGGGATTCCTGAAGACAATCCGATTGCCAAAAACCAGTGTATCGCGTCCAACGATCTACGCACTCCTTCGTGTTGCAGGCATATTCCGGCATAGGATCCGGAAAAGCGCCTTGTTTGATTTCCTGCTGATCTTTGGCCAATGATGGGTAATAAGCTCTCAACGGCCGCTCCTAGGGCAAAACTGATGGGCCAGGGCCTGATTGACAAGCATACCATGCCCCCGGCAATCCGGCGCGTTTTGCTTGACGCCGAACAACTCACTGCAGCAAGAGTCTCAGTCGGGCGGCGGCAAAACTGGTATCATCGACTGGTGGTGCGCTGGGTGTGGCAAAGGATGCACCCAACGGGACTGCCCACCCATTCTGATAAAGAAAATCGTGAAGCATAGCGAAGTCCCGCGATGACGCTTCGAGGCTGATGTGAGGCAAAAAATGCTCCATTACACTCTGGATACCAGCCGCGACGGCATAGGCGATTTCGTCGGACAGGTGAAGATGTCGAAGGCCATTGATCACAGTGCGATTGGCCTGGCGCAAAGGAGCTATGACCAAAGGCTTGCCGAGCCGCGCCACCTCGACCAGCATCGACACGCTGTCGCCCGTCACCACGAAGCGGTCGCCGTGAGCGAGAAGGCCGACATAGGGATTGTCGCTGCCGGCGGTCTCCCAGCGGTGAAGCTCGGCCCCTCTCGGCAGGGCGTCGGCGATCGCGGCGGCGGTTTCGGGCGGCGTCCGCCGTGAAGTCACCACATGCAAGCTCCCGCCGTCGCGCATGCCTTCGATACGGACGAGGATCGCCCGCGCTGTTACGGGATCAAAACTGTGGGTCCCGATGTTGCCGCCGCACAGGAGCACGGTCAGCGGGCGCGGCAGGGATGCAAATCTTGCCCGCCAGCGTTCGCTTTCGGCCGCGACCCGCTGCGGATCGATGCCGAGGAGCGGCAGGCCGATGCGGCAAATGTTCGGGCGCTCTTCGGTCCGGTAGTGGAACGGCACGACGATCAGGTCGAACTTGCCGGCTTCGCGCTTGGGCGGGCCGATCAAGGCCAGCCGGGTAGCGGGCGATTGCGTCTTGATCCACAAGGCGACCATCGCCATGCGCCGGCCAATGGTGAGGACGAGATCGGGCCAAGGCGGCTCGAGCCTGTCGGATGCGGCAAGATCGATATGGTGAAGCGAAGCCTCGACGCGCGGTTTGGCAATGTCGAAACCGGGCTTGAGCACGATACGGCGGCGCTCGTAGGGCAGGCCGGTCGCGTCAGCGAGGCGCATAGCCTGAGCATTGTCGCCTTGCTTCGCTCCCGTCAAAAGCCAGATGCGCGGTGAGGACATTCCGGTTGGATAAGTGGTTGACAATAAAGGCGCCCTATAGTCGATCACCCCGGCGATGACAAACACGTAGGGCTCAGGGCTTCAGGACACCATGCTGCTCAAGGATCTCTTCTCCGCCGCCATCGCCGCTGCCGATCCCGCTCTCAGGGTTCCGCCGTTCCTGCCCAAGCCCAGGAAGGGCCGTACCATCGTGGTTGGTGCGGGCAAGGCCAGCGCCGCCATGGCGCTGGCGGTCGAGCAGAATTGGCAAGGCGAGTTGTCGGGCCTCGTCGTCACCCGCTACGGCCATAGCGCCCCCTGCAAGATGATCGAGATCGTCGAGGCTTCTCATCCCGTGCCTGACGCCAATGGCCGCGATGCGGCGTTGCGCATGGGCGAGTTGGTGAAGGGCCTCGATGAAGACGATCTTGTCCTTTGCCTCATCTCGGGCGGCGGGTCGGCGCTGCTCGCAGCACCTGCTCCCGGCCTGACGCTGGAGGACAAGCAGAACGTCAATCGGCAATTGCTCGCCTGCGGCGCTCCGATCGCCGAGATGAACTGCGTACGCAAGCACCTCTCCGCTCTCAAGGGCGGCAGGCTCGCAGCCGCGGCGTTTCCGGCCGAGGTCGTCTCGCTCATCATCTCGGACGTGCCGGGAGACGATCCGGCGACGGTCGCGTCGGGACCGACGGTGCCTGATCCCACCACGCGCGTGGACGCACTGGCGATCCTGCGAAAATACAATTTCGATCTGCCGGCGCATGTCTGGGCCTTTCTCGAGACGGAAGCGGCCGAGACACCGAAGCCCGGCGATCCGCGTTTCGCCAGGGTGAGAACGGAGATGATCGCCGCCCCGGCGCAATCGCTCGCCGCGGCCGCGAAGCTCGCGCGCGATGCGGGCTACCACGTGATCGACCTCGGCGACCGGATCGAAGGTGAGGCGCGCGAGGTGGCGCGCGTGCAGGCGGCTCAGGCGCTTGCCACCAGAGGACCGGCCGTCATCCTGTCCGGCGGCGAGACGACGGTAACGCTGAAAGGCCGCGGGCGCGGCGGGCGCAATGCCGAATTCGCTCTGGCGCTTGCCATCGCGCTCGACGGCACACCGAACATCTCGGCCATTGCCGGCGACACCGACGGCATAGATGGCTCGGAAGACAATGCCGGCGCGTTGATCACGCCCGACACGATCGCGCGTGCCAGGGCCAAGGGCATCGATCCGCAAGCCTTCCTTAGCCAACAACGATGCCTATGGATTCTTCGCCCGCCTTGGCGACCTCGTCGTCACTGGCCCGACCCGCACCAATGTCAACGATTTCCGGGCCATTCTTGTCGAAAAAGTAAGCTGATGTGCTTGACGGCTTCGGCTAAATTCATGCCATGTCTGCCGTCTCTGCGAAGTGCGTGGCGAGAAGCCTTGTTGTTTGCATGTCCCTTTGCCTTGCGGTGAGTGCCCATTCCCGTCAGATCCCTCAGCCCTTGGTGCAGGTCTGGGTGACGCCAAAGCCACTCAAGAATATCGAAACCTGCGTCATCGAGGCGCTTAACGCCGATGAGCGCACCTATTCCAGGATTTCGCCAAGCGTCAGGCATGTGGTCAAGATCCGTGTACCAACAGCATCGTGGAGATCCGGCCCGTGAAGAACTACGCCTTGGCCGATACGGACCACTATGTCCAACTGGAAAAGATCGCCGACGTGATCACCCGCGTGGCCCTTTACTCTTCGGACAAATCCAAGCAATCGATGGCGAAAGCCTTGTCTGCCTGCGGACCGAACTGAAATCTCTCAGACGATCTTTCTATAGGCGGGCAAAGTCAGGAAAGTCTCAAAATGGGGTGAGGTCGACATCTTGCGGAAGATGTCGATCGCATCGCGGAAGCGACCTTGCTTATAGGCTTCTGCGCCCACTTCCTCGGCGACGCGCACCATTTCCTCCCGCAGGCACTTCTCGAAGAACGACTTGGTCACCTTCTGGCCGCCTTCGAGCCTGGCGCCGAATTTGAGCCACTGCCAGATCTGGGAGCGGGAGATCTCGGCGGTCGCCGCATCCTCCATGAGATTGTAGATCGGCACGGCGCCGCGGCCCCTGAGCCAGGCCTCGATATATTGCACGCCGACCCTGATGTTCTCGCGGAAGCCAGCTTCCGTCTTGGTGCCTTCGTGAACCTCGAGCAGCTCCTTCTGCCCGACATGCACATCCTCGCGCTTGGCATAGAGCTGGTTGGCCGTCGGCATCAGCGCGTCGAACACCTGGATCGCCACCGGCACAAGGTCGGGATGCGCCACCCAGGTGCCGTCATGGCCGTTCTTGGCCTCGCGCTCCTTGTCGGCGCTGAACTTTCTCGAATGCAGCGCGGTTGGCCGCCTCGTCCTTGCGATTGGGAATCTGCGCCGCCATGCCGCCCATGGCGAAGGCCCGGCGCTTGTGGCAGGTCTTGATGAGGAGGGCGGAATAGTTGGCAAGGAAGGCCTTCGACATCACCACCTGCGCGCGGTCGGGCAGGACGAAGCGCTTGTTGTTGGCGAAGGTCTTGATGAAGGAGAAGATGTAATCCCAGCGACCGCAATTGAGCCCCACTATGTGGTCGCGCAGTTCGAACAGGATCTCGTCCATCTCGAAGGCGGCCGGCAAGGTCTCGATCAGCACCGTCGCCTTGATCGTGCCAAGCGAAAGGCCGAGCTCGCTCTGCAGCCTGAATGAAGACGTCGTTCCACAGCCGCGCCTCGCGGTGGCTTTCCATCTTGGGCAAATAGAAATAGGGGCCTGATTTACTGGCAAGCGCCGCCTTGGCGTTGTGGAAGCAATACAGGCCGAAATCGAAGAGGGCGCCCGACACAGGCGCGCCGTCCACCTGCATGTGCTGCTCGAGCAGATGCCAGCCGCGCGGGCGCACCAGAAGCACCGCCGGCTTCTTGTCGAGCTTGTAGGCCTTGTCCGTCTGCGGATCGGTGAAATCGAGCTTGTCCGCCCAGCGGTCCATGAGATTGATCTGGCCCTGGATCATGTTGTCCCAGGTCGGCGAATTCGAATCCTCGAAATCGGTCATGAAGACCTTGGCGCCGGAATTGAGAGCGTTGATGACCATCTTGCGGTCGGTCGGCCCGGTGATCTCGACCCGCCGATCCTGGAGATCGGCCGGGATCGGCGCCACCGTCCATTTGCCCGTCGCGAATGGCGCGCGTCTCGGGCAGGAAATCAGGCAGCACGCCCTTGTCGAAGAGCTTCTGGCGCTCGGCACGCGCCTTGATCAGCGCGCGGCGGCGATCCTCGAAGTTGCGATGCAGCCGCGTCACGAAAGCCACCGCCTCTGACGTCAGCACCCGGTCGTAACCGGATCTGAGCTTTTCGGTGAAGGAGACGCCTTTCGTGAATTTCGCCATGAATTCTAGCCTTTAGCTGATTCTTTTAAGACCTTAGGTTCATAACCCCCATGGGCCCAGTTAAGCAACTCCACAGTGTGGAGAATGGGAATGTCGCTCGCCCGTCCCAACTGGGTGATGCATCCGATATTGCCGGTGGCGATGATATCGGGCGCGACCGAGTTGATATTGGCCAGCTTGCGGTCCCTGAGCTTGGTTGCGATCTCGGGCTGCAGGATATTGTAAGTGCCGGCGGAGCCGCAGCATAGATGGCCCTCGGGAATCTCGGCGACGTCGAAGCCTGCCTTTTCCAGGAGTTGGCGCGGCTCGGTACGTGATCTTCTGACCGTGCTGCATGGAGCAGGCCGAATGATAGGCGACCCGGAGCGGCCTCGGCGCTTCAACCTCAGGCAGATCGATCTCGGTCAGGAACTCGGTGATGTCGCGGGTCTTGGCGGAAACCGCTTTCGCCTTCTCGGCATAGGCGGGATCGAGCCTCAACATGTGACCATAGTCCTTGACCGTCGTGCCGCAGCCTGATGCCGTGATGATGATCCGGTAGATGTCTTCCTTGTCCCAGGCATCGACCAGGCGCCGGGCGCGGGCGAGAGCGTCCTTCTCCTTGCCCATGTGATGGGTCCACGATCCGCAGCAGACCTCGCCTTCGGTGACGACGACCTCTATCCCGTTGCGGTTCATCAGGCGAATGGCGGCTTCATTGATGGCGGGATCAAGGACGCTCTGCACGCAGCCGCGCAACAGAGCCACCCGCATCCGCCGTTGGCCTTCGGCCGGATAGACGCCGGGCTGCCCGACCATTTCCGGCGGCGGCGTCTCCCTGGGCGCCAGCGCCAGAAGCGAAGACAGACGCTTGTCGCCGAGCCTCTCGATGAGGGGCGCCAGCGGCCGCACGAGTTGAGACAGGATCAGCGCCGTCTTGAACAGGCCGGGGCGCGGCATCAGAAAGGCAAGCAAGCCACGCAAGGCACGGTCGACAAACGGGCGGCGGTAGGTCTTCTCGACATGGGTGCGAGCATCGTCGATCAGATGCATATAGTGCACGCCCGAAGGGCAAGTGGTCATGCAGGCGAGGCAGGACAGGCAGCGGTCGATATGCTTCACCGTCTCAGGCGTCGCCGCCTCGCCGCGCTCCAGCATGTTCTTGATGAGATAGATGCGGCCACGAGGGCTGTCGAGCTCATCGCCCAGAAGCACATAGGTCGGGCAGGTAGCCGTGCAGAAGCCGCAATGCACGCATTTGCGCAGGATCTCGTTGGCGACGCGGATATGCGGGTCCTGCAGCTGCTCGGGCGTGAAATTCGTCTGCATCTAAACGCCTTCTTGCATGCGGCCGGGGTTGAAAATGCCCATGGGATCGAAGGCGGCCTTGACGCGCCGGCTAAGAGCGGCGAGCGCGGGCGGTTGCGGCTGCAGCACCGGCACGGCGCCACGCATCGTCTTGGGCCCGCGGATCAGGGTCGCATGGCCTTCGTGCACCGCCCCGCGGATGGCTAAGACCGCAGCATCGGTGCTCAGCGGCAAATCGATCCAGATGAGCCCGCCGGCCCAATCGTAAAACCAGCGCGCCTCGAACTCCAAGGCGAGGGAGGCGGTGATTCGCGCCCCTTCGGCGGGCGGCACGGAAAGCCGCCAGACGGACCGGTCCTGCCCGTCGGCCAGAGGGTGAACGTCGCGAAGAGTGTTCCATTGGGCGCGCGACTCGGCCGTCTCGAGCCGATGGATCGGCGCTTTCGACCCCAAGATCCCGATCAGCTTGTCGCGGCGATAGGCGATCGAGGGCGGCACGCCTTCGAGGCGCAAAAAGGTCTTTGCCGCTCCGCCCGCGAGCGCCCCAGGCAAGTGAGCGGCACCCGACACTTCGCAGGCGGACTGCATCGCAAGGCTCATGGCGGCGATGGCATCGGCATCGCTCAGCCCCTCGATGACCAGGGTCTCTTCACTCTCCGCCTTCGGCAGGACCTTGAAGGTGACCGAGGTCAGCGCCGCGAGCGTGCCGAAGGAGCCGGCCATCAGCTTCGGAACATCATAGCCGGTCACGTTCTTCACGACGCGGCCGCCCGCCTTGAAAGTCTCGCCACGGCCTGAGACGCCGGCAACGCCCAGAATGTGATCACGCGCGGCGCCGGCTTTCAGCCGGCGGGGCCCTGACAGATTGCAGGCCAGCATGCCGCCCAGCGTGCCCTCGTGATCCGAGCCGAGAAGCCGCGAGAGATCAGGGGGCTCGAATGCAAGTTCCTGGCCCTTGGCGGAGATCAGCTCCTTGATTTCGGCGAGCCTGGCGCCTGGACCTGCCGTGATGACCAGCTCTTCGGGCTCATAGAGCGAAACCGCGGAGAAGCCCGAGAGATCAAGCGTGGCCGCGGTCTGCATCGGACGCCCAAGCCCGCGCTTGGTTGCCGTGCCGATGAGCTCGAGAGGCGTCTTGCTGGCAAGGGCATCCTGCACCACAGCGACGAGATCGGTTTCGCTTTCAGGCCGCAAACTGGACAATTTCAGAACCTCGGCAGATCGGCATGCGGCAGCTTCCCGCCGCGCACCACCATGCGGCCGAGCTCGGCGCAGCGATGCAGGACAGGGAAGACCTTGCCAGGATTGAGCAGGCCCCCGGCATCAAATGCACATTTTAGCCGCTGCTGCTGGTTGAGATCGGTCTCGGTGAACATTTCCGGCATCAGGTCGCGCTTCTCGATGCCGACGCCGTGCTCACCGGTGAGCACGCCGCCGACCTTCACGCAGAGCTTCAATATGTCCGCGCCGAATTGCTCGGCGCGCGCAAGCTCATCCGGATCGTTGGCATCGAACAAAATAAGGGGGTGGAGGTTGCCGTCGCCGGCGTGAAAGACATTGGCGACGCGCAAGCCGTGACGGCGCGAGAGCTCCGCCATGGCGCTCAATACCTCAGGCAGTCTTTTGCGCGGGATGGTGCCATCCATGCAGAGATAGTCGGGCGAGATGCGCCCGACTGCCGGAAACGCAGCTTTGCGGCCGGCCCAGAAGGCAAGCCGCTCTTCTTCCGATTGCGACACGCGGCAGGAATTGGCGCGATTGCGCGTGGCAATGTCGACGACGCGCTCGATCAGATGATCGACCTCGACCGCCGGACCGTCGAGCTCGATGATGAGCAATGCCTCAGCTTCGAGGGGATAGCCCGCATGCACGAATTCCTCCGCCGCATGGATCGCGGGGCGGTCCATCATCTCCATGCCGCCCGGAATGATGCCGGCCGAGATGATGTCGGCGACGCATTTGCCGGCATCCTCATTGGAGGGAAAGCCGACCAGCACGGCGCGCGCCGTCTCCGGCTTCTGCAGGATGCGCACGGTAACCTCGGTGATGACGCCGAGCAGCCCCTCGGAGCCCGTCATCAGGCCCAAGAGGTCATAGAACTCGCTGTCGAGATGCTTGCCGCCGAGCCTTATGATCTCGCCGGTGATCAGCACCATCTCCAGCCCGAGCACATTGTTGGTCGTGAGGCCGTATTTGAGGCAATGCACACCGCCCGAATTCTCCGCCACATTGCCGCCGATGGTGCAGGCGATCTGCGAAGAGGGATCGGGCGCGTAGTAAAAGCCCTTGTGTTGCACCGCCTCGGTGATGGCGAGATTGGTGACGCCCGGCTGGGTCACGACGCAGCGGTTGGCGTAGTCGACCTCGAGGATGCGGTTGAACTTGCCGAGGCCGAGAAGCACGCCGTCGGCGAGCGGCAGGGCGCCGCCCGAGAGCGATGTGCCGGCGCCCCGCGGTACGACCTTGATGCCTTGGCCATGACAGTATTTAAGCACGGCCGAGACCTGGGCTGTTGTCTCGGGGAGCACGACGACGAGCGGCATCTGACGGTAAGCGGTGAGGGCGTCGGTCTCATAGGCCCGCATCTCGACCGGCGTCTCGATGACGCCTTCACCCGGGACAAGTTGACGCAGCGCCGCCGCGATCTCGCGCCGGCGGGCGAGCATGGCCTTATCGGGGAGCGGCATCGCAATCATGGCGGTACTCTGTCTCCTTGATATGCCCGTTCTTCGGGCCGGTGCTTTAGTCCCACACTGCGGCCTAATGCTCAATCTATTTGTCATATAAGAGCTTGCGGGGCAGGGTTGCACCGCGCCATAAGATTTTCCGGCTTTACCAGGGTACACCACATGGAGCTGACCCGGCCGCGCGTCGGCCTTTTCGTGACCTGCCTTGTCGACCTGTTCCGGCCCTCCGTCGGCTTCGCCGCCGTGAAGCTCCTGGAGGATGCAGGCTGCATCGTCGAAGTGCCGGAAAACCAGACCTGCTGCGGCCAGCCGGCCTTCAACTCGGGCGACCGCAAGGACACGGCCGACATTGCCCGCGCCGTGATCAGGACGTTCTCATCCTATGACTATGTGGTGGCGCCGTCGGGCTCCTGCGCCGGCATGATCAAGACCCATTATCCCGAGCTCTTCGCCGTGGGCTCGCCCGAGCGCCAGGCGGCCGATGCGCTGGCGGACAAGACCTATGAGCTTGTCTCCTTCCTGGTCCGGGTGATGAAGCAGGAGAAGGTCTCAGCAAGCTTCAACGGTACAGTCACCTATCACGATTCCTGTTCGGGACTGCGCGAGCTCGGCGTCAAGAGCGAGCCGCGCAAACTGCTGCGCACCGTCGAGGGCCTGGATCTCGTCGAGCTCGAGGATGCGGAAGTCTGCTGCGGCTTCGGCGGCACCTTCTGCGTCAAATATCCGGATATCTCCAATGTCATGGTCGCCAAGAAGACGAAGAAGATCGCGGCTACCAAGGCCGATCTGCTGCTCGCCGGCGATCTTGGCTGCCTCATGAACATGGCCGGCAAGCTCAAGCGCGAGGGCTCAGCCCTCAAGGCGAGGCATGTGGCCGAGATCCTCGCCGGGGACACGGCGAGCCCGCCGATCGCGGAGGCCGAATGATGGAGCAGCATTCCTCGGAATTCCGCGCCAATGTGAAGCGGGCGATCGCCGACAGCCAGCTGCAATGGGCGATGACCGAGACGGGCCCCCGCTTCATCGAGAAGCGCGCCAAGGCGCGCGCCAATCTGCCGGAATTCGATGCGCTGCGCGATGAGGCGCGCGACATCAAGGATCACGTTCTCGCGCATCTCGATCTCTATCTCGAGCGCTACGAAGCGAAGGTTGCCGAAACAGGCGGTCACGTCCATTGGGCGGAGACGGCGGAAGAAGCGCGTG
Organism: uncultured Alphaproteobacteria bacterium; assembly: GCA_963841765.1. Taxonomy (GTDB): domain Bacteria; phylum Pseudomonadota; class Alphaproteobacteria; order Rhizobiales; family Aestuariivirgaceae; genus Taklimakanibacter. The sequence goes on from CAWJDZ010000040.1 coordinate 33,679, forward strand.
CGGCCATCCTCAGCATTTGCAAGCGCCTCGATGCCAAGCTCGTCACCAAGGGCAAGTCGATGATCTCCGAGGAGATTGGGCTCAACCAGGCTCTGGAAGCGGCCGGCATCAGGCCGGTCGAGACCGATCTCGGCGAATATCTGATCCAGCTGCGCAACGAGGCGCCGAGCCATATCATCGCGCCCGCGGTCCATCTCACCCGCGACCAGATCGAGGCCGATTTCCGCAAGGCGCATACGCATCTCGACCCCAAGCGCGACCTGACCGAGATCCCGACACTGGTCGAAGAGGCGCGCCAGGTCCTGCGCCAGAAATATCTCGATGCCGATGTCGGCATCACCGGCGCCAATTTCCTCATCGCCGAGACCGGCACGTCGATCATCGTCACCAATGAGGGCAATGGCGACCTCACCCAGACGCTTCCCAAGGCGCATATCGTCATCGCCTCGATCGAAAAGATCGTGCCGACGCTCGAGGATGCAACGACCATCCTGCGCGTGCTGGCGCGCTCGGCCACCGGGCAGGACTTCTCCAACTATACGACCTTCTCGACCGGTCCGCGACGCGCCGACGATCCCGACGGACCCGTCGAATATCACGTCGTCATCCTCGACAACGGGCGCTCGAATGTCCTTGGCACCGAGTTCCAGGACATGCTGCGTTGCATCCGCTGCGGCGCCTGTCTCAATCATTGCCCGGTCTACCAGGCCGTCGGCGGCCATGCCTATGGCTGGGTCTATCCGGGGCCGATCGGCGCGGTGGTGACGCCGGCCCTCATCGGCATCGAGAAGGCCAAGCACCTGCCCAATGCGTCGACATTCTGCGGACGCTGCGAGGAAGTCTGCCCGATGCGCATTCCCTTGCCCCGGCTGCTGCGGCATTGGCGCGAGAAAGAATTCGAGAAGCATCTGACGCCGGGCGCCGTGCGCTGGGGTCTCGGCATTTGGGCATTTTTCGCCAAGCGGCCGAGGCTCTATCGATTTGGCACAGGAATGGCGGCACGGCTTCTCCATGCGATGAGCGGCCGCACAGGCAAGTTCACGAGTTTGCCGCTGGCCCAGGGCTGGACGCAATATCGCGACATGCCGGCGCCACAGGGAAAGACCTTCCAGGCAATGTGGAAGGAGCGCGCTCGTGGATAATGCCCGCGCCCGCATTCTCTCGCGCATCCGACGCTCCGCATCCATGGGCGATGAAGCGGCACGCGTCGCGGCGGTCGACAAACGTCTCGAGAATCCGCGCCGCAATATCGTGCCGGACCGCGGCCAGGGCGATGAGGCACACCGCATCGCCGTGTTCCAGCGGATGATGGAAGGCGTGGGCGGCACGGTTGAGGTCCTCGATGACGTCAATGACGTCCCGACTTCGGTCGCCCAATATCTGCGCAATACCAATCGACCGGCCCGCATCCGGCATGGCAACGACGAGTCTCTGACCAAGCTTCCCTGGCACCGGGCGCAGACGCTCGAAGTGGAGGAGGGCCGTGCCCAGGACGGCGATACGGCGTCGCTCACTCATGCTTTCGCGGGAGTCGCCGAATCGGGCACCATCGTCCAGCTTTCGGGCAGCGCCAATCCGACGACGCTCAATTTCCTGCCCGAGGCGCATGTCGTCCTGCTCGAGGCCAAGGATCTCCATGGCAGCTATGAGGAGGTCTGGACGCGCCTGCGCGAAATCTATCGCGAGGGCCAGATGCCGCGCACCGTCAACATGATCTCGGGACCTTCGCGCACCGCCGATATCGAGCAGACGATCGTGAGACCGGCGCATGGGCCCAAGGACATGCATGTCATCATCGTAAGAAGCCCCTGATGTGGAAGCGCTGCCGATGAGATCGTCGCGCGCTGGCGCCCGGTCGAGGGCGACGGGCTCGAGCATCTCGTGCTGCGCGCGAGACCCGAAGGCTATAGCGTGCGCAGCCGGGTCATCGGCGAGACTGACGGACGACCCTTTGCCTTCTCCTACAAGATCGATCTCGACAGGTCATGGCGGGTGCTCGCTTTCGCCATCGATTCCGTCGACGGGCGCAAGCGATATTACCGTTCACCGTCCGAAGGACGGTGGCTCGACGGCGGGGGCCAGCCGCTTGCGAAATTCGACGGGTGCATCGACATCGATCTCTCCTTCACCTGCTTCACCAACAGTCTTCCCGTTCGCCGCCTGAGCCTTGCCCGCGGCGAGGCGCGCGAATTCGCCATGCTGTGGATGCCCTCCGACACGCTCGATCCCTTCGTCGACGGGCAGCGCTATACGTGCCTCGAGCCGGCCAAGAGATTTCACTATGAGGCGACCGACGGCGACCTTCGAGGCTACGATCGAATTCGACGAATATCGGCCTGGTCACCGACTATCCGGGCCTCTTCCGGCGCGTGGCCTGACTCATGCCCTTGCAGAACCGCGTCAATCCCTATGGCGAGATTGTGGTCCATCCGGCGCGCGGCACCATGATGGGCAACCGCGGCGGAAAATTCCATCGCGACGATCAGACGCTGGGAAAGCGCCGCTGGTCGAGCCGGCACTGGATCTGCTGCGACCTCTACTGGAAGGGCCATCATCACGAGCCGATGGGCCAAGGCTATACGTCGCTTGTTCTTCCTCGATGAGGTGACGGCGCTGGCGGCAGGACACCGGCCCTGCTTCTATTGCCGGCGCAAGGAGGCGCAACTCTTTTTGTCTCTGGCCTCACCGCCCCTGAAGGCCGATGACGCCGACCGGATCGCCGACAAGGAGCGGCGCGGCCCGAAGCCCGTAGCCCGGGTCGATGGCCTGCCGGACGGCGCAATGATCGATGCCGGCGAGGGGCCGCTCGCCGTCAAAGGCGATCATCTGCTGGCCTGGTCGTTCGAAGGCTATAGCGAGGCCCGTCCGCGCAGGTCAGTCATGAGCGCAAGTCTTTTGACTCCCATGCTTTATGTCGGCATTCTCGCGCGCGGCTTTAAGCCACGCTGGCACAAGTCAGCCCAATCTTTGGGGAAGGGGAATATATGAAGCTGTTGCGTTATGGGGCGAAGGGCAGGGAGAAGCCCGGACTTCTCGACAAGGATGGAGGCATTCGCGATCTTTCCGGCGTCGTTTCCGATATCAGTGGCGAGACGATCAGCCCCAAGGGGCTGGCGCGTCTGGCCAAGATCAAGCCTGAATCTTTGCCCCTGGTGCGCGGCAAGCCGCGCATCGGGCCTTGCGTCGCCAATCCGCAGAAATTCATCGCCATCGGCCTCAACTATTCCGATCATGCCGCGGAATCCAATCTGCCGGTGCCGCCGGAGCCGGTCGTCTTCACCAAGCAAGTGAGCTGCGTCTCGGGCCCCGATGACGATGTGACACTGCCGCCCAAGTCGAAGAAATCGGACTGGGAAGTGGAACTCGGCGTCATCATCGGCACGCGCGCCAAGAACATCAAGAAAGGCGATGCGCTCAAGCATGTGGCGGGCTATTGCACCGTCAACGATCTTTCCGAGCGCGAATTCCAGGCCGAGCGCGCCGGCCAATGGACCAAGGGCAAGTCTTACGACACTTTCGGTCCGATCGGGCCGTGGCTGGTCACGACCGATGAGGTCAAGGACCCGCAGAAGCTCAATCTGTGGCTCGAGCTCAATGGCAAGAAGGTGCAGGATGGGACGACCGCGACCATGGTGTTCGGCGTCGCTCATATCGTCGCCTATCTCTCGCAGTTCTTCACCTTGATGCCGGGCGACGTCATCACCACCGGCACACCGCCGGGCGTCGGCATGGGCATGAAGCCGCAGCGATTCCTGAAGCCCGGGGACGTCATGCGCATCTGCGTCGAGGGTCTCGGCGTGCAGCAGCAGACGGTCGTCAGGGATAAGTAAGCAGGCGCTTCGCCTAGAGCAAATCCCGCCAAAGTTGAAGACTTGGCGATAAGGATTTGCTCCAACATATTGATTTGGCGCGAATCCTTATCGGCGAAGCGATTCCACTTCGCCGGGATGCGCGCTAAGCCATCAGTTTTCCGGAGACTGAACGCTCTTGCCTCGCAAAGCGGCGAGCATGGCCAGAGCGCGCGACATCGAGAAGTCGCGGGCCGGCTGGCTGAATGCTTGGGGATTGCCACGCATCATGTAACCGTGAAGCACACCGGGGAAGATGTGTACCTCGACGTTGGGGTTGCTCACGGGGATCGCCCTGTAGGCAGTGAGGACCTCAGCGGGCGCTGCGTGGTCCTGATTGCCCCAAATGATGCAGACCGGCGCTGTCACGCCGTCGAGTTCTCCAATGAAGTCAAGCATCCGCGTGCCGTGGCAAGAGATCCCGGCGTCATAGCCGAGACGCTTAGGGCCAAGGACGGCGTAGGGGCCGCCATAGCAGAAACCCATTACCGCGACGCGACCATTGCAACTCGGCAGAGCACGGATGTAAGCGCAGGTGTCCGCCATGTCGGCTTCTCCAGCCCGGACCTTCTCAAGCCGCGGCTGTGAACGTTCCGCTGCACGTGGGTCTTCGCGCGGCAATGGCCCTGGCAGCGAACGCCAGAATAGATCTGGCGCGGCAGCGATGTAGCCATGCGCAGCGAATTCATCACCAAGTTCACGCATGTCTTGGTCAACTCCCATTATGGCAGAAGCGAGGACAATCGCGGGAGCTTTGTCATCACCGTCGGGGACAGCCAGGTAGCAATCGAATTCGCCGTGCTCCCGGGAGCGGATCTTAACGAACGTGCCTGACATCGGATACTCTCGTTCAGATCAGAGGCATTTTAGGAGAATCCGCGCAACTCGCGCAATGATCACATCTGATCAGGGTTCAGCTACGACCCGCCGGCTGGAGTGTCACCTGAGTCCCGCCTGCCGCAATCCGTCGCTGTAGAGAGCGCGGTCTTCGAACTTCACGATCGGGTGGTATTTCTCGATCCACTCAAGCGACAGCGATGGCTGGAGGCGCTTCGCCTGGGCGAGGGCATGTTCACCCGTCTCGCGGCCTCCTGAAAGCCCAGCAGCGGCGGCAAGGGTACGCCAGGCCGTGCCGAAATGCGGGCGCAATGCGACAGCTTTCTGTTCAAGATCCACCGCCTGCGCAAAGCGCCGGCCGATGAGATGGCATATGCCCTTCGTCGCGTGAATGGCGGGCAACGTATGGTCGCGCGGACTCATCCTTTCGGCCGTGTCCAGATGCTGCAATCCGACTTCGGGGATGCCGCCATAGCCGTAAGTGCAGCCCAAAATCAAATGCGCGAAGGCAAAGCTCGGATTTAGGGCGATTGCTTCCGTCAATGACCCGACAGCCGAGGCAAAGTCTCGCGCCACCATGAACACGTAGCCTTGAGCAAAGTGCGCCCAGGGGTCTTCGGGGTCGCGCCGCACTGCGCTTTGGGCGAGTTCACGCGCAATGCGCAAGCTGTCTGCATCGGCCCAGCCAAGTTGCATGCGCGCGGCATGCGTCCAGGCCAGCAAGCTGTTGGCTCGCGCGTAATTGGGGTCGATCTCGGTTGCGCGGCTCAGCAGCTTCTGCGCTGTCTCTATTTCATCCGCCGATCCCCATGTCCATACGAAGGGCATGGCCTTCATGACAAAACCCCAGGCATCGAGGCTCTCGGGCGGCTGGTTTTGGAATCGTTGATGCTCGGCGACATAGATCTTCGGCTCTATCGCAGCAACAACGCTGTGTGAGATCCGGTCCTGGACCGCAAAGAAGTCGGCGATCTCGCCGTCGTAGCGTTCTGCCCAAACCTGCAGGCCCGAGCTTGTGTCGCTGAGCTGTGTGCTGATGCGCAAGCGCTGGCCGGAGCATCTGACGCTGCCATTCAGCACATATCGCACGCCAAGGTCCGATGCGACCTGCCGGGCTTCGGTTATCTTGCCCGTATAGCTGAAGGAGGAGTTGCGAGAGGCGACGAAAAGCCATTTGAGCCGAGCCAGGCGCGTGATCAGGTCCTCGCTTAGACCCTGAGCGAAATGGTCATATTCGGTGTTGCTGCTGAGATTTGCAAAAGGAAGAATTGCAATCGACGGCGCCGTGCGAAGCGGCGCCGGTTCACAGTCAGCGTTTTCGTCGTGCTGCACGACCTCACCGGCAAAAATGTATCCGCGGCGCGGCAAGGTCCTGATCAGTTGCTGGCCGTCATCCTCAAGCGTCGTTCGAATGTCGTGGATGCACTGGGTCAGCGAGTCCCCGGTGACGGTCACTTGCGGCCATATGGCATCGAGAATCTCGTTCTTGGCAACGGCACGCCCCCGATGGGCGAGGAGATAGGCCAGAACATCGAAGGATTTCTGGCGCAGGGCCACCTCGGTGGTTGCCCTGAAGAGCAACCTTCTGTCCAAATCCAGGCTAAATCCCCCAAATTCATAGCGCATGGCGCGCGGGCTCTCGGCTGATTTAAGAACTTTTTCAGCGGCGTTTCAGGACAGGATGAGAGGTTTATGCAAAGCTAACACGTCAAGAAAGCGCAGACGGCCAACGAAAAGTCAATTCCGGCAAGGAGAAGCAATGACCTCGGCGACACTTTTTCAGCAGGAATGGCTGACCTATCGAAAAATCGTGGACAACAACTACCTCTACCACCGGGAGGCCTATGCTGCTCTGAGGCAGCTCCTCCTTAGCCGTCAGCCGTCCGCTTTTTCGTTCCTCGATCTGGCCTGCGGCGATGCCAGCTCAACTGTGGAAGCGCTGAAAGGGACAGCCATCGCGAGCTATACCGGCGTCGACCTCTCGGCCGACGCCCTCACATACGCAGAGGCGAATCTCCCTGAATTGGGATGTGCTGTCGAGTTGATCCGTGGCGATCTGACAGACGTCATCATGACCTGTTCGCGCTCGTTCACTATCGTTTGGGTCGGGTTGTCCCTGCATCATTTTCGAGCACCGCAGAAGCTCGCCTTGATGCGAGAGGTCCGCCGAATTATTCCCGTCGGCGGGATGTTTGTTGTCTATGAGAACACCTTTCTCGGCGCCGAAACCCGAGAGGATTGGCTGGCGCGCTGGGACAACCAAGGTCCACAGTGGGGCGCTCTCACGCTCCAAGAATGGGAGGCCGTGACACGGCATGTGCATGACCACGACTTTCCGGAGACGGACTCTGACTGGCACAGCCTTGGAGCCGCGGCAGGATTTCTCGCAGTCGATGAGCTTTTCCTGTCGCCGTCGAGGCTTTTCCGGCTCTACGCTTTTCGCGCCCGACAACTCGGAGGGAACTGTCGATTGACGAGCCACGCGAGAGCCAGACCGCTGAAATTTCAATAATTTCAGCTTTCTTGCCGTGGGCGCGCGCATCCGTTACAAGCCCGCTCGATCTCATTGTTCAAGGAGCGGGCATGTTCGCCAAGACCAAACAGCAGCGCCCGAAAGCGCGCGTCGCCAAGGGGTTCCGCGATGTCGGGCCCGACGAGGTCAGAGGCGTCAAGCGCATGATGCGGGTGATCGAGGAGGTCTATGAAGCCTATGGCTTCGAGCCGCTCGAACTGCCCTTCGTCGAATATACCGATGCGCTGGGAAAATTCCTGCCCGACGAGGACCGGCCGAATGAGGGTGTGTTCTCTTTTCAGGACGATGACGAGCAGTGGCTGTCCCTGCGCTACGACCTCACAGCACCCTTGGCGCGCTACGTAGCCGAGAACCAGCAGGCGCTGCCGACACCCTATCGCAGCTACCGCCAAGGCTGGGTGTTCCGCAACGAGAAGCCGGGTCCGGGCCGCTTCCGTCAGTTCATGCAGTTCGATGCCGATACGGTCGGCTCGGCTTCGCCCGCGGCGGATGCGGAAGTCTGCATGATGATCGCCGACACCATCGAAAAACTCGGCATCAAGCGCGGCGACTATGTGATGAAGGTCAACAACCGCAAGGTTCTCGATGGCGTGCTCGAAGCTATCGGCGTAGCGGGACCGGAGAACGAGGCACGGCGCATGACGGTGCTGCGCGCCATCGACAAGCTCGACCGGCTCGGCGTCGCGGGCGTGCGCGAGCTGCTCGGCAAGGGGCGCAAGGACGAATTGGGCGACTTCACCAAGGGGGCGGAGCTCGACAACGCCGCCATCGATCGCGTTGCCGGTTTTGTCGATGCCGGAGCACCCGCGCGCGAGGAGACGGTGCAGCGCCTTGCGGCGCTCGTCGGTGCAAGCGAGCGGGGACGCGCAGGCGTTGCCGAGCTCGAAGAGATGTCGCGTCTTTTCTTCGCCGCGGGCTATGGCGAAGACCGCATCAAGATCGATCCCGCGGTGGTGAGAGGCCTCGGCTACTACACGGGGCCGGTCTTCGAATGCGAGTTGCTGATGGAAGCGCGCAACGAAGAAGGCCAGCTCATGCGCGTCGGCTCGGTCGGCGGCGGCGGACGCTATGACGATCTCGTCGCGCGCTTCACCGGCCAGCAAGTGCCGGCGACCGGCTTCTCGATCGGCGTGTCGAGGCTCTATACGGCGCTCAAGCTTCTGGGCCGCGCCGAAGAGGGTACAGCAACGGCCCCGGTCGTGGTGCTGGTCATGGACCGCGAGCGCCTTGGCGACTATCAGCGCATGGTGAGCGCCCTGCGCAATGGCGGCATCCGCGCCGAAATGTATGTCGGCACATCCGGCATGAAGGCGCAGATGAAATATGCCGACAAGCGCGGCAGTCCGCTGGTCGTCATCCAGGGCGGCGATGAGAAGGCGAGAGGTGAGGTGCAGATCAAGGACCTGGCGCTGGGCGCCGAACTCGCGGGCGCCGTCGAAAGCCGGGAGGACTACAAGGAGGCGCGGCTCGCGCAATTCTCGGTCAAGGAAGCCGACCTGGTGAAAGCCGTCCGTGAGGCGCTGGCGAAAAGATGAGCAGGGGCGTCCGCGATGCCCGGTAAGTCCTCGGCCGAGCGCCAAGCGCTCGATGACCAGAATGCGCGCATCATGACGGTGTTCGAAAAGGCAGGCTTCGATCACATCGCACCCGACATCCTCCAGCCCGCCGACATCTTCCTCGAACGCTCGGGCGAGGACATCCGCGCCAATTCCTACGTCTTTACCGATCCTGAAGGCAATGAGATGTGTCTCAGGCCCGATCTCACGGTGCCGGCCTGCCGCTATCACTTGACCCATGCCGGAAAGCCCGACCGGGAAGCGCGTTATTGTTATTGCGGTCCGGCCTTCCGCTTCGCCGAGAACCGGGGCGCCCCCAGCGAGTTCGGCCAGGCGGGCATCGAGTGGCTGGCGGCCCGGGACGCACAGGCAGCGGAAGCGCAAGTGCTGGCGCTCACCATTGCCGCCGTCAAGGCGGCCGGCCTCAAGGACTATCGCGTGAAGCTTGGGGATCTACGGCTGTTCCATGCGCTGCTCGACGGACTCGAGATGCCGAAACGCTGGCGCCGGCGGCTGATCCATCATTTCTGGCGGCCGCAGGCGTTTCGCGAGACCCTCGACCGCTTTGCCGCTCGCGAGGCGCAGAGCCGCACCAGCATCTCGGTGAATGTCGATGCGGTCATCGGCAAGGACACCAGCGCGATCCAAACCTGGGTTGAGGTCGAGCTCGATCGCCGCAAGCTGCCGCTCACCGGGGGACGCTCGAGCGCGGAGATCGCAAGCCGGCTCGCCGAGAAGGCGGCCGACCGGTCTGCACATCCGCTCGAGCCCGAGGCGGTCCGTGCGATCGAAGCCTATCTGGCAATTGACGGCGATTCCGTGGCGGTGCTGCAGAATCTGGATGCCGTAGCGAAAGGCGATGCCTATGCCCGGGCGCTCGCTCAATTTCGCCGCCGCATCGAGGCGATGAGAGCGCTGGGACTCGACCCAGAAGACTTTTCCTTCGCCGCCACTTTCGGCCGCAACCTCGAATATTATACGGGCTTCGTCTTCCAGATCGAAGCGGAGGGGCCGCAAGGCACGCTCCCCATCGCGGGCGGCGGACGCTATGACGATCTCCTGTCGGATATCGGCTCGCCTGTTCCGGTCACGGCCGTCGGCTGCGCCATCGGCACGCAGAATCTGCTGCTTGCGGCAGGAGCGCCGGCATGACGCCGCTCCTGTTGGGAATTCCCTCGAAGGGCCGCCTTATGGAAGCGACCGAGGCGCTTTTCGGCAAGGCCGGCTTCGCGCTCATGCGCAGCGGCTCGGACCGTCTCTATCGCGGACGGCTCGACGGCATCGGGGACATCGATGTCGCCTTTTTGTCGGCATCGGAAATCGCGAGCTCGCTGAAAGACGGCAAGATCGATCTCGGCGTCACCGGCGAAGATCTGCTGCGCGAGTCACTGAAGCCCGAAAATACGCGCGTCGAGGTGCTGCAGCGCCTGGGATTCGGTCCGGCCGATGTCGTGGTCGCCGTGCCGGAAGCGTGGCTCGATGTGGCGCGCATGAGCGATCTCGATGAAGTCTCGGAAGGCTTCTACCAGCGGCATGGCCGGCGGCTGCGCGTCGCCACCAAATATCTCAATCTCACCCGGCGCTTCTTCGCCGCAAAAGGCGTCACCGGCTATCGCATCGTGGAAAGCCTCGGCGCCACCGAAGGGGCGCCTGCTGCCGGAACGGCGGAAGCGATCGTCGACATCACGACGACCGGCTCAACCCTCGCCGCGAACCATCTCAAGATCCTCGATGACGGCGTGATCCTGAAATCGCAGGCGGTGCTTGCACTGCAGAGCAAACTCAAGGGCGATCAGCGCGTCGCCACGTTGCGGGCGGGACTCAGCCGGGTGCTGGCAAAGCCATAGGCCTGCTTGATCCAGGGGATAAGTGCGACCGCAAGCCCGACAACAAACACGATCCAGGCCGGGCGCAGCCCATAGGAGAAGACCAGGTTGGCCTTGAGCACGCGGAAGGGATCGACGCCGGTCGCAAGCCCGTACCAGGCGAATTCGACGAGCGCGGTGAGGAGTTCCGCCAGCGACCGCACAAAGGGCCAGCGTTGTGGGCGTCAAGGTAAAGCGCAATTTCACCGCGACGCGATAGATCATCAGCAACAGGAAGAGCCCCGACCACAAGGTCGCCTGGCTGACATCGATCTTGGACTGCATGAAATAGTGCAGAAGCGCCAGGACCGCGATCCCATAGACGATCATATGGAGCCGCTTCCAGTTGCGGCCGAGCCTGCGCAAGGCGGCGTCGGTTGAAGTGGCGGCAAGAAGCGAAAGCCCGATGAGGGCGGTAAATCCGATTGTGAGATAGATGCGCTTGACGATCTCGGAGGCGACAAAGACGAGATCGAACTTCTCGTTCACGATGTAGAGCGTGAGATGGGTCAGCGCATAGGCGAAGGCCGTGACCCCCAACATGCGGCGGATCAAAGCGAGCCTCGGCCACATCAGGATGCGCTGGAGCGGGGTCAGCGCCAAGGTTGCGACGAGGAAGCGCACCGTCCAGTCGCCAATCTGATGCAGCGCCTCCTTGTAGGGAAGCGGACCCAATTCATTCCGCCACAAGGCGATGGCAACGAGAAGTGCCGGAACGCAAACGAGAACAAATGTTCCCGTCTTCAGGAACGAAAGGCGACCGGCGCGGTCGGTCCAGGGGCTCAAAAGCTTCTGATACGGCATGACAGCAGGTATACGCTCGCGAGCGGGTTCGAGTTTCAGCCATCATTCACGATTTTGCGAGGCGATGGTAGCGGCCGTCTTATTTATCCTTCCCCCTTGCGGGGAAGGTGGCGCGAAGCGCCGGATGGGGTTAGGGCGGCAAGCACGGCGCCTACTACGCCATCCATACTCCAGTCGACCTCGTGGTTCCAGAAACGTAGCACTCGAAATCCCGCGCCAACGAAAGGCTTGTCACGAACGCGGTCTGCCGCCTCGCCTTTTTCTAAATCCATGCTGCGACCCGTCAACTTTCTATGATCAGCCGTTGCCCGAATTCGGCAAAGTCGACGATGTAACCATCGATCGGCGCCTGACGCCTGAAATGAAAGCCTTGCCGATTGAGGTATTTCAACTGAACCCACAACTTGACCTCTTGTGGGGTCATTGTTCGACGCAATTGTCGAGCTCTTAACCTGGACATAGAGATCCCCATCCGGCTCGCTGGCGCGAGCCACCTTCCCCGCAAGGGGGAAGGATTAATGTTCTTCATTCATGTCTCAGCGCTTCGATCGGATCGAGCCTTGCGGCGCGGCGCGCCGGAAAAAAGCCGAAAACGAGGCCGATCACGCCTGAGAACAGGAAGGCCAGGGCGATGATCGACGGGTTCGGCGCGAAGGGAATCGACATGAAATGGACCGCGATGCCGGCAAGAGCGAGTCCCAGCATGATGCCGAGGACACCGCCCAAGAGCGCCAGGACCAGGGCCTCGACCAGGAACTGCGTCAGCACCTGACGCTCGAGCGCGCCAATGGCGAGGCGGATGCCGATCTCGCGGGTGCGCTCGGTGACCGAGACCAGCATGATGTTCATGATGCCGATGCCGCCGACCAGCAGGCTGACGCCGCAACCGCGCTCAGAAGGCCGGTGAGAAGCGTAGAGGTCGAGGTCATGGTAGTGATGATCTGGCTCATGTCGCGCACCGAGAACGTGTCGTCCTCGCCCGGACCCGACACGGCGCTCCTCGCGCAGGATCTGCTCGACATTGGCTGTGACCTCGGGCGTATCGGCGCTGTTGAGGACCGAGACATAGATGGTCGAGATGCGCTGTATTGCCGGCGATGCGGCGCTGAAAGGCGCGCAGCGGCATGACGACCGTGTTGTCCTGGTCATTGCCGAAGGCGCCTTGGCCCTTGGCTGCAAGAACACCGATGACGTCGCAGGACACAGTGCCGACGCGCATGCGCATGCCCAGCGGATCGTCGGGCCGAACAGCGCGTCGTTGACGGTCTTGCCGATCACGCAGACGGCGCTGCCGGAGCGCATTTCGCCGTCGCTGAAAGGCCGGCCATTGGCAAAACTCCAGTCCTGAGCGATGAAGAAATCGCGATCGGTCCCGGTTACCGTCGTCGCATAGTTCTGCGCCCCATAGACGACCCGTGGCGGCGCGCGTTCGCCGCTGGGGCAATGGCGCGCACGTCGCTTGAGCTCGCTGCGCAGCTTGCACGATGGTGCGCTCGTCGAAGGAGCGGTTCTCCTGGCCGGCTCCGCCCGGACCGAACATGCTCCCGCCCGGGCGGGCGATAAGCATGTTGCTGCCGAGCTTCGACAGGTCATCGGTCACCTTCTGCGTCGTGCCATCGCCGATGGTCACCATGGCGATGACGGCGCCGACGCCGATCACGATGCCGAGCAGCGTGAGGATCGAGCGCAGCACATTGCGGCGCACCGACTGGATGGCGAGCTTGATGGCTTCCCACAGCATCAGGCCGCCTCCCGCAAGGTATCGGATTCGATGCTGGCCGTCGACGAAATGGAGCGTGCGGTTGGCGAATGCCGCCATGTCGGGCTCATGCGTCACCATGATCATGGTGAGTCCGCGTTCGTCGATTGAGGCCGACCAGCAGCTCCATGATTTCATGGCGCGTGCCGTATCGAGATTGCCCGTCGGCTCGTCGGCCAGCAGCACCAGAGGATCGGTGACAATGGCCCGCGCAATGGCGACGCGCTGCTGCTGGCCGCCGGAAAGCTCGCGCAGGCGTGTGGTGTTCGCGGCCCGTCAGGCCAACCAGATGCAGCGCCGCCATGGCGCGCTCACGGCGCTCGGCCTTTGCGGTGCCGCGATAGATCAGCGGCAGTTCGACATTTTCGATCGCCGTGGTGCGGTCAAAAGATTATAGCCCTGAAACACGAAGCCCAGGAAATTCCGCCGCAGCAAGGCGCGGCTGATCGCGGGTCAGCGTGGTCACATCGACGTCGTTGAACAGGAATCTTCCGGCGGTGGGCGAATCAAGACAGCCCAGAATGTTCATGGCGGTGGATTTGCCGGAGCCTGAAGGGCCCATGATGGCGACGAACTCGCCCCGTTCGATGCTGAGATCGACGCCCGCCAGCGCCCGCACCAGGCCGCCGCCTTCGCCATAGAGTCTTGCTGACCCGCTCGAAGGCGAGAAAGGCGCGGCCATGTCATGGTTCCGGCCTTGTTTCGACGCCGGTGATCAGCGGGTCATCGGTCTTGAGATCGCCCGTCGACGATCTGGGTGAGCTTGCCGTCCGTGGCGCCGGTGGTCGACTGCTGACCTCATGCGGGCCTGCTGTTCTTCAGGACCCACACCGGTCGCGCTCGCCCGTGCGGGCATCGCTTCTGTGCAGCCTGGCCGCGCCCGCGCTGCGGCTGCGGGCAAGAAGAGCGGCTGAGAGGCTGAAACCTGCCTGCCTTCGCCTGAACAGGCGGCGAATAGCGCAAGCGCCGCATTGGGAACCAGCCAGCGCATTGGAGATTTCCTGCACGGTGATCTGCGCCGTTGCCGTCATGCCGGGACGGAGCGCCAGATCGGAGTTGTCGACGCTGAGCATGGCCTTGTAGGTGACGACGCCATCGGTGGTGAGCGGCGAGAATTCGAGCGTCTCGATCCGCGCCGGAAAGCTGCGGCCCGGAAAGGCATCAACCGTGAAACGTCGCGTTTTGGCCCGCCTTCGACGGTGCCGATATCGGCCTCATCGATATTGGCTTCGACCTGCATGCGCTTCAGGTCCTCGGCCAGGGTGAAGAGAACCGGCGCCTGAAGCGAGGAAGCAACAGTCTGGCCCGGCTCAACCGCGCGCTTCAGCACGATGCCATCGACGGGCGAGAGGATGCTCGATTTGTCGATATCGATCTCCTGTAAGGCGATGTCGGCCTTGGCCACCTCGATATCGGCTTCCGCCGCCGAGACGGCAGCCGCCGCCGAAGCGCGCTGGGCGACGGCATCATCGAGCGCCTGGGTCGCTGCGAAGCCTTTCTTGGTCAAGCGCGGTCTGCCGGTCGATAACGAGCTGGCGCTGGTTCAGCGTCGCCTTGGCGTCGGCGAGCTTCGCCTCATTCGCTGCCAAAGTCGCTTTGGCGCGTGCGAGCTGGGCGGTCGAGGCGCTTCACGTCCAAGGAGGCCAGCACATCGCCTTTCTTGACGATGCTGTTCGCATCGACATTGACGGTGCGGATCACGCCCGAAATCTCGCTCGACACATCGACCTGGGTGGTGGGCTGGACGGTTCCGGTCGCGGTGACCGTGACGGTAAGCGGGGTTTGAACGGCCAGCGCCGTGTCATAGGCGACGCCATTCGCCGTCGCATCGGATGAGTAATACCAGTAGGAGACGAGGCCGAGGAGGGCGGCGGCCGCAGCCGCATAGCCAAAGCGGCGGGCCCAGCGCCGCTTGCGGGCACCGGGAGCCATTCCGAGCGCCGCACTGATATCCTCAGGCGTGATCTGGCTTTGCACATTCATGAGATTAACTTTTGTTCAGCTCCGGGACAGTCTTCCCCTGCTCCATAAGACGGCTCTGCGTCGGAATTCCGGCGGAGTTCTGAAACAAGCCGTGGCGATAGGCCTGCGCCAAGGCGCGCTCAAAGCGCTGCTCTATGCGTGGCATGACGAGAAGCTCTTTATTGAGTCTGAAGTGAAGGCACTCTTTGCCGCCGGGGTGCCGGCTCGGTGGGATGCCAAATCCTTCTACCATGCCTTGACCTGCGAAGGCGGGCAAACGCGCACGCTATTTGCGGGCATTCTTCAAATTCCACCTGGCCACTATATGATCACCACCGAGAAGCAGGTGCGGATCACCCAATATTGGGATTTCAACTTTCGTAGGGAGGGCCTTCACGTGCCGCAACGGTCGGATGAAGACTGGGCAGCGGAGTTTCGTAACGCGCTCGATGAGGCGGTTCGCATTCGGCTGCGTGCCGATGTGCCGGTCGCCTGCTATCTCAGCGGCGGCATCGAATTCATGCGCGGTGCTCGGACTGGCGGCGCGGCATCAGCCCCGTCCCATTCGCGCCTTCAACATTAGTTTTGACAATCCGAAATACGACGAAAAGCAGGTGGCTGAAGAAATGGCGGCCAAGGCCCCGAACCTTCTGGAACTGGTCGAGGCATGTGACGGGGCGGCGAGCATGCCCCCGATTTCTCTGTCTGCGCTGACAAGGGCCGCGACGCCTCACCGAGCAGCCTGGCGGATTTGCATTCTGTTTGCGCCGATAAGGGATGAATTAGCCAGCGACAGCCGCTGTCAGCAGACGCTTCGCAGGGGCTCCAGAATTTCGGCCGGAAATTCCTCAAGCTCCTGACCCGGCCCCATTACATCAAGGCGATGCGCACGGTGTTCTCGATCGTCGAGCGCATGCCCGAAGTTGGCGCCGATTACGATTTGCGCGGTCCCCAGCGCTGCATGGAAAAGCTTGCCGGCTGTCTCGAAGCGCAGACCAGAGCCGGTGTCGTCGAGATCGCGCACCCGCTGCTCGCGGCGCAACAGTTCATGGATCTGTCGCAGGCCGGCATCCTGCGCAAACTTCTGTTCAATGCCGCGCCACCGCCGCCGCGATATCGGCCATCAGCACGCACCGGGCAGTGTCATTAAGATCAGGCGGGACCAGAATGGGTCAAGAGCTTGCGCGACGGCTTCGGAGGCGAAGCGGGGCGAAGACATAGAGCGAGCTCACCCAAGGCGGAAGCGTTGCGGCCTTGCTGCGCAGCAGTTTGTTGGGAAGAGTGCCGAGAAGGAACGGTGCAAGAATGTGACCGACGAGGAGGATGGTCGCCCATGCGGGTCCATCATCTGCTCGAATATGTCCGATGTCTCCCCCGCAAGCTGCACACTCTCTGACCGGCTTCAGATAGCCCGTAAACAACTTACCCTGCCCATATCGCGGACATCGGCCCGCGAACCCGCGAATCATTGTCTGCGAGAACGGTTGCAGGTGATTACTCATCTTGAGTATTTGTGCCCTGGGGGGACCATTTCACACGATGCTTTGCGAGAAACTCCCGGATCATCTGGCGCAACGCCTGCGACGGATTAGTGTCAAGCCGCAAGCACAAGTCCTCAAATG
The DNA here is from genome assembly GCA_963841765.1 of uncultured Alphaproteobacteria bacterium. Classification (GTDB taxonomy): domain Bacteria; phylum Pseudomonadota; class Alphaproteobacteria; order Rhizobiales; family Aestuariivirgaceae; genus Taklimakanibacter. The sequence continues at coordinate 50,465 of CAWJDZ010000040.1, forward strand.
CCTTCTTCTTGTTGGGATCAATCAGGATCGTCAGACGTGCCGTCCGGTTTTCGAGCATGATTCCCTGGTCTCTCATACTGCCCTCATTTGGTTGTTTTGTTCGCGCTGAAAGTTCGTGCGGGCGATAAGCCAAGAACCTACTATTAACATCTGTGTACAATTATCTTATAACCCCATTATAATGTACGCAAGATCGATTTACTTTGCGCAATTGGCGAAGTCGTCCCGCTATGTCGGCGGGAGCTTTCAGAGATCCATTCCGATATCTGGAGGCAAGAGGCGTGTTCGATGTCTGTTGAACCAGGACAAGGTCCGGGTTCTCGTATATGCAATTGGAGATGAGCAATGCCCGTTTGGGGTCGTAAGTTATTTGGCCTAGTCGACTGGACGCGTGATCAGGAAAAGATCGACCAGATGTGTTTGGCCGATGGCCGCTGGCGCGAATTCCTTATGGTCTCCGTCCAGGATCAATCAAATCAGAGATGGCCCACAACGGTTTATATCATGGTGCCGGATCAAAACATCCTCGCTGCCTTTCGAGGTTACGAACGAATTTCGGAAAAAGATCTTCCTCAGCGGGCCAGCCTGCTCTTTGGCGATGCCAATGAATTCGAAAAAATCTTCAAATTTCGCTGACCAATAATACACGGGTTGTCCAGCCCTCGATGCAGGACACCCGGGGCACGAAGTATTTGCGCCGACCATGCCGATGATTCAGCTTTCGGGAGCTGCCATCCTTACATTCCTTCCCTCGAGCAGCGCCAGCAACCCTTTCATGATCTCGATCGGCCGCGGCGGGCAGCCCGGCACATGCAGGTCGACCGGGACGACGGCGGAGACACCGCCGACGACCGCGTAGCTGTCGGCAAAGCAGCCGCCGTCGCGGGCACAGTCGCCGATCGCTACTACCCATTTCGGCGAGGGCGTCGCGTTGTAGGTCCGTTCAAGTGCCTCCTTCATGTTCTTCGTCACTGGTCCGGTGACCATGAGCACGTCGGCATGGCGCGGCGAGGCGACGAAGCGCAGCCCGAAGCGCTCGATATCATAATAGGCATTGCTCAACGCGTGGATCTCGAGCTCGCAGCCGTTGCACGAGCCGGCGTCGACCTCGCGGATCGACAGCGAGCGGCCGAGGTGACGCCGGGCCGAGCGTTTCAGCGCGTCGCCGAGCTCGGCCAGTGCGGCGTCACTCGCGGAAGGCGGCGCTTCAGTGAGCGGTGGTTTGAGAAGGCTCTGGAACAGCAACTTGCGCATCTACAGATCATGTCCTGAGTAGGAGCAGTTGAAGGATTTGTTGCAGAGTGGGAAGTCGGCGACGATGTTGCCCTCGATCGCTGCTTCGAGTAGCGGCCACTGGAACCATGATGGATCGCGCAGATGGCAGCGCGCGACTGTATGGTCCGGATTGAGCCGCAGCCAGATGAGGATGTCACCGCGAAAACCCTCGACCAGCGCCATTCCTTCACGCGCCTCGGCAATCTGCGCGAGCTGGATGCGAAGCAAACCGCCGCCGGGCAGGCCACCGAGCAACTGGTCAAGCAGGGCCAGGCTCTGCCCGATCTCGCGGATCCTGATCCAGACGCGTGCATTGACGTCACCGTCATCGCGCACGGGCACCTCGAAGGGCAGCCGATCGTAGGGCGGATAGCCGGGCCGCCGGCGCGCGTCGAAAGCGCGGCCCGACGCGCGGCCAACATAACCGCCTACCGAATACTGCCTGGCCAGTCCCGGGGCGAGATGGCCGGCCGATACCGTGCGATCCTGCAGCGAAGCAGTATTGTCGTAAAGCTCGACCAGAGCCGGGAAGCGCGCCCGGATCTCTCCGATCAGCATCCTGATTGCCGCGAGGCCGGCTGCATCGAGGTCCGCGGTGACGCCACCCGGCACGACACAATCGCGCATCAGCCGATGGCCGAAAGCGGCGCCGGCGGCGCGCAACGTGTTCTCACGGAGGATCGCACATTGCGCATGAAGCAACGAGAAGGAGGCGTCGTTGGCGATCGCGCCGAAATCGCCGAGATGATTGGCGATGCGTTCGAGTTCGGCCATGACGGCGCGCAGCCAGGTTGGACGAGCCGGCACCTCAACTCCAAGGGCTGCCTCGACGGCGCGGGCGAAGGCGATGCCGTAGGCGACAGTGCTGTCGCCCGACGTGCGGGCGGCGAGCTTTGCCGCGCGATCCAGCGGCGCTCCCGCCATCAGTCCTTCTATGCCCTTGTGGACATAGCCAAGGCGCTCCTCCAGCCGAACCACCGTTTCGCCGTTGACGGTGAAGCGGAAGTGTCCGGGCTCGATGATGCCGGCATGCACCGGCCCGACCGCTATCTGGTGCAAGCTTTCGCCCTCAGTAGGCAAGAATTCATAGAGGGCTGATGACGGCTGCGCTTCGACTTGAGTTCCAAGCGGGTGCTTGGCACCCCAGCGGCCATGATCAAGCCAGGGCCGCCGATCCGCAAGGCCAATCGGTTCCAGGCCGTAGAGGTCATGCATCGCACGTTCGAGTCGGATCGCGGGCGCATGCACTTTCCCGACCGAAGGAAACTTGCCGTCCTGGCATTCGACCGTCACGACGACGATCTCGGCTTCCTTCATGAGCGCCATGTGCACCTTGTCGGTGTCCCCCCAGAGGCCAACCAGCGCGGCGCGGCCCTCTGCGAGCTCCCCGGTGAGCATGCGCCACATTTCCGGTGTGACGACGATGCGCGGGACGGGCCTGTGTCCTTCGATCCTATCACCCGAAATCTTGTCAATCAGCATGGGCTTATCCAAGCAGTTTCGCCACGTTCTGGAACCAGAGGACCATTTGCGGAGGCAAATAGATTCCGCTGACCAACACCAGCGCCAAATGCGTAAACATCGGCACATAAGAGGCCGTTGCCTTGGCGGTCATGCCGCGCGGCTCGCCGAATGCGATACTATTCAACCGCAAGAACAGCGCGCCAAAGCCAACCAGCAATCCAAAGACCAGCAAAATCGCAAGCAACGGTTCGCGCGCGAAGGTCGAACTGACCACAAGAAACTCGCTCATGAAGATGCCAAGCGGGGGCAGTCCGGCGATCGCGACGACACCGAGCACGAGTTCCCAGCCGAGTACAGGATTGGTTTCGGTAAGGCCTCCCATGTGGGCAATTTTCTGCGTGCCCTTGGCCTGCGCTATATGGCCGACGGCGAAGAAGATTGCCGACTTCGTCAGCGAGTGCATGGTCATGTGCAGCAATCCGGCAAAATTGGCGAGAGGCCCACCCATGCCAAAGGCAAACACGATGATGCCCATATGCTCGATGGAGGAATAGGCAAACATGCGCTTGATATCGCCTCGCCGATACAGCATGAATGCCGCGAAGATGAGAGAGAGCAGCCCCATCGTGATCATCAGCGGGCCTGGCGCTAACGCGCCCGGGTTCACCGCGAGCAGCATCTTGAAGCGCAGCAGCGCGTAGAGCGCGACGTTGAGCAGCAGCCCTGACAGCACCGCCGAAATCGGCGTCGGACCCTCGGCATGTGCATCGGGAAGCCAGGCATGCAGGGGTGCCAGTCCGACCTTGGTACCGTAGCCCAGCAGCAGAAAGACAAAAGCAACGTTCAAAAGCTCAGGGCTGAAGCTGCCGGCTTTCTCGATGAGCGTGGTCCACACCATGGCATCGGCTCCCTCGCCGATCACCGGTCGCGCCGCCATGTAAACGAGGATCGTTCCAAACAGGGCAAGGGCGATGCCGACGCTGCCCAAGATGAAATATTTCCAGGCGGCTTCGAGAGCCTCATGAGTGCGATAAATTCCGACCATCAATACTGTCGTCAGTGTGGCGAGTTCGATAGCCACCCACATAAGGCCGATGTTGTTTGCAGTGAGCCCGAGATTCATGGCGAACATCAGGGTCTGGTACATGGCGTGATAGAAGCGCAGGTGTCCAGGCGTAAGCCGGCCGATCTCCAACTCGTGTCCAATATAGCTGGCGCTGAACACGCTGGTCGTGAATGCGACAAACGCCGTCAACACGATGAAGACGTTGTTGAGATCGTCGACGAAGAGATAGCCGCCCACCGCCGGCCGACTGAACAGAAGCGACACCGCCGCGATCAGCGTGATGAACGTAGCCAGCACATTGAGGCGAGCAGCAGCCCAATAACTGGGCAGCAGCGCCAGCACTCCTGCAGTAACCGCGGGTATGAGCAGGACAGCCGTCAGCGGGTCGATGGCCAGTTGGTCGAGGAAACTGTTCACTGCCGTTCCCCGCGATGCTCGTCAAGCGCCTGAAGGTCGACCGAATCAAATCGCTCACGAATGCGAAACAGGAACACGCCGATGACGATGAAGGCGACCAGAACCGAGAATGCCACGCTGATTTCAACGACGAGCGGCATGCCTCTGGCTGCCGTGGCCGCGAGGATCAGGCCGTTCTCGATCGACATGAAGCCGACGATCTGGCTGACCGCGTTGCGCCGCGTCACCATCATGAGCAGGCCGAGCAGCAGGATGGACAGCGCAAATGCGAGATCCTCGCGAGCCAGTGGATCAGCCGTTTCCGCAGCCTTGAGCATGACCACCATCGAAAGCGCGACAAGCCCGACACCAAAGAGCAAAGTCGGTCCAATTCCCACGACCGTCTCGATTTCCCGGTGGATGCCGAGTCGGATCACGACCCTGTGCAGGGCGACCGGAATGATGATGCCCTTGAGCACCAGCGCGATCGCGGCCGGAACGTAGAGATGCGGCGCATCCTGGATGTAAGCCTGCCAGGCCACCGAGGCAGAGAGCACTATTGCATGCAGCGCAAAGACATTGAGCAGGGCAAACATACGATCCTGGTAGAGCAGCATGAAACTCACCAGCACCATGCTGCCGGCCAGCATATGCGCGACATCGAGGGAGAAGCCGTTCATCAAAAGCTCCGTGAAACGAAAAGCAGAAGCATGCCAAGCAGTCCGAGCATCAAGGCAATGCCGAGGAAGTCCGGCACCCGGAACACGCGCATCTTGGCGACCGAGGTCTCGAACAGGACAAGCAGGAAGCCGCCCACGCCGATCTTTGCCAGATAGCTTGCCAGACCGATCGCATAAGCGGTGGGGCCGCTGCCCACGGGCGCCATCCCCCATGGCACGAAGATGCAAGCGATGAGCGAAAGATAGAGCAACAGCTTAAGGGCGGCGGCCAACTCCAGGACCGCGAGATGCCTTCCAGAGTATTCCAGCACCATGGCCTCGTGCACCATCGTGAGCTCGAGATGGGTGGCAGGGTTGTCCACGGGAATGCGCGCATTTTCAGCCAGCGCCACGATAATGAGGGCGATGAGTGCCAGTCCGAGCGAAACGCGCAGGCTGGCATGCGTCTGCATGAATTCGGCGACGACCGAGAGTTGGGTCGAGCCGGCAAGAAGAGCGAGCGTGAACACGATCATCATCATCGCCGGCTCCGCAAGCGAGGCAAACATCATCTCGCGGCTCGAGCCGATGCCGCCGAAGCTGGTGCCGATATCCATGCCGACAAGCGCCAGGAAGAATCGCGACGAGCCGATGAGCGCCGTGATGGCAATCAGGTCGGCGGTCCAGCTGAATTGCAGTCTCGTCGCGAAAGTCGGGACCAGCGCGGCTGCCACCCAAGTGGCCGCGAAGATCATGTAGGGGCCGACGCGAAACAGCCAGGATGCGTTCTCCGCCAGGAGGGCTTCCTTGTGGATCAGGCGCAACAGGTCGCGATAGGGCTGCAGAATGGGTGGCCCCTGACGGCGCAGGAGGCGTGCCTTGATCTTGCGCGTGTAGCCCAGGAGCAGCGGCGCCAGTGCGAGCACAAGGATCATCTGTGCGCCTTGAGCGATGAGATCGAGGATCAGGACCATACCAGCATCACAAGCATAAGGAAGAAGAGGAGGAGGGTGAGCACCGCAAAGACCATGCTCAGATATTTGCGAATGGTCAGGAACTGCAGATGACTGAGCATGTCAGCGGCGAACCAGATTGCGTTGGCGACCGGAGCGTAGATAATATCCCAAACGAGATCGCGCAGCGTGATGGTCAGCCGTGCAGTTCCTGGATCGCCGGGCGGCGGCATCTCCACTTTTTCGCGCGCCAGGAACACGACCTCCCCGAAGACGCGGCGGATGGGTTGGGCAAAGCCGCCGGCGGTATATTGTGTGGCCGGGCTTGGATCGGGGAAGCCGCAATCCCAGGCGGGTACGCGCCGCACGGCATGCGAGGCGAAGCGGTGGATGATCCTCACCGCGGCGAGCGTCGATAAGGTGATGAAGATGAAAACCAGGAGCCCATTGTAGGAGCTGCGGCTCTCGGCGATCGGCACGATCGACAGCCACGGGTCAGCGGATTGCGACCGGCATGCGCTCGGCCGACGAGCCCGCTCACGACCGGCGCGAGCGCGTCGATGACCGGGCCGGGAATGATCCCGATGACCAGACACAGGGCGGCAAAAACGAACATGGCCGCGAGCGACCAGCGGTCGACCTCTTGCGCGCCTGCGGCTACGCTCCGTGCGCGGCCGTCCGAGAAAGCTCACGCCGAATGCCTTGACGAAACAGGCCGCGGCGAGCGCCGCCGACAACGCCAGCATCGCGCCGACTGCAGGCACGATCAGTTTGATGCCCCAGGACGGAACCTCAGGACTCAAGAGGATCGCCTGGAAGGTGAGCCACTCCGAAACGAAGCCATTGAGCGGCGGCAGCGCCGAGATCGCCATGCATCCGGCAAGGAACGCGAAGGCGGTGAGCGGCATGCGATGGATGAGGCCGCCGAGATGTTCCATATCGCGCTGGCCGGTCGCCGTCAGTATCGCGCCGGAACCGAAGAACAGCAGGCTCTTGAAGATGCTGTGATTGAGGACATGGAACAGCGCCGCAGTCATGGCAACCGCCGCGGCTGCGGGCATGTGATGCGCCGAGAAGGCAAGAGCGAGGCCAATGCCGATGAAGATGATGCCGATATTCTCCACGGTGTGGTAGGCAAGCAGGCGCTTGAGGTCGTGCTGCATGAGCGCGCTAAGCACGCCGAGTACGCATGTAATGCCGGCGAGCGGGATGATGGCGATGCCCCACCACCAGGCCGGAGGGCCGCTGAGGTCGAAAACGATGCGGATGAAGCCATAGACGGCGACCTTGGTCATAACGCCGCTCATCAGCGCCGAGACATGGCTCGGCGCTGCCGGATGCGCCAGCGGCAGCCAGACATGCAACGGAACCAGACCTGCCTTCGAGCCGGCGCCGAGGACGGCAAGAATCAACACCAGCCCGGAGAGAGCGGCTGGTGCGGCACGCATTTCGGCAAATCCATAATTGCCGGCTCCGCCGGCGAGCAGTCCGAACGCGAGCAGCAGGCTGAGCGTGCCAAAGCTCGCCATGACGATGTAGACGTAACCCGCATACCTGTTCTGCGAGTCATGGTGATGCGCCATCACGAGCGCCCATGACGAGAGCGACATGAACTCCCAGGAGACGAGGAAGGTAAAGGCATCATCGGCAAGCACGACGAGATTCATGCCGGCGAGGAACACCGGATAGAAGGGGAGGACGCGCTGCGGCGCGGGCTCGTGCCGGCCGTAGCCGATAGCGAACAAACTTGCGGCGGCAGCCCCGAGATTGACGACGACGAGGAAAAACGCGGTCAAAGAATCGATACGAAAATGCGCCCCGATCCATGGTAATCCGAGGGGCAAGCGCAGCGATGACACCACGCTGTTGGCGCTCTCCAGTTGGGTGAGCGCCACGACGAAAACGACGAGGCAAATGACAAGGCATGCCCCATAAATCAAATGTGGCGCCGCCGACCAGCGCATTACTGCCGCCGCCAGCAAAGGCATGCCGAGGAGGGCCAGCACACCGAATATGGCAACGACGACAGGCGTCATGGCACACCGCCGCCTTCGTGGCACGTCGACCGCAGCAGGAAGTCGGGAATCAGCGCCATAGCGACACCCCCAGCAGCAAGGCGATGAGTGCCGCGAATACAAGGCTGAGGTATTTGCGGATGGTCATGAACTGCAGATAATTGAGCTTCTCAGTCCCGAACCAGATGGCGCCGCTCACTGGCGCATAGATCGTATCCCAGATGAGATCGCGCAGCGTGATGGTCAACCGTGCAGTTCCTTGATCGCCGGGCGGCGGCATCTCCACTTTATCACGCGCCAGGAACACGACCTCCCCGAAGACGCGGCGGATGGGTTGGGCAAAGCCGCCAGCGGTATATTGTGTGGCCGGGCTTGGGTCGGGGAAGCCGCAATCCCAAGCGGGTACGCGCCGCACGGCATGCGAGGCGAAGCGATGGATGATCCGCACTGCGGCGAGCGTCGATAAGGTGATGAAGATGAACACCAGGAGCCCATTGTAGGAGCTGCGGCTCTCGGCGATCGGCACGATCGACAGCCACGGGTCAGCGGATTGGACCGGCATGCGCTCGGCGACGAGCCCGCTCACGACCGGCGCGAGCGCGTCGATGACCGGGCCGGGAATGATCCCGATGACCAGACACAGGGCGACAGAAACGAACATGGCCGCGAGCGACCAGCGGTCGACCTCTTGCGCGCCTGCGGCTACGTCCGTGCGCGGCCGTCCGAGAAAGCTCACACCGAATGCCTTGACGAAACAGGCCGCGGCGAGCGCCGCCGACAACGCCAGCATCGCGCCGACCGCAGGCACCAAGAATTTCAGGCCCCATTGTGGCAACTCAGGACTTAAGAGGATCGCCTGGAAAGTAAGCCACTCCGAAACGAAGCCGTTGAGCGGCGGCAACGCCGAGATCGCCATGCATCCGGCAAGGAACGCGAAGGCGGTCAGCGGCATGCGATGGATGAGGCCGCCGAGATGTTCCATGTCACGCTGGCCAGTCGCCGTCAGTATCGCGCCGGAACCGAAGAACAGCAGGCTCTTGAAGATGCTGTGATTGAGGACATGGAACAGCGCCGCAGTCATGGCGACGGCCGCAGCTGCTGGCATCGCGTTCGCCTCGAAAGCAAGCGCAAGCCCCAAGCCGATGAACACGATACCTATGTTCTCGATCGTGCTGTAGGCCAGGAGCTTCTTCAGGTCGCGCTGCAGCACGGCTGAGAGCAGGCCCATCACGGCGCTCGAGGCGCCGAGCACCAATAGAGGCACACTCCACCACCAGGCCGGAGGGCCGCCGAGGTCAAAAACGATGCGGATGAAGCCATAGACGGCGACCTTGGTCATGACGCCGCTCATCAGCGCCGAGACATGGCTCGGCGCTGCCGGATGCGCCAGCGGTAACCAGACGTGCAACGGTACCAGACCTGCCTTCGACCCGGCGCCTATCAGCACGAGGATCAGAACGACGGCGGCCACCTCTGCTGACGGCCGGTCCGCACGGATCTCGGCGAAAACATAACTGCCATCCAGTCCAGCCAACATGCCATAGGCGAGCAGAAGTGCCAGTGTTCCAAAGCTCGCCATGACGAGATAGACGTAGCCGGCATGTGCGTTGTCGCGCACGCGGTGGTGGCTCATGACGAGCGCCCAGGAGGAAAGCGACATGAATTCCCAGGAAACCAGAAAAGTGAAAGCATCGTCGGCAAGCACGACGAGATTTATGCCGGCGAGGAACGCTGGATAGAAAGGCAGTACCCGGTGTGGCGAGGATTTGTGTCTGCCATAGCCAAGGCCATAGAGGCTGACCGCGGTGGCGCCAAGATTGATGACCAGGAGAAAAAAGGTCGAGAGTTCATCCAGACGGAAATGAGCTCCGATCCAAGGCAGTCCAAGCGGCAGCGTGACGGCCGAGGCGGGAATTGGACCAGCCACAATGCGGTCCAAGAGAACCAACAACATGACCGCCGAGATGCCGAGCGCCAAGCCATAGGTCAGGCGCCTCGCTGCGTCGGATCTATGGCTTGATGCGACTGCCAACGCGGCAGTTCCTAGAAGCGCAGCGACACCCCATAGAAAGATCGCGACACCGGAAATCATGCCGCGCTCCTCCCGCCGATTCCGGCTTCCACATTGTCCCCGCCCAGAATCTTGACGGGGTTGAAATCCGCTTTCAGCCGCACGCCACGCCCGCCAGTGAGGCTGGTGGCGCCTTCCGCGATGAATTCAATGCCAGTCGCGTCAAGAGCTCCAATCAGCTTCATGAGAGAGTTGACATTACCACGGATCACCGCCTCGCTAGCCTCCATGCGCTGGATTGTCGGCACGGAAAGGCCTGACAGCTCGGCGAGTTGGCGCTGATCGATGCCGAGAAGCGCTCTCGCCGCCCTCAACTGTGCAGCAGTTATCACGGGTCCATCCTTAGTCGGATTTGAGATATGATGTCTACATGTTGCAACATATATTACTGTGTATTATAGTCAACTAGTGATGTTTTAAATATCGTTATTGATGGCAGGCACGGAATGACACGTGGTTGGTTTTCCAGGCAGCCCCGCCATGCAGTCCACATGCAGAACCTCCGCACAAGCATGCCGATTTTGCCGCTCCAATTCGTGCACTGAGGATGTCATGAGAACTTCAAGGGCGTACGAGATTATCGATCACATCCATGATGCGGCACGCTCACGTCCCGCCTGAGAGTCATGACGCAGCAAACCATGCAGAGTTGCGCAACCGTGTTTAGCTCTGCGGACATACTGCAAGAAGGGCAGAAGAAGCTATCTCGAAGCGCAGACCAGAGCCGGTGTCGTCGAGATCGCGGACCCGCTGCTCGTGGCGCAACAGGTCATGGATCTGTCGCAGGCCGGCATCCTGCGCAAACGTCTGTTCAATGCTGCGCCGACGCCGAGCGAGAGCGACATCGCGCTCCAGGTCTCACAAGCCGTCGCCTTCTTCCTCGAAGTGTACAAGCCGGGATAGTGCGGAGCTGGATAGACGGGTCGAGCCCGGCCACAAGTCACGCCACCGCTTTGAGCCGGCAGAAGCAGGAAGCCCTTATGGGCACGTCGGCGCGGGCGAGCGCGATATCGAGCCGGGGCTTGATGAGGGCGGCTTCCGCCGTCTTGCCGCGCTTTACCAGGCATTCGTGGAAGCCGTGCAGGCTCCATACATTGTCCGGGTGCTGGCAGGCGCGGCGGAGCGTATTGTCGAAGCCGAGATCGGCGCGATAGATCGCCTCCGCCTCTTCCAGCTTTCCCTGTTCCAGGAGAAGGGCGCCGAGCGCATGGCGCGTCGGCTGCATCCAGCCCCAGGGCTCGTCATAAGGCAGATTGTCGTCGAGCTCGACCGATCTGCGCAAAAGCGAGAAGGCCTCAGGATAGCGGCCCTTACGATAGGCGATCTCGCCTTTCATCATCTCGGCCGCGATCGCCAGAATATCGAGGCAGGTGTTGTTGAAAAGATAGCGCGTGGGCGGCACCTTCGCGACTGCCGCCTCGAAAGCCTGAGCTTCCGCTTCCGCCGCCGGCACATCGCCTGAAGCGGCAAGCGCCACCGCCTTGGCATAGTGGATCATCGCCGCGGTCACACAGTAAAGCGCCCGGTTCTGCGGCAGCTTCGTTGCGATGATGTCGCGCCATCTGCCGAAGCGGATCAGCACATGCATCTTCATCGGCACGAAGCTTTCGAGCCAATCCGCCATCGGCGGCACCTCGATGGTGAGAAGATCCTCGGTGAGGGCCGCCGCCATTTCGTCCGCCGCCTCGAGAGCCGGGGCGAGCTGGCCCATGAGCATCGCGCCATAGAGCTTGAAGTGATAGTTGTGGCAGCGATAAAGCGAGTAGAAGTTCAGGGCTCCTTCCTTCGCCAGATATTTGCGGTCGGCCTTGATGGCGCGCTCGTTCCATTCGACGACGTTCGGATAATCGCCGCACAGCACATCGATATGCGACGGCATATGGAGCAGGTGGCCGGCATCGGGAACGACCTGGCGCAAGCGGTTGCCTGCCTTAAGGGCGCGCTCGGGGAAGGGCGACATCTCCATGAGATGGATATACATGTGGAGAAGGCCTGGATGGGAGTCGCCGCACGGCAAGCGCATCGCCTTCTCCAGCACTTCGATCGCTTCGAGGGTGTCGGCGCCCTCGGCGGGCTTGCCGGTCGCAATGTTCCAGAGCTGCCAGGGAGTCCGGTTCATGATCGCCTCGGCGAAGAGGGCGGCGACATCGAGGTCCTGCGAATGGTCTTGATAGACCTTGCGCATCGCCGCCGCATAGTCGTCGTTCCAGATCGGCGTCACCTGGCCCGGGTCACTCACGGGATAGCGCAGCGCCAAAGGGGCGATCAGCGCCTTCTCGACGGGTTTTGCCGAGGGGGCGAGCTCGAGGGCTTCCGCCGCCGCTTTGTGCGCGGTCGCCAGCGAGCGCTCGAGATCAAGCGTATCGAAGGCTTTCCACTGCTTATTGTAATTGGGACCGGCCGCATAAGCGATGCCCCACCAGGCCATGGCGCAGCGCGGATCGGCTTGCGCCGCCTTTTCAAAGCAGCGCACCGCCTCGTCATGATTGTAGCCGTAGCACCATGCAAGTCCGCGATCGAACCATCTCTGCGCCTCAGGAGATGAAGTCGAAATGCCCCGGCTATAGGAGCCGAGATCGTAATGAAAATCCATCTGACCGCTGCCCTCTCTGAAAGGCCCCTTCTCATGAAGGGTCCGCGGATCGACGTCAATCCGGTGCTGCTGTGATCGCCGCGCTAGTGTCCCGAATCCGAAGTTCGCATCACCTCGCAGCGTCTTCCGAGCGAACTTCGGATTCGAAAGGACACTAGAAAATCTAATAATTCTAGTGTGCTTTTGAACGCGAAGTTCCTGTCGTTACAGCGGTTAGATATCAGGAACTTCGCGTTCAGCACACTAACGGCCGAGCCGGGGATTGGGCAGGTAATTGGAGCAGTAGTAGAAATTGATCCCCGTCAGCACGAAAATGTCCTTTCTCTTCCGGTGCAGCTGCAAGTTTTTCGTCTCGGTTTTGCCCTCAGTCGTCAACTCGAGGCCCAGATTGATCTTGTTGCCCGCGACGCTGACACTGGTGATCCGGCCAACGGTGTCCTGCCAATTCATCTCGGTCGCCGAGAGATTGATGAAAGCGCGCTTTTCGATGTAGTCGGGCCCCGCCTGGTCGGCCCGGTTCAACCTGCACCACCTTTTGTTCTGCGCGTAGGTGCCGAATTGGAGGGGGATCTCATCGGCGCTCGCTGCACTCGCGCCACAGCCAAGGCAGGCCGCTACCAGGACGGCAAACAAGAAAAGTGATCCGTTCCGCATGTAAGTCTCCGCTGTGAGGACCCGGCTCTTAGAACAAATCCCGCTAAAATTGAAGACTCTGGCGATAAGATTTGCTCCAAGAATATCAATTCGGTTCAGCGAAGCAATTCCACTTCGCCGGGATGCGCCAGCACAAAGGGCCAGGGATATTCATCCGACGAGTTATCACAGCGCAAAAAAAACCCCGGTGTTTCCACCGGGGTTTTCGATATTCGCTGACTGAGCGGACTTCTTAGAAGTCCATGCCGCCCATGCCGCCGCCGCCCGGCATCGCCGGCATCGGCGGCCTTGTCCTTGGGCTTCTCGGCGATCATCGCTTCCGTGGTGATCAGGATCGAGGCGACCGAGGCCGCGTCCTGAAGCGCGATGCGCACCACCTTGGTCGGGTCGATGATGCCGGCCGCGACCATGTCGACATACTCTTCCTTCTGCGCGTCGAAGCCGTAGTTGCCCGACTTCTCGAGCACCTTGCCGACCACGATCGAGCCTTCGACGCCGGAGTTCTCGGCGATCTGGCGGATCGGCGCTCTCAAGCGCCTTCGACACGATCTTGATGCCGGCCTGGATGTCGGCATTGTCGGACTTGAGCGCATCGACCGCCTTCTTGGCGCGGAGCAGCGCAACGCCGCCGCCCGGAACGATGCCTTCCTCGACCGCAGCGCGGGTGGCATTGAGCGCGTCATCGACGCGGTCCTTGCGCTCCTTCACCTCGACTTCGGTGGAGCCGCCGACCTTGATCACCGCAACGCCGCCGGCGAGCTTCGCCAGCCGCTCCTGCAGCTTCTCGCGGTCGTAGTCGGAGGTCGTCTCCTCGATCTGCTGCTTGATCTGGGCGACGCGGCCCTGGATGTCGGCCTTCTTGCCATGTCCGTCGACGATCGTGGTGTTCTCCTTCTCGACGCGCACCCGCTTGGCGCGGCCGAGCATGTCGAGCGTCACGTTCTCAAGCTTGATGCCGAGATCTTCGGAGATCACCTGGCCGCCGGTGAGGATCGCGATGTCCTCGAGCATGGCCTTGCGGCGATCGCCGAAGCCCGGCGCCTTGACGGCCGCGACCTTGAGGCCGCCGCGCAGCTTGTTGACGACGAGCGTGGCCAGAGCTTCGCCTTCGACGTCCTCGGCAACGATGAGCAGCGGACGGCCGGTCTGCACCACGGCTTCGAGAACCGGGAGCATGGCCTGGAGGCCCGAAAGCTTCTTCTCGTGGAGGAGGATGTAGACGATCCTCGAGCTCGGCGACCATCTTGTCGGCATTGGTGATGAAGTAGGGCGAGAGATAGCCGCGGTCGAACTGCATGCCTTCAACGACGTCGAGCTCGGTGTCGAGCGGTCTTGGCTTCCTCGACCGTGATCACGCCCTCATTGCCGACCTTCTGCATGGCCTTGGCGATCATGTCGCCGATGGCCTTCTCGCCATTGGCGGAAATCGTGCCGACCTGGCCGACTTCTTCGGTGGCCTTGATCTTCTTCGAGCGCTTCTTGAGGTCTTCGATGGCGGTCGCGACCGCCAGATCGACGCCGCGGCGCAGATCCATCGGGTTCATGCCGGCGGCAACCGCCTTGGCGCCTTCGCGCACGATCGCCTGGGCGAGCACGCAGGCGGTGGTGGTGCCGTCGCCCGCGACGTCGTTGGTCTTGGAGGCGACTTCGCGCACCATCTGGGCGCCCATGTTCTCGAACTTGTCTTCAAGCTCGATTTCCTTGGCGACCGTCACACCGTCCTTGGTGGTGCGCGGCGCGCCGAACGACTTGTCGATGACGACGTTGCGGCCCTTGGGGCCGAGCGTGACCTTCACCGCATTGGCGAGAATGTCGACGCCGCGCAGCATGCGCTCGCGGGCTTCGCCGCCGAAGCGGACTTCTTTCGCTGCCATTGTTTGGCTCCTTCTGAACTTAATTGATTGAACTTTGGCGAACGGAACGATCAGGCGGCCTTCTTGGCGGCCGACTTGCCCTCGAGAACGCCCATGATGTCGGACTCCTTCATGATCAGGTATTCGGTGCCGTCGATCTTGACTTCGGTGCCCGACCATTTGCCGAACAGGACGATGTCGCCGGCCTTGACGTCGATCGGAATCAGCTTGCCGCTCTCATCGCGGCCGCCGGGGCCGACGGCGATGATTTCGCCCTGCATGGGCTTCTCCTGGGCGGTATCGGGAATGATGATGCCACCCTTGGTCTTGGTGTCTTCCTCGACCCGGCGCACGACCACGCGGTCGTGCAGAGGACGGAACTTCATGCGATGTCTCCTTCGTTAGTCGCATTGTTCGGTTGTATGGATGCCGGAGCCTGGTACGGAGGAGCGAGGCCTCCCAACCCCTTTTCCGGCGCCTGTTAGCACTCGCGCAATATGAGTGCCAGCAGTTGGCGGTTCAGATAGGACAGGGCTTTGGGGCCGTCAAGGGGAAGCTCAGGAAATAGTTGAAGAAGAGCGAGATGAGGCGCCCTCACCGGCAGGTGCGGGGCTTCCGGGGCCTTTCAGGATATTGTTCCTATAAATCATTAGCGTGTCTTACGACGATGGTCCCATTGTCGCAACGGCAACCTTGCTTCGTGCTTGTCGAAACAGACCGTGCGAGTCATCGTGAGCGGCGAGCATTTCCACCGCCGGCGCGCTGCGGCGCCGGCGGACGATAAAAAAGACCCTGGGATGTCTCGAGGAGGAACCGCTTGGCTCTCACTGTGGGCATCATCGCCAATCCCGTTTCCGCGCGCGACATCAGGCGCGTCATCGCCAATGCGGCGAGCCTCCAGATCACCGACCGGGCCAATATCGTGCTGCAGGGTGCTGGCCTGCCTCAAAGCCTCGGGCGTCGGCCAGGTCGTAATGATGCCGGAAAATGGCGGCATCCGCCACCACGTGCGCCGGGGCCTCGAGCGCTCGCGCAACCTCGGCGAGCATGAATTCCCCGACCTCGCCTATCTCGACATGACCGTCACCGGCACTGTCGAGGACACGATCCGGGCGGCCGACCTAATGCGCCAGAAAGGGGTCGCGGCCATCGTCGTGCTGGGGGGCGACGGCACCCATCGCGCGGTGGTGTCGCGCTCGGGCGAGGTGCCGATCGCCGGCATTTCGACCGGCACCAACAATGCCTTTCCCGAACATCGCGAGCCCACCATCACCGGTCTGGCCACCGGCCTCGCGGTGACCGGGCAGGTGCCGCGCGAGATCGCCTTTGCACCCAACAAAAAGCTTGTGGTCCGCGTCAATGATCAAGCGTCCGAGATTGCCCTTGTCGATGTGGCGCTGGTCACTGATCGCGTCGTGGGCGCCCGCGCCTTATGGAAGGCGGAGACCTTCCGCGAGCTTTTCGTCACCTTCGCGGATCCCGAAGTCATCGGCATGTCGGCAATCGCAGGGCTCATCGAACCGGTCAAGCGCAACGAGCCTGGAGGGCTTCACGTGCTGCTTGCGCCGCCAGAAGAGGCCGAGCTCCAGCTCAGCGTGCCCATAGCCCCGGGCTTCATACGCAAGGTCGGCATCGCCTCATGGCAGAAACTGAAAGCCGGCAGAGCCTACGGGCCGCAGATCGCGGCCGGCTCCATCGCGCTCGATGGCGAGCGCGAACTGTCGTTTTCCGAGCGCGACCGCGTCCAAATCGCGCTAGAAGAAAACGCTTTCCGCACTGTCAATGTCGCCGCCGTGATGCACTATGCGGCGCGCCATGGGCTGATGCGGCAGTTGGCTTCGCATGTGAAGAAACGCCAGGTTTCCTGATGGGAGGATAGACGCATGAGCAAAAATCCATTTCCGCTCGACAAACAAGGCCTGCTCGAAGCCTATCGAACGATGCGGCGGATCCGCGAATTCGAGGAGCGGGTGCACAACGAGTTCGCCAAGGGCGATATTCCGGGCTTCGTGCATCTCTATGCCGGAGAGGAGGCTTCGGGCACCGGCATCATGATGCATCTCAACGATCGCGACCGCATCGCCTCGACCCACAGGGGCCACGGCCACTGCATCGCCAAGGGTGTGGATGTGCAGGAGATGATGGGCGAGATCTACGGCAAGGCCATGGGCTCCTGCCGCGGCAAGGGCGGGTCGATGCATATCGCCGATCTCTCCAAGGGCATGATGGGCGCCAACGGCATTCTCGGCGCCGGGGCACCGCTCGCCTGCGGCGCCGCTTTAGCCGCCAAATTCCGCGGCGACGGCGGGGTCGGGATCAGTTTCGTCGGCGACGGCGCCTCGAACCAGGGCATGTTCCTCGAAAGCCTCAATCTCGCGGCGGTGTGGAACCTGCCGGCGATCTTCGTGGTCGAGAACAATGGCTATGCCGAATCCACCTCGCGCGAATATGCGGTGGCGGTCGATTCCTATGTCGACCGGGCAGCGGGCTTCGGCCTGCCGGGCGTCACGGTCGATGGCACCGATTTCTTCGCCGTCTATGAAGCGGCGGGCGAGATCATCAAGCGGGCGCGCGAAGGCGGCGGCCCGGCACTCCTCGAATGCAAAATGATCCGCTTCTTCGGTCATTTCGAAGGCGACCAGCAGACCTATCGCGGCAAGGGCGAAGTGGAGCATATCCGCGCGCATCAGGACTGCATCAAGCTCTTCGCGCAGAAAGTCCTCGATGCCGGAGTGATCAAGAAACCCGAGCTCGAGGCGATCGACAAGAAGGTCCTCACCGAGATCGACGCCGCGGTGGCGGCCGCAAAGGCGGCGCCCGCACCTTCGGCCAAAGACCTGATGACCGACGTCTATGTGACCTATTGAGAGGACCCAGCAAATGGCACGCAAGATCAGCATGCGGCAGGCATTGAACGAAGCGCTCGACCAGGAGATGGCACGCGACAAGACCGTGTTCGTCATGGGCGAGGATATAGTGGGCGGCATGGGCGGCGAGGGCGAGAAGGACGCCTGGGGCGGGGTGCTCGGCGTCACCAAGGGCCTCTATGCAAAATATGGCGAGCGGCTGCTCGATACGCCACTCTCCGAATCTGCCTATATCGGGGCTGCCGTCGGGGCCGCCGCCTGCGGCATGCGCCCGGTCGCCGAACTCATGTTCATCGATTTCATGGGCGTATGCTTCGACGAGATCTTCAATCAGGCCGCCAAGTTCAAATACATGTTCGGCGGCAAGGCCGAGACGCCAGTCGTCATCCGCACCATGATCGGCGGCGGCTTCCGCGCCGCGGCCCAGCATTCGCAGGTGCTTGACCCCGCTCTTCACCCATATTCCGGGGCTCAAGGTGGTGGTGCCGTCAAACGCCTATGACGCCAAGGGGCTGCTCATCCAGTCGATCCGCGACAATGATCCGGTGATCTTCTGCGAGCACAAGAATCTCTACGGCCTCGAGACCGATGTGCCGCAGGAATCCTATGCGATCCCCTTCGGCGAAGCGAATGTGGTGCGCGAAGGCAAGCATGCGACCATCGTGACCTATGGCATGATGGTGCATCGCGCGCTCGATGCGGCCGCAGCACTCGCCAAGGACAAGGTTGAATGCGAGGTGATCGATCTGAGGACGCTTTCGCCGATCGATTGGGACACGGTGCTTGAAAGCGTCGAGAATACCGGGCGGCTGGTCTGCGTCGATGAAGCCCATCCCCGCTGCTCGATCGCCAGCGACGTGTCGGCGAAGGTCTCGCAGGAGATCTTCAAGTCGCTGAAGGCGGGAATCCAGATGGTGACCGCGCCGCACACGCCGGTGCCCTTCGCGCCCGCGCTCGAGGATCTGTATCTGCCGAGCGCGGAGAAGATCGCCGCCGCCGTGCGCAAGACCATGGCGAATTGAGGAGGAGTGATGTCGGACAAAAGGATCATTCCCATCGTCATGCCGAAGTGGGGCCTCTCGATGCAGGAGGGGAAGGTCACCTCATGGCTCATGAAGGACGGCGATCCGGTCAAGGTCGGCGACCAGCTTCTCGAAGTCGAGACCGACAAGATCGCGGGTGCCGTCGAAGCGAGCGACAAAGGCATATTGCGCCGGCGCATCGGCGAGGTCGATACGATCTATCCGATCAAGACCTTGATCGGCGTGGTTGCCGATGCGGATGTCGCAGACGGCGATATCGATTCATTCGTCAGTTCCTATGTCGTGCCTGCTGCAGAGGAGGGCGAGGAGGAAACGGGTCCCCGCTATGAATTCGCAGATACGCCGGCCGGGCGCCTGCGCTACACCAAACGCGGCACGGCGGACAATGCCGTGCTGCTCATCCATGGCTTTGGCGGCGATCTCGACAACTGGCTGTTCAATGCCGAGGCGCTGAGCGAGGCGGCGACCGTCTATGCGCTCGATCTGCCGGGCCATGGGCAGTCGACCAAGCAGGTCGCCGAGCCCACTGTCGCCGGCCTCGCCAAGGCGGCGTTGAGCTTCATGGACACGCTCAAGATCGACAAGGCCCATCTCGTCGGCCATTCGCTGGGAGGCGCCATCGCCATCGAGATGGCGCGCCAGGCGAAAGGAAGGGTGAAGTCGCTCACCCTCATCGATTCGGCCGGCCTCGGGCCTGAGATCAACATGGACTATATCGACGGTTTCATCTCCTCGACGTCGCGGCGCGATCTGAAGCCGGCCCTGGAGAATCTGTTCGCCGACGGATCGCTGGTGAGCCGGCAAATGGTCGACGACCTGTTGAAATATAAGAGGCTCGACGGTGTCGGCGAGGCGCTTGCGGCGCTCAGGGAAGGTATTTTCGCCAATGGCAGGCAAGTCGCCAATCTCACCGACGCGCTCAAGTCTGCCGCCGTGCCGGTGCTCGTCATTGCCGGAGCCGAGGACAAGATCATTCCCGTCGCGCATGGCAGGGGTGTGACCGGCGCCAAGGTCGAGATCATCGAGGGAGCTGGCCACATGCCGCAAATGGAACAGGCGGGCAAGGTCAATGGCCTGATCAAGACGCATGTGGAGGGATGAGAGATTGCCGAAAGTTCATGACATGCGGAACATGCGCCGCAATGGAGTGCGGCATAAACAAAATTTAATAGCAGCCCGCCTTGAACAATGGGAACCAGTTTCATAGTTGGTTGTAAGTACGCAACAACCCATGGAGGTTCATCATGTTCAGGAACATGTTGCACAGCACGGTTCTTGCAGGCGCCGTGACATTGCTCTTCGGCCTGCCCGCCTGCGCCGATTCGGACTATATACCGAAGCATGCAACTGCCATCGACCGGAATGGTGTCGTCCATGTCGGTCCGGTGGACTGCGTCACCGCGCGCAAGATCATTCGCGAGGAGGGCTATAACAACGTCAGAGACCCGACAATTGCACGAGGTGAGACCTACAGATTCCGCGCCGAGCGTAACGGCCATGTGGTCAATTTGCGCGTCGACCGGGAGGATGGACTCGTGACGCGCGGATAATCGTCGGGAACCGTGAGGGAGGGCATTAGCTCTCTCTCATGGACAGGTTCAAGGCGGAAAGAGTTCCGCACATCGCCGCCCTGGTGACATTTTCACGGGCAACGCGGCCCAAGAAGCGCCCATGGAGTAACAAATCGTAATTCAACGTGTAGGAACATCGACGGAATCGCTCCGTTCTCCATTCAGCAGATTCATCCATGGGAGGTGAACATGTTGAGGAAAATGTTGTTAGCCGGTTCCATCGCCCTGCCGCTCGGTTACCTTGGGGCCGCGCCGGCGCTCGCCGACACGGATTTCGAAGTCCATTTCGGCGTTCCGTTCTACAGCTATCAGGTCGAACCAAGCTACATCTATTATGACGACTATGGCTGGTATGACGCCGATGCCTATCCCGATTTCCGCGTCGGCTATTATGACGAGGATGATTATGACGACTATGACGATGATTATGACGAGTATGATTATATCATCGTCGACCCCGCCGACTGAGCTGCGAGGAGAATGACATCTTAGTCTCGTGCGTTCACCTCGGGAGTCCTTCGGGACTCCCGCTTTTTATCAAAATTCCGTTTCAGCCAATGCTGTAAGGCATGAGCCAGGAGAGGCCGGCCTCGGTGCCCTGGCGCGGACGATATTCACAACCGATCCAGCCGTCAAAGCCCAGTTCGTCGATGAGCCCGAAGAGATAGGGCGCATTGATTTCCTGCAATGCGTCAGGCTCGTTGCGGCCGGGAACGCCCGCGATCTGAATATGACCGATGATGCCGAAATGCTTGCGCAAGTTTTCGGCCACCGCGCCGCGGCTCATTTGCTGGTGATAGAGATCATATTGCAGCTTTACATTCGGGGCGGCGACCTCACGCAGGATTTCAGCCGCCTGATCGGCCGATCTCAGGAAATAGCCCGGCATGTCCGTAGCGTTCAGCGGCTCGATCAGGAGGGTGACCTTCTCAGGACGTGCGAGGCCTGACGCCCAGGCCAGATTCTCGACGAGGCAGGCAGCGCAGGCGGCAAGATCGTCGTCACTCTTCGGAATGCCCGACATCACGTGGATGCGGGGATTTTCGAGGGCGACGGCGTAATCAAGCGCCTGCTCGAAAGTTCGGCGGAAGATATCGCGCTTGTGGGGGAGGGCGGCAAATCCCCGCTCCCCGGCATCCCAGTCACCGGGCGGGGTATTGAACAAAATTTGGGCAACTTCCGCTTCCTTCCGCCGCGCAAGGATCTCGGCCTTATCGAAGGCATAGGGAAACAGGAATTCAACTCCGGCAAAGCCCGCCTTTCGGGCCGCGCCGAAACGCTCCAGGAAGGGTATTTCCCCGAACATCATGCTCAAGTTTGCGGCGAAGCGCGGCATCTTAACCCCGTCAAATAGTCTTGCTGTTCTTTGTAATATACTGGAGCATAAAACTACGCGAGGGTTCCATGGCTCAAACAGTCGTCCAGATTCAGCCCGATGCCCCGAAGCCGGCGCCCCGCCTCGTCGACGCGGCGACACTTCGGGCCGAAATTCTGGAAAAGCTCGCTTACACGGTGGGCAAGGACCCGCTTGTCGCCCGCAACCATGACTGGCTGGCGGCCACGATCCACGCGGTGCGCGACCGGGTCGTCGATCACTGGATGAATTCGACGCGCGATGCCTATGCGGGAAGCGCCAAGCGCGTCTACTATCTCTCGCTCGAATTCCTCATCGGCCGCCTGTTGCGCGATGCGATGAGCAATCTCGGCCTCGTCGAGCCCGTCACCCAGGCGCTCAAGAGCCTCAATGTCGATCTCGATGTGATCGAGGCGCTCGAGGCCGACGCGGCGCTGGGCAATGGCGGCCTCGGCCGGCTGGCTGCCTGCTTCATGGAAAGCATGGCGAGCGTCGACATCCCGGCCTATGGCTATGGCATCCGCTATCAGCACGGACTCTTCAAGCAGAAGATCAAGGACGGCCAGCAGATCGAGCTGCCGGAAGACTGGCTCGCCCACGGCAATCCTTGGGAGTTCGAGCGCCAGGAGGCAGCCTATGAGATCGGCTTCGGCGGCACCGTCGAGACGGTCGAGAAGGACGACAATTCGCTGAAGCACACCTGGATTCCGAGCGAGACGATTGAAGCGGTCGCCTTCGACACTCCCATCGCCGGCTGGCGCGGCAAGAGGGTCAATACGCTGAGGCTGTGGGGCGCCCAGGCGCTCGACCCGATCCGGCTCGACGCCTTCAATCGCGGCGATCATTTGGGCGCGCTCACCGAACAGGCGCGGGCGGAAACGATCACCCAGGTTCTCTATCCCTCCGACAGCACGCCTGCGGGACAGGAGTTGCGCCTGCGCCAGGAATATTTCTTTGTCTCGGCTTCGCTGAGGGACCTGTTGCGGCGGCACATCAAGCAATTCGGCACGCTGTCCAGCCTCCCCGACAAGGTGGCGATCCAGCTCAACGACACGCATCCAGCCGTCGCCGTCGCCGAGCTCATGCGGCTCCTGGTCGACCGGCATGATCTCGACTGGGATCATGCCTGGGAGCTGACGCGCGCCTGCATCTCCTACACCAACCATACGCTTCTGCCGGAGGCGCTCGAGACCTGGCCGCTGCATCTCTTCGAGCGCCTGCTGCCGCGGCATATGCAGATCATCTACGCCATCAACGCCAAGCTACTGCAGGAAGCGCGCGCCAGATCGGTGAGCGACGCCACGCTCGCGGCGATCTCGCTCATCGATGAGCACAACAGCCGGCGTGTGCGCATGGGGCAGCTGGCTTTCGCGGGCTCCCACAAGGTCAATGGCGTGTCGGGCTTGCATACTGAGCTGATGAAGACCACCGTCTTCAAGGACCTGAACGAAGCTTTTCCCGGACGCATCACCAACAAGACCAACGGCATCACGCCGAGGCGCTGGCTGTTCCAGGCCAATGACGGCCTCACGCGCCTGATCTGCGACACAATCGGCGATGGCGTGCTCGATGATCTGGACCGGCTCACCGAACTTGGCAAGTTTGCCGGCGACGGCGCCTTCCAGGAGCGCTTCGCCCAGGTCAAGCGGGCCAACAAGGAGAAGCTCGCACGCGAGATCCAGCGCATGGGCATCAGGGTCGATCCTTCGGCCATGTTCGACGTGCAGGTGAAGCGCATCCACGAATACAAGCGCCAGCTTCTCAACATATTGGAGGCGATCTCCGTCTATAACCAGATCCGCTCGCACCCGGAGAAAGGCTGGGTGCCGCGGGTAAAGATATTCGGCGGCAAGGCAGCGGCGAGCTATTGGCAAGCCAAGCTCATCATCCACCTCATCAACGACGTGGCGCGCGTCATCAATGCCGACCCCTCGGTGCGCGGCCTCATCAAGGTCGTCTTCGTTCCCAACTACAATGTTAGCCTGGCCGAACTCATCATCCCGGCCGCCGACCTTTCCGAGCAGATTTCGACCGCCGGCATGGAGGCCTCGGGAACCGGCAACATGAAATTCGCGTTGAATGGGGCGTTGACCATCGGCACGCTCGACGGCGCCAATGTGGAAATCCGCGATCGGGTCGGCGCCGACAATATCGTGATCTTCGGCATGACTGCCGAAGAGGTCGCGCAGCGCCGAGCCAGCGGCTACAATCCACGCGCCGTCATCGAGGCGACGCCCGAATTGAAAGATGTGCTCGACATGATGGGATCAGGCGTATTCTCGCCCGGTGAACCGGACCGCTACAAAGGGCTGATCGATCTCATTACGGCGAGCGACTGGTTCATGGTGGCGGCGGATTTCGCCGCCTATGCCAAGGGGCAGCGGCAAATCGATGCTCTGTGGAGCCTGCCCGCGCGCTGGCATGACAAGGCCATTCGCAACACCGCCAATATGGCGTGGTTCTCAGCCGACCGGACGATCCGCGACTATGCGCGGGAAATCTGGACCGTACCTTCCATGTGAGGCGGAATGACCGGCGCGCGATGGCAACTCGAACCGGCGGAGATCGCGGCGCTCGTTTCGGGGACCCATGGCGATCCGTTCGCACGCCTCGGCGTCCACAAGTCTGGCTCCGCCTATGTCGCCCGCGCCGTCATTCCCGATGCCGAGGACGTCGCCGCCTACTCGCTCGACGGCACGGCGCTGGGCGAACTCAAGCCGGGGCAGGGGTCCGACTACTTCGAAGGCAAGGTCGCGCTCAAAGCGCAGGCACCCGTCTTCTATGAAGCCCGTAACGCCGGGGGACAATGGACGGTCGTCGATCCCTATTCCTTCGGCCCCGTCCTCGGCCCCATGGATGACTATTACGTCGCCGAAGGCACGCATTTGCGGCTTTACGACAAGCTCGGTGCTCATCCCATTACCCATGAAGGCATGGCGGGCGTCCTCTTTGCGGTATGGGCGCCGAATGCAAAGCGGGTCTCCGTGGTGGGCGATTTCAACCGCTGGGACGGACGGCGGCATGTGATGCGCCATCGCCAGGGCGCGGGTCTCTGGGAGATCTTCATTCCCGAACTCGAGCCCAAGGCCGTCTATAAATTCGAGATCATCGGCGCCGAAGGGACGCTCCTGCCGCTCAAGGCGGATCCCTTCGCCTTTCAATCAGAACTGCGGCCGAAGACCGCTTCGGTCATCGCATCGCCCGAAGCTTTCGCGTGGAACGACGCCGATTATCTGAAGGCGCGTGCCCAGAAGGATCATCGTCGCAGCCCGGTTGCCGTCTATGAGGTGCATCTGGGGTCGTGGCGGCGCCATGGCGACGGGCGGTTCTTCAGTTATCGCGAGCTTGCGGACGAGCTCTTGCCCTATGTAGCCGATATGGACTTCACCCATATCGAGCTCCTGCCGGTGAGCGAGCATCCCTTCGATCCGTCCTGGGGCTATCAGCCGACCGGGCTCTATGCGCCGACGGCCCGCTTCGGGACACCGCAGGACTTCGCCTTCTTCATCGACCGGGCGCATGCTCTGGGTCTTGGCGTCATTCTCGACTGGGTGCCGGCGCACTTCCCGACCGATCAGCATGGCCTGGCGCATTTCGACGGCACCGCGCTCTATGAGCATGCAGATCCGCGCCGCGGCTTCCATCCCGACTGGAACACCGCCATCTACAATTTTGGCCGCACCGAAGTCTCCGCCTTCCTCATCAACAATGCGCTCTATTGGATGGAACGCTTCCATGCCGACGGCCTGCGCGTCGATGCGGTCGCCTCGATGCTTTATCTGGATTATTCGCGCAAGGCCGGCGAATGGATCCCGAATGAGGAAGGCGGGCGTGAGAACAAGGAGGCCATTGCATTCATGAAACGAATGAATGCGACGGCATATGGCACTCATCCGGGCGTCGTCACGATCGCTGAGGAATCGACCGCCTGGCCCGGCGTGTCAAAGCCAACGCATATGGGTGGGCTCGGCTTCGGCTTCAAATGGAACATGGGCTTCATGCATGACACGCTCGATTATCTGTCGCGCGAGCCCGTCCATCGCAAATTCCATCACAATGACATGACCTTCGGCCTGCTCTATGCCTTTTCGGAAAATTTCGTGCTGCCGCTGTCGCATGACGAAGTGGTGCATGGAAAGGGCTCGCTCCTCACCAAGATGGCGGGCGACGACTGGCAAAAGTTTGCCAATCTCAGGGCCTATTACGCCTTCATGTGGGCCTATCCGGGCAAGAAGCTCCTGTTCATGGGACAGGAATTCGCCCAGCGCAACGAATGGAGTGAGACGCACGGCCTCGACTGGGAGCTCCTGCAATATCCCTCGCATGGCGGTGTCAGGACATTGATACGCGACCTCAATGCGCTCTATCGGGCGCTGCCCCAGCTCCATGCGCGCGATTGCGAGGGTGACGGCTTCGAATGGCTGATCGCCGACGATCGCGAAAATTCGGTCTTCGCCTGGATGCGCAAATCGGGCGGCAATCACAAGCCGGTGGTGGCCGTTTCCAACTTCACACCGGTGCCGCGGCACGGCTATGTGCTGCCGCTGCCTCATGCCGGGCGCTGGCATGAACGGATCAATACCGATGCGGATCAATATGGCGGTAGCGGTCAAGGCAATTTTGGTGTCATCTTAGGTCAAGAGCAAGGATCGCACGGAAAGCCCGCCAGCGCGCGCGTAACCTTGCCGCCATTGGCGACGCTGATCCTCGAACCCGAGGGTTAGGGAGGGGAGAGTATGGCAGAGACACGCAGACACGCACCCCTGGCACGCGACGCCATGGCCTATGTGCTTGCCGGCGGGCGCGGCTCGCGGCTGATGGAGCTCACCGACAAGCGGGCGAAGCCGGCCGTCTATTTCGGCGGCAAGACCCGCATCATCGATTTCGCCCTTGCCAATGCGATCAATTCGGGTATCCGCCGCATCGGCGTCGCCACGCAGTACAAGGCACACAGCCTGATCCGCCATCTGCAGCGCGGCTGGAACTTCCTGCGCCCCGAGCGCAACGAGAGCTTCGACATCCTGCCCGCCAGCCAGCGCGTCTCCGAGGACCAGTGGTATGCGGGGACAGCGGACGCCGTCTATCAGAACCTCGATATCATCGAGAGCTACGATCCCGAATTCATGATTATCCTCGCAGGCGATCACGTCTACAAGATGGACTACGAACTCATGCTGCAGCAGCATGTCGACATGGGCGCCGATGTCACGATCGGTTGCCTGGAAGTGCCGCGCATGGAAGCGACCGGCTTCGGCGTCATGCATATCGATGCGAAAGACCGGATCATCAGCTTCATCGAGAAGCCGAAAGATCCGCCTGGCATGCCGGACAAGCCCGAGATGGCGCTGGTCTCGATGGGCATTTATGTGTTCAAGACCAGGTTTCTCGCCGACGAACTGCGGCGCGATGCGGCGGACAAAGGCTCGGCACGCGATTTCGGCAAGGACATCATCCCGTATATGGTCAAGCACGGGAATGCCTACGCACATCGCTTTCAGAGATCCTGCGTGCGCACAGAACATGAAAGCCAGTCCTATTGGCGCGACGTCGGCACGGTCGATGCCTATTGGGAAGCGAATATCGATCTCACCGACACGGTGCCGGCGCTCGATCTCTATGATCACAGCTGGCCGATCTGGACCTATTCGGAACTGGTGCCGCCGGCTAAATTCGTCCATGACGAGGACGGCAGGCGCGGCAAGGCGGTGAGCTCGCTGGTCTCGGGCGGCTGCATCATCTCGGGCGCCAGTGTCAGGAATTCGCTGCTCTTCACCGGGGTGCGGATTAATTCCTATTCACGCATCGATCAGGCCGTCATATTGCCCTATGTCAATATCGGGCGCAGCGCCAAGCTCAAGCACGTGGTCATCGACCGTGGTGTCGAGATCCCCGAAGGTCTTGTGGTCGGTGAAGACCCCGATCTCGACGGCAAGCGCTTCCGGCGCACCGGCAACGGCATCTGCCTGATCACCCAGCCCATGATCGACCGCCTCGTCGCGCAGAAATAACGGTGAGCGCCAGATGACCAAAATCCTGGCCGTCGCGTCGGAAGTGTTTCCGCTGGTAAAGACCGGTGGGCTTGCCGATGTGGTGGGTGCCTTGCCGGCGGCGCTGGCGCAGCATGGGGTCGAGATGCGCGTCATGGTCCCGGGTTATCCCGCCGTCATGGCGGCGCTCGAAGAGGGAAAGCCCGTTCGTCTCTATGACGATCTCTTTGGCGGAGCGGGCCGCGTGCTGGCCGGACGCGCGCGGGGCCTCGATCTGCTGGTGGTCGATGCGCCGCATCTTTTCGACCGTCCCGGCAATCCCTACCTCGGCCCCGATGGCGCGGACTGGCTCGACAACTGGCAGCGTTTTGCCGCGCTGTCGCGCGCTGCGGCGGATGCGGGGCAAGGCCGGATCGATGCCTTCGTGCCCGAGATCGTGCAGGCGCATGACTGGCAGGCGGCGCTGACCGCCGCCTATTTGCATTTCGCGCCCAGGCCCGCCGCGAAGACCATTCTCACGGTGCACAACCTCGCCTTCCAGGGAAAATTTCCGGCCGCGATCTTCCCGGAACTGGGCCTGCCGGATGCCGCCTTCGCGATCGCCGGCGTCGAATATTATGGCGGGGTCGGCTATCTCAAGGGCGGGCTGCATTATGCCGATGCGATCACCACGGTCAGTCCGAACTATGCCGATGAGATCTGCACCCCCGAATACGGGATGGGGCTCGACGGGCTGCTGCGCGCGCGCCGCAACGTTCTGACCGGCATCGTCAATGGCATCGACACCGCGATCTGGTCGCCGGCGAGCGATGAACACCTGGCGCTCTCTTATGTGCCGCGCAATTTCGTCCGGCGGCGGCAGGCGAACAAGCGCGCCATCGAGCAGCGCCTCGGCCTTGCGGAAGGCGACGGGCCGCTCTTCTGCGTGGTGAGCCGGCTGACCTGGCAGAAAGGCATGGACCTCCTGGTGCAGGCTCTGGACGGCTTTGTCGTGCAGGGCGCGCGCCTGGCGCTGCTCGGGGCGGGCGAGGCGACGCTCGAAGGCGAATTCACCAAGGCGGCAGGGCAACATCCGGGCCGCATCGGCACGATGATCGGCTATGACGAAAGCCTGTCGCATCTGTTGCAGGGCGGCGCCGATGCGATCCTCATCCCGTCGCGTTTCGAGCCCTGCGGCCTGACCCAGCTCTATGGCCTGCGCTATGGCTGCGTTCCGGTGGTGTCGCATGTCGGCGGACTTGCCGACACGATCGTCGACGCCAATGAGGCAGCACTCGATCAGCAGGCCGCCACGGGGCTGCAGTTCGCGCCTGTCGATACGTCATCCCTGGCGCGCGCCATCGACCGCGCGATTAGACTCTATGCCGATCGCAAGGCATGGAATAGCATTCAGACAGCCGGCATGAAGACCGACGTTTCCTGGGAGAAGAGTGCCGCGCGCTATGCCCAGCTCTACAAGCGTGTCCTACAGAGTTGACGAGGTCCGATGATCAAGACCGTCCGCACGAAGCCGTTTCCTGACCAGAAGCCCGGCACCTCCGGCCTGCGCAAGAAAGTGCCGGTCTTCCAGCAGAAGAACTATGCCGAGAACTTCATCCAATCGATTTTCGACTCGCTCGAAGGCTTCAAGGGCAAGACGCTGGTCATCGGCGGCGACGGCCGCTTCCACAACCGCGAAGTGATCCAGACCGCGATCAAGATGGCAGCCGCCAATGGCTTCGGGCGCGTGCTGGTGGGACAAGGCGGGCTCCTGTCGACGCCGGCCGCCTCTAACATGATCCGCAAGCACAAAGCCTTCGGCGGCATCGTGCTCTCGGCAAGCCACAATCCAGGCGGTTCAGACGGCGATTTCGGCATCAAATA
Organism: uncultured Alphaproteobacteria bacterium; assembly: GCA_963841765.1. Taxonomy (GTDB): domain Bacteria; phylum Pseudomonadota; class Alphaproteobacteria; order Rhizobiales; family Aestuariivirgaceae; genus Taklimakanibacter. The sequence continues at coordinate 80,149 of CAWJDZ010000040.1, forward strand.
CAACATCGGAAATGGCGGGCCCGCGCCCGAGAAGATCACCGAAGCGATATTCGCGAACAGCAGGAAGATCGAAAGCTATCTCATCTGCGATGCGCAAGATGTTGCGCTCGACCGCCTCGGCACCAGTGAAGTTGACGGCATGCGCGTCCAGGTCTTCGATCCGGTCGCCGACTACCAGGCGCTGATGGAGCAGCTTTTCGATTTCAATGTGATCCGCGATATGTTCGCCGGCACCTTCCGCATGCGCTTCGATGCGATGCATGCGATCACCGGGCCCTATGCCAAAGCGATACTCGAAAAGGAGCTCGGCGCGCCTGATGGAACGGTGGTCAACGGAACGCCGCTGCCCGATTTCGGCGGCCATCACCCCGACCCCAATCTGGTCCATGCCAAGGACCTCTATGATCGGATGATGGCAAAGGACGCGCCTGACTTCGGCGCGGCATCCGATGGCGATGGCGACCGCAATCTCATCATCGGGCGCAATATCTACGTCACGCCATCGGACTCACTCGCCCTCCTTTCCGCCAATGCGCATCTGGCGCCTGGCTATGCGAAAGGCATCGCCGGCATCGCCCGCTCGATGCCGACCAGCATGGCGGCGGACCGCGTCGCCGAGCAGATGAAGATCAAATGCTATGAGACGCCGACGGGATGGAAGTTCTTCGGTAATCTTCTCGATGCCGGTCTTGCCACCATATGCGGCGAGGAAAGTGCCGGCACCGGCTCGAACCATGTGCGCGAGAAGGATGGCCTGTGGGCGGTGCTGCTGTGGCTCAACATATTGGGCAAGCGGCAGGAGAGCGTGGAGAACATCGTCTTCCAGCATTGGCGCGAATATGGGCGCAATTTCTATACCCGGCATGACTATGAGGAAATCGACAGCGAGCGCGCCAATGGCCTGATGAGCCATTTACGTGGCCTCATCGGCAAAAAAAGCTTGCCGGCGCTCGGCAGCAAGGCACTGAAATCCTCCGACGATTTTGCCTATCACGATCCGGTCGACAATTCGGACACCAAGGGGCAGGGCATCCGCTTCCTTTTCGCGGACGGATCGCGCATCATCTACCGCCTGTCGGGCACCGGCACAGAGGGCGCCACGTTGCGCGTCTATATCGAGCGCTATGAGCCGGATCCGGCGAAGCAGGGCGGCAACACACAGACAGCTCTCGCCGACCTGATCCAGATCGCGCGCAACCTGGCCGAGATCGAGACGCGCACCGGACGCGCCGCACCCTCCGTCATCACTTGAACATGAGTGATATCTCTTTCAGTACCCTTATGATGAGATGGCCGCAAAGTTCGCTTACCCGTCCCCAGTTCGTCTTGGCCGGGCTTGACCCGGCCATCCAGGCTTCCCTTCAACCAGCTGAATGGCTGATGAACTGGATGGCCGCCTCAGCGGCGGCCATGACGAAAAGGAGGATGCATAGCTCACAGCTCAGGGTGAGGATGGTCTTGCATGGTTGCACAGAACACCCTTACTGATCACGCGCTGGGCGCGACATTGGTCGAAGGTGGCGTCAGCCTCGCCGTCTTTTCCCGCCATGCCACGCGCATGGATGTCTGTCTCTTTGACGAGAACGACCGCGAGACCCGGCGCGTCGCCCTCGAGCGTCAGGGCGATATGCACTAAAGCTGTCCTTGCCGGTGTTTCGGAAGGCCGGCGCTACGGCTTGCGGGCCGACGGGCCTTGGGCGCCCGAGCACGGCCATCGCTTCGATCCGGCAAAGCTCCTAGTCGATCCCTATGCGCGAAGGCTCGATCGCCCCTTCCTCCATCGATCCGAGCTGATGACGCGTGGCATCGAGACCGCCCATCTCGTTCCCAAAGCGATAATCGAGCGACCGGGCGCGGCTGCAAAACGGAATAGAGCCGATCCGCCGAGCATCATCTATGAAATGGCCGTCAAGGCTTTCACCAAGCGCCATCCTCAAGTGCCGGAGAGCACTCCGCGGCACGGTCGCCGCGCTCGAGGGTCCGGCGGTGATCGGGCATTTGAAGTCGCTCGGCATCGACACGGTGGAGTTGATGCCGCTCGCCGCCTCGATCGATGAGCGGCATCTGCCGGCACTCGGCCTGCACAATGGCTGGGGCTACAATCCGGTGACCTTCATGGCGCCCGATCCGCGCCTTGCCCCCGGCGGCTTCGCCGAGATCCGCGCAAGCGTCGAGCGCCTGCATGAGGCAGGCCTCTCGGTCATCCTCGATGTCGTCTACAACCATACCGGCGAGAGCGATGCGCAAGGGCACGACCTTGTCGCTGCGCGGCCTCGATGCGGCGAGCTATTATCGCCACGACGGCAGCTTCCGCCTCATCAACGATACGGGCTGCGGCAATACGATCGCGGCCGAAACGGAGCCGGCCTTGCGGCTCATCCTCGATGCCATGCGGCTATGGACGACGGAGACCGGCATCGATGGCTTCCGATTCGACCTCGCCACCATTCTGGGCCGCGACCCGCAAGGGTTCACGCGCCGAGGCGCCGTTCTTCGCGGCAATGGCAAAGGATCCGATGCTGAGCGATTTGATCATGATCGCCGAGCCCTGGGATGTCGGGGCCGAGGGCTATCGGCTTGGACAATTCCCGCCCCATTGGCGCGAGTGGAACGACCGCTTTCGCGACGATCTGCGCCGTTTCTGGCGCGGCGACCGCGGCGCCGTCGGAGTTTTGGCGACGCGGATCGCGGGATCATCCGACATTTTCGATCCGCACCGGCGCAAGCCCTCGAGCAGCATCAATTTCCTCGCCGCTCATGACGGCTTCACCTTGCGCGACCTCGTCTCTTATGCGGACAAGCACAATGAGGCCAATGGCGAGAACAATCGCGACGGCACCGGCAATAATTTCTCCTGGAACAATGGCGTCGACGGCGAGACGGACGATCTTGCTGTGCGCTCGGCGCGCGCCCATGATGTTCGCGCTCTCATCGCGAGCCTCTTCATATCGCGCGGCACGGTCATGCTGACCGCCGGCGATGAACTAGGCCGCAGCCAGAAGGGAAACAACAATGCCTATGCCCAGGACAATGAGCTGACCTGGCTCGACTGGGAGAAAGCGGATGCGGCTCTTCTCGAGTTCGTGCGCTCGGCCATCGCCATGCGCCGCGCTCATCCGTCGCTGGGAAGAGATCGTTTCCTCACCGGCAATGTCTTGGACGAAACAGGGCTGGCCGACGTGGCCTGGCTCAGCGGGGATGGCGGCCCCATGCGCGAGGGGGATTGGAACAATCCCGATCGGCATTTGCTGGGCGCCGCCTTCTATGATTTCGCCACGGGCGATTGCAGCCTTGTCTGGCTCAATGCCGGCCGGTCGCGGGAGATTGTGAAGTTGCCAGCATCACGCGCAAACGGAAGCTGGCGAATGGTTCTGAGCCAGGCCGGCGCCGCCAACGAGGTCGTCAATGACACTGCGGAGATCCCAGCCCGCTCCGTCATCGTCTTTGCCGAGAAGATGAAGGCTCGGGCAAGCGTGGCGCCCCATGACCGACTGGTTGATGAGCTTGCCGAAGTGGCCGGCGTTCAGTCCGTATGGTGGACGGTCGCGGGCGAGAGGCATGATGTCAGCATCGAGACGAGGCGCGCGCTGCTCGCCGCCATGGGGCTCGATATTTCGACAGGCAAAAGCGTTGGCGAATGCTTCGACCGCCTGCAAGGGATCGCTAAAGCCGCGGAAGCGGAAAGTAAGTGCTATCTGTCCCCGGCCATTGCCGAAGGCAGGAAGATCTTCGGCCTCGCCGCCCATCTTTATGCGCTTCGCGGCAGCAAGCCCGCGGCGCTCGGGAATTTTGCGATGCTGGGCGATTTCAGCGCGACGGCAGCGCAAACGGGAGCCGCTTTCGCAGGGATAAATCCACTGCATCATCTCTTCCCGACCGATCGCAGCCGGGCCAGTCCCTATCAGCCCTCCGACCGGCGCTTCGTCGACCCGATCTATATCGATGTCGATGCCGTGCAGGATCCCGGGCACCGCGCGACGCATGCTGCGATTGCGGGCTTGAGCAAACTCCGCCACGTCGACTACGAGGCGGCCTGGCAAGTGAACAAAGCCGCTCTCGGCGCGGCATTCGATGCCGCCCATTCGGGCAAGGATATGCAGGCCTTCAAGGACTTCTGCACGGATGGTGGAGAGGCGTTGCATCTTCATGCCGTGTTCGAGACGATCGCCGAAGAGGCGGGGAGCGTCGATCGAGAGAGATGGCCGCAAGGGCTGCGTGATGTGAGCTCGGCCGAGACTGCTCGCTTTGCCGAAGATCATGAGAAAGAGGTCGTCTTTCGCAAATGGCTGCAATGGGTCTCGGATCTTCAGCTTGCCCGCAATGCACGACGCGGCACTCCGGTCTATGGTGATCTGGCGCTCGGCACCGCTTTTGATGGCGGCGAGATCTGGGCCGATCCCGCGCTTTTCGCATCGACCGTTTCACTCGGGGCGCCGCCCGACCCGTTCTCGGCACTTGGTCAGGTGTGGAACCTGGCGCCCTTCCGCCCGCATGTGCTGATCGAGCGCGGGCTCGAGCCCTATCGGCAGATCCTCAGGGCCAATATGCGCCATGCGGGGATGCTGCGCATCGATCATGTGCTGGGCCTCATGCGGCAATTCTGGGTGCCGCGCGGCGCAGAGGGGAAAGACGGCGCCTATGTGCGTTTTCCGATGGACGCGCTGATGCGCCTCGTCGCCGAAGAGAGCCTGGCGCATCAATGCATGATCGTCGGCGAGGACCTCGGCACCGTTCCCGACGGTTTGCGTGAGCGGCTCGCCCGCGCCAATTTCCTCTCCTACAAGGTCCTGTGGTTCGAGCGCGACGAGACGGTGTTCCGGCCGCCGCAAGCCTATCCCTATCTGTCGCTTGCCTGCCTCGGCTCGCATGATCTGCCAACCTTCGCCGGCTGGGCGCAGGGTGCCCATCTCGAGCTCGACCACAGGCTCAAGCGCAGTCCGGATGAAGCCAAGCAGCGGCGCGACTATGAGATCGAGCGCAAGGCGCTTGTTGCCGCTTTCGACGCAGCCCGCGTCAACTCCGCCGATCTGATGCAGGCGGCGCATCTTTTCCTCTCGCGCACCGGCTCGGCGGTCGCGTTCGCCCAGGTCGATGATCTCTTGGGCGAGATCGATCAGCTCAATGTGCCCGGCACAGATCGCGAATATCCGAACTGGCGCCGGCGTAATGACCGCTCCGTGGGTGACCTCTTGAGCGACAGCCGGGCGCAAGCGATCCTGTCACTTCTGCGTGCAGAACGGAGTCCGGTTTGAATTTCATCCCCAAGATCGCCATAGCTTCGGCCGAACTCGTCTATTCCGGCTGGGCCAAGCTCACACGCTACCAGATCGACATCGAAAAACATGATGGCGGCACGCTTCACGCCATGCGCGAGGTTCATGACCATGGCCACGGCGTCGGTGTCCTTCCTTATGACGCGGACCGCGGCACCGTTCTGCTGGTGCGCCAGTTCAGGCTTCCGCATTATCTTTCGGGCGCGAATGGCATGATGATCGAGGCCTGCGCCGGCCTGCTCGATGGCGATGAGGCGCCGGAGGCTTGCGCGCTGCGGGAAGCGGAAGAGGAACTTGGCTATCGCATCCACCATCTTAAGTCCCTCGGTCGCGTCTGGGCCACGCCGGGTGCTGTGACTGAAAGCCTGTTTCTGTTTCTTGCCGACTATTCCGCCGCGGACCGGACCGGCAAAGGCGGTGGCAAGGATGCGGATGAGGATGTCGAGATCCTGGAGATGAGTCTCGAGGCGGCGATGCGGCTCGTCACCAGCCAGGAGATCGCGGATGCAAAGACCATCATTCTGCTGCAGCATATGTGGATGACGATCGAAAGACGGCACGATGAGCGATAAGATCAAGAGACCGATCCGTTGGGGCATGGTGGGCGGAGGAATTGGCGGCTTCATCGGCGAAGCGCATCGCATGGCGGCGAGGCTCGACGGCAAGTTCAACCTCATCGCCGGCGCGCTGTCGTCCGATCCCGAACGGGCGCGGCAGTCGGCGGCGCAGTGCTTCATCGCGTCCGAACGGAGCTATGCCGACTATCGCGAGATGGCGAAGACGGAAGCGGGGCGCAGTGACGGCATCGAGGCGGTCAGCATCGTAACGCCCAATGCATCGCATCGTGCGATCGCCGCGGCCTTTCTAGACCAGGGCATCGCGGTGATCTGCGACAAGCCGCTCGCCACCAGTGTTGCCGATGGCCAGGATCTGGTCGAGCGCGCCGCCAAGGCGCAGCGCCTCCTCGGCGTCACCTATAATTACTCCGGCTATCCGATGATCCGCCATGCGCGCAGCCTGATCGCCGAGGGCGTCATCGGCAAGATCCGCCTGGTGCAGGTCGAGTTCTTGCTGGGCTGGCTTTCCGTCCCTCTCGAACAGGAAGGGGTCAAGCAGGCCTGGCGTACCGATCCCAAGGCGGCGGGACCGAGCGGCGTCGTCGCCGATATCGGAACCCATGCCTATCATCTGATGCGCTTCGTCACCGGGCTCGAAGTGCAGACGCTCGCCGCCGATCTTGCGACCGTGGTCCAGGAACGGCAGCTCGAGGACAATGCCAACATCCTGCTGCGCTTCAAGGACGGCGCGCGCGGCATGTTGTGGGCGAGCATGGTGGCGGCGGGCGAAAGCGTGGGCTTCCGGCTCAGGGTCTATGGCGAGACGGGCCATATCGCCTGGGACGAAGCCTTTCCCGACCAGCTCCATCTCAAGATGCTCGACGGCAGCGACCAGACGCTCAATCGCGGCGCCAAGCTTTCGCCCGAGGCCAAGCGCGCGACGCGTCTCGTCAGCGGCCTGCCGGAAGGCTTCATCGAGGCCTTCGCCAATCTCTATGGCGACTATGCCGAGCAGATCGAGGCGAGGCGCGAGAGCAGGGCGCCCGATCCTTCAAGCCTCTTGGCGCCCACGGGCGCCGATGGCGTCGATGCGCTTGCCTTTGTCGACGCGGTGCTCAAATCGGGCCGCGCCGATGGCAGCTGGGTGGCGCTGGAATAAGGGCAGCAACCAGCCACTCCGGCTTCGACTGCATTCGATGTGCAAAAACGACTGTTACCGCAAAGAGACATATGGGTTTAAGCTCTGCCGACCTGTTCGCATAGGAAAGTATCTATGACCCAACACTGCTGTGGACCCGGCTATGCTTCTCCCACCGAAGCGATGCAGGCGCCGCGCGAAAAGCTGCTCTACACGATTGCCATATATACCGGCACGGGCATTCAGAAGCCGGATTATTTGTGTACGATTGACGCGGATCCCGAGAGCCCAACCTACAGCCAGGTGATCTCGCGTCTCGAGATGCCGGGCATTGGGGATGAGCTTCACCACTCGGGCTGGAATGCCTGTTCGTCCTGCCATGGCGATGCGGACATGGAGCGGAAATATCTGATCGTGCCCGGCGTGCGCTCGTCAAATCTGCACATCGTCGACACCGGGACCGATCCGCGTAAACCGACACTGTTCAAGGTCATCGAAGGCAGTGAAATCAGGGCGAAGACCAACCTGTCGGCGCCGCATACGGTGCATTGCCTCGGCTCCGATATTATCATCTCCATGCTCGGCGATGCGCGGGGAAAGGCGCCTGGCGGCTATCTGCATCTCAACAAGGATTTCGAGATCGTTGGCCGCTGGGAAAACGCGATGGGCAAGATCAAGTTCAGCTACGATTTCTGGTACCAGCCGCGCCACAATGTGATGGTCACATCGGAATGGGCCGCACCCAATACCTTCATGCCGGGCTTCGACCTCGAAGAGGTGGGGCACCTCAAATATGGCCGCGAGATCCATCTCTGGGATTTCAAGAAGAAGGAGCCGCAACAGAGTTTCTATCTCGGCGAAGATGGCCTGATTCCGCTGGAGGTGCGGTTCCACCACAATCCTGACAGCAGCCACGGTTTTGTTGGCGCCGCCCTTTCGGCGAACATCATCCATTGGTGGAAGGACGCGGCGGGCGAATGGCAATGGGAGAAGATCGTCGATGTCGAAAATCAACCGCATCCGGAATGGCCCATTCCCATACCGGGCGTCATCTCCGTCATCCTGCTCAGCATGGATGACAAGTACCTCTACTTCTGCAACTGGCTGCATGGCGACATTCGCCAGTACGATATCTCCGACCCGCACAATGCCAAGCTGACCGGGCAGGTATGGATGGGAGGTCTTCTCGGCAAGGCACCCGAGGTCAATGGCGTTAAGGTCACCGGCGGGCCGCAGATGATTCAGCTCAGCCTCGACGGCAAGCGCCTCTATGTGACGACCTCGCTGTTCTCGACCTGGGACAATCAGTTTTATCCGGAGATCCGCACCAATGGCGGATGCATGCTGATGATCAATTGCGACACGAAGAACGGCGGCATGGAGATCGATCCCCGATTTGTCGTCGATTTCGGCAAGGAACCGAATGGACCAAGCCGCTGCCATGAAACCCGCTATCCCGGCGGCGATTGCACGAGCGATATCTGGATTTGACGATACGCACCATCACTCTCGCCAATCGCGGCGGCGCCAGCTTCAAGGTCGATCATCGCAAGCCGCTCCTCACGAGCTTGCGCGATCAAGGGGTCGATCTGCCCTATGGCTGCCAGTATGGCGGCTGCATAACTTGCGCGGCAAAGTTGATCAGCGGCCAGGTCGATCAAAGCACACAAGTGGCGCTGAACAATCGCCAGATCAAAAATGGCTACGTGATACTATGCGTTGCCCGCCCGATGAGCGACTGCACGCTCGAGGTCGGGGTCGAGAGCCATGACAAGCTTTACCGCAACCCTTTCCTTGACCCTCTGGCGCCGCATGAGCTGAAAGCCGATATTGCGACTCCGCTGGACGAACGAAAATGACGCGCATGAATCACGACGAACCCTATCCCGAAGCCTATCTGCAAGGCATCCTGAAATCGGTCAAAACCATCGCGATGGTAGGCGCCAGCCCCGACAGGACCAAGTTCTCCTATGGTGTGCTGAGAGTGCTGCACGAAACCGGCTATGACATGATCCCGGTCAACCCCACGCCGGGACTCGAGGAAATTCGTGGCCTCAAGGTGTACCCTTCGCTTGCGTCCATCGACCGGCCTGTAGACATGGTCGAGGTCTTTCGCCGCTCCGAAGATCTGATGGAAGTTGCACAGGAAGCGGTCGCCATCGGGGCGAAGGTCCTCTGGGGCCAGATCGGGGTGCGCGATGACGCCGCCGCCCGGCTGGCAGAGGATGCGGGCATGAAGGTGGTGATGAACCGTTGTCCCAAGATCGAGCTGTTTCGTCCGTTCTGGAAACCGAAACTGCATTTGGGAATATGATAGCTTAGCATCAACGCTGCCGTCAGGCTGACGTCTGCCTGAGACAGGAGGCCAGATGGTCGCTGAGGTCACGCGCGTCATCGCCGGCGCCGTCGATCAAGGCCGATTTGCGGCGGCGCAGGAATTGCATTCCCATCAGGTACAGGCCTGGATGCGCGGTGACACCGCCATCGTGACGGACCTGGCCCTTGCGATCGAGAACCGGGACGTGAAGCCAGGAATAGTCCGGTCGATATCCGCTCGCCCAGACGATTGTCCTGATGCTGCCGGTCTTCAGATCCATGAGAAGCGGCGGCGCGCTCTCGACCTTGGTCGGAGGAGGGCGATCCGGCGCATCGATTTTGCTATCGAGGCCGTTCCCGGTCGCCCACTCGTCGATGGTGTTCAAGAGCCGGTTCATCTTGAGATCGGCCATGGCGCAATTGTTGTGCAGCGAGCCGGAAAACTGCGCTTTGCCCTCGGCGATCCCTGCGATCCGGCCAACAAGCTTGACGCCAATGCCGGTCAGGGCGTTGAGATCGAGAGTCCTGCGCTGAGGTGAGCCCGCCAACTGAAAGGACGGCAGGCGCCGCGCCCGGTCGATGTCCTCGATCTCGTCATAGCGTTCATTGTGAAGGCCGACGACATCCATCCACCACAGGATGTCCTTGCCGCGGTAGAGCCGCGGCGCCCGCACATGCTCGCCAACCGACAGCGTAACCGGCCGTCCCGAACGGTGAATCTCGTCGGCAAGCTGGGTGCCGGTTGCCGACGCGCCGACCACCAGGACCCCGCCCTCATCGAGCTGAGCGGGATTGCGGTAATTCATCGGGGTAGTGGTCGCGATGCCTAGCGGCACCGAAGCGGCGACCGCAGGAACGCGCGCGACGTTGCAGGCCCCGGTCGCGAGCACAACCGTTCGACAGCGCCAGTCCCCTTTGTCCGTAGATACGAGAAACCCGCCGTCGGCGGCAGACACCGATGTTACACGAGTATCGGTCGCAACGGGCGCCGAGATCACCTTCGCGTAGCGTGCCAGAAAGTCTATGATCTCGGGCATGGTGCGGTAACCGTCGGGATCATCGCCTTCATAGCCAAAGCCCGGCAGCCGGCTTTGCCAGTTGGGCGTCAGCAGGCGAAGCGAGTCCCAGCGTTCGGTGCGCCATGAATTGGCAACCTCACCGCGCTCCAGAACGACATGGTCGACGGAGCGCTCGGTGAGGCAGCGGCTCATCGCCAGTCCGGCATGACCGGCTCCGATCACAACAGTTGCTACGTTGCGAACGCTTCCCAAGTGGTTGGTCGTCAGATGCGGCGATCAATCCACAGTGACGGTGACATTCGTCGGGTTGGTCACGATATCAAAGACCGCCGAGCGCTTCTGCGACTGCGCCACCAGCGCCTCGATATCGGCCTTGCTGGCGTCGGCATCGATATTGAAGGCAACCTTGATGCCGTCGAAGCCGTTGCGCACATCCTTGTCGATGCCGAGGATGCCGTAAAGGTTCATACCGCCTTCGAGGGTCGCCGTGACCGAACGCAACTGAATACCCCTGTTCTGTGCCACAGCCGCGACGCCCGCGGTCAGGCAGCTCGCGAGGCCAACCAGGACGATCTCGACCGGCGTTGCGCCCTTGTCCGCCGAGGCGAAAACCTCGGGGTGATCGGCGTCGAAAGTAAAGGTCTTCTTGTGCTTCTGCTCACCGCCCAGGCCATAAAAGCCCTCGACGGTCGAGTGGCTGTGCGTGCCATTCTCCCAGTTGCATGTCGCGCGCCATTTGAAATTGGCGGCCTCGGGCGCACCCTTCAGCGCCTCGCGGGCCTCAAGCAATGCAGCAACGTTAACGCCATTGTCGGCTTGAACTTCGGAAGCCATATGCATTCTCCCTGTCTGGGGTGTAGGGTCAAAATCCGGCCGGTCGTCACATCTAACCTAAGCCGATCGCCCTGGCGCATCGTATGGATGGAAGAGCCTTTCTTCAAGCCGATTTACGCGGCTTCGAGTGAAGGTTTATGCCGCCTGAGCGGAACCAGCGACCCTTTCGCCCGCCGCTCAGCACTGGATCACGATGAGTTTGGATTGAGTCAATCCAAACTCATAAACGTGATCAATTCTAATATTTTAGAGCGCGATTCTTGCGAAAAACCGGCGCCCACTTTTTCGCATCGCGCTCTACGGGAACCGCCGGCGATAATGCGCGACGACGGACGGGTTCGCCAGATTGAGCGGCAGATCGCCCTTGAGAACCCGCAAAGTCTCCTCGACCGCGCCAATGCCCATCCGCTCCATGCTCTCCTCGGTGATGCCGGCGAGATGCGGGGTGAGGATCACATTGTCGAGGGCGAAGAAAGGATGATCGGGCGGCAGCGGCTGCTCGGCGAAGACATCGATGGCGGCGCCGCCGAGATGACCGCTCTTCAGTGCCGCGAGCACATCTTCCTCGACGGTCACGGCACCCCGCGCGACATTGATGAGGAAGCTTCCCTTCTGCATCAAGGCGAGCTCGCAGGCGCCGATCATGCCGCGGGTCTCCGGCGAAAGCGGGCAGGCGAGCACGACATAGTCGCTCGCCTCCAAAAGCTCCGCGCGCGTGACCGGGTCGACGCCTTTCGGAAAACCCGAATTGCGCCTCGTTGAGCCCAAGACCCGCATGCCGAAGCCCGGCCCCGCAATATCGGCGATCGCACGACCGAGATGCCCCATGCCGATGACGCCCATGGTGGCGCCATGAAGCTCCCGCGCGATAAGCGAATGGGCACGTCCGGCGAGCCAGCCTTTCTGGCGCAGGTCGGTATCGATGGCGCGGAAGCGCCGCGCCAGCGCCAGAGCGGCGAAGATCACATGCTCGGCGACGGAGCGGGCATTGACGCCCGGCACATTGGCGACGAGCACGCCTGCGGCGGTTGCCGCCTCGATGGGGATCATGTCGAGGCCGGCGCCATGGCGAATGGCGGCCTTGAGATTTTTGGCTCCGGCGAAGAGCGGTTCCGGCAAATTGGCGCGCACGATGACGATTTCGGCGGTCTCCGCCTCGCGCGCCAGAGTCGCGGGCGAGAGATCGGAGGCAATGACGAGACGGGCCTCGCCATCGAGCAATCTCGCAGCATTAGGATGCAAAGGATGGGTCGAATAGACGATGGGCATCCAGACATTCATTATCATCATCCTCGCAAGCACGATGCATTCATCCTCGCCCCGCAAGCGCAGCGCAGCGGGGAGAGGGAAGGGGCCCGACGCGAAGCGTCGGGAAGGGTGAGGGGCATGGGCTTCGCAAAAATTCCTTAGGTCTATTGCCGATGCTTCACGCGCTCTACGACCGGTTGCAAGTCCAGTGTGAAAACTGGCCACAGCCCCTCACCCTCCCATTGCTCCGCAATGGGGCCCTCCCTCTCCCCGCGTGTGCGGGGCGAGGGTAACGGCTCAACTCGAAATATGGCGCAGCCAGGCGGCTTCGGGCTGCGGCTCCTCGGGCGCTTGCGGCTTGTCGAGCAGCCCGGTCCAATAGCTCTCGACGCCCTTCAGATGCGCGTCCATCAGCCCCATCGCCTCGACGGGATCGCGCCTGGCGATCGCTTCGAAGATGCGGATATGCTCATTGTGCGATTCACGGCAGCGCTCGGGACGCTGGAAATAGATGCGCCGGCGCTCGGCCGTCATCAGATAGAAGATGCGCACGATGCGGTAGAAGACATTGTTCTGCGTGGCATTGACGATCTCGAGATGAAAGTCGCGATCCTCGAGATCGATCGGCTCTTGCGCTTCGATGCGCTTGAGGGAGGAAGCGAGCACGGCGCGCATACGGTCGAAGTTTTCGAGGGTCGCACGCTCGCAGGCGAGCCTCACCGCGGTGATCTCATGGATGCGGCGCATCTCGTTCGACTGGCGCACTTCGTCCGCCTGCAGCGGCACGCCGATCTGGGCGAAGAGCGCCAAGGCCTCGACGCTCGCCGAGTCGCTGGACATGTAGATACCGGACTTGGCGCGCCGGTCGATGACGCGCAGCGCCTCGAGATAGGCTAGGGCCTCGCGCACCAGGCCACGTCCGGCCTTGAACCTTTCGGCAAGCTCGCGTTCGGAAGGCACGCGCTCGCCCGGCTCATATTTCCGCTGCAGGAAGAAGAGCGCCAGTTCCGAAACCAGGTCGCGATGCTCGTTCATTGGAAGCGCACCGCATGCCGGCTCAGCACCTCTTCGCGCACTGTGATGCCGAGGCCCGGCCGGTCGGGAATGGCGATCATGCCGTCCTTCACCTCGACCGTCTCTTCGATGAGATCATGCAGCATCGGATTGGCGCCGAGCGAATATTCGAGAATATAGCTCGACGGGCTCGCTGCGGCGAGATGAAGGCCGGCGAAGAAGGCAGGGGCTCCGGCCCACAGATGCGGCGCCAGCCTCAGATTGAAGGCGGCCGCCAGCGCGTCGATGCGGCGCGCCTCGGTGATGCCACCGCATATTGCGAGATCGGGCTGCAATATGTCGACCGCGCGGTGGGTGATGAGATCGCGGAAATCGAAACGGGTGAACTCGCTCTCGCCCGCGGCGATCGGAATCATGGCGGCGGCGCGCACCTCTGCGATGCCGGCCTTGTCGTCGGCCGTCACCGGCTCTTCGAACCAGGCCAGATTGCAGTCGCGTACCAGATGAGCAAAGCGCTTGGCCTCGGCGACTGTGAAGGTGCCATGCGAATCGACCATGATCTCGATGTCGGGACCAAGCGCCGAGCGCGCCGCCGTAACGCGCTCGGCACTGGCTTGCGGTGTCCCATCCATAGCGCCGACCCTCATTTTCACCGCTTTGAAGCCGCCTTGCTTCAGATAACCCGACAGCTGATCGCCAATCGTGCGGGCATCAGCCCAGCCGCCTGACGCATAGGCCGGCATCGCTGAGGCCTTACGCCCGCCGAGCAGGCGCCAGACCGGGACATTCATCGATTTCCCAGCAATGTCCCACAGCGCGATATCGATGGCGCTGATCGCGGCGATGGTCTGGCCGCGCCTTGCCATGTCGGGCATGGCATGACCGCGCGCGGTCGCGTGATGCGCACGGACGCCGTTGTAAAGCGCGTCCCAGATGATGGAAATGTCGCGCGCGTCCTTGCCGATGAGGCGCGGGGCGAATTCCTTGTTGATGAGGGTGACAAGTCCGGCATAGGTGCCGGAACTACCGGCGGCGTTCTTGCCTTCGCCCCAACCGGTGATGCCTTGATCGGTGTCGATGCGCACGATCGCCGAATCGAACGTCCTGATCTGCCCGAAGTCGCTCCTGTGCTGACGCTCTTGGGCAATGGGTATGGATACCCAGGTCGCTTCGATCCGGATGATCTTCATTGCGGTTCCCCTGCGGGCAGGGCGAGCCATCTCCAAGTTTTCCCCTCTCCTGTTGCGTAGCAATGGGAGAGGGTGGCCGAAGGCCGGGTGAGGGCTCGTTGAGCCTCCGTCGCTCTCGCCAAAGAGCCCTCATCCGCCCTATCGGGCACCTTCTCCCACGCTGCGCGCGGGAGAAGGGGAAATGATGGAGGGTGGCTCACTTGATCAACGGCAGAATCGTGTCGGCCGATTTCTTGACGAGCATGGTGTAGAACTCCTCGCTCAACAGGCTTGAGCCGTGGTCCTGGATGAACTTGAGCTGCTCGGGCGAGATGTCGACCGGATTCTTTTCGACAGCATTGGGATATTGCGTGGCCGGCGTGCGGTCGACAGGAGCGACGAATTCGACGGTCAGCGCCCCGTCATAGCCCGCTTCCTTCAAGCGTCTTCACGATCTTCTTCCAGTCGAGCGCGCCCTGGCCCGGCGCCATGCGGTTGTTGTCGGCGATGTGGAAATCATAGAGGCGCTTGCCGGCCTTGCGGATCGAGGCGATACATGTCGGCATCCTCGATATTGAGGTGGAAGGCGTCGATGCACACGCCGCAATCAGGCCCGACCGCTTCGGCGAGTGCCAGCGCCTGGTCGGCGCGGTTCAGAATATAGGTCTCAAAACGGTTCAGCGGCTCGATGGCGATGCGCACGCCCTTCTTCTTGCCGTGCTCATAGCACCTGGGTGACGCCCTCGATGAGCCAGTGCCATTCCTCTTCGGGCGTGCCGTCGGGCGCGATCTTGCCGACGGTCGCCGGCACAAGAGTGATGATCTCGCCGTCGAGCTCGCTCACCATGGTGACCACGTCTTTCATGTAGGCGACGGTCTTGGCGCGCTGGCCCTCATCGCTGGCGGCCAGATTGCGGTCGGCGAGAGTGAGCGTCACCGAGCCCCAGCAGCGGATGCCATATTGCTTCAGGAGCTTGCGCGTATCGTTCACATTATATTGGGTTGGCTCGCCCGAGATCTCGATGCTCTCATAGCCAAACTTCTTGATGCGCGCCAAAGTGGTCTCGAGCGGCTCGGCTCGCATCCAGTTATGTGTCGAAAGATGCATGAAGGCTCCTCCCTGGACAGTACTGGGTCGACCATTTTGGTCCGACCAAATTTGTTCTGCTAGCCATAGAACAGCGCAAAATCTCCCGCAAGAGGCGCCTTTCGCATGTGCAGTAGCGTTTTTGCTTTGCACGTCTTATTCAGAAGGCTTGCGCTCGGTTTAATTTGGTACTACCAGTCTGATCAATAACAAGGGCGTAGCGCAGCGCCTAATAGGGAGGATTTTGCGTCGATGAAGCCCGTTTGCCCCAGCACGATTCGGATTGTTTTGTGCGCATCGGAATGTCCGAAAACCGCTGCACACTTTCCGGTGCGATGCGCGAGCTGAGGTGTCCATGTCCGCCAATAAAGCGCCCGCCGTCAGCCTCGAAGGTGTCTCCAAGGTCTATGGCAGCGTACAGGCGCTCGACCGGCTGACCTTCGATGTGGATGAGGGACAGTTCTTTGCTCTGTTCGGGCCGAGCTCGGTCGGCAAGACGACGACGTTGCGCACCATTTCAGGCCTCGTGGTCCCGGATGAGGGCAGGGTGGCGCTGCACGGCGCGGACGCGACCCATGCGCCGATCAAGTCGCGCGGCGTCTCGATGGTTTTCCAGTCCTTCGCGCTCTATCCGCATCTCACCGTCTATGAGAATTTCGCCTATCCCTTACGCGAGGCGAATGTCGCCAGGGCTGAGATCGACAAGCGGGTCAAAGAGACTGCCGAGATGCTCAAGCTCGCGCACCGGCTCGAGCGCAAGCCCATCACTCTGTCGGGCGGCGAGCAGCAGCGCGTGGCGCTCGGCCGTTCGCTGATCCGGCGGCCAAATATCCTCTTGCTCGACGAGCCCCTGACCAATCTCGACGCCAAGCTCCGGCACGATATGCGCGCCGAGCTCAAGCGGCTGCACCGCCAGTTCGGCATGACAATGATCTATGCGACGCCCGATGAGCTCGAGGCCTTGTCGATGGGCGAGGAGATCGCCGTGATGCGCAACGGTGCCGTGGTGCAGAAAGGCACGCCGGACGAGCTCTATGACACGCCCAAGGATGTCTATGTCGCAGGCAAGATCGGCGCGCCGCATATGAACCTGATCGAGGCGACGGTGGGCGAGAGCGGCGAGGTGCTCGAGACAGGCTTCGGCAGCTTCGATCTCGCCCGCAAGCTCAAGGCGCGCGCCGGCGACAAGGTCTTCATGGGCGTGCGCCCCTCAGATCTCCAGATCGCTACCGGCAAGGCGGCCGACCTCTCGGCGCCGGTGCAGCTGCTCGAGCCGCTCGGCGATGTCACTATCGTCTCGCTCGGCGAGAAGGCCGACAATCTCAGGATCCTTTTGCCCGAATCGCGGGCGAGCGTGATCAAGCTCGGCGACAAGCTGCCGATCAAGATCGATGCACGAAAAATCCACGTCTTCCGCGCCGAGGACGGTATCGCCCTAAGGTGAACCGTTCGAACCCGCGAAGAAACGAAGTGCCTGGACAACTAGGGAGGAGAACTGGACATGAGTTGGCATTACAAGTTGACGTCCTTTGCAGGCGCCGCCGTCGCGGCGACGCTGATGAGCGGCACGTTCCTTCAGCCGGCGGTGGCCGAGGACGTGGTGCTCAAGATGGCGGTGCCGGATTGGCCGCCGACCCGCATCATGAAGGATCTGTTCGACAAGAACTACAAGGCGCCTTCCGGCAACAGCGTGAAACTCGATGTCGATTTCATTCCGTGGCCTGACTACTATACCCGCCTCAATGCTTCGCTCACCTCGGGCGAGCAGAAATACAACATGGCGGTATCGGACTCGCAGTGGCTCGGCGCCTTCATCGAAGGCGGCTATTACCGCAAGATCAACGACCTGATCGACGCGGATCCGCAGCTTAAGGCGGCGCTCGCCGATATGCACCCGGCCCCATTGCAGGCCTATGCAACCTATCCCTACAAGTCGGAAAACTATTACGGCTTCCCGCAGATGCCGGATATCCTCATCAACTACTATCGCAAGGACATTGTTTGCAGCGATGAGGAGCAGAAGAACTTCCAGGCCAAATACAATCAGAAACTGCCTTGCTCGCCCGAAGAGATGGACGATGTCGATTGGGACATGTTCGAGAAGATCGGTGAGTTCTTCATGCGCAAGAAGGGCGAGAAACTCGCCGGCCAGACACTTGACGATGATTTCTATGGCATCGCCTATCAGGCAGGCAAGGCCTATGACTTCAACACCATGCAGGTCAACGGATTCATCTGGCAGTATGGCGCCAATATCTGGGATGAGACCAAGGAGCCTGAAGGCCATGCGGAAGGCGTCGTGAACTCCCCGGAAGCGGTCAAGGCGCTTGATCACTACATGCGGCTCTTGAAGTACATGCCACCTGTGGTGAAGACCGGCGGCATGGACATCTTCAAGACCGATGAGCTGTTCCGCGAAGGCAAGGTCGCGATGCACATCGAGTGGATCGGCTTTGCCGAGAGCACGATCAACCCGCAGACCTCGAAAGTGGCCGACAAGGTTGCTTTCGCCCAGATGCCGGGCCTCAAGGGGCCTGACGGCAAGCTCATCCGCTGGTCGAATATCGGCGGTCAGCCCTTCGTGCTGATGACCTGGACGACCGACCAGCAGATCAAGGAAGCCGTCGATTTCGTGAAATGGTGGCTCTCGCCGGAAATTCAGCACGAGTTCGCCGCGCGCGGCGGGCAGAGCGCGATCAAGGCCGTCTACAACGATCCCAAATATGTGGGCTATCGTCCGTGGAATCGCACCTGGGCGCCCGGCCTCGATTGGCAGAAGGATACCTGGCACATTCCGGAATTCTTCGAGCTGCTCGTGCAGGGCCAGGAACAGTATGACCTGGCCATCACCGGCAAGCAGGATGCCAAGACCACGCTCGACAATATCGCCGCCTTTCAGGAGAAACTCTTGAAGGAAGCAGGACATATCAAGGAATAGTCTGATCTTGTCGAAATGAGGCGTGCGCCGGATTGATGCCGGCGCACGCCTTGCCTTAGGAATGACGCCGAGCGGAAAACCGGTGCTCCGGGATGACGGACCGGTCGGGCGGACACTTTGCATGTAAACAGCCTCAATGATTCCGAGTGCCAGTAACGAGAAGATGACCACAGAAGCCTCAACTGCCGATAATTTTACCTCGCGGTTCCTTAATCTCGACTGGCGGAATTGGCCGCTGGCTTTGGCGGCATGCATGATCGTGGTTCCACTCGCGATCATCTTGCTTCCGCCGACAATTTCATTCTGGGTTTCAGGTGCTGCTTGTGCCCTTGTTGCGTTGACGCTCGTCGTTAATGCCTGGGGCCGCTACAAGGGCGGGCTCCTGGTCGCACCTGCGATCGCGCTTCTGTTCATCATGAACATCTTCCCGCTCCTGTGGTCGTTCGGTTTGTCGTTCTTCTCCTACCGTGCCAACCGCATGAAGCCGCCGGCATTCGTCGGCCTCGACAATTATGAGAAGATCATCACCGACCCGGCGGTGTGGGAACATCTCCACACGACGGCGATCCTCGCGATCATAACGGTGGTCGTGCAGATGGTGGTGGGGTTCCTGCTTGCCATGCTGTTCGCCAAGCAGTTCCCGCTGCGGCGCTACCTTCTCATTCTCGTGCTGACCCCGATGATGCTGTCCTTCGTCGCTGTCGGCGCCTTCTTCCGCTACTACTATGAGCCGACCTTCGGCCTGCTCAGCCAGTTTGTCCGACTGTTCACCGGCGAGCCCTACATTCTACTTTCGACTACCGAAGGTGCCATGGCCGGCATCGTCTTCGCCGATGCGTGGATGTGGTCGCCCTTCGTGATGCTCCTCGTGCTTGCCGGGCTCGTGAGCGTGCCGAAATATCTCTATGAAGCGGCCGCCATCGATCGCGTCTCGGGCTGGCGGCGCTTCTGGTCCATCACTTTTCCCTATATTCGCGGGCTCCTGATGCTGGCGCTCCTGTTCCGCACGATCGAGGCCTTCAAGCTGTTCGATATCGTGTTCCTGCTTACGGAGGGCGGCCCTGGCACCTCGACGGAGACCGTCGCGATCTATGTCTACCGGCAGGCGATTCAGTTCAACAAGACGAGCGACTCTACCGCAATGTCCTACATCCTGCTCTTCATCGTAATCGTGTTGACGAACCTCTATCTCTATCTGGCAAACCGCCGCGCGAAGGAGGCGTAAGAGGATGCCTTCTGCTTCTTCCGTTCCGCTTTTCGAACGTCTGGGATTCCGCCGTCCCTCGGGCGTCGGGGAAGCAGGCTGGGGCCGCACGCTCTTCGCGGGTGTCGTGAGCCTCGTCTACTTCTTCCCGGTCCTGTGGATCATCATGACGGCCTTCAAGACGCACAATGAAGCGCTGGCGGTGCCTCCGAGCTTCCTGTTCACGCCGACGATCGAGAACTTCTATGGCGTGTTCAGCCGGCCATTTTCAGCGGGCACGGAAGCGCAGGCGACGAACTTCGATCTCTATTTCTTCAATTCGATCTTTATCGCCGGTACGAGCGTGTTCCTTGCGCTTGTGATCGGCACACTCGCGGCGTTCGGCTTTTCACGCTATCCGCTCAAGGGCAACGACACATATCTGTTCATCATTCTCACAACCCGCATGCTGCCGGCCATCGTGGTGATCATCCCCGTCATTCTGATGTTCCGGGTGACGCATCTTGCCGGCAGCTATCTCGGCATTATCGCGCTCTATACCGCGTTCAATCTGCCATTCACGATCTGGATGATGAAAAGCTTCTTCGACGAGCTGTCGCCCGATGTCGAGGATGCGGCGCGGATCGACGGATCCTCCGACACGCGCGTCTTCTTCAAGATATGCCTTCCGCAAGTCATCGCGGGTCTCGCGGCGACGGCGGTGTTCGGCCTCATTCTCACCTGGAACGAATATCTCTTCGCGCTGCTCCTGACCGGCGTCGAGACGCGAACCATTCCGGTCGCCATGGCGCAGACCATCGGCGGCGACATCGGCGTGCGCTGGGGCCTTCTGGCGGCGATCGAAACCCTGTTCCTCATTCCCGTCATCCTCGTCACCTTCTTCCTGCAGAACCATTTGCTGCGCGGGGTGACATTCGGCACCATCAAGCGGTAATTTGCGTTCATGTCGACGATCGAACTCAAAAACGTCACCAAGAAATTCGGCGCCTTCGTCGCGGTGAAGGATGTCGATCTCTCTGTCGCTGCGGGCGAGGTCGTGTGCCTGCTGGGACCGTCCGGCTGCGGCAAGACGACGACATTGCGGATGATCGCAGGCCTTGAGCAGACGACGGCCGGCGATGTGATCGTCGCGGGCCGGCGCATGAACGATCTGCCACCCGAAAAACGCGACATCGCGATGGTGTTCCAGTTCTATGCGCTCTATCCGGCCTTGCCGGTCGGCGAGAATATCGCCTTTCCGCTGCACTATGAGCGGCTCGGCCGGCAGGAAGTCGAAAGGCGGGTCAAGCGGGTAGCCGGGATCTTGCATCTCGATCAAATCCTCGACCGGCTGCCGGGACAGATTTCCGAGGGCGAGAAGCAACGGGTCGCCGTCGCGCGCGCAATCGTTCGCGATCCCAACTGCTTTCTGTTCGACGAACCCTTGAGCCGGCTCGATGTCGAATTGCGCCAGTCGATGCGTGGACAAATCAAGGAAGTGCTTTCCGGCCTGTCGAAGGCGACGGTCATTGTCACCCATGACCAGCTCGAGGCGCTGACCATGGCGGACCGCATCGCTATTATGCGCGACGGCATCATCGAGCAGGTTGCCTCGCCTCACGATGTGTTCACGCGGCCGGCTAACCTATTCGTTGCAAGCTTCATCGGCACGCCGCAGATGAACCTGATCGAAGGGGAATTGAAGGGCGTCAGCGGCGGCAAGGCGACCGTTGCAGTCGGCGATATGAAGCTCGATTTCGTCGTGAACGGTGCCGGATCGAGTCTCAAGGCCTCCAAGGCGACGATCGGGATCAGGCCGCGCGCCTTCGCGCCGGTCGCCACGAGCAGCGCCGACACGATGACAGTGGCAGCCGAGTTGATTGAGCCCATGGGTGCGGAAACGTTGATCCATGCGCGCGGCCAGGCCGGTCAGGATATTCGGGTGGTGGTGCCGCGCGACATGCGCGTGAAGATCGGCGAGCAACTGCATCTACGGGCCGATCCGAAACAGACGCACCTTTTCGACGACCAAGGGAAGGCAGTCAGGGCATGAGCGATCCGAAGTCACAGCCGGCCGGAATGTCGGTAAAGACGGCAACCAACGTCGAATATGCGATCATCGGCCTTGGCGCCGTGGCGCTGCTCCTGATCTTCCAGCCCTTTAGCCTCACGCTGTTCGGCGTCGGCTGCGCGCTCGTCGTAATCGCCGGCCTGATCAACAATCTCCTGCCACTGTGCGAACCCGGCGTGCCCGTCTCGAGCCTCGTCAAGGCGGGCCTCGTCGTCGTCGCGATCTTCGTGATCGTGCTCGTCATCGCGCTGACATCGGCTTATCTCTATGGCGAGCTGTTCGTCAAGCCGTAACGGGATTTTGAGATCAGCCGACGAGTTGCTTCACCAAAGCATCGACCATGCGCGGCAGGTCATAGGGAAAGCGCGCGGTGATGAGATTGCCGTCGACGACCACTGGTTCGTCGATCACTGTCGCGCCGGCATTCTCGAGATCGATATGGATGTTCCACACCGCGGTCGCCTTCTTGCCCTTGAGGAGTTTGGCGCTGACCAGGACCCAGGGCCCGTGACAGATGCCGCAGACGGGCTTTCCCGCCGCATTCATCGACTGGACGAAGTCGATGGCATCCTTGTCGGCGCGCAGAAAATCCGGATTCCAGCAACCGCCGGGCAGGATGACGGCGTCATAGTCGGAAGCCTTGGCGTCCGCCACATAGCGGTCGATCTTGAGCCAACCGCCATTCTCCATGAGGCGGATGGCGAGCACATGCGTCTCGGCGATGGGCGGCATCTTCACGCCATAGCTCGGCGGCAAGGGACCGGCCTTGGGGGCGACGATATGGACGGTTGCGCCATGCTCGGAAAGCCACCTGTGGGCGCCCAGAATCTCGACCTCTTCCACCCCATTGGTGCAGCAAATGGCGATGCGCTTGCCCTTGAGCAGGGTCGGATTGGAGGGCGGATCGAAAAGGAAGCGGTTGAGCTCGCGATTGAGCTCGCCATCGGCGGTAGCGAGCATTTGGGTGGAGAGCAGCGGAACGCCCGCGGGAGATTCAAACTGCTGGACGCGGATGACGGCGGCATCGCCCGCTTGCGTTGGTTGAACGGGCTTGTTCATGGCTGATCCTCCCAATTGTCATACTTTACGACAGCTTCTCATATTCGGCATTGCCGGTCACGCGCATAATCGCTTGCCTAAGCAAGGCTTTTACGTGAAATGATCCGGCACTTTCAAAGCGTAGAGGGTAGCATGAAGTTTGCCGAGAAATTCAAGGGTCGGGTCGCCGTCATTACCGGCGGGGCATCGGGCATCGGCTATGCCATCGCCGAGCGCGTCATCGCCGAAGGCGGCAGGTGCGCGATTTGGGACGTGGACGCACAAGCAGGCGCCAAGGCCGCGGCGAGGCTCGGCCAGGACGCGCTCGGCCTTGCCGTCGATGTCAGCAGCGAGGCGAGCGTGAACGATGCCGCGGCGCAAACCACGAAAGCCCTCGAGCGCGTCGACATATTGGTGACGAGTGCGGCAATCACCGGGCCCAATGCGACGACCTGGGACTATCCGCCGGAGAAATGGCGCCAGGTGATCGACATCAATGTGAACGGCGTCTTCTATTGCTGCCGGGCGGTCGTGCCCTTCATGCGGGCACAGGACTATGGCCGCATCGTCAATATCGCATCGGTCGCCGGCAAGGAGGGCAATCCCAATGCCTCGGCCTATTCGACCTCGAAGGCAGGCGTGATCGGCCTCACCAAGTCGCTCGGCAAGGAGCTGGCGAAGAGCCGGATCACGGTCAATTGCGTCACCCCGGCTGCAGTCAAGACGCCGATCTTCGACCAGATGACGCAAGCCCATATCGACTTCATGCTGTCGAAGATCCCGATGGGGCGCTTCGGCCTGGTCGATGAGGTGGCAAGCCTCGTCACCTTTCTCGCGAGTGAGGAATGCTCGTTCTCGACGGGTGCGGTCTTCGATGTATCGGGAGGCAGGGCGACCTATTGAGCGCTTGGCGGCAATCCAGTCGGAGGCTTCATGCTCGATCGCCTGTTTGATTTCCTGAGCGGCCGCGATACGCCGGCAGTGACCGAAGGTGCCGATGAGCTTCAGCATGCGGTTGCCGCCCTGCTGATCGAGGCGGCGCGCATGGATAAAAATTTCGATGCGACAGAGCGGGCGACGATCGAGCGCCTGCTCGCCGAAAAGTTCAAGCTCGAACCCGAGGCGGTGAGTTCGTTGATTGCGACGGCCGAGGAGGCGGTTGAACATTCAACGCAATATTATGGGTTCACGCGACGGGTCAACGATCGCCTGTGCGGTGAAGAGCGCATCCAGATCATCGAGATGCTGTGGAAGGTCGCCTATGCGGATGGCGTACTCGATCCCTATGAGGACATGCTGCTGCGCCGCATCGCCGGACTGATCCATGTCACCGATCTGGATCGCGGCCTGGCACGCCAGCGTGCGCTTGAAGAACTCGCCGCGAGCCGGAGCCGCGGAGAGACAAGCTAACGCTCATACCGGCGCCTGAAAGCGAGCTGCGGAATGGCTCCTTCAAGGCCGGTGCTTCAGCGGAAACAAAAACGCAACTGATGAACGCCATGGGCGCAAAGCTCGGAATAGACTTCAGCAAAGACAGTCCGGTCGTGGGCAGGGGCCTGCTTCGCGGAGTCGAGCTCAAGGAGCTCTGAGGTCGCTACAGCGACGTGAACCCGCCATCGATGAGGATCGTCTCGCCGCAAACAAGGTCAGATGCGGGCGAAGCCAGATAGAGCACGCAGTCGGCCACTTCCTGCGGCTTGCCGAAGCGGCCGAGCGGCGTCTTGTCGAGCATCGGCTTGCCCTTGGCCGGATCGCCCCAGACCTGTTCGCCCATGGGCGTCAGGATGATGGTGGGACAAATGGCATTGGTCTGGATATTGTGCTTCGCCCATTCCGACGTCATGACCTTGGTCAGCATGTTGAGGCCGCCTTTCGACGCCGAATAGGCGGCGTGGCCGTCAAGGGCGACGACGCCCGCTTGCGATGAGATGTTGATGATCTTGCCCGAGCGCTGGGCGATCATCCTGGGCGCGAGCTCCTTGGCGATGAGGAAGGGGGCGCGCAAATTGACCGCCATGGTCCTGTCCCAATCCTCGAGCTTGACTTCGAGCAGCGGGTCGATCAGAGCGATGCCGGCATTGTTCACCAATATGTCGATGGTGCCGAAGGACTGAAGCGCAATCTGCGCCGCCTCGACCGGACCTTCGACGGTCGCGAGATCGGCGGCGATGGCCACGCATTTGCGGCCCAGCCGCTCGACCGCCGCCTTCACCTCGGCGAGGCCGTTCTCGTCACGCCCGACGGCCGCGATATCGGCGCCGGCATCGGCGAGCACCTTGCAAACGTCGAACCCGATGCCCTTGGTGGCGCCGGTGACGAGGGCTGCCTTGCCGGTGAGTGAGAAACGTTTGATCCAGTCAGCCATGGCTTTTGTCTTGGTCCTTGTCGAAGGCGATGCCGGGCGAGCGCTCCGGGATGAGCCCCGAGCGATATTTCTGCAGAACGAACTGCAAAAGTAAACCGATCAGCAGCATGCGGATATAGGACGATCGGGTGGCAAGCTCGGCCGGCAGGCGGTTGGTGAAGATCTCGGTCATCGACCAGATGGCCCAGACCGACAGCGCGCCGATGATCGCCCCCTTGTTGTTGCCGCTGCCGCCCGCCATCAGCATGACCCAGATCAGAAAGGTGATGAGCAGAGGCTCGGTGGCCTCGGGCGAGAGAAACCGGAAATAATGGGCGCTGAGCGCGCCGGCGATGCCCATGAGCGCCGCGCCGATGACGAAGGTCTGCAAGCGGAAGGCATCGACATCCTTGCCGACGGCGCGCGCTGCATCCTCATTGTCGCGCAACGGCGCGCAAGGTGCGGCCCCAGGGGCTGTCATAGAGACGGTTGCAGATCACATAGATGAGACCGACGATCACCCAGACGATGACCAAGAAGAGGACATCGGCGTCACGTCCCTGAAGTAGGCCATCGAAGGGACGCGGGATATTGGTGATGCCGAGGCTGCCATTGGTCAGCCAGTCCTCATTGACGATCACCATGCGCAGGATCTCGGCAATGCCGATCGAGGCCATGGCGAGATAGTCGCTCTTGAGCCTGATGCAGATCTTGGCCACCGCCCAGCCGGTGACGCCGGCGGTCAAGGCCGCGGCGAGGATGCCCACAGGCACGGGCAACTGGAGAGCCGCCGAGATGAGTTGCTGCAGGTGCCGCGGTGAGGAGCGCCGATGTATAGGCGCCGACCGCGAAGAAGCCGGCGATGCCGGCATTGAACAGGCCGCCAAAGCCCCATTGCACGTTGAGCGCAAGACAGAGGATGGCGTAGATGCCGCCGGCGATCAGGAAGGCGACCAGATAGAAGAGAAGGCCCACCGGATCCATCAGAAGAGCCTCCCCTTGAGCAGGCCCTGCGGGCGGAAGATGAGGAGCAGCACCATGATCAAGAAGGCAGTGGCCGTCTTGTAGCCGGGATTGATCAACGGCTCGTCGCTGATCCAGGGATAGGAGGAGAGCTCCTCGATCAGAGCGATCACCATGCCGCCGAGCAGTGCCCCCATGGGCTTGCCGATGCCGCCCAGGATCGCTGCGGCAAACATCGGCAGGATGAGGTTCCAGCCGAAATTGGGATGGATGTTGGTATCGAGGCCCGAAAGCACGCCGGCAATGGCGGCAAGGCTGCCGCCGATGATCCAGGTGGAGCGCACGATCTTCTCGGTGTCGAGGCCGGCGACGCGGGCGAGCTCGGGATTGTCCGAGACGGCGCGCATCGAACGCCCGGTCTTCGTTCGTGTCAGAAAGATATGAAGCGCCACGGCGGCGGCGACGATGATCGCGATCGATTCGAGGTGAAGCAGTGAAACGCGTATCAAATCAAAGAGAACGAGGGGTTTTTGCACGCCGCGGATGAACACTTCGTTTTGCGAGCCCCAGACCAGCTGGACGAGGGAGCGGAAAATCAGGGCGACGCCGAAGGAGGCGATCACCGTATAGATGGTCGGAAGCTCGCGCAGAGGCTTGTAGAAGATCTGGTCGGCGAGCAGAACCGCCGCAATGGCGAGCACGATGCCGGCCGGCAGCGCCAAAAGCGGGTGGAGACCCGACAGGAAAACGGCGGTCAGCGTGCCATAGGCGCCGAGCGTCATCACATCGCCATGGGCGAAATGGGCAAAGCGCAATATGCCGAAGATCATCGAGATGCCGACCGCGCCGAGACCATAGATGGCGCCCAGAGCAAGCCCGGGGATCAGATAGAAATTGATGAACTCCATCATGACGGGCGGCTCCAGCGCTTCCCTTCTCCCGTTGCTTCGCAACGGGTGAGGGGGAAAGTAGGAGATGGCTCACTCGCCTTGAAGGTGAAATCCATCATGATGGGCGCGCGCCTCCGAGGAAGGAGCGTCGGATCTCGTCATTGGCGAGCAGGTTGGCGCCGGTATCTGAGGCGAAGTTGCGGCCATTGACCAGCACATAGCCGCGATCGGCGATGCTCAGCGCCTGGCGCGCATTCTGCTCGATCATGAGAATGGTGACGCCGGCCTTGCGGATATCGAGGATGAGATCGAAAATGCGCTCGAGATAGGCGGGCGAGAGGCCCGCGGTCGGCTCATCGAGCAAGAGCAGCAAGGGCTCGCTCATCAAGCGCGCGGCCCAGCGTCACCATCTGGCGCTGGCCGCCGGACAATTCGCCCGCCGGCTGGTCCAGCTTGCGCTCGAGATCGGGAAACAGGGTGAGCACGCGGCTCTCCACCTCGGCGCGGTCGCGCGGCGGCGAGGCATAGGTGCCGATATCGAGATTTTCCCTGACGGTCAGCGAGGGGAAGATGTTGCGCGTCTGCGGCACCGCAGCGATGCCCAAGGGAACCAGCTTCTGGGTCGCCAGGCCCGAGATCTCGTTTCCGGAGAAGCGGATCGAGCCGGAGATGATATTAGTCAGGGCGAAGATGGACTTCGCAACCGTGGACTTGCCGGCCCCATTCGGGCCGATGATCACGATGATCTCGCCGGGCGAGACATCCAGATTGATGTTGTCGATGATCGGCAGCCCGCCATAGCCAGCAGTCAGGCCGTCGATCGCAAGGAGGCGGCTCACGTGCCGACCTCGTATTTGCCGCCCCCGAAATAGGCCTCGATGACGCGCTCATCCTGGCGCACCGCATCGATCGAGCCTCGCGTCAACACCCGGCCCTGGGTCATGACGATGACGTCGCCGCATAGCCGAGACACATAGTCGAGGTCATGCTCGATGAGGCAGAATGTGTAGCCGCGCTCGGCATTGAGCCGCCTGATCTTCTCGGCAATCTTGCCGAGCAGCGTGCGGTTGATTCCGGCGCCGATCTCATCGAGCAGGATGATGGTGGGCTCGCGCATCAAGCTGCGGCCGAGCTCGAGCAATTTCTTCTGGCCGCCCGAGAGATTGCCGGCCTTCTCGTTCTTGACGGGCTTGAGCTCGAGGAAATCGAGCGTGTCGCGGGCCCGCTCATAGACGGCGCGCTCCGCGCGCAGGAAGAGGCCGCGGCGCAGGACGGCGTTGAACGGGCTCTCGCCCTCATGCGTGTCCCCCGCGACCATCAGATTCTCGAGCACGGTCAACCCGCCGAATTCATGCGGGATCTGAAAGGTGCGGGCGAGCCCCAAGCGGGCGCGCTCATGCGGCGCCAGGCGCGTGATATCCCGGCCTTCGAGCAGCACGCGGCCCGAAGTGGGGAAGAGGCGGCCGGCGACGATATTGAAGAGCGTCGTCTTGCCCGCGCCATTGGGACCGATGAGGCCGGTGATGCCACCCTTGGCAATGACAAAGCTCACATCGTCGACGGCGGCGAGGCCGCCGAAGCGCATGACGATGTTTTCAAGGGCGATCACGAGCCGTGTGGTCCGAGTTGCGGCCCATCTCCTGGTTTCCCCTTCTCCGTGTGCAGCGAGGGAGAAGGTGCCCGATAGGGCGGATGAGGGCTCTTTGTTGAGAGCTACGAAATCGCCCTGAGAGCCCTCACCCGGCCTTCGGCCACCCTCTCCCATTGTTTCGCAACGGGAGAGGGGAACGGCGGGAGAGGGTCCTCTTTGTTCTTACTGGAAGATGGCGATCTGCTTGTAAGTATCGCCATCGACGATGAACTTGCCGATGAAGCCCGTCACATCGCCATTGGCGTCGAACTCATAAGAGCCGCCGGCACCTTCGTAGTTGATGTCCTTGCCGGCCTTGATCAGTTCCTTGGCCTTGGCCCAGTCGGCGGGCCCAACGACCTCGCCGGGCGCCGTCGCGACGTCGCGCAAGGCCTGGATCATCTTTCCCCGGTCGGTCGAGCCAGCCTTCTCGACTGCAAGAGCCGCAAGGAAGGTCGCGTCATATGTCTGGTCGACGAAAGGCTTGTCGGCGCCTTCCTTGTACTCAGCGTTGAAAGCCTCATGGAGCTTGGCCGAGGCTTCGTTCTTGTCGGGCGATGTCGGCGCCGAGAAGAAGGAGGTTTTCAGGGCATCGGCGCCCACTTCTTTGATCAGCTGATCGTCACGCAAACCATCGGTACCGATGAAGCGCGAGAAGAAGCCGCCTTCGATCGCCTGTTTGACGATCTTCGAACCTGAGCCCGAAGCATAGGCGATGACGACGAACGCGTCGGGCTTGCCCTTGGCGAGCGTCGCGATCTCGGACCGATAGGAATTCTTCTTGTCCTCGTGCTTCTCGAAAGCCGTGACTTCGCCGCCTGCCTTCTTGAAGGCGTTGTTGAAGGTGTTGGCGATGCCGACCCCATAGTCGTTGTTCACATAGGTGATCGCGACTTTCTTGATGCCTTCGTCGAGCACGATCTTGGCGAGGACGTCGCCCTGATAGTTGTCGCTGGGCACGAGCCTGAAGAGGTGATCGCCGTCCTTCATATCAGTCATGGCGGGCGAGGTGGCGGTGGGCGAAAGCTGCACGACACCCGCTGGAATGGTCACGGCGGTTGCGGCGGCGATGGTCGAACCCGACGCCAGGGCACCCATGATGATCGGCACGTTCTCGACATTGACGAGCTTGGTCGCCGCGTCGACGGCGGGCTGCGAAGCAGCCTGGCTGTCGCCGACCACGAGCACCGCCTCGCCATCCAGCAGGCCGCCTCCGTCATTGACATTCTTGATGGCGAAATTGGCGGCATTCATCAAAGGCGGAATGAAGCTCGCCAGCGGTCCGGTCACGTCCATCAGCGCGCCGATCTTGGTGTCGGCGGCGTGCGCCAACCCTGTACCCGCGAGCAGGCCCGCAAGCACCGCCGTCACAACCGATTTCCTCATGTTACTCCTCCCAGGTTATATATTTGCCCATACTACGTGTTCCGCGCCAAAGCGCGATGGCATTAATGCCCGCGCAGCCATCGCGCTTTATCTCATTGTTTATGCGTGATCTTTTCGGAACCGGTGTCCCCTTTTCCAGATCATGCGTCAAGCCCTGAAAGGTCACTTCAGGAAACTCTGCATCAGCCCGATCAGAAGCTCGTTTTCAGTGCGATTGCCGAGGCCAATGCGGCTCCAATTGGCAAAACCCGGCTCGCCCACAGGGCGCAGCCAGATGCCTTCGCGCTGCATGGCGAGGTCGATGAATTTCGCCGCCGATTTCTCCTCCTCGTCCGGAAAGCGGGTCAGCAGGAAATTGCCGCGGCCCGGCACGAAATCAAGGCCGAGCTTCGAAAAATGCCGCGCCATGAAGTCGCGCTCAGCGGCCGTCTCGGTGACGACCCGGTCGACAAAGACCTGGTCGGCGACAGCCGCTGCCGCGGCTGCCTGCGCGATGGCATTGATATTGCCGACCCCGCGCAGAAGATTGAGGCCCGGCGTCATCCATTCCGGCGCCAGCGCCCAGCCGACGCGCAAGGCGGCGAGGCCATAGGCCTTCGAAAATGTGCGGGCGATGACGATATTGGATTTTGAGTAGCCATAGCGCATCAGGCGGTCGAGGTCGCTCTTCTCCATATATTCGCCATAGGCGAGGTCGAGCAGCAGCACAGTCGCGGGCGGCAGATCGCCATGCAGCCGGATGACGTCATCGACGGGAAGGAGCGTGCCCGTCGGATTGTTGGGGATTGCCAGGAAAATCAGCTTGGTCCTGGATGTCACGAGCGCAAGAAGCCCGTCGACGTCGGTAGCGTAATCGTTCTCGGGTGCGCGCGTGAGCTCGGCGCCCAGCCGCGCCGCGATCACTGCGAATTGGAAGAACCCCGATTGCGACATGATGATCTCATCGCCCGCGCGTACGAACATGCGGCCCACGACATCGAGAAGCTCTTCCGACCCATTGCCGCAGACGATGCGCTCAGGGTCGAGCGCGAATTGCTTGCCGATGGCGCGGCGCAAATCGGCGCTCGAGGGATCTGGATAGCGGTTGAGATCCGCCAAACGCGCCTCCGCCGCGGCCTGAGCCTTGCGCGAGCAGCCATACGCACTTTCATTGATGGCGAGCGAAATGAGCTTCCTGCCGCCGGGCGGAGTCGGCAGCACGAAAGGCAGCCGGCGCGGCGGATTGAAATAAGCCTGGGGGAGGATGGTCATATGGAGTGGGCCTTCTCCGTCAACTTCCCTTCTCCCGCTTGCGGGAGAAGGTGGCGCGAAGCGTCGGATGAGGGTGTCCTTCCTAAGAGAGCGCATGATGTTCGAGCCAACACCCTCACCCGCCCTATCGGGCACCCTCTCCCGCAAGCGGGAGAGGGGGAAAATTTTGTAGGAGAGAAAAACGATTGTGCCCCCATCATGCCGCTCTCAATCCCGCTTCGCGCATCAGCGGCAGTACTTCCTTAACAAAATAGGGCAACTCATCGAGATAGTTGACGAAAGACACGGTGGTGCCGGCGAAGCCCGCCTCATGCATTCTGGCCATTTCGTCGACGATCCTCCCCGGCGTGCCGATAAGCGGATAGGTGCCGGCACCGCCGGCGAAGCGCTTGGCATGCAGGCGGAAAGTCACCTCATCATGCGAGCCTGCAAATTTCTGCTTCTGGCTCATATGGTAATCGACCGCACCCTTGTCGGCTTCGGTCACCGCATAGCGCTCATAATAGGCCTCGGCCTCGCTTTGCGATGGACGGCAGACGACATGGGCCGTGGCGAATACGCCGAGCTTGCGCCCGAATATTTCGCCGCGCGCCTTGATGTCCGCGATGTGCGTCCGGCCGGCATCGATCTCGGAGAAGGTCGTCAACAGGAAATCGCTGGCCTGGGCGGCGAAATCGCGGCCGGGCGGCCCGAAGGCTGCATTAAAAGTGACGGGCCGCGGGCGCTGCACCGGCTGCGGCTTACCCGAGACATTCTTGAGCTGATAATATTTGCCGGAGAAGTCGAAGGGCATTGTCTCGGTATAGATGCGGGTGATCACCTCATACCATTCGAGCGCCTGGGCATAGCGTTCGGCCTCGGCATGAATGCCGAACATGGCGAATTCATCCGGATTCCAGCCGGCCACGATATTGAGGCCGGCGCGTCCGTTGCTCACGTGATCCACGGTCGCCAGGGCCTTCGCCGCATAGACGGGGTGGATCATCGGCACATGGATGGTCGAGAAGATGCCGATCCTCTCGGTGATGGCGGCAAGGGCGGATGCAAAGGTGAAGGTCTCGAAGGAATGCTCGCGAGAATTCGTGGCGCCGCCGAAACCTTTCCAGCGCGCGATCGGCAGGAAGAAATCGATACCCGCCCCGTCCGCCATCCGGCAGAGCCTTGCGACGTCGCTCCAGCGCGCCTGCCAGCGTTCTGGCACCGTGGTGAGCGTCAGGCCGCCATCGGCATTGGCCGAGAATATGCCGAGCTTGAAGGGATTGGGCCCGTAGACGGGATGTGGGCTCACACGGATACTTTCTGGTATTTCGGTTGCTTCCAGGTTTCGTCCGTCAGGATGCGCTTGAGCCGCGCCACGGCTTCATAGATGTCCTGGTGCGAGATGACGAGTGGGGAGACGCCGAAACGGATGGCATCGGGCTTGCGGAACGAGGAGACGACACCCTGATCGATCAGCGCTTCGACCACCGAGCCCGCACCCGGCGAGCGGAAGCTGACATTGCCGCCGCGCCGTCCATGATCACGCGGGGATGTGACCTCGATGCCGAGACGGTCCGCATTCCTGTTCAAGCAAGGTGATCAGGAAATCGGTCAGGGACTTGTGCTTGGCCCACAGCTTTTGCGGATCGATCCTCGGCCAGATGTCAAGCAGGGGCCTCGCCATTTCATTGGCGGCGACGGCCGGTGTTCCGGCGATGAAGCGCTTGATGCCCGGATGCGGCGAGAAATCGCGGGTGAAGCCGAAGACGTCGGCATGACCCATCCAGCCGGCAAGTGCCGGCCACACGGCATCGGCGGTCTCCTGGCGCGGCATATATGTAAGCCGGCCCGCCAGGGCCGGTGCACAGATATTTATAGCCGCAGCCAATCGCCATGTCGGTGCCGCTGTCCTTCAGCGCAACCGGCACGGCCCCTGCCGAATGCGACGTGTCCCAGACCGTCAACGCGCCCTTGGCATGAGCGGCCGCAGTGACGCGCTGCATGTCCCAGCGCTCGCCTGAGCGATAGTCGACATGGCTCAAGGCCGCGACGGCGACGGTCTCGTCCATGGCCGCGATCGCTTCCTCTTCGGTATCGATGAAACGCAAGCTCAAGCCGCCGCGTGAGGCTTCGACGATGCCCTGAATGACATGCACGTCGGTCGGGAAATTCCCGTTCTGACTCACGATCACGAAGCGCTCACGGTTGATCGCCAGGCAGTGGGCGACGGCCTTGAACTGGTTGATGGTGGTCGAGTTGCACACCACCACCGAGCCCGGATCGGCCCCGATCATCGGCGCAATGGCATCGCCGAGGAGCGAAGGCATGTCGAGCCACTGCCGGTTGCTCCAGCCGCGCCGGCGCAACGCCACCCAGTCGTCGAGAAGAGCCTTGGCGGATGACCGCACCGCCTTCGGCATCGGTCCGATGGAATTGGCATCCATGAAAATGCTGCCAGGCTTGAGCTCGAAGAGCTCGCTGACCGACGCGAGCGGATCGTCGGCATCAAGAGCAACAGCGTGCTTGCGGGTGAGCGGCTTGGCTAGCATCGCAATATTATTTCATAACTAAAATATCGCGGCAACGGGGATTAGTGCTTGCGGTATTCTCTGGCACCAAGCTAGTACTCCGATGATCAAAGATCGTCATATTTGCGAAATCTCCGCACCACCCATCCGTCATCCCGGCGAAAGCCCGGACCCATTAAATTCTCGCCACGCGAGCAACCTCGCCCGGTTGATTCTATTCAAGGGGTCCCGGCTTTCGCCGGGGTGACGAACTGAGTGGGCGGGCCTAGGAAAGCGTATGGCCCAACGAAAAGACATAAAGCTCGCCGCCGATATCGGGGGCACGTTCACCGACATTGTTCTCGAAACCGGCCCACCGCTGGCACAGCTGCAAAGTGCTGACGACGACGGCAGGCACCGGAACTTGGCGTTCTCGAAGGCATCGGGATCGTGCTTCAGGAAGCGAAGGTCGCTGCCTGCGGACGTCGACGTTTTCATCCACGGCACGACACTCGCCACCAATGCGCTGATCGAGCGCAAGGGCGCCAAGACCGCCTTCATCACCACGGAGGGATTTCCGCGATATGATCGAGACAGGGATATGAAAAGCGCTTCGACCACTATGATCTGATGATCGACCGGCCGGCGCCGCTGGTGCCGCGGACAAGGCGCTACACGGTGCGCGAAAGGCTGGCGGTCAATGGCGACGTTCTGGTGCCGCTCGATGAGGCGGCAATACCGGACCTCGCCCGCAAGGTCAGGGAGGAGAAAGTCGGCGCCGTCGCCATCGGCTTCCTCCATGCCTATGCGCATGATGCGCATGAGCGACGGGTGCGCGATATCCTCAGGCCTCTGCTCGACGAAGACGTGACCATCTGCATCTCGAGCGAAGTGGCGCCCGAAATCCGCGAATATCGAGCGCTTCTCGACGACTTGCGCCAATGCCTATGTGCGTCCGCTGATGTCGGGCTATCTGCAACCGGCTGCGCGATGACTTGCGCGGCGCGGCTTGAACGGCGCCGCTGTTCCTCATGATGTCGGGCGGCGGGCTCACCACGCTCGAAACCGCGGCGCGCTTTCCGATCCGTCTCGTCGAATCAGGACCGGCGGGCGGCGCCATCCTCGCCTGCGAAATCGCCCGGCGAATGCGGGCTCGATGAGGTGCTCTCCTTCGACATGGGCGGCACCACCGCCAAGATCTGCCTGCTGAGCGATGGCGAGCCCGAGCGGGCCCGCAAATTCGAAATCGCGCGCGCCTATCGCGACATGAAGGGTTCAGGCCTGCCGGTACGCATTCCGGTCATCGAGATGGTGGAGATAGGCGCCGGCGGCGGCTCGATCGCGCGCGTCGACAAGCTCGAGCCGCATCACCGTCGGGCCCGACAGCGCCGGTTCGACGCCCGGCCCCGTTTGTTACGGCCGTGGCGGCACCGAGCCTGCCGTCACCGATGCCAATCTGGCACTTGGGCAAAATCGATCCCGCCTATTTTGCCGGCGGCAAGATCAAGCTTGATGAGGCCGGCGCCAAACTGGCGTTGCAGACAGCCATCGGCGACGCCGCTGGGACTCAAGGATTTCTGGCCGGCGGCCGGCGTCACCGAAATCGTCGAGGAGAACATGGCCAATGCGGCGCGCGTCCATGCCATTGAGCGCGGCAGGGACATCGCCGCCATGCACCATGATCGCCTTTGGCGGTGGCGCTCCCCTGCATGCCTGCCGGCTTGCCGAAAAGGTCGGCGTGAAAACCGGATCATCGTGCCGATGGGCGCCGGCGTTGGATCGGCGATCGGGTTCCTGCGGGCGCCGATCGCCTATGAAGTGACGCGCAGTGCTGCGGTCGCGCTCGCTGCTTTCGATGCGAAGCCCGGTGAACAGACTTGCTGCAAGCGCATGAGCGTCGATGCCCGCGCCGTGGTCGAGCCGGCGCTCGGCAAGGACAAAGGCTCACGAGTGCACACGCATTGCAGATTGCCGCTATGTCGGGCAGGGCCATGAAATCCGCGTCACCGTTCCCGGTGCGAGACGCTGAATGATCCGACGGCAAGAAACTCAGGGCCGCATTCGAGAAGCCTCTATGAACAGGTCTACGGGCTTCGTCATTCCCAAGCAGGAGGCGGAAGCCATCACCTGGTCGGTCACGGTTTCATCGACGCCGCCGCAGGCAAAGCGGGCCGGCGAGAAAGGCGGCCGAAGCGCGCCAAAGCCGAGCAAGCGCGGCAGGTCTATGATCCCGCGCTCGGGTAAGCGTCATCGTGCCTATCTATTGGCGTTTCGACATGAAAGCCGGGTGCTCGCATCAAGGGTCCCGCGATCATTGCCGAGGATGAAACCTCGACGATTGTCGGCGCCAATTTCCGCGGCGAGATCGACAGCCTGGGCTATATCGTTCTGGAGGCGATTGAGCGCTATCCCGCAAAGTTGCTCGACTTTGGCGATACGGAAGGCCTCCAACTTCTGATTATTCAGCCTTGACACCGTTCAGATCAAAGCAAAGGTCGATCACAACGGGAAGGTCATAGGAGGCCGATGAGTCCAAGCAAGCCCTCGCGGCCATCCGCACCCAAGTCATGTGGAACCGCCTGATTGCCGTTGTGGAGGAACAGGCGCAATCGCTACTGCGCACCGCCTTCGGCACCATCACCCGCGAGGCGGGCGATCTTTCCGCCGGCGTCTATGACGCCGAGGGCCGCATGATCGCCCAGGCCATGACCGGCACGCCCGGGCCACGTCAACACCATGGCGACCGCGGTCGAGCCATTTCTTCAAGTGGTATCCCGCAATCCACCATGAAGCCCGGCGATGTCTATATCACCAACGATCCCTGGCTCGGCACCGGCCATCTCTTCGACTATGTGATGATGACGCCGGTCTTCCTCGGCAAGAAAGCCGGTGGCGTTTTTCGCCATCGACCTGCCACGTGATCGACGTCGGCGGCGTCGGCATGTCGGCCAAGGCCAATTCCTCCTTCGAGGAAGGCACGCTCATTCCCGCATCTGAAAATGCGCAAGGAGGGCAAGATCAATGAGGAATTGCTTTCGATCATCCTCGCCAATTCGCGCAATCCCGTGGAAGTGCGCGGCGATCTTCTGTCGCTGGTGAGCGCCAATGACACGGGCGCGCGGCGCCTCATCGAGATGATGACCGAATTCGAGCTCAACGAGCATTGAACCGCTGGCCGAACACATCTCACCAGTCGGAAAAGGGCGCGCGCGAAGCCATCAAGGCGATGCCGGAAGGCGAATGGTCTTATGAGATGCCGCTCGATGGCTATGAAGGGCCGATCATGCATCAGGTCGAAGCTCACCATCAAGAACGGGCAAGATCACCATCGATTTCACCGGCTCATCGCCGCCTCGATCTTCGGCATCAACAGCCCGCGCACCTATACCCATGCCTATTCCGTGTTCGGCCTCAAGGCGGTGATCGCGCCCCATGTGCCCAACAATATCGGCTCGCTCTCGTGCTTCGATCTCGTCACCGAAGCCGGCACCTGCGTTGATCCCATCCGGCCGTCGCCCGTGACCGCGCGCCATGTCATCGGCCAGATGCTGGCGGACGCCGTGTTCGGCTGCCTGGCGCAGGCCTGCCCGGAAAGGTGCAGGCGGAAAGTGCCGGCTCCATCTGGATCCTGTCGGTTGAACAGCGCGCATGGCCGCGTGCCCGCCCATGAAACGGCGAAGGCCAAGGAATTCGGCGTGATCAGCATCGCGACTTGGCGGCATCGGCGGCAGACCCGGCAAGGACGGCCTTGCGACCACCGCCTTCCCCTCGGGCATCGGCGCCATCCCGATCGAAGTCACCGAAGACCAGTGCCCGCTGTATTTCAGGCGCAAGGAATATCTGACGGATTGCGGCGGCGCCGGCGAATGGCGCGGCGGCCTTTCGCAAGCGATCGAGATCGCCAACCGCGAAAAGGCACCTTTCACCATTTCGGCGGCAACCTTCGACCGCATCCAAAATCCGGCGCAGGGACGCGAAGGCGGAAAGGCCGGCCGCAAAGGCAGCGCCTCTCTCGGCAGCGGACCCAAGCTCAAGGACAAGGGCAATCATCTGGTGCCGGTGGGAGACAGTCTCGTCCTCGAATTGCCGGGTGGCGGCGGCTTCGGCCGTCCCCAAGCGCGCAGCGCCGAGGCGATCAAGGCCGATATCGCATCGGGACTTGGTGGAGCCCCGAGGCGGCGGAGCATGATTACGGATTCGCCTCGTGAGGGCAGGGCAATCGCATATCACATCGATCGTGGTGAACTGCGCGGCACCTGACGTCTTTGCGCGCATGGGCGATGCCGACAATCTCCACCGCTGGTCCTTCGGCACATGGAAGACCGAAATCCGCGCCGACGGCCTCATCCATGGCACGAGCCTGTTCGATGGGGCCGGCATACTGGTGCGCATCGACAAGGACGAGGCGCGCCTCAGCATCGACTATCACCTGGGGCCCAATCCGCAAAAACTCGTGCCGCGCATCCAGTTGCGCATGATCCCGGGCAGTCATGTCGGGCTCGAGGACGGTCAGTCGGTCCTGACCTTCATTGCCTGGCGCTCGGAAGCGATGGATGACGACCGCTGGCGCAGGCTGACCGCGGCGCATGAAATGGAAGCGGTGCTGGTCAAGTCGCTGATCGAGAGCGGGCAAATATAGTGATTTACAAAGAAGTAAGCGGGCAGACAAAGTCCGGACTGTTCCTGCGGCATCCTGCGACGAGACAAGCGCGGGTGGTTGGCCGATGAACCGCCGCAAATTGTTCTCTTCCCTCGCCCTCGCCGCTATTCTTGCCCGTTTAGCATCGCGACGAGCGAACGCTGGCGAAGCCGGCACCAAGCCCGATATTTCGCTCCTTATTCGGGCAGGCCGGCCTTGATCATCCCCGCCCGGAACTGCGCCGTGTCCGTTGATGCCCAGCTGCCCCATCTGTGCTCAGACAGCCGGAAGCCCGGATGCTTCTTCATGATCCGCTCCGCGACGGCCTTCGCTTCGTCCATCTGGCCCAGCTGCGCGTAGCACGCGGCCACGCGGCTCAACACCCACACATGCGGTTCCCGCCTGTGGCTGAAAGCTTCCAGTGCTTCCTGATATTTTTCGCACACATAAAGCATGCTTCCATAGTCAATCCAATACCATTCCGGGTGATACGGGTTGAGCCTAAAGGCCTCGCGGAACATGGACAATCCAAGCTCGTGCTGGCCGCGCGCCACAGTCACCAGCGCAAGAGCGGCAAGCGCATTGGCGTCACTCGGATTGAGGTCGACGGATTTGCGATAGCATTGCTCTTCGGCATCGAGGTCGCCGGCATAAGCCAGGCCGATCCCCATCAGCCACCAGATGCGAGGCTCCTCGGGATCGAGAATGGAGGCCCGGCGAATGAGCGCCATAGCAGATTCGAGGATGTCGGGGGGCGTAGCATCGTAACCGTGATAGACGATATCGGCGAAACCGCGATAGGCCATGGCCAGCGCAAAGTCCGGATCGGCGGCGAGCGCCTTGTCGAAATGCTCGATGGCGAGCCGATTGTCGTCCGGCTCATAGCCGCGCAGGTGCCTGATGCCGACGAGAAGATGCTCATAGGCTGCGAGAGCGGGCTTGCGACGGCTTCTGTCCAACAGCGTGCTTTCGACCTGCGAATTGATGCTCGGCAGCACGGCCGCCATGATCTTGTCGGGTGCCGAGAGGATCTCGGCCGGCTTGAGGTTGAACTGGCCGCTCCATTTTTGCGCACGCGTCGCGGTGTCGACGAGCTTTACCGTCATGCGCAAGGGACTCCTGCTGGCGCTGCAGGCTCCCCTGAACCACCAGATCCACACCGAGACGCTTGCCGATCTCCAGAGCATCGGATGTGGATTTTGCGATTTCGGCGGAGGAAAAGCGGTCGATGACGGAGAACAGCTTGAACCGGCCCAGGCCCGAGGTGACGTCCTCCGCCAGGCCGTCGCACAGCACATCGAGCTCGGATTCCCGGCTGATGTTCTGGAACGGCATGATGGCAATGGACGGCCGCTCGCCGCCAGGCGCGGCTGCCGCATGCACTATCTTCCGGTCAGATGTCTCCGCGCCGTTGAGGATAGTGTGATAGACTTTCCTGGTTTCCTCAGCCGCCTTGACGCCGAGTTCTCCCGCGAGTGCCGCCTCGCATTGGGCAAAGAGTTTGAGGGCTTCGTTGCGCTGGTTGTCTTTTGCCAGCATCCGCATCAAAGCGCGATAGACCGGCTCTCTCAGCCGGTCACGCCCGAGAAGCTGGCGGGCGAGAAGAATAGCCGAAGCCAGATTCTGCTGACTGACCTCAATTCCGGCGAGGCGCTCGACCATCGAAGCGGACAAGTCTTCGAGCCTTTGCCGTTCCAGCAACAGCCACTGGGCATATTCGGGACTGGGCGCCTCGAAGCCGTCGAGAAGGGGACCGCGATAAAGCCGGATTGCGTCGGCAGGGTTTGAAACGTCGGCTAACGCCCGTTCGAAACCCGCGGCGTCGACGTCAAGGCCAGCCGATTTCACGCTCACGCTGTCGCGGCCGGTCAGAAGTATTGCGTCGGCATCCTCTCCAAAGGCGTTCCGCAGTGCCGCCAGAGACTGGCGCAGGCTGCCGCGGGCCTGTTCATCGGCGCGGTCCGCCCATAGAAGACCGGCAAGCTTGTCTCGCGACGCGGGCCGCCCCGCCTGGAGGCCGAGAAAGGCCAGTAAGAGCCGATCCTTGCGATTGGGCAGATCCACAGATTCGCTGTCGCGCGTGAGGGCAAAGCCCCCCAGAAGCTGAAGCGACCACTTCGCCACGGCTAGCCCTCTCCGCTGCTGCAGGAATTCATGAGGAATTCACGGAAGAACGAGGGTCCGGCGGGTCCGCGGCAGGGAGATTTCACGCTCAGGCTCCGGAGCAGTTCACGAATACCCAGTACATTCCGTTGCGAAACATTAGCCAAGCAAAGGAAACCCGACAATGGCGAACATTATGGGAATGATCTCGACTTTCCTGAACTCCTGGATCTGCCAAGGAGACCGTACCGCCGCCGAGACTGCCTGAAGACGGCGATCGGCTTGACTACGACCTGATCGGCCTCTCGGACACCGACGCCATGTGGTATTACGAGCTCAGAAGATGGCGCGGCAGGTGCTGATCATGAAGCCGCCAAGGCCGGAAGGCCCAGACTTTCGCCGGAGCTCCTTGCCTTATGCGAAAGACCCGAGCCGAAACAGGGACCCGAACCCGGCCTCACCTATTTCACTGACGAGGATTATCGGGCGGCGGCCATAGAGATTCTCGAGCAGGCGGGCGATGGTCCCTTCTGGGTCTTCGCTTATGGGTCGCTGTTGTGGCGCCCTGCCTTCGACGTGGTGGCCAGGCGCCTCGCGCATGTTCCGGGCTGGCGACGCGATTTCTGCATGGAGATCACACGCTGGCGCGGAAGCCCCGACCAGCCTGGACTGATGATGGGGTTGCGCCAAGGAAGTGGCGCCTGTTCGGGCATGGTCATTCAACTCGCGCATCATGACCGCCACGCTCAATTGGTGCGGCTTCTCAAGCGTGAAACGGACACGTCGGAGGATATGCTCTCCTTGCGCTGGATCGAGGCCGACACCGA
Organism: uncultured Alphaproteobacteria bacterium; assembly: GCA_963841765.1. Classification (GTDB taxonomy): domain Bacteria; phylum Pseudomonadota; class Alphaproteobacteria; order Rhizobiales; family Aestuariivirgaceae; genus Taklimakanibacter. The sequence continues at coordinate 121,553 of CAWJDZ010000040.1, forward strand.
TGAGGGCAAGGTGCGCGCGCTCGCCACTTGGGCTGAACCGGTCAAGAGCCGGATGTTCGTGGAAAAGCCCATCGAAGAGCAGGCCTATATGCTGGCGCGCGCCTGCGGTTCGGGCGGATCAGGCGCCGCCTATCTCCATCGGACTGTGACGAGCCTCGCCGAGCTCGGGCTCGAGGATGCGTATCTCACCGCGCTCGATGAGATGGTGTCCGCGGAAATCGCCAAATGGACCGGTTTCGATATATCATCCCTTTCGGGGGGATGACGACGGGAGGGGCGGCGTGCACTATGACGTGATCATCGTCGGGGGCGGGCTTGCCGGCTCATCGCTCGCTATTGCCTTGGCGCCAACCGGCGCGCGCATCCTCATCATCGAGCACCAGGATCAGTTTCGCGACCGCATTCGTGGCGAGGTCCTGATGCCGTGGGGAAGCCTGGAGGCGAAGCGCCTCGGTATTTATGATCTTCTATTGAAAAGCTGCGCCATCGAGATTCCTTATTACACAAGATTCAGAGCGGACGGCTCTAGCGCGGTGCGCGATCTCGCAGCCACGACGCCCGGCAAGACCCGTTGCATGACATTTTCGCATCCGGCGATGCAAGAGGTCCTGGTGGCCCGGGCAGCAGCTCTCGGGATCGAGGTCAGGCGCGGCGACGCGGTTGCTGCGATCACCCCAGGCGAGCCGGCGAAAATCCACGTCGGAGCCGATGCCAATAGCCTTTCCGCCCGTCTTGTCGTTCTCGCCGACGGACGTGATTCGCGGCTGCGCGCGGTTCTTGGCTTCGAGGTCAAGCGTGACCCCGAACAATTGATCACCGCCGGCATGATCCTCGAGGGCGATACCGATTGTTCGGAGCTCCTCGCCGGGTCAACCCAGCCGCAGATGAGCACAATCAACAATTTATGATGGGGCAGGTGGGCGCATGGTGATCGCGATGCGCATAGCGCCCGGGCGCAATCGCATCTATCTCATCCATCACAAGGATATTTTGCCGAAGCGTCTGTCGGGCCGCCATTCGGTGGACGAGATGATCCGCCAACTTCAGGCCGCGGGCGCGCCAGCGCACTGGTTCGATCGTGCCCGCCAGGATGGACCCTTTGCGAGCTTCGATGGATCGCATCGCTGGGTCGAACGGCCCTATCGGGACGGCGTGGTTCTGATCGGCGATGCGGCAGCCGCCACCGACCCGGCCTGGGGCCGGGGCCTGTCGCGAACGCTGCGCGATGTGAGATTGCTGCGCGATCGATTGCTGGCGGACTCCAACTGGCGATCGGCAGCGGAGGGCTACGCGGCCGACCATGACGATTTCTACGGACGCATGCGGCGGCTGGAAGCGATGGAAACTACCTTGCTGTTCGAGCGCGGCGAGGAAGCCGATCGGCGCCGCGCCAATGCGTTTGCGCTCTTCGCGCAGGATCCAAGCCAGTTCCCGATGCCGTCGGTCTTGGACCCGAGGCGCCGTCTGATGGTCTGGCCAGGGCGCGCTATTTCGGGGAGGTTTAAGGCCGTTTATCTAGGTACTGGCGCTCGTGGATCCATCAGGCCTTCGGCCTTGAGGTCGCGCCATAGCGCCTTGGGGATATTCGGCGCCCAGGGTCTTCACATTGAGTTTGACCTCCTTCGGACTGACGCCGCCGGGAATGACCGAAACGACGCAAGGATGGGCCAAGGGGAAGCGCAGGGCGGCTTCCGCCAACTTACCTTGTGGCGCTTGCAGACGGCCTCGATGCGGCGCGACGCGCTCGAGAATGTCCTGCGGCGCCCTGGCTATAATTGTAGTCGGCGCCGGGCTTGGCGCCGGTCGCCAGGATGCCGGAATTGTAGGGGCCGCCCAGCACGATGCCGATGCCGCGCTCCTCGCAGAGCGGCAGCAAACTGTCGAGCGCCTCCTGCTCGAGAAGCGTGTAGCGGCCGGCAAGCAGGAAGAGGTCGAAGTCGCCCCGCCTGGCCAGTATCTCGGCGACCTCCCATTCATTGACGCCGGCGCCGAAAGCCTTGATGACCTTTTCGTCGCGCAGTTTGACCAGCGCCTTGTAGCCCGACTTCATCAGCGTCTCGACATGGGCATCGCGCGCGCTTCCGCCGTCCGTGATTGAAGACGTCGATGTCGTGCACGAACAGAATGTCGACCGAATCGATGCCGAGCCGCTCGAGGGAGAATTCGAGCGAGCGCATGACGCCGTCATAGGTGTAATCATAGATCTCGCGCCGCGACGGCGTATCGAAGAACTTGCCGATGCCCAGCCGCTCCTTCGGCGGTGCAGACCTGGAGCAGGCGTCCGACCTTGGTCGAGATGACATATTGGCTCGCGCGGCTTGCCGCGCAGGAAATGATTGAGCCGCGTTTCGGAAAGGCCGGCGCCATAAAGTGGCGCGGTATCGAAATAGCGCATGCCCGCCTCCCAGGCGGCCGCGAGCGTCGCCTGGGCGTCCTCTTCCGACACAGCGCGCAGAAGATTGCCGAGCGGCGCCGTGCCGAAGCCCATTTCGGTGAATTTGATCGCCGCCCCGAAGGCGCCTTGAACGTTTTGGTTCGCATCAGATCTTGTCCGTTTTCCAGTCCTGCCAGTCGGTGAAGAGTTCGGGCTCGCGGCGCGCGAAGGACATGAGCTCGCACATCACCGGCGTCGAGATGGGCGCCCATGGCATCGGCGGCCGCCTGCCGTCGCGCTTCTCGAGCGCGTCGACAATGCGCTCATGCTCGCTCACCGTCGCGGCGGTTACGCTGGGGCGAGGAGAGCAGGCGCCGGACCCGGTCGAGGGCGAGCCTTGCGGATTCGGCTGCCGCCTTGACCGCGGAAGCCCAGGCGTCGAGAGCATCTCATGGAACGCGAGATCGAGCTCATGGAAATTCTGCTTGTGGCCGCCCGCCGCCACGCTGCTTCTGGTCGGCGAGATTGCGCGGAGCCGCGTCAGCGTGTCGTCGTCGACGTGGCGGCAAGGCTGCGCACCGCCTCGACTTCGAGCGCCCTGCGCAGGAACATGTTCTCGCGCGCATCGGAGAAGCGGATCAGGGAAACGATGGTGCCGCGCTGCGGCTGGATGTCGACCAGACCTTCGCGCCTGGAGCCGGGCCAGGGCCTCCGACACCGGGAAACGCGAAACACCGAGCCTTTCGCAGAGCTCGGCCTTGTCGAGAGGCGCCCGGCTCGAAAGCAGTGCATGACGATCGCCTCGCGCAGCGCCTCGACGACCCGGGCGGTGGCGCCGCCGCGCTTCGGCGCCCGGATATTCTCCAGAAAATCGTAGGATTTTCCTTTGGCACCCATGCTAACATGTTAGAATGGCAATGCACAAGGGAAGTCAAAGCTTTTCAACCTTTCCGATCGGAGATACCGCCCATGAAATCGTCGAGACAACGCAAAGAGCCCCGCACCATCCGGCTCAACGCCGCCGACAATGTCGTCGTCGCCGTCGACAATGTCGAGAAGGGGGCGAGCGCCTCGGGCGCCGTCGCCCGCGCGCGCGTCCCGCGCGGCCACAAGATGGCGACGCAGCCGATCGCGCAAGGCGAGCCGATCCGCAAATTCGGCCAGATCATCGGCTTCGCCAAATCAGGCATCGCGCCCGGCGAATGGGTGCATGAGCACAATGTCGAGCATGGCGCGAATTCGCCCGCGACTATGCCTTTGCGCACGAGGCGCACAGCCGAAGACATCCTGCCCGTCGGCGCAGCAGGCGACTTTCCAGGGCTATCGCCGCGCCAACGGCAAGGCCGGCACGCGCAACTATATCGGCATCATGACCAGCGTGAACTGCTCGGCGTCGGCGGCGAGATTCATGGCCGAGGAAGATCAACCGCTCCGGCATCCTCGACGACTATCCCAATATCGACGGCGTCGTGGCGCTGACCCAGGACAATGGCTGCGTCATCGATTATCGCGGCGCGATCTTCGATATCCTGAAGCGCACGAGCTGGGGCTATGCGACCAATCCCAACATGGGCGGCGTCGTCATGGTCGGGCTGGGCTGCGAGGGCTTCCAGATCCCGCGCTTCAAGGAAGCCTATAAGCGTCAGCGAGAGCGACACCTTCCGCACCATGACGATCCAGGAGACCGGCGGCACGCAAGAAGACGGTCGATGCCGGCGTCGACGCGATCAAGGCGATGCTGCCCATCGTCAATGCGGTGAAGCGCGAGACCATCGCCGGCCTCCGAACTCGTGCTGGCGCTGCAATGCGGCGGCTCGGACGGCTATTCCGGCATCACCGCCAATCCGGCGCTCGGGGCCGCGGTCGACATCCTCGTGCGCCATGGCGGCACCGCCATCCTGTCGGAGACGCCGGAGATCTATGGCGCCGAGCATCTGCTGACGCGCCGCGCCGCCACGCGCGAAGTCGGCGAGAAGCTCGTCGACATCATCCACTGGTGGGAGGACTACACCAGCCGCAATCGGATGGAGATGAACAACAACCCTTCGCCCGGCAACAAGCTCGGCGGCCTCACCACCATCCTGGAGAAATCGCTCGGGCGCGGCCGCCAAGGGCGGCACGACGCACGCTCGACCGCCGTCTATCGCTATGCCGAGCCGGTGACGGCCAAGGGCTTCGTCTTCATGGACACGCCCGGCTACGACCCGGTCTCGGCCACGGGCCAGGTGGCGGGCGGCGCCAATATCCTGTGCTTCACCACCGGGCGCGGCTCGGCCTATGGCTGCAAGCCGACGCCCTCGATCAAGCTCGCCACCAACACGCCGATCTACGAGCGCATGATCGACGACATGGACATCAATTGCGGCGACATCCTCGACGGCGTGCCGATCGAGGACAAAGGGCGAGGAAATCTTCGAGAAGATCCTGAGGGTCGCGTCCGGCGAGCGCACCAAGTCGGAGCTGCTCGGCTATGGCGACAATGAATTCGTGCCCTGGCAGATCGGCGCGACGATGTGAATTGATTATACAGGGCTCACCAGAACTTGAGTCGCTGAAATGTTGCCCCGAATAGTGAAAGTCCTGGGTATCGTAGACTGGGTGGCGGCTATAGGACTTATGTTCCTTGCTGTGGTTGCGCTTGAATCCTTGTCGGAAGCTTACTCTCGCTTCGAAACCGAGCCAGAAGACGTCTATCTGAGTGTCTTATGGTTTATCGTTTGTGCTTTCATGGCATTGGCCATGGGCGTACTCGGCTGGGCGCTGTGGAGCCTGGGACCCATTACACAAAAGATTTTACTGGACCGCTCGTGGAGCCGTAGCGTTCAGCGCCCTTATATTGCTATTGGGAGGTTTGGAGATTCAATAGTGGCCGTAATCTGCCTGCCATTGCTATTGCTTTCGTTGCTTTCCTGCATTGCCTTGGCTCCGAGGTGCTTGGTGAGCGTAACCCGTGAGCAGTGAGGTGAGGCCTCCATTGACAGTTCGGTCAAGGGTTGTTAGCCGCGAGCTTCCATTCATTGCCCGGCTTTTCCGATGTCCTCACAGTCCTATTTTATCGGCGTCGATACCGGTGGCACCTATACCGACGCCGCGGTGATCGCCGCCCGCGACCACAAGGTGATCGCTTCGGCCAAGGCCATCACCACCAAGGGCGATCTCGCCATCGGCGTCACGGAAGCGATCAGCAAGGCGGTGGCCTGTCTGCCGCAAGGGCTCAAGCCTGAGGACATTTCGCTGGTCTCGGTCTCGACGACCCTGGCGACCAATGCCGTGGTCGAGGGCCATGGTAGCTCGGTCGGGGTCATCCTCGCCGGCTTCGATGCGCAAATGGCCGAGCGGACCGGAATTGCCAAAGCCTTTCCCGGCATGCCTATCGAGATCATTGCCGGTGGCCATGACCACAATGGCGATGAGCGCGCGGCACTCGACATGACGGCGCTCAAAGCGGCGCTCGAGCGGATCGGCGGCAGATGCGACGCTTTCGCCGTCGCATCGAGCTTCGCGGTGCGCAATCCCGCCCATGAGCATGTGATCCGGGAAGTCATCACCTCGTCGACGGGCAAGCCCGTGACCCTGTCGACGGAGCTTTCCTCCGCCCTCGATGCGCCGCGCCGGGCGCTCACCGCCGCCCTCAATGCCAGGCTGATCTCGCGCATTTCGCTCCTCATCGAGGCGGTCGGACGCGCCATGGCCTCGTTCCAGATCGTCTGTCCACTGATGATCGTCAAGGGCGACGGTACCCTGGCGCTCGCCGATACGGTGGCGAAGCGGCCGATCGAAACCGTGCTGTCGGGACCGGCGGCGAGCCTGGTCGGCGCCCGCTGGCTGTCCGGCCTCGGCGATTTCATCATGTCGGATATGGGCGGCACGACCACCGATGTCGGCGTCCTGCAGGAGGGCCGCCCGCGCGTGACCGAAGAGGGGGCGGAAGTCGGCGGCTGGCGCACCATGGTGAAGGCGATCGATGTCCGCACCATCGGGCTTGGCGGGGATTCCGAAATCGGCCACGGTCCCAACGGCGCGCTCAGCGTCGGGCCGCAGCGCATCGTGCCGCGTCTCGCTCATCGCGGAGCGCTTTCCGGAAGTGCTTGCCATGCTCGATGCCGACCTCGCCGACACCGAGGGCGGATCGATGCATGGCCGTTTCGTCGTCCATCCGTTCGGCGCCAGCGGGACGCCGGTGCGCTTCGGAGCTTTCGGCGCGCGAGAGAGAGATCCTCGATCTCGTCACCGATCGCCCCAGGCCCATCCGCAAGGTCGCCGTGTCATCCGGTGCGCAGCGGGCGCTTGCGGCATTGAAGCGCAAGGGCCTCATTCAGATTTGCGGATTCACGCCATCCGATGCGGCCCATGTGCTGGACCTCCAGGCCAACTGGTCGAAGCCCGCGGCCGAGAAGGCAGCGCAGCTGCTGGTGCGCTTCCGCGAGATGAAGATGCCGTCGCCCGAACGGCTCCGCGACTTTTGCGAAGAAGTGTGGTCGGAGGTGGTGCGGCTGACTGGGCGCGTCATCCTGGACACCGCGCTCGGCCAGAAGACCGGCGGCGATATCCTGCTCGACGCCGTGTGCTCCGGCCGCGGCTCCCTCGGCCTGGCGCGGATCGTCGTCAGCCCGCAAGTGCCGGTGGTGGCCGTCGGCGGTCCGGTCAAGATCTATTATGGCGAAGTGGGACGACGACTTGCGGCGGAGATCGTGTTCCCGGATTTCTGCGATGTCGCCAATGCAGTGGGTGCGGCGACCGGCGTCGTCGCCCGCACCGTTACCATCACCGTCGAGGGTGATGGCAGCGGGCTCTTCCGCCTGCATGGTCCGGAGGGCACCGAGAGCTTCGGCTCGGGCGCCGCGGCACTCGCTGCAGCCGAAACGCTGGCACGCAAGACGGTACTTGCCGCGGTCGCGCAAATGGGCGCGACAAAGCCTGAGGTCAAGGTCAGCGTGATCAAGAGCTATCTGCCCGATACGGTCGACGACAACGGCCTGCTCGAGGCCGATGTCACGGCGGAAGCGATCGGACGGCCAGATACACGCTAGTGTCCCGAATCCGAAGTTCGCATCACCTCGCAGCGTCTTCCGAGCGAACTTCGGATTCGAAAGGACACTAGAAAATCCAATAATTCTAGTGTGCTTTTGAACGCGAAGTTCCTGTCGGTATAGCGGTTAGATATCAGGAACTTCGCGTTCAGCACACTAGGTGCCGAGCCCCTCTTCGGAGCGTTCGGGCGCTCTTTGCTTTTTGATTTGCGCATTGCTTGTCCGAAAGCCGCACGTACTTTTCGGGCCGATGCTTTGCGCCAGTTCCGACCGCAGGAACCATTTTCGCCAAGCCCGCGTTCATTCATTGCAACTGCGGAGGATGGCTCCCTGAAAATCGGCGTGGTTCTCAACCATGACAGCGGCACGCTCAAGGACGGCGATGCCGAAAAGATGGCTCAGATGATCGCCGAGATCCTGCGCACTCATCGGCACAAGCCGGATGTGAAGCTGGTTCACGGTTCACAGATCACGGAGGCGCTCTTGGCCGCCCGCGAGAACAATGATGCGGTGCTCGCCGGCGGCGGCGACGGAACGGTCTCGACCGCAGCTTCCCTTTTCGCCGGCCACAAGACGGCGCTCGGCATACTGCCGCTCGGCACGATGAACCTCTTCGCGCGGGCGCTCGCCATCCCGCTCAAGCTCGAAGAAGCGGTCGAGGCGGTCATTACCGGCAGAAAGCGGCAAATCGACATCGGCGAGATAAACGGCGAGATCTTCGTTCATCACGTGACCCTCGGCCTCCATCCGCGAATTGTTGCCGGACGCGAGCGGGAGCACTACCGCTCGCGCCTTGGCAAGAAACTCGCCTGGCTCAAGACCTGGTGGAAACTCGTGCGCCAGGCGCCGCGGATGACGCTGCGGCTGGTGATCGATTCTGATCGGGTCAAGCTCAAGACCGCCTCGCTCATCATCGCCAACAATCGTTTCGTCGAGAGATTGGGCGGGCTGCCCTATAGCGAGATGCCCGATCAAGGCAAGCTCGCCGTCTATGCCGCGCAGACGCGCGACTGGAAGGAACTTCTTGCCATGTCGGCCCAGGCCACCTTCGGGAAATGGGAAAGCAACAGCAAGCTCGATTTCCTCGAGGGCCGCGAAATCCTGGTCCATGCCCAACGCCGCAAGCTGCGCGCTTCGATCGACGGCGAACTGGTCTATCTTCACAGCCCATTAAGGGCTAAAATACGTCCCAGTTCTCTTTGGGTCCTTTGTCCGGCTTCGGCGGAGGCGGTACCAAAGAAACCTTCCGCCGCGCCCCCCAAGAGAAGGAGATCGCGCCATGCCGGAAGATGAATTGGATACCGAAAGAGTGCGTTCCGCAATCATGCTGCACCGCATGCGTTTCGTGCTGGGCTTCGGCCTTGCCGGGGCGGGTGTGGGTTTGCTCATCGCCTGGGCCGTGATGGGTCAGTGATTTGACCCCTGCAGGGTTCCATCCCTTGCGTCGAGCGTAGGTTGCGATTGAAGGCCAACACACCTCAGTCGCGCGACTTTAACTGTTTCGCGAATCGGATTTCTGCTATGGCGTCCCGCGAGAAGAGCACATTTCGAGGGACGAACAACCATGACGGGCGCGGCACGTAATTTTCTCACTCTGGCGATTATCTATGCCATTTGCGGCATGCTGCTGGGCCTGGTGATGGGCCTGTCACAGGACCACAGTCAAATGCCGACCCATGCCCACACGCTGGTTGCGGGGTGGCTGATGTCGGGCTTCTTCGCGTTCTTCTATCACCTGTTTCCCGACATCAATCGGTCACGCCTGGCGATGGTGCATTTCTGGCTGACGGCGGTAAGCGGCATCGTCATGCTGGTTTCGCTATTCTTCATCTTCGGCGGCAATACGGCGGCTGAGCCGATCACGGGAATCGCGTCGATCGTGTTCTTCCTCGGCATATTGCTGTTCGCCTGGATCGCCTTGCCGGTTCTGCGCCGCGCCGTCTGACTTTCCCCACTTGTCTCACCCCCGCCGGAATGGCAACTAAAGGCCTTTTCCAGCGGGGATTGGCATGGCCGAATTCTTCACGCCTGAAAACCTGGTCACGTTCCTGGTGCTGACCGCGCTCGAAACGGTGCTCGGCTTCGACAACCTTCTTTACATATCGATCGAAGCCAAACGCGTTTCGCCCGACAGGCAGAAATATGTGCGCCAGGTCGGCATCGTGCTCGCTATTGCATTGCGTATCGCGCTGCTCTTCGTGGTGCTGCAGCTCATCAGCGCCTTCCAGGACCCGCTCTTCGGCATCGGACTTTCGCCTGTGGTATCGGCCACGTTCAACGGCCACAGCCTGATCGTTCTCCTGGGCGGCGTCTTCCTGCTCTATACGGCGCTCAAGGAAATCTACCACATGCTGGCTGCCCCCGAACTCGGTCACGGCCAGGGCAATGGCCGCGCTATGCGCAGCGTCGCCGCGGCGCTCACCTGGATCGTCGTCATGAACATCGTCTTCTCCTTCGATACGGTGCTGTCGGCGGTGGCGCTCACCAAGAATTTCGCCGTGATGGCGCTCGCCATCATCGTGTCGGGCCTCCTCATGGTGGTGCTGGCCGAGCGGGTGGCGGCGTTCCTCGCCAGGAACCGGATGTACGAAGTCCTGGGCTTGTTCGTGCTGCTCCTGGTCGGCGTCATGCTGATGTCGGAAGGCGGCCATATCGCCCATCTCGCCTTCTTCGGCTACCCGATCGAGCCGATGGCGAAGAGCACCTTCTATTTCGTGGTGGCGGCGCTTGTCATCGTTGACATCATCCAGAGCCGCTATCAGAAGAAGCTCCTGGCCGAGAAGGGCGATCACTGAGCAGCGAGTGGAATCCAATTCACTACATCGCGGGCGAAGCCAGCGAGCTCACGGTTGAAGCGCGGCGCAGCCTCAAGGAAGGGGGCATGGCCGACCCCGTCGTACCAGGACGCGGTGCTCGTCGGACATGTCCTCAATATGTGCTCGCCCATGGCGGGGAGAACGACGGTATCGCTGCGGCCATGAGCCATGAGGACAGGCTTGCTCAATGCCCGCAATATGCCATCGGAATCGATCACGCGGGTGAGGAGAGCGCCGCGTATTTTCGCCGGCACGACCATGTTCCAGCATAGAGCGCTTTCATGCTCCGCAGGCGGTAGAGGTTCTGCGGTGCACGCATGGATGAAGGCGCGAATGGCCTCGATATTGGCGGGAAGGTCGTCCGCCGTAGCACCCGGCACGTGATCAAGAAAGCCCGGACCAATGAGAGTCCCGAACGCAGCCGTGTTGAGCGTGACCGCCGCGCCCGCGAAATTTATGCCGGCGATGGCATCCTCGCCAAAGGCCCGAATATAGTCGCAAATGATGAAGCCCGCATATGACCAGCCGACGAGAATCGCGGGCCTGAGCCTCAGCGTGTCCACAATGGCCGCAATGTCATCCGCCCAGGCTCGCGGGTCGGTGTAGCTTTCAGCCTGCGTGGATTTTTCCGACATGCCATGGCCGCGAAGGTCGAATGCGACGAGATGGAACTCATCGGCGAGCCCGCTCTCGAACTGTCTGCGCCAGCACAGATGGTTCTGCGACCACCCGTGAACGAAGAGAATGGCGGGAGCATCCGCCTTGCCCCATTCGCGCACATGCAGCCTTGTCCCGCCGCCACCGATCACCGAATAAATCGTCATGGGAGTCCTCCCTTGCGGAAACGGTTCGAGGCTAACCCGCGGGCATGGCAATGGGTGTGGTAGTGGGTGTTGAAATAGAGCAGGCGAAACGTTGAAACTGGCGACCGGAGTTCTACGCCATCAACGGGGGCTGGAAATGAACGATCGGACTTCGCGAATGAATTCGGCGAAAGCCGGCTCATCGGCCAACAGAATGTGATTGGCGCTGTTGAGGTCGATGAACCGCGCATCTGGTATGCCCGCCGCCAACGCCTTGCCTTGCGCAAAAGGGACCGCCGCATCGTTCCTGGCGTGCAGAACCAGGGTAGGGACCCGGATTTCCTCCAGGAGCGCTGAGACATCCACATCGCCGAAGGCTGAATGAAGCCTGCTGGCATTGGCCGGCGCAGCGGTTTCTTTCTGCAAATTGTTGAACCAGGCCATTTGCTCCCGGTTGGCGCCGGGAATGAAAATTTCGGTAAACAATTGCCGAAAGGCCGGATTGTCCTTGCCCCATCCCTCGCGGATAAGGGTCGTCATGGCTTCATGGGTGGCGATCTCGTGCGTGTCGCCACGCCGCCGCCAGCCTTTGGCGTAACCGCCGTAAAGGACGAGATGGGACACGCGCTCGGAATGCTGGGTGGCATAGGCCACCGACACGGCGCAGCTTTGCGAGACGCCAAGGAGCGGGAATACTTTAAGACCGCTGGCATCAGCCACGCTCTCGAGGTCGGTGACCATAGCAGCAAGAGTGAGATCGGCAGCCTCCCAATCCGAGAGGCCATTGCCGCGCTCGTCATAGCGGACCAGTGTGTTTTCGGCGGAGAGGGAGTCGATCCAGTGCCGCCAGACCGGACTTTCCCATTCATATTGCAGATGCGACATCCAATGCGCAGCCCGTAGGAGTGGCGGCCCTTTTCCCGACAAGCCGTAAGCGACGCGCACACCATCCGGACTACGGCAATACCGGATGTCCTGCGAGCGTCGGGGAATACGTGGCTTCTCGCCGGTTGCGCTTGAACGGGCTGAAGCGGCGAGTGAGGTCATCAACAATGACAGGCCGGCATTGCCGGAATCCATTTCCTGCAGCTTCCGGGCAAAAGGCAGGGCTCGCTCCGGCTCATCACGCAGACGATCGACAAGCGTCTGAAGGATGAGGACCCTGGTGCGATCCAGGGTGTCGGCCTGAAAGGCACGCCATGACATGAAGACAGGGCAGCGCGGCAGCTCAAGTCCTTCGAGGAACCGGCCGCGAAACCGCGCCTCGAGGGCTTCGAGGTCGGCGGTCGACAGAGCCCGCAGGTCTTTTGCCGCGATCCGAGTGATGTGCATAATATCGAGATCAAGCCCGCTCGTATCCAGGAACACCGTATCTCTGTCGGTCTGCAAGGAGATCACATCGATCAGGTGCCGCAATTTCGAAAGCGACCACCTAAGCGCCGCGCGAGGATCGTCGGGGACGTTCCAAAGCATTTGGCACAAAAAATCGCGCCGCTGCCGGCGGTTGATGACCGCGAGATATGCCAGCAGAGCACGGGTCTTTCTCGATGGAGGCAAGGCGACTTCGCGGCCATCCCGCAGCACGGCCAGCTCGCCGAGCACCTTGATTTGCAACGGGGCCATCATCCGAACGCCCGATAATTTGCGACAGTCTAGCGCAAATGCGCGTGAGCGACCATCGCCGAAGGAACGGCCGCGCCATTCAGCGCCGCCAGCTTATTTGCATGCGCAGGACTTATCGGCTAGAAGCCGCGGCAACTCCATTCATCGATAAACGGAAGTCTGATGGCGCGTCAGTTCATCTATCATATGCACGGCCTTTCCAAAGCCTATGCCGGCGGCAAGAAAGTTCTCGACAACATCAATCTCTCCTTCTACCCGGACGCCAAGATCGGCGTGCTCGGCCCCAACGGTTCGGGCAAATCGACGCTCCTGCGCATCATGGCCGGTATCGACAGCGAGTTCACGGGCGAAGCCTGGGTCGCCGAAGGCGCCACCGTCGGCTATCTGGAGCAGGAGCCGCAACTCGACCCGCAGCTCAATGTGCTGGGCAATGTCATGGAAGGGGTCGCGGCCAAGAAGGCCATCATCGATGAATATAACACGCTGATGGCGGACTACTCCGAGGAAAATGCCGAGAAGGCGGCGGTGCTGCAGGACAAGATCGACGCCCAGAACCTCTGGGACCTCGAAGCCCAGGTCGAGCAGGCGATGGACGCCATGCGCTGCCCGCCGAGCGATGCCTCGATCGACAATCTCTCGGGCGGCGAGAAGCGCCGTGTCGCGCTGACCCGACTGCTTCTCGCCAGGCCCGATCTCCTGCTGCTCGATGAGCCGACCAACCATCTCGATGCCGAAAGCGTAAACTGGCTCGAGCATCATTTGCGCGAATATCCGGGCGCCATCCTCATCGTCACCCATGACCGCTACTTCCTCGACAATGTGACGGGCTGGATCCTCGAACTCGACCGCGGCCGCGGCATTCCCTATGAGGGCAACTACTCTGCCTATCTCGGCCAGAAAGCCAAGCGCTTCGCCCAGGAAGCGCGTGAGGATGCGGCGCGCCAGAAAGTTCTCGAGCGCGAGCAGGCGTGGATCGCCTCATCGCCCACGGCGCGGCAGGCGAAATCCAAAGCCCGCTTCAAGGCCTATGACGAGCTTATCAAGACTGAACGACAACCGCCTCAAATCGACGACGGCGCAAATCATCATTCCGCCGGGCGAGCGGCTTGGCAGCAATGTCATCGACATCGAAGGACTATCGAAAGCCTATGGCGAGCGGCTTCTCATTGACGATCTCACCTTCAAGCTGCCGCCCGGCGGCATTGTCGGCGTGATCGGCCCCAATGGTGCCGGCAAGACGACGCTTGTTCCGCATGCTGACCGGCAAGGAGAAGCCCGACCAGGGCGCCATCAGGATCGGCGAGAGCGTGCATCTGGGCTATGTCGACCAGAGCCGCGACGCGCTCGATCCCGACAAGACGGTGTGGGAGGAGATATCGGGCGGCAACGATGTGCTCTATCTCGGCAAGCGCGAGATCAATTCACGTGCCTATACGAGTGCCTTCAATTTCAAGGGCGGAGACCAGCAGCAGAAGGTCGGCACGCTGTCGGGCGGCCAGCGCAACCGGGTGCATCTCGCCAAGATTCTCAAATCAGGCGCCAATGTGCTGCTGCTCGACGAGCCGACGAACGATCTCGACACCGAGACGCTGGCGGCACTCGAGGAGGCGCTCGAGGATTTCGCCGGCTGCGCCGTCATCATCAGCCACGACCGCATGTTCCTCGACCGGCTTGCCACGCACATGCTCGCCTTCGAGGGTGACAGCCATGTCGAATGGTTCGAAGGCAACTTCCAAGACTATGAGGAAGACAAGAAGCGGCGGTTGGGCGAGGATTCGGTCATGCCGAAGCGGATCAAGTACAAGCAATTCGCCCGCTGAGGCCGGGCTTTTCGCGGCAACATGGTGGACTGGATGGATTTGCCGTTATTGGACATTTCAAGCGGTCCACTTTTGAGACAGAACTGAGCGGAAAGCTCAAGGATTCCGCCATGTATATTCCCCCTGCCTTTCGCGAAGACGACCGCCATATCCTGCGCGAGATCATGCGTGGCGCGCGTCTGAGCACTTTGGTGACCGTCACCGCCGAGGGCCTGATCGCAACGCCCTTGCCGCTTTTTCTGGACGAGGCTGAAGGCGAGCAAGGTGTCCTCTACGGGCATGTCGCGAGGGCCAATCCGCAATGGCAGATGCCGCCGCTTGGCGAGGCGCTTGCCATTTTCATGGGGTCCGACGCCTATGTCACGCCGTCCTGGTATGCCAGCAAGGCAGACCATGGGAAAGTGGTGCCGACCTGGAACTACAGCGCCGTTCATGCCTATGGACCGGTCGAGTTCTTCGACGATGCGGAACGGCTGCTCCATGTCGTGACGCGCCTCACCGAGCTCCATGAGGAGGCACGCATAAAACCGTGGGCAATCAGCGATGCGCCGGAGTTTTATATCAAGTCACAGTTGCGCGGCATCGTCGGTTTGCGCCTGCCGATCGGGCGGCTCGAAGGTAAGCGCAAGCTCAGCCAGAACCGGAACGCGGCAGACCGCGCCGGTGTTGCCGAGGGACTTGCGCAGAGCGATCGGGCCACGGAGCGCCTGGTCGCAAACCAAATTCCCACCGATTAAGCTCAAAATCTCGGACCGTTGTCCCCGCGAGATATGGTGCCTGAGGCGTTATGGGACATTCCGGCTTAGCCGCCGGCGGTCGGCCGTGTCATAGAGAGGCATGGCAGATTGGTCCTCCACCCAATATCTCAAATTCGCCGACGAGCGCACGCGCGCGGCGCGCGATCTGCTGGCGCAAGTGCCGCTCAAGACCCCACGTCTTGCCTTTGACCTCGGCTGCGGTCCCGGTAATTCGACGGAACTCCTGATCCAGCGCTATCCCGAGGCCCGCATCGTCGGCGTCAATTCATCGCCCGACATGTTGGCGAAAGCACGCCAATCCTGTGCCTATGCAGATTTCATCGAGGGCGATCTCGCCAGCTGGCAGCCGCCGGAGGAGCCCGATCTTCTTTTCGCCAACGCCGTCTTCCAATGGGTGCCAAATTATCTGCGCGTCCTGAGCCGTCTGATCGCCGCCTTGCCGAATGGCGGCGTGCTCGCGGTGCAAATGCCGGACAATCACGATGAGCCCTCGCATGTCGCCATGCGCGAGACAGCGGCGGAGGGGCCCTGGGCCGAAAAGCTCAAGAAGCTCGGACGGGTGCGCGATCGCCTGCCGGCGCCCGCGACCTATTATGGCGCGCTCAAGCCCGAAGTGGCGCGCGTCGACATCTGGCATACGATCTACAACCACCCGCTCGACGGGGCGGACGGCATCGTCGAATGGGTGAAAGGCACTGGGCTCAGGCCCTATCTCGATCCGCTCGATGCCGAGGAACGCCGCGCCTATCTCGCCCAGTATCGCGCACGCATCACCAAAGCCTATCCGACCGCGAGCGACGGCAAGGCGCTCTTGCGCTTTCCGCGCCTGTTCATCGTCTGCGTAAAATAAATTCAGCTCTGAAAACTTTTGGCCGCCTGGCCATGCTATTCAAGCGGCCGAAATTTGCGGACCATTGTGCTAGCTGATCCAATAGCGAGGGCCCGATCCCTTGCGCCCGGCTCGGTCAGCCGGATTGGCGAGCTTGCAGCGGTCGATCGAAAGGCAGCCGCAGCCGATGCATTCGGTGAGGCCGGAGCGCAGCCGTTCGAGCTCGGCGATGCGCTGGTCGATCCGCTTCGTCCATTCGGCTGAAAGACGCCCCCAGTCACGGCGCGTCGGGACACGGTCGGCAGGGAGCTTGGCGAGTTCGGCGCCGATCTCATCGAGCGAGAGACCGATCCGTTGCGCGAATACGATGAAGGCAATGCGCCGAAGCACCGAGCGCGGATAGCGGCGGTGCCCGGAGCCCGCGCGCTCGGACGCGAGGAGCCGGCGCTCCTCGTAGAAGCGCAGAGCCGACGAGGCAATGCCGCTACGCCGCGAAATATCCGTTATGGTCAACAGTTTCTCCATGGCCAGATAAAAGCAGAATTTCCGCTTGACTTCAAGTTAACTTGAACTTGTAGCAATGAACCTCGAAGGCGGAGAGGTCAACAGATGCGAACGGATTTCAATCTCGAGGATATTCGGGTGGCGGTCACTGGCGGGACGTCCGGACTAGGCGTCGCCCTCGTGCGGTTGCTGGCCGCAAAGCAGGCGCGAACCGCCTTCGTTGCCCGCACCGCGGCTTCCGTCGAGCGGGTCGCCCACGAGACGGGAGCCCATGGCGTTGTTGGGGATGTCGGGCGCAAGGAGGATATCTACCCGATCGCCCTGCAGATCGCGGGCAATCTGGGCGGGCTAGATGTTCTCATCAACAATGCATCGAGCCTTGGCCCTGTCCCGCTCGTTCTTCTTGCCGACACCGAGTGCGAGGAGTTGGAAGAAGCGCTTTGCGTCAATGTGCTGGGCGCATTCCGATTGACCAAGGCCCTGTTCGGCGCGCTTGCGGCATCGGCGCGAGAGAGGCGCGGCGCCCTCGTGATCAATATTGTGAGCGACGCTGCAGTCAATGCCTATCCTGGCTGGGGCGCTTATGGCGCGAGCAAGGCGGCGCTGAGGCACCTCACGGCCATTTGGGACGAAGAGACGAAAGCCCAAGGCATACGCTTCCTCGCCATCGATCCGGGCGACATGGACACGCCCCTCCATGCGCTCGCGCTTCCCGAGGCCGACCGCTCGACGCTCAACGTTCCTTCCGAAATCGGCCGCGGAGATCATCGCGCTGATGATGGAGAAGTTGCCGACGCGAAGTGTCGAAGCGGCTCGATGATGACCGCCGGCTCTCATCCCGACCTGCGTCCAGCCAGGCTTCTCATGGTCGCTCCGGATGGTGGCATGGCGCACTTTCCACGCAGCGCACTTGCCGGATTCATCCAAGCCGGCGCCGTCGTTGTTGCCAATGATGCCGCTACCTTGCCGGCGAGCCTCGGCGGCATGCATGCCGCAAGCGGAGCGCCCATCGAGATCCGACTGGCCGGATGGGTTTCCTTGGGCGATCCGTCACGCTTTGTCGCCGTTGCCTTCGGGCGCGGCGATCATCGCATGCGGACTGAAGACAGGCCGCTTCCACCGCCGCTTGCGCCCGGCGATCATCTCTCGCTCGGACCTCTCGCGGCGATCATCGAGGAAATTCATGATCACCCGCGCCTTGTGTCCCTGCGCTTCGCAGGCAGCCGCGGCGCGATCCTTGCCGGCCTCGCGGCTCATGGCCGACCCATCCAATATGCGCATGTCGCTGAGCCCTTGGCGCTCTGGGACGTCTGGACGCGGATAGCTGCCGCGCCCCTGGCTTTCGAGCCGCCTTCGGCGGGTTTTGCGCTCGACTGGCAGATGCTTTCGGCCTGGCGATCGCGCGGGGTTCATTTCGCGACATTGACGCATGCCGCCGGCATATCTTCGACCGGCGATGCAGTGCTCGACCACCGGCTTCCTTTCGACGAACCTTTCCATATTCCGCGGGGGACGGCTCTCGCGATCGCGCAGGCGAAATCCGAGGGCCACCGCGTCATTGCCATTGGCACCACTGTGGTTCGTGCGCTCGAAACGGCCGCTACTGCCGATGACGGCGTTCGCGCAGGCAATGGCATAGCGCACGGGAGGATAGGCGAGGGGACAAGCTTGCGCCTCGTCGATGCCGTCCTCACCGGAGTTCATGAGCGTGGCGAAAGCCATTTCGAGCTGCTTTCCGCCTTTGCCCCGGATCAGGTGCTGGACCTCATTTCACAGGATCTCGCCCGACATCGTTACCGACGGCATGAATTCGGCGATTCCCTCCTGCTTCATCGCCAGCCACGATCAGCGCTTAACAGCTGACAGCTTGCATGGTGACGCTGAAAGAAGGCGCTCCTTGCGGCATTCCTCGCCCTCACCGGCGCGCTTCTCGCCAATACGTCGTGAGAGTGAGACTGTTCGTCAGGCCCGATACTGTTCGTCGCTGACCTTTTCCAGCCAATCGACGGTCTTGTCATCGAGCGCCTCCTGAACGGCAATATGCGTCATCGCCGTCGTCGGCGATGCACCATGCCAATGTTTCTCGCCCGGCGGAAACCAGATCACATCGCCCGGGTGGACTTCTTCGACGGGACCACCCCAGGTCTGCACCCGGCCGCTGCCCGAGGTGATGACCAGCGTCTGGCCGAGGGGATGAGTGTGCCATGCCGTGCGCGCGCCGGGCTCGAATGTGACGCTGGCGCCAACCACGCGCGCCGGGCCGGGCGCTTTGAACAATGGGTCAACCCGGACCGTGCCGGTGAAATAGTCCGCTGGACCTTTTCCGGAGGGCTGCGAACCGCTTCTCTTGATTTCCATCGTTACTGTCCTTCCTTTTGCCGCGCCGGTAGATCCGGCTGCCAGAGCGAGCCCGCCGGTGACCGCAAGCATGCGTCTGCGCGTGATCATCTGCTTATCCGACATTCGGCATCCGGTCGATGAGCTTGTCCAGCGTGATCGGATAGTCGCGTATGCGGACGCCGGTCGCGTTGTGGATCGCATTGGCGACAGCCGCACCGACGCCGCAGATGCCGAGCTCGCCCACGCCCTTGGCCTTCATCGGCGAGGAGAGCGGATCGGTCTCGTCGAGGAAGATCACGTCCTGATGCGGGATGTCGGCATGGACCGGCACCTCATAGCCGGCGAGATCGTGATTGACGAAGAAGCCATAGCGCTTGTCGACCGCGAGCTCCTCCAACAGCGCCGCACCCGCGCCCATGGTCATTGCGCCGATCACCTGGCTCCTCGCTGCTTTCGGATTGAGGATGCGGCCGGCGGCGCAGACCGCGAGCATGCGCCTTATGCGGATCTCGGCCGTAGCGGCATCGACGCCGACCTCGACGAAATGCGCGCCGAAGGTCGATTGCTGGTACTTCTGGTCGAGGTCGCCATATTCGATGATGTCCTCGGCGACAAGGCCGTCCGCGCCCGCCGCCTCGGCGAGCGGCACGCTGCGATTGCCTGAGCGGACCTGACCGTCAGTGAAAACGGCTTCGGCGGAGTTGAAGCCGAGCTTCTGCGCCACCGCCGCGCGCAGCTTGGCGCAAGCGGCATAGACGCCTGAGGTCGAGTTGTTGGCGCCCCATTGCCCGCCCGAGCCGCAGGAGACCGGGAAGGTCGAATCGCCGAGGCGCACGACGACCTGGTCGAGGGCCAGACCCATCATCTCGGCCGCCGTCTGAGCGATGATCGTATAAGTGCCGGTGCCGATATCGGTCATGTCGGTCTCGACCGTCACGATGCCGCGATTGTCGAGCCGGACACGCGCGCCCGATTTGGTGAGCAGATTGTTGCGGAAGGCGGCGGCAACGCCCATGCCGACCAGCCAGCGCCCGGCGCGGCTGTTGCCGGGCAAGGGATCCCGATTGCTCCAGCCGAAGCGATCGGCGCCCATGCGCAGGCAGTCGATGAGGCTGCGCTGCGAGAAAGGCCGTGCTGGGTTTTCGGGATCGACATCCGTATCATTGAGGATGCGGAATTCGATGGGGTCGATTGCCAACTTCTCGGCCATCTCGTCGATCGCCATCTCGAGCGCCATCATGCCCGGCGCCTCGCCGGGTGCCCGCATGGCATTGCCTTCGGGCAGATCGAGCACGGCCAGCCTGGTCGTGGTCATGCGGTTGGCGCCGGCATAGAGAAGGCGCGTCTGGTTGACGGCATTCTCCGGGCCGCCCCCCGGCAGATCGCCGGACCAGCCCTCATGGCCGATGGCAGTGATCCTTCCATCGCGGGTCGCGCCGATGCGGATGCGCTGGATGGTCGCCGGGCGATGGGTGGTGTTGTTGAACATGAACGGTCGCGTCAGCGCCACCTTGACCGGCCGGCGCGCAGCGCGCGCGCCGAGTGCGGCGAGCACCGCATCGGAGCGCACGAACAGCTTGCCGCCGAAGCCGCCGCCGATGAAGGGCGAGATGAGGCGGACATTCTCCTTAGGGATGCCGAGCGTCTTCGCCACGTCCCCCGTGCTCCAGTCGATCATCTGATTGGAGGTCCACAAAGTGAGCTTGTCGCCGCGCCAGGCGGCAATCGTGGCATGCGGCTCCATCATCGCATGGGAATGGTCGGGGGTGGTGTAAGTCTCGTCGAGCTTGACCTCGGCCGTGGCAAAGGCGCCGGCGAAGTCGCCGACAGCAGTATCGGGCGGGCCGCCGAAACCGGGCTCCGGCGTGCCGGCGGAATCCTTCACCGTTGCAAGATCGAAGGCGCCCTCGGCCTGGACATAGTCGACGCGGACGAGTTCCGCCGCGGCGCGCGCCTGCTCGAATGTTTCCGCGACGACGACGGCGATCGCCTGGTGGTAATGATCGATCTCCGGGCCGCCAAGCAGCCTGGCGGTGTTGAAATTGCCCTTGGCGAGACTGCCGACATCGTTAGCCGTGACGATGGCGAGCACGCCCGACGCTCTCTTGGCGTCGTCCAGATCGATCGCGGCAATGCGGCCCTTGGCGATGGCGGAGCCCACGACATAGCCATAGGCCTGGTTCGGCACAACGTCGTGCCGCTCATAGGCATAGGGCGCGGTGCCTGTGGCCTTGAGCGGACCCTCGATGCGGTCGGTTGGTTTGCCGATGACCTTGAGTTGGTCGATCGGGTTGTTGATGGCGGGAGTGTCGAATCTCATGTCTCATCCTCTCGCTTCGGCCAGCACGGCGCCGAGCGTGCGCTCGACCAGCGGCAGTTTGAACGCGTTCTCATTCGTAGGCCTGGCGTCAGCGAGCAGGCCCTCGGTAACCGCCTTGGCACCTTTCGGAAGCGCGGTTTCGGCCGCTTCGATCCGCCATGGCTTGTGCGCCACGCCGCCGAGCGCCACGCGACCGGCGCCGTCGGGCTGCACGATCGCGCCGACCGAAACGAGGGCAAAGGCGTAAGAGGCGCGGTCGCGGACCTTGTGATAGATATGGGTGCCGCCGACCGGCTTGGGCAGTGTGACCGCCGTGATCAGTTCGCCAGGGGCAAGCACCGTCTCGATGTGAGGCGTGTCGCCCGGCAGCCGGTGAAACTCGGCGATCGGGATGCTGCGCACCGTGCCGTCCGGCCGCACCGTTTCCACGGTCGCATCGAGCGCGCGCAACGCCACGGCCATGTCGCTCGGATGGGTCGCGATGCAGGCATCGCTCGCGCCCACGACCGCATGCTGGCGGCTGAAGCCGCCGATCGCGGCGCAGCCGCTGCCGGGCTGGCGTTTGTTACAGGGCTGATTTGTGTCGTAGAAATAAGGGCAACGGGTACGCTGCAGCAGATTGCCTGCGGTCGTCGCCTTGTTGCGCAACTGGCCCGAAGCGCCGGCGAGGAGTGCCCGCGAGAGCAGGGCATAGTCGCGGCGCACGCGCTCATCGGCAGCGAGATCGGTGTTGCGCACCAGCGCGCCGATGCGCAAGCCGCCTTCGGATGTGGTTTCGATCTTGTCGAGCGCCAGGCCGTTCACATCGATGAGATGCGCCGGCGTCTCGATCTCGAGCTTCATCAGGTCGAGCAGGTTAGTGCCGCCGGCGATGAACTTGGCACCGTCCACGCGCGCGGCGGCTGCGGCAGCTTCTGCAGGCGAGCGTGCCCGCTCATAAGTGAACGATCTCATGCCTTCCTCCCGGCGACCTCGGTGATCGCATCGACAATGTTGGAATAGGCGCCGCAGCGGCAAATGTTGCCGCTCATGCGCTCGCGAATTTCGGCAGCGGTGACGTTCGGCTGGGTGCCGAGGTCGGCGCTCACATGGCTCGGGATGCCGGCCTCGATCTCACCCAGCACCGCCACGGCCGAGCAGATCTGGCCGGGCGTGCAATAGCCGCACTGAAAGCCATCATGCTTGACGAAGGCGGCCTGCATCGGGTGCATGTTCTCAGGCGTACCCAGTCCCTCGATGGTGGTGATGCTGTCGCCCTCATGCATCACCGCCAGCGACAGGCATGAATTGATCCGACGGCCGTCGACGATGACCGTGCAGGCGCCGCACTGGCCATGATCGCAGCCCTTCTTACTGCCGGTGAGATGCAGATGCTCGCGCAACGCATCGAGCAATGTGGTGCGTGTGTCCACCTCGAGCGCCTGGGCCTTGCCGTTTACACTGAAAGAGATTTTCGACATGACGGGCGCTCCAGCAATAACGGGTTGAGCCTTAGCCATGGAGGGTGCCGCCGCTGCCGCTGCCGAAGCGGCGGCTCCGATCATCAGATCGCGCCGGGATATTTCGATTTCGGTGGGAATTTGCATGTCGTATTCCGATCCCTTTTGGGTGAGACATCGACGGTAGCGTTGGACAACACACGCTCATCGCACGGGCCATTTCTGACCCGCCAATCAAGCCTGATGCAGTGTCCACTGCTAAACGCTGTTCTGCATTTGAGGTTCATTGTCGGGTTTGGTTAGTGGCCCGCTCTCGATAGGACTTATGAGCATGGCTCATGAAAGCCGGACCAGCACGTCATAGTAGACACAGGAGTCACCTTGCTGGCCCCGCGCCGCGAAGGCCGTCTTCGCGACCGGTATGGCGGACATCGCCCTTGGCCAACCCGAATAGTAAAGCGAGGTGCGTGATGACTTCGGAGATCTCGATCTGGGTGAGGCCCTTGTCCATTCCTCTGTTCAAGTGAAATGGCAATTGCTCGGCCTGGCCACCGGCAATCAATGCAGAAATCGTCACCAGAGTTCGGTCGCCTCGCTCGATTGCGGTGCCATTTGATCAGGTCCGATCCCCCGCTTGGCAAAGACATCCTTCGCTACGTCAACGGCCGATATGGGGCGCGGCCAGCCGGAATAGAAGGCGAGATGGGTGATGATCCCGGTAATCTCACTCGGCTTGACGCCATTGTCGAGGCCGCGATTGAGGTGGCCGGTCATCTGAGTGGTATGGCCACCGGCGATGAGTGCCGCAATGGTCACAATACTGCGATCACGGGGCGCAAGCTCAGGGCGTCGCCACACATCGCCGAAAAGGACCTCATCGGTATAGGCTCCGAGCGCCGGCGTTATCTCGTGCACAATCGCAGGTGCGACCGTCTGCGCCGGCGATTTCCGTTCTTCCGCCTGAGGGCAGCGGACGGCATGTCAACTGTCGGGGGATTGTTCCAAGGGTCGCAATCTAGGAAGTGGGCCCACACGCGATTAGCTGGTAGAACTCGCATGGACCTATGAGAGGGATTCATGAATGCCGCGGGAGAACGTCACCGACCTCATTGCCTTCCTCGCGGTCGCGCGAGAGCGGAGCTTCACCAGGGCGGCCGCCCAGCTCGGGGTGTCGCAGTCGGCGCTGAGCCACACGATCCGCGGGCTCGAGGAACGGCTGGGGCTTCGACTCCTGGCACGAACCACACGCAGCGTTTCGCCGACGGAGGCCGGCGAACGCCTGGTTCAAAGCATTGGCCCCCGATTTAAAGAGATCGAGACGGAACTCGCAGCGCTCAGCGAACTGCGCGAGAAGCCCTCCGGCACCATCCGCATCACGGCAAGCGAGCACGCCGCCAATGAGATTCTCTGGCCCGCATTGGAGCGGCTGCTGCCGGATTATCCCGACATTAAGGTCGAGGTCATCGTCGATTATGGCCTGACCGATATCGTCGCGGAGCGGTATGATGCCGGTGTGCGCCTTGGCGAGGCGGTAGCGGACATGATCGCGGTGCGCATCGGGCCGGACATGCGCATGGCGGTTGTCGGATCACCGTCCTATCTCGCTCGGCACAAGCCGCCACAAACACCGCAGGATTTGACGGCCCACAATTGCATCAATATCCGCCTTCCAACCTATGGCGGGCTCTATGCCTGGGAGTTCGAGAAGGACGGGAGGGAGATCAAGTTGCGGGTCGAAGGGCAACTGGTGTTCAACAGCATCGCTCTGCGAATGAACGCGGTCCTGTCGGGGATCGGCCTTGCCTATCTTCCAGAGCGTCAGGTGAAAAGCCACATTGCGGAGGGACGGCTCGTCCATGTGCTGGCGGATTGGTGTCCGCTCTTTTCGGGCTATCACCTTTACTATCCGAGCCGGCGGCAGTGCTCACCGGCCTTCGCTCTCCTGCTGAATGCGCTGCGCTATCGGATCTAACCATCATCCTTCGGCACCCATTTGCGGATCTCGCGCAGATGGTGGTCGGGTTTGGCACCCTTGATATCGCCAGGCTGCGCCAGAGCGAAAGTGCGCCGGCGCATTTCCTTTACCAATGTACCACGATCCTCGATATGGGCGATCTCGGCGAACGGGATGGGCTTACCCACCCGCATGGTGAGCTTGGTGCCCATGCGTCGCGCCGTCTCGCGAAACACGAGCGACAGGCGCAGCGTGTTACTAATATGACTCGCAAGCTGGAACACCCGGCTGTTCTGGCCGACGAAGAAGACGGGAACAACGGCCGCACGCGAGGCCCGGATGAGCTTCGCCGTGAACGGGGCCCAGGGAAGTTCGACCGCGGGGCCCTTATGCGGCCGCTCGCTGGTCGACACGCCGCCGCCCGGAAAAATGCCGATGGCGTGCCCGCTGCGCAGCCAGGATTGCGCCGCGAGCCTGGAGCGCACATTGGTTTCGCGCGCGGCGCGCGTACCGGCAAAATCGACGGGCAGCAGATTCTCGCGAGCCTCGGGAATCTGGCAGAGCACGGAATTGGCGAGCACCTTGGTATCGGGACGGACCAGGGTCGAAAGCCACGCGAGGCTGATGCCATCCAGGACGCCATAGGGATGATTGGCGATGAAGACGACGGGACCGTCTTGTGGACAGAGATCGAGTGACGCACGGTCGACATCGATCGAGATCCTGAGCAGCCGCAGAGCCGTGGCGAAGAAGCTCTCGCCCGGCAGGCGTTCCTTGTTTCGGTTATCATAGAGCTTTTTGAGCTTGGCTTGACCGCCGATTTTCTCGATCGCCTGAATGACGGTACGCTGCAGCAGGGGCTGGTCGGAGGTCGAATAGGAGAACCGAACCGGTTTCTCGCCGGTTCTTTGATTTTTTCCCCACGTCCGCTCTTCCCTGCCATGCGCATTCCCCGCATTACTCTCAAACGCCCATGCAGCACATGCAAGTGACTTTTCCGCCGGAAGTGTGGAAAATCGAACGCGTGGGGGTTGGGAGATGTTGAATGTACAGACTTTATGGGCGCCCCGGAACCGGCTCGGTCACGATCGAAGCGATGCTCGAGATCGCAAAGGTGCCCTATGAAGTCGAAATCATCGAGCGCTCGCCGGACGGCGTAGTGCCTGAAAAGCTTGCCCGTCTCAATCCCTTAGGCCAAGTGCCAGTGCTGCGTCTGCCCGACGGCGTGATCATGACTGAATCGGCAGCGATGGCGCTCTATCTTGGCGACAAGCATCCGGAAGCCAACCTTGCGCCGCTGCCCGGGTCGCCCGAACGAGCAGCCTATCTGCGCTGGCTGGTCTATCTTGCCACCAATGTCTACATGACCGGTCTCGCCGCCTACTATCCAGACCGCTATACCGGCGATCAGAACGGAGCCAAATGTGTGAAATCAGCAGCACTCGCTCGCATGGCCAAGGAGTGGGAGATATATGCCGAAGCCCTGGGCGACAAGCCATACATACTCGGCGACAAAATGAGTGCTGCAGACATCTATGCCGCCATGCAGGCAACCTGGAACTTCGACGTGCCCGCCTTCTTCAAGAAACACCCCAATCTGCGCGCCATGTACAACCGCGTCACGGCGCATCCGGCCATCGCCAAAGTATGGGGCCGCAACGAGATGGAAGACTGGAAGTCCGCTTGAAGAGTTATGCCGCCTCGGCCTGCTCGCCGAGGCCGACGACGCGGCAGATGGCATAGACGAGATCGGCGCGGTTCAACGTATAGAAGTGGAAGCTTTCCACGCCCTCGCGGCGCAGGAAATCGATCTGCTCGGCGGCCACCATGGCGGCGACGAGATTGCGCGTCTCGGGATCGGCATCGAGCCCGTGGAAGCGCTGGGCGAGGCCAGGCGGCAGAAAGGCGCCGCATTTGGAGGCAAACTCCCTGACCTTGGCGAAGTTGGTGATGGGCAATATGCCCGGCACGAGCTCGATCTTGATGCCGCGGGCAAAGACGCGGTCACGGAAGCGCAGGAAGGCAGCGCTGTTGAAGAAAAATTGCGAGAGCGCGCGCGTCGCGCCATGCTCGGCCTTGTCGGCGAGAAAAGCCAGATCCTCCTCGATCGAAACCGCCTCCGGATGCTTTTCGGGATAGGCAGAGACCGAGATTTCGAAGGGCGCGACCTCGCGAATGCCGCGGACCAGATCGGCGGCGTTGCGATAGCCTTGCGGATGCGGCACGAAGCGACCGCCGACACCATCAGGCGAATCGCCGCGCAAAGCCACAATGTGGCGGATTCCCGCCTGCCAATAGGAACGCACCACGTCATCGACCTCTCCGCGGCCGGCACCGACGCAGGTCAGATGCGCCGCGGCCTTGAGCGACGTGCGCTCGCTGATGGCGCTCACGGTGCCCAAGGTGCGATCACGAGTCGTCCCGCCCGCACCATAGGTCACCGAGACGAAAAGCGGCTTCATCTCCTCGAGCCGCTTGATCACCTTCCAGAATTGTTCGGAAGGCTCGCCAGGCTTGGGCGGGAAGAACTCGAAGGAGACTCTGGGCTTGTCGCTCACACCAGATTTCCTTCCACGTGGTTTCCGGTGCTGCTGGCGGCTTTCGCGACCTCCGTGCTTACGCGGTTCGCCAACCAGAGGGAGACTGTGAGCCCGGCCGAGGTGTTCCCTCTGGGCGACGGCAGAGTCTTCTCCTCCAGCACCCTGAGATCGGCGCGCTTCAGCCACGACGCCATGATGTCGGGAGCAACCCCCAACCGGCGATGCGCATGCTGGTCGCGCAAATGTTCGAGCTCGTGCGGTGCGAAATCGACGACGAGCAGGCGGCCGCCGGGCTTCAGAATGCGCGAGGCCTCGGTCAAGGCGCGGGCGGGATCATCGAGATAATGCAGCACCTGGTGAATGGTCACGAAATCGGCGCTCGCGCTCGCAAAGGGCAAAGCATAGATGTCGCCTTGGCGCACTTGCGCGTGGCGAAGCCCTGAGCTCTCGAGATTTGCGCGCGCAACGATCAGCATCTCGCGGCTCTGGTCGATGCCGGTTGCCTGTGATGCGCGCGCGGCGAAGAGCGATAGGATGCGACCCGTGCCGGTGCCGAGATCGATGAAATTGCCGAGCGTGCCGCTGCCCGCCATCGCGAGCATGGCGGCTTCGACGTCCGCTTCGCTCACATGCAGCGAGCGCAGTTTTTCCCAATTCACGGCATTGGCGCTGAAATAGGCGGCGGCGCTTTCGGCGCGCTGGCGACGAATTTCTTCCATGCGGGCTATGTCGTTGACCAGGACCGAATCGGAACCCGGCAGCAGATCGACGATGGCTCGGGCCAGAGCAGCGCCGCGCGTATGCTCGCTCAAACGGAAGAGCACCCAACTGCCTTCCTTATACCTGGAGAGGAGGCCTGCCTCGGCCATCAACTTAAGATGGCGGCTCACCCGCGGCTGGCTTTGCCCCAGGATTTGAGTCAGCTCACTGACATTGAATTCGCCATGGGAAAGGACGAATAACAGCCTGAGCCGCGTAGGCTCGGCAATTGCGCGCATTCCGGCAAGAAGTTCATCCATTCAGCCGCCTTTCAATATGCTCACATAAACATATCTTTATGTCAAAATCAATGTTAGCTTTCCGTTAACCTAAAAATGGCCTAAGTCCCACCTCATTGAGGATGTGAACCGTCTATATTTTGTCGTCGCGCTTTTCAAAAAATGCGCTAAGGTGGGGAACAAGCGGGAGTCGCAATGTTTCGGACGGTAAGCAACAGGCATGATGCGTGTTTGCGGCGCGTGGTGACATGCGTCTGTACTGCCGCGCTTTTGGCGATGATACCCGCTGCGGCTTGGGCGGAGCGTAGCTCCGAACGTTCGGGTTTCAATGCCACCGTCCTCTCGCTGGCGCCGAATGAAGAGGGCAGCAAGAAGAAGAAAAAGCGAGTCGCGGTTAAGAAGCTCGAAAACAAGCAAGCTTTGCAGGTCGATTCGAAGCAGCAGGTTTTGAAGGTCGATCCCAAGCAGCAGATTTACAAGATCGATTCCGGGCAAGCCTTCAAGTTCGATCCCAAGGAACAGGTTCTCAAGATCGATCTCGATCCGCAGGTTTACAAGGTGGATTCCCAGCACCGCGTGATCATCGAGCCGGCGGCAACCGTGCCCGGCGTCGATGTCGTCGATGGCGTGCAGGTTCCGAAGGATCTCACGGCAACCGGCGATCCGGACAGCGTGCCCGGTGATCTCGTCGTGGAGCAGGAAGATCCACTCGAAGGCGTCAACCGCGTGGTCTTCGGCTTCAACGTCGTGGTCGACCGGTTGGTGTTGGAGCCCGCCGCGCGCATCTACCACGCCGTCGTTCCTCCCCCGGTGCGCATTGCCGTAACCAACGTCCTCAATAATCTCGCGACCCCCGTCACACTCACCAACGACATACTGCAAGGCAACTCGGAAGCGGCGGCCAACACCATCAAGCGCTTCATGGTGAACAGCACGCTCGGCCTCGGAGGTATCTTCGATCATGCCACGGGGCTCGGCGAACCGCGGCATCGCGAAGATTTCGGACAGACGCTCGGCACCTGGGGTATCAACGGCAGCCCCTATATCGTGCTGCCGCTCCTCGGGCCCAGCAATCCGCGTGACATGGTCGGCATGGTGGGCGACGCGGCGGTCAATCCATTGACCTGGGTTCTTTATGACGCGCCCTTGTGGCAGCGTTCGATCCCAATTGGTGCCGAGACCGTGAACGGACGTGAACAGATCCTCGACGATTATGACACCTTGCGCAAAAATTCGCCTGATTTGTACGCCAGCGTCCGCGATCTCTATGCGCAGAAGCGGCAAGCCGAGATCGCCAATGACACTTCAGGGTATACTCCGGGATCATCAGGGGTCTCGGGCCTGCCACCCAGAACGGTCCCGCAAACCCTCAACCCTTATTGAGGACTAACAGTATGACTGACATCGTTCGGCCTCTCAGCCGTCGGCTCTTCATGTCCTTGGCGCTTCCCCTGGCGTTCGCGCCGTCGCTGGTTATGGCGGCAACTTCGGCGGAAAGCTACGTCTCCAAAGTCGGCAACGGCGTCATCGCTGCCGCCCGGGCCAATTCGGTCGGTCAGTTCCGCTCGCTGCTCAGGGCCAATGCCGACATCGCCGCGATCGCAATCTATTCGCTGGGCCCATATCGCAAGAACCTCACCAACGATCTGAAGGCGGAGTATTATGGACTGGTCGAGGGCTATATCGCTAAGGTGTTCCAGCAGTATGCCAAAAAGCTGGCGGGCGAAGGCCTCCAGGTGCAAGGCACCAAGGATGCCGGTGACAGTGTCCTGGTGAAGAGCGTCCTCAATATGGGTGGCGGCGGTTCCATGCCTGTCACCTGGCGATTGGTGAAGCGCGGCGGGGGCTTTCGCATTTTCGATGTGAATGTCGACGGCATATGGCTGGCCTCGACCCAAAAGACCAATTTCGTTTCAGTCCTCAAAAAGAACAACGGCCAGATACCGGCACTCCTCGACTATCTGCGGAAGTGAAAGCGTCATAAGATCTTCACCAATTCCCGACTTGCCTAGAGATTATGCTTTCTGGCAAAAATTCGGTCCGAGAGATCAGGCAACAACTCGACGGATCAGGATGAGTGACAGTTTTTTTCAAGGGCGTTTGAGCCGCCGCAGCGTCATGCGCTTTGCGGTGCTCCTGGCCACGACCACGCTCGCCGTACGCGGGGCGCGGGCTCTATCGCCGGCCGAACAGTATGTCACCAGTGTCGGCAGCAGCGTCATCAGGCTCGCCAATAGTGGTCAGGGCAAGGCGGCGCTCAGGCAGCGCTTCTCCAGTCTTATCAACCAGAATTCCAATGTACGCTCCGTCGGCCTCGTGGCGCTCGGACCCTATCGAAAGGACCTGCCGCCGCGTATGGCGGGAGAATTCGTCAGGCTGGTGGCGTTCTACATGGCTGCGTTCTTCGTCTACTACATCGACGAGTTCCAGGGCTCCAACATCGAAATCGACTCCTCGAACAAGCAGGGAAAAACGACGATCGTCAATTCCCTGGTGCGGTTCAAGAACGGATCGACCTCTCAGGTGCGCTGGCGCATTCTGGGTGGGGGCCAGGTGAGCGACATCAATGTTCGTGGCGTGTGGTTGTCGCTGCAGCTCAAGAAGCGCTTCACCGACGTGCTCAGGCGGTCGAATGGCGACTTCGATGCGCTGTTCGCCGAGTTGCGGAGCGCCGAAAGCTGGTGACCGCCAGCGTGCGTGCGCGGTCCCGCCCGCGCGCAACTTCGGGAACTTCGGGCTGGAGGACACTGGTGTTGACGAGACGCAGTTCGTTCCGTTACGTCTCTTCGCTTGAGAAAGCTTTGAAGGCGAATCATGGCTGAGCTTCGAAACAGCAGGGCAAAGTACTTGTCGCGGCGCGGCTTATTCACGATAGGTGCGAGCCTGCTGTTCGCCCATCTGGCTCGAACGGAAGTCGCTGCGGGTGACAAGGACCATCCATCGGTCACCTTTATGAAGAAAGTCGGCCGGGACCTGCTCGAGGCGCATCGTCAGGGAACTGTTGCTGCTTTCCTCCGCGTCATCGAGCGCTATGCCGATGTTCCCCAGATCGCGCTCTACTCACTTGGTCAATACAAGGCCAATTTGGGAACAGCCCAGCGACCCCGATATTTCCACGGCGTGGCGGTGTTCATGTCGCGCTATTTCGCCGAGCAGTCGCGTGAATATAGAGTCGCCAAATATGAAGTGGGCGAAGCGACGAGCGACGGTGACGGTATGTTGGTGTCGAGCCGGATCTTCCTGATGTCGGGACAGACTTACAACGTCACCTGGCGAGTGGTCTCGCGCGGCAAGACCTTCAAGGTCGCTGATGCCAAGGTGCTCGGCTTCTCATTGGTTTATATGCAGCGTTCAATCTTCACGTCCTATTTGTCGAAGCGCAAGGGCAACCTGCTGCAGCTCATGAACGCGCTCGAAGGCTGATCCTGTTTTCCGGACACGCTCTAAATCTCTATTAATCTTGAAATGATAACCTCCGGGCGGGTTGGTTGCGGTTCGGAGTGGGTTCATGCGTATCGAGAAGGTCCTCGGGCTTGCCATAGGCACCGCCTTCCTCGCCATGCTCTCCGCCTGCGGTGATGGATCCAAAGACTTCACGACCGAGGGACTGATTGCGCCACCCATCTACTGCCTGACCGATCCGCGCATACTCGGCGATGCCGAAAAGCTCGATCCGATCAATGAAGGCAATGGCTGCCAGGTTCCCAATCCCTGGCGAATGTATTCGGTCGCCGGCGTCACGTTCAACCAGCCGGCCATTCTCAATTGCAGTGTCACTCAGCCGTTGCATGACTGGATGGGCGCCGTCGTCCAGCCGGCGGCGCAGGCGGCCTTCGGCGAGAATGTGACGGCGATCGGCATCGCCGGGTCCTATTCCTGCCGGGCCATGAACAACCGGCGCGGTGCGCGCATGAGCGAACATGGTTTCGGCAACGCGATCGACATATCGAGCTTCATACTCGCCGACGGCCGCCGCGTCACGGTCAAGCAGGGCTGGCGCGGGGATGATGATGAAAGAGACTTCCTGCGCGAGATCCGCAAGGATGCGTGCGCCGAGTTCATGACGGTGCTCGGGCCGGGTTCCGATCGCCATCATGGCGATCACTTCCATCTCGATCTTGCCAACCGGCGCAGTGGCAGGGCCTATTGCAAATAGGGGTTTTCCGGCGCATGCGCGCATTGCGGCGAAGCGGGATCACTTAGAGCAAATCCCGCCAAAGGCCTGCCCCGGACCTGATCCGGGGTTGAAGAATTTGGCGATAAGGATTTGCTCCAACTTGTTGGCGCGTCATTCGATCACGCCCGGCTTCTCGGTATTTACGTATTTGAAGCTCGCCGGATCGAAGAAGGGTGTGTCCTGGCCGAGCCACATATAGGCCAACAGCACCTTGTCGATCACGACGAAATACTGGATCGCGTCATTGGTCGTACCGTAGTCGCCGCAGGACGAAAAGGGTTCATCGGTGGCGAGCAGCTCTTCCATATAGGCGGCGTTGGGCTCGTAGTTATAAGTATCGGAGGCGAAATCGAGATGAACGAGGCAGCGCCCGATCTCCTTGCGATCGATCGAGGGTACCGCAATCTTGTGGATCAGGATCGAGGGCTTTTCGCCATTCAGCGGCCAAAAGCGCGCAACCGGACCGCCATGATCGCCGCCCCAGGACTGGATGAGCGCCTCACGCTCATTGAGCGCATAGACCACCTTGGGCATGTCCTTGGCGGTGCATTCCTGATAACGGAAGCTCAGCTGCTGATTGGGCTTGCCATGGATCAAGACGGTCTGATCCTTCCATTGGCACCCCGGCAGCAAGATGACGTCGTCACCCTCCGTTCCCGGTGACTCGGCATGAGCGCTAAACGACAGCAATAGTGCCGCCGCACTCCACCCGAGCCATCTTGCTGAGGCCATCGCTGCCAATTCCACATCCGAATTTCGGGTCGAATCAGGCGCTTGACGAGAACGCCTGACAATTCGATTCAGGAACTGTAGCGCCTGGACGGGGGAAGTGGGTACCAGATTTCATCCTTGTCACGCACTAACCTTAAGATTTAGCGACCTGTTAGCGGATCGCCCTGGTGTAGGCTTCAAGAAACTCGTCGGCGTCGCGCGGGCATCCACCGCCTTCCTCAGGCGGTTCAACATAGCGGTCGAGATTGAGCCCGATCCAATGCATCTGACCCGGGATAGTGCCGAGATCGCCCCCCTTCGAGAAGAGACACAGGGCGATGAGTTGGCCCTCTCCTGAAATGGCAAGCGCCGCATTGTTGTTGACGCAATTGTGCGCCTCGCAAACGGTCGCGATGAGCCCATCTTCCTGCTGGGCGATCGCCGTGCCGACATCGAGATTGTCGAGCCAGTCCGCCGTGCCGGGCCCGCCCGCGCTGTTGAGTGCCGCGACCACTTTGGGATTCTCGAAGAACGAGTAGCCGTTCACGACGTCGAAAGGATACTTTCCCGCATAGATGAACAAGCTGTCGGCTGCCGCGGGGAGATCGGCCGCATGGCCAAGAGCCGTGGTCCAGCAAAGGCAAAGCAGGCCTATGAGCATCGAGAGCTTCATGAAGAGATCCGGTGATTGGAGTATGGCGTCAGACTTACCACAACTCATTGTCAGCACGTCACAATTAGCTTATTCCCCGCGCGCCGCGCCCGTCGCCAAGCATGAGCAGACCTGTTCTCTATCGGTATCCGCTTTTCCTCTCATGCGCCAGCAGCCTGATTTGCAATTTCGGTCCGGGGAGACTATCTGTGACAGGATGGATCAGGAAATCATCAGACCCGACGCCCGGCCGGCTCCCAGCTCCCATTCGATGGGCGTTTTCAACAGCTTTCTTTCCGCGGCAGGCGTTGTGCTCTTGTCGGTCACCAAGCTCGGCGCGGCTTTCGCCGCCATCATCTGGGCCGTGTCCCAACTCATGGGGCTCCCCGACTTTGTAATGTATGCGCTGATGGTGCTGGGGCTCTTCCCCGTGATCTGGTCGACCATCTGGATTGCCGGCCGCGCCTGGCATGTCGAGCAACTGCTCGAGACCGGGCAGGATGTGGACCGCCCGGTGTTCAAGGCTTTCCACTATTGGAACAAGTCCTAGTCCCTGAATGACCGACGGATTCCGGCTCGTTCAGCGGCTCGAATCCGACAGCGCTTTCCTGGTCGACTGGCCTCTCAGCCAGGTCAGGCTTATGGATGATGCGCGCTTTCCCTGGGTCATCCTGGTGCCACGGCGGCCGGGATTGGAAGAGTGGACCGAACTCAAGGTTGCGGATTCCTCCCAGCTTGCGCAGGAGATCGGCAAAGCAGGAAATGCGCTGGCGCGGATGTTCTCGCCGACGAAGCTCAATGTCGGAGCGCTCGGCAATATCGTGCGCCAGATGCATGTGCATGTCGTCGCCCGCTTCGAGACCGACGCCGCCTGGCCCGGTCCGGTCTGGGGGCAGGGCGCGCGCATTCCCTACGAAAGGGCGCAAATAGATCGTCTGAGGGCCAATCTCCTGCTGCTTCTCAAATAGAGTGCCGGACATCGCAAAAGACGCAGCGCTCTGTTTTCCACGTTTTTGCGCATCGGCATGCCCGAAAACCGGGTGGCCAGTTCAGCCGGGCCACGTACTTTCGGGGTTACTCAAGACCCGCTGTCGCAGGCCTTGGCTACCTGGCGCTCGACGGCCTTGCGTACCTTGCCCTCGAAATCCGTGTTTTTGGCGATGAGCTTGCCGATATCGCCTTCCGGCTCGATCTTGAAATCGGTGACGGCGCATGTCTTGTTGTCGATCTCGACGGCCACGTCGAAGCTCTCGGCGAGTTCGATATGCACCTCTTCGCCATCGTCGCTTTCGCATTCGACCGCGACCGTGGCTTCGATCTTCCGGTGCGTTTGCGAAGTGCAGTAGTTGATCTTCTCGACCTTGACCGATTTTGTCTGGTCGATCTTGATCTTGACCTTGAACAGGCCTGCATCGACCTTCTGCTTGAGGCCCTTGCACAGCTTGGCCTTTTCGATGATCGGCCTCAAAGCGGTGGCGATCACGGTATTCAACGGATTCGCACAGTCAAACTCATCCTGGGCCAAAGCCGGTCGGGGCATCACCAAGCAGGCAATCGCCGCAGCGCAAAGTGCAATCGACGTCAGCTTCATATCGCGGCTCCGGTCACGTTCGACCTCTTGCCCATGATTGCGGGGAAATTCGGACGCCGAATGTCGGGCACATGACCTTGGCGCGGGTTTTTCGCTTGTTTTCGGACCGCTGGCGCTTGTTGTCGAATCTATTATGCTGCACCGCCGCATGTCCATCTGGTCCCGCATAAGTCAGGTCATTTCCGTCATTGGCGACTCGGTTTCGACCTTCCTCGCGAAGATCACCCAGCCGCGCTCCAATCCGGAACTGTCGATCGCCTTCACCATCGGCGTCATCGCGCTCGGCGCCAAGATGGCGAAAGCTGACGGCATCGTGACGGGGGACGAGATCGTCGCCTTCAAGCAAGTCTTCCGCGTGCCGGAGCGCGAGCTTGCCGGCGTGGCACGCGTGTTCAATCTCGCCAAGCAGGATGTCGCAGGCTATGACGCCTATGCGGGCCAATTGCGCGGCTCTTCGCCCAGCGCCCGCAAGTTCTCGAAGACGTCGTCGACAGCCTGTTTCCATATCGCCAAGGCCGATGGTGCGGTCCATGAGCGTGAGCTTGCCTATCTTGAGAGCGTCGCCGAAATCTTCGGTTTCACCCCTCGTGATTTCGCCCGAATCAAGGCACGGCATCTGGTGCCGGCGAAGGACGACCCCTATGTCATCCTCGGCGTCGAGGCCCATGCCACCGACGAGGAAGTGCGCCGGCACTATCGGAAGCTGGTGCGCGATCTTCATCCCGACAAGCATATTGCGGCTGGCGTGCCGCCGGAGATGATCGATGTGGCGACCGAGCGGCTTGCCCGCATCAATGCCGCGTATGAGACGATTGCACGGGAGCGTGGTCTGTGAAAGGTTCTGTCCTCAAACGCCGCATCATGCCATCGCCCAATGTCGAGCCGCGCGCCCAAGGCAAGACGGTACGAATTCTGCTGCTTCATTATACCGACATGGCAAATGCCGAGCAGGCTTGCGCCTGGCTTTGCAATCCGGCTTCGAAAGTCTCCTGCCACTATCTCATCGATCTCGACGGCCAGATCACCCAGATGGTGGATGAGGACTTCGGGCCTGGCATGCCGGGCAATCGATGTGGAAGGGCGAGCGGGACATCAATTCAGTCTCGATCGGCATTGAGATCCACAATCCCGGGCATGATCACGGTTATCCCGATTTCCCCGCGGCGCAGATGGCAGCGGTTGCGGCACTCGGAGGCGATATCATGGCGCGACACGCCGTCCCGCCCGAGCACGTGCTCGCCCATTCCGATGTGGCGCCACACCGCAAGAGGGATCCGGGCGAGAAATTCGACTGGCACTGGCTCCATGAACGGGGACTTGGCCATTGGGTGGAACCCCACAGGCTGAGCGGCGGGCAGTTCCTGCAAGAGGGTGACAAGGGCGGTGCCGTCGAGGCGCTGCAGGCGATGCTGGCCCTCTATGGCTATGGCATCGAGATCTCCGGCAGATTTGAGCGCGAAACGAAGGCGGTCGTCACCGCCTTCCAGCGCCATTTCCGATCGGCACGAATAGACGGCATCGCGGACCGCTCGACTATCGAGACGCTGCGCCAACTCATCGATGCTCTGCCGGGCGCGAACATCACCTGAGGGCAAGATTATGTCTTGCTGCAGGCGCGGACCAGACTTTCGAAATCGGAGCCTTCGAGCGGGAAAGTATTCTCCTCCGCACCCGTCTTCACCGTGAATTGATCGGTTTTGCGCAGATCGGTGAACAGGGAATCGCCCGCAGGAATTGAGGCCTCGGCGCTGGTCGTCGCGGACATTTCATTGGGCGTCGTCAGGCCATTATAGGTGAAGTCCTTGCCCGCCGCGCTGATGCTGAGCTGGATCTTCTGATCGGGTTTGAGCTCCTCGCCGGCGTCAGGAACGAAGACGCGGATTTCGCCTGATTGCAACGTGCAGCCGAAGCTGATGCCGGCATCCTCCGATTCCGGCACACCGAAGACCAGATAGGCGTCCTCATCGGCCGTATCGAAAATCCATTCGCGCTCCTGAGCTGCCGCCGGTATTGCGGCAATGACCAGAAGCGCGCTCGTCACACAGCGCCGCCACATTTTGCCCTCTCACATCACCGAGGAATCATAGCCGAGTTGCGCGACAGCGGTAAGGCCCGCTCGGCCATCGAATGGCGGTTGCGAGGGGAAAGCCCGCGTCGGTTGCCTTGGGCAATCGGTGCCCCCGCGCCATTCGTATGGCAATGCCTCACCGGTTGACGGCGGGAGGCCGGGCTCCTAACTGTCAAATGCCAGCTGGCCGGATGACCGCCGGGAAGGTGCAAGCCTTCCGGGAGGAAAGTCCGGGCTCCATGGAAATACGGTGCCGGGTAACGCCCGGCGGGGGCAACCCCAGGGATAGTGCCACAGAAAACAAACCGCTTCAGATTCGTCCGAAGCAAGGGTGAAACGGTGCGGCAAGAGCGCACCGCGCGGCCGGCAACGGGCGCGGCACGGTAAACCCCACCGGGAGCAAGACCGAATAGGGGTGGCATGGGCCTTCGGGCCCAGGGTCCGTTTCCAACCTGCCGCCCGGGTTGGTCGCGCGAAGCGCATGGCGACATGCGTTCCAGATGAATGGTCATCCAGCGCCCCGAAAGGGCGTGGACAGAACCCGGCTTACAGGCCAGCTGGCGCTTTCTCTTTTTCAAAGGCGAATCCGCCAATAAAAGCCGCTCAACCGTCGCTGCAAGGTCGTTCTCCAAGACTTTGTTTTGTTGGGATTATTCCTTCGTCCGGGAAGGACAATGAACCGCGTGACGCGCGACCGCTGTCGAAACGATTTGTTAAGGCGCTACGGAGCATTGTCGAATTCGCATTAGCAATCTGTTCACCGTGCTGAATCATGACCTTATCGCCCAGCGCAGATGCCCGGCACAGGCCGGTGATGCTCGCGGAGGTGCTCACCGCACTGGCGCCGCGTGATGGCGGTATCTATGTCGATGGGACCTTCGGGGCGGGCGGCTATACGCGCGGGCTCCTCACCGCCGCCCGGTGCAAGGTCCTCGCCATCGATCGTGACCCGCAAGCGATTTCGGGCGGTGCTGCGCTCGCCGCCGACTTCCCCGACCGCCTGATGCTGGTCGAAGGCCGTTTCAGCGACATGGAAAATCTCGCCGCCCGCTTCGGCATCACCATGATCGACGGGGCGACCCTCGATGTCGGCGTGTCATCCATGCAGCTCGATGAAGCAGCGCGCGGCTTCTCCTTCGCCAAGCGCGGCCCGCTCGATATGCGAATGGAGCAGGCGGGGCTTTCGGCTGCCGATGTCGTGAACCGGGCGGAGGCCGACGAGCTCAGCCGTATCATCGGCATATTGGGAGAGGAGCGCAAAGCCCGCGCCATCGCCAGGGCGATCGTGAGGGCACGCAACGAAGAGCCGATTCTCACCACCGAGGCGCTGGTGCGCGCAATCGAGAAGGCGACGGGAAAGCAGCGCCCGCAGGTTCGCATCCATCCGGCGACCCGCACGTTCCAGGCCTTGCGCATCTATGTGAATCAGGAACTCGAGGAACTGGCGCTGGCGCTTTCGGCGGCAGAGCGGATGCTCAGGCCCGGCGGTCGTCTTGCGGTCGTCACCTTCCACTCGCTGGAAGACCGCATCGTAAAACGGTTCTTCGCCGAGCGGAGCGGCAAGCTGCCGTCCTCGTCCCGTCATTTGCCCGGACGCGAAGCGGCGAGCGCGGTGCGCTTCACGCCCGTGCTCAAGGGCCACCAGGAGCCGAGCGATGCTGAAACGGCGCAGAACCCGCGCGCTCGGTCGGCGAAATTGCGTGTCGGTGAGCGCACCGACGCCGAGCCTTTGCCGCTCAACCTCTCAGATATGGCAGTTCCACAAATCGAAGGGCGGCATCACTGATGCTCAGGACTTTCAATGCATGTCTGGTCCTGGCCGTGCTCACCGCCGCCTATGTACTCTACTCGCTCGAACATTCCATTCGCAGCGTCGAACGCCAGATCGCCCGCTCGAATGCCGCGATCGTCAATGAGAGGGAGACGACCGGGCTGCTCAATGCTGAATGGTCGAGCCTGGTGCGGCCCGAGCGCCTGCAACGGCTTTCCGAGCAGCATCTGACGCTCAGGCGCATTTCTCCAGACCAGTTCGTGAAGGTTGACGAGCTTGCCACGCGCATTCCGGCCGAGCCGCCGGTGAAACTCGAAGAGCAAGGCAAGGATGCGATCGGCGATATTCTCAAGGCGATGGAGTGAGGCCCCGTGATCCCGATCAATGCCCGCAATGATGGCCATCTCGCCGGACGCAACCGGCTGAGACTCGTCACTTTTGGCTTCGTCCTGTTCTTCCTGGCGATCAGCACCCAGCTCGGCTATCTCACCTTGTGGCAGGCCCGCCCCGAACGGCCGATCATCGAATACAGCGAAAGACTGCCCAGGCCCGATATCGTCGACCGCAATGGCGTGGTACTCGCGACCGACGTCTCGGTCTTTTCGCTCTATGCCGATCCGCGCAAGATCCTCGATGTCGATGAGGCGGTCGAGCTCCTCACCGCCACCGTGTCGGGCTTCGATACCAAGTCGCTCAGGCAGAAGCTGATGCAGCCCAACCGCGCCTTCGTCTGGATCAAGCGCGAAGTGGGGCCGGCCGAACGCGAAGCAATCCACAATCTTGGAATTCCCGGCATCGGCTTCAGGCTCGAGACCAAGCGCATCTATCCGATGGGACGCCTTGCCAGTCACATATTGGGCTATGTCGATCTTGATTCGAAGGGCATTGCCGGAATCGAGAAGTTCCTCGACGATCAGGGTGCGCTCTACACCGCCTCGCTGGCCGAGGACAATATGCGCGCCATGCCGGCCGTGCTCTCGATCGACATCCGCGTCCAGCATGCGCTCGCCGACGAGCTCGCCAAGGGGATCACCAAGTTCCATGCCAAGGCGGGTGGCGCCATCGTTCTTAATGTGAAGAGCGGCGAGGTGCTGGGCCTTGTCTCGCTCCCCGATTTCAATCCCAATCAAGAGAATAAGAACTTCACCTTCGATCAAGCCAACAGGATGACGAGCGGCGTGTTCGAGCTGGGCTCGGTCATCAAAGCGGTGTCGTTTGCCATGGCGCTCGACTATGGCACGGCGGGTTTCACGAGCCGCTTCGATGCCCGCGCGCCCTTGGTGATCGGACGTGCCGTTATCCACGACTTCCAGCCGACACGGCGCATCCTGACGCTGCCCGAGGTGTTCACAAATTCCTCCAACATCGGCACTGCCCGCATGGTGCTCGGTGTCGGCATGGCAAAACACCAGGAATTCTTGCGGCGGGTCGGGCTGATGGACCGCCTGGTGACGGAACTTCCGGAAAACGCGAAGCCCATCCTGCCCAAGCGCTGGGGGAGATTGGTCCAGGCGACTGTCGCCTTCGGCCACGGTTTTGCCGTACAGCCCCTGCAAGGAGCACAGGTGGTCGCGGGTTTGCTCAATGACGGAAAAATGCTTCCGGTCACGTTTCTCAAGCGTGATCGGGCTGACGCCCAGCCTTTGGCGCGCCGGGTGATAAAGTCCACGACCAGCGAGAAGCTGCGCTATCTGTTCAGGTTGAACGGGCTTGAGGGCAGCGCGCGCAAAGCCAATGCCAACGCGCCCGGTTACCGTGTCGGCGGCAAGACCGGCACGGCCGAGAAGGTGGTGAACGGGCGTTATGACAAGAGCAAGAACATAACCGTTTTCATCGGCGCCTTTCCGATGGAAGATCCGCAATATGTCGTCATGGTGTTGCTGGACGAGCCGCAGGCGACACCTGAGACGTATGGCTTCGCGACCTCGGGCTGGAACGCAGTGCCGACCGCCGGCAGTATCATCGCGCGCATCGCGCCGCTTCTCGGCGTCGAGCCGGTCCTCACCGATGACGAGCGCAAGGGGCTCGCCAAGCAGGCCGAGAAGGAGGGGAGGACCTGAGGATGAGCGTCCTGCTCTCGAGGCTGCTTGCCGATGACGCGTCGCTGCCGCGCGGTGCCGAGGATGCCGCGATATCGGGCCTCACCGCCGACAGCCGGCAAGTGAAGCCGGGCTATCTGTTCGCGGCATTGCCTGGAACAAAGGTCGATGGCGCCGAATTCATACCGCAGGCGATCAAGGCCGGTGCCGCTGCGGTCATCGCCGGCAAATCCGCGCTTGTCTCTGAGGCGCGCTCCATCCTCATCAAATCGGAAAATCCGCATCAGCTCTTCGCCCGCATGGCCTCGCGCTTTGCGGGCGACCAGCCCGACATAATCGTCGCCGTCACCGGCACCAACGGCAAGACCTCGGTCGCGGCCTTCGTGCGCCAGATCTGGCAATCGATGGGGTTTCGCGCCGCAAGCATCGGCACGGTCGGAATCGTCGGACCGGCGGGCGAGGAATATCTCGCGCATACGACGCCCGATCCGGTGAAGTTGCATCATACGCTGGCGAGCCTCGCACTCGACCACGTGACGCATCTGGCCATGGAGGCCTCGAGCCATGGGCTGGCGCAGTTCCGACTCGACGGCGTCAGGCTCGCGGCGGCGGGCTTCACCAATCTCACGCGCGATCATCTCGATTATCATGCGACCTTCGAGGATTATTTCGCCGCCAAGATGCGGCTGTTTTCCGAATTGCTGCCCGGGGGCGCCACAGCGGTGATCAATGCGGACTCCGAGATCGCCAAAGACGTGGTGGAGCGTGCCCGCGCTCGCAGCTTGCGGATTTTCACCGTCGGCGAGAAGGGCTCGGCCCTCAAGCTCGTGTCGAGCGTGCGAGACGGTTTTGGCCAGCGCCTGGTGCTCGCCAGCGCAAGCGGCCAGCATGAGATCTATCTGCCGCTGGTCGGCGACTTCCAGGTGTCCAATGCGCTCGTCGCGGCCGGCCTCGTGATTGCGGCCGGCGGTGAAGAGGCGCTTGTCATCCATGCGCTCGAATCGCTCAAAGGCGCCAAGGGCCGGCTCGATCTCGTGGCGCATTCGGCCAAGGGCGCTCCGATCTTCGTCGACTATGCCCACACACCCGACGCTCTGGAGAAGGCGATCTTGGCGCTAAAGCCCTATGCGAAGCGCAAGCTCGCCGTCGTTTTCGGCGCCGGCGGCGACCGAGACAAAGGCAAGCGTCCGCAAATGGGCGCGATCGTCGCAAGGCTCGCCGACATTCCTTATGTGACCGATGACAATCCGCGCTGCGGAAGATCCGGCGTTCATCCGCGCGCAAATAGTGGCGGCATGCCCGGGCGGGATCGAGATCGGCGACCGAGCCCTCGCCATCCGCACCGCGGTCGATGCCCTCGAGGAAGGCGATATCCTTCTCGTCGCCGGCAAGGGCCATGAGCTGGGCCAGATCGATTGGCGACAACGATTCTCCCTTTCAGCGATCACGATGCGGTCGAAGCGGCGGTCGCGGGCGAGGACTATCATGGCTGAGCGGGTGTTGTGGACGATCGATGAACTCATCGCCGCAACCGGAGGCACGCTGCGCGGTGCGGTTTCGGCGCCGCTGACCGGAGTCTCGATCGACAGCCGCAGCGTCGCCAAAGGCGATATCTTTGCCGCCATCAAAGGAGATCGCGTCGACGGTCATGACTACGCGCAAGGTGCGCTCGAAGATCGGGGCGGCGCTTGCCATCGTGTCGCGCCCGACAGAGGACATGGCCGCCTGCGGGTCCGCTGCTCATCGTTGATGATGTCCTCAAGGCGCTGGAGAAGATCGGGATTGCGGCGAGAGCGCGATCGAGAGCGCAGATCGTCGCGGTCACCGGCAGCGTCGGCAAGACCAGCACGAAAGAAATGCTGCGCCTTGCGCTGTCGGCTTCGGGCTATACCCATGCCTCGGTCGCTTCTTTCAACAACCACTGGGGTGTGCCGCTGACGCTGGCGCGCATGCCGGCCGATACGGCCTATGGCGTGTTCGAGATCGGCATGAATCATGCTGGCGAAATCACGCCGCTCGTCAAGATGGTTCGCCCGCATATCGCCGTGATCACCACTGTCGTCGCCAGCCATCTCGGCCATTTTTCTTCGGTCGCCGAGATCGCCGATGCCAAGGCCGAGATATTATCTGGTGTTGAGCCGGGCGGCCACGCGGTGCTCAATCGCGACAACGAATACTATGAACGCCTCGTCGCGGCCGCCGGCAAGGCCGGCATCGGTGACATTGTGGGCTTTGGCAAGCATCCCGATGCGCGAAGTGAGGCTCGAAAGGACGGCCCTTCACGCCGATTGTTCCTGCATCACGGCTACAATTCTCGGCGAGCCAGTGATCTACAAGCTTGGCGTTCCAGGCGAGCACATGGTGCTCAACAGCCTCGCGGCTCTGGCTGCAGTCAAGCTCGCCGGCGCCGATCTGGCGCGCGCAAGCCTGGCGCTCGCCGGCGCACAGCCCGCCAAGGGGCGTGGCGTGCAATCGCTGCTGAGGGCGCCGGGCGGGCGGGTTCTTCTTGATCGATGAAAGCTACAACGCCAATCCGGTGTCGGTGCGTGCGGCGCTGGCACTTGCTCAGGCGCGCCGAGCCTGGGAAGAACGGCCGCCGCATCGCGGTCCTGGGCGACATGCTGGAACTCGGCGACGAGGCTGCCTCGCTCCATGCCGGGCTTGCCGGCGCTGTAGACGAGGCCAAGGTCGATG
Organism: uncultured Alphaproteobacteria bacterium; assembly: GCA_963841765.1. Lineage (GTDB taxonomy): Bacteria > Pseudomonadota > Alphaproteobacteria > Rhizobiales > Aestuariivirgaceae > Taklimakanibacter. Next base: position 165,404 of record CAWJDZ010000040.1, read on the forward strand.
TCCTATATGCCAGCGGGCCGCTCATGGCCCATCTTTGGCACAAGATTCCGCCCAACCGGCGGGGTGCCTATGCCGAAAAATCGGACGGTCTTGCAGCCTCGCTCCTCGGCGGGTTGAAAGCCGGCGATGTGGTGATGGTCAAGGGATCGCTCGGCAGCCGCATGGGGCCGCTCGTCGAGGCCATAAGAGGTCAGTTCCCACCCGATCACGATGACCTTGGATTGAAACAATCCAAGGTCATGAACGTGATCGGCTCCAATAATAAGGAGCGGGGCTCTCGCGAAAAACCGGCATCCACTTTTTCGCGCCCCGCTCCGCTCGACAAGGACGGCCGCTAATGCTTTATCACCTGCTCACCAGCCTGACCGACGAGGTTTCGCTCCTCAACGTGTTCCGCTACCAGACGACACGGACGGGTTCGGCCATCCTCACCTCATTGCTGTTCATCTGGCTCTTTGGACCGACGATCATATCACTGCTCAAGGTCAAGCAGGGCAGGGGCCAGCCTATCCGCAGCGATGGGCCGCAGCGCCACATCATCGAGAAACAGGGCACACCCACGATGGGCGGGCTCATGATCCTTTCCGGCATTCTCGTCTCGACTTTGCTGTGGGCGGACCTCACCAACTACTATGTGTGGGCCGTGCTGTTCGTGACGCTCGGCTTCGGGGCCATCGGCTTCTATGACGATTTCCTCAAGGTGACGAAATCGACGACGGACGGCTTCTCGGGCAAGGTTCGTCTCCTTATGGAGGTCCTGATCGCCGCGGTCGCGGTCGGCATCTTCATGGGCATCGGCGACAAGACGATCTCGAGCGCGCTCGCCGTGCCGTTCTTCAAGGACGTGCTCATCCAATTCGGCTTCGTCTTCCTGGCGGTCGGCGTGTTCGTAGTGGTCGGTGCCGGCAACGCCGTCAACATGACCGACGGGCTCGATGGACTTGCCATCGTCCCGGTGATGATCGCCGCCGGAAGCTACGGCCTCATCGCCTATCTCGTCGGCAATGCGGTATTCGCCGAATACCTGCAGTTGCACAATGTGAAGGGCACCGGCGAACTGGCGGTTCTGTGCGGCGCCATACTCGGCGCCGGCCTCGGCTTCCTATGGTTCAATGCGCCGCCCGCGATGATCTTCATGGGCGACACCGGCTCGCTTTCGCTTGGCGGTGCGCTCGGCGCAATCGCGGTCGCGGTCAAGCACGAGATCGTGCTTGCGATCATCGGCGGGCTTGTTCGTTCTCGAAACGGCTTCCGTCATCGTCCAGGTCGCCTCTTTCAAGCTCACCGGCAAGCGCGTCTTCGCCATGGCGCCCTTGCACCATCATTTCGAGCAGAAGGGCTGGAAGGAGCCGACCATCGTCATCCGCTTCTGGATCATCGCTTTCGTCCTGGCGTTGATCGGACTCTCGACCCTCAAGCTTAGATAGGACCCCTTGCGGATGTTTCCCGCCCGCACATTCGCGAACAGAAACGTCGGGGTCTTCGGTCTCGCACGCTCGGGCACCGCTTGCGCTGAAGCCTTGCGGCTTGGCGGAGCCAAGGTCTTCGCGTGGGACGACGATGCGCAATCGGTCGAGAAGGCGAAGCCAGGAAGGTCTGCCCGTCGCCGATCTCCGCGCCATGGACTTCGCCGCGCTTGACGCGCTCGTCCTCAGCCCCGGTGTGCCGCTCACCCATCCGAAACCGCATTGGACGGTCGGGAAGGCGAAAGCTGCCGGCATCGAGATCATCGGCGATACGGAAGTATTCCAGCGCGAGATCAAGGGAAGCGGCGCCCGGCTAGTCGCGATCACCGGAACCAACGGCAAGTCCACGACGACCGCGCTGACGGGGCATCTCTTCGCTTCCGCCCGTCGCGATGTCGATGTGGGTGGCAATATCGGCAAGGCGGTGTTCCTGCTGCGCCAGCCGGTCAGGGACCGCGTCTATGTGCTGGAGTTGTCGTCTTTCCAGATCGACCTCATGCCGAGCCTCAAGCCCGACGCTGGCATCCTCACCAACATCACGCCCGACCATCTCGACCGTCACGGCACGATTGAGAACTATGTCGCCGTCAAGGCCCGCATGTTCGCCAATCAAACGCCGGGCGATACCGCCGTCATCGGGGTCGATGAGGACTGGGGCAAGGACATCGCCACTGCGCTCGACACTGGTGCGCACGTGATGCCGGTCTCTGTCGAGCGGTCGCTCGACAATGGCCTGTCGGCACCCGAGGGCATTCTCATCGAGCGCGCAAATGGCAAGGTGACCGGCGAACTCGATCTGCGCCAAATGCCGGCGCTCAAAGGCCGGCACAATTGGCAGAATGCCGCGATGGCCTATGCAGCGGGGCGCGCCCTCGGCCTGAGCCTTGCCGATATCCGAGAGGGGCTCATGAGCTTTGCCGGACTTGCCCATCGCATGCAGGAGATCGGCCGGCTCGACGGGGTCGCCTTCATCAACGACTCGAAGGCGACCAATGCCGATGCGGCATCCAAGGCACTCTCGTCTTTCGACGAGATCTACTGGATCGCAGGCGGCATAGCCAAGGCCGGTGGGATCGCGCCGCTCGCCCCGTTCTTTCCGAAGATCAGGCGCGCCTATCTCATCGGTCAGGCGGCGGACGAGTTCGCCGACACCATCGGCGGCCGAGCGCCTTACATCAAAACGGGCACGCTCGACAGAGCGGTCGGGGCCGCGGCACGGGACGCCGTCAAGGACGGCCGTCAGGGCGCTGTCGTGCTCTTGTCGCCGGCCTGTGCATCCTTCGACCACTATCGAAATTTCGAAGTTACGGGGGGATGCCTTCGTCAAAGCGGTCGCCGCTCTGCCGGGCATCCGGATGACCGAAAGGGGGAATGGGACATGCTGATAGGCCGCAGTGACCGAGGGCTTTTTGCCTCGTGGTGGTTCACCGTCGATCGGCTGCTGTTGAGCGCGGTCCTGCTGCTGATGGCGGCGGGGGTGCTGATCAGCATGGCGGCAAGCCCGCCGGTGGCCGAGAGGCTCGGCCTCGAGTCGTTCCACTTCTTCAAGAACCAGCTGTTCTATCTGGGCTTCGCCGTCGTCATCCTCATCGCCACCAGCCTGCTCGAACCCTTGCAGGCACGCCGGGCGGCGTTTCTGGTCTTCTTCTGCGCGCTCGCACTGATGGTTGCAGCCCTCTTCTATGGGCCTGAGATCAAGGGTGCTCATCGCTGGATCGATATCGGCCCGATCAATCTGCAGCCCTCCGAATTTGCGAAGCCCGCCTTCATCGTCATGGTCGCCTGGTTCCTCGCTGAACATCTGCGCAAGCCCGAGATGCCGGGGCTGCCGATCGCGCTGCTGCTCGCCTGTGCTTTCGTGGGTCTCCTCATCCTGCAACCGGATTTCGGCCAGTCCGCCCTGGTCGCCATCACCTTCATCGCGCTGCTCCTGGTCTACGGCATTCCATGGATTCTGGTGATAGGCATCAGCGCGCTCGGCGGCACGGGCGTCTTTCTGGCCTACCGGATGATCCCGCATGTCGCCTCGCGTATCGACCGCTTCCTCAATCCGGAGAAGGGCGACACCTTTCAGGTCGATACCGCGACACAGGCCTTCCAGAACGGCGGCCTGTTCGGCGCAGGTCCCGGCGGCGGCGAGGCGAAGCAGATCCTGCCCGACTCCCATACCGACTTTACCTTCGCCGTGGTCGGTGAGGAATTCGGCTTCATCGCCTGCATGGGATTGATATTGCTCTTCGCCTTCATCGTCATCCGCATATTGGGGCGCGCGAAGGCAGAGTCCGATGCTTTCGCGGCGCTTGCGATGAGCGGCCTCGCCGTTATCTTTGGTCTGCAAGCCGTCATCAACATGGGCGTCAATGTCTCGCTGCTGCCTGCCAAGGGCATGACCTTGCCGTTCATTTCCTATGGCGGATCCTCGCTGATGAGCATGGCCTTTGCCATGGGAATGGTGCTCGCTTTCGCGCGCTCGCGTTCGCTCGCCGCGCAGACCGATCCAGCCTGGCGGGCTGCGCCGGTCTAAAGCATGATGAGCTTAGTCCGACCCACAACCCTCACCCTTAGGCGCCCGCCAAAGGCGGGCCTCAAAGGGTGGCAAGCGGCACGAGCTATGTTCCTGGATCATGCTTCGAGGCTCCCCCGACCCAAGGCCGGGGGAGCACCTCTGCATGAGGGTGTTTTGGCGGAGCGACATGGCGTTTAACGTCCAGAAGCTCACCCGGCTTGTCGTCCTCGCCGCCGGCGGGACGGGCGGACATCTGTTCCCGGCCCAAGCGCTGGCCGAGGCTCTGATCCGGCGCGGCTATGTCATCCATCTGATGACGGACGAGCGCGTGCGCGATTATGGCCGGTCGTTCCCGGCGCTCGAAACGCATCTGGTGCCGGCCGCGACGGTGTCGCCGTCAAAACCCTTCCTGCTTCCCACACAACTTCTGCGCCTCTATAACGGCTACCGCAGCGCGCGCGCCATCCTTGAGAAGCTCAAGCCGGTCGCCCTTGCCGGTTTCGGCGGCTATCCCTCCTTTCCACCGGTCATCGCCGCCTCGCGGCTCGGCATACCGTGCTGCATACACGATCAGAATGCCGTGATGGGACGCGCCAATCGCGTGCTGTCACGCTATGCCGATGCGGTCGCATCTTCATTCCCGTCGCTCGGACGGCTGCCGGAGACTTCGAAAGGCAAGCTGCGCTACACCGGCAATCCGGTGCGCGGCATCGTGCTCGACAAAGAAGCGGCGCCCTATGAAATCGCCGCCGCTGATGCGCCGTTCAATCTCCTGATCTTCGGCGGCAGCCAGGGCGCGCGCTTCTTCGCCGAGTTCATGCCGCAGGTGATCAAGCTCCTGCCCAAGGCGGTGCTGCGCACGCTCAAGATCGTGCAGCAATGCCGCCCAGAGGACATCGAGCGCGTGAAAGCCGCTTATGCGGGACTCGATGTCGCCTTCGAGCTGGCCTCCTTCTTCGCCGACATGCCGCAGCGTTTTGCCGATGCGCAGCTCATCATCTGCCGCTCGGGCGCGTCCACCATCGCCGAACTCGGCATCATCGGCCGGCCGGCGATCATGGTGCCGTTGCCGCATTCGCTCGACAATGACCAATTGCACAATGCCGAGTTATTTTCCCGCAGTGGCGGGGGATGGGTCAGGCCGCAGGCCGATCTCAACCCGCAAGAATTCGCTGCATTTCTGACGCGTCTCAGGTATCAAGACGATGAACTTGCCGGGGCGGCGCGCGCTGCCCTGGCGCAAGGCATGCCGGACGCCGCTGAGCGCCTCGCCGACCTGGTCGAGGATTTGGCGCACCATGCCAAGAACACGGAGACGACAACGAAATGAAACTCCCGCGCGAAGTCGGACCAATCCATTTCATCGGGATTGGCGGCATCGGGATGAGCGGCATCGCCGAGGTGATGGCAACACTCGGCTACAAGGTTCAGGGCTCGGACCTCACCGACAACTACAACACCCAGAGACTGCGCAAGAACGGCATCGCAGTCGCGATCGGCCACGACGCCGCTCATCTCGGCGATGCGCAAGTGGTGGTGGTATCCTCGGCCGTGAAGCCGGACAATCCCGAGCTCGCAGAGGCGCGCGACCGTTTCCTGCCGATCGTTCGGCGCGCCGAGATGCTGGCCGAGCTCATGCGCTTCAAATCCTGCGTCGCGGTCGGCGGTACGCATGGCAAGACGACGACGACATCACTGGTCGCCGCGCTGCTCGATTCCGGCGGTTTCGACCCGACCGTCATCAATGGCGGCATCATCAATGCCTATGGCACCAATGCCCGGCTCGGCAAGGGTGACTGGATGGTGGTCGAGTCGGATGAGTCCGACGGCACCTTCGTGAAGCTGCCGGCCGATGTGGTGATCGTCACCAATATCGATCCCGAGCATCTCGATCACTATGGTTCCTTCGACAAGGCGAGGGATGCCTTCCTCGCTTTCGTCGAGAACATTCCCTTCTACGGCTTCGCGGTGATGTGCATCGACCATCCCGAGGTCCAGGCCTTGATCGGCCGGGTACGCGACCGCCGCATCATCACTTATGGACGCAGTCCGCAAGCGGATCTGCGCTTGATCGATCCCTCCTACAGCGAAGGCGAAATGCGCTTCACCGTGCGGATAACTGACCGGCGCAACGGCGGTGTGCATGATGTCGCCGGCCTCGCTTTGCAAATGCCGGGCGACCACAATGCCCTCAACGCGACAGGCGCCTTCGCGGTGGCGCGCGAGCTCGGTATCCCGGAGGAGAAGATTCGCCTCGGCTTCAAGAGCTTCGCCGGTGTCAAGCGCCGGTTTACCCGCACCGGCGAGCATGACGGCGTCACCGTCTTCGATGACTACGGGCATCATCCCGTCGAGATCGCAGCAGTGCTGCGCGCGGCGCGCGGCGTGACCAAGGGCAAGGTGATCGCCGTCATGCAGCCGCATCGCTATACACGGCTCTCCTCGCTGTTCCCGGAATTCTGCGCGTGTTTCAACAGCGCGGATTCGGTCATCATCGCGCCCGTCTACGCGGCCGGCGAAGATCCGATCGAGGGGGCGAACCATGACGCATTGGCCGAAGGCTTGCGCGCCCGCGGGCATCGGAGCGTGCAGAAGATGGATGCGCCCGAACAATTGCCGGTCATGGTGAAGGCCCTGGTGAAGCGGGGTGACATCGTCGTGTGCCTCGGCGCCGGGACCATCACCCAATGGGCCTATGCCTTGCCGCAACAGCTTGCGGCGCTTGACGGCAAGCCCGGAGGCGCCTGATGCCGCTCAACCTCGATGGCGAGAAGCTGCTCAAACGATTGCCGAAGGCGCGGGGACGGCTCCAGGCCAATTTCCCGCTTGCCGATCTGACTTGGTTCCGCGCCGGCGGCCCGGCCGAAGTCCTTTTCACGCCAGCCGATGAAGCCGATCTGACCAGGTTCCTCAACGAGATGCCGGACGATATCCCTGTCTATGCGATTGGCGTCGGCTCTAATCTCCTGGTGCGCGACGGCGGCGTGCCCGGCATCGTGATCCGCCTGGGTAAAGGCTTCGGCGAAGTGAAGCTCGAAACTGGGCTTCGGATCAGAACCGGAACATCGGTGCCTGACGTAAGGGTCGCCCGCTTCGCCCTCGATCATAGTATCGGAGGATTAACCTTTCTGAGAGGTATACCCGGCACGATTGGCGGCGCGCTTCGGATGAATGGTGGAGCTTATGGTCGCGAGACCAAGGACGTTCTCGTCGAAGCGCGGGCCGTTGACCGGAGGGGATCATTGCACGTGCTGTCGAATGCCGACATGCAGTATACGTACCGCCATTGCGGTGCACGTGAGGATTTCATCTTCACCGAAGCCCTGTTGCAGGGCGAGGCTGGAGACCGGAATGAGATTGCGCGCGCAATGGACGAGGTGACGGAGCGCCGCGAGACGACGCAGCCGGTCAAGAGCCGCACCGGCGGGTCGACCTTCAAGAATCCGCCCGGGCACAAATCCTGGCAGCTGATCGACAACGCGGGCTTGCGCGGATTTTCCATCGGCCCGGCAAAGGTTTCCGAGCTTCACTGCAACTTCCTCATCAACGAAGGCGGCGCCACGGCGAGCCAGATCGAAGAGCTCGGCGAGACCATAAGACGGCGGGTCAAGGACAAGTCGGGTATCGACCTCGATTGGGAGATCAAGCGCATCGGCCTTCCGGCGGAGGGCGCATGATGGCCCGACGCGATCCGCAATCCACTGAAGTCGCCGTCCTGATGGGCGGCTGGTCGGCCGAGCGCGAAGTGAGCCTGTCGACGGGTGCTGCGTGTTCCGATGCATTGCGCCGCGCCGGCTTCCAGGTGACGCCCGTCGACGTAAGGCGCAACATTGTCGAGGTGCTCGCTGAACTCAGGCCCGATGTCTGCTTCAATGCGTTGCACGGCAAATGGGGCGAGGACGGTTGCATGGCCGCGATCCTCGAGACGATGGAGATACCTTATACGCATTCGGGCGTGCGTGCTTCCGCCATCGCAATGGACAAGGTGAAGTCGAAGATCTTGTTCGCCGCGGCCGGCATTCCGGTCGCTGACAGCCGGCTCGTCGATATAGAGCTCGCCGCCACGCAGCATCCTCTGCCTTTGCCCTATGTGCTGAAGCCTCCGGCGCAAGGCTCGAGCGTCGGCGTTCATATCGTCGATCAGAACTCAAATGGCCCCGCTTCGATGATCCTCGAGGAGCGCGAGCTGTTTGGCGACCAAGTCCTCGCGGAACGCTTCATCCCGGGTAGGGAGCTCACCTGCGCGGTAATGGGCGATGTTGCGCTCGGCGTCATCGACATACAGCCCGCGGTCGGCTTCTACGACTATCGGGCGAAATATGCGCCCGGCGGATCGGTGCATGTCCTGCCGGCGCAGATACCGCGCGATGTCTATCGCAAGGCGCAGCAATATGCATTGAGCGCCCACCAGGCTGTCGGCTGCAAAGGCGTGAGCCGCGCGGACTTCCGCTATGACGATACCCCCGGCAGCGAGGGCGAACTCATCCTTCTCGAGATCAACACGCAGCCCGGCATGACCGGCACTTCGCTGGTTCCCGAGCTTGCCGCCCATGCCGGGCACAGTTTCGAGGAACTGGTGACCTGGATGGTCAATGACGCTTCGGTGAACAGATGAAACTTCTCAACATCATACGGCGGCGCACTTTCTGGTTCTTCCGCAGCCTGCCGCCCAAGGGCCCGAGCTTACGGGCGCGCTTTTTTGCCAGGACCGGCGCCTGCGCCCTGCTGTTCGGCTCGATCATCCATGGTCTCGTCATTGGGGGGCACCTCGATTATGACGGCAGTCCCTGGCGCAAGCTGCCGGGACAGCTCGCAAGCTCGCTCGGCTTCGCGGCGGACGATATCAGCATCACCGGCCTTATCCATCAGCAGCCCGAGGCGCTGCTTTCCGCCATCGGCGTGACACCAGGCGGGTCGCTGGTCGGCTTCGATGCCGTGCGCGCCCGCGCCTTGCTCGAAAATCTCGACTGGGTCGCGCAAGCGATGGTGATGCGCAAGTATCCGAACCGGCTTGATATCGTCGTCACCGAGAGGCAGCCCTTCGCCATCTGGCAGCGTGATGGCGCCCACTACGTCATCGACCAGACCGGCGCCGCGATGAGCACGCTCGATCCCAAACGCATGTCATCACTCTTGCTCGTCACCGGCGAGGGGGCGCATCGTGCCGCCGCCGCCCTGGTGAACGATCTCGATGCCGTGCCGCAGGTGAGAAATCATGTGCTGGCAGCCGCGCGCGTCGGCCAAAGGCGCTGGACGCTCTTTCTCGACAATGGCGTGACCGTCGCCTTGCCGGAAGCGGGATCGAACAAGGCGCTCGCTACACTCGCGAAGCTTGACCGGGCCCAAGGGCTCTTGAGCAAGGGCATCAGGGGAATCGATCTGCGTTTGCCGGGCGAGATGATCGTCGAGCTCGCCGCACCGGTTGCGCCCGACACAGATGTCAAGAAATTCAAGGTAAGTCAGCAGCAATAGGCCTTCTCGTTCCCCCTTCTCCCGCTTGCGGGAGAAGGGGGCGCGAAGCGCCGGATGAGGGTGAATCATCGCGTCATAGACACACCCTCACCCGCCCTTCGGGCACCCTCTCCCGCAAGCGGGAGAGGGGAAGTCGGAGAGGGCTCGCTGAGATGATGGATGGAAGGGGGATGTAGCATGACTGTCATTGAACTACCGGTGAAAAACGATGCGAAAGGCCAAGCCGTCGGCCGGAACGGCCTCGTCGCCGCCCTCGATATCGGCAGCACCAAGATCAGCTGCGTCATCGGCGAGGTGGTGAACCAGAACCGGCGAACCGGAGATGGCAAGGAAGCCTCGGCTCTACGCATCCTGGGTTTCGGCTGCCAGGTCTCACGCGGCACGCGTAATGGCGTCGTCGTCGATCTCGATCAAGCCGAGCGCGCCATCAGGCTCGCTGTCGATGCCGCCGAGCGCATGGCCAAGCGGACTATCACCTCGGTCTATGTAAACGTGGCCGGCGGCAAGCCACAATCGAATGCCTATGCGGCGACGGTTGAGACCGAATCCGGCCAGGTCACAGTGCGCGACATTGAGACGGCGACGCGCGCGGCGCTCGCCCAGGGTCATCAGTCCGGACGGCGCACCTTGCACACAGCGCCGGCGCAGTTCCATCTCGATCATGCGCGCGGCATCACCCAACCCCTTGGCATGTTCGGCAAGCTCCTGACCGCGGAAGTCAATGTCGTCTCTGCCGAGCCTGCAGCCCTGCGCAATCTCGCATTGGTCATCGAGCGTTGCCATCTGTCGGTTGCCGACTATGTCGTAGCGCCCTATGCGGCATCGCGCGCCGTCCTTGCCGAGGATGAGACCAAGCTCGGCGTGACGCTGATCGACATGGGCGGGGCCATCACCGGCATCGCCGCCTTCAATGACGACCAATTGATCTTCGCCGATGTCATCCCGCTCGGCGGCATGCATATAACCCATGATATCGCGCGTGGATTGTCCACGACGATCGCTCATGCCGAGCGCATGAAGACCTTGTGGGGCAGTGCCATGGCGACCGTCATCGACGATCGCGAAACGGTGGCGGTTCCCTTGCTCGGCGAGCGGGGCGTCGACACGATCTATCACGCGCCCAAATCCATGTTGACCGGCATCATCCGGCCGCGTCTCGAAGAGATCCTCGAAATGGTGCGCGAACGGCTCGACCAGGCGAGCTTCGCCAGGCTTGCGAGCAGCCGCGTGGTGCTGACGGGGGGAGGGAGCGAGCTTACGGGGATGCGTGAGATCGCGGCCCAATGGCTCAACCGGCAAGTCAGGCTGGGCGCGCCTTTGCCCATCGCCGGCATGCCCGAGGCTGCCCGCTCGCCTGCTTTCGCGACCGCGATGGGGCTTCTGAACTACGCGCTCAAGCCTGACGTCCATCACGCAGCGGCCGTCACGCGCCAGGCGATGGCCGAGCGCGAAGCCGGCTATTTGCGCCGCGTCGGGAAATGGATCGTCGATAGCTTCTGAGGGATGCCGGCTTTCGATTTGCGGTGAGTCCTCATTCGGGGGATGGGCCGAATGGTCTTTCAAATTTTGATTGGCTTACGTATTCAATTGGTTGGATGGATTTCATAAGACAGTGATGCAACTCGGATGGCGAGGCGAAGCCGGCAGCGGTCAACAAATCGTCCGCCATATGTGCCGTTCCGATTCAAATTTGATACAAATAATCCTGTGCTGGTTAGCGTTTGTTAACCATTTGTTATTGAATGGGTAAGAAAGATTCCGCTTGGGGAAAAATCATTTCCAGGTGCTTAATATGACGATCAATCTCACCGTGCCGAGCTTGGCCGAACTTAAACCACGCATCACCGTCTTCGGCGTGGGCGGCGCCGGGGGGAACGCCGTCAACAACATGATCGAGAGCCGGCTCGATGGCGTCGAATTCGTCGTCGCCAATACCGACGCTCAGGCTCTGGCCCAGAGCGCTTCCGAAAGGCGCATCCAGATGGGCACCGCCCTCACGCAGGGGCTGGGTGCCGGATCGCAGCCGCAAATTGGCGCTGCGGCGGCGGAAGAGGCGCTGCCGGAGATCCTGGACCATCTCGCTGGCGCCCATATGTGCTTCATCACCGCCGGCATGGGCGGTGGCACCGGCACGGGCGCCGCGCCGGTCATTGCACGGGCCGCCAAGGAGCAAGGCATTCTCACCGTCGGCGTGGTGACCAAGCCGTTTCATTTCGAGGGCGTGCGCCGCATGCAGACGGCGGAGCGAGGCATCGAGCTCCTCGCCAAGAGCGTCGATACGCTGATCGTCATCCCGAACCAGAATCTCTTCCGCGTCGCCAATGAAAAGACGACCTTCGCGGCGGCCTTCGCCATGGCCGACCAGGTGCTCTATTCCGGCGTGGCCTCGATCACTGAATTGATGACCAAGGAAGGCCTGATCAATCTCGATTTTGCCGACGTCCGCGCCATCATGAGCGAGATGGGCAAGGCGATGATGGGAACGGGCGAGGCTTCAGGCGAGAAGCGCGCCATCGAGGCGGCGGAAGCGGCGATCTCGAACCCGCTGCTCGACGATGTGTCGATGCGCGGCGCCCGCGGCCTCCTGATCTCGATCACCGGTGGGCCTGACCTGACGCTCTATGAGGTCGACGAAGCGGCGACCCGCATCCGCGAGGAAGTCGATTCCGAGGCCAATATCATTCTCGGCGCCACTTTCGACAACTCGCTCGAAGGCACGATGCGCGTGTCGGTCGTGGCGACGGGCCTCGCCATCGAGCAATCGGAACATCTCAATGACGGCGCCGCCGGCGAGGAGCAAAACCCGGCCCGTCCGGTCTTCGGCTATACCGGCAAGCAGCCCATCCCGGTGAAGAAGCCGACGCCTGTCACCGTTGCTGCGCAAGCCAGGCGCGCGGCCCCGCAACCCGTGCAGCCGCCGCAGCCCACGCAACAGCACGAGGAAATCGACGAGGAGCACGAAGATCCGCCCCAGCAGGCAATTCAGCAGCCACGGGCGCAAGCCCCGGCTCCGCGGATGCCGCAGCCTGAGGATTTCCCGGCCATCGCACAGCGGCAAATCGCGGCTCAGCAAAACCGCATCGAGAATATAGCCGAGCATGCAGCCAAGAAGAAGCGCGGCCTGTTTGAAAGACTGGCCGGCGTAGGCCTCAGCCGCAAGGGTGACCTGCCAACGGAGCCCGAGCTCGATCCGCGGATCCGACAAGAGCCGCGCATCCAGGCATCCGAGCCGCAGCACCAGCGGCCGCAAGTCGCCCAGATGCCGGTGACGGCACCCACGCAGCCTGTCTATGACGATGACCAGCTCGAAATCCCGGCGTTCCTGCGCCGGCAAGCCAACTAGAGCGCATCCCGGCGAAGTGGAATCACTTCGCCGATAGGGAGTCCGGGGCAGGCCTTTGGCGGGATTTTGCTCTAAGTTACTGCAACATCACGCAAAATGCCCGGCGGTCACACTTCCGCCGGGTTTTCTGCATCTAACATCGCAGGCGGCGCTGGAATCCCGGGCTCGGGAGGGGTAAAAGGCCGCCGACTTGGCATCTTGTTCGGGAATTTGGCGATTGACTTCTGTGCTTCGGGCTCACGAGCGGTTGGCAGCAGGGCTGCGCCTTGGAACTGTGCTGATCGTGGCGTTGATGCTTTGTGCCTGTTCCAGCATGTCGAAACTGCTTGATCAGGATTCCTCGACGACGACGCAAGCAGCGACCGCATCGGGCGAGGCCATCTCCCCTGATCTCGCCGCCGCCGACAAGACGGAGCCCGTCGGTCCGCTCTACAATAAGGGCCTCGAGCAGATGCAAGAGGGCGAATACCGCACCGCCGCCAAGACCTTCGGTGAGGTCGAGCGTCAGCATCCCTATTCAGCCTGGGCCACGAAGGCTCAGCTGATGCAGGCCTATGCGCAATACCAGCGCAACGCCTATGACGAGGCGGTCAACGCGGCGCAGCGTTTCATCACCTTGCATCCGGGGCACAAGGATGCGGCCTATGCCTACTACCTCGTCGCGCTCTGCAACTATGAGCAGATCATCGACGTGAAGCGCGACCAGACGAACACGCAGAAGGCGCTCGCCGCTCTCGAGGAAGTGAGCAAGCGTTTCCCCGGCACCGCCTATGCCCAGGATGCCGAAGCCAAGGCCACCCTGGCGCGCGACCACCTGGCGGGCAAGGAAATGGAAGTTGGGCGCTATTATCTGAAGAAGGGGTCCTATCTTGCCGGCATCAATCGCTTCAAGCGGGTGATCACCGAATATCAGACGACCTCGCATACGGCGGAAGCTCTTTACAGACTGACCGAGGGCTATCTCGCCCTCGGCATCAGATCGGAAGCGCAAACGGCGGCTGCGGTGCTGGGACATAACTATCCCAACAGCCAATGGTACCAGGACGCCTATGCGCTCCTGGAGAATGATGGCGTCCGGCCGCAGGAGAACAAGGAGTCCTGGATCAGCAGGGCGCTGACTTCGGTGGATCCTTTCTAGAGATTTCTTGTGGATGGTCTGGTTCATCCGACCACGAGGCTTTTCCACGTCACGCCTGCCGCAGACTCAGCTATAACAGCGCGATGCTGACGGCGCTTTCCATCCGCGACATCGTCCTCATCGAGAAGCTCGACCTCGCGCTCGAGAAGGGGCTCACTGTGCTCACCGGCGAAACCGGTGCCGGCAAATCCATTCTGCTCGACGCGCTCGGGCTGGCGCTGGGCGCGCGCGGCGACAGCGGCCTGGTGCGCAGCGGCGCAGAGAAAGGCGTCGTCACCGCCGCTTTCGCTCTGGCCAAATCACATGCGGCCTTCGCCATACTAGCCGTCCAGGATGTCGAGGCCGATGGCGAACTCGTCATAAGGCGGATCCAGAATGCCGATGGTCCGAGCCGCGCCACTATCAATGACCAGCCCGTCAGTCTCAATCTTCTGCGCCAGATCGCCGGCACACTGACCGAGATCCATGGCCAGCATGATGATCGCGCTCTGGTCAACTCCGCCAATCACCGCAGGCTGCTTGATGCATTCGGCGGGCTCGATGCCGAGACCGAAGAGGTCCGCCGTCTGTGGCAAACCCTGAGCGAGGCCGAGACGCGGCTTGCCCAGCACAAAGCACTGCTCGCGAGGTCTGAAGCCGAGCGCGACTATCTGATCCACGCGGTCGATGAGTTGCGCAAGCTCGATCCGCAGCCGGACGAGGAGGCGAAGCTCGCCGATCTGCGCCAGATCATGATGAATGCCGAACAATTCGCACAGGCGCTCGGCGAGGCCGAGGACGCGCTCAATGGCGATGGCGCCGTCGAAACGCGCCTCAACGCGGCGCTCCGCAAGCTCGAGCGCCGCAAGCTGCAGGCGCAAGGGCGGCTCGACCGGATCTGTGAGGCGCTCGACCGCGTGCTGCAGGAGATCGGAGAGGCGCAGCGCGCCTCCGCCGAAGCGCTCAGAGCCTTCGCCTTCGATCCCCGGGAGTTGGAGCAATCGGAGGAGAGATTGTTCGCGCTCCGTGCCGGCGCGCGCAAATACAAATGCCCGGTCGATGCGTTGGCCGAGGTGCGCCGGCGCATGGAAGAGGAGTTGCAGGCAATCGCCGATGGCGGCGCCGAGCTCACGCGCCTGGAGGCGGCGCACAAGGCGCAAGGCGATGCGTTCGACGAGGCGGCGCGAAAATTGAGCGAGAAGCGCAAGAAAACCGCGCGCCAGCTCGATGACGCCGTAGTGGCGGAACTCGCTCCCTTAAAACTCGAGCGTGCGCGCTTCGAGACGCGGGTGGAGGCCGATCACGGACGCGGGGGGCCGCATGGCTTCGACCGGGTCGAGTTCCTGGTGGCGGCCAATCCCGGGACGCCGCTGTCGCCTTTGATGAAGGTCGCTTCGGGTGGTGAGCTTGCCCGCTTCATGCTTGCCCTCAAGGTCATATTGGCCGCCAAGGGATCGGCACCCACTCTTGTCTTTGACGAAATCGACACGGGTGTAGGTGGGGCCGTCGCCGATGCGATCGGCGTCAGGCTGTCGCGTCTGGCGCGCGGCTTGCAGGTTCTTGCCGTAACGCATTCTCCCCAGGTCGCCGCCCGCGCCGACAGTCATATGTTGATCAGCAAGATGGAAGAGGTCGGCAGGAAACGCATGGTTACGCGCGTCCAGGAACTGAGCGCCGCCAGCCGGCGCGAAGAGATCGCCCGCATGCTTTCGGGCGCCAAAGTCACAGAAGAGGCGCGGGCGCAAGCCGACAGGCTGCTCAAGACCAGCTGAGGTCAAGACCGGGATCGATGTAATTCGTGGCGGCGAGCTCGCGCCGAAGGTCCGCTGACTTCCGATGGCGAAGCTTGTGACAACCCGGTCTGGATGTGCGCCGCATCGAGAAGACTTGCGATCCTGAGCATAAGGCATAGACCCGAGGACGCAGCGGCACAGGCTCATCGCTTCAAAAAAAGCAGCAATAGGCTGCTGCGCGGCAAAGCCAAGAGAGCCTCGAGGGCGGCAGTGGGAGAGCAGCGCCCCTGTTAAGAATCAGCTGCGCGCGCCTGGGACCGTGTCAGTTCCTGATCAAACCTGCGTGTCTCGTCGGCCACTATAGCATCGCTTCCATCCAAATAGGAACAAAGCATTCATTGCGCTT
Source organism: uncultured Alphaproteobacteria bacterium (assembly GCA_963841765.1). Classification (GTDB taxonomy): domain Bacteria; phylum Pseudomonadota; class Alphaproteobacteria; order Rhizobiales; family Aestuariivirgaceae; genus Taklimakanibacter. The sequence continues at coordinate 181,447 of CAWJDZ010000040.1, forward strand.
TTATCTATGCGCTTCCCAGGTCGGCAGCACAGCTTGCGAAGAGCATTTGTAATGATCGCGACCAGTGAGTTGCGATGTGATGGACACAGGATAGCCACCTTGATGTGCTGCCATTGACAAGGGACAACCATCCTGGCTGTTCACAGTAGAGGAGATCCTTTGATGTGCGATTATAGTCTACATCACGTCGCCTCTCGTCCCGCGAAAGTCGGCGACAAGCTGGTAACGTCTGCATTCGACAGCTCGACCACACATGGTTTCTGCGCTGTCAGTGAACCAAATGTGGCGGTCTGTCTTCGTCCGGGTACGGAACTTGCCTTCGAAAATGACGTCGAGAGCAACCGTGCCACTCTGGGCGGGCTCGGCATGGAGATTGGCGAACTCGGCGGCAAGGTGGCCCGGTTCACCCAGATCGACATGGATCGTCCCGCCGCCTACCATGATGCGCTCGAGTTTCCTAACGGAAAGATCGTGCTGGTGACCTATCTGCGCAGGGGACAGGTTGCGACTGTGCTGCAATTGCCCCCGATCGCCGAGACCGCGGAGAAAAAAGCGGCGGCGCCAACGCCGGAATTCATTGGCTGACGATGGAGATCGCTGGCTGCCCCGAGTGATCGCCTCGCGTGATCGGAAGGGCAGCGCTTTCCGCCGATAAAGAATCGTACAAATAACCCGCCCGTTCGGTCCTTCGAGCGGGCGGACTTTGTTTGGCATCCGCCTTGACAGATACTACATTAAGATATATCTTAAGATTCAATCGTAAATACTATCATAGGATATATCTCATGCATCACGTTCATTGTGGCCGCCACGAGCGCCATCACGAGTTTTCGCCAGGCAGGCGGTGGCGACGCGGCTTCACCGGAGACGAAGGCGGCTTCGGCCACGGCGGGTTCTTTGGCGGGCGAGGAGGCCGGATGTTCGGCCATGGCGACCTGCGGCTGGTACTGCTCTCGCTGATCGCGGAGAAGCCGCGCCACGGCTACGACCTGATCCGCGCCGTCGAAGAGAAATTCGGTGGCGCCTATGCGCCAAGCCCGGGCGCCGTCTACCCGACACTGACTTTGCTCGAAGAGCAGGACTATATCGCAGCCGAGGCCGCGAGCGGCACCAAAAAGCTTTATCAGATCACCGATGCGGGCAGGGCCTTTCTCGATGAAAATGCCGTGGCCCTCAAAGGCATCCAGTCGCGCATGGACCTCGCCGCCCAGGCCTTTTCCATGCATTCCACTCCGGAAATGGTCCGCGAAGCCATCAGAACCTTGAAGCAGGCGCTTCATATGCGCCGTGGCCCCTGGACGCCCGAGGAAGCGGAAAGGGTGCGCAAGCTCATCGAGACGACGGCGCGTCAGATCGTCGGCGCGCCGGATCATTGATGTTGACGCATCGGATTTTCTGAAAGCCGTGTGGCCGGGTCAAGCCCTGGGTCAAGCCCGGTCACAAGCTTTTCGGTCCGATGCGCTGATGCTGACAGTTTGGGTCTTCGCCCTATCGTATGTGTCATGGTAAGCCGCTCACATGACAGCCGCCCCTCAGAAATCTGTCGAAAAACTAAACCGTGAGGAAGCTGCCGGCGAGCTTGCGCGACTGGCTGCTGAAATCGCTCATCATGACGAGCGCTATCACGGGCAGGATGCGCCGGAGATCTCGGATGCCGACTATGATGCGCTGCGGCTGCGCAACGAAGCGATCGAAGCGCGCTTCCCGGACCTCGTCCGCGAGGACTTGCCCTCGAGGCGCATAGGCTCGGCGCCCCAGGCCAAGTTCGCGAAGATCCGCCACCGGGTGCCGATGCTCTCGCTTGGCAATGGCTTTTCCGAGGATGACGTGCGCGAGTTCATCGGCCGCATCCGGCGCTTCCTCAATCTCGGCGAGGATATCCCGCTCGAGTTGACGGCCGAGCCCAAGATCGACGGCCTGTCGCTCTCGCTACGCTATGAGAAGGGAAGGCTCGTGCAAGGGGCCACGCGCGGCGACGGAGCGGAGGGCGAGAATGTCACCGCCAATGTCCGCACCGTGAAGGACATTCCCAATCGCGTCGAGGCCAGGGATTTACCCGAGGTGTTCGAGGTCAGAGGCGAAATCTACATGACCCACAAGGATTTTGCCAAAATGAACGAGAAACAGAGGGAAGCGGGCGAGAAGGTCTTCGCCAATCCGCGCAATGCCGCGGCGGGATCGCTGCGCCAGCTCGATCCCTCGATCACCGCAAGCCGGCCGTTGCGCTTTTTCGCCTATGCCTGGGGAGAGGTCTCGGAACTGCCTGGCAACACACAATGGAGCGTCATCCAGGCTTTCAAGCGCTGGGGCTTCCCGGTCAATCCGCTCATGAAGCTGTGCACATCCGCTGACGAGCTTTTGGCCCACTACCGCAAGATGGAGAGCGAGCGGGCGCTGCTCGGCTATGACATCGATGGCGTCGTCTATAAGGTCAATCGTCTCGACTGGCAGGAACGGCTGGGCTTTGTGAGCCGGGCGCCGCGCTGGGGTCTAGCGCATAAATTCACTGCCGAGAAAGCGATGACGATCCTCGAGGGCATCGACATTCAGGTCGGCCGCACCGGAGCGATGACTCCCGTGGCGCGGCTGAAGCCGGTGACGGTGGGCGGAGTTGTCGTCTCCAATGCGACGCTCCACAATGAGGACGAAATCCAGCGCAAGGACATCCGCATCGGCGACATGGTCATCGTGCAGCGCGCCGGCGACGTCATTCCACAAATCCTGGGCTTCATCCCCGAGAAGCGCCCGAAGGGCGCCAAGCCCCACAAGTTCCCCGAGAAATGTCCGGTCTGCGGCAGCCATGCGGTGCGCGAGGTCAATGAGAAGACCGGCAAGGTCGACGCGGTGCGCCGCTGCACCGGCGGCCTCATCTGCGCCGCGCAAAGGGCGGAGCGCCTGAAACACTTCGTTTCGCGCAACGCTTTCGACATCGAGGGCATGGGCGACAAAGTAGTCGAGGAATTCCTGGAACTGGGGTTCATTTCATCGCCGCCCGACATCTTCACCCTGGAGAAGCGCAAGGTGAAGATCGATGAGCTCGAGGGCTGGGGCGAAACCAGCGCCCGCAATCTCTTCACTGCGATCAGTGAGCGCCGCACCATCGCTCTCGACCGTTTCATCTATGCGCTCGGCATCCGGCATATCGGCGAGACCAATGCCAGGCTCCTGGCGCGCGCCTATGGCACCGGAGGCGCTTTGCGCGATGCGATGCGCGCCGCCGCCAAAGGCAAGGAAGAGGAGGCGCATCAGGAGCTCATGTCGCATGACGGCATCGGGCCGATCGTCGCCGAAGCCATCGTGGATTTCTTCAGCGAACCGCACAATGTCGAGGTTTTTGACAAGCTCCTCACCGAGGTCGAGGCGACGCCGCTTGCAGCGGTGCGACAGAGCCCGGTCTCCGGCAAGACCGTGGTGTTCACGGGCGCGCTCGAGCGCATGACGCGCGAGGAAGCCAAAGCCATGGCGGAGCGCCTCGGCGCCAAGGTCGCGGGCTCGGTGTCGAAGAAGACCGACCTCCTGGTCGCGGGTCCAGGTGCAGGCTCAAAGCTCAAAGATGCGCACAAGCACGGTGTCGAGGTGATCGATGAAGCCGAATGGTTTCGCCGCGTCGGCGGCTAGCCACAATCCCTTAAATGTTCAAAGGGAAAAGCGGGAGAGCCGCCGCTGGTCCTTATGCAGATCAGGAACGCGCGACAGCAATTTTATTCAAGCGCCGGGAAGGCGGAATGATATATTTGGAACATGTTGCAAGTTTCCCCACGTGACTCACTCGGTGGCGAACCGCTGTCCGCTGAGGATGAAACTCATTTCTGGCGCGTGACGCGGCATGGCGACCTTGAGTGCTTCACCGCCACATTCCGCAAGCACATTTTCCCGCCTCATACGCACGAGACCTATGTGGTCGGCGTCACGCTCGACGGCATTCACAGCTACATGCACAAAGGGGTGCGCGTGCGCTGCGAACCCGGCAATATCTGCTTCATCAACCCGGATGAGGTGCATGACGGCGCGCCGGACAGTTATGGCTATTCCTACCGGATGACCTATCCGAGTCCCGATCTGCTCACGGCATTGCTGCGCGAGGCCACCGGTCGGCCCGTCGGTGCTCCGAAATTCGGACTGCCCGGCGTGCATGATCTCGAGCTTGCCCGGATATTCTGCGACGCCCATCGCGCGCTCGAGAGCAACAGGGAGGCGCTCTTTGCCGACGAGAAGCTTTTTGCCTTCTATCTGAGGGCGACCGAACGCTATGGTGGCGGCTTGCCGCCCGTCATTGCCGCAGGCCGCGAGCCTCATGCGGTCGGCCGCACCAAGGAATATCTCCTGGCTCATATGGCGGAGGCCGCCGATCTCCAGGAGGTGGCGCGGCATGTGGGCTTGAGCGCCTGGCACCTGATCCGCGTGTTCCGCAAGGCGACGGGGCTCACGCCTCATGCCTGGCTGATCGACCGCCGGGTGCATCAGGCGCGCGAATTGCTGAGGGGTGGCGAAAGTCCAAGCCTAGTCGCCGTCCAGTGCGGCTTTGCCGACCAGGCGCATCTGACGCGTGCCTTCAAGGCGAGGCTCGGCGTTACCCCGGGGAAATACAAGGCTCTTCTCGAACTAGTGTGCTGAACGCGAAGTTCCTGATATCTAACCGCTCTACCGACAGGGACTTCGCGTACAAATGCACACTAGAATTATTAGATCTTCTAGTGTCCTTCGAATCCGAAGTTCGCTCGGAAGACGCTGCGAGGTGATGCGAACTTCGGATTCGGGACACTAGCCGGTGCCGGTGCCGCGCAAATTCCTTCAATACCGCCGCTATCGGCGTTGCTAGATACTCTACATATGGATTTGGCGCGGAACCGCTTCATCGCGATGCGTGCGGGGAGAAATATGACGAATGCCAGGCGTGAATTCAGGCAAGGGCTGATCGACGTCCTGCCGGTAATCGCAGCCGCCGCGGTGATCGGTCTGCTGTTTGGAACGGTCGCCGCGAGCAAGGGCCTTTCGCCGCTCGAAACCGGCTTGATGAGCGCCACTGTCTTCGCCGGCTCAGCCCAATTCCTTGCCATCGAGCTGTGGCGCGATCCAGCGCCGTGGTTCTTTCTCAGCGTGACGGTCTTCATCGTGAATATACGCCACGTGCTGATGGGCGCGTCGCTATCGCGGCATATGGGAAATATTCCGTACGGCTGGCGAGCGCCGCTGCTCTTCATGATGGCGGATGAGAACTGGGCATTCTGCGAGAGGCGCGCTCTGACCCAGCCCCTCACCATGGCCTATTATCTGGGGCTTGGGCTTCCCATGGTGGCGACCTGGACGGTGTCGAGCGTCACTGGCGCGCTGGCGGGCGCCTGGCTCCAGGATCCCGCGGCCTTTGGATTCGACTTTGCCTTCTCGGCTCTTTTCATCGGCATATTGGCGGGCTTCTGGAAGGGGCCGAGAACGGGCGCGGTGCTGGCGGCGAGCGCTGTCGTCGCAGCGATGGCGAAGCTTACCATCGCCGGCGCCTGGTATATCGTGCTGGGCGGGCTTGCCGGAGTCCTGGTCGCCGTGCTCCTGCACGCCGAAACAGAGGAACAGAAAGCCAAGGCGATGCCATGAGCCTGCATTTCACCACCCTTGCCGCGATCATCGGCATGGCCCTTGCCACCTATGCGACCCGGGTCGCCGGGCTCTTCCTCATGCGCCATGTCAATGTGAAGGGCCGCACCAAGGCGGCCTTCGATGCGCTGCCGCCCGCTATCCTCATGGCTGTCATCGCGCCCACCATTCTCGCGACGGGTGTCGCTGAGACAATGGCCGCGGCGATCACTGCAACCTCGGCGTTCCTGAGGCTCCCGATGATCGTGACCATCCTCATCGGCATGGCCAGCGTCGTACTTCTCAGAGTGTTCATCTGAACAAACAAACGGTAAAATCTCTTATCTGTCGGCCCTTGGCACAGTGCTGGGGCGAATCAGATCAGAAGAGAGATAATGGACAGGCAACAGATTCTGGCTCTCGCCACCGTCGTCGCCATGATGGGGTTGTTCGCCTGGGGGCGCCTGCGTTACGACATCGTCGCTATCATTGCGCTTATTGCCGCCTATCTGGTGGGCATCGTGCCGGCGGCGAAAGCATTCTCCGGGTTCTCGAGCGACATTGTCATCATCGTCGCCAGCGCCTTGATCCTGAGTGCCGCGGTTTCGCGTTCCGGCATCGTGGAACTCGCCATGAGCTATGCAAGCTTCGATCTGTCGAAACCCCGCAGCCAGATCGTGACGCTCACCACCTGCGTAGCCCTGCTTTCCGCCGTGGTGAAGAATATCGGCACCCTCGCCATGTTTCTGCCGATCGCCTTCAAATTCGCGCGCCGCAACAAAACCTCGCCATCTTTGCTTCTGATGCCAATGTCCTTCGCCTCTCTGTTGGGCGGGCTGATCACGCTGGTCGGAACTTCGCCCAACATCATCGTCTCGCAGGCGCGCGAGAGGCTCCTCGGCACGCCTTTCCGGATGTTCGATTTTGCACCGGTGGGCATTGGGCTGACAGTGGCCGGGATCGTTTTCCTGGCTTTTGGCTACAAGCTGCTCCCGACCGGCCGGCGGGCAACCGCCTCCATTGAAACGGCATTCAATCTCGACGCCTACGCGACGGAAGTGACGGTTGCCGAGGACTCGCCGTTCATCGGCAAGCCCATTGGCGAGTTCGAGAAGCAAGTTGAAGGTGAGCTCGACGTCGCCATGCTGATGCGCGGCGGGCTGGAAAGGCCGCATCCGGCGAAGAAGACCAAGATCAAGGCGGATGACGGTCTCATCCTACGTGGCGAGCCGGAAGTCCTCGAGCGCGCCGTCGCCGCCGGAAAATTCCTGCTCGTCCGCCAGGACAAGCAGCCCGCCAAGGAAAGCGCCAGCGACGAGATTGGCGTGATGGAAGCCGTGGTCGGCAGCGTATCTCCCTTCGTCGGACGCACCGTCTCGCAGAACGAGCTGTTCGATCGCTATGACCTCAATCTGCTGGCCGTCAGCCAGCGCGGCAGCCGCATCACGCGGCGGCTCAGTACCGTTCGCCTCAAGGCAGGCGATGCCATCGTGCTGCAAGGAAACATGCGCTTCATGCCGGAAGCGCTGGGCGAACTAGGATGCTTGCCGCTCGCCGAAAGACCATTGGGTTTGGGGCGGAGCCGGAATACCTATTTGCCTACGGCGATCCTGGGGATCGCGATGCTCCTCGTAGCCTTGGGCATCGTTCCGGTGGCGATCGGCTTTTTCATCGCCGCCGCCCTGGTCATCCTCGCCGAGTGTGTCACCTTGCGCGAAGCCTATAACGCGATCGACTGGCCCATTCTCGTCATGCTGGGGGCGCTCATTCCGGTCAGCGACGCAGCACAGTCGACAGGACTTACTCAATCGATCGCCGATATCATTTCGCTGCTTGCCGACCTTCTGCCCAAATGGGGATATGTCGCGATCCTGCTCTTGATCGCCATGTGCGTGACGCCCTTCCTGAACAATGCCGCAACCGTGCTGATCCTCGCCCCAATCGCCGCTTCGGTGGCGACATCGCTCAAGCTCAATCCCGACCCACTCCTGATGGCGGTCGCGATCGGCGCGGGCTGCGATTTCCTGACTCCCATCGGCCACCAGTGCAACACGCTGGTGATGGGACCAGGCGGTTATCGCTTTGGCGATTATTGGCGACTGGGCCTGCCGCTGTCGGTGATCGTCCTTGTCGCGAGCGTACCGCTCATCCTGCTGTTCTGGCCTTTGTGAGCAGCGGGCCGGCTAGCCACCGATCGGCGCGCAAGCCTGCTTCAGCCAATCAAGCTCTTTGCCCTCCAGGAAAGCCCCCACCTCGCGCTGGACGCGGGCGTGGTACGCGTTGAGCCAAGCAAGTTCATCAGGATCGAGCAGACGGGGCTCGATCAGTCGTCGATCGATCGGGCAGAGCGTGAGCGTCTCGAAGAACATCATCGGGCGCTCGCCGCCCGGCAATCGGCCTCGGGCTCGCGCACCAGGATGAGATTCTCGATGCGGATGCCGTATTGGCCTTCCTTGTAGTAGCCCGGCTCGTTGGAGAGGATCATCCCGGGCTCGAGCGGCGTCCTGTCGGTCTTGTTGATGCGTGCCGGGCCTTCATGCACCGAGAGATAGCTGCCGACGCCGTGGCCGGTGCCATGATCGAAATCGAGGCCCGCCATCCATTGCGGCTGGCGCGCCAGCACATCGAGCTGGCTGCCGCAGGTGCCTTTAGGAAAGCGGATGCGCGACAGAGCCGATCATGCCCTTGAGCACGCGGGTGAAGCGGTCCTTCATCTCTGCCGTCGGCTGTCGCCGAGGATGACGGTGCGCGTGATGTCGGTGGTGCCGTCCTGATATTGGGCGCCCGAGTTGATCAGATAGATTTCGCGCTTCTTCAACGGCAAGGCCGAGGCGTCGAGACGCGGTAATGGGGAATGGCTGCATGGGAACCGGCCCCTGAGATCGAATTGAAGGAGAGATCCTTCAGCATGCCGCCCGCGGCGCGGAACTCGGCAAGCTTGCGGGCGACCGTGATTTCATCTTGGCCGCCCACCAGGGCCGCCTGATCGAGCCAGCAGAGGAAACGCGCCATGGCGACGCCATCGCGCTTCTGGGCGGCTCGGGCGCCTTCCTGCTCGACGGCATTCTTGCGCGCTTTGGCCAGCACGCAAGGATCCTTGGCGGTGACGATTTCGGCGCCAGCGGACGCAAGCACGGCGCGAATCTTCTCCGGCGTCCAATCGGGATCGATCTGCACGCGCGCCTTCTTCTGGCCGAGGCTTGTGAGCGAGGATTCGATCTCCTGCGGCGCCCGGATGCGCGCGATACCCTTGAGATGAGCGGCGACATCTTCCGGCAGCCTTGCCGCGTCGATGAAAAACTCGGCTTCGCCTTTGCGGTGAAGGATCGCATAAGCTCAGCACCACAGGCGTATAAGCAACGTCGGCACCACGTATATTGAAGGCCCAGGCAACCGAATCGGGCTGGGTCAGCACCACAGCGTCGGCACCGGTCTTTTCCAGGCTTGCCGAGACGTCAGCGAGCTTGTCCTTCGAGGCCTTGCCTGAGAATTGCGTCGGCTGGACGGCGACCGGTTTTGTCGGTCGTTTCGGCTGCTGTGCCCACACGGCATCGATCGGGATTGCTGTCAACCGGAACGAGCTTGGCGCCGGCCTTTGCGGCGGCCTTCTCGAAACGCGCGATCTGATCGGCGGTCATCAGCCAGGGGTCGTAGCCCACGACTTCACCGGGCTTCAGTTCCTTCTCGAGCCACTCAGCCGGCGGTTCCTCGACGAGGTGACGCGGCGTGAAAATGGACGGTGTCGACCTGCTTGCGGACCTGGATCGTATAGCGGCCATCGACGAAAATGGCGCCGCGGTCACGCATCAGAATGGCGAGACCCCAGGAACCGGCGAAGCCCGTGAGCCAGCGCAGTCGCTCGGCGTATGGCGCCACATATTCGCCCTGGAACTCGTCCTGGCGGGGAATGACGAAGCCGTCGAGATTGCGGCGCTTGAGTTCGTCGCGCAAACGCGTCACGCGCTCGGGCGAGAGATGACCTTCGGAAATGTCTTCGAATGACTGAAACATCACCCGCATCTAGAGCAAATCCCGCCAAAGTTGAAGACTTTGGCGATAAGGATTTGCTCCAACATGGTGATTTGGCGCGAATCCTCATCGGCGAAGCGATTCCACTTCGCCGGAATGCGCGCCAGCGGGAAGGTTCCGGATCTGTCAAAGCGGCGGCTGCGCACCAGATCGGGTCGTTTTCGCTCGTTTCCTTTGGTGCACCAATAGAGTAGAGCGGAAGTGAGCGAGGCGAATCTCCAATCAATGGCGGCAGCCATGAAATCACGACCACCTTTCGACCAGGACCTCTTGGCCGTCATCGGGCCCGAAGCGATCATCGAGGCCAACCGGCGGTTGGCCATGCTCGATGCGGTCGCCTATGCGGCGACGCGCATGGTCGCGGGCGACTGGCGCAATCACGTCAAGGATTTTCTGAAGCGTCTGGGCCGGGCCACGGAAGTGAGCCGGGTAACCTTGTTCGAAGTGCATACCGCGGCCGAGGGAAAGCGCGTGCAATCCTGCCGGTTCGACTGGGCCGATCATGGACTGACGCCGATCAGCGAAGATCCGCGATACCACAACATGCCGATCACGGATGAGGGCGACAAGGGTGACGACTGGGCGATCCGGCGCGCCCGCGGGGAGATCGTCAAGGCTAAACTCAGCGAGACGACCGGCTACACCCGCCAGGTGTTCCTTGAGCATGGCACGCTCTCCTTCATCTCGATCCCGATCATGGTTGGGCGGCAATGGTGGGGCTTCCTCGGCTTCGACGATTGCAAGGAGGAGCGCAACTGGAGTTCGGAGGAAATCCATGTGCTGAAGACCGCGGCGGCACTCATCGCGGGCGCGGTGGAGAGTGAAGAAGCGAATGATCGGATCAGGCTGTCGGAAGAGCGCTATGCGCTCGCGGCGCGCGGCGCCAATGACGGTCTGTTCGACTGGGATGTCGCGAGCGGCGAAACCTTCTTTTCGCCGCGTCTTCATGAGGTGCTGGGGCGCGCGTCCGGCAGTCTCGGCACAAGCATGGACGGACTGATTGGGCTCTTTGTGAAGGCCGACGGCGATTTCCTGCGTGCGACCTTGCGGCACAAATTCATGCGTCGCGAAGAAACCTTCGACGTCGAATGCCGGCATGAGCCCGTTCCCGGCCTGACGCAATGGATCGTCATGCGCGGCCTCATCGTCTATGACCAAGAGGAACCGCGGCGCATCGTCGGCGGCCTGCGCGACATCACAAAGCAAATGGACGTGCAGAAGCGCCTGAGCGATGCCGAGCGCAAGCGCGCCAATCTGGCGCGCTATTTTTCGCCCAATATGGTGGACGGGCTGATGCAGACGGGCGGGCGTCTCGATGAGGCGCGCACTCAGCGGGTGACGGTTCTGTTCGCCGACATTTGGGGTTATACGACGATCAGCGCCGCCATGCCGCCGATGCGATTGATGACGCTTCTGCGCGAGCTCCTCAGGATGTTCGAAAAGGCCATCTTCGCCAATGGCGGCACTCTCGACAAATTCCTCGGCGACGGTCTCATGGCGACATTCGGCACGCCGACACCGGGCTCGCGCGATGCCGCCAATGCGCTGCGAAGCGCCTGCGCCATGGCGGATGCGATCGCGAGATGGAACCGCAAGCGGCGCGAGATCGGCCTGGAGCCGATGTATCTCGGCATCGGTTTGCATCATGGCGACGTGGTGCTCGGCGACATCGGCAGCGAAAGGCGCATGGAGTTTGCAGTCATCGGCGATACCGTCAATGTGGCGAGTCGCATCCAGGAAATGACGCGCGCGCTCAACATCGCGGTGCTGGCGAGCGATGGCGTCATCCAGGCCGCCCGCGCCGAAGCTGGAGAAGGGGCGGCAAAGGAGTTCACCGACTCGGGCGAGCATCAATTGCGTGGCCGCCGCGACAAGATCCGGCTGTGGAGCCGGCCGGCCGAGAGAGAGTGAGGGCGATCTCAGTCCCTACTTCCTCACGATCCGGCCTTCGACCGCGGGCGAGATCGTCTTGCGCTGTGCGATATAGGCCATCACGTCGTTGGCCATGAGCTTCGCATCGCGAGCCGTGAGCAGGGGCCGTGCTTCCCGGAACATGACATAGCCGTCGCCGCCATTGGCCATGAAATCATTCGTGGCGATCGTGTATGTGGCGCTCACATCGAGCGGCTTGCCGTTGGCTTCGACCGAGATGACGCGCGAGCCCTTGGGTTTTTTCGCATCGTATTCGACCTTCAGGCCGGAAACCTGCGGAAAGCGGCCGCCGCCATTCTCGATCTCGCTCAGTCCGTTCTCGATCGCTGCAAGGATGGCGGTGCCCGTCACCTCGCAGCTTCATCGTGAGGTTGCCGAAAGGCAGTTCCGTCAGAACGTCCTTGCGGGTGATGGCGTGGCCTGCGGGATATTCCTTGTTGCCGCGCAAGCCGCCGCCGTTGGTGATGGCGACTTCGGCCTTTACTGCCTCCCTCAGCGCATCTGCGACGAGGTTGCCCAGTGCCGCCTCGCCGGTGCGCACCGTGGCGCGTCGGCTGTCGAGCGGCGTCGTCGTGGTGCCGATGGCAACATCGAGTTCCTTGGTGAGCATGGAAGAGAGCTCATCGGTCTTGGCTTTGGTTTCGGGGTCGGGCGTCACATCCTTGGTGTCGATGACGCGGAAGCTCGGATGCCATGTGACGATGCGCTTGCCGTCCTTCTCGGAGATGTCGAAGGCAATGTCGGCAATGGTGACGAAGTCTGCCTGTTCATAGGATTCCATCATCGCGGTGCGCCCGTCATAGTTGATGAGCAGGTCCTGGTCATGGCCGGTCATGATGAGATCGAAGACGCGGCTGTCATGCATCGCGCGATCCTCGGCACGGCCGGAATGGGTGAGGGCGACCACGAAATCGGCGCCGGCTGCGCGAAGCTCCCTGGCCTTGGCGAGGCCGATTTCCACCGCATCGGTGATCTTGAGATTGCCGGGACTCGAGGCTTGATAGCTCTCGTCCGAGGTCAGGCCGACAATGCCGATCCTGATCGGTCCCGCGCTCGATCATCAGCGTGTCGGCGAAGCCGGGGAGGAGCTTGCCGTCCGCAGCGCGCAGATTGGCGGCCAGGCGCGGATACTTCGCCTCCGCCATGCGCTTCAGGAACACTTCCGGACCGAAATCATATTCATGATTGCCGGGCGTGAAGGCATCGGGCGGCGCCAGATTGGTGAGCATGATCGTATGCTCGCCCTTGTCGAGACCGGAGAGAAGCGAGGGCGAGATCATGTCGCCCGCATGGCCATAAACGACATAGCCGCCCTTGGCGCGCTCGGCCCTCACCACCGCGTTGAGACGGGCAAAGCCGCCGCGCTCGCCCGAGCCCTCGAGTTTGTCGATATCGTTGGTTTGAATGAAGGTGACGGTGACCTGCTCGGCATGGGCTGCTGTCGAGAGGAGCGCGGTCAAAACCGCAATGAAAACAAGCTTGCGCAAAGACGGCATGACTACTCCGTTGGTGAGTTCATTGGACCGCCATCACCCTTATTTGGGCAATGGAGCACAGGCTTCTTGCCCTTAAGGAGATGGTGCGATGCGAAAGATCAAGCCAAATGAGTTTATGCGCCAAGTTCATGGCCAGTCCTTCGATTCTCCGGATAGTATGAGTGAAACTTCCGCTTAACACTCTCGTTCTTTTTGTGGCTGGACTGCGGCGTAGCTGGTATAGGTTAAGTATTTTCAATAGTTTATAAGGAATTCGTGGTGCATGGCAGTGCAGATTAACAGAAGATAAATGTTGTTATGAGTTTTTTGCATATGGTCATGACGTTCGCCCCTCTGGTGCAGGAAGGGGAACTTCTCATATAGGGCGGGTGCTTGTGCAGTGCACAAGATCAGTTAACACCTCACCGGGCGCGATTTGCCGAAGGGCATTGGTCCGGTGTGACGAAAAGGAGCACACCATGACCACGACCACTTTCAACCGCGAGACCAACCGTCTCCTGCCCGATTTCCTGACCCGTGTTTCGAGCCGCGTCGTCAACTATGTTTCCCGCACTCGCGCTGAGCGCCAGCTGCAGGCCCTCGATGATCGTCTCCTCTCCGATATCGGTATGCGCCGTTCGGAAATCCACCGGATGGTGTGGGGCAACTAAGCCAGGTTCCAACCGCCTCAAGTGGTTGTAGCGATCGGACGTCCGTGGCGGAAACGCTGCGGACGTCTTGCTTTTCGCAGCAGACCTTTTCGAGAGCCGGCCTTGCGAAACACCAGGGTCGTCCAGTTGCCTATGCGCAACCGGCTTGCCGGGGTGAGGCCACGATTGCGATAGGCCGCGCACACCGCCTGTTCCTGATCGCGCGTCAGACCCGATAGAATTGCGGTGCCGCCGGGCGCCAGGCTGTAAGTCAAATCGCCGGCGAGCGCGATGAGCGGCCGCGCCAGAATATTCGCGAAGATGAGGTCAAAAGGGGCGGTCGCTGCGATTTGCCGATGCTTGAGGCCGGGCGCCGAGACGACGCCGATCCAAGGTCCGAGCCCATTGTTGCGGGCATTGTCGACCGTGACCGCGATGGCTATGGGATCGATGTCGCTTGCCAGCACCAGCCGGCGCAGGGCATTGGCGGCGGACAAGGCCAGTATGCCGGTGCCGCAGCCGAGATCAAGAATCCGCCGGGGCGACATCCGCTTCAACAGGGTATCAAGGGCCAGGAGGCAGCCCGACGTCGTGCCATGATGGCCGGTGCCGAAGGCGGTCCCGGCATCGATCTCGAGCGAAATGCCGCCGCCGCGGCGGCGGTCCCTATCATGCGAACCATAGAGGTAGAATCGTCCGGCAGCGACCGGCGCCAGACCTTCGAGCGAGCGTCGCACCCAATCCACTTCCGGCAATCCTGCGACAGAGAAAATCGATCTGCCGAGTAGGGGGCGCAAATGCTCGCCCGCCCGGCGGGCCTCTGCCTCACCTGTGAAATAGGCTACGATATTCCAGAGCCTCGCCGCTTCATCGGTCTCGTTGAGCGTGACGGCGAGCGGCGGATCGGGCTGATCCCCCAGAAGGGCGGCGAACTCGCCGGCGCGCGCCTCCGTCAAGCCCTCGACCGTGAGGGTGCATTGCATGGCTATTCCGCCGCCTCGCGGGCAAGGAAACCGCCGGACTGGCGGCGCCAGAGATCGGAATAAAGGCCGCCCCCGCGTAGAAGTGCGTCATGCGAGCCTTCTTCGACGATGCGCCCTCTGTCCATGATGACCAGGCGGTCCATGGCGGCAATGGTCGATAGCCGGTGTGCCACGGCGATCACCGTCTTGCCCTCCATGAGACTGTACAGGCTCTCCTGGATAGCGGCCTCGATCTCGGAATTGAGCGCGCTCGTCGCCTCGTCGAGAATGAGAATGGGCGCGTTCTTGAGCAACACGCGGGCAATGGCGATGCGCTGACGCTGACCGCCGGACAGCTTGACGCCGCGCTCGCCGACATGCGCGTCGTAGGCGCGCCGGCCCTTCAGATCGATGAGATGCGGGATGAAGTCATCGAGCATGGGCGCGCCCAGCCGCCTCGACGATCTGCTCCATCGTCGCATCGGGCATGCCATAGGCGATGTTGTCCTTGATGGAACGGTGCAGGAGCGATGTATCCTGGGTGACCATGCCGATCTTTTCACGTAGGCTTTCCTGGGTGACCTGGGCGATGTCCTGGCCGTCGATCAGGATGCGGCCCTTCTGCAGGTCGTGGAACCGCAGCAGCAGGTTGACGAGCGTCGACTTGCCGGCGCCCGAGCGGCCGACAAGCCCGACTTTTTCGCCCGGCGCTATGGTGAGACTGAGGTCGTCGATGACGACCAGATCCTTGTCGGTCTTCTTGCCATAGTTGAAGACAATGCGATCGAAGCTGATCTCGCCCTTGTCGACGATGAGGGTTGTGGCATCCGGCGCATCGATGAGGCCGCGCTCGCGCGCGATGGTCTCGATGCCGTCCTGGACGGTGCCGATATCTTCAAAAAGGCCCGCAACCTCCCACAGGATCCAGTGCGCCATGCCTTGCATGCGCAAGACGAGACCGACGGTGAAAGCAAGAGCACCCGTCGTTACCGCATTGAGCGACCACAGCCAGATGGCGAGCGCGCCGGTCGTGAACAGAAGCAGCGCGTTGAGCACATTGAGCGCCACCGTCATGCGCGTCGTGGTGCGCAGCGAACTGTGGAGGGTGCCGAGCATGTGGCGCATGCCATCCCTGGCATAGAGGTCCTCGCGGTCGGCATGGGCGAAGAGCTTGACGGTCGTGATATTCGTGTAGCTGTCAACGATGCGGCCGGTCACCATGGAGCGGGCATCGGCCTGCGCCTTCGACATCTGGCCGAGCACTGCGGCACGAACCGGCGCAGAACCAGAAGATAGCCCAGGAACCAAAGGATAAGCGGGATCGCGAGCCGCCAGTCGCTGGCCGCGAACATGACGACGGCGCCGGTGAAATAGACGCCGACATAGACCAGGACCTCGGTGATCTTCATCACCGCGTCGCGCATGCCAACAGCTGCCTGCATGACCTTGGTCGCGATGCGGCCGGCGAAATCATTCTGGAAGAAGTCGATGCTCTGGCGCAGCACATAGCGGTGTGCCAGCCAGCGGATGCGCATGGCGAAATTGCCGATGAGGCCCTGATGGACGACGGCCTCGTACCAGAATTTGAGCACCGGCAGAATGACGAGGACCAAGCACCGCCATTGTGAGGAGCCGTTACCTTGTGGTCTTGCCAGAAGGTCTCGCGATTGGCGGTGTCGAGCCAGTCGACCAGGTTGCCCATGAAAGAGAACAGGGAGACTTCGATTAGCGCCACCGCGGAAGCAAGCGCTGAGCAGACCAGGATCATTGGCCAGAAGGGCTTCGTGTAGTGCCAGACGAAGCCCCAGCAGCGTGCCGCCGGGTTTGGTCGGTTTCAGAGGCGGAAACGTATCGGTCCGGCTTTCCAGCCAACTGAACACACGCTCGAACACGGTTTGCTCCAAAAACAACGCTTCGCCTTCGCAAGGCGTCCGAAGCGTCGGTGCCGGACTCTCTCCGGAAATCGAGGCGGTCTTATAGCGGAGGGAAATTGAAGAGGGAAGCGGCGCGGTATTGTGCATTCATGCGCCAAACCGGAGGCCAGATACGAAAACTCCGCCGCGCGGACGCGGCAGAGTTTTTAGTTCAGTCGCCATATCGACTTTTACTGGCCTTGGCCGGTCGTGCCGCTGCGTCCCTCCCTACTGTTGAGGTGCGGGAGCCGGTGGTGTTGCGGGTTGCTCGGTGGATCCTTGCGGCTGAGTGGCCGGCGGCGTCGCGGGTTGCTCGGTGGAGCCTTGCGGCTGAGTGGCCGGCGGCGTTGCGGGCTCGCTCGGTGGTGTTGCCGGCTGCTCCGTCGTAGTGCCGGTAGTAGGCGCCGGCGGGTTACTGCTCCCACCCCACATGAAGAAGGCTGCGATCAAAGCCAGAACAATAAGACCGCCAATGATCCATCCGGTGCTGCTCGTGCCAGAGCTGACACTTGTATTGTACTGCACATCCGGATCAACCTTAGGGTCTGTCTTCGGGCGGTATTGAGGGTTGGTATCCATTCTCGTCTCCCGTCAATGGAGGATGCCTGACAACGTCGGGCGAGGGGCAAAGTTCCTTCTTACAAAAAAGAAAAAACGTAATCTTCTCAGTGTCATACCATTGAAGCGAGGGGCCGGCGAACCGGCTTCCCGGCATGGTGGGGCTCCGATAAAAGCGTGCCTCGCCTTCGTTGCGCAATGGTAGGAGCGCCCCATGGCCAATTTTTCGCGCGTGATTCCGCTGGTCGTCGCCTCGGCGCTGTTCATGGAGAACACCGACAGTACGGTGATCGCGACCTCGCTGCCTGCCATCGCTGCCGATCTCGGCGAAGATCCCGTCATCCTGAAGCTTGCCTTCACCGACCTATCTTCTGGCGCTCACGGTTTTCATCCCGGTCAGCGGCTGGTGCGCCGACCGCTTCGGCGCCCGCAACGTGTTCCGCGCCGCCATTGCCGTGTTCACGCTGGGCTCCATCGCCTGTGGCCTGTCCACCTCGCTCGAGGGCCTGATCGCAGCGCGCGCCCTTCAAGGCATGGGCGGCGCCATGATGGTGCCGGTCGGCCGCCTCATCATCCTGCGCACGGTGGCGAAAAGCGAAATGGTGAGCGCGCTGGCCATGCTCACCATCCCGGCACTTCTTGGTCCGTTGCTCGGGCCGCCGCTCGGCGGCTTCATCACCACGTATTTCCATTGGCGCTGGATCTTCTGGATCAATGTGCCGTTTGGTCTCCTCGGGCTGGTCCTGGCGACGCTCTACATGCCCGATATCCGGGAGGAGGGGGTGCCGCCCCTCGATGTGCCGGGCTTCTTCCTTTCGGCGTTCGGATTGTCGGCTTTGGTCTTCGGCGCGACCGTGTTTGGGCGCGACGTGCTGCCGGTCTATGGCGCCGCAGCCTTGGTCGCGATCGGCCTCACGCTGACCGCGTTCTATGTTTGGCATGCGCGCCGCATCGAGCAATCCGATCCTCGATCTCAAGCTTCTCGGATCGCCACCTTCCGCTCGGGAACCATGGGCGGAAGCCTGTTTCGCGTCGGGGTCGGCGCAATGCCTTTTCTTCTGCCCTTGATGCTGCAGCTTGGTTTCAAGCTGACGCCGTTCCAGTCCGGAAGCCTCACCTGCGCCGCCGCGCTCGGCGCGCTGACCATGAAGTTCACTGCGGCGCGGATACTGAAGCGCTTCGGCTTCCGCAGCGTGCTCATCGTCAATGGGCTGGTGAGCGCCGCCACGCTCGCCGTGCAGGGGCTGTTCACGCCCGAGACGCCGCATCTCCTCATTCTCGCCGTGCTGCTCGCCGGCGGCTTCTTCCGCTCTCTGCAATTCACATCACTCAACGCGCTATCCTATTCGGACGTGCCGCGACGCGAAATGGGCACGGCGACGAGCTTCTACAGCGTGGCGCAGCAACTATCGCTCGCCGCCGGCATCGTTTGCGCCGCCTCCGTGCTCGAATTCGCGCAGTATTTGCGGGGCGATCTCATGCTGACCGTGAGTGATTTCGCCTATGCCTTTCTCGCGGTGGCGCTCATCAGCGCGTTTTCAGTGGTGTCGCATCTGAAACTGGCGGCTGATGCAGGGGCAGAGGTATCGGGCAGGATCGTGCCGGCTCGGAAGTAAAAGTCACAAACCTCAACTCGGCAAAGGTGAACACAGGAATCAGGCCGGCTCGACGAAGCTGTCGAGCACCCGCTTCTCGCCGGCCTTGTCGAAATCGATGGTGAGCTTGTTGCCGTCGACATGGCGTGACGCGGCCGTAGCCGAATTTCTGGTGGAAGATGCGGGCACCGCGCTCGAAGCCGCCGCCTTCGGTTTCGCGGGCGACAAGCTGGCCTTCGATGATATGGGGCGTGGAGCGCAGCGCCTCGCCCTTGCGCCATAGGCTCCTGTGGCGCGCTGCCAGCCGGGCGTGGCATAGGTGTTGGAGAAGGGCGTGGTCCGCTCATCGAAGCGGCTCGCGCCGTAGGAGCCGAGGCCATAGCCGCCATAGCTGTTCGACATCGGCGCCACTTCGACGTGGGCTTCCGGCAATTCGTCGACAAAGCGCGAGGGCAGGCGCGATTGCCACATGATTGTGGACGCGGCGGTTCTGCGCGAAGGAGATAGTGGCGCGGCGCTTGGCGCGGGTGATGCCGACATAGGCGAGGCGGCGCTCCTCCTCGAGGCCGGCGCGGCCTTTTTCGTCGAGCGAGCGCTGATGCGGAAAGAGGCCCTCCTCCCAGCCGGGCAGGAACACCGTGCCGAATTCCAGACCCTTGGCGGAATGCAGCGTCATGATGTTGACCTTGTCCTCGGCTCGCTGCTTTCTCGGTATCCATGACCAGCGCGATATGCTCGAGGAAGCCCGCCATGTTCTCGAACTCGCCCATGGAGCGGACGAGTTCCTTGAGGTTCTCGAGCCGGCCCTCGCGCTTCCGGGCTCTTGTCGTTCTGCCACATGGCCGTGTAGCCCGATTCATCGAGAATGATCTCGGCGAGCTCGGTATGCGGCAGGCTCGGCAGCGCCTGGCGCCAGCGCCAGAAGACTTCGATGCAGCTGTGCGCAGCGCGGTGCGGGTCTTGGCCGCGCAATTCATCGGTCAGGCTCAACGCCTCGGCGGCGCGGTAAAGCGACACGCCGTCCCGGCGGGCATAGCTCATGCAGGCGCTTGACCGAGGTGTCGCCGATGCCGCGCTTGGGCACGTTGACGATGCGCTCGAAGGCGAGATCATTGTCGGGCGAGGCGGTGACCTTGAAATAGGCGAGCGCATCGCGGATTTCCTGCGCGCTCATAGAAGCGCGGGCCGCCGATGACGCGATAGGGCAGGCCGAGCGTGATGAAGCGGTCTTCGAAGGCGCGCATCTGGAAGGAGGCGCGCACCAGGATCGCCATGTCGTTGAGCTTCTCGCCCTTGCGCTGCAGGCTCTCGATGTCGTCGCCGATGGCGCGGGCCTCCTCATCGCCATCCCAATGCGAGCGCACGATCGATGGGCTCGCCATCGCTCGCGTCGGTGCGCAGCGTCTTGCCGAGCCGGCTTTCATTCTTGGCGATGAGGCCGGAGGCGGCGCCCAGGATATGCGGCGTCGAGCGGTAGTTGCGCTCGAGCCTGATGATCTTGGCGCCGGGAAAATCCTTCTCGAAGCGCAGGATGTTGTCGACCTCGGCGCCACGCCAGCCATAGATCGACTGGTCATCGTCGCCGACGCAGCAGATGTTCTTGTGGCCCTGGGCCAGGAGCCGCAGCCACAGATATTGCGCGACATTGGTGTCCTGATATTCGTCGACCAGCATGTATTTGAAGCGGCGCTGATAGTCCTTCAGCACATCGGGGTGGTCCTGGAAGATGCGCAGGACTTCGAGCAGAAGGTCGCCGAAATCGGCGGCATTCACTACCTTGAGCCGCGCCTGGTATTCGGCATAAAGCTCGCCGCCCTTGCCATTGGCGAAAGCGTGCGCTTCGCCGGCGGGCACGCTGGCCGGCAAAAGGCCGCGGTTCTTCCAGCCGTCGATCAGACCCGCGAGCTGGCGGGCCGGCCAGCGCTTCTCATCGATGTCGTGAGGCCTCGACGATCTGCTTGAGCAGCCGGATCTGGTCATCGGTATCGAGAATGGAAAAGCCGGATTTGAGGCCGGCAAGTTCGGCATGCGAGCGCAGGATCTTGACGCCGATGGCATGGAAGGTGCCGAGCCAGGTCATGCCCTCGACCACGCCGCCGATCAGGTGGCCGATGCGCTCCTTCATCTCGCGCGCCGCCTTGTTGGTGAAGGTGACGCACAGGATTTGCCCCGGCCAGGCCTTGCCGGTGGCCAGGATATGGGCGAGCCTGGTGGTGAGCACACGGGTCTTGCCGGTGCCGGCGCCGGCCAGCACGAGGAGCGGGCCGTCGGTGGTTTCGACCGCGGCGCGCTGCTCGGGGTTCAGGCCCTTGAGGTAAGGGGCTTCGGCCCCTGCCAAAGCGCGCGACGAGAGGCCGCCCGGCTTCTGCGGTGCCGGAGCCTCGTCAAAATCGCCAATATCTATCGGACGCGAAGACATGATAAGGGTGCGAATCCTGTGGGTTTCGCACCCTTATATAGCAACTCCGAGGCAGATCACGAATTTGGCCCAGGCTTTGGCCCTAGTGCAGGCAATTGCCTTTCAGGTCCTCGAGGGCGGTCTGCACGCTACGCCATGTCTCGGCGGTGCGCTCGGCACCATATTTCACGCAGATGCGCTCATGAACAGCGGCTTCTTCCGCCGCCTTCGCGCCATGGACCACGAGGAGCTGGCGCGCGAATTCGATGATGGTTGCGTTCTGCATGCCGACCTCCCTGCTTTCAGTTGATGGCAGAGGTTATGCAGGATGAATGCGTCGATATTGTTGCAGTCCGCACGGAACGCGATTTTTTATCCGACAATTTTGAGTGAAATTCAGCGCATCACTAACATGCTTGTTTGCGGCGCGAGATCATCGTGTCCCGAGGAGTGAATTATTCTCAGATCATAAAAAAAGCCGCCGGAGCGGCGGCCTGTTTGATCCCGCCCTCCCCGAAACGGGGAGGAACTCATTGTGCGGAAGGCCTGAAAAAATGTGGCCTTACAATCTTCCTACATTCGAGTCTTTCGCGATCAGCTTGCGCTCGGCGACTGCATCGTGGTCAGGGCCGACTGGATGCGGCGCCAATTCGCGGCGGCTTCGCGATCGCCGTCGGCTTCGCAAGCCGTCGCCCGCTGGGCGGCTTCCAGCACGGCCCGCTCGCCGCGCACTTCATGAAGTTGTCTCGCATAGTCCAGGATTTCGAGAGCTTGCATCATCTCATCTCCATTGAATGAGCCGTCCCGGGAGTTGAGAACCATCAAGGGCAAATGCGCGGACAATGTGGCAGATTTCTATTTTTGCGGTATTCCAATTTTATGGCCGACCTGCGCAGGGACGGGCAGAACCGCATGGGCCTCGCGCATGGCCTTGATGTTGGCGAACACGTCAGGGGGAAAGGGGGCTGACTTGCGCAAGTTCATGTCGACGTGAATGACAATCAGCTCACTCGTGCCGGCGACCCAGCCATCCTTCGCATGGCGCATGTGCTCGAAATAGTGGATACGCTTCTGGTCATAGTCAAGAAACTGAGTCTCGATCCTAACGGAGTCGCCCGCATGCAGCTCGCGCAAATAGGTCACATGCACTTCAAGGGTGAAGAAAGAGCAATTGGTCCTTTTCGCATAGTCGGCGCCAAGACCGATGGCCTCGAAAGCCTCATCGCCAGCCCGGTCGAAAAGCACATTGTAATAGGCCATGTTGAAATGCCCGTTGTAGTCAATCCATTGATCCTCAATGGCGTGAACGGAGCTGACGAACGGGGCTGGATAGACCATCGGGCAGGAGAGGATTTTGCGCTTTGAGAAGGTTGGTTTAGAAGCGATAGCAGATACTTACAGCGGAAGACAAATGCACGCTCTCAAGAAGAACAGTGTGACCCAGGCAGTGGCCGAGATCAAAGAGATCCTGGGCGGTCGGCTGTCGACGGCTCAGGCCGTGCGCGAGCAGCACGGCAAGGATCAGACCTGGACGCCAGGTGCTCCGCCCGACGCCGTCGCCTTCGTCAAATCGACCGAAGAAGTGCAACGCATCGTCGCCGTCTGCTCCCAGTATGAGACGCCGGTGATTGCATACGGCACCGGCACCTCGCTCGAGGGCCATTTTACAGCACCCTTTGGCGGCATCTCGGTCGATCTCTCGGCGATGAACAAAGTGCTCGAGGTCAATGCCGAGGATCTTGACGCAAGGGTTGAAGCCGGCGTGACCCGTAAGGCCCTCAATGTGCATCTGCGCGACCAGGGCCTGTTTTTCCCTATCGATCCCGGGGCCGACGCCAGTCTTGGCGGCATGGCGGCGACGCGCGCTTCAGGCACCAATGCCGTGCGCTATGGCACCATGCGGGAGAACGTGCTCAATCTGACGGCGGTGTTGGCCAATGGCGAAGTGGTCAGGACCGCCAAGCGGGCCAAGAAATCGTCGGCCGGCTATGACCTCACCCGCTTGCTGGTTGGTTCGGAAGGAACGCTCGGGATCATCACCGAGGTCGCAGTCAGGCTCTATGGCATTCCCGAATCGATTGCCGCGGGCGTATGTCCATTTCCATCGGTCGATGCCGCCTGCCAGGCGGTGATCCAGACGATCCAACTCGGCATTCCAGTGGCGCGCATCGAGCTCGTCGATGAGGAGCATGTGAAGGCCTTCAATGCCTATTCCAAGATCGATCTCAAAGTGGCGCCGACCTTATTTGTCGAATTCCATGGCACTGAGGCCGGCACGACCGAGCAGTCCGAACTCTTCGGTGCAATCGCCCAGGAACTGGGTGGCGGCCAGTGCGCCTGGGCGACCAAGGAAGAGGACCGGCGGCGTCTCTGGCAGGCCCGGCACGACGCCTTCTGGGCCACGAAATCGCTCATGCCCGGCAAGGAAGCCTTTGCGACGGATGTCTGCGTGCCTATATCGCGACTGGCTGAATGCGTGAAGGAAACCCAGGCCGATCTTGCCGCCAACAACCTCTATGGACCGATCGTCGGCCATGTCGGCGATGGAAACTTTCATGTGGTGCTTTATTGCGACCGCTCCGATGCGGATGAGCTCAAGCGGGTGAAGGGCTTTTATGAGCGCCTCATCAAGCGGGCCATCGCCATGGAAGGAACCTCGACGGGCGAGCATGGCGTCGGCGTCGGCAAGATGGCTTTTCTCGAACTGGAACATGGGGCTGAGGGCCTCGCCATGATGCGGCAGATCAAACAGGCCCTCGATCCCAAGAATATCCTTAACCCGGGCAAGATAGTCGCCTTATGATCGCCGTGACTGTCTATTATCGGTTGGGGCAGCGACAGGTACTGAATGAAACTTTGGAAATCGCCCGTACTCTATTTCGGGATCGCGCTCGTCTTGGCGGTCGTGGCGGCTTTCGTTGCGCCATATGTCATCGACTGGGGTAGCTACCGCACGGCCATCGAGAGCTATGGCAGCAAGGTCACCGGCCGCCAGGTGAACGTCAGCGGCGAGATCTCGGGCCGGCTTTTCCCGTGGCCCAAGCTTTCCATCCGAGACGTGAAGGTCGCCAATCCGCCCGGCTCGCTCCTGCCGAATTTCATCACCGCCGATGAAGTCGACGTCAGTATGACGCTTGCCGGTCTCCTCGACGGCGAGATCAGAGTCGAGTCCATCGATATCGTCCGTCCAGTGGTCGCTTTCGAGCGCCTCGATAGCGGTCAGGGAAGCTGGCACCTCAACTCTGCTGCGGGTCCCGATGAGATGCGCCTGCTCGACCGCGTCAGGCTGGATCAAATCACCGTGAGCAATGGTGTGGTGCATCTCATAGACAATCGCCGAGCGGGGCGCGCGACCATCACCAACGTCAATGCCACGCTTGCGGCGCAGAACATCGCCGGGCCCTGGCGGATGCGCGGAAGGGCCTCCTACCATGATCGGCAGGTCGAGATCTCGGTCAATACAAGCGGCTGGACACCAGAGGCTCCGTTGAAGTTCGGGTTCCGCGTCGCATCGGCAGACGGCTCGGGGCTCGTCTATCAGTTCGATGGCGCGAATGACGGCACGCACGTGACCGGCGGCCTCAAGATCCAGCCGGCCCCCACTGTCGATGGCCGAAGCGACCCCGAAGGCCAGCTCAGGCCGCTGGTGATGACGGCGCAGGTAACGTCGGATTTCGATACGGTAGCGCTCGACAAGATCGAGATCGCACCGCGCGACGGGACGGGCGAGGCCGCCAATCTCCTCACCGGCACCGCCGAAGTAAAGCTGGGCGCGAGCGTCGCGCTGAAAGCGGATCTCAACGCGACGCGCTTCGATCTCGACACGGTCGCCGGCGCCAAGGCGAAAAGCCTCGTTCGCCGGGGCGGCGGGCTGGCCTTGCTCGCGAATGCGGTCGGTCTTATGCCGGAGGACGTCGACATCAATGCCTCGCTCGGCGTCACATCGCTCATCGTCGGCGGCGAGGCGCTCGACAATGCCAAGCTTGCCGTGGAAATGAGCGGCGAGGCGATCCGCATCAAGGAGCTTTCCGCGGGCATGCCGGGCCAGGCGCGCGGTCTTTTCTCGGGCGTCTTCCTGATGACGGATTCCGGTCCCCAGCTAGCGGGCGATCTCGCGGGCGAAGCGGGCAGCTTGAGGGATTTCGTCTCGTGGGCGTGGCCGGAGGGGCGCGAGGATATTGCCCGCGTCTGGACCGGAAACCGCGGTCGCTTCAAGCTGCAAACCCGTTTCGATGCGACGAACGACGGGCTTCGCCTGCAGGACATGAACTATCAGATCGATGAGTCGCTGGGCAGTGGCGGGCTCACGATCGGCTTTGGTCAGAGACCTTCGCTGGACGTGAGGCTCGATGCCTCGACACTCGATGCGGATCGATTCATTCCCAACGGCGTTGCGAGCGGCGGTTGGATCGGCACGGCGGCGCTCTTCGCCCAATGGGCGAAGAACAACGATCTGCGCCTGACGCTGCAGTCGGGCAAGACGCTGCTCAACGGTGTCGATGCCCGGGATGTCACGATCGATATCGCAGCGCTGGGCGGCAGAATCGACCTGAAGACGATCGAAATCGGCAACGTCGGCAATGCCCGGCTCGAAATCTCGGGCCTTCTGTCGCCGACCGAAGCGGGCAGCCGAGGCACCATCTCGACCAGCGTCAAGGCCGACGATCCGCGCAGCCTGCTGCAGCTTCTGGGCCTCTATCCCAAGGACAGCGAGCCGGTCTGGTCACCGGCCTTGGGCAAGACCGATCTCACACTCACCACCGAACTCAAGCCCGACGCCGAGGGACAGGCGGCGGATTTCCGTGTGCTGGGCAAGACTGGCGATCTCGACATCGAAGCCAATGTGGCCTCTGCAGGGGAAAACGACCTGTTCACCGGCGAAATCAGCGGTGCCTTGACCGTGCGCAGCCCCACCGGCTCAGGCCTCCTCAAGCTCATCGGCATGCGGCCGACCAATGAGGGGAGCGGTCCAGCCAAGCTCGCTCTGACACTGACCGGATCGCTTGCGAACGGCCTGGTCGCCGATCTGCAGACCGAGGTTTTCGGGGCCAAGGGCCAGTTTCAGGGCAAATTCCTGCGCACTGACGGTGTCCTCACCGCCAGCGGCCGGGCCGGGATATTCACCGAACGGCCGGCCGACTTGCTGCTCGCCGCCGGCGTCGCGGGTTATCGGGGGGGCGCCCTCTCGATTGAATCCGATGTCGAGATCGCCGGACCAAAGATCGAATTCCCGGATGTGCAGGGTTTTGCTGCTGGCGCGCCGCTCAAAGGCACGCTGTCCTTCGAGGGCGGCAATCGGGTGAAAGGCGAGTTCTCGACCGGAGGCATTACTCTTGCGCGGCTGTTCGGGCTCGTCTTCATGCCCTGGGATGGCCGGCCGGTCGATCTCGAGTTGCCCTTCGCCTCAACGCCCCTGGGCGGCCTCACCGGCGAGTTGTGGATCAAACCTGAATATCTCGAAGTTTTCGACGGGCTCAGGGTGAAGGAGACGCAAATCGGCATCAGCGCAAGCGCGGAGGAAATCCGGCTCGCCGCTTTCGGCAAGACCGATCTCGGCGGCGATGTTGCGATCGAGGTCGGTGCCAAGCCGCAAGGCGGCGGGAAGGCGGTCGATGGCCGCCTCGTTCTGCCGATCGACCTCGAGCGCAGCCTCAAGGATGCAAATGGCGACAAGGTCGTCTCCGGCGTCGTCAAGTTTTCGGTCAAGGCCTCAGGCGGCGGGCGCACACCAGGGGCCGTCCTCGCGAAGTCTCAAGGGGTCCGGCAGCTATGATGTCGACAACCTCGCCCTTGCCAACGTCAATCCTGATCGCTTGGTCGAATTGGTCAAGACGGCAACGACGGGCGAGCAATTGAAAGCCGCCTTCGCCGAACTCGTCGCCGACGGCGAGTTCAGGATCGGACCCGCGACAGGTATTCTCAAGATCGAGGAGGGGACGGTGACCATGCCGCCTTTCCTGCAAGCCTCGGCCCTGTCGGAGAACAGACTTACGCCCAGGATCGATCTCGCCGATGGCAGGCTTGATGCGGCGCTCGAGGTCAAGCTCAAGGGGCTCGAGGATCAGCCACGCTTCGGCGTCACATATAGCGGCCACCCCAAGGCACTCACGCGCTTCGTCGATATCGCGGCACTCGAATCGAAGCTTGGTTTCGGTGTGATGGAGCGCACGCTGAGGGAGTTCGAACGGCTGCAGTCGGAGCAGCAGAAGATACTCGATGAGGAGGATCGTCAGCGCCGCGAGGATCAGGCCCGCGTCGAAGCCTATAACGAGCACCGCCGTGAATTGCAGTTGCGCCTCAGAGAAGTTGATGCCCATGAGCGTGTGCGCGAGGCCGAAGCTGAGACTGCAGCGGCCGAGCTTGATCAGGCGATTGCGGAAGGACGCGCGATCAATCGTCAGGAGATACAGCGCCGGATCAGGGAGCGCCAGGCCCGCCGCGTCGTGAGGCGCCAGGAAGAACAGGAGCGTATCGCCAAGGAAAAAGCCGAACGAAAAGCGCAAGAAGAGGCCGCTCGGCTGGCGCAAGAGGAAACCGAGCGCAAGGCGCAAGAAGAGGCCGCTCGCCAGGCGCAACGAGAAGCCGAGCGCAAGGCGCAAGAGGAGGCCGCTCGGCTGGCGCAAGAAGAAGCCGAGCGCAGGGCACAAGAGGAGGCGGCTCGGCTGGTGCAAGAAGAAGCCGAGCGCAAGGCGCAAGAGGAGGCCGCTCGGCTGGCGCAAGAAGAAGCCGAGCGCAAGGCGGAGGAGCAGGCCGCTCGCCAGGCTCAACAAGAAGCCGAGCGCAGGGCACAAGAGGAGGCCGCTCGGCTGGCGCAGGAAGAAGCCGAGCGCAGGCCAAGGAAGAAGCCGAGCGCAGGGCACAGGAGGAGGCCGCTCGGCAGGCGCAGGAAGAAGCCGAGCGCAGGGCACAAGAGGAGGCCGCTCGCGCAGGCTCAACAAGAAGCCGAGCGCAGGGCACAAGAGGAGGCCGCTCGGCTGGCGCAGGAAGAAGCCGAACGTCAGGCCAAGGAAGAAGCCGAGCGCAGGGTACAAGAGGAGGCCGCTCGGCGGGCGCAGGAACAAGCCGAGCGCAAGGCGCAAGAAGAGGCGGACCGCAAAGCACGGGAGGAAGCAGCCCGTCAGGCGCAGGAAGAAGCTGAACGCCAGGCCAGGGAAGAAGCCGAGCGCAAGGCGCAAGAGGAGGAGGCGGCTCGCCAGGCTCAACAAGAAGCCGAGCGCAGGGCACAAGTGGAGGCCGCTCGGCGGGCGCAGGAACAAGCCGAGCGCAAGGCGCAAGAAGAGGCGGACCGCAAAGCACGGGTGGAAGCAGCCCGTCAGGCGCAGGAAGAAGCTGAACGCCAGGCCAGGGAAGAAGCCGAGGCTGCGCGGCAGGCGCAAGAAGAGGCCGACCGCAAAGCACGGGAGGAAGCAGCCCGTCAGGCGCAGGAAGAAGCTGAACGCCAGGCGAGGGTAGAAGCCGAGCGTCTGGCGCAGGAAGAAGCTGAACGCCAGGCCAGGGAAGAAGCTGAGCGCAAGGCACTAGAGGAGGCCGCTCGCCAGGCTCAACAAGAAGCCGAGCGCAAGGCACAAGAAGAGGCCGCTCGCCAGGCGCAAGAAGAAGCCGAGCGCAAGGCACAAGAGGAGGCCGCTCGCCAGGCTCAACAAGAAGCCGAGCGCAAAGCACTGGAGGAGGCCGCTCGCCAGGCGCAGGAGGAAGCCGAACGAAAGGCGCGAGAGGAAGCCGAGGCTGCGCGGCAGGCGCAAGAAGAGGCGGACCGCAAAGCACGGGAGGAAGCAACCCGTCAGGCGCAGGAGGAAGCTGAGCGCAAGGCGCAGGAAGAGGCGGACCAGCGAGCGCAGGAAGAGGCCGACCGCAAGGCGCGTGAAGAAGCAACACGCCAAGCGCAGGAGGAAGCCGAACGAAAGGCGCAGGAAGAAGCGGACCGGCGAGCGCAGGAAGAGGCCGACCGCAAGGCGCGTGAAGAAGCAACACGCCAAGCGCAGGAAGAAGCCGAACGAAAGGCGCAAGAGGAAGCCGCGGCTGCGCAGAAGGCGCAAGAAGAGGCTGACCGCAAGGCGCTGGAAGAGATGGTGAGGAAGGCGCAAGAGGACACGCAGACCGCCACCACTCCCACCGGCACAACGCCGCCTCCGCCCGCTTCGCCAAATGCGGATGCGCCCTTGCTGCCGCCGCAAGTGCCGGATGCCCAGATCTTCGGGCCGCCGGAGCCGGGCAAATCAGATACCGGACCTGTCGAGCCGCACCCCGATGTCGAGCAGACGGGAGCGCTCGAGCCGCAGGCAGCGGAATCACCCGAGGCCAACGTCGTCACCCGGCCGCCGAAGCCCAAACCGAAGCGCCAGCCGGCCAAGGCGCAGGCGAAGGTTGATCCCGGCGCGCCTTTGGTGCTGGTGCCGCCGCAGAAGATCGGCAAGCCACCGAAGAAGGAGCCCGATTTCTTCGAGCGCCTGTTCGGCAAGATCAAGTCGCAGCTCGATTAGACGAGAGCGCATTCCAGCGAAGTGGAATTGCAATCCTTGTCACCAAAGTTTCAACACCGATCGCGCTCTAAGTCTTAATCAAGCGGTTCAAGACCCAGACCCTGAGCGCGCTCGACAGGTTGCGCTCGCCGCGACCACGGTCGATCTCGGCGACGAGGGCAGCGAGCGACTTGCGTTCCTCGTGGGCCGCATTCTTCAGGACGGCCCAGAATTCAGGTTCCAGGGAAAGCGAGGTGCGGTGCCCCGAAATCGTCAGCGATCGCTTGAATTCGTTGGGCATCAAGTCTCGCGCTTGTGCGCGTCGAGCTGCCGGACGGCACGCTCTTTCTCCACCTCGGAATGTGCGCGCTCATTCTTGGAGCGGCCGAACCGCTCACGGTTCGCTTGCGCTTCCTGCTCTTTCGCCCGGCGGGCGAGACGCTTCCGGTGGCGCTTGAGATTGACGATCTCGCTCATCACCTGGGCCCGATCATGTCCTCCGGCCGAACGATGCTGTCGAATTCCTCGGCCGTGACATACTTCAACCGCAAGGCTTCCTCACGCAAGGTGGTGCCGCGTTTATGCGCCGTCTTGGCGATCTCGGCCGCCTTGTCATAGCCGATCTTGGGCGCAAGTGCCGTCACCAGCATCAGCGAGCGATCGAGCGCCGCCTTGATATTGTCTTCGCGCGCCACGATGCCCGTGACGCAGTGGTCGGTGAAGCTCACCGCCGCATCGGCGAGGAGGCGGACCGACTGGAGGAAATTATACGCCATCACAGGATTGAAGACATTGAGCTCGAAGTGGCCCTGGCTGTCGGCAAAAGTGATGGTGGCGTGATTGCCGAAAACCTGGGTGCAGACCATCGTGAGCGCCTCGCACTGAGTCGGATTGACCTTGCCGGGCATAATTGAGGAGCCGGGCTCGTTTTCAGGCAGGGCCAGTTCGCCGAGGCCCGAGCGGGGACCTGAGCCCAGAAAGCGAATGTCATTGGCGATCTTGAAGAGGGAGGCGGCGACTGTGTTGATGGCGCCATGGCTCATCACCATGGCGTCGTGGGCGGCGAGAGCTTCGAACTTGTTGGGCGCCGTCGTGAAGGGCAGGCCGGTGATGACGGCGATCCGCTTGGCGACTTTCTTGTCAAAGCCCTTGGGCGCATTGAGCCCAGTACCGACGGCGGTGCCGCCCTGGGCCAGTTCCATCAGCGCCGGCAGCGTCTCCTCGATACGGGCGATGCCGTTCTTGACCTGCTGTGCGTAGCCCGAGAATTCCTGGCCAAGAGTCAAAGGCGTGGCATCTTGGGTATGGGTGCGGCCGATCTTGATGATCTTGGTCCAGAGCTTCGCCTTCTTCGCGAGAGCCTTGTGCAAGTGCGTGAGGGCCGGGAGCAGATGATGATGAATTTGCTCGGCGCAGGCGATATGCATGGCGGTTGGATAGGTGTCGTTGGACGACTGGCTCATATTGACATGATCGTTCGGATGCACCGGCGATTTCGAGCCGAGCGTGCCACCCAGCATCTCGATGGCGCGGTTTGAGATCACCTCATTGGCGTTCATGTTGGATTGGGTGCCCGAGCCGGTCTGCCAGACGGCGAGAGGGAAATGGTCGTCGAGCTTGCCTTCGATCACCTCACGGGCCGCTGCGGCCACGGCCTTGCCGATTTTCCGGTCGAGTTTGCCGAGCGAGATATTCACTTCCGCCGCCGCGAGCTTGACTATGCCTAAGGCCCGGATGATCGGCTTCGGCTGCTTTTCCCACCCGATCTTGAAGTTGCCCAAGGACCGTTCCGCCTGGGCGCCCCAGTAGCGGTCGGCCCTCACCTGGATAGGGCCAAAGCTGTCGGTTTCGGTGCGGGTCTTGGTCATTGCTGCCTGCCTGGGAACTTTCGAGCGCGGTCCTACCATGCGGCGAACCATGTGCAAAGCGGCGGCGCCGAGCGCTACAGTTCGTCCCTCCAGATCGGATTGGTCCAGGCACGCCGGCCGGCCTGATCGATCACGATCACCCGGAACCATGGGCTTTGCTTGGTGAGAAGCCAGCCTTTCTCCAGCTTGCGCAAATCGAGCGTGGCCGCAGGTGATGGACTTGCCGATGCGCTGGACGGTGCGCGAATGGCCGCAGACCACGACAATGGTATTGACCGGCGAGCAGACGACGGTGAGCTCCGAAGCCTCGAGCGAGACTTCATGAATGAGCGGGCCCTGGCTTGAATAGTGGTGGCCCTTCTTCAAGGCGTCGAGCAAGACATCGGGGTCGATGGCCTCGGCCTTGACATGCACCCAGCCTCCGAAATGATCGTCGTGATGGAAATGGGCATCGTCGGTGGCGAAAGCGGTCAGCCTCTTGCCTTCATTGAGCAACTGGTCGAGCAGATACCAGCCTTCGCCCCGGTCGCTTTCGACCGCGCAGCCGTGGTTGTAGATCTCGACCGCATGCGCGACATCGATGGCGCGTCCATCCTCTATGGTAAGCTGCGACCAGGCCGGGTGCGCGATGCCGATGAAAGCGCCGGCTTCGGCGGCGCGACGTGCCAGCTCGGCGCCGCTCTCCTCCAGCGCAGCAGGGCGCGAAATCGAGCGGCAGGCCCGCCGCTACGATGTGCCAGAGCTCGCCGGCCGGGGTCTGGGGCGCATGCAGCTCGGAGCCGATGATGGTGGTGAAATTGTTGGAGCGGAGCCCGCGGGTATCGGCGATCGGCCAATTGAAATGGCCGATGAAGTGATCCGACAGCATCATGAAGTCGTAGCCCGCATCCTTGTAGGCCTCGACCACCTTGTCGGGCGCGAGGGCGCCATCGGACAGGGTAGAATGGGTATGGAGATTGCCGCGCCAGAACCGG
This sequence comes from uncultured Alphaproteobacteria bacterium, assembly GCA_963841765.1. Taxonomy (GTDB): domain Bacteria; phylum Pseudomonadota; class Alphaproteobacteria; order Rhizobiales; family Aestuariivirgaceae; genus Taklimakanibacter. Next base: position 213,828 of record CAWJDZ010000040.1, read on the forward strand.
CCGGGCAAGCGAGAAGGGGAAAGTTCGGTCATGTGATCGTCCCGAGGCAGCTAAACCGACATCTGCATGCCGAGCTCGACGACGCGTTCCGGTGGAATGCGGAAAAATTCGATGGCGCGCGCCGACTGGTTGGCCAGCATGATGAACAGGCGCTGCTGCCAGAAGGGCATGCGCGACCGGGCCGAGGTGCGGATCGACGCGGCGGCCGAGGAAATAGGAAGCCTGGCGCGGATCGATCGACAGGCCGTAGGGCTCGCACAGTGCGCAGCGCGGCGGGCACGTCCGGCTGCTCCATGTAGCCGAAGCGGGCCTCGACCAGGAAAGCGCCGAGCGGCAGCTTCTTCACCGTCGACGCGCTCGTCCGCGGCGACGCGCGGCACCTCCTTTGTCTCGACCGAGATGAAGACGAGAATGTCATGCAGCACGCGATTGTGCTTGAGATTGTGCATGAGCGCGCTTGGCGCATAGAGAGGGTCGGTCTGCAGGAAGACGGCGGCCCCGGCGACCCGGGTCGGCGGGCGGCGCTCGAGGGTCTGCGAGCAGGCCCACGAGCTCGACGCTGTCGCGTGCGCAGCTTCTCGGCCAAGCAGCGAGCGGCCGCGCAGCCAGGTGAGCATGGTCACGATGATGGCAACGCCGATAAGCACCGGCACATAGCCGCCGGCGATGAGCTTGGTGCTATTGGCGGCGAAGAAGGTCGAGCTCGACCAGGAGAATGACGACGAGGACGGGCAGCACGATTGCCGGCGGGAAGTGCCGGGCATGCCAGAAGAAGATGAGCGCCAGGGCCGTATCGATGATCATCGAGATGTTGACGGCGATGCCATAGGCGGAAGCGAGGTTGGAGGAGGAGCCGAAGACGAGGACGAGCAGGATGACGCCCGCGAAGAAGCAGCCAGTTGATCTGGCCGATGTAGATCTGGCCCTGCTCGGTTTCGCTGGTGTGGGTGATGTTCATGCGCGGCAGGAGGCCGAGCGAAATGGCCTGCTGGGCGACCGAGAAGGCGCCGGTGATGACCGCCTGGCTGGCGATTACGGTCACCAGTGTGGCAAGCACGACCAAGGGGATCAGCGCCCAGGACGGCGCCATCAGGAAGAAGGGATTGGTGACGGCATGCGGATTGGCATGCACGAAGGCGCCCTGGCCAAGATAGTTCAGGATCAACGCCGGGCAGCACGATGAAGATCCAGGCCATGCGGATCGGGGTGCTTGCCGAAATGGCCGAGATCGGCATAGAGGGCTTCGCCGCCGGTGACCGCGAGAAACACGCCGCCGAATATGATCAAGCCCCATGCTCGGATTGAACAGTACGAATTTGACGCCATAGACCGGGTTGAGCGCCAGGAAGATCTCGGGATCGTCACCAATGTGCAGGATGCCGAGCACGGCGATGGTGATGAACCAGATGATCGTGACCGGCGCGAAGAACGAGGCGACGCTGCGCGGTGCCGCGGAACTGGAAAGCGAACAGGGTGGCGAGAATGACAAGGGTGATCGGCACGACAAACGAGTTCGAACCCGGGATTGATGACCGTGAGGCCCTCGACCGCGGACAGGACCGAAATGGCTGGCGTGATCATCGCATCGCCGAAGAAGAAGGCGGCACCGATCACGCCAAGAATAAGGACGAAGCTACGCCTGGCCCTGAGCGCCTGCTCGGCGAGCACGACGAGGGAGAGGATTCCGCCTTCGCCCTTGTTGTCGGCGCGCATCAGAATCAGGACGTATTTGATCGTCACGATGAGGATGAGAGCCCAGATCAGCAAGGACACGACGCCGAGCACATCCTCATGCACGTTGCCGCCGGCACCCCCCACGTGGGCGAGAGCTTCGCGCATCGCGTAAAGCGGGCGATGTGCCGATGTCGCCGAAGACCACGCCAATGCTGGCGAAAGCCAACTTCAGCTTGCGACGGAATTCCGTGCGCGACGCCTCGTCACCGGCAGGCCGCGATTGGCTTTCACTCATGCTTCGGCCCAGGCCGTTTCACAGCCCCGCTACTCCACCGTTACGACGGAGCGGCATTCAGCAGGAAGACCTGTAATCGTCAAGGGCTTGGGCGGCTTCGGCGGCTTCACATTGGGCTTCGGCGGCCGCCAGGGCGCCTCGCTGAACCAATAGGCGAGCTCTTCGCCGCAGCCCGTGCCATCATTGGGACTTGGCGTCCACTGATCCTTGCAGCCGTCATTCTGGCACTTGATGCGAATGTGGAAATGATAGTTATGCCCATAATAGGGGCGCACTTTGGCAAGCCACGACCGATCGCCGGTGGCCCAGCGGCACAGTTCTTTCTTGATCGGCGGGTGGACGAAGATACGGGCGACTTCCGGGTAGGACGCGGCGCGCTTGATGAGGCGCGCATGCGCCTCGCGTCCATACTTTAAAGTCCATTGTCTTGCGGTCCTTGACCACAAGCCTGGCGCTTGTGGATCTCGCGTTCCGCCCGCGTCAGGGTACGGTTGGGCATCTGTGTAAGCCAGACATCGGCATCGAGGCCGATCTGGTGGCTGGCATGGCCGGTCAGCATCGGTCCGCCGCGCGGCTGCGATATGTCGCCAACCAGAAGTCCGTTCCAGCCATCATTTTCGCGCGCATCCCCGGCCAGGCGCTCGAGCAGTGCGATCAGCTTGGGATGGCCCCAATTGCGGTTGCGCGACAGGCGCATCACTTGCCAGGCCGGCCCGTCCACCGGCAGCGCCTGGGCTCCGGCCAGACAGCCCCTGGCGTAGGTGCCGAAGGAGCGAGCCGCCATGCTCAATGCCGGCGTCTTCTGGGCGCCGAACAGCTTCTTGGCCGGTATTTCGTTGATCGCTCGATTGGCGATCTCCGCAAGGGTCGCTGAGTTAGCGGGCGGGAGCCCGCCCGCATCCTCTGCGGCCGCGGCGGGAGGCGACAGGATCAGTACCAACAGGAGTGCGGCAAACCGGTTCACGGCTCACTTCTTTCTGAATGAATCGAGCGAAACGACGCGGCTGGCCTCCGCTTCGGCTTCGGCAAGCTCGGCGGCTGCGTCAGGCTCGACGACGGCAGGCTTGGCGGGCGTTTCAGGCTCCTTGGCCGGCAAGTCCACTTTCACCGTCTCGAATTGCAGTCCGAACTGGACGTGAGGATCGAGGAAGCCCTTTATGGCATTGAAGGGGATTACAAGCCTTTCAGGAATATTGTCGAAGGACAGTTCGACCTCGAATTCGTCCTCGCGCACTTGCAGATTCCAGTATTGGTGCTGGAGGACGATCGTCATCTCACGCGGATACTTTTTATCGAGCCGTTCGGAAAGCCGCACCCCCGGGTAGCGCGTGTCGAAGGCGATATAGAAATGATGATCTCCGGGCAGGCCGGTCTTGACGATCTTGCGCAACGACGCGCGCACGACGCCGCGCAGGGCCTCCTGCGCGAGAAGGTCGTAGCGCATCAGATCTTCAGCCATTTCGAGCTCCCCGATGCAAACGATTCACCGCCTATACTACTAGAGCCCACGGGCCAGAAGTCATTTAAAAATGAGGGGAAAGTGCAGGCTTCTGTTGCCAGGTGCCTGCGAACCCCGCCTCAGCCGGCAAAGGCCAAGGGCTTTGATTTCGGCTTATCGCGCTGCATTAAGCAGCGAGAGCGGCCGGAGCATAGTTGTCATTGGCAACTATTGAATGGCCCGTTACGTCGGTACCATCACGGGCAAAAGCTCACCCTTTACGCCCTCGTCGATCCTATTTCGCCCCCAGCACAGGCCGCAGCCATGACTTTGCGGTCTGTGGTGGAGGCGCCGGGTACCGCCCCCGGGTCCGATGGGTTTATTACGATGGCCATTTATCGCCATAGCCGCCCTCGCGGGTGGCAGCTGCCAATATAGGCGTCCCCGAGAGGGAAGAAAAGGGCAAGCCTTTCCCAAGGCACTGGCGATTTTTTTCCGCAAAATAGCGATGAACTGAAGCCCAACGGCAGAACTGCCGCAACGTGCGGCACAATTCGGTCACGGGGACACATCATGAGCACCGACTATGCCGCCGATACCCGCGAATTTTCGCCAAAATCGATGACAAGCGGTCGCTTCGATCGTCAAGTTCTGCGGCATCGCGCTGCGCAAGGGCCGACAGCCCAGTGAGTTTTCGGAACCGACCCTACGGAAGCCAAGGCAGGTCTATTACCTGACCGCCGAATAGACCCTGAACCTTGGGTAAGCTCGCCTGGTCCCGACCTGACGGCAAGCTCAAAGTCCATCCAGCACATTGAGGTTCGAGTGCGGAATCGGCTAGATTTGCGCCATGCAGCAGTATCTCGACCTCATGCGCCATGCGCGCGAGCATGGCGTCCGCAAGGATGACCGGACCGGCACCGGCACGCTATCGGTTTTCGGCCACCAGATGCGCTTCGACCTGGCGCGCGGCTTTCCTGTACTCACCACCAAGAAGCTGCATCTGCGCTCCATCATCCATGAGCTTTTGTGGTTCCTCAAGGGCGATACCAACGTCAGATATCTGCGCGACAATGGAATCACCATCTGGAACGAATGGGCGGACAAGGACGGCAATCTCGGGCCCGTATATGGCGCGCAATGGCGCTCATGGCCGACCCGCGACGGCAAAACCATCGATCAGATCGCCGATGTCATCGCGCGCATCCGCAAGAACCCTGACTTCGCGCCGACTGATCGTCACGGCATGGAATCCCGCCGATGTCGACAAGATGGCTCTGCCGCCGTGCCATTGCCTGTTCCAGTTCTATGTCGCCAACAGCAAATTGTCGTGCCAGCTTTACCAGCGCTCGGCCGACATCTTCATCGGCGTGCCGTTCAACATCGCTTCCTATGCGCTGCTCACCCATATGGTGGCCCATGTCACCGGTCTCAAGGCCGGCGATTTTGTGCACACACTCGGCGATGCGCATCTTTATCTCAATCATCTCGAGCAGGCGAACGAGCAGCTGAGCCGAATGCCGCTCGCCTTGCCGCGTCTCATCATCCGGCGCGACGTCAAGGAGATCGACGCCTTCCGCTATGAGGATTTCGAGATCGCCGGCTACCAGTCGCATCCGCATATCGCGGCGCCGGTCGCGGTATAGCCGATGAGGTTCATCGGGCGGGATTTCCGCGCGGGCCTGCGCGAGGCTCTTTACCGGCCGTTCAATCCGGCGGGGCTCCTTGGGGCAATTTGCATTTTCCTGGCGCTTTTCATCGTCAATCAGGTGGTGCTGCAGCCGGCATTCGCCGTTGGCATCGGTGCGGCCATATCGGGCGTGGCAAATCTCAAGATCGACTTCCAGAGCGGCGCAGTGTTCTCGATCCTGCCGGCCGGACTGCTCACTGCGGGGCTCGCCTGGACGTTGGCTCGCCGCAACGGCGCTGATCCCAAGGAGGTATTGGCCCTGCAGTTGCCGGACTTGGGGTGGGCCGGATGGGGAGCAACGCTTTGCGGCTTCGTCGCGTCTCTGCTTGCCGCCTTCGCTCTCATATCCTGGCTGTTTGGTTTCGACCTCACATCGTCGGGCGAGGTCGAGAAGATCGTCATACGATTGAGCGGCGACCCGCTGCTCTATCTTCTGATCGCTGCCGGCCTGGTGATCGGCGGACCGCTGGCTGAGGAAGTGACATTTCGCGGCCAAATCTTCGCGGCCCTGGCGCAGAGCCGGCTCGGCGCGATCGGCGCTTCGCTCATCACGTCGGCGCTGTGGGCGTGCGCCCATATCACCGAGGTGTTGCATATCATCCCATTGCTCTTCCTCATGGGCCTCGTTCTCTCTGGCTTCTCGTGCGTTTCGGCAGCCTGTGGCCGTCCATCCTGTGCCATGCCGCATGGAACGGTCTGCAGGCGGTAGTGCTTTATGGAGTGGGCCAGCAATGACGATCGAAGTCCGGCCGATCAGACGTGGTGAGGGTGCAGCGCTCCTGACGATGGTCCGGGCCCTCGCGGAATCGCATGACGTCCTCGACAAGCACACGGCCACGGCGGAAGACCTCGAGCGGGCGCTGTTCGTTGAACAGCCCATTGTCGGCTGCCTTATCGCCTTCATCGATGGCGGGCCCGCCGGCTGCGCCTTCTGGCATCGAAGCTTCGCCACATCGCGCGGCGGTGAAGTCATGTATCTGGAAGATCTGTCGGTCCTGCCCGAGCATCGCCGCAAGGGGGTTGCGCGCGCCTTGCTCAAGGCGCTGGCCGGCGAGGCGAGGCGGCGCGGCTATCTCAGCATCTATTGGCTCATGAAGTCATGGAACGAGGGCGCTAGAGCCCTTTATGCGCAGACCGGCGCGGAGATCGAGGAGGGAATCCTGTTCTGCCGGCTCGCCGATGATGCGTTGATCCGCTGGGCGGAGACGGCGCCGTGAAGCGAGCGCGCATCGCCTTCGTGGTCGCGGTCGCGCGAAATGGCGTGATCGGACGCCAAGGCAAGCTGCCGTGGCGGATTTCCTCCGACCTCAAGCGCTTCAAGGCGATCACCTTCGGAAAGCCGGTGATCATGGGGCGCAAAACCTGGGAGAGCCTGCCCAAGCGGCCATTGCCGGGCCGGGCCAATATCGTGATCACGCGCGACCGCAGCTATGAGGCGGAAGGAGCCGTGGTGACGGCGAGCGTCGCCGAGGCCCTCGCGCAGGCGCGGCGGACCGAGAGCGAGGAGATTTGCGTGATTGGCGGCAGCGACATCTTCCGCCAGATGCTGCCTATGGCCGACCGGCTCTATCTTACTGAGATCGATCTTTCGCCCGAAGGCGATGTCGTCTTTCCGCCGCTAGACCCGAAGGCCTGGCGCGAGACCTCGCGCGAGACCCATTTGCGCGCGCAGGGTGATGATGCGGGCTTCGTTTTGCGAGTCCTTGACCGGGTAGCTCCCGCCCGGCAAAATTGAATATGGTTCAATATCCAGCAAATCCTGAAGTTATCGTGATCGGCGCGGGCGCGGCCGGTATTGGTGCCGGGCGTGTCCTGGCCAGGGCCAAGATCCCGTTTGTGATCATCGAGGCGAAAAGCCGGATCGGGGGTCGCGCCTATAGCGACACGACGAGCCTCGGCCATCTCTGGGATCACGGATGTCATTGGTTCCATTCGGCCGACAAGAACGTCCTGCGGCAGCTCGCCGAGGAAATCGGCCACAAATTCCTGCACCGGCAGCGTAGCGCGATGCGCAAGCGCTTCATGAACGGTGCCTGGACCGTCGACCCGATCCGGGAAGGTTTCGTGTGGGGCATACTCGGAAAAGTGGCGGAAGCCGGCAAAGCGGGTAAGGATGTCGCCGCAGCGACGCTCCTGGATCGCGATCACCCCTGGTATCCGATGGCGAGGCACTGGCTGAGCCTCATGTATTCGGCCGAACCCGAAGACATCTCAACTCGCGATGCCGGCAATTACGATGATACGGGAATCAATCTCGCTGTCGAGGATGGCTATGGTGCACTCATCGCCAGGCTCGCTTCGGGCTTGCCGATCAGAACCAATGTGGCCGCGCGGAAGATCGCCGGCCGCGCTGAAGACGTTGTTGTCGAGACCGATCAGGGCGCCATCACCGCGAAAGCGGTGATCGTCGCGACGCCAGCGCGAATGCTTGAAACGGGGCGGGTCGAGATCGCCGGCATGCCGGCCGAGATCGCTGACGCCTTCGCCCATGTGCCGATGGGCTATTACGAGAAGATCGCCTTCGCTTTTGACGGAAAAGTGTTCGAGGGCTTCGAGGCACCCTATGTCGACATTTTCGATCCGGTAGCGCCCACCACGCATCCCCTCAATTTCGAGCTGCACCCATTCGGGCGGCCCATCGCCGTCACTCATATAGCCGGACACTTCGCCCGCGACATGGAGCGGCAAGGGGAGGCCGGCATGATCGATTTCGCGCTTGCGGCCCTCGTGCGATCCTTCGGATCCGACTTGAGAAAGCGAGTCAAGAAAGCGGTCACAACTCATTGGTCTTCCGATGTTTTCATCAACGGCGCTTATTCCTGCGCCAAGCCCGGCCATGGCGATGCGCGGAAGGCTTTTGCCACGCCCATAAGGGAGCGGATCTTTCTCGCCGGCGAGCACGTGCATCCGACCTTCCAGGCCACCGCGCATGGCGCCTTCGAGACCGGCGAAATGGCGGCGGGGAAGGCGATCGGCCTTTTGGGCGCATGGGCCGAGGATGAGAGGGCGAAAGCCTCGGCCTAATCTGCGGATTGGACTTCGGAACTCCAAATTCCTATATGGACCCCACAAACTCAACTAACGACTGAGGTGACACTCGATGCCATGGAGTAAGGATGGTGGTGGCGGCGGCAAGGGCCCATGGGGACAGGGACCTTGGGGCCAGGGACCGGGGGGGCCATCCGGCGGCAATCGCGGGCCGACGCCGCCCGATCTCGACGAATTGATCCGCAAAGGCCAGGACAGCCTCAAGAACATCCTTCCCGGCGGCGCTGGCGGACGCAGCACCTGGATCATCTTCATCCTCGCGATCCTCGCCCTCATTGCCTTCAACAGCGTCTATCAGGTGCAGGCGGACGAGCGGGGCGTGGTGCTGAGACTGGGCAGCTATACCCGCACCGTGTCGCCGGGCCTCCATTTCGCCATCTGGCCGGTGGAGACGATGGAGACGGTCAGGGTCGAGGCGGAGAACCAGACGGCGATCGGCGCCACCGCCAATGAGGGGCTGATGCTGGCCGGCGATCAGAAATCTGGTCGATATCCGTTTCACTGTCCTGTGGAAGATCAAGAATCCGGAAGAATATCTATTCAACGTCAAGCGACCAGGAGAAGCTCGTCAAGGGCGTCGCCGAAAGTGCCATGCGCGAGATCGTCGGCCGCACGCCCGCCGAGGAAGTCCGCACCACCGGCCGTCTCGCGGCCCAGGACCAGGTGATGAAGATCACGCCAGAACCACGCTCGACAGCTATTCGGCCGGCATCCTCATCACCGGCATCAAGCTGAAAAGGCCGACCCACCGGCGGAAGTGCGCGATGCCTTCGACGAAGTGCAGCGCGCCGAGCAGGACCAGGCGAAGCTCGATCAACGAGGCCGATCAATACGCCAACCAGCAGCCGCCGTCTGGCGGAAGGCGAGGCGGCAAAGGTCGTCGAAGATGCCAAGGGCTACAAGGCCCGTGTCGTGCTCGAAGCGCAAGGGCGAGGCGCAGCGCTTTCTCTCAGGTCTATGAGCGAATACAAGAACGCCAAGGACGTGACCCGCCAGCGCATCTATCTCGAAACACTCGAAGAGATCCTCGCGCAGTCGAACAAGGTGATCATCGAAGGCGGGAATGGCACAGGGCGTCGTGCCCTATCTGCCGCTGCCCGAAATCCAGAAACGGCGCACAGACGTCCGACGCCGCCAGCAGCAGGGAGGAACAGCAATGAGCCTCTTCAGAACAGTTCGGCCTAATCGTCATCGCCGTCATGGCGCTTGATCGTCTATGTCGTCGACTTTCGTGGTCGATGAGCGCGAGAAGGCACTGGTGCTGCGCTTCGGCGAAATCAACCGGATCGTCGAGAAGCCCGGCCTCTATTTCAAGGTGCCGATCGCCGATGACGTCGTGCCGATCGAGGACCGCATGATCGCTGTGGGAACCAACGACAAGGAGCGTCCAGGTGGTCGACAGCCGGCGCTACCTCGTCGACGCCGTCACGATGGCGCGCATCGTCGATGCGCAGAAGTTCCGCGAAACGGTTGGCGCCGACCTCGCGCGTGCCGAGGACCGCATCAGGACGCCGTCTCGACTGCCGCTTTGCGCCAGACCTACGGCAAGCGCACTTTCGATGCGGCCCTGTCAAAGGACCGCGCCGTGATGATGCGCGAAATCCGCGACCAGGTGCGGGCGGAAGCGCTGAATATCGGCATCGAGATCGTCGATGTCCGGATCGTGCGCACCGATCTGCAGGAGAGGTGCTTGAAGAAGACCTATCGAGCGCATGGAATCGGAGCGCATCGCCGAGGCCAAGGATCTGCGCGGCAAGGGCGAGGCGCGCAAGATCGAGATGCATGGCGAGGCCGACCGCACCTATACCGAAAGGCTCGCCGATGCGCGGCGCCAGTCGCGAAATCATCCGCGGTGAAGGCGAAGGCGAGCGCAACAAGGTGTTCGCCGAGGCCTTCCAGCAGGATCCCGAGTTCTTCGCCTTCTACCGGTCGATGCAGGCCTATACCAAGAGCATGGCGGGCCGCGGCACGACCATGGTGCTGAACCCGGATTCGGAATTCTTCAAGTATTTCGGGCATCCGGACAAATAGCCGAACTGCCGCGCCGCTCCGCCGGCGCAATGAGCGAGCTTCTGACGGCCCTCGGTCTGGTTTTCGTGATCGAGGGCCTTCTTTATGCCTTGGTTCCGGGGCATTTGAAGCAGATGATGGCAGCTGATGGAGAATGTTCCGGACGACACGCTGCGCATGGGCGGGCTGGCCGCGATGGCGATCGGGGTTTTCATGGTCTGGCTGGCGCGGGCGGTACTAGGCGGTTCATGAAATTGTGATCTGAGCAGCTTGCGGGATGAGCGATTCGCTTACATGACCGGAGACGGATCGAGCGAATATGACGGAGGAGCGGCTTCTGAGTGGACAGTGACACTGGCATTCTGAGCCGCGGCTGTGGTTGTGCTCCGCTGGCCTTCTTGCCATGCGACTCGCTCGGCGCACGGCCCAGGCTCGAGCAGCTTCACTTCGGTCGCCGATCTTGCCGAGCAGCCTGCTCGCCGGCGGTCGTCGAAATTTCGATCGACACCAGAAGGTGACAGGCGGCGCGCAGCTGCAGATGCCCGGACCTGCCTCCCGACAATTCGCCGTTCAAGGATTTCTTCGACGATTTCTTCAAGAAGCAGGGCCGGGCGGCCGCCGGAGCCGCGCACCGTCAATTCCATGGGCTCGGGCTTCGTCATCGATGCCAGCGGCATCATCGTCACCAACAACCATGTGATCGAGCAGGCCGAGGACATCGAAGTCGTTTTCACGACGGCGACAATCCTCAAGGCGGAGCTGGTCGGCCGCGATCCCAAAACCGATCTCGCGGTGCTGCGGGTCAAGCCGGAGAAGCCGCTCCCGTCGTCAGTTTCGGCGACTCTGACAAGCTGCAGGGTTGGCGACTGGGTGCTGGCCATCGGCAATCCCTTCGGCCTTGGCGGCTCGGTTTCGCTTGGCATCGTCTCGGCGCGCAATCGCGACATCAACGCCGGGCCCTATGACGATTTCATCCAGACGGATGCGGCCATCAACAAGGGCAATTCCGGCGGACCCTTGTTCAACCTCGAAGGGCGAAGTGGTTGGCATCAACACGGCGATCTATTCGCCCTCCGGCGGTTCCGTCGGCATCGGCTTTTCGGTGCCGGCCGACACGCCAAGGGCGTCGTCGATCAGCTGGTGAAATTCGGCGAAACCCGGCGCGGCTGGCTTGGCGTGCGCATCCAGTCGGTGACCGATGATATTGCCGAAGGATCGATCTCGGCGCCAGGCGCGGGGCGCGCTGGTTGCCGAAGTGACGCCGACCGGACCCGCCGAAAAGGCCGGCATTGAAGCCGCGCGACGTCATCGTCGAATTCAACGGCAAGCCGGTCACGCGAGATGAAGGATCTGCCGCGCATCGTGGCCGACACGCCGATCGGCAAGAAGGTGACCGTCAAGGTCATCCGCAAGGGCAAGGAGGTCGACGTTCATGGCTGAAGTCGGCCGGCTCGAGGACGGCGAGAAGCTCGTCGCGCCCACCAATCCGGAAGCACCCTGCGACAGACGATACAGCCGACACGCTTGGCATGAAGCTCTCGATCCATCACAGATGAGCAACGCCAGCAATACAAGATCGATGCCGACATCAAGGGCGCGGTCGTCACCGAGGTCGATCCCGACGGGCCCGCGGCCGAGAAGCGGCATCGAGCCGGCGATGTGATCACCGAGGCTGGCGAGAAGGCGGTCACGCGTCCGGCGATGTGACGGCGCGCATCAAGGATGCCGAAAAGGCGCAGAAGAATTCGGTGCTGCTGCTCGTCTCCAAAGGCGGCAAGCAGACCGAAATGCGCTTCATCGCGCTGAAGATCAAGAAGGTCGGAGCTCCCATCGCCGGCTACGCGAGAATTCGCTCGCTGGCTTATAACCCTGCAGATAGAGCAGCGCGGTGAGATCGCCGTGATTGATGCTGAGCGAAACTGCTTCCTGACTTTCGGCTTGGCATGGAGCGCGACGCCCATGCCGGCGGCCTCGCAGCATCGGGATGTCATTGGCGCCATCGCCCACGGCGATGGCGTCGGCAGGGGTCAAGCCGAGCTTCGCCAGCTGATGCAGGGCCGCAAGCTTGGCGTCCTTGCCGAGAATGGGCTCGCGCACGTTGCCCGTGAGCTTGCCGTTTTTGATGATGAGCTCATTGGCGCGTTGGTCGTCGAAAGCCGAGGCCGTCGGCGACATGGGCGGTGAACTGGCCGAAGCCGCCGGACACCAGGGCGGTATAGGCCCCGTGGGCCTTCATGGTGGCGACCAGCGTCTTGCCGCCCGGCATGAAGGTGATGCGCTCACGCAGGATGCTGTCGATGGCGCTTTCCGGCAAGCCCTCCACAAGCCCGACGCGTTCTCTCAGCGCACCGTCAAAATCGAGCTCGCCCCGCATGGCGCGGGCGGTGATGGCTTTGATCCGGTCGCCGACGCCGGCAAGATGCCCAGCTCGTCAATGCATTCCTGATGGATCATGGTTGAATCCATGTCGGCGACAAGCAGCCGCTTGCGGCGGTTCTCGGCCGGCAACGATAGCGACGTCGATCGGCATGATCTTTGACGAGCTTGTCGATCTCGGCGGGTGCCGCGGCCGAGAATCGAAGGCACGGCCAATTCCAGCGCTTCACCCTGCATGCAGCCAGTGCGGCCGTGCGCTCCCGCGATTAGGCCCACGGATTGCGAGCGCCGGATCTATTGCGCTCGAGCCCGGGGCTGCTATGAGAACGAGAACGGAGGCCATGATCCATGCCCTTGCAAAATCGTGCGGTGCTTATCGCAGGCCCGACCGCCAGCGGCAAGTCGGCGCTTGCCCTGGCGCTGGCGCAAGAGCGGGACGGCGTCATCATCAATGCCGATGCGATGCAGGTCTATCGCGAGCTGCGCATTCTGACCGCGCGGCCCAGCGAAGAGGACGAGGCCCAGGTTCCGCACCGGCTCTATGGCCATGTGTCCGGGCTCGGCACGCTATTCGGTGGCGCGCTGGCTGGCCGATGCGACAGTCGAGATTGAGGCGGCCTGGCGCGTCGGGCCGGGTGCCGATCATCACCGGCGGCACCGGGCTCTATTTCAAGGCGCTGGAGCAGGGGCTGGCCGACATCCCGCCGATCCCGACCGAGATCACCGAGAAATGGCGGGCTGCGAAAGGCGACCTCCATGCCGAACTCGCCGGCGCGACGAAGGCGTGGCCGCGAGGCTCAATCCCAATGACCGGCAGCGCATCGTCCGGGCGCTGGAGGTGTTGGAGGGAACCGGCCGACCGCTCGATTACTGGCAGCGGGCGGCGCAAATCAAGGCGGTGCTCACGGACGCTGAGGTCGAGCGGCATCTTCGTCAACCCCGACCGCGAGGAACTTTACAGCCGCGCCGAAGACCGTTTCGACCAGATGGTCAAGGGGGGCGGGCTAGAGGAGGTCAAGGCACTGCTGGCGCTGGCTCGACAACGGCAAGCCTATCATGAAGGCGATCGGGGTCCGGGAGATCGCGGCCTGCTATCCGGCTGGCGGGGCTACGAGGAAGCCATAGAGGCCGGCCAGAACCGCGACCCGGCAATACATCAAGCGGCAGTTGACCTGGTGGCGGAACCAGATGCAGGGCTGGCAGGAGAGACGCGCTTGACCTTTTCGCCCACGCCCAACTAAAAGGCTCGCCATGAACAATTTCGTTCTTATCGTAGGAAGGCGCGTCGCCGGGGCAGCTTAAGCTGCCGCGATACTGGGTGACGCGCAAAAGGCTCCCTCGGGGGCCTTTTTTATTGCCTGCGATGGAACGAAGCGCGAGACGAAGAGAGGAAGGAATAAAGACGATGGCTGGCCGAAGCGATGAGAGATGACGGGCGCCGAGATCGTGCTGAAGGCGCTGGCCGACCAGGGGGTCGAGCATGTATTCGGCTATCCCGGGCGGCGCCGTGCTGCCGATCTATGACGAGATCTTCCAGCAGGACAAGGTGAAGCACATACTGGTGCGCCATGAGCAGGGCGCCACCCATGCGGCGGAAGGCTATGCGCGCTCGACCGGCAAGCCGCGGCGTCGTGCTGGTGACCTCGGGCCCCGGCGCCACCAATGCGGTGACCGGCCTCACCGATGCGCTGCATGGATTCGATCCCCATGGTCTGCCTCACCGGCCAGGTGCCGACCCATCTCATCGGCAATGACGCCTTCCAGGAATGCGACACGGTCGGCATCACCCGGCCGTGCACCAAGCACAATTATCTGGTGAAGGACGTGAACGACCTGGCGCGCATCCTGCACGAGGCCTTCTATGTGGCGACCACCGGCCGGCCGGGCCCGGTCGTCGTCGATATCCCGAAGGACGTGCAGTTCGCCAAGGGCAACTATATCGGCCCGAGCAATATCCAGCACAAGACCTATCGTCCGCGCGTGAAGCCCGACCAGAACGCTGTCCGCGCGGCGGTCGAACTGATCGCCAAGGCCAAGCGACCGATCCTCTATACCGGCGGCGGCGTCATCAATTCGGGCCCGACGGCCTCCGAAGCTGTTGCGCGAATTCGTCAAGATGACCGGCATCCCGATGACCTCGACCCTGATGGGGCTCGGCGCCTATCCCGGCGTCCGGCAAGAACTGGATCGGCATGCTCGGCATGCACGGCACCTACGAAGCCAACATGGCGATGCATGATTGCGACGTGATGATCAATATCGGCGCGCGCTTCGATGACCGCATCACCGGCCGGCTCGATGCCTTCTCGCCGGGGTCGCAGAAGATCCATGTCGATATCGATCCCGTCCTCGATCAACAAGAAGGTGCGGGTCGACATTCCGGTCGTCGGCGATTGCGCCCATGTCGCTGGAAGACATGATCCGGGTGTGGAAGGCGAGGCAGAGCCAGCTCGACAAGGCGGCGCTCGCCGCACTGGTGGAAGCAGATCGATCAGTGGCGCGCGCGCGACTGCCTGCAAATACAAGCAGCGCAAGGACGTGATCATGCCGCAATACGCGATCGAGCGGCTCTATGCGCTGACGCGCGACAAGGAAGTCTACATCACCACCGAAGTCGGCCAGCACCAGATGTGGGCGGCGCAGTTCTTCAAGTTCGAGGAGCCGAACCGCTGGATGACGTCGGGCGGCCTCGGCACCATGGGCTATGGCCTGCCGGCGACGATCGGCGTGCAGATGGCGCATCCCAAGGCGCTGGTCATCGACATCGCCGGCGATGCCTCGGTGCTGATGACCATGCAGGAGATGTCGACGGCGGTGCAGTACCGCCTGCCGGTCAAGATCTTCATCCTCAACAACCAGTATATGGGCATGGTGCGGCAGTGGCA
Source organism: uncultured Alphaproteobacteria bacterium (assembly GCA_963841765.1). Taxonomy (GTDB): domain Bacteria; phylum Pseudomonadota; class Alphaproteobacteria; order Rhizobiales; family Aestuariivirgaceae; genus Taklimakanibacter. The sequence continues at coordinate 229,244 of CAWJDZ010000040.1, forward strand.
GCAGCTGCTGCATGGCAACCGCCTGTCGGAAAGCTATACGGATTCGCTGCCCGATTTCGTGAAGCTGGCGGAAGCCTATGGCGCCGTCGGCATGCGGGCCGAGAAGCCGGCCGAGCTCGACGATGCGATCAAGGAGATGATCGAGGTCAACCGGCCGGTGATCTTCGATTGCCGGGTGGCGAGCCTCGCCAATTGCTTCCCGATGATCCCGTCGGGCAAGGCGCATAATGAGATGCTGCTTGGCGAAGACGTGCCCGATGAGGAGATCGAGAAGCGCGATCGAGCGAAGAAGGGCAAGGTGCTGGTGTGAGGATGGAGACAAGAGACATGAACGCACATGCAATCAGCCAACCGGCTTCGGCCTATTTCCTCGACGACCGCAAGCAGGCGATGGAGACGCACACGCTGTGCGTCGTGGTCGACAACGAGCCCGGCGTACTGGCCCGCGTCATCGGCCTGTTCTCGGGCCGCGGCTACAATATCGAATCGCTCACGGTCTCGGAGACCGAGCACGAGGCGCATGTCTCGCGCATCACCATCGTGACCACCGGCACGCCCAACGTCATCGAGCAGATCAGGCATCAGCTCGAGCGCATGGTGCCGGTGCATTCGGTCGCCGATCTCACCGTGCAGGGCAATGCCATCGCGCGCGAACTGGCGATGGTGAAGGTGGCGGGCAAGGGCGAGAAGCGCATGGAGGCGCTGCGGCTTGCCGATGCGTTCCGCGCCCGCGTCATCGATGCGACGACCGAAAGCTTCGTATTCGAGATGACCGGCAAGACCGACAAGGTCGAGCAGTTCATCTCGCTGATGCATGCCGCTGGGCCTGGTCGAGGTCGCGCGCACCGGCATTGCCGCCATTTCGCGCGGGCCGAGGGCATGAAGATCTGAGCGGTCAACGGAACGGCATCGAGCACCAATGGCTCGCTCTCGTTGTTCCCAAGTGGTCTGCCAAAATTGCCTAAAGCGGACATTTTTTCCCGTCCACTCGATTGATAGTCTAGGCCATCTCTGACGTTCGAGGTGTGCTTTGACTACCAAGCTGTCCGTCAACGTCAATGCCATCGCCTACCTGCGCAACCGGCGCAATCTGCCCTGGCCCAGCGTCGAGGGGCTGGGCCGCATCGCGCTCCAGGCCGGCGCCTATGGGCTCACCGTTCATCCGCGGCCCGACGAGCGCCATATCCGCAAGAGCGATGTCGGTCCTTGCGCGACATGATCCGCAAGGAATTTCCGGGCCGCGAATACAATATCGAAGGCTATCCCGACGCCCAGTTCGTCAAGCTGGTGCGAGGAAGCGAAGCCCGACCAGGTGACGCTGGTGCCCGACGACATCCGGCAGGCGACCTCCGACCATGGCTGGGACATCGCCGCCCACAAGAGCTTCCTCAACGATGTCATCGGGCTGCTGCAGCTCGAGCGGCATGCGGGTGTCGCTCTTCATCGACGCCGATCCGGAACTGCCGATCTGGCCAAGGAGGTCGGCGCCGACCGGGTCGAGATCTATACCGGCCCCTATGGCGGCGCCTTCGAGCACGCGTGCGATGGCAGCGCGAACTCGGCAAGGTGATGGCGACCGGCAAGGCGGCGGAGAAGGCCGGCGTCGGCCTCAATGCCGGCCATGACCTGACGCGGGAAAACCTGCCGGCGCCTGGTGGCGGCGCTGCCGAACCTGCCGAAGTTTCGATCGGCCATGCGATCACCGCCGATGCGTTGATGTTCGGCATGGCGGAGACCGTGCGGCTGTTCCGCAAGGCCTGCGGCGATTTGAGAAGCGAAGCCGCGTGAAGTAGCTCGAGGATGATCGAGGCAAACATCCATGGCTGCCAGCCTGTCACGCTCGTGACAATCGGCTTCGTGCAGCTGCTCGCGGTCATCAGCCCGGGCCCGAGCTTCCTCATCACGGCGCAGACGGCCGTGGCGCGCTCGCGCCTCGACGGCGTCAAGGTCGCCTTCGGGCTCGGTGCCGGCACGCTCGTCTGGTCGCGGCGCGCATTGCTCGGCCTCAATGCGCTGTTCCGGCTGCATCACTGGCTCTTCATCGGCATGAAGATCGCGCGGCGCGCTGTTCCTGCTGTGGATCGCCATGCAGATCTTCCGCCATGCGGCGCGACCCATCGAACATGAGCGCAGGCAATGGCGAGGCGGCGAAGCGCAATCCGTTCCTGCGCGGCTTCCTCACCCAGATCGCCAATCCCAAGGTCGCCGTCTTCTTCGGCTCGATCTTCGTAGCCATGCTGCCGCAAGAGGTGCCCTTATGGATGGTCGTGGCGCTCGTCGCGATCGTCACCGCCAACGAGGTTGTCTGGTACACGCTGGTGGCTCTGTTCTTCGGCTCAGGCCCGGTGCGGCGTTTCTATCTCGCGCCAAGGCGCTGGATCGACCGCGCCACCGGCCTGTTCTTGGGCGCCTTGGCTCAGGATCCTGACGCGCGCTGGCGACACCGCCTGATCTGCGCGAATATCGCCCCGGCGAGGAAATTGCGAGTCATCCGAATCGCTTGGCCGGGCTCGGCTAAGCCCTTGCTGAAGGGCGGAAGGGCCGTCAGGCGCGGGATACCCATGCGTCGAAGGCGCTTGCCTTTGGGGCACCGATGTCTATTGTGCGCCCCGGTTTTGGTTTGGCCGCCCGTTCTCAATTGCCAGCGAGGGAAAGTCTCATGCGCGTTTACTATGACCGGGATGCCGACGTTAATCTGATCAAGGGCAAGAAGGTCGTGCATCGTCGGCTATGGCAGCCAGGGCCGGGCGCATGCCCTCAATCTCAAGGATTCCGGCGCCAAGAACCTCGCGGTGGCCCTGAGGCCGGGTTCGGCCACCGCCAAGAAGGCCGAGGCCGACGGCGCTCAAGGTGATGACGGTCGCCGAAGCCGCCAAATGGGCCGACCTCATGATGATGGCGACGCCGGATGAGCTCCAGGCCGACATCTGGAAGCGACGAGATCGCCCCCAATATCCGCGATGGCGCGGCGATCGCCTTCGCCCATGGCCTCAACGTCCATTTCAACCTGATCGAGCCGAAGAAGACGATCGACGTCCTCATGATCGCGCCGAAGGGCCCCGGCCACACGGTGCGCAGCGAATATCAGAAGGGCGGCGGCGTGCCCTGCCTCATCGCCATCCATCAGGATGCCTCGGGCAATGCCCATGACCTGGCGCTCTCCTATGCCTGCGGCGATCGGCGGCGGCCGCTCCGGCATCATCGAGACGACCTTCAAGGAAGAATGCGAGACCGATCTCTTCGGCGAGCAGGTGGTGCTGTGCGGCGGCCTGGTCGAGCTGATCCGCGCGCGGCTTCGAGACGCTGGTCGAAGCGGGCTATGCGCCCGAGATGGCCTATTTCGAATGCCTGCACGAGGTGAAGCTGATCGTCGACCTCATCTATGAGGGCGGCATCGCCAACATGAACTATTCGATCTCCAACACCGCCGAGTTCGGCGAATATCATGACCGGCCCGCGCATCATCACGGACGAGACGAAGCAGGAGATGCGGCGCGTCCTCAAGGATATCCAGACCGGCAAGTTCACCTCCGAATGGATCCGCGAATGCAAGGCCGGCCAGCCGCGCTTCAAGGCGATCGCGCCGCGTGAACGACGCCCATCCGATCGAGGAAGTGGGCGAGAAGCTCCGCGCCATGATGCCGTGGATCGCCAAGAACAAGCTCGTCGACAAGGCGAGGAACTGAGCGCCTGGACAAGGCGCGCCGTTTGTGCCGGGCGCCGCGCCTCGATGCCTTGGCCGATGTGAAGGCGGCGCGGCCGGCCGCAAAAAGACGCTATTGCGAGGGCTCCCGTAACGGGGCAGATTTCGTGCGGATTGAAATGGTTGCGCGCATGCCCCTTCGCCGCATCGGCTTTATCGTATTCTTGGGCGCGCTCATCGCTTGCGCCCTCCCGGCCTGGGCGCAAGCCCCTCAGGCCCCGCCGCCCGAGAAAGTCGACCAGCTGATCAAGCTGCTGGCTGATCCCACTGTCAAGGAGTGGCTTTCCCAACAAGTGCAGACCACAAATCCGCCACCTGGCACCGCGCCCGCCGGTGCGGGTCCTGAGGCCAATCCCCAAGGCATGCAGCCATCCATGGTCTCGACGGCACTCCACCGCATCAAGCAGCATCTCGAGCGCATTGCAATGGCGTGGCCCGGACTGCCGGCGAAATATCAGCGGACCAGCGACATCATCATGGTCGAATTCGCCGACCGCGGCGTCATCGGCATCGCTCTACTCATCGCCTTCTTCATCGCCGTCGGCGTTGGTCTGGCCTATCTCGCCTTTCGGCTGACGCGGCCATTGAGGCTTTGGATCATTGCCCTGCCGCACGAGACACCGCAAGGCAGACTGAAGAAGGTCGGCGGCCGGCTACTCCTTGTGCTGATCCTGGTCGGCGCCTTCATGCTCGGCAGCGCCGGCACATTCCTTATGTTCGAATGGCCGCCTTTGCTGCGCGAGATCGTGCTTGCCTATCTTACCGCCGCCATCGTGGTGTGGGCGGTGCGCGCGTTCGCGCGTTTCGTGCTGCTGCCGCCCAATCTGCAGGTCGAGCATGCCCGCGAAGTGCGGGTCCTGAACGTCGACGATGACCGCGCCGCACATTGGTATCGGTGGATCGTCATCCTGGTGACGGTGTTCGCGCTGGTTGGCGCGACCTTCAGCCTCCTGCCGACCTTCGGCTTTACGGCAGATGACTTGCTGGCGCTGGCCGTCCCGGCGGATCTGATGCTGCTGGCGCTCGGGCTTGCCGCAGTGTGGCTGAGGCCGCTGCCGCCGGCCGAGGATCGTCGTGGCCGCGTCGGCCATACGGCCCGGTCATGGCTGCTGACCGTTTATTTTGCCCTTCTGCTGACGATCCGCACCAGCGGCGCCTTCATCATATTCTGGTTCGCCGTTGCGGCCGTGGCGCTGCCGGCTGCCATCGTCATGACCCATCGCGCCGTCTATTATGTCTTGCGGCCGCCGCAAGCCGGGAGCGAAGCAAGGCCCGTGGCCGCCGTGACCATGGCAGTCATCGACCGCGGCATCCGCTTGGTCCTGATCGTACTGGCCGTCATCCTCCTGGCGCGGGCCTGGGGGCTCGAGATGCGTTCGATGCAGACAAGCGATCCGGTCCTCACGCCGCTTCTGCGTGGGCTGCTCAATGCGATCGTCATTGTGCTCGCCGCCGATTTCGGCTGGAGCATCGTCAAGGCGCTGATTGAACGCAAGCTCGGTGTTACCTCGGTCGTGGAAGGCGACCATCCGCTCGAGCCGCAGCAGGCCCGGCTCAGAACGCTCCTGCCGATCATTCAGAACATCATGTTCGCCGTCGTCGTCATCCTGGCGGTTCTCATGATCCTGTCCTCGATCGGCATTCAGATTGGACCGCTGATCGCCGGCGCCGGCGTGGTCGGCGTGGCGATCGGCTTCGGTGCGCAGACGATCGTCAAGGACGTCATCTCCGGCATCTTCTACCTGCTCGATGACGCCTTTCGGGTGGGCGAATATATCTCAAGCGGAAAGTACATGGGGACCGTCGAAAGCTTCAGTTTGCGATCGATCAAATTGCGCCATCATCGCGGGCCGCTGTTCACCGTCCCCTTTGGCGAGCTCGGCGCCGTGCAGAATCAAAGCCGCGATTGGGTTACCGACAAGTTCAATATCACGGTCGGCTATGACACCGATCTCGACAAAGCGCGCAAGCTGATCAAGAAGATCGGGCTCGAGCTCGCCGCCGATCCCGAATTTGCCCCCTGGGTGATAGAGCCCATCAAGATGCAGGGGGTGAAGGAGTTCGGCGACTATGGCATCGTGCTGCGCATGAAGGTGACGACCAAGCCGGGCGGCGCCTTCGCGATGAAGCGCAAGTTCTATCTTCTGGTCAACCGGGCGTTCAAGGAAAACGGCATTGAACTGCCGGTGCCCACCGTGCATGTGCAACAGGGAGACGCTGCGGCGCCGGCCGTTGCGCAGAATGCATCTGGAGGCGAAAAGGAAAGCGGCCGAGGCGGCGGGGGAGGCCGGTGCCGACTGATTCAGGAAATGCATGCAAGGGGGCGCCAATGGCGACAAATGACGATCTTGACCGACTGGCGTTGCAGGAGCGGCGCCTGCGCTTCGCGCAATTTACCGAAGAGACGGCCTGGGAGCTCGGCACGAAGCTGCGCGCCCTCGCCGAAGCCCGCAGGCTTCCGATCGTCATCGACATCCGTCTCACCAACCGGCAGCTCTTCCATTCTGCGCTCCCCGGCTCAACGCCCGACAACCTCGAATGGGTGCGGCGCAAGAACAATGTGGTCTTGCGCTATCTCAAAAGCTCATATCGCATGGGACGCGAGCTTGCGGGCAAGGACGACACGCTCGATCAGCATCGCGGCGTCTCGCCTCTCGACTATGCCCCGCATGGCGGGAGCTTCCCCATCCATGTGGAAGGCGCAGGCATCATCGGCGCGGTCACGGTCTCCGGCCTGCCGCAACGCGACGACCACAATTTCGTGGTTGAGGCGCTGGCTTCGTTCCTCAATCAGCCGCTCGACGGGCTGGCGCTCGGACCCGAATAGGCCTTAGCCATTTCGCTGGTTCGTGAGGCGAGGTCGCGCATATCCTCGCCAAGCTGCTCGAGCGCGAAGCGCAAGGTGAAGAGCCGCGCCAGGTCTTCGAGCGGCAGGCGCTTGCGGTCCTCGGCGAAGCCTTCGACGGCTTGCGCCAGAGCCCGTACACTGGCCTGATAGTCGTCGATGACGGGTGCGGCTGTTCGGTCGACAAGGCCTCCAGCAATGCCTCTGAGCATGGTCCTCGCATCGCTACGTAGCGAGCCCAAAAGCGGCGTGAAATCGGCGATGATCGCCTCCGGTAAGGGTTTCACCGCCGCGCGCCCCACCATCACCAGATCGTGGCGCACGCGATACAGCGTGCGGACCACTGGCTCGGGATCGCGTTCGTCGCTGACCTTCATCTTGCGCTCGCGCGCCGCCTCGTCGGCCGCCGTTTCGGCCAGCTTGAGGGCGGCGCGGATCCTGGCATGGAGCGGGGGCACGCCCTGACGGCCCAAATCGTTGGTCAAGCCATCGATCAGCCTGTCCATGAGGTCGGCATTGAGGCTCGCGACCTTGGCAGCGGCTTCGCGCAGCTGGCTGTGCGCCCGTGTCGGCAGGATCACAAAGGCAACGGCGAGAGCAACGATGTTGCCGATGGTGATCTCGATGACACGGTCGAATGCCGACGCCAGGGGATTGCCGGCATAGCCGTAGATCGGCAGCATGACGATGAGGGCGGTGACCGGCGCCACCCGGAACATCGGATTGACCGCCGCCAGATAAGCCAGCGGCAGGATCGCCACAGCAATCGCGATGCCAAGGCCGACATCCGTGACATGCGGAATGATGATGGCGACGATGGCGCCATAGAGCGCGCCGGCGACCGTTCCCCACAGCCGGTCGAGCGCCGCCTTGAGCGAGCCGCCGACGCTGGTCTGCACGACCAACAAGGCGGTGATGACGGCCCACCAGACTTGCGGCAGCCCGAGCAGCCTGACGACCAAAAAGGTGGCGATGACGGCGGTCACCACGCGGAGCGCATGGCGTAGCTCGGCAGTATGCTGGCGGAAGAAGGCGAGGGGATCGGCGGAAGTCACCGCGTGAGCTCCCGGGCCAAGCCGACCCCGGCCAAGCCAAAGGCCTCGCGGCGCACGAGCGTTCTCATCACGCGATTCCCCAAGTCGAATGCGAGACGATGCTAGAGACAGAGAGGATGGGCATCAAGCCAGACCGCGAAGTCCTCCGATATCTTGAGAACAGAGCGCGGGAGCGATTTCCCCCGAGCGTCCGGCGCTTTATAGTCATGACACGGAAGGGGAGTTGTGCCCGATGGCTTCACGAGTGCTACTCATCTGGCTGTTTTTCGTCGCGGTGCTCCTGTCCGGGTGCGACTCTGCGGAGGACTTGGTCAATCGAAGATTGCCTCCCGTGCCGGCCGAACAGCACCGTGCAACGGCCATTCAGGCTGCGCAGGCGGCAATTGCCGGACTGAGCGACGCCAATGCCGCTTTCAACTTGCGGGTCGAGGATATTGCGGCGGCCGTGAATGCAAGCGGCGTCATCGAAAGGCTTGGCGTCGGGCCACTGAAGCTGCGCGCAGACCACCAGCTGATCCTCGCCGAAGCGGAGGTGGCAGAGAAATTTTCCAAGGACGATTTTCCCGAGCTTGATGCAAATACCAAGGACCGGATCGAAGCCCTGAGGCCTGTGATCAAGGGAAAAATTTCTCTGGGACTCGGCTTGACCAGCGCGAATGCCGACTCGAAAGATGGGCGGCTGGCGATCAGCATTCATTTGCTTCCACTCTTCCAAAACATGGAAGTGGAATACGTGGCGCTCGCAGGAAAGTTCGACGTCGATTTCGTAGTCACCCTGATGAAACGCCTTGCTGAAAAACTGTCAAGTGAGCTCGGCCGCGCGGAGATTGCCAGGGTGTCTTTTTCGGCGGTTCCCTTCAAAGAGGCCGATCTTTCGCGCGCCATCGCGGTGAGGAATGCGGATGGCGCCGGTGAGAAGGTGACGATCACGGCAAAATCGATTTCACCGCCGGTCCGCATGCGCTCGGTGGCTTGGCTCGCCGGTGGCGATAATGTCACTTTCATTGCCGAGCTTGCGCCCGTCGGCAGTCCGCCCGTCCCAGCCCCCGGCGTTTCCGGCGTGGAGGACTATGCGCAGCTCAAGGCCGAATTTGCGAAAAAGCTTGTGCAAAGCCTGGATATTGCCAAGCCGCCTGCAGCCAACTGGATCGCGGTCAGCAAGCAGCTGGTTGCCGAACTCGTCAATGCAGCATTCCGGCAGGGAGAGCCCTGCCTCAGGTTCGAAGCCGCATTGGCGGATCGAAGCTTCAGCAACACCATCATACTACCTAGCAATAAGGCAATAGACTGCACGCCGGAGATTGATTGCACGCCGGTCAGAGACTGCAGCATTGCGCGCAGTTGCGGGCAAGCCGAAGACTGCACTCCGACGCGAGACTGCCAGGTGTGCGCGCTTGGCGCCTGCTTCAACGATCCTGCTTGCGAACGCGGGAAGATGGTCGCGAGACAGGACTGCGAAATCAGGAAAGCCGCGCGCACGATTGAATGCGAACGCTTCGGGACCCCGAAGACGACTGCCTGTGAAGCGGAACGCGCAGCGAAGCAGGCATCGTGCGAGACACAAAAGTCCGCAAAAAAGCTTGCTTGCGAGGCCGGCAAGGAAAATCTTGCGAAGCTGGCGGGAGCGGGAAATCTTGCCAAGATTTCGGGAACCATCGGCGGTTTGGCAGGTCTTTCGGTCTGCATGAAAGAAGTCTCGGTAACGGCGTCGCTCGAGAGGTTAAAGGCTTCGGCGATCGTGAGCGGCAAGGGAGCCATCGATCTCGGCATGAAATATGTTCCCCTGGAAATTGCAGGTTACTTCCACTGCGGGTTTTCGTGGGCAGAAGACAAGCGCGCCAAAATAGAATTCCCCAAGCAACTGGCCAGGTTCGACCTCCCCCTGGTGCTCGAAACCTCCACGTCAAACCCGGTCTTGCGCGCCCGTATCAAGACTTCGGCGCTTGCTGCCCGAATGCAGCCCAGTCCGCGCGAACTGCTCCTCCAAAACTACAACTTGCGCTCGGCCTGTGCGCCGGTCGGCGCAATGCTCCATGACTTGACATTGGATCTGACACAGTCTGTCCCCCAGATTGACGACGATTTCAGCTTGCCGGGTGAGGAGCGCGCCCTCGCTCTGACGCTGGAGCCGGTGGCATTTCTTGTTTCCGGCACGAATCTGGTGGACAAAGCCGCCTATGCTTCGAATGCCAAGGCTCTGATCCTCAGCGGTGACCAGTCGGCCGTGCCCGCCAATTAGCCTGTGTCCAGCCTTGTTCTGAGCGAACCCCATCTTCCCCAGTCGGCATGACCGCCTCCGGCCCGTTGGGTTAGCCGGAAAAGGACCGCCTAATAGCCGCCGCGCGGCTGTGGCTGGCCCATGACGAAGCCCGTGTCATCGAGATGATAAATGTCGGGCCGGAAATGGATGCGGCCGTCTTCGGTGGCCCAGGCGGTCAGATACATGATCCTGAGATCGGGGCCGTTCTTCACCGGCTTGTCCAGGCGTTCGCCGCTCAGGACGATATTCTCGATCGTGCCGGAGTCGAAGCCGTCCTGTCCTGACAGGATCCAATCGACGAGAACGTCGACTCGGTCGACGCGAATGCAGCCCGAGCTCAGATAGCGGGCGTTCTGGCCGAACAATTCGCGCGTCGGCGTGTCATGCAGATAGACCGCGTATTTGTTGGGAAAGTTGATCTTGACCGTCGCCATGGCATTCTGGTCGCCGGGATCCTGGCGGAACAGGAAGAGGTTGCTCGGCGTCGCCGTCCAGTCGACGTCGAGCGGATCGATCTCGCGTCCAGTCGCCTTCTCGATGACACGAATGTGCATCTTGTCGAGGGCCTCAGGGTCTTCGGCCAGCTTGGGCAGGAGATCGCGCTGCACGATGGAATCGGGCGCGGTCCAATAGGGATTGAAATTGATGCCGCTGATCCGGCTTATCAGCACGGGGGAGGGGCGGTCGATCTTGCCGGCGACGATATTGTGGCGCGAGTAGACCGCGCCGAAATTCACAGCTTCGAGCTGGGCCGAAGGGATATTCACCAGGATGTAGCGAGATCCGAGCTTCGCGGCATAGGTCGCGACGCGCGGGCGATTGACGCGCAATTCCTGCAACCGGACGCCGGCCGGAACGTTGAGCTCAGCCAGGGTGCGGTCGTCGACCTTGCCGGTGGTGGCAAGGCCGTGATTGGACTGGAACGCCTTGACTGCATTGCGGACCTCGACCGAGAATTTCTCCGGCTCGTCAACACCGAGGCTCTCAGGCGGCAGATAGCCTTCCGCCACCAGGCGCTGGCGCAGGAAGACCACCTGCCGACTGACAGCGCCTTTCTCCAGACCCCGCTCGGCGATCATCGGCCAGCCGCCGGCGCCCGTGATATGCTCATACATAGCAATCGCGGCATCCATGGCCTGGGGCGATGAGGGGCTAAGCAGGGCCGCCTGGCTCTCTCCAGCCAGGATTTCGGTCTGGGTGGCGAGCTTTCCGTCCGGCGGCTTGCGCGCCAGCGTGCCGATGGAACCCGTATAGTCGTTGGATTGGGCAAGAGCGGAAGCCCCAAGACCCAGGCCAAGCAGGAATGCAAAGGCGAAAATCTGCCGTATCATGATCGCAAAGTCCCCAGTCCCCTAACCTTCGACGATCTTGGTAAACCGAGGCTTAAATTGCCGTGACCTCAGCGAGGATTGGTCGATCAAGGCTGAATATCGCTATGACGACTTCGGCAAGGAGGTACGATGGCCTTGCCATTGCGCTTCAAACCTTAAGGTGCGGGCCTAACCGGCGGCCAGCGCGATCAGCTCGCGGCGGAAGGGCACCTCCAGGACATCGCGCGGGGTCAGATCGAATTCCTCGGCGAAGCGCCGCCCGGCATAGACCGCATGGGCGATGGTGGCCGGCGCCCAGGCATCGCCAATGGCCGTCACCGGGGCGCCCCGCTGCTTGAGGTCGCGATAAAGCGCATCGTCGGCCTTGCGCGAGGTGACGAGGACGACATTGGCCGTCTCATGAAGGCGCTCCTTGCCGGTATAGATGCAAGCGGTGGCGAGACCCTCGGCCGTCACCCTTGACAAGGCTTCGCCGGTGCGGATTGCAATCCCAAGCTCCATGAGCCGGGCCTGGATGAGTTTCTGCTCCATGGTGTTGGCCGTATAGGCGGCGGCGACCGAGGCAGGGGTCACGTAAGTCACCTTGGTCCCTGCCTTCACCAGCAGTTCGGCGAGGACGCTTGCCATATAGTAATGGTCGTCATCGAAGATGACGGCCTCACCACCTGCCTGCCGCTTGCCCGCCATGAGATCGTCGGGCGTCAGCACATTTGCGGCATGATCGACCGTGACCGGCCGATATTGATGATGGCCGGCGCCATCGCGGCGCCATCTGGCTCCGGTGGCGCAGACGATGTGATCGGCGCCGAATTCAAGCGCGGTGTCGGCATTGAGTTCGCTTTCTAGATAGAGATCGACATTGGGCATCTTGCCGATCTGCAGAAGGCGCCAGTCGCGCACGCGGCCCCAGGCGGAAAGCCCCGGCAGGCGGCATTCGCGTGCGACGCGGCCGCCGGCTTCGCTTGCCGCATCGGCGATGGTCACCTGATAGCCGCGCTGGCCGAGGGCGCGTCCGGCCTCGAGCCCGGCGGGGCCGGCGCCAACGACGAGGATCTGGGCATCGCGCGCCTTCCTGCGGATGTGCTCAGGATGCCAGCCTTTGCGCCATTCCTCGCCCATCGACGGGTTCTGGGTGCAACGAATGGGGGTCTTGGTGTAGTCGCCGGTCACGCAGATATTGCAGCCGATGCATTCGCGAATGTCGTCGAGGCGGCCTTCCTCGATCTTCTTGGGCAGATAGGGGTCGGCAATCGAAGGGCGGGCGGCGCCGATCATGTCCATGATGCCCTGGCGGATGACCCGGACCATCGTGTCGGGCGAGGTATAGCGCCCGACACCGACCACGGGCTTCGTGGTCAGCTTCTTCACGCCCTTGATATAGGGCTCCTGGAAGCCTTCCTCGGCGAAGCGCGAGGTCTGCGAATCCTTGGGCCAGGCCGAAAGTGACAGGTCCCAGAGGTCGGGAAGTTCGGCCATCATGGCGATCGCCTCCTCGACTTCCCTGGGCTCGAGCCCGGCCTCGCCCATGAACTCGCTCATCGCGATCCGGACCGGCACGGCGCAGCGATCGCCGACCGCCTCCTTCGTGTCCTCGATGACCTCGTGCAGAAGACGCGCACGGTTCTCGAGCGAACCGCCATATTCGTCGCTGCGGTCATTTGTGGCGCGCGACAGGAATTGCTGGAAGATGCCGAGCCCATGGCCGGCATAGACGTAAATCAGGTCGTAGCCCGCGTCCCGGCCGCGCAAGGCCGCAGCGCGGTGAATCTTGCGCAGGTTTCGGATGTCCTCCTTGTCCATGGCACGTGCATGCACCGGATCAAAATGATAGGACGAGGCGTTCATCGCCATTGCCGCCATCGGCGGCTCCCGCGAATAGAGATTGACCGCCGTGTAGCCCGAATGGCAGAGCTCGATCCCGGCGAGCGAGTTGTGCTCATGGATCTTGTCGGCGATGCGGGCAAGGGTAGGGATGTCGCGCTCGTCCCAGTTGCGCAATTCGACATAGGGCGCCACGTCGCTTCCATGATGTATCTCCACCATCTCGGTGCACACGACCCCCCAGCCGCCCTCAGCCTTCATGCCGCGCATGGCGGCAAGAGCGGAAACATCGCGATAACCCATGCCGTTGCAATGCGGGACCTGATAGAAACGGTTGCGAGCGGTGACGGGCCCGATACGAAGGGGCTCGAAGAGGATGTCGTAACGGGGGTCGCGGGTCATGGAGGATCCTGCCAAAAGGGGACAATCTGTACCAATCGCGAACCAATTCCGCCAGTGCGACGGCAAGAGGAGTATGAATGCAGGATCAGCACCCACCCGCTCTGACCCCCATACCGATCAAGTCGCTCGATCTCAGTTTGCGGCCTGGCGCATGGGCATTCGCTCAAGCCGAAAAAGCGCGGATCATGGACCATTGGCGAAGGCTCGCCGACGAGAACCCCAAGATCTGGAATGGCGAAGTACTGATCTGCACTGCGATCGAACTCAAGGACGGCGGGCTCAAAGGAGATTTCATCAAGACCGACTATGCGAGCTTCGTCGCATGGCGCGACTGGGGATGGCCCGACAAGACCGTTTGCAATGTTTTCGGATCGGCCGCCGTCGTCAGCGCCGACAAGCGCGTGCTTTATGGACGCATGGCCAGCCATACCCTCAATGCCGGCAAGGTCTATCCGCCGGGCGGATCGCTGGAGACGATGGACGTCATGGCCGACGGCCGTGTCGATGTGATGGGCTCGATCACGCGCGAGCTCGAAGAGGAGACCGGCCTCAGGGCGGCTGATGCCGAGTGGGGCCCACTGCTTGCGATTTTCGATGAACATCGCGTGTCGGTCGCCCAGGTGTTCCACTTCGCCGCCGATGCGGAAGCGCTGGCTGCCGGGATTCGGCTTTTTCTCCACAATGCGCATGAAGATGAGTTGAGCGGCATCGAGATCATCACCCCCACTTCGCGGCTCGAGTCGACAATGCCCTATGCCGTCGCGCTGGCGCGATACCTCACCCGCTGATAATCCGGCGAAAGTGGTGCGCGACATGGGCAATTGAAGTGTCTCGATACAATTCGTCAGGGTGCAATACTTCTCTTGCCCCGGTCCAAATCCGCGCTTACCAATCGCCGCCATGGAACTCACATTCGATACCCTCGATGTCTTCACCGACAAGCGCTTCGGCGGCAACCCGCTTGCCGTCGTCCACGGTGCCGATGCTCTGACGACGGAGCAAATGCAGACGATCACGCGCGAGTTCAATCTCTCGGAAACGATCTTCGTGATGAAGCCCGAAGATCCGCGCAACACGGCAAAGGTTCGCATCTTCTTTCCGGGCGGCGAGATACCCTTCGCCGGCCATCCGACGCTGGGCTGCGCCATCCTGCTCGCCGAGATGAAGCACAAGCCCGGATGCTCTTTCGAGACCGAGATCCGTCTCGAGGAAGTGGCGGGGCTGGTGCCGGTCAAGGTCTCGCGTATCGGCGATGTGCCGCGTGGCCTGTTCAAGGCGCCGGTCATTCCGCAGAAAGTGGCCGACGGTCCGGTCAAGAGCGATATCGCGGCAGCGCTCGGGATCGCGCCCGCCGACATCGGTTTCGACGCCCATCAGCCGATCCTCCTCAGGGGCGGGCCGGCCTTCTTCTTCGTGCCGGTCGCTTCGCGCGCCATCCTCGCCAAGGCGCGTCCGTGCGAGCCGGCCTGGAGCGCCTTGATGGCAAGCCTCGGCAAACACGAGAACTATGTCGATGCGGCTTACGTCTATGCGCGCGGCGGCGAGGGCAAGGAGACGTCTTTCCGCTCGCGCATGTTCGCGCCGGGCGGCGGCATTCCCGAGGATCCGGCCACGGGCTCCGCCACGGCCCTTCTTGCGCGCCAGCTTCTGATCGCGGACAAGCTCAAGGACGGCGAGCATCGCTTCATCCTGGAGCAGGGCTATGAGATGAAGCGCCCGAGCGATCTCATCCTCGAAGCCGAGGTCGCTCGGGGCGACCTGGCCGAGGTCCGGATCGGCGGTCAGGCGGTGCGCGTCACGGCCGGCGTCATCACGGTGTGACGGGGCTTTCCTCGTCATAACTTATTTGTCGGAACTGTGGGTGGCTTAACCCAGGCAAAAGGCCCGGGCAATGGGCCCGGGCCTCGAAGGCTTCGACTAAAAATGATGGCTTACTGGCCGAGGAGCTTGAGGGCCGCGTTCAGGTCCGCTTCGGAGGCTGCATGGTCGCCCGCCTCGTGCTCGGCCTTGCCCTTGTTGTAGAGTTCCATGACTTGCGCCTTGGTGGCGTCGTCGAGCTGGGCTGTTTTCATGGCCGCGTCGACCTTGTTCATGAGGGTCGGGCACTGATTGGCAAATGCCGGGGTTGCCAGTGCCAGGAATGACGCAAATATCAGGGCTTTCTTCATGGGTCCTCCTTTGCCCGGTCCATCCGGGACTACACTCCCACTAACGATTATGCCGAAAACCTTGCCTTTATTCCTTCGTTGCGCCGCCCTCGGGCTTGCGCTATCACCGCTGCCGACATGGCTCATGCATCCGCCCAGACCCTGTTCCCGACCGGCCTCCTCGGCGCCGGCCTGGCCGGTCTTGGCCTCCTTCTTAGAAGCCCCTGAGTACCGGCAGCCCTGTCACGGGCGGGTCTTCAGGGGATGCCAATATCAAACCACTTCTTAAGATTGCAGGCCGGATAACTCCGGCGCCATGACAGGACAAGACCCATGAGTTCCGACCACGTCGTCATCTTCGACACCACCTTGCGCGACGGCGAGCAATCGCCCGGCGCCACCATGACCCACGACGAGAAGCTGGAAGTCGCCGAGCTCCTCGACGAGATGGGCGTAGACATCATCGAGGCGGGCTTCCCCATCGCGTCGGAGGGCGACTTCGAAGCGGTGTCGGCCATCGCCAAGCGCACCAAGAGGGCCGTGGTCGCCGGTCTCGCGCGGGCCGTCAACAAGGACATCGACCGCTGCGGCGAGGCGGTCAAGCATGCCGAGCGCCCGCGCATCCACACTTTCGTGTCGACCTCGCCGATCCATCTCGCCCATCAGATGAAGAAAGGCCAGGAAGAGGTGCTCGACATCATCTCGGCCACAGTCGCGCGTGCGCGCAACCTCGTCGACAATGTCGAATGGTCGGCGATGGACGCGACGCGCACGCCGATCGACTATCTCTGCCGTTGTGTCGAGACCGCGATCAAGGCAGGTGCCACGACGGTCAACCTGCCCGACACGGTCGGCTATGCGACGCCTGATGAATATCAGAGGATGTTCGAGGACATCCGTGCGCGTGTGCCCAATGCCGGCAAGGCTGTGTTCTCGGTCCATTGTCACAATGACCTGGGCCTCGCCGTCGCCAATTCGCTGGCCGGCCTCGCCGGCGGGGCGCGGCAGATCGAATGCACCATCAACGGCATCGGCGAGCGCGCCGGCAATGCGGCGCTCGAGGAGGTGGTGATGGCCATCAGGACCCGACGCGATGTGCTGCCCTACCGCACCCAGATCGAGAGCACCATGCTCAACCGGGTGTCGAGGATCGTCGCTGCGGTCACTTCCTTCCCGGTGCAGTACAACAAGGCGATCGTCGGACGGAACGCCTTTGCGCATGAGTTCGGGCATCCATCAGGACGGCATGCTCAAGAACACCCAGACCTATGAGATCATGACCCCGGCCTCGGTCGGCGTCACCAAGACTTCGCTCGTCATGGGCAAGCATTCGGGCCGGCATGCCTTCAAGGAGAAGCTCAAGGAGCTGGGTTATGAACTGGGCGAGAACCAGCTCGAGGACGCCTTCGCCCGCTTCAAGGCCCTCGCCGACCGCAAGAAGCATATGTATGACGAGGATATCGAGGCGCTGGTCGATGACGAGATCGCCCAGCAGCATGAGCGCATCAAGGTGCTTTCGCTGACGGTGATCGCGGGCACCATGGGGCCGCAAACCGCGACGCTGACGCTCGACATCGACGGCCATCATGTGACCAAGCAGTCGACCGGCAACGGGCCCGTCGATGCGATATTCAACGCCATCAAGGCGCTGGTGCCGCACGAGGTGAAGCTCGCGCTCTATCAGGTGCATGCGGTGACCGAAGGCACCGACGCGCAGGCCGAAGTCTCGATCAGGCTCGAGGACGAGGCGCAAGGCAAGCAGGTGACGGCCAAGGGTGCCGATCCCGACACGCTGGTCGCCTCCGCCAAGGCCTATGTCTCGGCGCTCAACAAGCTCAAGATCAAGCAGGCCAAGGGGCCGGGCGTCAGGGACCAGATCTCAGGCGTCGATCTCCAGCGCGAGGCGCGAAGGGGACCGTAAGCAGCCGAGCACGACCCCGGAAGAATTTACGTAGCGGAACAGAAACCCACCTTTCGGGTCAATGCCGGCAGAGCCTAGAGAAAGGTCGGTGCTTTGCGCCGGCACCTTTCCAATTCGATGCTCGTCCTGCTGCGCTTTTTGGATAATGCTCAAGGCGCATAAGGCCGTGCTCGATGGCGGCACCGCAATTCCAAACACGGCGACGGTGAGATCGGCGATGCGGTTGAAGACCTCTGTCGCCTTCGAGGCGAGCGCCATTCCCACGAAGAGGACGGCCGCAAGCATTGTCCACAAGATCGAGATGAGCATGATGATCGCCTGGATGTGCCGTTGAATTGCGCGGAGATGAACGGGATGCCGCAGGGTGGTTTCGACTGGCAAGCGCTTGCGAAGACCACACGCCCAAAAAGAAATGCGCCCGGCGGCGTCTGCCCGGGCGCATTTGCAATCCTGATATTTCCCAACTCGCATATTTTAGGCCACGATGTCAAGAGCGAAGTCTCTCGAGCGCCACTTCCGCTGGTCCTCGAGCCTTTCCTCGGCTTTGCGCAAAAAGATGCATTTAGTCATGTCCCTTTTGAGGGAAAGCGAAAAAAGCCGTGAAGTGGATCTTATCGAGAAGATGAATCCCGAATTGAGAAAACCTTACCTGAGCTTCTGAGCCATGCGTTGGACTGGATGGCCGGGTCAAGCCCGGCCACGCGGCACGCACATCACATCGGCATATCGAGCTTGCCGAGGCCCAGGAACTGGGTCTCGCCGGAATGGTCGTCGACGCCGTCATTGTCGGTGATCACATAGGCATCGCCCGCCGCATCGAGCGCGAAGCTCTCGACCTTGTCGAGCACATAGCCCTTGGGTGCCGCAAGATCGGGGAGGAGATCATGCAGCTCCTTCTTTGCGACAACCGGCAGCGCGCCGCCGAGCGGGGCAGGGCTGACGCCTTGCAGCGGCACGAAAGTGAGCTTCTTGATCCTGGCGTCCTTGCCCACCTGGTTGTCGCGCTCGATCACGATGAAGCCGCCGGGCGCGGCGGTGATCTCGGACAGTCCGACCCAGCCCTTCTCCGCCTTGTCGAGCGGATAGTGCACGGCACTCCAGCTCTTGTCGGCGGGCTTGTAGGCCAGAAGCTTGGTCATGCCCTTGGGATCGTCCTTCCACTCGCGCTGCACGGCGAGCCAGATGGTCTCTTCCGCGCCAGCGCCCGTGACCGCGACACCTTCGAAGCCGAAACGCGCGGCGCCTTGCGGCGAGCTTCTCGGGGATCGCGATCTCTTCCGTGATGGCCCCCTTGGCATCGGTTCTGACCAGCATCGACTGCGTCTTGTCCTTCTCGCGTTCGGGATTGCCTTCGGAAGCGAGCCAGAAGCCGCCATCAGAGGCGAGCGCGATGCCTTCGAGATCGAGAAGCTTCGCCGGCTCGCCGTCCTTGGTCACGGTCATCGTCTCGGTGATGACCGCCGGCTTCTTCGTGGCGTCGATGGTGAGGATCTGGCCTTGCGAGAAGACGCTGTCGGTCACCGCATAGAGCTTGCCCGGCTTCCTTCGCATCGGCCACCGTGCCGGAAACTGCGGCCCAGGTGAGCGGCAGGCCGTTGGCGTCATCGGCCGAGACGATGGTGGGATAGGCAAGCGTGCCTTCGCCCGCTCATAGACGGTGACGACCGAGCCGATGAGACCGTCCTCGCGCAGGTCGGTCTCGGAGGCGGTGACGAAGAGATTGCGGGACGGTATGGCGAGCAGGCCCTCGGGGCCGATGCCGCCCGGCAGGGCCTGCAGGAAGGTCGGCGCTTTGCCCGCACCTTCATCCTTGTAGACGCCGACCAGCGAGCCACGCTCCGAGGCGATGAAGATCAGCCTGTCGGCGCCGAATGTCGCGACTTCGGCACCTTCGACCTCGACGCCTTTCTTGTTGCGCTTCTCAGGGTAGTGGCCGAGACGCACGACCTCGTGCTCGAAGCGAGGCGCCGCTTTCATAGTCGACGGTCCCGTCCTTTCTGAAGATGGTGAAGCCGCGGCTGCCGCCGTCGAGATCGCCTTCATTGGCGCTGACGAAGCGGTCGTCGTCGATCCACTGCACGGCATCGGGCTCGCGCGGGACGCCGTCCTTCTTGCCGGTGAGCGAGATGACGCCGTCCTTCTCGGTGTCGATGTCCTTGAGATCGACGGCGCCGGCGCTGAAATTGCCAGTGATCTGGGCGCTGGCGAGGTCGGCGATGACGAAGTGGTTGTTCTCCTGGAGGCTCAGCACCACCTCGTTCCTGCTATTGATGTCGACGAATTCGGGCTCGGGATCCTCAGGCGCGATCTTGGCGAGGCCGGCGACGTCGATCACCTTCCTGGTGGCGCAATCGACCGACCCGTCTGCGCCGACCGCGAAGGTCGTCAGCGTGCCGCCCGGAAGCTGCGGGATGTTGCCCTCATTCACTTCCTCATCGCGCTCATTCTCGATGGCGATGGCGAGGAACTTGCCGTCCGCGCTCTTGGCGAGCGAGTCGGGCTGGCCGCCAAGATCGCATTTGGCCGCAACCTTCTTGCTGCCGAGATCGACGATCGCGAGGTGGCCCGAGGGCTCGGCCTTGCTCTTCGAGGTGACGACGCCGACCAGCGCATAATTGCCGAGAACGACCGTCGATGTCGGCTCGCCTTCGAGCGCGACCGTGCCCGCGGGCTTCGGCGCCTTGGCGTCGGTGATGTCGACGATGCCGATGCGCTCGCCGGGGCTGTCAGTATAGACGAGCGGGCGCCGTCGGGCGTCGCCGTGACGATCTCAGCGACGGTCGGTTTCTTGGGGTCGGCCCCTTCCGGAAGGTTGTCGACGACATGGAAAGTCGCGATGCGGTTGAAAACCTCCGCCGCGTTTGAGGTGAGCGCCGTCCCCGCCAGCAAGGCAGCCGCGAGCGTCGTCCGGAAGATCGGTGTGAGCATGATGGTCCCCATGATGTGCCGTTGAAGCGGTCGGGGAAGGAATAGAGTGCGTGCAGATGACGATCAGATGACAATTGCGAAGGGCTATCGCCTTGGCAGGTTCTTGGCTATTCCCTGATTTGCTCCCTGCGTTGAGAAAATTGCCCTTTCCTATTTTCCCTTTCACTTCCCCTCATACGTCTTGCGGCGAGTTGGGCAGGAACGAAACGCCCTTGCAGTTTGCACACCTCGGTGCACACCCACCCACGCACCACCATAGAGCAGGGCGATCGCATATGAGAGTTTCAGCCGGCACTGCCACAAACTTCCCCTTCTCCCGCTCGCGGGAGAAGGTGGTGCGAAGCGCCGGATGAGGGTGTCTTTTGCGCCGATACTCGGACGCATCCCTCATGCTCGGTAGCGCTTAGGCCTTCTGTTTTGTCTTATAAGACAAGCAGTCGCATGTTGGACCAACACCCTCATCCGCCCTATCGGGCACCTTCTCCCGCAAGCGGGAGAAGGGGCATGATGGAGAGCGCTGGAGCACTCCAAGTTATGGGCGAAGGAGCAGCAACACTCATAAGAGCGCCGGCGCTAAACTCGAGAACATGCCGGCGCTCACCGCTCTCACTGGCCGCTACCTTCATGGCAGTGTTTCCCCAAACGGCTTAGCCGGCCACATCGGCTAGGCGCCTGCTAGAACTCGCCCTCCAATGCAACCGGCTTTCTACTCGTATCCACTTGATAGAACTTCGCCCAACTATTTGTGAGGGAAAAAAGCGCCGGCTTCCCAATCAAACTCGCCAATCCGCTCGGCAGGGCAAAATGTCGCCGGTTTGAGAAATAGGGATAGTATCTCTTATAATCTTCGGCTGCTTCACCCAGAGCATTCTTGGCGGCAAAGCTGCCGGCGAATGTTGCCCAGGGCAGCCCGACAATACCCAAGATGAACTGCAAATGGGGTTGGTTAGGCGGTTTCACGATGAGAGGTAGCAGATCGCGCGTCGTATCGATGAGGCCCGGCCAGAATTGGATGAAGGACAGGTCTCTCAACCCTGGGAAATGCGATTTGAAGTCCTTGATCACTTTTTTGATCACCTTTCGACCATTATAGGCACCCGGAAGGAACGTCGTCAGGGCGCTGCCGCCTCCCACCAGGAGTCGGTTATCTCCGGTCAACCTGAAATAAGTATAGACGAGCTTGGAGTCCCAGCACTGCATCTGATTTCCATCCGGAAACAGATGATTGAGCTCCTTGTCGCTCAACGGTTCAGTGACGCTCATGAACGTCTGCGCATGAAAGATCTCTCCCGCGAGCGGGCTGATGGATCTGTTGAGCTTGTCGACGGCAATGATGATGCGGTCTGCCGTAACACTTCCTCCATGAGTGTAGACCGTGTGATCATCGAGCCGCTCCATCGCTGTGCTCTCGAAAACCTGCATGCCGTTGTCGATGCAAACGTCCTTCAATCCTTGCAGGCAGAGCAATGGATTGACGCCATATGTGCCGGTATACCGGATGCCTGCCGTGTAATTCTCCGCGCCAAGAATACCTTTCAGTTCCCTTTCGTCGTAGGTCTGCTGGTCGGTGAATCCGACGCTCTGTCTGCATTCGAGTTCGGATTCGACCGCTTCGTTGCCGCCTTTCCCGAGCCCGAGGAACAGCGAATCCTGTTCCAGAAGTCCGCATTCGACATCGTGTTTCTTGATGGCCTGCACGATGCGATCAATTCCCCGGCACGGCATCTCCCAGATTTCCCTGGCTGCATCCGTTCCGAACCTGCGGACCAGCTGATGCAGCTCCAATTCGCTGTCGGGCGTGAGAAAACCGGCGCTGCGGCCTGAAGAGCTGCCGCCGACGATGTTTTTCTCGATAAGAACGACGCTGAGCCCCTTGCCGAGGAACTCGGCTGCGGCGCTCATGCCGCTAAAGCCTCCGCCGACGATCAGGACGTCGCACTTGATTGACTTGCTAAGCGGAGCGCAGTGCTCGAACTGCTGCGTCAGCAAAGTGGTGAACCACCAGTCTTGGTTGATCATGAAGAAGGGCCCTATGGAAGGTGAGTTAAGTCCCGAGGTGTTGTTTCATAGAGGCCTGGCAACAGCGCCAGGGAGCACCAGAACGAAAAATCAGAGTATGAGCTATGGCGGTTCGCTGAATCGCGTGTCCCCATATCGGCAGCTTGCCCCTCAAAACCGGGCATCGCAATCGGTATCTGGGCTGGTCGCCTTGGGGCCCAACAGCTGACATTCCCTGCGAGCGTGGGACAACCCGCCAACGCGAAGATTAGCATTCCGATTTCACTCTAGCACGAGCGCCCGATCGGTCAGTGCCTCGGCATCATCGAGGTCGCCGACGACATAGGCAAGGGCGATGCCGGCCGTACATAGTGCAACCGCATCATTTCTGCCCAGTACTTGCGCAATCGATGCTGATCTGAGCATGATCATAAGAAATTCAGGAGAGCAAGCATGAACGGTGCTGACCTGTTGTGCGACGTACTTCTCGCCAACAATGTCGATGTCTGCTTCGCCAACCCCGGCACCTCTGAGATGCATTTTGTCGCCGCCCTTGATCGAAAGCCCGCGATGCGTTGCGTGCTCGGACTGTTCGAAGGTGTGGTCACCGGCGCGGCCGACGGCTATGCGCGAATGACGCGGCGGCCGGCCGCAACCCTGCTGCATACCGGGCCGGGTCTCGCGAACGGGCTCGCGAACCTTCAC
Source organism: uncultured Alphaproteobacteria bacterium (assembly GCA_963841765.1). Taxonomy (GTDB): domain Bacteria; phylum Pseudomonadota; class Alphaproteobacteria; order Rhizobiales; family Aestuariivirgaceae; genus Taklimakanibacter. The sequence continues at coordinate 252,360 of CAWJDZ010000040.1, forward strand.
AATGCACGGCGCGCCCGCAGCCCGATTATCAACGTGGTCGGAGACCACGCCTCGTATCACCTCCAAAACGATGCTCCCCTGACCAGCGATATCGAGGGCCTTGCCAGGCCAATGTCGGACTGGGTCCGACGCGTGGAGACGGCCGATGCGGTGAGGGAGGCAGTGAGCAGCGCTTATCGGGCGGCCTGCTCGCTTCCGGGTGTAGCCACCCTTATCTTGCCAGCGGACTCGGCGTGGAACGCGGTCGATCCGTCACCTGAGGCGCCTGTCGCTTTGTTGCCTAAGCAGATGCCGCCCATGGAAACAATCCGATCCGTCGCGGACGCCATCAGGCAGCATCGCGGCCGCTTCGGCCTTCTCGTTGGCGGTGATGCCGCTCTTGAGGGCGGTATCGAGCAGGCCGGCCGCATCGCCGCGGCGCATGACGGTCAATTATTCGCGGAAACGCTGCCGGCTCGCGTGGCACGCGGCCGCGGGCGAGCGACGGCTAAGCAAATTCCCTATCGCGTCGACACGGCGGTCGAGAGTCTCCGCGACATCGATCTCCTGGTCCTTGTCGGAGTGCCCGAGCCGGTCGCCTTCTTCGCCTATCCAGGAAAGCCAACCCGCCTCGTCCGGGAGGGCTGCGTCGTCCTCACCCTTGGTGACCGCGCCGACGACCTTGTCGCCGCGCTGGAAGCACTGGCCAACGAGTTGGACGCGACCAAGGCGACGACGCCTGTCGGCATGACCTTTCCCGATGCTTCGCCGCCACGTGGCCAACTGACTGGGGATACTGTTTCCGCGATTCTCGCTAGGCAATTGCCGGAGGGCGCGATTGTCTGCAATGAGGGAAGCATCACCGGGAGACGGTTCTACGGATTCTCCGAGCAAGCGCCGCCGCACGATTTTCTCTCCGTAACGGGAGGTTCGATTGGGTTCGGGATCCCGATCTCGGTGGGCGCGGCGATTGCGTGCCCGGATCGCAAGGTAATCACCTTCCAGTCCGATGGCAGCGGCCTTTACACCCTGCAAGGACTTTGGACCCAGGCCCGCGAGAGCCTAGACGTGTTAACAGTTGTTCTGGCAAACCGGGCCTACGCGATCCTACTCGCTGAGATGCGGAATCTCGGTGTCAACGACATTGGCCGCAATGCCACACGGATGATGAGCCTTACCGATCCCGCGCCGGACTGGGTGCACCTTGCGCGGGGCATGGGCGTCGAGGCCGCCTGCGTCCAAAGCTGCGAAGAATTTTCCGACATCCTGGGCTCTGCGCTCAAGCACCGTGGGCCATTTCTGATCGAGTGCCTGATCTAGCACGTCAATCTCGCCGACCCGGTGCGCGTAGCGCGACGGGCCGTAACAGTCACTGTGCGGGCACGAGCGCCGGGGCGCCCTTGTCCTTGATCAAGAGCACCAGGAATTTCGCCGGCTGGGTGCTGCTTGCGTTCCGGTCGACGACATGAACATCATCAGGGCCTTCATAGAAGGACTGTCCTGGTGTCAGTGTCACCTGTTCTCCACCCTTCAACTGCATTACGACGGAGCCCTCCAGCACGTAAACAAACGCATGTGCATTGTGTCGGTGGATGGCGCTCGACCCTCCGGGCGCATGCTCGACTGTGATCATCAGAGCTTCCCTGCCGGGATTCTCCGGCGCGAACCGACCGATCCGGCCGTGACCCGCGTATTCTCGATGGTCATACCGGTAACGAACGAGGCGCCCACCAAGACAGAATTTCACTTTTAGGGCTTGGCTCTCACGAACGAAGGTGGCCAAGCGAACCTGCTCGTCGTCATCAACGGGCAGAGCACCATCTTCACTTTTCCGAAGAACTCGGATGAAAGTTACGTGCGCACCGTCGTGTTCTGGGAGTGCGCCACAGCCGAGATGAGGCTGACGGCGGTGCTCATCGCTGAAGTGGACAAGCGATTTTCCGGTGCGGAGGCGCATTTGAACCTGTTGGCCATTGATACCGATGCAGCAGCGACCGGGGGCAAAAGAGCCAGCCGGAAGAGCAGGTAGTCGTCTTAGCCTCGCCCTATAAATCACGGTGCCGCCGTTGCGGTTGCCAAAGAACACCAACGGTCGGTCTTCACAGTGTCGTGGTGCGGTTCTTGTGCCGGACACGCCGCTGGGCAAGCACATAGAGTGCATTCTGAAATGTCTCGGAGCGGCGGTGATCATGCAGTGGATCATTTTCCGACTGACATCGGGCGGAATCTTCGAGAATACGATCCTGCCCGTCAGTTTCAACTCAAGCAGCAGGTTCCCGCTTCCTGCGACCTTAAGAACCGCATGAACACCAGCTGAATTGGGCCGGAAAAGAATTGATTAGGTAATCTGCACGCAAGAGCGCATAGATACTACATCGTCAGTTTCGACCGCTTGGCAACTCTGATGACAGAGAGATAGCAGCTCCCGCCTTGAAGGCACTGGAGGCTATCCATGACAATAATACCGAACATTTGGACTATTTATTCGCTTTTCGAAACCGGAGTTCGAAGCTTGTTCAAACGCGGTTTTGCGATTGAGAATGAGCATGCATTCCGTGAATGTGTCGTAGCCGATCCGTCATGGCGCAATCGTTACAGGTTATCGGGCTCGGAGTTTCCTACTGCACCAATATTTCCTCGCTATCAGTATTGAATTTTGTCTTTTATTCGCAAAGGGGCTCGCAGTCGATAAATCGTGAGACGGCAGAATTCGACGGATCGCCAAACGGATCATGGAGGTAGCGATGGCCAAAGGCCAAATGAGACGCAACCGCGAAGCTAAAAAGCCAAAGAAACAGAAGCCGGCACTTGTGCCTGTATCTTCAGAATCCTTCAGCCCGCCGACTAAAACGGGCCTGGTCCAGTATACAAAACGTCAAAAGTGACAATGCGCCAGAATCTGGATTGTAAATCAGCTGTCTAGCCACCATCTACGTGTCTATTGCGTTTCTGCAACAATCGCCGGCAAGTCTCCGCCTTCTGGCAGGACATTCATGGACGCATGAGCGTCCCAAAGCCTTTATGAGCAATATTGACCGGAACCGCTTTTCTGTCTGGCGGTAGAATTTCAACGGCGCGCAGAGCGGCGTAACGCCTGGGTTCGATCAGGTGTCCGGCTCGTTTGCGGCCTTTTTTGGGAGGAAGCTATAATGAACAAGGACCAACTTGCTGGATCGGCGAAGGAAGCCAAAGGCACCGTCAGGGAAATGGCCGGTAAGGCGATCGGCGATACCAAGCTGGCATCGGCCGGCAAGATCGAGGGGCTTTGGGGGCGGATCCAGAATGCCTTAGGCGGGCTCAAGGAAACGCTCATCCGCAAATGATCATTGGCGTAGTTGGCTCATCGCTCGTGTAGAAGCTTTTCCCATATCTTTCGAAAGACGTTTGATGGAAACACAATCCGCATCGCATGCCAGAATAGCGCTCATCGGAAACTATCTTCCCCGCCGCTGCGGGATCGCGACTTTTACTCATGATCTGCATCGTGCGCTCTTGATGTCGAAGCCTGATCTCGAAGCCTATGTGGTGGCCATGACGGATCATGGCCGCGCCTATGACTATCCGGCGGTCGTCCGGCTTCAGATCCAGGACCAGACCGTCGATGATTATGTGCGGGCCGCCGATTTCCTCAACCAGGCGCGCGTTCGATGCCGTTTCCCTCCAACATGAATTCGGAATATTCGGCGGCGAGGCCGGTGGTCACATCATCCAGCTTTTGTCCCGCCTTCGCATGCCCGTCGTCACCACGCTCCACACCGTGCTGCCGGCGCCGACGCCGGTCCAGCGCGATGTCATGCGCGGCATCATCGATGCATCCGCGAAGGTGGTCGTCATGGCCGAGAAAGGTCGCGAGCTTCTTCGCAATGTCTATGACATGCCATCAGAGCGGATCGAGGTGATTCCGCATGGAATCCCCGATGTTGACTTTCTCGATACGCATTTCGCCAAGGCGAAGCTCGGCTTCAGCGGCAAGCCCGTCATCCTGACTTTTGGCCTACTTTCCCCGAACAAAGGCATCGAGATCATGATCGATGCCATGCCGGCGATCCTCCAATCGTGCCCCGATGCCGTCTATGTGGTTCTCGGCGCAACGCATCCCAATCTAGTGCAGCAGCAAGGCGAGGCCTATCGCGAGCGTCTGGCAACCCGGGCAAGGGACCTCGGCGTCGACGATCATGTGGTGTTCATTGACCAGTTCGTCGACCAGCCGACGCTGCTGGAATATATTTCGATGTGCGACGTCTATGTCACCCCCTATCTCAACGAAGCTCAAATGACGTCCGGCACGCTGGCTTACAGCTACGGCTCTGGCAAGGCCGTCGTCTCGACACCTTACTGGCACGCCCAGGAATTGCTGGCCGATGGACGGGGCATCCTTGTCCCATTCTCGGATGCAAAGGCCATTGGTGCAGCGGTCGCCGGGCTGCTCGCCAACGATGTTCGCCGCCATGCCATGCGCAAGCGCGCCTATGCGACCAGCCGGTTGATGACATGGGCGCAGACCGCGAAGCGCTACCGCATCGTTCTCGATGAAGCACGCACGATTGGTCCGCCGGCCAGATCGACACGTATCGAGCAGGATGCGGTCTGGCGGGCCGGATATCCGGTGCCCGAAATGTCGCTCAGGCATTTCCTATCGATGTGCGACAGCACCGGCTTGCTGCAGCATGCTGTTCATTCCGTGCCGGATCGCTCGCATGGCTACTGCGTCGATGACAATGCGCGTGCCTTGATTTTTGCATCACGGCTTGGAAGCCTTGGCGAACGCCACTTGTCCGAAAGAGTAACGGCGCGGTTTGCCGCCTTCATCCAGCATGCCTGGAATCCGGACAAGCGCCGGTTTCGGAATTTCATGAGCTATGACCGGCGCTGGCTTGAGGATATTGGCTCGGAAGACAGTCACGGGCGAACGCTGTGGGCACTCGGTGAATGCTCAAGGAGCGACACGGCGGCGTCACGGCGGCAATGGGCCGCGGCACTCTTCCGCACCGCGCTGCCGGCGGTCGAGACGTTTCAATCGCCGCGGGCCTGGGCATTCACACTTCTCGGCCTGGAAGCCTATTGCGAGGCCAGCACGCCGGATCCGGCCATCACCGCATGTCGTGAATCGCTCGCCCAAAAGCTGATGTCCTCATTGGCCGCAGTCGAGACGGCAGACTGGGTATGGTTCGAGAATCTGCTTGCCTATGACAATGCGCGCCTTTCCGAGGCGCTGCTTCTGACCGGCCTGGCGACGAAAACGCAAGTTTATGTGGAGGCCGGCCTTCGAACGTTACGCTGGCTCATGACGCGACAAACCGCGCCCACCGGCCATTTCCGCCCGGTTGGCACGGAAAGTTTCGGCATTCCCTGGCAGTCGCCCAAACGGTTCGATCAGCAGCCGGTCGAGGCGGCGGCAACGATTTCGGCCTGCCTTACGGCATGGCGCGCAAACAGCACGGGTGAATGGGAAGTCGGGGCGATGCGCGCGTTCAGCTGGTTTCTGGGCGACAACGATCTCGCTTGCCCTCTGGTCGATCTGGCAACCGGCAGCTGTTCGGATGGACTTCATCCGGACCGGCCGAGCGAGAACAAGGGCGCGGAATCGGTTCTCGCCTATCTTCTTGGATTGACCGAAATCCGAAAGTTCATGCGCACCGACGCCCCGCCGGATCTCGCCGAACAAGCATCATTGCGCCTCGTGGCCAGTGCCTGAGCCATGTCCAGACGCCATGCGAATGACAGCAAGGAGCATTTGTCACGTCCATGTTCTTAAACCGACAGGCGCTGTATCTGCGCCCGGATCCAGCCCGGGTCGTCGTGCGCCCGTTCAAGCCCGCGATCGAGCCGCGCGACCTCAATCCGACGGACAAGACACGTGCCAACCACATCGTAAACCGGGTCATCGGGCTCGATCCTGAGGCGGCGGCGCTGCAACTGACCGACGTACTGGAAAATTTCAACGGCCGGCACCGCAACCTGCTGGAGACATTCGAAGAGCGTGCCGCCGAAATGGAGGAAGCGCTGGCTCCTCATGTCGCCCTCAGCAAAGTCCAACGCCAGCTCGTCGGCGCCTATTTTCTTCATGAATATTCCTTCGAGGCGGCCGCCTTGTTCAATCCCAGCATAGTCCGCAATCCTGACCAGTCAGGGGCGCCGGAAGGCGGATGCCGCTTCATCCTGAGCCTGCGCGCCGTTGGCGAAGGTCATATTTCATCCCTGACCTTCCGCTCCGGTTCCATTTCGGCCCAAGGCGATGTCGCAATCGACCCAACCGCACGACTTGCGTCCATCCCCAAAATACAGAGCCGCACATCCAGGTTCGACGGCGAAGATGTTGAGGTAGTATTCAAGCTCGATGGGCATCTGAGCGAACGCGTGATCTTTCCGATCACCCTGTCGCAGTCAAACGGCATCGAAGATGCCCGCTTCGTCGAGTTCGATACCGGTGAGCGGAAGATTTTCTATGCGACCTATACCGCCTATAGCGGCAGGACCATAAGGTCCGAGCTGATCGAAACAACCGACTTCATATCTTTCCGCATGACGCCCCTCGGCGGCGCGGCGGCCCGCAACAAGGGGATGGCGCTCTTCCCGCGCAAGATCGGCGGCCAATACGCAATGATCGGCCGGCAGGACAACGAGAATCTCTATTTGCTCTATTCCGATGATCTCTACACATGGGAAACTGGTCAGGTCATCCTGAAGCCGAAATTCCCCTGGGAGTTCGTGCAGCTGGGCAATTGTGGGTCCCCGATTGAGCTTGATGAAGGCTGGCTCGTGTTGACCCATGGTGTCGGTCCCATCAGAAAATACTCGATTGGCGCGGTCCTTCTGGACAAGAATGATCCGAGCAAGCTTCTTGCCAGAACCGCCGAACCGCTTCTTCGTTCGGAGCCTGCCGAGCGCGAAGGTTACGTGCCCAATGTCGTTTATAGCTGCGGCGCGCTTCGCCATGGCGACCAGATCATCCTGCCCTATGCGGTATCGGATACCTTCTCCAATTTCGCCACGACCAAGATCTCAGCACTTCTGCAGACTTTGAACGGGTGATGATGGATGCTGCCCAAACCATCCGCCAATCTCACGCCCAACACCTTGGCTTTCGAGATGATGCCGCTCGTCAAGGCGACGGGTTTCCGGGAATATGACGCGCGCTGGTGGTTCGGCCATCCAGGTTCAAGCTGAGCCACCTGAACTCAATCTCATGGGCGTGCAGGCGCTGGGCATGGGGCTCGGCACTCTGATCCACGAATTTGGCGTGAAGCCGCATGTCGTGACAGGTCATGATTTCCGCAGCTATTCCATGGCGATCAAGATCGCGCTCACCCAGGGCCTTATGGCCGCGGGCTGCACCGTGCATGATCTCGGTCTCGTCATGTCGCCCATGGCCTATTTCGCCCAATTCGCGCTCGATCTTCCAGTGGTCGCCATGGTGACGGCGTCTCACAATGACAATGGCTGGACCGGCGTGAAGATGGGCGCCGAGCGTCCGGTCACTTTCGGCCCGGATGAAATGGCGCGGCTGCGCGATCTCGTCTTGTCGGGCGGTTACAAGTCGCGCAAGGGCGGTGCCTATCGTTTCGTCGAGAACTTTGCTGGCGTCTATGTCGCCGACCTCATCCAGCGCCCTCCATTCACGCGCCGGATCAAGGCTGTCGTGGCCTGCGGCAACGGTACGGCAGGGGCCTTCGCTCCCCGTATCTTGAATGCCCTGGGTGTCGATGTCATCGCGCTGGATAGTGAGCTCGACTACACGTTTCCCCATTACAACCCGAATCCGGAAGACATGAAGATGCTTCATGCCATGTCGGTCAAGGTGAAGGAAAGCCGCGCCGATATTGCCTTGGGTTTCGACGGTGACGGCGACCGCTGCGGGATCGTAGACGACGAAGGCCAGGAGATCTTTGCCGACAAGATCGGCGTCATGCTTGCCCGCGATCTGTCCAAGCTCCATCCGGGCGCCCAGTTCGTGGTGGACGTCAAATCGACCGGCCTCTTCGCCACGGATCCGGTCCTGATCGCCCAGGGCGCCAGGACCGATTATTTCAAGACCGGGCATTCCTATATCAAGCGGCGCGTAAAGGACCTTTCCGCCTTGGCGGGATTCGAGAAATCGGGTCATTTCTTCTTCAACGCACCGATTGGCAGGGGATATGACGACGGCATGGTGACGGCGATCGCCGTTCTCGACATGCTTGATCGCAATCCCGATAAATCGATGGCCGATCTCTATCGCGAGCTGCCCAAGACCTGGGGTTCGCCGACCATGTCGGCGCTTTGCGCCGACGAACTGAAATATGGTGTTGTCGATCGAGTCGTCACCCACTTCAAGTCGATGCTGCGGGCCGACGAGCCGATCGCCGGCGCGCATATCAAGAGCCTCTCGACCGTGAATGGCATCCGCGTGGTAACGGATGACGGCACATGGGGTCTGGTCCGGGCTTCATCCAACAAGCCGGAGCTGGTCGTCGTGGTCGAAAGCCCGACATCTGAGGCTCGGCTGCATGCGATGTTTCATGCGGTCGATGCCGTGCTGCGCAAGAACACGGATGTCGGCGCCTACAACCAGACGCTTTAATCGCCGCCACGCCGGCCCAAGACGTTAGGAAAAACCGATGGTAAGTACCAAGATAGTCCCCGTTCTTCTTGCCGGCGGCGGCGGTTCACGGCTCTGGCCGGTCTCCCGCGATTCACTGCCGAAGCAGTTCCAGCCCCTGGTCGGGTCGCTCTCCACATTTCAGCAGACGCTGCAAAGGGTGTCCGATCCGGATCTGTTCGAGGATCCGCTCGTCATCACGAGCGAAGCCTTCCGAATTCCTCGTCAGCCGGCAGGCGGGCATCGTGAATCGGCCGGTCTCACTCATCCTCGAACCCTGCCGGCGTGATTTGGCTGCGGCTGTCGCCGTTGCAGCGTTGCTGGTCGAGCATCGGCTTTCGGCATCACCCGTTCTTGTGCTCGCCGCGGATCACGTCATTCTCGATGATGCGCTTTTTCTCGCTGCGGTTCGCTCCGGCCTCGAAGCCACTGGCGATGGGAAGATCGTTGTTTTCGGCCTGCCGCCCACGGCACCCAAGACGAATTTCGGCTATATAAAGCCAGGCGCGCTTGCGGGTAAGAGTGATAGTGTCAGGCTGGTCGAGGCGTTCTTCGAAAAGCCGAAGCTCGAGGATGCTCAGTCCTATTTGAGGGACGGTTATCTCTGGAATTCCGGCAATTTCCTGTTCCGTTCGGATGCGATGATCGGCGAGTTCGGTAAATATGCGTCGGAGGTGCTCGTTGCGGCGCGTCGCTCGATAGCAGACGCGAAGTCGGATCGCCGCATCATGCACCTCGATGAAACGGCCTTTTCCGCGTCTCCCAAGATATCGATCGACTACGCCGTGATGCAGAAGTCCATGAATGTGGCCGTCGTTGCCGGGCGCTTTCGCTGGTCCGACATTGGCAGCTGGGATGCGATCTGGGAGCTATTGCCGCATGACGCGAATGGCAACGCCGTATTGGGCCGAGGCATGGCCGTGGAAAGCCGCAATTGTCTCGTCCATTCCGATGGGATTCTCACGAGCGTCATTGGTGGCGAGGATCTTGTGGTCGTCTCAACTGCTGACGCCGTGCTGGTCTGCCCGCGGGAGCGAATCCAGGAGATAAAGGGGTTTGTCGAAAAGCTCCAGGCTGAAGGCGCACGGGAAGCGAGTTTGCACCGGCGGGACATTCAATCCTGGGGTTATGTCGAGAGCGTCGGTGAAGCGGTGAAACGGATCGTGGTCGATCCCCAAGGCGTAGTCGCCTCGCGTCGTCAAAGGCCTCAATCTGTGCATTGGATCGTCCTAAAGGGAACTGCTAACACGATCATTGAGGATGTAGAGCGAACAGTCCGAGAGGGCGGATCGCTCCACGTTCCTCGAGCAGCGATGTACCAACTCTCAAATCTCGGCAAGGTCCCGCTCGAGATCATCGAGGTCGGGACGGGTACGGGTAGCAAATCCCACGGAGGCGATGTACCTCGTCCCCAGGTAGCCAGCGACTTGAATCGGAGCAAGGCCATACGCGCGGTAGCGGCCGTGGTTCAGTGATCGGCGTCCTAAAGATGCACGTTGATTCGCGAGGCTGCTTCAGCCGCTCCGAGAGTCCTCGGTGCGGTGAGCATTGCGGAAGGATTCAACGGGGCCACCGTTAAAAGGTAGCTCTCCGGGAGAAAGATGGCCATCCATCCCAAATGATCGATCTGGGCCGGCAATCGCGGCGATTAGCGGATCTTTATCCGAGCTACTGTGCTACGCTGCCGGCTACCTTTAGAGGGTGACAATGAGCTTTGCAGAGATGTTGCGAAAAGAAGCGGGCCAAATGGCCGCAACTTTGAGAAAGGGCCTGCCCGGCATCACGGACGAGAAAAGGCGCCTCGAGCGATCGCGGTCTCATTCCTCGCATGTCGCACGCTTGGCTTATTTGACGAGAGAAGAACACACTGGCGTTAGTGGACCGGCGCGCCTGGCGGCATATAAGCCCGATAAGACTAAACCTCCTGATTGTCCATATTGTTGGATGCTTGAAGGCAGACACATGCCCCTTATGCCCGACCTCGGGTCGCCGGGCACAGTTGCTTGCCCACATTGCGGTGGACGCTATATCGAATGGCTTTGACCTGATTGCCGGGAGCGCCCGGTAGTGGACACGTTTCTTATCCTGCCCACGACCGAACCGTTCAGCTCACGGGCTGAGAACGCGTTTCGATCGCGATTGATTGCAGATTCCAGCGCAGCGCTGATATGTAATCAATTTCTTTGGTGGTGCTTCAAAGGAGGGAACAGCGACTTGCGCCAGGACGCCATCGTGTCTTTGAAAACCGCCATTAGCGCGCATCCCGGCGAAGTGTCACTTCGCCGAAAAGGATTCGCGCCAAATCAATATCTTGGAGCAAATATAGATCACGATCACTTCAGACCGCTTCGGTCTGAAGTGATCAACGTGATCGAATTCCTAAGTTGGCGCGTGATCGGACGGAAAACCGGTCTCCACTTTTCCTGATCACGCGCCCCGCCAAAGTCTTCAACCCCGGAGCTGGCCTTTGGGGGGATTTGCTCTAGCGTTTCGAGTCCTGCAGGATGAGCGCAATCGCCCGGCGCAGCTTCGGCAGCGTCTGCCCGCGCTTCGAAGTCTCCGCACGGATTTTTTCGAGGGCCGCTTCAAGCTTCGAAGTTTCGGCGCGGATTTTTTCGATGACCGCCTCCAGCTCGGCCTCGCGGTCGCTGCGCTGCTCGCGGGCGCTTTTTTCGCAGGGCCGAAAGATGCGGCCCCTCGAGTAGATCAGATCGTTTTGGCGTTGTTCGGTGCCCTCGTCGTAGAGGATCAAGTCGACGCCCTTAATGTCATGCTGGCTATTCAGGCGTTCATCGGGCTTGCCATCGACTTTCAAAATCCAGTCGACATCGCCCTGAGAGGGCAACAACAACTGTGCCCCTTCCGAACACCACATTCGCGTGTCGGCAGCGTCGGCACTCGCCGCGCCGCAGAGCAACACCATCAAGGCCAAGAGTTTCCGCATTTCGAGCCCCTTCGTCGCTGGCGTCTAAGGTTTTGCAAATCAGCGCAATCGCGTGGGCGCAGCTTCGGCAGTGTCTAGTGTACTGAACGCGAAGTTCCTGATAGCAAACCGCTTTACCGTCAGGAACTTCGCGTTCAATAGCACACTAGAAATATTAGATTTTCTAGTGTCCTTTCGAATCCGAAGTTCGCTCGGAAGTCGCTGCGAGGTGATGCGAACTTCGGATTCGGGACACTAGCCGGTCTTACAGTCTCTTTTCGGATCGCTTCGAGCGCCGCCTCAAGTTCGGCCTCGTGGTCGCCGTCTTTCTTCCCTGTCGCCATGCCGGGAGTTTGGCACGTCCTCAAAGAAAGAGAAATGCGCCTGCACATCGAGGCTGGAACTCCAATGCCTTTGCCCACGCCAAATGAGAGTAATGAAAGGTTGATGGCGCAGGGCGCGAAGCTGCGCCGGCGCCTACGCACCGAACTGGATCGTCGAAATGGTTCGCCGACGCGAGGCCGCGCAAGGTCGTCCGCAGCAACCAGCTTCACAGGCCGATGCCCCGGCCTATTGCTGCCCTGAGTTCCCAGTCTTCCCCGCGCAGGCAGGGCTATCGCGTATGAGAATGTTCAGTGGGTACTGCTGCAAGCTTCCCTTCTCCCGCTTGCGGGAGAAGGTGGCGCGAAGCGCCGGATGAGGGTGTCCCTCTGCCGATGCTTTCACAGATCTCCCAAGCTTGGCAAGGGCGATGAACGCTGCTGTTTGCCCTTCAATAGAAGCTGTCGCGGTTGGACCAACACCCTCATCCGCCCTATCGGGCACCTTCTCCCGCAAGCGGGAGAAGGGGAAATGATGGAGGCAGTGTCGCGCTCCAGGCACCTTGGCGACTTCATATGCAATGGCCCTGCCCGCGCAGGCTTGGCGCCCATCCTATCACTAATCTGGCGTCTGGTACCCACGCAGAACCTCCGTCCCGGTCGTGGAAGGGCGTCCCGACCCTGCCCGGAAGCGGAAATTCCGAATGTCGCAGGAGGGTGGTTAGCGGACCTTGGTTATTCATCACACCCACAAAGCGGCGCACAGTCTGCGCCCAACCTCCCTTTTGCTTAACGGCGGCCCAAGTTATTCTGAAGACCCTGGGTTGGAGATCTTACAGCATGGCGAAGCTCATTTTCAGAATGAACCAGTCCCTCGACGGCTACGTCGACCACCTGGAAATGCAGTCAGGCCCCACAATCTTTCGTCACTGGATAGAGCAAGTGCGCGACCTGACCGGCAGTGTGTACGGTCGCGGCATGTACGAGGTAATGCGTTATTGGGACGAAGACAGTCCTGAGTGGAGCGCGGAGCGGCACGAATTCGCGGCGGCGTGGCGGAGCCAACCGAAGTGGGTTGTGTCGCGCTCGCTGAAGTCAGTGGGCCCCAACGCTACACTTGTCGAGGATGATGTCGAGGCGGTGATACGTGGGCTGAAGGCCCAGCTCGTTGGGGAGATTTCAGTTTCTGGACCAGACCTAGCACGAAGCCTGACCGACCTTGGTCTTATTGATGAGTATCAACTCTACTTCCATCCCTTCGTGCTGGGTCACGGCAAGCCATTCTTCGCCGGCCCCCGGCCGCCGCTTCGCTTTGTGGCCAGCGATCTGATTGGCGATGACGTGATCAGGTTGACCTACGTTCCTGCCTAGTCACGCAACTCGCCCACGGTTTCGCCTCGACGCGTCAGGCCCGTTTGGGTCGAACTTCCCCATTGGTGGTCCTCGTGTGCCGAACGCGAAGTTCCTGTCGGTATGACCGGCCGGATATCAGGAACTTGGCGTTCAGCACGCTAGCCGAAGATCGGACATCCGGTCCGACGATAGGATTGCCGCGCTGCAACTCACATTTCGCCCCGCCAGTGGCGCGGTCGAATATAGACGCTCAGAGAAGGATTGGTATATGCTCTTTCCCGAACGCAGCAGAGGCTGCGCGATTTGGGAGGAGACCAACATGAATTCCCTGAAATTCGGCGTCGCGCTCGCGATGCTGCTGGCGGCGGGCTATGCGCAAGTATCCGCTGCAAAGGCCGCGGACTGCCCGGTGCTGATCGGTCCCGATTGGAGCGGGGAGACACTTTCGCCCGATCCCGCAAGACTTTTGAGCATTTCCGACGTCTATCACGCTCGCATGATTTACGAGCCCTTCGTGGCGGCTGACGCAACCATGCAGCCGATGCCGTGGCTTGCCGAGTCCTGGGAATCGAACGACAAGGCCACCGAATGGACGTTCAAGGTGCGCCAGGGTGTAAAGTTCCACGACGGCTCGCCACTGACAGCGGAGGACGTGGCCTACACCTTCCAGCGCTTGCTCGATCCCAAGATCGCGTCGCCGGCAGCGGGGGAAATTGGCGCCATCAAGCCGGATGCGTTCCAGGCTGTCGATGCCGCGACGGTCAAGGTGACGCTCGAATTCGGCAATCGCCGAGTTGCCGTCGATCCTGGCCACCAAGCACGGCCTGGTGGTGAAAAAGGGTGCCTCATCCGACGATATCCGCTTCAAGCCCAACGGCACCGGTCCCTTCACTTTGAAGGAACTCAAGCTCGGCGAGCTCAAGACCACCTTCGACAAGAATGCCAACTACTGGCGTACGGGCCTGCCCAAGTCCAGCTGCCTGACCGTCACTGCGATCACCGAACCGCTCAGCCGCGTTGCGGCTTTGAAATCGGGCGAAGCCGATGTCGTTCTCGTCGTCGATCCCGCAACGATCGGCACACTCAAGGAAGATCCGGACATCGCCCTGACCAAGGCGCCCGGCGGCTCGGCCGTAACGATGGGCTTCTTCATCGATAAGCCACCCTTCGACAATCCGAAGGTACGCGAGGCGATGAAGCTGGTCATAGATCGTCAGGCGATCGTCGATACCGCACTTCTCGGTTTCGGCATTCCAGGCAACGACAATCCAATTCTGCCCAGTTCGCCGGACGCCTACCGCAGCGATATCAAGCCGCGCGACGTCGCCAAGGCGAAGCAATTGCTCGCCGAGGCCGGCCATGCCGACGGTATTGCGGTCGACCTGCATGCTGCCGACCTGATGCCCGGCACCATGGCAATGGTGCAGGCCTATCAGCAGATGGCCTCCGAAGCCGGTATCAAAGTGAACATCATCAACGAGCCGGCAGGCGAATATTGGGACACGGTGTGGCTCAAAGCGCCCGTTCGCGGTATCGAACTGGGGCATGCGGACGACGCCTGCTGCGCTTTCAGTCGCCTATCGTAAGGCCGCGCAATGGAACGAAACGCATTTCTTCCGCGAGGACTACGATGCGCTGCTTGACAAGGCGGCCACGACGCTCGACGCGACAGAGCGGCGCAAGCTCTACCAGGAAGCGCAGCGGCTGATCTCGGAAGAAGGCGGCGTCCTCATTCCGATGTTCGCCAACATTGTGGCGGCCACGCGAAAGGGTTGCGTCGGTTACACGCCGGCCTCCGACCACAACCGGCCGGATTTCGCCGAGATCGCCTGCGAAAACTGATCTCAGGCCGAGTCGAACCGGAAGGGGCGCCGGATCCGGGCGCCCCTTCGACATGTGTGCCGAGCATGAACGACAGCTTGGAGGTGGAAGTCTTCTTTCCAGCCTAGCGCACGATGAGTTTAGGTCTGACCGATGCCTCGCCTCGTCATGGCCGGGCTTCGATGTTTAGCCCGGGGACATGCATGGCGATCGCATATGAGAGTTTCAGCCGGCACTGTCACAAACTTCCCCTTCTCCCGCTAGCGGGAGAAGGTGGCGCGAAGCGCCGGATGAGGGTGTCCTTTGGGCCGATACTCGGACGCATCCCTCAAGCTTGGTAACGCTTAGACCTTCTGTTTTATCTTATAGAAAGCAGTCGCATGTTGGACCAACACCCTCATCCGCCCTATCGGGCACCTTCTCCCGCAAGCGGGAGAAGGGGCATGATGGAGAGCGCTGGGGCTCGGCCAGCACTCCAAGCGTGCCCTCAGACATCTCATATTGTCGATTGACCCTTGGCCTCAGGTGGCGGCCATGGCGAGGCGAGAGCAGCGGCCACCGCAGCATGAGGCGCGCTCAAGGGAAGGGACGATCCGTTCCTACCGCTCATGGGCCTCAGAACGATCTTCCTAAATTTAGCCATGATCGAGGAAATCACGAAGACTGGTCATAGGCGTCCCCGCTCGGTCGCCATGGCGAGAGCGCCGTCTTCAATGACAACCTCTCCAGCCTTCAACACGATGGAAATATCGCGCAAGGCGGCGAGATCGGACAGAGGATCGCTGTTGAGAATAACGATGTCGGCGCGCATTCCGGCGCGAAGCATCCCTGAGACCGCGCCGAGGCCCAGGGCTTTGGCGTTCGTCGCGGTCGCAGTGGTGATGACCTCCAACCGGGAAAGGCCAAGCAATTCGAGATTCCGCAATTCGCGATGCAGCATGATTCCGCCGAACTGCATGTCAGTGCCGGCAAGCAACAGGCCGCCAAGTTCGCGATAGCGCTGCATCCAATCCACCCGCCGGTCATTGGCACGGCGCGCATAGTCGATGTCCTCCGCGCTCCAACTGCCCTGCAAGCGTTGCGTGAAATCGCGGAAGGCGCGCCTCTCGCCATCTCCGAAGAGCGTCTGAAAATCCTTGTCGGTCTCCAGGAAGTCCACGCCCTCGCCGACCTGGTATTGGGTGATCACGTGCATGCCGCAGTAGTGAACGCCGTTCTCTACCATCCTTTCCATCATGGGCAATGTCAGATCCCAATCAAGCGACGCCCAGGCGCGCGAGGCAAGCGCCAGGCGCTCCGGGATGCTCGCATAGCTGAGCAACCGTTCAGCGGGATAGGCTCTGCTGCGATGGACGCGCGAGCTCGTATGGAGCTCATCAATCCCGAGTTCCGCAGCTTCCTCCCCGTCGACAGCCCAGACTTGCCCGACGACCGGACGATCGCATTTGTGGGCTGCCTGGATCACAGCCTTCATTACTGGCTGCGTCACGCGCTGTGTTACGATCAGTGCGTCGAGATCATTTTCGACGATGAGGCGATCGGCGAGCGCGGCCGCTTCGCAGGGATCGGAAGCCGTCACACTCCATTCGGGATAGGCCGGCGGCGCCTGATCGATCATCGGGCCGCAGGAGAGAATATGCGGCCCGGCAATATCGCCGTTTGCGATGCGCCTCTTCAATCTCGCGACATCGCTCTGGTTCAGCCCTGCAAAGCGGACTGCGGTGATCCCATTCTTCAGATAAGCAGTCATGTCGGCATCGGATGCCGCATGCGTGTGCGCTTCGATCAGGCCGGGGATGACGGTTTTCCCGACGAGGTTCCATATCCAGGCATCCGGGCGATCAAACCGGGTCGTGCGCGGGCCAGCATAGGTGATGCGACCGCCATCGATGACAAGCGTTGCATTTGTGATCGGGACGTCCCCGCTTCCATCTATCAGCGTTGCGCAGCGGAGTATGATCCTGGCCTCTTGCACGCAGATCTCCCGCCTGATTCGCGCCGGCGACCCGGTACTGATTCCAGATGCTTGAAGTCGCCTTGCTCGCGCTCCAGGAGATCGGCCAGGGGGATGTGGCAATATATGGCGTGCCCTGCCGATACCTGGCGCCGCGGGGGCGTCTGCCTCTCGCAGACCGGGCCCAGTTGCCACTGACAGCGCCCTGCGAAAGCGCAGCCCTGAGTGCCGGTTGCCACGCGCTCCGCCTTCGGGCGCGCGCGTCGCCCGATGTGGCTTATGCTCGGCACCGCCATCAGCAACTCATGCGTGTACGGATGAAAGGGCGGCTTGAAAATGCCTTCCACGGGGCCGATCTCCATCAATCGTCCGCGGAACAGGACGCCGACCCGATCGGCGAGCGAGCGCACCACCGCAAGATCATGCGAAATGAACAGCATGGACAGATTGTGCTCGCTGCGCAGCCGCTGAAGCAACGACAGTACGTTCGCCTGAACCGAAACGTCGAGAGCGGAAAGAATCTCGTCGCACAGCAGAAGCTTGGGGTCGGCGATGATCGCGCGCGCAATCGCCACGCGCTGCCGCTCACCGCCGGAGAGCTGGTCCGGGAACCGCGCGGCATAACTTGCATCGAGGCGCACGTCCTCGAGTGCAGCGGCGACTTTCTCCTCCATGGCGGCACGCCCGAGATCGGTGAACATCTCAAGTGGCCGCGTGAGAATGCTGCCGATACGCGCCCGCGGATTGAGGGAGGCATCCGGATTCTGAAAGATATACTGGATGCGTCGCCGCAGGTCATCCGGGCGGCGCGCCACCGGACCGGGCAGCGCCTTGGCTTCAAAACGAATCTCGCCTTCCTTGGGGACAAGCAAACCACTCACCGCGCGAGCCACCGTCGATTTGCCGCTGCCCGATTCCCCCACCAGCGCGAAGGTTTCACCTTCGCGTATCTCGAAGGTGAGGTCGGAAACGACATCGGGAAGGGGCCGTGCTCCGGCACCCAGCCAGGTCCGCCGCGTGCCATATCCGAGGCGAACGGAATCAAGCCGCAGGAGCGGCTCGGGCCGAATCTCCCGAAGGTCCTCCGACTCCCCGGTCCGCGCCAGAGCGGGAGCCGCGGCAATATCGCGCCAGCGCTGACAGGCCACGTCGTGATGCGGGCCGGCCGCTTCAAGCCGTTGCCGATTTATCGCGCAGCTTTCCTCGGCATGGTCGCAGCGCGGCTGAAACGGGCAGCCGGGCGGCAATCGATCCCGCCGGAGAAGTCCGCGCAGGATGACTCCAGTCTTGCGGCGGATGCGGTCGATTTGCGGGATGGACGCGATGAGCCCGCGTGTATAGGGGTGCCGTGGCTTCGCAAACAAATCGCGCGTCGCGGCAATCTCTACCATGCGGCCCGCATACATGACGCCGACGCGATCGGCGATCTGTGCGAGCACGCCGAGATCGTGCGTGACATAGAGCATCGAGGTGCCAAGCCGCGTCCTGAGATCGGCCAGAAGCTCGATGATCTGTTCCTGGGTCGTGACATCGAGGCCGGTCGTCGGCTCGTCCAGAACAAGAAGGTCGGGATTGCAGGCGAGCGCCATGGCGATACAGACACGTTGCTGCTGGCCGCCCGAAAGCTGATGCGGATAACGCCGGCCTATCCGCGCCGGATCGGGAAGGCCAACAAGCCGAAACAGTTCTTCGCAGCGTTTCGTTTCATTGCCGCCAAAGGACTTATGGAACTCCAGGACCTCCATTACCTGCCGTCCGACACGCATGCCCGGGCTCAGCGCCGTCGTGGGATTTTGCGGCACCAGGCCTACCCGGTTTCCCCGCAATCGGTCGAGTTCCGGACGCTCGCAGGTCGCAAGATCGATGCCTTGAAAGAGGACAGAGCCATTCAGTATTCGGCTCGTTTCGCGCCGGTAACCCATGAGCTGATAGGCGACCGTCGATTTGCCACAGCCGGATTCGCCCACCAGCCCGAATGCTTCGCCGCGTGCGATCGAGAAGTCGACATTGTAGAGGACCTGCGACCAGCCGTCGCCCCGGCGATAGGCGAAGTCGAGATCGACGACCTGGACAAGCGGGATCGCACTCATTTTTCGGCCAGGTGGACGGTGCGTCCAAGGATGCGTGCAAGGCCTTCGGTGAAGAGATTGAGGCCGACGACGAGAGTTGCGAGCATCAGGCCGGGGCCGATGACGGTGATGGGCGAGAAGGTGATGAGCGAACGGTTCTCACTCATGATCAGCCCCCATTCGGGCGTTGGCGGCCGAACCCCGAAGCCGAGAAACCCGAGCGAGCCGATCAGCACCGGCGCATAGCCGGCACGGAGCGCGAATTCGACCAGCAGCACGCTTGTGGCATTGGGCAGCAGCTCGCGGCGCATAACCGACCAGGCGCTTTCGCCGCGCAGTTTCGCGACGGTCACGAAGTCCCGTCTTACTATCTCGAGGGCGGCTGCGCGCGCCATGCGCGCAATGCGCGGCCCATAGATCAGCGCGATCACCAGCACGAGAAGTATGGGGTTGCCGGAGAAAGCCGGCCCCGCAGCGACGATGGCAATGAGCGCGAGCACGAGAAACGGGATGCTGATCATCGCCTCGAGCACGCGCTGCAGCACGTCGTCGACCCACCCCCCGACATAGCCCGACATGAGGCCGACAACGGCGCCAATGGCTGTGCCGAGGAACGTGCCGCTGAGCGACAAGAGGATTACGATGTGGCCGCCATAGACGGCGCGGCTGAATACATCGCGACCGAGCTGATCGATACCGAAAGGATGCTTCCAACTCATCCCCGACAAGGGCGGGCCGGTGCCGATCTGCGCCGGGCTGTAGGGCACCCAGAACGGGCCGGTCGCGGCAATGATGAAGTGGATGAGGAGAATGATTGCGCCGATCCTGAGGCTCATCGGCAGGCTTCGCCAGAGCGCGCCCAAGGATCGTCTCTTCGTCTTCGTTTCTGCCGTCACCATGACCATGGACGCCCTGGCTACCCGTCTCGCAAGCGCGGATTGAGGAGTATGGCGCCGAGGTCGGCAAGGAGATTGGCCGCGACATAGACTGTCGCGGCGATAAGCACCGTCGCCTCGATCAAGGGAATATCGCGATATTGCAGAGCATCGACGAGGAGACTGCCGAAGCCTGGATATGAGAACACCTTCTCGACGATGACGACGCCGCCGATCAGATAGCCAAGATTGATCGCGGTGATGTTGAGCGTCGGGATCAGCGCATTGGGAAGTGCATGCCGCAAGAGCACGGCGCGTCGCGACAATCCCTTCATTTCGGCCATCCTGACATATTCCGAATCGAGGACTTCGATCAGGTTGTCGCGCAGCATGCGCACGGCGGCAATCGCCATGGCGATGGAAAGCGTGATCGCAGGCAGTGTCATGGCGCGCAGATATTGAATGGCCGAGAAATCGCCGTCGACGCGCGACACCGCCGGCAGCAGCGGAAGCGCGACGCTGAACAGGACCAGGAGCAGGGTTCCCAAAAGGAAGTCGGGGATGGAGAGAAAGACGAGATTGACGACGGAGATTGCATGATCGACATCGCGGTCGCGGTGCGAGGCCTGGATCAATGCAGGAATGAGCGAGAGAGGGAGATAGATCAGAAACGCATAGACCGAGAGAAGCAGAGTGTTGTAGAGTCGCGGCGCCAGTATGTCGCTGATGGGCCGTGAACTTGTGAGCGCATTGCCGAAATCGCCCTGAACCATTCCCGCGAGCCAATTGAGATACCTGGCGATCGCCGGATCATTCAGATTGAGCTTTTCCCGCAAGGACGCGACGGCCTCCGGCGTTGCGTCGCGCCCAAGGACGCGCGTGGCAACGTCACCGGGCAGCACTTCGATGATCGCAAAAATGATAATGGACACGAGAAGCAGCGTGAGCAAGGACAACAAGATGCGCGTCGCAAGCATCCGCAGGATTGTCACTTCTCTCCCACTCCCATTCCAGAGCAAGCTGTAGCAGATGTTTTTCGGCAAATCCACCTGACCAGGGGCACGCCTGGAACGGAACTCATCGTACACTTAGGAGCCTGATGACTTTAAGAAGGATCATCTCTCGACGCGCCTCATGCCGAGGTGGCCACTACCCAACTCGTCATGGCCGCCCCTGAGGCGACCATCCAGCCCTTCCGTGCAGCCGCTGTCTGGCGTCGAGGCTGGATGGCCGGGTCAAGCCCGGCCATGACGAGCAGGGAAGAGGTGAGGGCATCGAGTAGACCTAACTCATCATACACTCAGGAGCCTGGCATAGGCGCCATATCTTGTGTTATTTGCTGCGGCGCAGTTCCGGCATTATTCGTAACCGGGGAAAAACTCAGTGCACCTGATGTTCGCGCGCCTGATTTCGCTGATGTCGACCCGGCCCCCGCAGGTTCGTCCGTACTGGCCCAAAGGGGAGTCGAGCAGGACACGCTGGTCCAGCCAAATCGAGTCACATGCACCCATGGAGCCTTGATAACATGATATCTGAGCGTCATTGAAGTCAGCGGCCCAATCACCTGCATCAGCCAGGAATGGCTCTTCTGCGCTTGGCAGGTCATCTGCCGATTGTGCTCTCGTGTCGCTTGCCGATAGCAGACAAAGACTGGTAGCAAGCAAAGTCACAAGCGTTCGGGAGGCACGGCGACGAGCATGGTTCATCATTGTCCCCATCCTTCTGGCGGCACCAATTGATGGAGCCTATTTTCCAAACGACAGAAGGTCCAATCGGCGGCAATGGATTGTCGGTCCCTCTAGTGAAGTCATAAGCGAGACAAACACCCCCCGTCGTCGCCGGCGGGGTTTTCCCTTTGGCGCGGAAGCAGCAGATGGGGCGTAAAGGGTAGAGCCCGTGATTGGGTACGAGCTTCATGCGGTCATTAAATCGATGATCCGCATGATTCGCGACCACATTACCCGTGTTCTGGGTGCCTTCGGTCGTATCGGCTTTCGCGCAGGCCCAAACATCGCCCTTCTTGACTGTAAACTTGTTTTTGTTCTGAACGACCGAAAGTTCTCCCTCAGTCATGTGGCAGACCATGTCGTTCTTCATCACGTTGTCTGGCGTCTTCGCCCCGGGCTGGATAACAACATCGCGCAGCTTGATCATTGCATAAGCTGGTATGACCGAATCCCGCTCACCAAGCGCTACAACTCTGACACCGGGTCCGACCTCCTTGCCCTCAGCGGGGCCGTAAGTCTGGGCCGCTGCGGCTGTCGGCAGGGCAAGTGTAGACGCTGCCAAGCCGAGACCTAATACTAATCTTCGATCCATATTTTCCATTGGAGTTCCTCCGGATGATGCCAATGACATACGCCCTTTTCGGAACGGTTGGTGTCTGGTCGAGGAACCCATTCGGGTTTCCCCGATTGGACTACGAAAGAGTTGCCCGTTCAGGCCTTGGCGCAACCGTCAACACTTCCAGGCTGAAGCATCGTGCTAATCCGAGGAGCTAAAGACGCAGGCGGCTCAAAGCTTTCTGCCAAGCGTTGCCTCACAGCCCGGGGCGGTCCGCGCGGGGCTTTTTGCATGCAGCAGCGGAAATTCAGATGATCCTTCGCGCGGCAAGACTAATCTCGGCCAGCGTACCGAGCGCGATCGCAAAGAGGATCTTATAAACGCCCTGGTCGATATGGTTCCCGGACAAATCGAACTCGAATACCGACTTGACAACTGCTCGATTGGTTCAACTATCCCTTGACCAATCCCAACGCCGATCAAGATCTGCAAGACGCCAAAAACAAGAGCGGCAAACGCCGCGACCCAAGTCATTCGCGTGAAAAACATCTCCCGTCTCCTCTTTAGCGCCTGAACGCCCGCACGCTCACCGTCACGCCGCGTCTTGCCCGGCGACCGCCAAGGTCCTTCGCGGCGAGCTTCTTTTGTCTCTTAAATTAGAACTGGCCACGAGGATTGTCTCGGGCCCAAGGTCGCAGTTCGTAACTTTCCAGATTGGCCAAAGCTAGAAAATACTGTGATTTACGTCTGGGGGCACCCCGAAGCCAAACTGCCAATTCTGATTGTGCCAACTTTAGCCAATCTGGAAAATCATCAGGGCAAATGAAGTCGCCTTCGATCAATCCGACCAATGCCTCGGTATATATGACACGACCTACTCCAGGGAACTCATAGATTTCGCTTCCCCGATTTTCTTGGAGACGGTCGTTTAACAGTTTCGAGCCCAATTCCAGTGACCTGCCCCAGGGTTTTCGGACCATCGATTAGTTGAGAGACTGCCCTCCTCGACGGAGGGAAGCATGCGCAAATCGAGGTTCACGGACGAGCAGGTTGTGGCGATCCTGCGCGAGGCGGATCGCGATCCGTTGCCGGTCGTCGCCAAGCGGCACGGCATCTCCGAGCAGACGATCTACACGTGGCGCAAGCGGTTCGGGACGTTCCAGGCCGACGATGTGCGCCGCCTGAAGCAGCTGGAGGCCGAGAACGCGCGGCTGAAGAAGCTGGTTGCCGAGCGCGATCTGGAGATCGAGGTGATGAAGGAGATCAACGCAAAAAAATGGTGAGCGTGCCGGCTCGCCGCTGCCAGGTGGCGTTCGCGACGGGGCGGGGCCTGTCGCAGCGGCGGGCTTGCACGCTGGTCAAGGTGGGCCGATCGGCGTTGCGCTATCGATCGCGGATGGCTGAGAAGGATGCGCCCGTGCTGACACGGATGAGTGAGCTTGCCGCGCAATACCCGCGCTATGGCTATCGGCGGGTGCGCATCTTTCTCGGCCGCGACGGTCACAAGATGAGTTTCGGTCGGGCCTATCGGCTGTGGAGGCAGGCGAAGCTGCAGGTGCCGAGGAAGCGGCCTCGCAAGCGCATTGCTACGGGGCGGCCGCGTCCGCAGGCGCCGACGGGGGCCAACCAGGTGTGGAGCTACGACTTCGTGTTCGACTGGTGCGCGAACGGCCAGCAGCTCAAATGCCTGACCGTGACCGACGAATGGACCAAGGAGGGCCTGGCCATCGAGGTCGACGGTCGCATCCGCTCTCCTCGCGTGATCGAGGTGCTGTCGCGCCTCGTCAGCGAGCGCGGCGCGCCGCTCTACCTGCGTTCCGACAACGGCCCCGAGTTCGTCTCGCGCGCATTGCTGACCTGGATCACGAGCATGGGCATCGATACCGCATTGATCGATCCCGGCAAGCCCTGGCAGAATGGGGCGACGGAGAGCTTCAACGGCAAGTTCCGCGACGAGTGCCTGAGCTTGGAGTGGTTCCGGTCGCGGGCCGAGGCCAAGGTCGTGATCGAGAGTTGGCGGCGGCATTTCAACGAGGTGCGCCCGCATTCGAGCCTCGGCTACCTGACGCCGGCCGAGTTCGCGGCGAGGATCGAGGAGCAAGACGCAGCGTCGCGGCCGGCAACGGGTCGGATCGCTGCGGTATGTGGAGCCTCCGCGCTCCGACCCGTTGCATCACCGTCCCGCAAGGGGCAAGCGAAGGATCGACCGAGGGCGGAGTTCTCAAGCTAGGCGTGGTCCGAAGAAACTGGGCAGGTCACCAGTATCAATTGGACTTCGGGGATGCTGTCATCCAAGACAAACCAATTTACGATCTCTTTTCTTCGTTCATTATCGTTTGCCCCGTGATAGGTGCCGAGACCCCTGTTGCAGATGGTACAGCAAGGAACAAGCTTGCACTGACCGAACTGCGCTCGAATATCTTTCTTGGTGACTAAACCGCCGTCAGCAAATCGGTGAAGTGTGTATACCGGCGGTTGATGGTCGTATTTGCCATCATTTACCATTCCACAATAGATACATTTGTCACCGCTAGCGGTCTCATAGATATGTGCGAAACGCTGTTCAGCTCTGCGCCGGTTGTATTTCTCTTTGACACGAGCCATTGTCGCGGACCGAACTTAGCGAACTTCAATCATTAGTCTGTTTCTGCTTTTTCTTCCGGTGGAAGATATTTCCGCATGTCTGCCAGTGGCAGGGCAAAAAGATCTCGGCTTTTGATTAATTCAACATGCTCAATGATCCGGTGCAGGGAAATCGGAGAAGCGCTCTTCCATTTCATGACTTCGACCTTTTCGGCGTCATACAGAGCCTTTCGCGCGATAAGTATATCGTCACGAAGGACATAAATGCCGTGGCAATGTGCCGTTCCGATATTCCGATATTTGTTTTCGACAACTTCTCGAAGTGTGGCTTCGGGAATGTCGGACCTATAGGCAAAAAGATAGAACCGAGGCGGAGATCTTCCGAGGTACTGAAACTCGAAGATATTCTTTGTCGTCGTTCAGCTTTCGGATTTCACTATTTGCCGCGAATGCCTCTTCCAAATTCCTATATGTGAGTGTCGTCTTTACTTCGATGTAGCCATAGACCATTTCAATCGGGAAAATTCCGAAAGCTTCCGATTGATACAGCGGAGAATTATTCTTCGACGGCGCGGTCAAGCGGGCGGTCCTTGATCATTATCGTGTCTTTGAAAATTGCCATCGCCGTCAACCGTCGCGAACCTTACACCGCCAGACTGCCGACTAACGTCATAATTGCCAGCAAATCTATCGCGGCGCACTGCCAACGGTCTGGTTGGTTCGAGTAGCACATTACCATCGGGTTTTCCGGGTTGGTCATGTTCCATTCAAATGAAGTGGCGTGCATGATCTTGTTCGTCATATCGCGGAAGTGCAGATCGGTCTTGCTTCCATCTGCTTGGATGACGAAGCCAAAGGGAGGCGGCTTGGTTTGCTTGAAGAACTCCTTCAGATCTTGGTCGTCATCCAATACCCGGAACTCAACAGCCATTTCCAGCAACGCACGATCTGCCCGTATTTCTGCAAGTTCATAGACTGATTTGTGAAGGTACTTCCACTCGCCTTCGAATTGGCTTTGATGACTTTTGCGACAACTGGCTGTGCGAAAGCGAAGGAAATCACGATCCAAAAGTTCTCATGGATTAGACGGGTGATCTCAGGCGTCTTGTGCATTGTGTGCCCCCTCCGTTTAGTCGCCCTAGCGCTTCAGTTCTTGCAGGATCAACGCAATCGCCCGGCGAAAGCTTCGGCAGGGTCTGCCCGGTCTTCCATGTCTCGGTGCGGATCACTCAAGCGCCGCCTCAAGCTCGGCTTCGCGGTCCTCTTTCTTGCCTGTCGTCGCCATGACGCATGGGTAGGCCGGGAACCAACGGCGAGTCAATTCGGCGGGTATGTCGTCCGGCCCGCCCGCCCGATGGACTCATTTGGAATTTGAGCTAATCTTACCTAACGACAGGAGCGAGGAGAACAAGCGAGACAGTGGAAGATCGCGGGCCTTGGGAGAAGGAGAAACGCCTGAGCGCCAAGGAGCCGCCGGAATGGCAGGCACGCCGAAAAAAGCCGCCGAAATTGCCGGATACTGTCTGGGACGATAAGCGCGGCGAGGCCCAACTGCCGCCCGAGCCGAGACAACCTCGTCCTAGTTATAGACCGCCGCCACGAAACCCCGTTGGGGATTGCTTCTCCTTGCTCTCGCGGTTGCGGCCGCCCTGGGCGGTATTGCCGGTCAGCACGTCTATGATCGCGGCCTTAGTGGCGCGATTGAATCCGGGAGCCTGTTTATTGAATCGCTCGGCAAGCGCCTTCTCTATTGCCAGGAAGATTATCGAACAAGGTGTGTGGGGAATTACGGGAATTTGCCGGGAATTTTTCACTTATAGTCTGGTGAGCTATTCCGGCGAGTGACGACACGGTTTATCAAAGGGCACACGATATGGATGACCTTTCGGATAAAGCCCGAACGTTGCTAGAGGCCGCCCGGCAAGGGAAGCGGCGAGGGAAGGGGGCTATCGTCTTCAGGAGGACTAACCAAGCTCACGGCATCCTTGGTGTGCAGGGCAGTGATTTTAAGGACATCGAACTTCTACAATCATCCGATGATCTTCCGATTTGGGAGGGTGCTTTTGGTGAATTGATTTCTAACGGAACTTCATTGAGGAAAAGGTCCCGCCTGGGGACGCGTACATTCTCACAGACGAAGCCTAACGCCCGAACGCCTCGACCTTCACCGTGCGCCATCCACAGTGATCTTCTTGCCGACCGAGCGCCAAGCTCTTTCGGCCAGTTCTTGGACGTTGGTCACGTTCACCCCATCGGGATAGATGACGGTGACCTCGACGGCGCGGTCAAATGGGCGGTCCTTGATCATGATCGTGTCTTTGAAAATTGCCATTAGAGCAAATCCCGCCAAAGTTGAAGACTTTGGCGATAGGGATTTGCTCCAACATACTGATTTGGCGCGAATCCTTATTGGCGAAGCGATTCCACTTCGCCGGGATGCGCGCTAGCATTTCAGTTCTTAAGAGGTGGGATCGGGCGGGCGGTTGCCAATGAGTTCAAGGGCCAGAACAAAAAGGAAGGGCAGAGAAAACAGCAACAGGCTCTTTCCAATATCGGGCTGGTCACCATTGGCGGTTCCATACGCCTAGCCCACGGCAAATGCCAAGTAAGTGACTGTATCTTTGGCGACTAACCGCGTGTTTGTGGTTTCCCATCTGAACTTCTCGATCCACCCGACAAAAGTTGCGATCTGAGAGGCCAAAAAAAATCCGAGGAACGCCACAAGCAACTGGAGAAACGAGATCTCCGCAATCATCGACACGATGAAGGCAATGACACACGAAACGACCAAAATAAATGCGATCAACTTGGGGGGAGCCTTGTTGAACGCATTCGTAGAAGCTTGGCTTCTAGCGCTTGTCGATGCTCGGTCACTCGGTCGCTGTCTTTCTTGCCTGTCGCCATGAGGCGACAGTTTGGCATGACCAAAGGAAAAGAAAAACCCGGCCTGTATACGGACCGCTGCGGGTAATAGAGCGCCTTTTTAGCGGCTGAACGCCTCCCACCTTCACGGTGACACCATCGACGCTGAACTTCTTGCCCACGGCGTGCCAAGCCCGCTCGGTAAGCTCTCGCAAGTTCACACGCTTTTCCCTTCGGGGGCGATGACGGTCACTTAAATGCGCAATCACAGGTGTGATCGGGGATCATGAGCGTTACTTTGAAGGCGTGCGCTATTCCTCGACCCGCTTCAAAAGCTCACCGGTCCGCACGATCTTGAAGGTGTCGTCATCGATCCTCTCAACGCGCCTGCCGTCTTCCAGCTTGTAGGAGGGGTTCCACCTAATCTTCTCGCGGGTGCGCGGCGCGGTCCTCTTTGAGAGCAAGAACTCATCTTCCACAGCGATGATGATCCGGAAGCGGTTGCCTTTAGTGTCTTCAGCGAGGATTACCCCGCCAGACCTGATCTTGCTCTTCGTCTTCATGAAAGTCCCTTTGTTAGCCGGGTGTTAGCCGGAGGCCATTTCAAAAGCGAAAAAGAGAAGGCGATTGACGCTAACTCACTGATTTAATGGTCTTCCTTGGTGGGCGCAGTAGGACTCGAACCTACGACCCGCTGATTAAGAGTCAGCTGCTCTACCACCTGAGCTATGCGCCCGTCCCGTCAAGGAATTGGCGAGCGGCCCATGGCCGTCTCGCGGGCGCCTCTCTAGCAAAGCGATACTGGCGAGTTCAGAGATAACAAGGGGATCCGGTGGATAAGGCCGCCGGCGCATTAGGCCCATCCGGCTTCACGCAATGAGAACGATCGGGCGCCGTCCTCAGGCCACCTCGTCGATCATGGCTTCGATATTGTAGCCGTCAGGGTCGAGGACGAAGCAGGCATAGTAGTTGGGCGCATATTGGGGACGCGGACCCGGCACGCCATTGTCGCGCCCGCCCGCCGCCAAGGCCGCACGGTAGAAACCATCGACATCGGCCCGGCTCCTGACCCTGAGCGCCACATGGACGCCGGTGAGAGGCGAAGTCGACTTCGCCTGCATGATCTCGAACAAGCCGTCATCTATATCGAAGGCCCAGAATATGCCCGCCTCGCCAAAGGCCAGTCGATGGCCGAGGGCCGCAAAAGCCTTCTCGTAGAAAAGCCTGCTCTTGGCGAGGTCGCTCACCTGCAGCGTCACATGGTCGATCATGATGGGTCCGAAGAAGCTTCCCGCGGCCATCATAAGCGGCTTGGCGGGTGAGGCTCAATCGGCCTATCTTTCACCCGCTCCTCATTTTGGGCGGCCCTGGTCGATTTTCGCTAGATCGCCGGACCTTCTTTGGAATCGGTCCCGACGCTCTATCTCTTGGTTTTTTGCGCATCGGCTTGCCCGAAAACCGCACACACTTTTCGGGCCGATGCTTTATCTCTTGGTTTTGCGCATCGGCTTGCCCGAAAACCGCGGGATGGCCGGGTTTAACCCAGGCCACGAGCTTTCCGGCCGATGCTCCAGATGCCTGGCGCTTCGCGCGGCATCGGTAATTCGACGCGACGCCGCCGGTCTGATACTCTCCTTAGGAATGGATACAGCCTGCGCGTGCATTGCCGTCGGACTTGTGGTTTTCTCCTCTTCGCTCGAGGCGGCGGCGGAAAACGCCGCGCTACCCAATTTCGCCTGGCCGGTGGACGGCAAGATCATCGATGATGATGACGGGAAGAGAAGTGCCGCGAGCACCGAAGGCATCGACATCCTGGTGCCTGAAGGGACGGAAGTCCGAGCGAGCCTCGCCGGCACGGTGATCTATGCCGGCAACAGCCTCAAGTCCTTCGGCAATCTGATCCTCATCCAGCATGAAGGCGGCTGGGTGACCGTCTATGGCCACAATAGCGAGCTCTTCGTCAATCGCGGCGACGTGGTCCAGACGGGCGACGTCATCGCCAAGAGCGGCATGACCGGCTTCGTGTCGCGGCCCGAGCTCCATTTCGAGATCCGAAAAAAGCAGTCGCCCTGGAACCCTGCCGAATATCTGCCGCTTCTCAAATTGCAGGATCTGGACATTCCCTGACCCGCCGGAGATCCGCTCATGAAGGTCGCGACATTCACATTCGCCGATGATGGCGATATCCCCAATCATCCGAATTGGCCGATGATCGTTTACCATGACGCGGTCGACAAAACGGGGCCCGACACAGCTTCGGCCTTCGAGACGGTCTTCGCGCGCAATGGCTGGGGCAATGGCTGGCGCAATGGCATCTTTGCCTTTCCGCACTATCATTCGAATGCGCATGAGGTTCTTGGCATTGCCAATGGGAGGCGATCGTACGCTTTGGCGGCGGAGGCGGGCAGGAGCTCAAAGTGTCGAAAGGCGACGCCGTGCTATTGCCTGCCGGAACCGGGCATCAACGCCTGCAGGCGAGCGCCGGCCTTCTGGTCATCGGCGCCTATCCGCCGGGCGCCGACTATGATCTCAGGCGCTCGGGTGAAACGGAAAAGGCGCTCATTCGCGACCGGATATGCAAAGTTCCGAGGCCGCCCATGGATCCGCTTACCGGGGCGGAGGGACCGATGATCTCATTGTGGAAGTTGCAGCCCTCCAACGCCTCAGAGTAGCAGTTCTGGCACTCCTTTTTGCGCTCGAGCCACGGAACCGGCCTCCAACGGGAACCTGGATTTCCAATTGGCTCAACCAACAGAATCTGATTCACATTGATGCCAGGGCTGCGTGCAATTTGAGGCCACGTCAAGAAAAGGGGAGGTTTGTTCATTGCCCGTTGTCGCAAATGGCCGTTTCCGTTCAAGCAGCAAGGGAACACTTGTTCTCGATTTTATCCTGACGCGCTAGAGCAAATCCCGCCAAGGGAGTGGACTGACGGGTCAAGACCTTGGCGACAAGGATTTGCTCCAGCATATTGATCTGGCGCGAATCCTCTTCGGCGAAGCGATTCCACTTCGCCGCGATGCGCGCTTAGTGTGCTGAATGCGAAGTTCGCATCACCGTCGCAGCGACAGGAACTTCGGATTCGAAAGGACACTAGAAAATTATAAGATATTCTAGTGTCGCTTTCGAATCGCGAGCTTCGCTTCGGAATATGCTGCGAGATGCATGGAACTTCGGTTCAGATAGACTCGTCACAGTAGCGCGCTCTGAGATTTGCGATCTCGCGCTCGGCGACCTCGATCGATCTGGCGGCGCTCCAGGCCGATATCGCGCAGCTGCCGGTCGGAAAGCTGCTCGAGCTCGTTGATCGCGGCGAAGCGGCGAAACCGGTCGCCGATCCCTGCAAGCGCGCGGCTGACAATGCTGGCTGCCAAGGCCTTCATGGCTCCGATGCAATGGGAAGTCCGGTTGAATTCAACATGGCCATAACCTTTCAGATATTCTTGAAGTTGTTTCGATGGTGAAAAGATATGCCATTGTATTTGCTTGAACAAACGAGTAATTTTCATTCCTTCTGATAGATTTATTTGAAGGTAGCCTGATAATGCGTTTCCTTCCCGGGACGGGTTCGCTCAAGGTGTTCGAGGCTGCCGGCCGGCATCTCAATTTCACCCGTGCGGCCGAGGAGCTGAACGTGACCCCCGCCGCCGTCAGCCATCAGATCAAAGAGTTCGAAGATCAACTCGGCCGCCGACTCTTCGAGCGCACCAGCCGCTCGATGAGGCTCACCGAACCAGGGCAGATCCTCCATGCCGCCGTCGGCGAGGCGCTTTCGAACCTCAATCGCGCTTTGACGCGAATGGACCGAAGCCGCGACACGGCGCGGCTCAAGGTCAGTGCCTCGACGTCGGTCGCGGCCAAGTGGCTGGTGCCACGGCTCGACGACTATATCGAAGCTTCATCCCGAAGCCGAAGTTCAGCTTGATGTCTCTGATCGGGTGCGCGATTTCGAGCGCGACGACATCGACACCGCCATACGTTTCGGCAATGGCAACTATCCGGGCGCCCGCGCCGACCGCCTGTTCGACAACACCATATTTCCGGTGTGCGCCCCCACACTCCTCAGCGCGAAGAAGCCGTTGAAGCAGCCGCGCGATCTCCTGCAGCATCGCCTCATCCATGTCGAATGGAGCGGTCAGGGTATCACCTGGCCCAATTGGCGCATGTGGATGCTGGCGGCAGGCGTCGGCGATTTCGACGACCGGGGTGGGCTTTATCTCGACAACTCAGGTCTTGCGCTGCAGGCGGCGATCGAGGGGCAGGGCGTGGCGCTGGGCGACTCCTCTCTCGTCGCCGATGATCTCGCCGCCGGCCGGCTGGTGCAGCCCTTCGCGCTCACCATCAAGGGGCCGCCGCAATTCGCCTATTATGTCATCTCGCCCGCGGCAAGCCAGGACGAAGCCCTGATCAGGTCGTTCAGGGAATGGATTCTCGATGAGGCGGCGAAGACACCATTGGTGAAATGACGGCATCACCTCCCCATCCGGATTTTCTGGCTGGACGGCGATGTTTTCCTCCCACACGGGCAGGTGAATCGCATATGAAAATGTTCAGTGGGTACTGCTGCAAGCTTCCCTTCTCCCGCTTGCGGGAGAAGGTGGCGCGAAGCGCCGGATGAGGGTGTCCCTTTGCCGATGCTCCACAGATCTCTCAAGCTTGATAAGGGCGATCAGCGCTGCTGTTTGTCCTCAATAGAAGCTGTTGCGGTCTGGACCAACACCCTCATCCGCCCTATCGGGCACCTTCTCCCGCAAGCGGGAGAAGGGGAAATGATGGAGGCAGTGTCGCGCTCCAAGCACCTTGGCGACTTCATATGCAATAGCCCTGCCCGCAAGGGATAAGAACGCGAAGTTGGAGCATTACACCATTCTACCGGGCGAGGGCGAAGGAGGCTCACCCGACCGCGTTGAACAATCCGCCGTCGACGAGAATGCTTTGGCCGGTGATGTAGCCCGCCTGGAGCGAGCACAGGAAAGCGCAGATCTCGCCCATCTCGCTCGCCTCGCCAAAACGCCTGGCGGGTATGTTCGCCTTGCGCTCGGCCGCCATCTCGGTCTCGCTCTTGCCCTGCATCTTCGCCATGCGGCCAGTCGTGTTGCGCAACCGGTCGGTATCGAACATGCCGGGCAGGAGATAATTGACGGTGATGTTGTGGCGCATGAGGTCCCGTGCGGGACCTGCCAAAAACGCCGTCAGGCCGGCGCGGGCGCCGGAGGAGAGATCGAGCCCCGATATCGGCATCTTCACCGAAAGAGAGGTGATGCTCACGATGCGTCCAAATTTCTTCTTCTGCATGCCGGGTACGACGCGTTGGAAGAGCTCGATCGGCGTCACCATGTTCTGAACGACGCCGGCAAGCATTGCCTGGCGATCGATCTCGCGAAAATCCTTGCCCGGGGGACCGCCATTGTTGTTGATGAGAATATCGGGCTCGGGGCAGGCGGCGAGAAGGGCATCCTGGCCTTGGCGCGTTGAAACATCGGCGGCGACCGCCGTCACCGATGCGCCAGTCGCCTTCGCGATTTCATCGCGCGTGGCGGCGAGCACCTTTTCATCGCGGCCATTGACGATCACGGCAACGCCTTCACGCGCCAGCGACAGAGCGCAGGCCTTGCCCAACCCGCGGCTCGATGCGCAGACAATGGCGGTGCGTCCCTTCAATCCCAGATCCATGACGATGCTCCAAAGAAAAACCCGGCTCGAACTGTGTCGGCCGGGTTCTGGCATGACGCGGTCAAAGGTTCAATGCGGCTTGCGCTCCGCCATGAAGCGCTCGAATTCGTCCCTGTCGCGTGCTTCGCGCAGGCGATTGAGATAGTCGGCGAACCCGGCCTGCTCGGCCTCCAGCCGCCGCAAGGTCTCGGCCTTGTAGGCGTCAAAGGCGGCGTTGCCGGATCCCTTGACTGGGCTTCTCGCGCCGAAAGTGTCGCGCAGCCTGCGCGCGCCGTCATCGGCCAGCGTATCGATGGGACCGGCCCACAGGACGTAAGCCAGGGCGGCAAGACCGAGTGGCCACCAGACGATGAAGCCCGCGACGACAGCGAGAATGCTGAGCGGCGTCCAACGCCCATGGCGCGATTGCGACGATGTCATGGAATTCCTCCGATCCAATTGCACCGGCTGATATGGGAGGCAAGCAGGACCATTCAAGGGCGAAACGGTGGCGCTCCTTGCGGGAATGCTGTAAGTGGCGGGCGCCATGACAGAGCTCCCCAGCATCGATGACGTGCTCGACGCGCGTGCGCGCCTCGCAAGCCATGCGGTCGCGACACCTTTGGTCGAATTGCCTGCCCTCAACGCGCGGGCGAAGGGGCGCGTGTTCATCAAGGCGGAGTGCCTGCAGCGCACCGGCTCGTTCAAATTCCGCGGGGCGTGGAATTGCATATCGCGGCTCGCGCCGGACGAGGCCAAAGGCGGGGTCGTCGCCTATTCGTCCGGCAATCATGCGCAAGGGGTCGCCGCCGCGGCGCAGATCATGAAGCTGCCGGCGCTGATCGTGATGCCCGCCGACACGCCCGAGATCAAAAAGGCCAATACCCGTTCCTATGGCGCTGAAGTCGTAACCTATGATCGTGCAAGCGAGAGCCGCGAGGAGATCGCCAGCCGGATCGCCAAGGAGCGCGGAGCCGTCATCGTGCCGCCCTTCGAGCACGCCCAGATCATCGCTGGGCAGGGAACGGCGGGCCTCGAGACGATCGAGCAGGCCGCGGCACGCAATGTCACGCTCGGTGCGGTGCTCGTGCCGGCATCGGGCGGCGGACTCTGCGCGGGCATTGCGCTCGCATTCGCGGACCGGTCGCCCGCGACGCACATACATACAGTGGAGCCTGAGGGTTTCGACGATCATGCGCGCTCGCTGAAGAGCGGCAAGCGCGAGCACAATGCCAAGGTCTCGGGCTCGATCTGCGATGCGCTGCTGTCGCCTGCTCCAGGCGAACTCACCTTCGCGGTCAACCAGCCGCGGCTCACATCGGGCCTCGTGGTCAGCGAAGCGGAAGTGAAACGCGCCATGATCTTCGCTTTCGAGCATCTCAAGCTCGTCATCGAGCCGGGTGGTGCGGTTGGTCTTGCCGCGATACTCTCAGGCAAGATCCCGACCGAAGGGCGCAACATCGCCGTCATCGCTTCCGGGGGCAATGTCGATCCGGCCTTTTTCGCAGAAGTCCTCGACGGCCACTAGAGCGCCGGGCGTTCTTATAGAATCGCCCCGGCGCTCTATCTTTTTGTTTGCACATCGGATTATCCGAAAACCGCTTCGCACTTTTCGATCCGATGCTCTAGCCTAGACGCATAGTCGCTTGAGCAAGGCCTCGCAGCGCCGCAACTGGTCAGGTGTCACGAACTCATCCGGCTTGTGGGCGACCGCGATGTCGCCTGGGCCGCAAATGACTGTCGGCACGCTCAAGCCCTCCTGCAGCAAGCCGGCTTCGGTGCCGTAAGCGACCTTGGCGAGACGGTTCGACCCGAGAAGCGCCGTCATCGTCTTCACCGCCGGGACCTCGGCCGCGATGGCATGGCTTGGATAGTCATAGATCTTCTCGAAGGCGATCGCGGAACCCGGATGAACCTTGCGCATCTCGCCAAGCAGCGCATCGGCCATGGCCTTGACGCGCGCAAAGATCGCGTCGGCGTCCTGGCCCGGGAGCAAGCGGTATTCGAAAGTGAAGCTGCAGTGCTTGGGCACGATATTTATGCCGGTGCCGCCCTCGATCAGCCCGGTCGAGATCGTCGCATGCGGCAGATCGTAATCGTCATCGCTGAGACCGCCTGCGAGCTCGCGCGCGATATCGCCGATGCCGGCAACGAGTTGCGCGGCAAATTCGATGGCATTGACGGCGCGCGGCGCCAGGCTCGAATGCGATTCGAGGCCCGTCACGTGACAGCGATAGCTGCGCCCGCTCTTATGGCCGATGACCAGCTCCATGCCGGTCGGCTCGCCGACGAGGCACATGTCGGCCGCGAAGCCGCGACCTTTAAGATCGGCGATGAGATCGAGCACGCCGGTGCAGCCCACCTCCTCATCATAAGAGAAAGCGATATGGACCGGCCGGCGGAGCGGCCTCGCCACGAGCTCGGGCACCACCGCCAGGACGCAGGCGAGGAACCCCTTCATGTCGGCCGAGCCACGACCGAAGAGGCGGCCATCCCGCTCCGTCAGGACAAAGGGATCACTCGACCATTCCTGACCATCGACCGGCACGCAATCGGTGTGGCCGGACAGGATGACCCCACCCGGATTGTCGGGCCCGATCGTCGCGAACAGATTGGCCTTGGGTTCGGGCGACCGGCTGACCCGCCGCGACACCACGCCATGGTCCTTGAGATAGTCCTCGATATAATCGAGCAGCGGGAGATTCGAGTTCCGGCTCGTCGTATCGAAAGCGACCAGACGCGCGAGAATATCGCGGCTTGCGGGACCGGCCATCATTCGCCCTCGACCCGCTGCGGGCGATCAGGTGGCGGCGTCATCAACATGGCGGTGACCGCCTCAGGCAAATGGCCGACGCTGCTCTTGCGCGTCGACAGCCCGGTCACGAAAGGCAGGCACTGGGCGCGCGCCACTTCATAGATGCGGCGCAATTCCGCGACCGGTGCGGGATGATCATCGACGCCAATATCGAGATAAGGATATTCCTCGGTGTCGTGCACCTTGATATAGGCCGACTGCTTGCCGCGCTTGTCGCCGCCGGCTCTCTGGCCGGCCTCCAGGATGCACATCAGGCGCTCGGGGAGATTCAGCGCCGCCGTGTCGCGCGCCGCCTGAGCCATTGCCGCGACGGTCTCGCCGCTCACCAGCATATTGCCCTGGACGGTGAAGCTGTCGCCAACCTCGTGGCCGCACCATGAGGTGCAATCCTTGCCGGTGAAGGCGGCAACACCACCCTCTGCATCGACGATGCCGAGCTGGCGGACCTCGCGGCCCGGATCATCGGCGATCAGCCTGTCGAGCGCGGCCTTGGCCGGCATGCCGCTCTTGAGCAGCGCCAGGCCGTCAATGCCGAGATAGGGATTGACCCAGGACTGGGTGGCGACGGCGCCGATGCGCGGCGCCACGAAGGAACAGAGGCCGCCGACGGCCGGCACGGCGGTCGAAACGCCAATGCCCAGCATTTGGGTGCGTGGGCAGCGCGCGGCGATCGAGAAAGTGGCAAGCTGGATCATGACTGTGGCTCTCTTTCTTTGTTGCGCATGATTTCGGGCACCGGAACGGCAGCGAGCAATTCACGCGTGTAAGGATGCTTCGGATCATCGAAGATCTGATCGACGATGCCCTGCTCCACCACCTCGCCCCGGCGCATGACCGCGACCTCGTCGCTGACCTCGCGGATCACCGCCAGATTGTGGCTGACGAAGATGGTGGTGAGACCGAAATCATATTTGATGTCGGAGAACAGCTTCAGCACCTGGGCCTGTACGGACACATCGAGGGCCGATGTCGGCTCGTCGGCGAGCACCAGGCTCGGCCCCAGGATGACGGCGCGCGCAATGGCGATGCGCTGCTTCTGGCCGCCCGAGAGCTGATGCGGCAGGCGGGTCTCAATCGCGGGATCGAGGCCGACGCGGCGCAACAGCGTGTGGATGCGCTCGCGGCGCTCGGCGGCGGTGCCGATGCCATGCACTTCGAGAGGCGCTGAAAGTATGCCGCGGATGCTGTGGCGCGGATTGAAAGAAGAGGCCGGGTTCTGAAAGATCGGCTGCACCTCGCGCCGCATGGCCTTGAGGCCTTTGCCGCGCAACGCCCAGATATTGGCGCCATTGATGAATATCCGGCCCGCGCTCGGTGAAATCAGGCGCAGGACCATGCGCAAAAGTGTCGATTTGCCGGAACCCGACTCGCCGACGATGCCGAGCGTGCTGTTCTTCGTCACCGACAGCGAAACATTAGAGACCGCCGTTAAACCGGGGGCGCGATTGAACAAGCCCGCCTGCCAGAAGACCTTCGATACATTGTCGATGCGCACGACAGGCTCGCTCATCGCGCACGTTCCTTGCGCTTGTGGAGGCTCGGCGTCGCTGCGAGCAGCATGCGGGTATAGTC
Organism: uncultured Alphaproteobacteria bacterium; assembly: GCA_963841765.1. Lineage (GTDB taxonomy): Bacteria > Pseudomonadota > Alphaproteobacteria > Rhizobiales > Aestuariivirgaceae > Taklimakanibacter. The sequence continues at coordinate 289,999 of CAWJDZ010000040.1, forward strand.
GGCCCGCGGCGCCCCAAAGATGCGCGCCACCGGACCGTCCTCGATAACGCGACCGCCATTCATCACATAGACCCAGTCGCAGAGTTCGGCGACGATGCCGAGCTCATGCGTGATGAACAGGATGGCGGAGCCGCGCCGGTCGCGAATCTCGCGCAACAGCTTCAAGATGCGCGCCTGGACCGTGACATCAAGCGCGGTCGTCGGCTCGTCGGCAATGATGAGCTCGGGATCGAGGGCAAGGCCGGTCGCGATCATGGCGCGCTGCTGCATGCCGCCGGAGAACTGATGCGGATATTCGCGCGCCCTCGCCTCCGGATCGGCGATCTTCACGGCGCGCAGGAGATCGATCACCTTATCCGCGGCCGCACGCCAGGACAGCTTGCGATGGAATTCAAGAGGCTCACCGACCTGACGGCCGACCGGCATGGTCGGATTGAGCGCCTGGAGCGCATCCTGCGGGATGAGGACGATGCGGTCGCCGCGCAGGCTGCGCATTCCCGTCTCATCGAGGCCCACTATGTCGCGCCCGCCGAGCTCGATCGTGCCTGAGACTTTCGCGCCATAAGGCAAGAGCCGCATGGCCGACAACGCGGTCATCGTCTTGCCCGAGCCCGATTCGCCGATGACGCCGACGATCTCCCGTGGCCAGACATCGAGGCTCACATGATCGACGGCGCGCAGGTCGCCGCCATGGCGCTTGAAGTCGACGGTGAGGCCGCGGATTGCGAGCGCCGGGCGTTCCCTATTGCGGGCATGAGGGCGAGGTTCGCTCATTCGTCCCTCAGATGCGGATCGAAGGCGTCGCGCAAGCCGTCGCCCAGCATGTTGAAGCCAAGCACGGTCAAAAAGATCGCCGCACCCGGCGCCAGGCTGAGCCAGGGCGCCTGCGCCATGAAGCCGCGGCCGGTGTTGAGCATGTTGCCCCAGGAGGGATCGGGCGGCTGGGCGCCGAGCCCCAGGAAGGACAGAGCGCTCTCCAGCAACACCGCATAGGAAAAGGCGACCGCCGCCTCGACCAGCAGCGGGGCCACGATGTTGGGCAGGATCTCGCGGGTCAGGATGCGGAAATGGCTCATGCCGATGGCGCGCGCCTGCATCGACATATTGCTGGCGCAGGACGCTCTCGGCACTGGCCCTAGCAAGGCGAGCAAAGCCCGGGATGAAGATGATGCCGATGGCAATCATGGCATTGAGGATGCTGGTGCCGAGGCTCGCCATCAGGACGATGGCGAGCAGGATCGCCGGGAAGGAGAACAGGATCTCCATCAGCCGCATCAGCACCAGATCGACCGCACCGCCGAAATAGGCCGCCAAGGTGCCGATGATGGTGCCGAAGACAAGACCGATCAGCGAGGCGAGCACCGCCACCATCATCGAGAGGCGGGCCGCATGGATGACTCGCGACAGGACATCGCGGCCCAGCTCGTCGGTGCCCAGCGAGATGCGCCGGCGAGGGTCCGCGCAGCATCTGGGCGACATCGAGGTCGAAGGGCGAATAGGGCGAGACGACAGGCGCGAAGACGGCGAGGAGCAGGATCACGCCGACAATGGCGCCGCCGGTGACGACCAGTCGCCAGCGCCGCCAGTTGAAGGGCTTGCGCGCCACGGCAGTCATCGATGCCTCGCTCACCCGGCGCGGATCGATGACGCCGACCGCGATATCGACGATGAAATTGATGATCAGCACGACGAGCGTGATGGTGAGCGCGCTCGCCAGCAGCACCGGATAGTCGCGGTTGATGATGCCGACGAGCACGAAGGAGCCGATGCCCGGCAGGAGAAAGATGTCCTCGATGATCACCACCGAACCGAACAGGAAGCCGAATTCGACGGCTGCGACATTCACGTAAGGCGTGAGCGCATTGCGGATGGCATGGCGCAGCATGACGACGCGCTCTTCGGCGCCCTTGGCGCGGGCGGTGCGGATGTAATCGGAGGACAGCACCTCGATCAACGCGGTACGCATGATGCGGATCAGAAGCGCCGATGACACGATGCCGAGCGAGAGGGCGGGCATGATCATCTGCTTCAGGTTCAGGACGGGATTGTCGAAGAAGGGTGTGTAGCCGCCGGGCGGCAGGAGCCTGAAGCGCAGCGTCAGCACCATCACCAGGAGCGTCGCCAGCCAGAAATTCGGCATCGCGCCCAGCAAGGTGGCGATGAACGAGATGCCCTTGTCGGGGATGCGCTGGTGACGCATGGCGGCGAAGGCGCCAAGCGGGATGGCGATCAGATTGGCGATGATGAAGGCAAGGAAGGCAAGCTCGAGCGTCACCGGGATGCGGCGCACCAGCTCGGGCCCGACATCGACGCCGTTCTGAAAGCTCTTGCCGAAATCGCCCGTAAAGTGTCCGGCCGAGCCAGTCGGCATATTGGACGACGAGCGGGCGGTCGAGCCCATGCAGGGCCTCGAAGCGTGCGAGTCGCCTGAGGCGTCGCATCGATGCCCAAAGCGGACTGGGCGGCCGAGCCCGGCACGACATTGATCGCCACGAAGAGAATGCTGGAGGCGATGAGGAGCGTCAGCGCGAAGGCCAGGAGACGAGACAGGATCAGATTGCGCAAACGCGATTACTCCTCACGAGCGGCGCATGGGTTCCTCCTCTCCCTGGTGAGGGAGAGGAGATCGCCAAAGGCATAACCCCTTACGCTTCGAGCCAGGCGTCCTTCAACGTTTTCAGGAAGCCGGTGCGCATCGGCTTGTAGTTCTTGAGCTTGTCCGTATAGGCGGTCAGGATGAAGGAATTTACCAGAGGCACGATCGGCATTTCCTCGAGCGCCAGTTTCTGCTGCTCGGCATAGGCCGCCTTGCGGCCCTCCTGTGTCGGTGCCGATTTGGCCTTGGCCAAGGCCTCGTCCATCGCCTTGCTGCAGCTCTTCTGCACATTGATCGCCATGCCGCAGGCATAGTTGTTGGTGACGAAGTCGTCGGGATCGGCGAGCGGCGACACCCAGTACATGGCGGTCAGGTCGAACTTGGACTGGCCCCCAGACCTCATCCCAATAGCGCGGAATCTCCATGGTCTTGATCTCGGCCTTGATGCCGACGGCGGCGAGATTGGCCTGGATGATGGGCGCCATGGCGATCATGGCGGGGAAGGAGGACGCCATGGTGAGCGAGGTCGTGAAGCCGTCGGCGTGGCCTGCTTCCTTGAGCAGCGCCTTGGCCTTTTCCGGATCGGCGCCGGCTGCGAAATAATCGATGCCGGCATAGCCCCAGTTCCATTCGGGGATGACGCCGCCCTTGAAGGGCACGGCCTGGCCGAAGAAAACGCCGGTGACGATGGCGCTGCGATCGATCGCGTGGGCGATCGCCTGGCGCACCTTGGGATTGTCGAGCGGCGCCACGGTGTTGTTCATCAAGAGCCAGTAATAGCGGCTGCCCTCGAGTGTAGTGCCGACCAGGCCCGGCGTGGCGGTGACCGTCTGCCAGTCCTTCGGCGGTATCTCGTTGGAGAAGTTTATGGTGCCGGAGATCACCGCATTGGTGAGGGCCGTGATATCGGCGATCAAATGGAATTCCAGCGCGTCGAAGTAAGGCTTGCCGGTCTCATAGAAGGCTTCGTTGCGGGTGAACTTAACCATCGAGCGCGGCTCGTAGGAGACGAATTTGAACGGACCCGAGCCGACCGGCTTCGAATTGAGGTCGTGGCCGGATTCGACGAGCTTCTTCGGCACGATCGAGGAGCCGGGAAAGGCCATATAGACGAGGAACGGTCCGGTCGGCTTGGACAGCTTGAAGGTGACGGTATGGGGGTCGACCACCACCACTTCGCTGATCGTCTCGACCTGCGAGCCGTAGGAGTAGCCTGAATCCTTGGCGCGCAAGCGATCGAAGGTGAATTTGACATCCTCCGCCGTCAGATCCGAGCCGTCATGGAACTTGACGCCCTTGCGCAAATGGAAGGTGTATTCGAGGCCGTCGGCCGACTGCTCGAACTTTTCGGCGAGATCGGGATAGGGCTGGGCATCGGGGTCGACCGACATGAGGGTCGAATAGACCTGCTCGATGACGACATGCGACATGCCGGAAGGCCCGCGCGCCGGATCGAAACCGGCAGGGTCGGCGGAGAAGCCCAGCTTTAAGGTGCCACCCTTGACCGGTTCCTCAGCAAGCGCCGCCGGCGCGAGGCCCAGCGGAAAGGCCGCGAGCGCCGCCAGACCCGCCCCGGTCTTCAGGAACTGCCGGCGTCCAACTTTCAGTCCTCGTCTCATGAGACCCTCCCCATTATCGGTTCATTCTGGTGAAAAACTTGAACGGGCTTGAATGAAAGGAAAAATGACATCAATGTCAATGGGAAAGGCGGATTGCAGGGAGCCTGCCATTCGGCCATCCTGCCTTTTCAATCGGAGAAAAAATGCTGACCGCCACAGCGAAAAGCGGCACCACCGACAGTATCGAGCAACTGGGATCCAGGGTTCGCTATGCGCGCAAGCGTAACGGGCTGACGCTCAAGGAACTGGGCGACAAGGTCGGCTGCTCGGAAAGCCTTTTGTCAAAGATCGAGCGCAACCATATCGTGCCGTCGCTCCCCGTCTTGTGGCGCATCGCCGAGGCGCTCGGCACCACTTTCGGCGCCCTATTCAGCGACAAGAGCCTGGAACCGGTCACTACTTATAATGACGGCGAAAGGCCGCTGCTGTCGATCGGCACCGGCGACGGCAAAGCGCCCGATGTCGTGCTGGAACGCATGGTTCCCTCTTCCGAGAACCGCACGATCGACGCCAATTTTCATGTCATTCCGCCAGGTGGCGGATCGTCCGGGGCATATTCGCATTCGGGCGAAGAAGTGGGCTATGTCGTCAGCGGCTATCTCGAACTCACCGTCGACGGGCGCGTCTACTTGCTCGCCGGCGGCGGGTCGTTCTTCTTCAATTCGAGCCTGCCGCACAGCTACCGCAATGTCGGCTCGGGCGAGGCGCGCGTCGTGTGGATGAATTCACATAAGTCACGCCTGCGCTAGGTCTGAGCGCCGGACATTCTTTTGGTATCTGATGAGTTTAGGAAGGATCATCTCTCGATGCGCCTTATGCTGGGGTAGCCGCTACCCACCTCGTCATGGCCGCCCGGATGGCTGGGTTTAACCCAGGGTTTAACCCGGCCATGGAGGCGGCCATCCAGCGCTCCCGTGCAACCCCTATCTGACGTCGAGGTTGGATGGCCGGGTCGAACCCCGGTCGAACCCCGGCCATGACGAGCAGGAAGGTGATCGTGCGCTAGCTGGCCGACAGCGGGATATCCAGGGGATCGGTCTTGCCGCGACGGATCACCACAATTCGCGGCTTTTCCGGCGGGAGCGGCTCTTCCATAGGCATGGTCGCGTGCGCCGCCGGTGCTTTGGCGGCATTCATCGCCGGTTCGAACAGATCCTCATCGCGGGAGAAATACGGCATCTGGTGCTCGGGCACGGGGCCGTCTTCGACTTTTGCGGGAGAGCCGTTCACGACCTGATCGATATGGCTCAACAGGCCCATGGCCTTGGCGATGCGCTCGCTCAGCACCTCTTGCGACCAGGAGAGCGTTTCCAGGGAACGGGCATTCGCCTCAACGGCCTCGACATGCTCCCCATCCACTGTCGCCGCCTTCAGACCGCCGGCAATGACCCTGAGGCTCATCGAGCGCTTGGCGATCTCGCTGGTCGAGGATCTGGCGTCGGCGGTGATGCGGCTGTAGAGGCCCATATCGGCTGAAACAAAGCCGCCATCGGGCAGGCGGTCATTGCAAATGGCGGCGATCTCCGTCCTTGCCGTGTTGATGGCCGTTGCCAGGCCTTCGATGTCAGGGGCGGGCCTTGACGTCTCTGCCGCAGCGTTTTCGAGTTTTTTCAGGGCGTCGAGCAGCATCATCGTATCGGCGGCGCGATTGCGGCGCGCATATTCCGCCAGGAACCAGCGACCGCGCGCCGATTCCATGACGGCGCTTTCCAGCGCTTCATACTGCTCGCGTGGAAAACTGACCGCGCCAGATTCCTGACCGGGCGAATTCATTGCAAAAACTCCACTGGCGCACTTACTCGCTGACCTGGCTCAGGCAATTATTCTGGAAACTGGTTAGTGTTTGGTTTAGAGGCTCGTTCCGATTTCCCCCTCTGTCTCTTCCATGCAGCCCCGGGCCCTCAAATTTCCGACTGTGCTTCTTCATGGCCTTCCTGTTCCTGGGGCTGGGGGTGCAACTGCCGTTCCTGCCGCTGTGGCTCGCCGACCGTGGGCTTTCCACCGCGGAGATCGCCCTCGTCCTTTCGGGCCAGATCCTCATCCGGACGCTCGGCGCGCCGCTCGGCACATTTCTCGCCGACCGGTACAACCGGCCGGTCCCGCTGATCCGGCTCCTACCGCTCCTCTGCGCCGCGAGCTATTTCGCGCTCAGCTTCATGCATGGCTTCGGGTCGATCTTCCTGGTCGCGGTGCTCGCGGCGGCCTTCCTCTCCCCGGTCGGTCCGATCGCCGAGAATTTCGCGATGGTGGAAAGCGCCAAGGCCGGCCTCGACTATGGCAGGCAAAGGTCGTGGGCATCGATCAGTTTCATTGTCGGCACGCTCCTGTCGGGCTTCGCGCTCGAGGCGATGGCGACGAGCACCGCCGTCCTGCTGATCGCCGTCAGCTATGCGATGCTAGGGCTCGCGGGCTTCGTGCTTCCTGACGTGAAGCCGCAAACCGCGGCCGGACAAAAGGTCAGGGGGGTCCGTGCCGGCGACGTGCTGCGGCTCTTCCGGTCGCGCATCTTCGTCATCTTCCTCTTGGCCGTCAGTGTCGCCCAGGCGAGTCATGCGATGCTCTATGGCTTCGGCTCGCTGCATTGGGAGCAGCTTGGAATCTCGAAGGGAATGATCGGCGTGCTGTGGGGCATCGGGGTCAGCGCCGAAGTCGTCTTCTTCTACTTTTCGGGCAGGCTCCTGCCGCGTTTCGCGCCGATCCTGCTCATTCTCATCGGCTGCCTGACCGGCGTGCTGCGCTGGACGGTCACCGCCTTCGATCCGGCATTGTGGCTGCTCGTTCCTTTGCAAACGCTGCATGCCGCGACCTTCGCGCTCACCCATTTCGGTACGCTCCATTTCCTCATGCAGAATGTGCCGGCAGCCTTGCGCAACTCGGCGCAGGGCCTCTACACCGCCTGTTCGGCGGGCCTCTTCCTCATGCTGGCGACGGCGGCGGCGGGACCGCTGTTCGATGAATTTGCAGGGCGCGCCTATCTCGCCATGGCGGTGATGTCGCTCGTCGCCTCGGCGCTGGCTTTCATTGTGCTCAAGATCAACCCCAGAGGGACGGCGGCGGCGGTTGCATCAGGCTCCCCTCGAAGCTGATCCCCGGCATCCGGTCCTGCCTGAGCAGCAAGGGGCCGTCGAGATCGACGAAGCTCGCCAGCTGGGCGAGAAGCATGGCGGGCGCCATGGCGAGCGAGGTCGCCAGCATGCAGCCGACCATGATCTTGAGATCATGCAGCGCCGGCGGCCTTGGCCAGTGCGAGCGCCGGGGTCAAGCCGCCGGTCTTGTCGAGCTTGATGTTGACGGCGTCATATTTGCCGATGAGCGCCGCGAAGGCCCGCGACATCATGGGCCGACTCATCGGCGCAGATCAGAACTTTCCGGTCGATGGAGCGCAGCGCCTCGTCGTTTTGCGGCGGGCAGCGGCTGCTCGACGAGCTCGATCGCGGCCTTGGCGCAGGCGTCGAGCATTCGGGGAAGGACAGCTTCGCTCCAGCCCTCATTGGCATCGACGATGAGACGCGCTTGGGGCGCAGCTTCGCGAATGGCCGCGATGCGCTCCTCATCGCCATCGCGGCCGAGCTTGAGCTTGAGAAGCGGCCGTTCAGCCGCCGCGGCCGCGGCCCTGGCCATCGCCTCCGGCGTATCGAGGCTCAGCGTATAGGCGGTGATGACGGCTCGCGGCTCGGTGAGACCGGCAAGCTGCCAGACGGGCAAGCCGTTGCGCTTCGCTTCCAGGTCCCACAAGGCGCAGTCGAGCGCATTGCGCGCGGCCTTGGGGGCAATGTGGCGAGCGATCTGATCGCGTGAAAGGCCTTGTTCGATCGGCTCGCGCGCGGCCTCGAGCGCTGCGATCACCTGCGGCACCGTTTCGTCATAGCGCGGATAGGGCACGCATTCGCCGCGGCCGGTGGCGCCATGCTTGGTCAGCGTGACGACGACGACATCGGCCTCAGTCTTGGAGCCGCGCGATATGGTGAAGGTGCCGGCGATCGGCCAGCACTCATGTGCGACGGTGAGCTTCGAGCCGGGTCACGCGTGGTAGCGTTTCTGCAAGACATCGACGATGGGACCCGTGCCCGTGCGGATCGGATCGACGCAGGGAAGGCCATGCTCCTTGCCCGTGCGGTCGAGCACCGCGAGTGCATCCTTCTCGCTCAGATGCTCGGTGTTGATGGCGATGCCGACGCAAGCGATCTGAGGGATTGGTCAGGCGGCCTTCGACGATGGTGCGGTCGATGACCTCGGCGATCGTTGGCAAGGGATGCTCGACGCCGCGCATCTTGCTGCGCGTCGGCTCATGGCAGACGACAAAGGCATCGGGCTGGGCGCCATGGAGCAGGCCCAAGCGTCACGCCGGCGAAGGAGGGGTGAAACAGCGAGCCCTGGCCTTCGACGACATCCCAGTGATCGGGCATCGTTAGGCGGGCTCAGCCATTCGGCGGCGCCGGCGATGAAATCGGCGATGACGGCATCGATGCGCGATGCCGCGGCCGGAGATCAGGACGCCGGTCTGGCCGGTGGCGCGGAAATCGGACTTCATGCCGCGGGCGCGCATCTCCTTGTCGAGGGCGAGGGTCGTGTATTTCTTGCCGACCGAGCAGTCGGTGCCGACGGCAAGGAGGCGCAGGCCCGGCCGCTTGGTGCCCTTGCCGGTGGCGAAGGTCATGTCGGTATAGCGCACGTCATGGAGCTTGCGGCCGTTGCGATCGGCGGCTTCGGCAATCTCCGGTATCGAGCGCAGGCGCTTGTGCAGGCCGGTCGCGACATCGAGCCCGTGCTCGAGCGCTTCGACGATGCGGCTCATCCAGTGCTCGGGAAGCACGCCGCCGGCATTGACGACGCCAACGACCATGGTCTTCGCGCCCTTGGCCTTGGCTTCGGCAATGGTCAGATCGGGGATGCCGCAATCGGCCTTGCAGCCGGCAAGCCGCAACTGGCCGACGCACCATTCGGGCCGCCAGTCGACGACGCCTTGCGCCGTTTTGGCCGCAAGCTGATCCTTCACATCTCCCAGGAACAGGAGATAGGGCTTGGCGATATCCATCGAGGCTTACCTGTTATTGCGGGCTGATGCGTCCGGAGGCTTGTGCCAGCAGCAGGTAGAGCCTTCCTGATTCCGATGCAAGGGAGGCGTCGACCAACTTGTCGCCCTGCGGCGTTTCCGCAAAGTTGTCGAGCATCCTTTCGAAGAGGCGAATATAGGTGTCGACCGGGCTGCGTACCTCACGCTCGGCCTTGTAGCGGCGCTCGAGGATGCGGGGCAGGCGGGCTACCCGGTTCTCCAGGAGATGGCGGGTATAGACGTCGCCTTCGCCGCTGGTGAAGCGTCGTTCAAGGTCGCGCGGCAGCTCGGAATCGATCACCTCGACGATGTCGCGCGCAGCACCATGGAGCTTGCGCAGCAGCGCATCGGCATCGCGCGTCAGGGCGGCCTGCGAAAGCTGGGTCTTAGCCTTGGTCTCGCCGCCCTGGACAGGCTTGGCCAAGACCTCGCTCGGACGTCGCTGCACCTGGGGTGGTGTCTCTTTGACGACGCTGGTGCGCCATGGAGCTTTCGGCTCGTCTCCGCTCGCACGGCGCGACGCCTGGGGTGCAGGCTCGTTGGCGACACGGCCGCGCGATTGAGCTTTCGGCTCGTCTTCGCTCCTGCTCGACTTGTTTCTTTTCGGCGCCTGAGGTCCTGGAGGGTGGAGCGGTGGACCCGGCGCCTTCTATTTTCCCGCGCCGGATCCCTTTCCCGAGGGCATGTAAATGCCGGGCCCCGAGACATCGAGCCCGGCTGCCTGCCGCTTCACCACGTCGGCCAGGGCATTGAGCGCAGAGATCTGGTCGGCCACCACCTGGCGCATGGCGTCGGCATTGGCGCGCGTCTCATCCGGGAGATCGAAGATGGCTCGCTTCAGCTCGTTGCGGGCGAATTCGATGTCCTTGACAACCTGCTGGGCGGTGATGCGCATGTCCTGCGCCGTCTGCTGGAAGCCCGAGGCGGTCTCGGCCATCATCTGGTTCATCGCGCCCATGGCGCGCTCGTGCTGGTCGCGCATGAGGCGGGCAGCATTCGAGATCTGGCTGTCGGAGGACGCCTCGAGCTTGCGGATCTCCTTCTCCAGACTGGTGGCGAGCTGGGCGCTATTCGCGGCGATGAGCTTGCCGACCTCGGCCGACCGCTGCTCGGCGGTGCTCAGCAATTCCTCGATGAGCGACATGTAGCTGCGCATCATCGCATCAACGTCCTGGGCGCGCTTGCCCAGGGTCTCGACGAGGCCGCCCAGCGTGTCCTCGCGGCCGGTCAGCATGTGCTCCATGTCGGAGTTGAACTTGTCGAGCGAGCGCTGGACGAGGCCAGAGACGTCCTCGAGGCGCTCGGAAATGCGGCTGCCGGCGGTCTCGAGCTTGCCGGTGAGCTGCATGCTTATGCCCTCGAGGCGCTCGTCGATGGCTTCCGCCGTATTCGTCAGCTGACTGGCGAGGAAGGAGTTGGCGGTCTCGAGATGCGTGGAGAACTTGCCACCGGCCTCTTCAAGCCGCTTGGTCGAGGCCGCGGAGGTGCGCTCGAGATCGTGGGCAGCCCGGTCGATATGGTCGACGAGAAGGCCGGTCTGCTGTTCGAACTGGCCGGAGATCTGCAAGGTGGTCTGGCCCAGTCCTTCGGAGAAGGTGTCCGACGCCTTGCCGAGATTGGTGATGATGTTCGTGCTGGCCGTGTCGAGCGTCTGGGCGAAGGACTGGCTCGCCCCTTCCATGCGGCCGGATACGTCGGTGGTGATCTTGTCGAGAAGGTCGGTCGCGACGTCGAAGCGCTCGCCCAGATCGCGCACCGTATTGTCGATCCGCGTAAACATGGAGTTGCCGGCGCGGTCAAGACGGTCGGCAACCTCGGTGGCGGTCAGCTCGAGCCGCTCGCTCATGGTCGAGCGGGTCGAATTCGAGCTGCTCGAAGATGCGCGTCGACGTCGACTTCGAGCTGAGTCGTCATCTCGGTCGAGGTCTCGCTCAACTGGTTGCCGAGACGGCCGGTGGCGTTGTCGAGCTGCGAGAAAAGTTGCGCCGAGGTGCTTTCGAGCTGGTTCGTCAGCCGGTCGGAGGTCTCGAGAAGCTGCGAGCCCAGATCTTCCGAGGTGCGGTTCAATTGCGAGAAGAGCTGTGCCGCGGTGCTCTCGAGCTGCGAGGTCAGGCGGCCCGAGGTCTCATCGAGCTGCGAGGTGAGGAGCGTCGATGTGTCGTGCAGGTCCTTGGCGAGATCGCCGGCGACGCGTCCAACGCTCGAGGTGACGAGCGTCGCTGTCCCGCTGATCTGTTGGGTGATGCGGCCGGTCGCCTCCTCGAGTTGCGCGGTGAGTTGGCCGGAGGTGTTTTCGAGACGGCCGAAGAGCTGGTGGGTGGTCTGCTCGAGCTGATCGGTGAGGGCGCCGGACGACCGCTCCAGCCTGCCAAACATCTCATGCGTGGTCTCCTCGAGCTTGCCGGTCATCTGCGACGAGGCGTTCTCGAGCAGATTGAAGACATCGTCGCGGGCGCGATTGACGTTCAGGATGAAGTCGCCGGAGACGCCGATGAGCTTCTCGGTGACGACGCCGCCAACGCCTTCGATATTCTGTGCGACCGCAAGGCCCGAATCGTGGATCTGGCGGGTGACGATTTCCGAGGTATCACGGATATGCGAGGTGATCGCCGAACTCGTCGAGGCGACGAGTTCGGTGACCGCTGCACCCGTCGTCTGTAGTTCCGTCGTGATTCCCGCTGCGGTATCGCGCAGGCGCGCATAGACGCCGTTGGTGGTCTCGTCGATCGTGCCGGTGATGGCGGTCGCCGTCGCTCCCATATGGCCGAAGAGCCGCTCGGCCGCTTCCTCGATGCGGTTCTCCATCTGCAGCGAACTGTCGCCGATGACGCTCGCGAGCCGGCTTGCGGAATCATCGAGCTTCGCGGTGACGAGGGAGGTCTGGTCGCCGAGCACGTTGAAAAAGCGCGTGGTGGTGTCCTCGACCTTGCCGGTGATCTCGGCGCCCGCGACATTGAGCTGGTTGAGGATGCCCACGGCCGCCTGATCCATGCTGGTCACGAGCTGCGAGCCCGTGACGTTCAGATGGCCGACGACGCGGCCGGAGGTCTCATCGACGCGGCTGATGAGCTTGTCGCTCGCCGAGGCGATCGTCGAGGCGGCAAGATCGGTAGAAGCACTGAGGCGTTCGACGAGCGCATGGCTGTTCTCTTCGATGCCGACATGGATGTTGTGCGCCGTTTCGTCGAGTTTGGCGAACAGGCGGCCGGTCGAATCCTCCATGCGGCCGGCAATGTGGAGGCCGGCCTCATCGACATAGTTGGAGAGCCCGCTGCGTGCCCGCTCGAAATGCTCGACATAGTTCTTGATCGCGGTCTCCAGGCTCTCGCTCACCCTGACGCGGCCGGATTCCATCAGGCCCGAGACCTCGTCGAGCTTGGTGAGGAGGGTGCTGGTCGTGTCGTCCACCCGGCCGGCGATCTCGCCACCGGCCTGGTCGACATAGCCCGAAAGGTCGACACGGGCGCGGTCGACCTGGTCGACATAGTTCTTGATGATGCTTTCAAGCCCATCGGTCATGCCGGCGCGGCTGGTCTCGACCAGTCGGATCAACTCGGCGCTGGAGGTGCTGATGGCATCGGCAGCTGCCGATGTTGAGGTGTTCAGCCGCTCGACCAGCACATTGCTGTTCTCCTCGATGCCGACATGGATGGCGCGCGCCGCATCGTCGAGCTTGGAGAACAGGCGGCCGGTCGAGTCGTCGACCCGGCCGGCGATCTCGTTGCCCGCCTGGTCGACATAGGACGCAAGGCTGTTGCGGGCGCCGTCGACCTGCTCGATATAATTTCTGACGAGGGCCTCGAACCCGTCGGTCATGCCGGAACGGCTGGTGTCGATGAGCCTGATCAGTTCGGCGCTGGTGCTGCCGATGGCGTCAGCAGCGGCGGATGTTGAGGTGTTCAGCCGCTCGACCAGCACATTGCTGTTTTCCTCGATGCTGACATGAATCGAACGGGCCGCTTCGTCAAGCTTGGTGAACAGACGACCGGTCGAGTCGTCGACGCGGCCGGTGATCTCGTTGCCAGCCTGATCGACATAGGTGGAAAGATCGATACGAGCGCGATCGACCTGATCGACATAATTCCTGATGATGCTCTCAAGGCCATCGGTCATGCCGGAGCGGCTGGTCTCGACGAGCTTGATCAGCTCGACGCTGGACTGGTTGATGGCGTCGGCGGCAGCCGAAGTGGAGGCGGCGAGCCGTTCGACCATGACATTGCTGTTCTCCTCGATGCCGACATGGATCGAGCGCGCCGCCTCGTCGAGCTTGGCGAACAGGCGGCCGGTCGAGTTGTCGACCCGGCCGGCGATCTCGTTGCCTGCCTGATCGACATAGACGGCCAGTCCGTTGCGGGCTCGGTCGACCTGCTCGACATAGTTCCTGACGATATCCTCGAGCCCGTCGGTCATGCCGGCGCGGCTGGTCTCGACCAGGTTGACGAGCTTGGCGCTCGATTCGCTGATGGCACTGGCGGCGGCCGCGGTGGAGGAGGCAAGCCGCTCGACCATCACATTGCCGTTATCCTCAATGCCGGAATGGATCGAGCGCGCCGCGTCATCGAGCTTGGTGAACAGGAGGCCCGTCGAGTCATCGACCCGGCCGGCGATCTCATTGCCAGCCTGCTCGACATAGGCGGCCAGGCTGTTGCGGGCGTTGTCGACCTGCTCGACGTAGTTCTTGATGATGCCTTCGAGTCCATCGGTCATGCCGGCCCGGCTGGTCTCGACCAGCTTCACGAGTTCGGCGCTCGACTGGCTGATGGTGCTGGCGGCGGCCGAAGTGGAGGCGGTGAGCCGCTCGACCAGCACATTGCTGTTCTCCTCGATGCCGACATGGATGGCGCGCGCCGCATCATCGAGCTTGGTGAACAGGCGCCCGGTCGAGTCATCGACCCGAGCCGAGATCTCATTGCCGGCCTGCTCGACATAGGCGGCCAGGCTGTTGCGGGCGTTGTCGACCTGCTCGACATAGTTCTTGACGATGTCTTCGAGCCCATCGGTTATGCCGCCGCCGCGGCCGGTTTCCAGCAGCCTCACAAGTTCGGCGCTCGACTGGCTGATGGAGCTGGCCGCGGCCGAAGTGGAGGCGGCGAGCCGCTCCACCATCACATTGCTGTTCTCCTCGATGCCGAGATGGAGGGTACGCGCCGCGTCATCGAGCTTGCCGAACAGGCGGCTGGTCGAATTCATCCACCCGACTTGCGATCTCATTGCCGGCCTGATCGACATAGGAGGCCAGACTGTTGCGGGCGCTGTCGACCTGCTCGACATAGTTCTTGATGATGCCTTCAAGCCCGTCGGTCATGCCGGCGCGGCTGGTCTCGACCAGATGGATCAGCTTGGCGCTCGATTTGCTGATGGCCGAAGCGGCGGAGTTTGTAGATACGGAGAGGCGTTCGACCAGCGTGTTGCCGTTCTCCTCGATGCCGACATGGATATTGCGCGCCGCTTCATCGAGCTTGCTGAAGAGGTTACTGGTCGATTCATCGACCCGACCGGAAATCTGGGTGCCGGCCTGTTCGACGTAGCTGGTGAGCTCGTTGCGGGCGCGGTCGACCTGGTCGACATAGTTCTTGATGGTGCCTTCGAGCCCGTCGGTCATGCCGGAACGGCTGGTTTCGATCGTCTGCGAGACCAGCGCGCCGGATTTTTCGATCTGCTCGGAAACGTCCTGCGACGTCGCTTGCAGAAGCTCGCTCAGCTGAGTGCCGGCGGTGCGGATCTGATCGCTCGACTGCGCGGTCGCCTGGTCGATCGTTCGTGCGATCTCGGTGTTGATCGTGCTGAGATCGTCGATGCTCGAGCGCAGAAGCTGCACGACGTTGGTTTCCATGCCCTGGACGCGCATGCCGAAATTGCTCGATTCAGCGTTGAGCGATCCGGTCGCATTGGCGAGGACGGATATCTGCTCCGACAGGTGCTCGGAGAATTTGCGCAGTTCGGTGACGAAGATCGAGGACGAGCGCTCCATGTTGGCGGCTTGGCCGGAGATCTCCGATCCTGCGACGGAAGCGCGCGAAGCCACTTCATCGATGGTGCGGGCAAGCTCGACGGTCGTCGTCTTCAGCCCATGCTCGAGATGCTGGATGGTGGATTGCGCGCTGGCGATGATCGAATCCAGATTTTGGGTGTTGGATTCGAGGCGGGCCAGCACCGGATTGGTCTCGCTGCCGATCACGACGCCCGCCTGCTGCAGGGCGGAGCGTTGATTCTCGAGTCCTGCGATCAGGGTGCGGATACGCTCTTCATTGCCGCCGAAGGCGCGCTCGATGGCGGAAATTTCCTTATGCACCATGCCTTCGAGCTCGGAAGCGCGCTGCACCGCATGCTCGACGCCGCCGACAATGATGTCGACCTCGGAACGCACCGCCTGGGCGATCGAGGCAAGCCCGTCGGCGGCGATGTCCTGGGGCCTGACCAGGCGCATCGCGGTCTGCACCAGGACTTCAGATACCTGGCGCAATTGCTGGGCGCGCCACATGATCCATGCGACCGCCCAGATCAGCGCCAGAGGGATGACCAGGATCGAGCTCGCGATCATCGTCTGGGGCATGGCCTGGGTCGAGAAGGGGTTGGGGTTCTCGAGCACGGCCGCGCTGAAGCTCCAGAACCACAGGAAGGTCCAAAGCAGGGTGAGGCCGAAGGCGAATAAGAAGGGAGTGTTGGAAGGCCTGCGGCGCAGACCAGCGATCATAGCGGCAGAGACAGGTTCGTTCTCGTTGGCGGGACGTCCGCGCAAGGGCGTTTCGCGTGTCGTGCTGACCTCGGCATCGCGCCGGCTGGAGTCGCTACGACCTTGCTGGCGCCGCTGCGGACGCCGAGGTTCATTCGGATTGTTTACCATGTCTGTACCCGCACTTCCCTGTTCACCGACGGCTCTTTGTCCGCCCGACCCCAGTCCCACCCGGTTGGCCGTCCCCAAAACTACGCGACACAAGCCCAACCGCGCGCATGGGTATCGGATGTCGCCCGGCTTTGCCGGGCGGTCCGTTTAGATGTTGCATGATAACTCATTGAGAGTCCCGCTTGAACTCATCTTAACCTTGGCAGTTCGGCTAAATAAAGTTTTGGTTAAAATTGTGGTTCGCTTTGAATCAAAATCTAAAATCCTATGTTAACCAGTCATCCTTACGTAAGTCTGGTGGGCAGGTTGGAGACCAATTGTCAAAGCGTCCGGCGAGGAGAGTGCAAGAGAGGGAGCGCGAAGAGGCCGATCCGGCGATCTTTGACCAGGAGCATCTGCACCAATATACGGGCGGTGACCCGGCGCTCGAGCGCGAGCTGGTGAACTTGTTCCTTAGCCATTTCGTGCCGGTCCGCACCCAGCTGGACGCCGCCCGCTCGGCACAGGAGTGGAAATTCGCAGCCCATAGCATCAAAGGGTCGGCACGCTCGATGGGCGCCCCCCAGATTGCCGCTCTCGCGGACAGGCTGGACAGCCTGGAGTTCGAAGTGCCGAAGGCCAGCAAGGCGCGACTGCTCGACGAGCTCGATGCGGCCATGGCCGCCTTTGCCAATGAAGTGAAAAAGACCATTGGTTGAATATCTTACATAATTTTCCTTGACCAAAAGACGAGCAAGGCCGTCTCCTCTCCCGGCAGTCGGCCATTGCATGGCTGTGACATTGGGCCAATTTCTTGTGTTCGCCCCCGCGATCCCTTAAAGAGGCCGCGGCGAATACCTGACTAAAAGGCCCGGAATGGCGAAAATCACCTTCATTCAGCACAATGGCACGCGAACAGACCGTCGAGGGCATGCCGGGCATGACGGTCATGGAGACGGCGGTCAAGAACATGGTGCCCGGGATCGATGCCGATTGCGGCGGCGCCTGCGCCTGCGCCACCTGCCATGTCTATGTCGAGCCGGAATGGCTGGAAAAGGCGGGCAAGCGCAACCCCATGGAAGAGGACATGCTCGATTTCGCCTTCGATGTGCCGCGACGAGAGCCGGCTGTCCTGCCAGATCAAGGTGTCGGACGCGCTCGACGGCTTGCGCGTCCGGGTTCCCGAAAAGCAATTCTAGACACATTTGGAGTTTGAATATGAGCGAAGAGGTGATTTCCACCGATGCGGTGATCATTGGCGCCGGCCCTTGCGGGCTGTTCGCGGTCTTTGAACTCGGGCCTCCTCGATATCAAATGCCATGTCGTCGACATTCTGGACCGCGCCGGCGGGCAATGCGCCGAGCTTTATCCGGAAAAGCCGATCTATGACATTCCGGCCCTGCCGATCGTCACCGGGCGCTGAGCTCACGCATCGCCTGCTCGACCAGGCGAAGCCCTTCAAGCCGCGAATATCATTTCAACCAGATGGTCACCGAGCTCGGGAAGCTGCGCGACGACCGCTTCGAGCTCAAGACCGATGGCGGCCTTGTCTTCCATGCCAAGGTGGTGGTGATCGCCGCGGGCGGCGGCTCGTTCCAGCCGAAGAAGCCGCCGATCCCCGGCATCGATGCCTATGAGGGCACGTCGGTGTTCTATTCGGTCAAGAAGATGGAGGCCTTCCGCGGCCGCGACATCCTCATTGTCGGCGGCGGCGATTCAGCCCTCGACTGGACGCTCAACCTGCAGCCCGTGGCGAACAGCCTGACGCTGCTGCATCGGCGCGACGATTTCCGCGCCGCGCCCGACAGCGTGAAGAAGATGCGCGAGCTGGTGGCGGCCGGAAAGATGCAGTTCAAGCTCGGCCAGGTGACCGGGCTCACGGGCGCGGACGGCAGTGCTTGTCCTCGGTCCAGGTCAAGGGCAATGAAGGCGCGGCTTCGACATCGCCGCCAATGCCCTGCTGCCGTTCTTCGGCCTCACCATGAAGCTCGGGCCGGTTGCCGAATTGGGGCCTCAATCTCGCATGAGAACCTCATCCCGGTCGATACGGCAAAATTCGAGACTTCGACGCCCGGCATTTTCGCCATCGGCGACATCAACACCTATCCGGGCAAGCTGAAGCTCATCCTGTCGGGCTTCCATGAGGCGGCGCTGATGGCGCAGGAGGCTTTCCATCACATCCATCCGGGCGAGCGGCTGCTGTTCCAGTACACGACCTCAAGCTCGAGCCTGCAGAAGAAACTCGGCGTCGCCTAGACGGCTACTCGCCGGCACAGCTTATCGCGCGCGCAGTCGCTTGCGGTCGCAGATCGCAAGCTCCTCTTTGCGGTTGGGGCGGCCGAGAAGCTTGCGGAAGGTGTCGCGCTGCTCGTGAACGGAGGCGATCGCGAGGCCCATGGCAATGCCGGCGCCGACCAGAACGGACTCACCCAGTTGCAAGACGCTTCGATCGTCTCGGGAACGGCCTCGGTGACGCCAGCCTATAGAGCTTGCATGGCATGGCGATCATCGCGGGCGCGGGCAATGATCTTGATGTCGGCGCTTTCGGCCCGTGCCGCGACGGCGACGTCTTCGACTTCTTACGGCATGGTCCATGGTGATGGCGATGACCTGGACATCGCTCGATATTGCACGCGCGCAGGAATTCCGGCCGCGCGGCATCGCCATAGTAGATCGGAAATCCCGCCTTGCGCTCGCGGGCGACCACTTGCGGATCGCTGTCGACGGCAATATAGGGAATTTATGTTCTTCGAGCATCTGAGCCGATGAGGTGGCCGACGCGGCCAAAGCCTGCGACGATGACGCGTGCCTCGGTGTCTCTCCGGGCGGCGCCTCCATCGGCATCTCTGCCCGTGCCCGGATCTGCCGCGACAGCCGCCGGCCGAAATAGGCAAGAATGGGGATCGAGGCCATGGAGAGCGACACGATGACCAGAAGCGCATCCGAGACGATCTGCGGTAATGACGCCGGCCGAGACCGCGGCCGTCATCACGACAAAAGCGAATTCACCGCCGGGACCGAGGAGCAGGGCCGTCTCGAGGCGGGCGGCACGCTCGATCGCGAATGAGGTGGGCGATCAGCCAGAACAGGGCGGCCTTGGCGGCAATGAGGGCGACGGCCGCAAGAATGAAGACCACCGGATAGGAAGCGATCTGGCTCAGATCGATGCCCATGCCGACCAGCAGGAAGAAGGCGCCGAGCAGGAGACCTTTGAAGGGCTCGATGATGGCTTCGATCTCGCGCCGGAATTCGGTCTCGGCCAGAAGGAGGCCGGCGAGAAAAGCGCCCAGCGCCATGGAGAGGCCGGCAAGGCTCGCGGCATAGCCGGCTCCCACGGCGATGAGGAGCGTCGTCGCCATGAACAGGTCGCCACTGCGCGTCTGCGCGACCAGGCGCAAGAGCGGGCGCAGCAGGAAGCGGCCGACCACCACGATGAGGGCGATGGCGATGAATGCCTGGGCAATGGCGGTGAGAATGTCGGCGAAGCCCAGACCTTTCTCATTGGTGCCGAGGACATTGACCAGCAGGAGAATAGGGATGACCGCCAGGTCCTGGAACAGCAGCACCGAGAAGCTGGCGCGTCCGGTGTGGCTGCCGAGACGCTTGGCTTCGGACAGAAGCTGAACCACGATCGCGGTCGAGGACAGCGACAAGGCCGATGCAATGATCAGGGCCTCGGCCGATGCCAGACCTAGCCACAGGCCCGTCAGGCTCAAGGCGAGGGTGGTGATGAGCATCTGCAGGCCGCCAAGGCCGAACACCAGACGCCGCATGGTGATCAGGCGTTCGAAGGACAGTTCGATGCCGATCAGGAACAGAAGGAAGACGACGCCGAGCTCGCCGAGCCGGGTCAATTCTTCCGATTCGGTGAAAACGAAATTGCTGAGCCAAGGCCAGGTCGCGGAGAGCCGGCCCAGCATATTTGGGCCAATCAAGGCGCCGACGATGAGAAAACCCAGGATCGAGCTCAAACCCAATTTGCGGAAGATGGGTATGACGACGCCGGCCGTGGCGAGAAAGATCAGGGCTTCCTTATAGGCGCTTGGATCGACGGGAGATGCCATAGGTGCCCTGATATAGCCCGGTCTTGCTCATCGGCTTCAGTGTGTGCGAAGCCTCGCCTATTGCAAAGCAGATTTCGAGGAGACTTCATGAATTCTCATCATGTGACCCCTGCCGGCAAGACACGCGCCCGGGCGCTGAGGCTGCCTTTCCTGGGCGAACCTGGTGAGAACAACGCGATCACAGATGTCGCGGGCGTCGAGGTCGGGGTGACGACGCTGATTTCCGGCGATGGGAAGCTGATCGTTGGGAAGGGACCGGTTCGCACCGGCGTCACTGCGATCCTGCCGCGTGGGCGTGGGAAAGCCCAGCTTCCGTGCGCCGCCGGATATTATTCGCTCAATGGCAATGGCGAGATGACCGGCACGATCTGGATAGAGGAATCAGGCGAATTGCAGACGCCGATCACCATCACCAACACACATTCCTGTGGCGTCGCTCGCGATGCGACGATCGAATGGCTAGTGCGTCATGCCGGCGGCAATGTTCAGGACTGGGGACTGCCGGTTGCAGCCGAGACCTATGATGGCGATCTCAACGATATCAACGGTTTCCATCTGAGGACCGGGCATGTGGTTCAAGCCCTCGAAGGAGCTCGCAGCGGCCCCGTCGAAGCGGGAAGCGTCGGCGGCGGCACCGGAATGATCTGCTACGACTTCAAGGGCGGCAATGGCACGGCATCGCGCCTGGTGAGAATGGCCGGACGCCGCTACACGGTCGGCGCTTTCGTCCAGTCGAATTTCGGGCAGAGGGCCGAATTCACCATTCTCGGCGTCCCGGTTGGGCTCCACATCAAGGGCGATGAGCTGCGCGGCAAGCCGCAAGGCTCGATCATCGTGGTCATCGCGACAGATGCTCCGCTCGAGGCGCATCAGCTGAAGCGGATCGCCCGCCGCGTGCCCCTCGGTCTCGCGCGAACCGGCGGCATTGGCCACAATAGCTCGGGCGACATCTTCCTTGCCTTCTCCACGGCAAATGCGGAAGCCTTCAGCGCGAAGCGCGGCGAACTGCGCCGCATGGAGGCAGTTGGCACCGGCGACATCGATCCGCTGTTCATTGCGACGATCGAAACGACGGAGGAGGCGATCATCGACAGCATGGTCGCCAACCAGACGATGGTCGGACGCGACGGGAACAGGAGCGTGGCGCTGCCGCATGACCGGCTCATCGACGTCATGAAGAAGTATGGGAGGATGTAGCGGCCGAAGGCCGCTACTGTATGGACACGAAGCCCGCCGCCATGATCGCCGATGTCACCGAGAAAACGGTCACATTCACATCCCATTTCGCGCCTGACCCACCGATTGGGCTTTGAATGGGAGATAGCCGTTCTCGTCATAGAGTTTGCCGTTGAACAGCGGGCGAGCGAACAAGGCCACAAAGAAACCGCCATAGATCGCAAGGCTCAGAGCGGCGGCGAGATAGAGGCGCTCAGTGGGAAGAGGGCCGCTGAGCCAGATCAGAGCGAGGGCGATGAGTGCGACGCCGCAGTAGCTGAGGACCTGCCAAACCAAATGAAATCGAGCGTGCGCCGTCCACAAGGGATTCGTCGCGTGCGTCTGATTGAAGTCAGCCTTGACTGTGACCAGGCTGTATCCAAGGGTGGCCAGAGTGAGAAGGATGCGGGCAAATAAATTGCTGTCGGAAGCGAATTCCATGATGTCCTCCCAAATCCCCCAGGGAACTGGCTGGAAATCCCGTCATTCGAGGCATGGATCGCTAAAAGCCAGTTGCAATGCTATATTTTGTATCGATCTAAACTGGATATTACTGGGACATTGCGTAAGAAGTCAAGAAACTATTTGGATCGATACAAAAAAGCCTCTACCCTCAGAGAATGGATCGCGCTCTCAAAGCGACCTTGGTTGACGTTGCGCGTGCTGCGGAAGTTTCCCGCAGCACGGTCTCCAATGTTTTCGCCCATCCCGAACGCGTCCGTCCGGAACTACGGGCGCTCGTCGAAGCCAAAGCCCGCTCCCTTGGCTACCTCGGGCCCGATCCCAAGGGTCGCGCACTGCGCGCCGGCAAGATCAATGCCATTGGCGTCCTTCCGCCGGCGAAGTGGGGGCTAGTCGATTCTCTGCGCAACCCTGTGTTCAGTCAGATGTTGCAGGGTATCGGTGAGGTCTGCGACGAAGTGGGCGCCAACCTGCTGATCATTCCTGCAAGCTCGAGCGCCGCCGCGGGCAATGCGCTGGTCGATGGATTTATCTTCGATCGCATCGAGCGATTGCAGGATGTCGATGCCGCGCGCCTCCGGAGGCTTCCGTTCGTGGTAATGGATATTGAAGCGGGACCGGACATCAGTTCAGTGCGCGTCAATTCACATGGGGGCGGATATGCGGCAGCACGCCATCTTGCCGAACTCGGCCATCGCAAATTCGCAATTCTGTCTTTTTTGCGCGATCTCGGACCGCCTCGCTATTTTGCTCCGGGCCGTAAGCGTGAGCCGGAGGCCTCGGGCGGGACGACTGATCAGGAGAAATATCGCGGCTATGCCGACGCGCTCGCCGAAGTCGGCCTGGATATCGGTGAGGTACCGATGGTCCAGGCCCATCCCTGGGAAAGAGACGCCGCCCGGCTGATGCTCGATGTAGCGCCCGCCTCGACGGCCATCCTGTCGATGTCCGCCATGCAGGGGATCGCTGTCATCGAGGAAGCCCAGCGTCGCGGTCGCTCGGTCCCCCGCGACATCTCGGTGGTGGGCTTCAACGATATTCCGGCGGCAGCAAAAACCGATCCACCGCTCACCACCATCGATGGAATGGCCCTCGAAAAGGGCCGCATCGCGGCGCGCATCGTCCTCGAAGGCGCTCAGGTCAGGCATGAAGTCCTCCCGACACGTCTCATCCTCCGTTCATCGACGGGGCCACCCCCAAGCTGAAACGGGGCTACGTTTTCGGCTCGACATGCCCGCCGAATTCGTAGCGCATGGCGGAGAGCAGCTTTTCCGCAAAGGTGTGGTCACGGCGCGAACGGAAGCGGGCATAGAGCGCCGTCGACAGCACATCGGCGGGCACCGCCTCCTCGATTGCCGCTTCGACGGTCCAGCGGCCTTCGCCTGAATCGGAGACGGAGCCGGTGAAGCTTTTGAGATCGCCGTCGCGGGTGAGCGCAATGGCGCAGAGATCGAGAAGCCAGGAGGAGATGACGCTGCCGCGCCGCCAGACTTCTGCGATATCGGCCATGTCGAGCGTGAAGCGTTCATCTTCGGGCAGCTCGGTGCTCGACTTGTTGCGCAGGATATCGAAGCCCTCGCCATAGGCCTGCATCAGCCCGTATTCGATGCCGTTGTGGATCATCTTGACGAAATGGCCCGAGCCTGCGGGCCCGCAATGAATATAGCCGTGCTCGGCGCGTGGATCGCGCCGCTCGCGCAGCGGCGTGCGCTCGATCTTGCCAATTCCCGGTGCCAGGCAGGCGAAAATGGGATCGAGGTGCCCGACAATGGCTTCGTCGCCGCCAATCATCAGACAATAGCCGCGTTCGAGACCCCAAACTCCGCCCGACGTGCCGACATCGACATAGTGGATGCCTTTCTCGCGCAAGGATTTGGCCCGGCGGATGTCGTCCTTGTAGAAGCTGTTGCCGCCGTCGATCAGGATATCGCCGGAGCGCATGAGGGCTGCGACCTCGGTCAGGACCTTCTCGGTGATGGCACCCGCCGGCAGCATCAGCCAGACCGCGCGCGGCGAGGAGAGCTTCGCCAGCATGTCGGCGGCGTCGCTGGCGCCCGCCGCACCCGCGGCTTCGACATCCTTCACCGCATCCTCGCTGCGATCGTGCACGACGCATTTATGTCCGCCGCGGATGAGGCGCCGGGCGATGTTGCCACCCATGCGTCCGAGACCAATGATGCCGATATCCATGTTCTGCTTCCCTTCGATTTTTCAGACGTCGTGGAGCAAATCCCGCCTATGTTGGCGCGAAATCCTTTTCGGCGAAGTGAGGCCACTTCGCCGGGATGCGCGCTAGATGACAGGATTTCGAGGCCGTGGGCGATCTGATCGTCAGTGATGACGTGGTCGCCGCCCGGATAGAAGCGCGTCGTCACGAGCGCGCCGTGAGCCTTCAGATGCTCGGCGGTCTCGATGACGCGCTGTGCCGGTATAAACGGATCTCTTTCGCTGCAGCCGATGAAGACCGGCGTGCCGTCGAAACTGCCTTTTTCTTTCCGGCGCATGGGATCGGGACCAATGAGTGCGCCGGTGAAGCCGAGGACGCCGGCATAGCGCTGCGGATGGCGTGCGGCATATTCGAGCACGAGGCACGCGCCTTGCGAGAAGCCGGTGAGTGCGATCTCGGTCCCGACATCGAAGCCCAATTCATTGACCGAGTGAAAGATTTTGCCCAGCCGATCGAGCGACTGGCTGAGAAAGGGCTCGTTGGCAGAAATCGGCCCCATGAAGAGGCCGGGATACCAGCTTCCTGTCTCGGCACTGGGCGCGAGAAAGCACACACCCGGCAGAGAAAGCCGCTCGGCGAGCGGCAGAATGACCTCCGCGCTCGCGTGGCGGCCGTGAATGAGGAGGGCGACCCTGGCGGCCTCCGCCAAAGGCGTGCCGGCGACCAAGAGCTGATGCTTTTCGACGAAATGCCGCGCTTCACTTGCCGAAATGCGGGTTGTCATTGCAAGGGCTTCAGGCCGGCTTCGATGCTGGCGCGCCGCCCTTCGAGGAAGGGCGGCAGTGCCAGGCGCTGGCCCAGACTCTCCAAAGGCTCGTCCACCGCGAAGCCCGGTCCGTCGGTCGCGATCTCGAACAATATGCCATTGGGCTCGCGGAAATAGAGCGAGCGGAAATAATAGCGCTCGACCTCGCCGCTCGAGGGAAGCCTGAAGCTCGCGAGCCTTTCGGTCCATTGATGCAGCGTCTCGACGCTCGGCGTGCGGAAGGCGACGTGGTGGACGCCACCCGCGCCCTGGCCCGCGATGGGCAGATGCGGCTCGACCGCCAGGTGAAGCTCGGCCGCAGGTCCGCCGTCTCCCATGGCGAAGACATGGAGCGAGGTCTTGCCATTGGCCAACGGATGCGTGCGCACTTCCCGCATATTGAGGACCTCGGTCAACACCGCCGCGGTCGGTTTCTCATCCGGCACTGACAGCGTGATCGGGCCGAGTCCGCGGATCTGGTAATCTTCAGGAACCGGACTTCCCTCCCAGGCATGAGCTCTCGCCCGCACCCTTGTCATTGATGAGCCGCAAGCGCTGGCCTTCGGGGTCCTCGAAATCGAGCGACATATAGCCGGCGATGTCCGCGAGTTCGGCCACCTCGAGCTTGACGGCGAGGAGGCGCTCGCGCCACCAGGCGAGGCTCGCTTCGCCGCCAACTCTCAGCGCCGTGCGCGCGATCGCATGCGTGCCGCGCCTTTCGCGCCCCACGGGCCAGTCGAAGAAGGTGACGTCGCTGCCAGGGCTGGCTTTCCCGTCGGCATAGAACAGGTGATAGGCGCTCGTGTCGTCTTGATTGACGGTCTTCTTGACCAGCCTCAGGCCGAGCACCCTGGTGTAGAAGGCGAGGTTACCCGGGGCGTCGGCGGTGATGGCGGTCAGATGATGGATGCCGCGCAACTGTTCGGCCATGCCGGTCTCCTGTTCTTAGATGCGATTGAGCGGCACTTTCAGATAGACATTGCCGTCTGGGTCCGGCTCAGGGAAATGGCCGGCATTCATATTCACCTGGATCGAGGGGATGATCAGTTTCGGCGCGCCGAGCTTCTTGTCGCGCGCCGTGCGCATGGCGACGAATTCCTCCTCGCTGACGCCGTCCCGGATATGGACATTGCCGGCGCGCTCGGCGGCGACCGTCGTCTCCCAGGCAAAAAAATCGCGGCCGGCCGCCTTGTAGTCATGGCACAGGAACAGCCTGGTCTCGGGTGGCAGCGACAGCACCTTCTGAATAGACCTGTAGAGTTGACGCGCATCGCCGCCGGGAAAATCGGCGCGCGCGGTGCCGTAATCCGGCATGAACAGCGTATCGCCAATGAAGGCGGCATCGCCGATCACATAGGTCAGGCAGGCCGGTGTGTGGCCGGGCGTATGCATGACATGGGCGTCGATCGAGCCCAGGCGGAAGCGGTCGCCATCCTTGAACAGCTGGTCGAACTGGCTACCGTCGCGCTGGAATTCCGTGCCGGCATTGAAGATCTTGCCGAACGTGTCCTGCACGACGGTGATCTTCTCGCCGATGCCGAGCTTACCCCCCAGCTTTTCCTGGATATAGGGCGCGGCGGAAAGATGGTCGGCATGGACATGGGTCTCGAGGATCCAGTCGAGCGTGAAACCCTGACGGCGGACGTGATCGATGAGCTGGTCGGCCGATTTAAACGAGGTACGCCCGGCTGACGCATCATAGTCGAGCACGGAGTCGACGATGGCGCAGATCTTCGTGGCGGGATCGCTCACCACATAGCTTACCGTATTAGTGGCTTCGTCGAAGAAGCCCTGGACATCGGGATGACTGGCCACGATCTCCTCCTCGTTGCGTTGACTCTGTATTGCGCATCGGATGATCCGAAAACCGGTCTCCACTTTTCGGTCCGATGCGTCCGGGATGATATACCGGTTTTCTGTCAGGCGCGACGGGGTTTCAAAAAAGTAAGGAGCCGCCCGTCGATAAGCGCTAGGCCAATGGCGATGGTCACCATGCCGACGACATGGTGAATGCCGATCGTCTCGCCCAGCAAGGCGACGCCGAGCACAATGGCGCTCACCGGAACGAGGAATGTGACGAGTACGATATTGGTGGCGCCGGCCCGCTTCAGAACGGTGAAATAGAGAACGTAGGCGAGCGATGTGCACAGGACGGCAAGCCCGGCAATGGCGAGCCAAATGTGGAGCGATGGCGGTGAAAGCTGCCATGGCCTGTCGATGACGAGCATCAGCGGCAAAAGGATAAGAGAGGAGCCTGCGGTCTGGCCGGCGGCGGTGACGAGAGGCGGAAGGGAGGAGAAGCGGCGACCGAAAACACTGGCGAAGCCGTAAGAGACCGAGGCTGCAAGAATGGCGAGCTGCGATGGCAGCGAGCTCTGGGGGAGCCCAATGATTTCGGCGCCCATCATGGCGGCGACGCCGGAGAGGCCGATCACCGCGCCGAGCACACGATTCCACGACAATTTCTCATCCGCGGTCAGGATGTTGGCGACGAGAACGGTGAAGAAGGGCGTGGTGGCATTGAGGACCGCCGCAAGTCCGGAGGCGACTTCGCGCTGACCCCAGACAATCAGGCTGAAGGGGATGGCGTTGTTGAGGAGGCCCATGATCAGGAAATTGCGCCACAGCAGAGGCTGGCGCGGCGGCACGAGTCCGATTGCCCATGCGATGAGCCAAAGCCCGATGCTGCCGAGGCTCAAACGCAAGAACACGATGGTGAAGGTCGGAAGCTCTTTGACGGTGATGGCGTAGAAGAAAAACGATCCGCCCCAGACAATGCTGAGGAAGATGAGCATGGCCCATTCGGCCGCTCCCATCGTGCGGTTGATCATGCGTCCTCCAAGCAGATGAGAAAACCGGATGCCCGATATGACGAGCTCCGGTTGCGGTCATCGCCTCAGGTCATGCTCATCCCCGGGGCGCTTGTCGTTCTAGCTGAAATCTTGCCGCTGTTCCACCCAATTCCGGATCGTAGCGTGGGGAGAAACTCGCGACGTAGCGATCAAAAACCGTTGCAAAGTCTCAACGCATCATAGATCGCCGCATGGATGTTGCGCGACGCGACGGCATCGCCGATGCGGAACAGCTGGAACAAACCGTCGGGATTTACGCGCTTCTTCTGCGGGCGGCAGGCGATCAACGCCTCGTAGTCGACTTCGCCGCGATTGCTCGAATTCTTCCTTGAGATCGAAATAGACATCGGCCAGCGGTGACGTCGCATTTTCGACCACGACCTGGTCGACCAGGCGGGTGCCGCAATCGGCCTCGGTATAGGGGCTCCACAGCACGGCCTCGATCTTGTTGCCTTGCCGCTTGAGAGAACGCAGCCGCGTCATGGTCGTCACCCGAACCTGCCGGTTGGTGAATATCTTCATATAAGGGACGAGATTCAGACCACCCATCTCGGGCGCGAAGAAACGCTCGGGACTTACGACCTCGAGCGCGGAACCCGCTTCGGCGATGAATTCGGCAGCGGCCATGCCGGGATGGGCGCCATTGTCATCGAACAGCAGTACCTCCTCGGCGGGCTTCACCTCGCCCGACAGGATATCCCAGCTCGACACCGCAAGATCGGCGCCGTCCGCGATGCTGCTCATCTGCGGTACCCCGCCGGTCGCCACGATGACGATATCGGAGGCGAGCGCGCGGATGTCGGACGCCTCGGCGAAGCTGTTGAGGTTCAGAGTGACGCCGAGCCGCTGGCATTGCTCCGCCCGCCAATCGACAATCCCGATCAGTTCACGCCGGCGCTTCACCTGCGCGGCAACGCGGATCTGGCCGCCCGGATCGTTCCCGGCCTCAAACAGGATCACCTCATGACCGCGCTCGCCCGAGACCCGCGCCGCCTCGAGCCCAGCCGGACCGCCGCCGATAATGGCGATCTTCTTGCGTGCGCCCGTCGTGCGGGTGATCACCTGCGGCATCGTTGCCTCGCGGCCGGTGGCCGGATTGTGGATGCACAGTGCCTCATAGCCTTCATATATGCGGTCGAGACAGTAGGTGGCGCCGACGCAGGGACGAATATCGGACTCGCGACCCTCCATGATCTTTTTGACGATATGGGGATCGGCGATATGGGCGCGGGTCATGCCGACCATGTCGAGCTTCCCCTCGGCGACCGCATGGCGCGCGGTCGCCACGTCATTGATTCGCGCCGCGTGGAATACGGGGAACTTGGTCGCAGCGCGCACTTCGCCGGCGAAATCGAGATGCGGCGATGCCGCCATGCCGAGCACCGGGATGACCTTGGCCAAGGGCGCGTCATGGTCAATATGGCCGCGGATGACGTTCAGGAAATCGACCATGCCGGAGTTCTTGAGCCGATGGCAGATTTCAAGGCCTTCGGCGCGTGAAAGGCCTATGTCCCAATCCTCGTCCGCCACCAGGCGGCAGCCGACGATGAAATCGGGCCCGACGGCCTTTCTCACGGCTTCGAGGACGCGGAAGGTGAAACGCAGGCGATTGTCGATCGAGCCGTTATAGCCGTCAGTGCGCTGGTTGGTGGCCGGCGACCAGAAGGCATCCATAAGATGGCCGTAACATTCGAACTCGAAGCCATCGAGGCCCGCTTGCTGCATGCGTTGCGCTGCTGCGGCATAGTCGGTGACGATGCGCTCGATATCCCAATCTTCCATTTCCTTGGGAAAGGCGCGATGCGCCGGCTCACGCACCGGGGAAGAGGAAAGGACGGGCAGCCAGTCAGCCTTGTTCCAATTGGTGCGCCGGCCCAAATGGGTGAGCTGGATCATGACCGCAGCGCCATGCTCATGGCATTCATCGGTAAGCTTGCGCAGCCAGGGCACGATCTCGTCCTTGTAGACGAGAAGATTTCCGAAAGCCGGCGGAGAATCGCGTGCGACCACGGCCGAGCCCGCCGTCATGGTCAACGCAATGCCGCCTTTGGCCTTTTCCACGTGATAGAGCCGATAGCGATCCTTCGGCATGCCGTCTTCATGATAGTTCGGTTCATGCGCCGTCGACATGATCCGATTCTTGAGAGTCAGATGCTTGATCTTATAGGGCTGGAGGAGAGGGTCGCTGGCGCGGATCAGTGTGGCTGGCATTGCAATCTTCTGCTGGCTTCTGGCGCGCGTCCCGGCGAAGTAGAAATCGCTTCGCCGACCAGGATTCGCGCCCAACTATATCGGAGCAAATCCATATCGCCAAAGCCTCAACCCCGGATCAAGTCCGGGGCAGGCCTTTGGCGGGATTTGCTCTCGCCGGCAGTGTGTCACGGGTAGCGAGGAGCCGCCAGTCCGCAACGCGACAATGCGGCATTCCGCCGAGACATATCGAAATGCGGCCGCTCGGCGAAACATCGGTCACCGAGGGGCTGCCGGCATCCGAAAAAACAGCCCGCAGCGCAAAAAAGCGCTTGCTCCGCGGACTGTCCACCCGCGGCCTATTGCTCGCTCGGCCGGTCGCCGTCGTCGTTGGACTTGTCGTGGTCCTCGCCGCCATCGCGGTGCCGGCGGCGCCAGCCATCGTGCCGCCGGTCTTCCCGGCTCAACGCGCCGTCGCCATTGCGGTCCCGGTTGGCGACAAGACGCGACAAAGGATCCTTGTATTCATCGAGAGTGACCGCGGCATCGCCATTGGGGTCGAGCCGCTGAAACTCACGCACCATCTCCTGCCGGTACGCCTCAAGCCAGAGCGCCTCGAACTCCTTGAGGCTCAAGGTGCCGTTCTTGTCGGCGTCAAACCGCTTGTGCCAATCGGTGCGATTGTCATCGATCTCCTGCTGGCTGATCTTGCCGTCCTTGTTGGCATCATAGCGTTCGATGAGGTAGCGCACGCCGCCGCCGCCATGGCCGCGTCCACCGCCCCAACCGCCGCTGTCGGCAACGGCCTGGCCGGCGAGCGCGCCCACACCCAAGGTGGACAAAGCGAGGACAGTGAGAGCGAGTTTGGTCTTGTTCTGCATCCGGATCTCCGCATTTGTGATAGCCGCAAGACGGATCGCGGACCACCATTCCGTCGCTGTCTCACTCCTTCGTGATCTAGCGCGCATCCCGGCGAAGTGGAATCACTTCGCCGATAAGGATTCGCGCCAAATCAATATGCTGGAGCAAATCCTTATCGCCAAAGTCTTCAACCCCGGATCGAGTCCGGGGCAGGCCTTTGGCGGGATTTGCTCTAGCGAGTCAGCTCGCGCATAGCCTGGTCGAGGCCCGAGAGCGTCAGCGGATACATTCGGCCCGCCAGGAGGCCGCGGATAAGGTCGGTCGAAGCAGTGTAGATCCAGTATTTTTCGGGGGTCGGATTGAGCCAGACGAGCTTGGGATAGATCTGGCTCACGCGTCCGAGCCATGTCATGCCGGATTCTTCGTTGTAATGTTCCACCGATCCGCCGGGATGGGTGAACTCGTAAGGGCTCATGGAGGCGTCGCCGACGAAGATCGCTTTGTAGTCGGACGGGTAGGTGTGCAGCACCTTCCAAGTCTCGATGGGCTCATCATGACGGCGGCGGTTGCTCTTCCACACTCTGTCGTAGAGGCAATTGTGGAAATAGAAATATTCCATGTGCTTGAACTCGCTGCGCGCCGCCGAGAACAATTCCTCGCAACTGCGGATGAACGGGTCCATCGAGCCGCCGACATCGAAGAACAACAGCACCTTCACCGTGTTGCGGCGCTCCGGAACGAGCCTCAGATCAAGATAGCCCTTGTTGGCCGTCGACTTGATCGTGCCGTCAAGATCGAGTTCCTCGGGCGCACCCTCGCGGGCGAATTTGCGCAAGCGCCTGAGCGCCAGCTTGATGTTGCGGGTGCCGAGATCGACACCATCGTCGAGATCCCTGTAGTCTCGCCGGTCCCATACCTTGATCGCGCAGTTGTTGCGGTTCCGATCCTGGCCGATGCGAATGCCTTCGGGATTGTAGCCATAAGCGCCATAGGGTGATATTCCGGCGGTGCCGATCCATTTGCTGCCACCCTGATGGCGACCTTTCTGCTCGGCGAGACGCTTCTTCATCTCCTCCATGATCTTGTCCCAGCCGCCCAGCGACTCAATGAGGCGTTTCTCCTCCTCGGTCAGGAACTTCTCCGTCAATCTGCGCAGCCACTCTTGCGGGATCTCGGCGATGAGGGCCTCGGCACTGTTTTCAAGTCCCTTGAACACATGGCCGAAGACGCGGTCGAACTTGTCGAGATTGCGCTCATCCTTCACCAGCGCCGCGCGTGAGAGATAATAGAAGTCTTCCACCCGGAAGCGCGCGAGGCCTGAATCCAGCGCCTCCATTAAGGTCAGATATTCCTTGAGGGTGACGGGAAGTCCCGAGGCCTTGAGCTCATGGAAGAAGGTGAGGAACATGATTCAGTACCATATCCCCATACGGTTCCAGTGAATGCGCGGATTGCGGATCGGCGGCACGATGGACGGACCGGGCTCGGGCCTGGTGCTCGCGACCACGATCTGCGGCTCGGCCTCGCCCGCCAGAGCGAGGAGCCGGGCGATGCGGTCCTTGGTCGCGGGATGGGTGCGCAAGAGCGAAGGATTGGGCACGCGCCCGGCCGGAAACAATCCCTCCCAGACGCGGCCCTGCCGGCGCTCCAGCGTATCGAGTGCGGAGGCGAGCCCCGCGGGATCGCCGGTCAGGGCAGCACCATCGAGATCAGCGTCATATTCCCGGGTGCGCGACAGGGCGAGCTGCAGAAGCCCGCCAAGGGTCGGCGCGAAGATGAGGAGCAGGATGCCGAGCAAGGGTATCTCGATATCGGCGCCGAACAGAAAGGGTATGCCGATGAGGCCCAGCATCGCCATGGAACTGGTCATGCGCGTCAGCACATCGGCAAGCGCCATGACCTTGAGATCGCCCGAGCGGATATGCGCGGTCTCGTGAGCGAGTATACCAGTAAGCTGGCGCATCGTCATTCCGCGCAGCAGGCCATCGGTTACCGCAATGGCCGAATCCTCACGCTTGCCCACGGCGAAGGCATTGAGGATCTTGCTCGGCACATAGTATAGCTGCGGCACCGACGGCAATTCGGCGCGCTTTGCCAGCTCGCGCAGGACGCCATGCACTTCGGGCAATTCATCAGGGCCGAGCGCGCGCGCCTTGTAGAGGCCAAGCACCACCTTGGGGGAGACGCGCCCCATGGTCCACAGTCCGAACGCGCCAAGAACCCCAGCCCAGACAAGACCGGTCCAGCCCAGCACGGTCCAGGCGATCAAAGCGAGGAGCACCGCCGATCCGCCGATCAAGATCGCCGTATGCAGCGCGTTGCGCACATCGTGGCTGCGCCGGAGGGCGAGATCAAGCCGGGCGAGCGGCATTGCGACCATCCTCGCTCGAGAAATTCAGCAACTCTCGCGTCAGGCTGGAGAGTGTCTCCTTCGCTTCGGCTGGTTGCGGTATCGGACGGCAGACATCGCGTGCGGCAAGACCGATGCGCGCGGTGAGGATGCCATTGACAGCACCCTCGCCAAAGCGCGCGGAGAGCCGGCCGATCAGGCCTTTGCCGACGACATGCTGGATCACGCTGTCGGACAAGGCGAGGCCACCGGTGACCGCGAGATGGCCGATGACCATGCGGGCGAGGCGCAAAGTCGCCAGCACCGATGGCCTGCCGCCGTAGAGTGTCGCAATCTCGCGCAGCATGCGCAGATTCTGGGCGGCGACGAAGAGAATGTCGAGTGCCGCCGCCGGCGTCACCGCCGTCAGCATCGTCACACGGCGGCTCCGACGCGCAATGATGCGATGCGCCTCATCGTCGAAGCCCGAAACGAGATCGCGATCGGCGATCCTGACGCGATCGCGGGCATCCATGACGTCGCTCTCGTGCTGGCCCAGGGTCTTGAGTTCCCAGGCGGCGTCAGGACGCCAGCGATAGACGTCCTTGAGGGCAGCGATGACGCGCCTTGCGGCGGCATCGTCATCGTGATTGAGGGCGCGCGCGGCATCCGCTTGCACGTGCTCGATGCGGTTGAGGCGCGCGAGCCCCCAAATCTCGCGCAGGATGATGGCGAGCGCGGCGATGCCCGCGAGGCCGGCGAGAGTGAGGCCGATCCAACCCAGATATTGCGAACGCTGAAAGAGCTCGTCGATGAGATTGGTGACGGAGAGGCCGGCCCACATCACCAAGAGTCCGAAAAGCGTCGAGACGAGAAGCGAGCCCCAGTGCAATGTTCGCGACGAGGGGAGCGGTGCCGGCGGCACGACCACCTCCTGACCGTCCGGCTCCTTTTCGAACTTGATCTTGCTCGCGGGAAGGGCACGTGGCGCCCGGCGCACCTTGTCGGGCTTCGGCGCCGGATCGATGTGAAAGGCCTGCGGTGTGCGGTGATCGTTCATGAAAAGCGATCTCCCAACAGAAATTCGAGAGCGCGATCGAGTTCTTATATGCGGGAAGCTTCTGCCAGCTGTCAAAGGCGGACGGAACTTCACGAAACGAAGCGCACCCTCCAATCCGCCGCGCAAGGCATCGTCGGGATTGGCCGGAAGATCGCCCGGAAAGATCGCCGCTTCAGTCTCGCCGGTGAAGGTTTCGCCGCCGATCGTCTCGCCTCTCTCGGGGATGCCGGCAATGCAGGCGAGATCTTCCCCCTTCTGGCGAATCGTCGCTTCGCGCGTGGCCCGGATCGCCGCAAGGGCCGCGATGTCGATCTCGGCGCCCGAGAATTCGGCGCGCGCGCCGGCTTCCTTCACGATGAACTCCAAGATGGCCTCCAGCCGGTCATGGCTTGAATGGTGGATGAGATCGGCTTTGGCGGCGGCGAACAGGATGCGATCGATGCGACGCCCGAGCAGCATCGAGGCCCAGGAGTTGGCGCCCTGGCGGAAAGAGGCGAGCACTTCGGTGATAGCGTGTTGCAGATCGCGCACGGCGTCGGCGCCGGCATTGAGTGCGCTCAAGGCATCGACCAGCACAATCTGGCGATCGAGTCGGGCAAAATGACCGAGAAAGAAAGGTCGCACCACTTTCGCGACATAGGAATCATAGCGCCGCGCCATCAGAGCGCCGAGAGAGCCGCGCGGAAATCGGGCCTCTGGGGTCACATCGAAAGGCGCGAAAGTGAGAAGAGGAGAGCCGGCAAGATCGCCAGGCATCAGGAAGCGGCCCGGCGGCAGAGCGGAGAGCGCGACATCGCCGCCGCGGCAGCGCGCAAGATAGGAGGTGAAGAGCTCTGCCGACTTGACCGCGTCACGCTCATGCGCGGGGGCGAGTGGATCGAGGTTTGCGAGCAATCCATGCCAGTCGCGCGCCAGCGCATCGCGGGGCTTCCGCCGGCTCGTGGCCAGTGTCTCTGCCGACCATTGCTGATAGGTGAGCCTGAGCAGCGGCAAGTCGAGCAGCCATTCGCCCGGATAGTCGACGATATCGACATGCAGCCGGTTGCGGCCGAAGCTCCTCGCAATCAGGCCCTGCGGCGTGTAGTCGAGCGTCAAGCGAAGCTGGCTGATGCGGCGTGTGCTCTCCGGCCAATGGCGCTCCTTGGCGCTCAGAGCTGCAATGTGATCCTCATAGGCGAAGCGCGGGAGATCATCGTCGGGCTGCGGCTCGAGATAGGCGCGGGTTATGCGGCCTTGTGCCTGGGCATCGAATAACGGCAGCCGCGTCTGGTTGAGCAATGCATGCACGAGCGCGGTGATGAAGACGGTCTTGCCGGCGCGGGCGAGACCAGTGACTCCCAGGCGCAAGGTCGGCGTGGAAAGGTCCGACGCAAAGTCCTTGAGACCACCCGCCGCAATACGGGCGCCGTCAATGAAAGAGATAGGTTTCAATTCGCCAATGCGTCATAGACCAGAACCGGCTCATAGTTGGGACGGCGGACGCCTCGGCGCAAGGGTTAACTTGTCAATTCCTTGGCCAGGTCGCGCGGCCGGATGAAGACGGAGAGCGTCCCCTTGCCGTCCTCGATCGCACTCCAGTCTTTGGTCTCGAAAGTGATCGCCGCCAGGGCGCCTGTCGGATATTTCTCGGCGAGGCGCTTGCGCAGTTTCGTATCTCCTTTGCCGATGAGGCGTTGGGCCAGGCGCTCGATCGAGGGATTGTGGCCGACGACCAAGACGGACTTCGCGGTCGCGGCCTTACCGCGCAAGGTGTCGAGAATGCGCCCGCCATTGCCGAAATCATAGAGCGCCTCGTCCATGAGGAGCCGCGGCGCGGCACCGAGCTCGGCGGAAGCCAGCTTCCACGTATCGCGGGCGCGGCGTGCCGGCGAGCAGAGCACCAGGTCCGGCACCAGCTTTTGCGCGCGCATGAAGCGGCCGATAAGAGGGGCGGCTTTCTGTCCGCGCGGACTGAGCGGGCGGTCGTGATCATCAAGACCGGGATCGGTCCAGCTCGATTTGGCGTGCCTTATCAGGAAAAGCCGAAGCATGCGGCACGCACTATAGCCCGTTTGTGACATGAGAGCGACAGCTGGCTAGTGTCCGAATCCAAAGTTCGCATCACCTCGCAGCGTCTTCCGCGCGAACTTCGGATTCGAAAGGACACTAGAAAATCTAATAATTCTAGTGTGCTTTTGAACGCGAAGTTCCTGTCGGTATAGCGGATGGATATCAGGAACTTCGCGTTCAGCACACTGGCACTCGCAGCACCGCTGCCCGGACCGCGCCAGCGGCCCGCTACTTTCCGATGTCTTTGAGCGCGTAGGGTGTCGTCTGATAGACTTCGTTGATCCAGTTGCCGAACAGGAGGTGAGCGTGGCTGCGCCAGCGATTTTCCGGCATCCGGCGTGGATCGTTGTCGGGATAATAGTTCTTTGGCAGCTCGATCGGCTTCTTGGCATTCACGTCGCGCCAATATTCTTCGCCAAGCGAGGCTGTATCATATTCGACATGGTTGAACATAAAGAGCGAGCGATGGGCCTTGTCCTCGATCAGGCAAAGGCCGGCCTCGTCCGATTCCATCAATATCTCGAGCCCGTGGCCCGTCGGGATGTCGGCGCGGCGCACCTCGGTCCAGCGCGAGACCGGAATTGAGAAGTCGTCGGAGAAGCCGCGCAGGTAGGGAGAGGCCGGCTTCAGGTTCCTGTGACGATAGACGCCGAAAAGCTTCTTAGGCAACGGGTGCTTGGGAATGCCATGAAAGTGATTGAGGCCGGCTTGCGCGCCCCAGCAGATATGCAAGCTCGAATGGACGTTGGTCTGCGTCCAGTCGAAGATGCGCCTGAGCTCATCCCAATAGGTGACGTCGGAAAATTCGAGGAGCTCGATCGGCGCTCCGGTGACGATGAAGCCGTCAAATTTCTGAGCCTGCACGTCTTCCCAGTCGCGATAGAAGGCGATGATGTGATCACTAGGTGTGTTCTTTGGCACGTGCTTGGTCATCTTGACGAGCGTCATCTCGACCTGGAGCGGCGTCGCCCCGAGCAAGCGCGCGAACTGCGTCTCCGTCCTGATCTTTTTCGGCATGAGGTTGAGCAGGCCGATATGCAAGGGCCGTATGTCCTGGCGGGCGGCGGTCGCCTCGCTCATCACCATGACGCCTTCCTGTTCGAGGGTTGCGGCAGCGGGCAGATCGTTGGGAATCTTGATGGGCATGGTCACTCACTGTCGATCGCGCGCGATACGAGATCGAGAAAGTCCTCTTCCGTCTTCACTTTGGGCACGTCTTCCATCATCACCGAATAGCCGAAATTGCGGGCGATCGCCTGATAGAGCGGGATGCGGTGATGTATGAGCTGCTCGAAGCCCCAGGCGGCGAAACCGTCGGGATCGACCTCGCAGTCCTCGCTGATCCCGTGGGCCTTCTTGTATTGTGCCCATTTCTCATCGAGGAAACGCGGCTGGTAGTACATCGGCTTGGGCATCTTGCGGAAACGCTCGACCAGCATGCGGGCATGCCCCGGCGTGCCCTCGATATAGAGGAGCAGCGTATTGTCGGCGAGGCTTTGCAGGACCGGATCGCTGAAATCCTCAGGATCGACGACCTCGCACAGGCTGCCTCCGGAGTCGCAGATGAAATGGCTATAGCCATAGAGTTCGCGCGAACGCTCGATGAAGTCCGGAACGTCCCTGAGCGCGTTGATCTCGCCTTCGCGATGCTGCGCCTGGCGCCGCTTGTATTCGGTGAATTCGATGCCGCCCTTGTCGGGATTGCCGGGCTTACCGAGATAGGTCGACAGGGGCTCGAGATTCTGGAAGGTGATGTTGGAGGAGATATAGATCGAATCCGAGCGCAAGAGGTCGCGCAGGAAGCGGACCTTCATCGCCTCGCGCTTGAAATTGTCGACGATATGCTCGCCCATGTAGCGCGTGCCGATGCGGTAATCGACCGAATAGTGGAACCAGGCACGACCCTGCAGCAGATCGGCAAGGGTGGTCTTGCCGACTCCGGACATGCCGAAGACGGTCACGGCCTTGTTCGGCCAGGCCCTGAACTCCTTGCTGGTCTTGAAACGCATCGCTCATCCTCTAGAGAGCCGGGCGTTCTCATAGAATTGCCTCGGCGCTCTATCTTTATGTTTGCGCATCGGAATTATCCGAAAACCGCTTCGCACTTTTCGGTCCGATGCTCAGCGCGCATCCCGGCGAAGTGGACCCACTTCGCCGAAAGGAAGCAAATCCTTATCGCCAAGTCTGCAACCTTGGCGGGATTTGCTCTAAGTCGCTGCGGTTCAATAGCTTATGGCAAGCCCCAAGGGCAACCGCCCCGAAATCGGGCTAAAGGACTGTTTTGGCCCGAATCGTTTAGTATGACCGGCAGAGATTCGATGGGCCAAATGCCAAAGCAAGCCTCTCAGACCTGGTATGAGGCAACGGCGCCGGGGCGCGAGCCCCAGGCCGCGTTGCGCGGCGTCGAAGCCTGCGATGTCTGCGTCATCGGCGGTGGGCTTGCCGGCATCACAACCGCCCGTGAATTGCAGCGGCGCGGCCGGATCGTCGTGCTCCTCGAAGCAAAGGAACTCGCCAGCGGGGCGTCAGGGCGCAATGCCGGCTCGGTCAGCAACGGCTTCGCCGCCGAAATCGGCGAGATCATCGACCGCGTGGGCGTGCGAAACACGCAGGCGCTTTACCGGCTCTCGGCGCATGGTACTGAATATGTGCGCCGCGAGATCCAGCGTCTTGATGCCTCGATCAAGATGGGCGAGGGCACTATTGTCGCGCAGAGGGTCGACGATCCTGCCGCGCTGCGCCGCTACGCGGCGATGATGCTGCGCGACTTCAACGAGGGGCTGGAAGTGCTCTCGACCGAACAGACGAGAGCCGTCCTTGTCACCCGGCGCTACTATCAAAGCCTGAAGAATCCGCGGAGTTTCCTCATCCACCCATTGCGCTATGCCCGCGCGCTCGCCGACGACGCCCTGCATTGCGGCGTGAAAATTCACGAGAACACACCAGCGCTCGGCGTGCGCAAGGAGCGTGCGGGCTTCATCGTGCGCACCGGCCATGGCGAGGTCCATGCACGCCACGTCGTTCATTGCGTCTCATCGCTCGACCGGCAGATCCACCCGCTGACCGGACGCGCCGTTCTGCCGGTCGCCACCTACGTCGCCGTCACCGAACCGATGGAACAGGACGCGATCCGGACCCGATCGGGCGTCAGCGACACGCGCCGGGCAGGAGACTATTACCGGCTCATGTCCGATAACAGGATCTTGTGGGGCGGGCGGATTACCACCCGCATGAGCACGCCCTGGCGTCTTGCCGAAATGCTGAGGCGCGACATGACCTCGGTCTATCCGCAGCTCGGCACGCCCAAGGTCGAATACGCCTGGGCGGGCCCCATGGCCTATGCGCTGCACAAGATGCCGCTGATCGGCCGAAGCCCCGACGGGCAATGGTTCGCGACCGCTTTCGGCGGTCATGGCCTCAACACCACGGCCATGGCCGGCCTTCTGCTCGCGCGCGCCATCGCGGACCGCGACGATGAATATCGCCGCTTCGCCGCTTTCGCGCCGACTTGGGCAGGCGGGCCCTTTGGCCGCATCGGCGTGCAGGCGAGCTACTGGTTGATGCAGGCGCGCGACCGGCATGACGAAAAGTCTGCGCGCGAGAAGGCCGCCGCCGAGTAAGAGGCTTGCGCGATCAAGCCCGCCAGAAGGGCTTCCTGATCTCGCTCAAAGCCTGCTCGA
Source organism: uncultured Alphaproteobacteria bacterium (assembly GCA_963841765.1). Taxonomy (GTDB): domain Bacteria; phylum Pseudomonadota; class Alphaproteobacteria; order Rhizobiales; family Aestuariivirgaceae; genus Taklimakanibacter. The sequence goes on from CAWJDZ010000040.1 coordinate 329,824, forward strand.
GGGTCAGCCCGATGTCTTTGATGAGATGGTTGCCGAGCTCCAATTGCCGCACCAGATCGCGGCGATAGCGGTGGCGGGCGATCCAAGCAGTAACTGTGTTGTGCATCTTGCCCTCCTTGCTGCGGCTTGAGTCCAGGCCCTTGAGATACGGCCTCTTCATATTGAATTCAAAGCAAGCTATCTGGGGGTAAGGATCAGGAAAACTAAGGCTCGACGACAATGCGCCTGCCATCTCTCAACGCCCTGCGCGCTTTCGAGGCCGCCGCCCGCCACCAGAGCTTCGCGCGTGCCGCCGCTGAACTCCATGTCAGCGAAGGCGCCGTCAGCCGGCATATCAAGCTGCTCGAGAAAGAACTCGGCCTGCCGCTTTTCATTCGCCGGGCGCGCAAGGTGGACCTGACCGAGCATGGCCGCAAGTTCCTCCCCGTGCTGAGCAAGGCCTTCAAGGCGATTGCCGCGGGGTTTGCCGATGTGGCGGCCGAAGCGCCGAAACTCAGGCTCTTGAGTCAGCCAAGCTTTTCGATCCGCTGGCTGATCCCGAGGCTCGGCCTGTTCCGGAAGAGCCATTCGGCGATAGAGGTCCATGTCACCACCGGCATCTACGAATGGCCGGAAGCTGTGGGCGGCGGCTATGACCTCGTCTTCGGCTGCGGGCGTGAATGTCCGGAAGGTTGGGAGGCGACGCTGGTCGTGCCCACCAATATGACGCCGGTCTGCTCGCCGCGGCTGCTTGAAAGCCGCACCATTGCAGCACCGGCCGACCTTGCCCGCTTCAATCTTCTCCACACCACACCGGATCGGCGCGACTGGACGAATTGGCTCAAAGAATTCGCCAGCGGCGAAGTCGATCCGATGAGCGGCGAGACCTTCCCCATTCTCGACATGGCGATCCAGGCTGCGGTGATGGGGCAAGGAGTTGCCATGGGCGATCTCACGCTCCTCACCGATGAGGTCAAGACGGACAAGCTCGTCTGTCCGCTGCCCGAGCTGGTACTGCGCGAGGATGCCGACAACTACTATGTCTATGGGCCGGCAGCAAAATGGAACAAGCCGCGCGTGCTCGCCTTCCGGCAATGGCTCGCCAGCGTCCACGGAGACTAGGGCTTGGCGCCCGCCGCTTTCAGGATGCGCGCCATCTCCCCATAGCCGCGATTTTCGGCATGGGCGCGCGGTGTCACGCCATCGCGATCGGCGAGCGATACATTGGCGCCGGCATCGACCAGAAGCTTGAGAATCTCCGTATGCGTCGGCCCGCCATCGGACAGAATGATGGTTTCAAGCAGCGCGGTCCAGCCCAGCCGGTTGACATGATCGATGGCGATATCCGTCTCGAGCAGTTCGCGTACGATGTCGGGATGGCCATGATGCGCCGCCGGGATGAGCCCGGTGCCGCCATAGCGGTTGACGCTCTTGAGATCGGCCCCGGCCTTGAGCGTCAGGCGCAGGATCTCGAGCCGGCCCTCGGCTGCGGCATAGAGATAGGGCGAATCCCCGATATTGTCCTTGGCATTCACATTTGCGCCGGCGGCGATCAAGGCACGCGCCGCGTCGATGGCATTGACCTGTGTCGCGACGAGCAGGGCGGTGCGCTCGGATCCATCGCGTGCATCCACGCGCGCTCCCGTCTGGAGCAGTGTTTCGATCAGCGCTGCGTCGTTCCTGACGGCAGCTGCGTGGAGATCGGTTTCAGAAGCCATGGATGAGCTGACCGTTGCGACCGCTACAAAAATAGAGGTGAGAAGGCAAACGAAACGCAATCGATCCCGATATGGTCTGATAGGGGCATCGTTCATCGCCTTTCGCGCCCGGCCATGAAAGCAAGCTTCTCGAACAGCGACACGTCCTGCTCGTTCTTGAGCAGTGCGCCATGAAGCGGTGGGATCAGCTTGCGCGGATCGCGCTCGCGCAAGGTCTCGGGACTGATGTCCTCGTTCAGAAGAAGCTTGATCCAGTCGAGGAGCTCCGATGTCGAGGGCTTCTTCCTGAGGCCGGGTACTTCGCGGATATCGTAGAAGATGTTGAGCGCCTCATGCACCAGCTTGCCCTTGAGGCCCGGGAAGTGAACGTCGATGATCGCCTGCATCGTCTCGCGCTCGGGAAATTTGATGTAGTGGAAGAAGCAGCGCCTGAGGAATGCGTCCGGCAGCTCCTTCTCATTGTTCGACGTGATGATGACGATCGGGCGCTGCCTGGCGTTGATGGTCTCCCCCGTCTCATAGACGAAGAATTCCATGCGATCGAGTTCCTGCAGGAGATCGTTGGGGAATTCGATGTCCGCCTTATCGATCTCATCTATGAGGAGGACGGGGCGGCGGTCATAGGTGAAAGCGTCCCACAATTTGCCGCGCTTGATGTAGTTGCGGATGTCATGGACGCGGGCGTCACCCAACTGCGAGTCGCGCAGGCGGCTCACCGCATCATATTCATAGAGGCCCTGCTGCGCCTTGGTCGTCGACTTGATGTGCCATTCGATGAGCGGTGCGGCGAGCGCGACCGCCACTTCACGCGCGAGGACCGTCTTTCCGGTGCCAGGCTCGCCCTTGACCAGGAGCGGCCGCTCGAGAACGACGGCGGCATTCACCGCCATGGTGAGATCGTCGGTCGCGACATAGTCCTTGGTGCCCTGGAATCGCATGAAAGGCCCTTCGAATTGCCTCTCGGTCCTCATAGCGCCCATGCCGCGCAACTGCAAAGCCATGGTCTTTGCAGTATTGTCACAGAGTTCGGGCAAAAGGCCGGACTTAAGAAAAGTCTTTGCGAATCATGGCGATGAGCGGAAGAGAACATGCCCGCGATGGAACTCTCTTTGGCTATTGTCGAAGCAGGGTGAGATCGCTATAAGCCCGCCGCACCGACAGATGGTGCAGGGTGTTGTAGGTGAGGCCTTAGATGGCGGTCGAAGTCGAAGAAGACTACAAACCAAGAGAAGACGAGCCGTTCATGAATGAACGGCAGCGGGAATATTTCCGAGCCAAGCTGCTGAACTGGAAGGACGATATTCTGAGGGAGAGCCGCGAGACGCTGGCGCATCTTCAGGACGACAACAATATTCTTCCCGATCTCGCCGACCGCGCCTCCACTGAAACCGACCGGTCCCTCGAACTCAGGACCCGCGATCGCCAGCGCAAGCTCATTTCCAAGATCGATGCCGCCCTCAAGCGCATCGACGACGGCACTTACGGCTACTGCGAAGAAACGGGCGAGCCGATCAGCCTGCGCCGGCTTGACGCCCGTCCGATCGCGACACTGTCCATCGAGGCGCAGGAGCGCCACGAACGCCGCGAGCGGGTCTACCGTGACGATTGATTGCGGAACCGGTTCCGCGTAGCTTTCATTCATGCGCTGTAGGCCGCCGCACGCCCAATTTGCCCGACACGGCTACCATCACGGAAACCTCAGAGAGGCGCTGATCGCCGCCGCCCGCCGGCTCATTGCCGAACACGGGCCGCAGGGTTTCACGCTCAATGAAGCCTCGCGCACCGCAGGGGTCAGCCCGAGCGCTCCCTATCGTCACTTCCGCGACCGCAACGCGCTGATCGAGGCGACAGCGGAAGAAGGCTTCAATTTGTTCCGCGAAAGGCTCTTGGCGGCAACGGCCGGCGTCGTCTCTCCCTATGAGGCGCTGCATCGCATGGGGGCCGCCTACTACGCCTTTGCGCTCGACGAGCCTGGATTTTATCAGGCGATGTTCTCCTCCGGCCTGCCGGCGGTCGGCACCTCGGTGACGCAGGCGGGCGATCGGGCTTTTGCCGTGCTTGAGGATGCCGTGCGGAACCTCGGCGCAAAGGAACATCAGGTGCGCGAGCTCGCCATCAAGATCTGGGCTTTCACTCATGGCATGACGGGCCTCATCGCGTCAGGCTCGGTATCTGCCATGGAAGCAGGCAGGCTCGCCGGCGATGCGATCGATGCCATGCTCAAGGACAGCGGCATCACCGTCCCCAGCAAGTCCTGAAATATAATTTTACACTCCCTCTCCCTTGCAATGGCTTCGCGGCCTCCTATGTGAATGAGGCTAACATCGTGCGAGGAGGTCTCATGTCGCCATCCACATCCGAAACTTTTGAGCCCAGCTACGAAAGCTCCGATCACCGTCATAGCCACCGCCGCGGCTGCGGCTGGGCCGGGAAGTCCTGGTCCTTCTGGGAAATCGCCCTGATCGTGGCTGCTTTTTGCGTCTTTTGGCCGCTCGGTCTCGCCGCGCTCGTCTGGAAGCTGGCGAAGGGCGAATTCTGGGCGGGCTCGTCGCAAAGCGCTGCGCCCTGGAGCCGCTTCAAGGGACAGAACATCAAACAGGACATCAAGCGCTGGGCGCGTGACGAGTTCTCGCCCGCGAGCGGAAATAGCGCCTTCGACGCCTATCGGGCGCGGGAGCTCGAAAGGCTGGAGCAGGAGCGCCGCAGGCTGGCGGAAGAGCAGCGCGCCTTCGGCGATTTCCTCGATCGGCTCAAGAAGGCGAAGGATCAGGAGGAGTTTGATCGGTTCATGAGCGAGAGACGGCAAACACCGCCTACGTCCACGACTGAACAATAACGATTGATCACAAAGAAGGCCCGGAGCGATCCGGGCCTTCTTTCTTTCAACGTGCTGCGACTTCTGCGTTACTTGCTAAGTTCGGTCCAAATCGCCGTATAGAGCTTCTGAATGTCAGGCGGGCATGTATGCATGAAGATGCCACGGCTTGCGAATCGCGCGGGGATGTCCACTTCCGGCGCGCCTTTCATGTCAGCCGGCATGAAGGCTTCCGAACCCTTGATGCCATTGGCATAGCGCGCGAAGGATGAGATCATCGCGGCATTCTCGGGGTCCATGATGAAATTCTGGAAGAGCTTGGCATTCTCGGGATTCTTGGCATCCTTGAGCACCGAGACATTGTCCATCCACAGAGGGTAGCCTTCCTTCGGATAGCCATAGACCAGCTTGTCGTTCTGCAGGCGCGCACGGAACGACCAGCCGTTCCAATTGACGCCCGCGGCTATGTCTTCCTTCGCGTATTTCTCCGCATTCGAGTAGTCCATCGAAATCCAGCTGGACTTGGCGGCAAGGAGCTTGTCACGGACTTTCTTCAATATCTCCTTGTCGCCGGTGCAGGGTTCGCCGCCGACATAGCGCACCGCCAGGTGCATGACGTCCCCCATCTCGGGCACGACATTGATCTTGCCCTTAAGCTCCTCGGGCGGGTCCATGAAGATCGCCGACGTGTTCGGATCGCCCTTGTAGTATTTGGTGTTGACGATGACACCGGTGGTTCCCCATTGCCACGGCACGGTATAGTGGCGGCCCGGGTCGAAATAGACGTCGACCCATTTGGGATCCATGTGCTTGAAATTTTCCATCTGGTCGGGACGCGTTTCGAGCAGCAGTCCCTCAGCGACCCAGATCGGAATGAACTGTGCCGAGGGCACGACGATATCAAAGCCGTGCCCGCCCGCGCGAATCTTGGCGAGAGCGGTATCGTTCGAGTCATAGTCGGTGACCGTCACCTTGACGTTGTAGGCCTTCTCGAACTTCTTGATGAGTTCGGGATTGGTGTAGTCACCCCAGTTGTAGATATTGAGCTCGCCATCGGCGAGCGCCGTGGCTGCGCCCATCATCAGCCCAAGGCCGAAAGCGCAGGTCTTCAAAATCCGCTTCATGGTTTCCTCCGTTGTCAGTACTTTTCTTGGATCGTGCTTTGGCCACGGAAGATATCATTATCAGACCTCCGGCGCACACGAGAGAAAACGCCCTGTTTGAGCGGCCTGATGCCGGCTTTTCCGGCCAGTGTCCCGAATCCGAAGTTCGCAACACCTCGCAGCGTCTTCCGAGCAAACTTCGGATTCGAAAGGACACTAGAAAATCTAGTAATTCTAGTGTGCTTTTGAACGCGAAGTTCCTGTCGGTATAGCGGGTAGATATCAGGAACTTCGCGTTCAGCACACTAGTCGGATGGATCAATACCAGCCGCGGGAAATCTAGACGCGGTCGTCGTAGTCGCGGTCCTGCGGCCCGAGCTTTGGCTCGACGGTGCGCAATACCGGACGTTTTTCACCGAAGACCGGAGGTCGCGGGGCCGCGCGCAACGGGATCGGCGCATGCTCCTCACGTTCGGCGCGAGGGGAACCGCGGCGCGGCTCGCTAGGTTCACTATGCATGGGCCGGCCCACGAAAGTATCGTCATAGTCCCGTTCGAAGCCGATGGGGATGCCGGTCTCGATCACCAGATCCTGCGCTCCGCCGATCAGGACGAGATGCTCATAATCGTCGCGGCGCAACAGAACCAGGCGGCGATCCTTGTCAATCTCGTGATATTCGCTGATGCCGAGCCTCGCGCCTTTGCCGCCGCGGACGCGACCGCCGAGGCTGCGCAGGACCAGGAACAGCAGGACCAGCACGGCCAGGACAATCAAGCCCGCCACGATGTACGTCCCATAGTTCGACCAGATTTCCATCTACGCCTCCTGAGGAACGCCACGTGCCAAACTTCGTTGCACGACGGGAAGCGCTCCAAAACACTGATACGAACCTCTGCCCGCTGGATGATTGCATCCCTGCCGGGCGAGGCTCTGATACGCTCAGGCACTACTCTACCATGAATACTGGGGGGTGGGGCCAGCGAATATTGTGCCGGTACGGTCCGGCTCAGGTTAAAACGTAAGCCTCCCAGGGACTTCGCGTTCGGCACACAAGCGATCAATTCGCCTATACTGGGTCGATTCGACGGTGGGAACGTTGCAATCTCGATGAGTGACGCTGGGATCAAGCAGGAGGACCTCAAGGTCCGCCGGATGGGCAGGGACCGCAAGGGCTGGCCGCTCCTGTCGTTGTTCCTTGCGGTGCTGCTCGCCTTGGTGAGCGCTGCGGTCGCCTGGAGCCTGCGTGGAACAGTGCCGATCTGGCTGCTCGCGATCGGGGCCGTACTCTCTTTCTTGGGCCTCATCGTCATTTTCGGCCTGCTCGGCGGCATCGTCCATGTGGGTCCCGGCGACCGCGACCAACCCTTTTTCCACGGGCTTCTCGATGCCATCGGCGATGCCTGCGTCGTCACCGATGCGAAGGGCCGTGCCCTTTATGGCAATTCGGCCTATCTAAAGCTCGTCTCCGCCGCCGGTCTTGGGCGGCTCGTGGGCATCGAGAACCTTTATACCGGCTATCCCGAACTCGCGCAGAACATCTACCGGCTGTCGCAATCGGTGCGCGAAGGACGCGCCGGCATTGAGGAGATCCGTCTCAATGCCGGCTCCTCAGCCGCAGGCGCCAAGACCAATGAGCCGGTCTGGATCAGAATCAGTGTTTCGCCGATCGCGATGGAGGATGGTACTGGCCTTTCCCTGTGGCGGCATCAGGACATCAGCGCCGACCGCGTGAAGCAGGAAGGCGCATTTAGCCATCTGCAGTACATCATCAACTATCTCGACCAGGCGCCCGCCGGCTTCTTCTCCGCCGACGCCGAAGGCCGCATCGCCTATATCAATGCCACTCTGGCGGAGTGGCTGGGGCTCGATCTCGAAGCCACGACCGGCGGGGCGCTGACGCTCAGGGATGTGGTCTCGGAAGCCGGAGAAAAACTCCTCACCCGCACTACGCCCGTGGGTGACGCGATCTTGACCGAAGTTTTCGATATCGATCTCAGGGCGCGTGACGGCCGCATGGTGCCGGTGCGCATCGTCCACCGTACCGGGCACGACGGCAACGGACGGCTGCAACCCTCGCGCAGCCTTGTCCTTCCGCAATCGGCCTTCGGCGGCGAAGCGGCCGAGACCGATGCGAGGCTGCTGCGCTTCTTCAACACCGCCCCGATGGGCATAGCCGAGCTCGATGACAAGGGCATCATCCGCAACGCCAACATCGCCTTCCTCTCGCTGTCGCCGCAGGCCAGGCGCGGGGTTCCGCTCGAAAGCATGGTGGCGGCCGAGCAGCGCAACCAGCTGCGCGAGGCGCTGACCGCCGTCGGCGTTGCCGGAGCGAAACCGATCCATGTTGACGCCTCGGTCGTCGGCGATCGGCCGCGCTCGGTCCAGTTCATCATTTCCGGCCATAGCTACAAAGCAGCGAGCTTTCTGCTCTTCGCAACCGACAAGACCGAGAACAAGTCCCTCGAAGTGCAAGTGGCGCAAGGTCAGAAGCTGCAGGCGATTGGCCAGCTCGCCGGCGGCGTCGCGCACGACTTCAACAATGTGCTCACCGCGATCATCGGCTTCTCCGATCTCCTGCTCGCCAAGCAACGTCCGACCGATCCCGCCTTCGCCGACATCATGAACATCAAGCAGAACGCCAATCGCGCCGCCAATCTGGTGCGCCAGCTTCTGGCCTTCTCGCGCCGGCAGACGCTACGGCCGGAAGTGCTGTCGCTGACGGATGTGATTTCCGATCTCGGCAATCTGCTCGGTCGCCTGCTCGGAGAGAAGGTCGAGCTCAAGGTCGTGCATGGGCGCGATCTGAGCATGGTCCGGGTCGACGTCAATCAGTTCGAGCAGGTCATCATCAACCTCGCCGTCAACGGGCGCGATGCCATGCCGAATGGCGGGACGCTGACGGTGCGCACCTCGAATGCGAGCTTCACCGAGCGGCAATCGGGCAACCTCCAGGTAATGCCGGCCGGCGACTATGTGTTGTGCGAGGTGCAGGATACGGGCACGGGTATCCCCGAGGACATAGTCGATAAGATCTGGGAGCCGTTCTTCTCCACCAAGGACGTCGGCAAGGGCACTGGACTTGGGCTTTCGACCGTCTATGGCATCATCAAGCAGACCGGCGGCTTCATCTTCTGCGACAGCGTTGTGGGGCGAGGGACGGTTTTCCGCATCTATCTGCCGCGCTATGTCCAGGAGGCCGCAGCACCGGAAGAAGTGAAGGGCGACCGCCCGGCACTCAAGCGCGCCGACCATACCGGCAAGGGGACCGTTCTTCTGGTCGAGGACGAGGATGCGGTGCGCGCCTTCGCCTCGCGGGCGCTCGCCTCGCGTGGCTATACGGTGTTCGAAGCGGCCTCGGGCGATGCCGCCCTCGCCATTTTTGCCGAGAAGGGCGATGAGATCAGCCTGGTGATCTCGGACGTCGTCATGCCCGAAATGGACGGACCGACGCTGCTCAAGGAAATGCGTAAGCGCGGGATTGCAACCAAGGTTATCTTCATTTCGGGCTATGCCGAGGACGCCTTCGAGAAAAATCTCGAAGGCGAGCAAGATTTCGCTTTCCTGCCAAAACCCTTCTCGCTTAAGCAGCTTGCCGAAGCCGTGAAGAATGTGATGGGAAGCTGAGCGGATGTACAAGCCCTTGCGGGAGCTGGCGCGCGACCTCGATAATAAGGCTGTGACGGCAGTCGCGCTGGTTGAAACCGCGCTGGCGCGCATCCAAGAGCCGGCCGGCGAGGGCGCCCGGGCCTTCATCGCCCTTGATGGCGCCGCGGCCATCGATCAAGCGGCGTTCTATGACCACCAGCGCAAGGCCGGTCGCTCGGTGCCCCCCTATGCCGGCATCCCGATCGGCGTGAAGGACCTGTTTGACCTCAAGGGGCAGGTCACGCGCGCGGGTTCTGCCATCCTTGTCACCGCACCTGCTGCGGAGGCCGATGCCCCGGCGATCGCGCGGCTCAAGGCGCAAGGCTTCATCGCCGTCGGGCGCAACAACATGACGGAATTCGCCTATTCGGGCGTCGGGCTCAATCCCCATTATGGCACGCCGCGCTCGCCCTATGATCGAGAGACCGGACGCATTCCGGGCGGCTCCTCGTCCGGTGCCGGCGTCGCCGTCGCCGACGGCATGGTGCCGCTCGCCATCGGCAGCGACACGGGTGGCTCGTGCCGGATACCCGCTTCCTACAATGGCGCCGTCGGCTACAAATCCTCGACCGGCCGCGTCCCGACGGAAGGGGCGTATCCCTTGTCCAAGACCCTCGACAGCATCGGGCCGCTGGCCCGGACGGTCGAGTGCTGTGCGATTGCCGATGCGATCATGGCGGGCGACTGGGACGGCAACATCGCGACACCCCGTCATCAGTTGCGCTTCGCCATGCCGCGCGACTATTTCGCCGGATCGATCGACGAGGCGGTCGCTTCGGCCTTCGAGCGCGCCATAGCTCATCTCGGCCAGACCGGAATCCTTATCCAGGAAACGGCCTTCCCCGAACTCACCCAACTGCCGGCAATCAACTCCAAGGGCGGCATATCGGCGGTCGAAGCCTTCCTCTTTCACCGCGTCCAGATTGCAGAAAAGGGCGATGGCTATGATCAGCGGGTGCGCCGGCGCATCGAGCTCGGAACCCTGATCTCGGCTCCCGACTATGCCGATCTCCTCGTCACCCGCCAGAAGCTGATCCGGCAATTCAATCAGGCGATGATCGCCTTCGATGCGCTCGTCATGCCGACCACCTGCAATGCGCCGCCGGCGATCACGGCGCTCGCGCGCGATGAGGATTACCTCAAGCTCAATTTCATGTCGCTGCGCAACACCTTCACCGGAAACTTTCTCGATTGCTGCGCCATCTCGCTGCCGATGCACCGGGATGGTGAGCCCCCAACCGGCCTCATGCTGATGGCGCCGCACGGCCAGGACCAACAGATGTTCGCCATCGCCAAGGTGGTGGAAGAGATGTTGGCATCCTTGCGCAGCTGAGAGGCGGGATATGGCCGGGCATTCCCATCTGATCGAATGCGATGAAGAGAGCCAAAGGCTTTTGATCTACCGCGTGCATGAGGATGGACGCCGCGAATTGCAGACGGCGTTCTCCTTCGAGGAAATCAAGACGAAGGGCTATGCGAACTTTCTTTCCGAGCTGGGAGAAGCGATTGTCGTGGACGCGCCGGTTCTTCGCTGGCTGCTCGACGAGGCTTGAGCACGATCGGGCCGGCTCCGATGTCGTGCGGCCGCGGCAGCTCGACCCGCACGAGGAAGCTCCTGTCGTCGTAAACGAGCTGTATGTCGCCGCCATGGCTCACCACCACGTCACGCGCGATGGTGAGGCCGAGGCCGGTGCCGCCGGTTTCGCGGTTGCGTGATTCCTCCAGCCGTTGGAAGGGCGCGAAGGCCCGCTCCACCTGATCGGCCGGAATGCCCGGACCGTTGTCACGGATGTCGATGATGAGCGAGGCGGCGTTGTCGGCGAGCGAGACGCACACCTCGCCACCATATTTGCAGCCGTTGTCTATCAGGTTGGAGAAAGCGCGCCTGATCGCCACCGGGCGGCAGGTCAGCTGTGCGTGGTCGGGTCCCTCATAGGAGACCTTGCGGCCGGCATCGAGGAAGTTGTCGCATTGGCTGATGACGAGGCTTGCGAGATCGACGGCGCTATAGGGCTCGCGATGGATCTCGTCGCTCATGAAAGCGAGCGACGTCGCGACCATCGTCTCCATGTCGGTGATGTCGGACAGGATCTGGGCGCGCTGCGCCTCGTTCGGCACGGTCTCGGCGTACAGGCGCAGACGGGTCAAAGGCGTGCGCAGGTCATGCGAGATGGCGGCCAACATCTGCATGCGCTCGTCGACGAATTTCTTGAGCCGTGCCTGCATCTCGTTGAAGGTGTCGGCGATTGCGGCGAGCTCCGGCAGCTTCATGCCGGTGATCGGCGTCGTTTCGCGCTCACGGCCGAGTCTTTCCGCGGCCTGCGCGAGATTGGTCAGAGGTGTCACGATGCTACGCGCCATCCAGATCGAGAACAGCGCGACGAAGAACAAGGTCCCCGCGAGGCCGAGGAAGTTGCGCAAATAATGAAGCGGGGTCAGTCCCTCATCGCTGGGGCCGATGACGAGCCAGTCGCCTCCGGTGAGGCGAAGCGCGATGCGGATGTCGGCCATGACCAGGCTGTCCCGGGAAGCGAGCTTCTCGGTGTCCATATAGATCGGCAAGTCGGAGATGACGGCGACATTGGTCTTCACTGCATGCTCTTCGAAATCCTCGGTCTTGACGAGCACGTCTTGCTGCGCGAGCGACAAATTCTTGATCAATGCGGCTTTCACCTCGCGCGCCACACGCGACAGGCCATCCTGCGCAAAGCCGGGCGCCTCGGGAAGGATTTCAAAACCGAGCCAGTTTGCGAGGCCGCCTGCTTCAAGAGCCTTCAGGCGATCGGCCGGCGGAGTTGTGTCGGCAATTCGCCGCGCCTTTCCGGCGGCATTGGCAAGCCAGGTCTGATCGAGAATCAGGTAGCCCGGCGGCGGCAGGACATGCTGGAGGAGGGCGTCGAAGGCCTGAACGGCAACGGTTGTCGCCACGATGAAAATGGCGAGCCTCGGTGCCAGGCTCAGCTTCGACCAAAAAGGGATTTTCATGGCACGACCACGGGGGCGGCCGCGCTGACGGTCGCGGTGAAGAAATAGCCGCCGTTTCGGACTGTCTTGATGAGCGCGGGAACGTTCGGGTCGATCTCGATCTTGCGGCGAAGGCGGCTGACCTGGACATCGATGCTGCGGTCGAAAGCGAGACTCACCCGGCCGCGGGCGAGGTCCAGAAGCTGGTCGCGGTTGAGGACGCGTTGCGGGTGCTCGACGAAGGCGACCAGAAGCTCGAACTCGCCCGTTGTCAGGTCGGTGAGAACGCCATGGGGCGAGATGAGCGCACGGCGGTTGGTATCGAGGGTCCAGCCGGCGAACCGGTAGATGACGCTCGCGAGCCTTTGCGGGGCAGGCTGATGGGCGCCGGCGCGCCGCAGGATGGCGCGGATGCGGGCGAGAAGCTCGCGCGGGTTGAAGGGCTTGGTCACGTAGTCATCGGCGCCGAGCTCGAGCCCGACGATCCGGTCGGTCTCGCTGTTGCGCGCGGTGAGGAGGATGAGAGGTATCGTGTTGGTCCCTCGCAGCTTGCGGCACAGCGTGAAGCCGTCGTCGCCTGGCATCATGACGTCGAGCACGACCACGTCGAAACGGCCCGCCTCCAGCGCCTTGAACATCTGCTCGCCGTCGCCTGCCTGGGTCACCCGCATGCTGCGCTCGGCGAGAAAGCGCGCCAGCATGACCCGGATCTGACGATCATCATCGACGATCAGTATGTGAGGCTTGGGCTGCTTGATCATGACGCGCACCCCAAGGCGAGAGCGCGCCGCAACGGCAGTGCTGAAGCAATCTGCAACATTCGAACTCTCTTGCCAAATTCGTCGGAGCGACGAGAGGCATCCCCGGGCACAAGCTCTTGCCGGAAATTGGCTCATAATCATGGCAATGGCCGCCGGCAGCCAAGGCGCGGGCGGTGACCAGACCGAAGTTACATTACGTCAAGACGGGAAAGGGCGAGAGTCGGAAGACAAGGAGTGGTCGGTCGCCTCTTAGCGCGCATCCCGGCGAAGTGGAATCGCTTCGCCGATAAGGATTCGCGCCATATCAATATGTTGGAGCCAAATCCTTATCGCCAAAGTCTTCAACCCCGGATCGAGTCCGGGGCAGGCCTTTGGCGGGATTTGCTCTAAAAATAGAAAGAACGAGTGATCAGCGTTTCTGGTTCTGGACGGCGCCCACACCTTCCTCGGGGTCCGGCTTGCCCTTTCCTGCCGCAGGCCTTTCCGCCTTCTGCCCGGAATTGCGAGCCCGTTCCTTCTCGCCGATCCGTTCCTCATGCTGGCGGACGGCACTTCGCTTTTCAAATTCGTGCTTTTGCATGGCTCCGCGGCTCCTGCCACCCTTGCTCCTGTCTTCCGTCCGTCAGAACCGACAACCATTGGTCCTGAGGAAAGTTCCATAGGCCTCATTTCCTGTTCTTCAGGGCTTCCTCGCGGATTTGAGACAAGGTCCGGGTCGGGGTGATTGCTTCGGGATCGATCAGGCAGTGCACGATCGCCGGTTTTCCCGAGTTCAACGCGCGCTCGAAGGCGGGCGCGAATTCCTCGGTGGTCTCGACGCGCTCGCCATGGCCGCCGAAAGCTTTCGCATACGCCGAGAAGTCCGGGTTATGGAGAAGCGTCGCCGAAATGCGATTGGGGTAGTCGCGCTCCTGATGCATGCGGATCGTGCCATACATCGAATTGTCGACGATGATGACGATGAGCGGAATGCCGTATTGGACGGCGGTTGCGAATTCCTGGCCGTTCATCATGAAGCAGCCGTCGCCGGCGAAGGCGATGACGGGACGATCAGGACATTGCCGCTTCGCCATGACCGCTGCCGGCACGCCATAGCCCATCGAACCCGAGGTTGGCGCGAGCTGCGTGCCGAGCCTGCGATAGCGGTAGTAGCGATGGACCCAGATCGAGTAATTGCCTGCACCGTTGCAGATGATCGCCTCGGCGGGCAGCCGCTGCGACAGCCAGCGCACGACCTCGCCATATTGGAATTTCCCGGGCAGCCTGGGGGGCGTGCCGGTCCAGTCGAGGTGGTCCTGGTGCGCCTGGCGCGTCGCTTCGGCCCAGGGCGCGCCATTGGGCTGGCCAAGGTCGGAGAGGCTCGCACAGAAGGCATCGGGCGAGGCCTGGATCGCCAAGGCCGGCTGATAGACCTTGCCCAATTCCTCAGCCCCCGGATGAATATGGACCAGGGTCTGGCGCGGCGTCGGCACGTTGATGAGCGAATAGGACGAGGACGGCATCTCGGACATGCGGGCGCCGAGCAGCACCAGGAGATCGGCGTCCTTTACCCGCGCCGCGAGCTTGGGATTGGGGCCAATGCCGACATCGCCCGCATAGTTGGGATGATCCGGCGGGAAGAGATGAGAGCGGCGGAAGGACGTCGTGACGGGAATTGCGAATTTTTCGGAAAACGCGATCAGCGATTTCTGCGCCGCTTCGCTCCAGCGCGAGCCGCCGAGAATGAAGAGCGGCGCCCGGGCTCCGCGCAGGAGCTCGCCAAAACGCTCCATGTCCTGGGGGCCGGGCCAGGCTTCGGCCGGCACGACCTTCGGCGCGTCGGCGACATCAGCCGTCTCGGTCAGCATGTCTTCCGGCAAGGCGATGACGACCGGACCCGGCCGGCCCTGGCAGGCGATGCGGAAGGCGCGCGCCACGAGCTCAGGAAGGCGGTGGGTGCTGTCGACCTCGACCACCCATTTGGCAACCGAGCCGAAAAAGGCCTTGTAGTCGACTTCCTGGAAGGCCTCGCGCTCGCGCATTCGGCGCTCGACCTGGCCGATGAACAGGATCATCGGGGTCGAATCCTGTGCGGCGATATGGACGCCATGACTGGCATTGGTGGCGCCGGGACCCCGGGTCACGAAGCAGATGCCGGGCCTGCCGGTCAGCTTGCCATATGCTTCCGCCATCATGGCCGCACCGCCTTCGTTGCGGCAGACGAGGACGTCGATTTTGGCGTCATGCAGCGCATCGAGCACGGCGAGATAGCTTTCGCCGGGAACGCAGGACAATCGCTCGACGCCCTGGGCCAGCAACTGGTCGACCAGGATCTGGCCGCCGGTTCTTCTTGTCATGTCATTCCCCATTTATCTTTTTCTTTGCGCATGATGGCGCCCGAGATCGGCGATCGGACCTCGTGATCGCCTTCGCTGAGCCGTTTCGCTGGAATGCCAAGCTTGGCGAAGAACGCCGCAACATCGTGGGAGAGGCTTGGCCGTTTCTCAGGCTTGTTCATTGCAGACTCCAGATGACAGGGCCGCTCTTCTAGAGCGGGACGCCGGGAAGGGGAAACCGATTTTTGGGAGAGATGCAATTCGCAAAAGGGGTAGCTGGAACCGCAAAGGCTTGCCCAGCATTTTGAGCGATATGTTCTCACTATGTTTCTTTCAGCGGTTTTTCGTGCTTTGGCTCGTTCGCCAGATGTTTTTTGCGCCTGTCGAAATGCGGCCGATCAGTGTTACGCCCATTTCGTTTGGGCATGCTGCGGTCGCGTCGATTCTGCTTTCGTTCTCACCAGGTTCTCATGCCTCACGATATGATCCACCAAAAACAGTGGCTTAAATAAAAACTTGCCATGAGAACAAAAAAGGTACATTATGACCACATCGCCGTTGTTCGAGACTTATTTGCACCGGCGGAACCCTTGTGAAATAAGGAGCTGAGGCGATGGCGATGGGGCAAGCGAATCTCCGGGTCGTCGAGAACACCGCATATGGACAAGAGCAAGGCGCTGGATGCGGCGCTGAGCCAGATCGAGCGGGCCTTCGGCAAGGGCTCGATCATGAAGCTCGGCGCCAGCCGGTCGCTCGAGATCGAGGCGATTTCGACCGGCTCCCTCGGGCTCGATATCGCGCTCGGCATCGGCGGCCTGCCGCGCGGGCCGGGTCATCGAGATCTATGGGCCGGAATCCTCCGGCAAAACCACGCTGGCGCTGCAGACGATCGCCGAATCCCAGAAGCGCGGCGGCATCTGCGCCTTCATCGATGCCGAACATGCGCTCGATCCCGGCTATGCCCGCAAGCTCGGCGTCAATATCGACGATCTCCTGATCTCGCAGCCCGATACCGGCGAGCAGGCGCTCGAAATCGCCGATACGCTGGTGCGCTCCGGCGCCATCGAAGTGCTGGTCATCGATTCCGTCGCGGCGCTCACGCCGCGCGCCGAACTCGAAGGCGAGATGGGCGATTCAGCCTGCCCGGCATCCAGGCGCGGCTGATGAGCCAGGCCTTGCGCAAGCTCACGGCCTCGATCTCCAAATCGAACTGCATGGTGATCTTCATCAACCAGATCCGCATGAAGATCGGCGTGATGTTCGGCTCGCCCGAAACCACGTCCGGCGGCAATGCGCTCAAATTCTATGCCTCCGTCCGCCTCGATATCCGCCGCATCGGCGCCATCAAGGACCGCGAGGAGGTGGTCGGCAACCAGACCCGCGTCAAGGTGGTCAAGAACAAGGTGGCGCCGCCCTTCAAGCAGGTCGAGTTCGACATCATGTATGGCGAGGGCATTTCCAAGACCGGCGAATTCGTCGATCTCGGCGTCACCGCCGGCATCGTCGAGAAATCGGGCTCCTGGTACTCCTATAACGGCGAGCGCATCGGGCAGGGGCGCGAGAACGCCAAGAACTTCCTCAAGCAGAATGCCGACATGGCGCAAGCCATCGAGCAGGCGATCCGCGCCAATGCCGGGCTGATCGCCGCCAGGATCACCAATGCCTCGCGCCGACGAGGCGGCCGAATAGATTCACCTTCCGAATTCCGGCCTTCCTCACCCATCCCGAGGCCGGTCAAGGTGTGGCCCCACACGCTGCAAGGCGTCCTCCTTGCCCCAGGAGGGCGCCTTTTCTGCGTTGGAGTGAGCCACGGCGTGCCCACGATCTCATGGCGTCATTGCACCCGGGAGACCACGCTCCCGGGTGGACAGGGGCGTCCGCGATCCCTAAAACAGCGCACTGATTTCACCGAAGTCTTCAACTGGACCCATGCCCATGACCGGCCTTGCCCAGATCCGCTCCACCTTCCTCGATTTCTTCCGGAAGCAGGGGCACGAGGTCGTGGCCTCATCGCCGCTCGTGCCGCGCAACGATCCGACCCTGATGTTCGCCAATTCGGGCATGGTGCAGTTCAAGAATGTCTTCACCGGCGCCGAGAAGCGGCCCTACAAGCGCGCCACCACGGCGCAGAAATGCGTGCGCGCCGGCGGCAAGCACAATGACCTCGACAATGTCGGCTATACCGCGCGCCATCATACGTTCTTCGAGATGCTCGGCAATTTCTCCTTCGGCGACTATTTCAAGCCCGATGCGATCGAATGGGCCTGGACGCTGGTCACCAAGGAATTCGCGCTTCCCAAGGACAGGCTCACCGTCACCGTCTTCTCCGAGGACGATGAGGCCTTCGCCCTGTGGAAGAAGATCGCCGGCCTGCCCGACAGCCGCATCATCCGCATCCCGACCTCGGATAATTTCTGGGCCATGGGCGACACCGGTCCTTGCGGCCCGTGCTCGGAAATTTTCTTCGATCACGGCGACAAGATTCCGGGCGGCCCGCCCGGCTCGCCGAGGCCGATGGCGACCGCTTCATCGAAATCTGGAACCTCGTCTTCATGCAGTTCGAGCAGGTGACGAAGGACGAGCGCATCAACCTGCCCAAGACCTTCGATCGACACCGGCATGGGGCTCGAGCGCATCGCGGCGGTGCTGCAGGGCACGCATGACAATTACGAGACCGATCTGTTCCGCTCGCTGATCGCGGCGATCGTCGAAGAGACCGATGTTCCGGCGGAAGGCAAGCACAAGGCCTCGAACCGGGTGATCGCCGATCACTTGCGCGCCTCCTCCTTCCTCATCGCCGATGGCGTGCTGCCCTCCAATGAGGGCCGCGGCTATGTGCTGCGCCGCATCATGCGGCGCGCCATGCGCCATGCCGAGTTGCTGGGCGCCAGGGAGCCCTTGATGTGGAAGCTGGTGCCCGCACTGGTGCGCGAAATGGGCGGCGCCTATCCCGAACTCACCCGCGCCGAGGCGCTCATCACCGAGACGCTGCAAGCTCGAAGAGACGCGCTTCCGCAAGACGCTGGAACGCGGCCTGCAGCATTCTCGATGAGGAATCGGCCGCGCTCGGCAAGGGCGATGTCTTTTCCGGCGCGACCGCCTTCAAGCTCTATGACACCTATGGCTTCCCGCTCGATCTGACCCAGGATGCGCTCAAGCCGCGCGGCATCACGGTCGATACCGATGGCCTTCGACAAGGCGATGGAGGAAGCAGCGCGAGGACGCGCGCCAGGCCTGGAAGGGCTCGGGCGAGGCCACGACCGACACGATCTGGTTCGACATCCGCGAGCGCGTCGGCGCCACCGAGTTCCTGGGCTACGACACCGAGAAGGCCGAGGGCGTGATCAAGGCGATCGTCGCCGACGGCAAGGAAGTGTCCGAGCTCAAGCCGGGCAGCCAAGGGCGCGCTCGTTCTCAACCAGACGCCGTTCTACGGCGAATCAGGCGGCCAGACCGGCGATCACGGCGTGATCCGCACCGCCGACGGCGCGCTGTTCCGCGTCACCGATACGCACAAGCGCGTCGGCGATCTCATCGTCCATCAGGGCGTTCTCGAGAAAGGCGCGCTCAAGGTCGGCGATGCGGTCGAACTCGATGTCGATCATATCGCGCCGTTCCGGCAACCGCCAGCATCATTCGGCGACGCATCTCCTGCATGAGGCGTTGCGCGAGACGCTGGGCCGCCACGTGGCGCAGAAGGGCTCGCTCGTCGAGCCGGATCGCCTGCGCTTCGACTTCTCGCACAACAAGGCGATGACTGCCGAAGAGCTTGCCGCGGTCGAGGCAATGGCCAATGACGGTCGTCCTGCAGAACGATGCGGTCAGTACGCGGCTGATGAGCGTCGATGAGGCGATCGCGCGAAGGCGCCATGGCGCTGTTCGGCGAGAAATATGGCGATGAAGTGCGCGTCGTGTCGATGGGGCGCAAGCCGCACGGCAGCAACCGGCCGGTCTATTCGCTCGAACTGTGCGGCGGCACGCATGTCGCGCGCACCGGCGATATCGGCCTCATCAAAGTCGTCTCCGAAAGTGCTTCTGCCGCGGGCGTGCGGCGCATCGAGGCGCTCGCCGGCGAAGCGGCGCGACGCTATCTCGAGACGCAGGACAAGCGCGTGCTGGCCGCAGCAGCGGTCCTGCGCGCGACGCCCGCCGAAGTCGTGCACCGCATCGAGGCGCTGATCGATGAGCGCCGAAAGCTCGAGCGCGAACTGGCCGAGGCCAAGAAGCAGCTGGCGCTCGGCGGCGGGTCCGCCAAGGGCGACGACGGCATTTCGGAAGCGGGCGGCATCAAGCTGATGACGCGCGTCATCAAGGGCATCAATTCCAAGGACATGAAGAGCCTCGTCGATGACGGCAAGGCGAAGCTGGGCTCGGGCGTCGTGGCGCTGGTCGGGCTCAATGAAGAAGGCCGCGCCGGGCTCATCGTCGGCGTCACCTCCGACCTCACCCAGCGCTTCAATGCCGTCGATCTGGTGCGCATCGGGTCAGAGGTCCTGGGCGGCAAGGGTGGCGGCGGACGCCCTGACATGGCGCAGGCCGGCGGTCCGGATGCGTCCAAGGCTGAAGCGGCGCTCAAGGCAATCAAGGACGCTGTCGCGGCCTGATCCATTGTGCTTTGTTGATTTCTAAGCCGCGCCTATCCGAAGGGAACAGGCATGGCTTCGGTCTCGCTGCGGCACCGAGTTTATGAGATCATCGAGCCGTCGATCGGCAGCGCCGTCGTTTCCTTGATCTTTTCCATCACGAAGCTCGCCGACACATCGGTAAGGGCGATGCGGGCAATGAGCCGCTTATAGAGCTGATCATAGCCGGCAATGTCGCTGACCACCGCCTGAAGGAGATAATCGGTCTCGCCGGTGGTGCGGTAGACGCCGATGATCTCCGGAAATTCGCCCACCGCGCGGGAGAATTTCTCGAGCCATTTCTCTTCATGCTGGGCAGTACGGATGGCGATGAAGGCGGTGAGGCCGAGGCCGAGCTTCGCCGCATCGAGGAGCGCGACGCGGCCCTTGATGACCCCGGTCTCTTCCAGCGCCTTCACCCGCCGCCAGCATGCATTGCGCGACAGGTGGATGCGCTCGGCCAATTGATCGACGGTGAGGCCCGCATCGCGTTGCAGCTCGGCCAGGATGGCCCGATCAGTTTTGTCCAGCATATTGGGATAATATCCTAACAGTCTCGACATTGGCAATCATTATTGGGACGAATTCCCTCGAATCTTGTGAGAATATACGGCCAGATCGAATTGGAGGAAAACCCATGATGCAGCGCCTCTTCTTTGCCCACCCGCATAAGGTCGGCGAAGGCTATTTCGAGCACATGCGGTTTGCGTTCACCTTCAGCGGACGGCTGTTCAAGGCGGCCGGCGCGGCGCTCCTCCATGCCTTCATCCCGGCGCTTTGCGAGACCACGGCGTCGCAGGCCATCATCGACATGCATAGAGAAATCGCGGCACGGCGCGCCCAGATGGCGAAAGCGGGCAGCGTCAGCGCTTCGGCGGCCACTCTGCCGTATCATGGTCAGGGTGCTGCAAGCTCCTGAGCTTCTTCAAATCCTCGGGCGTGCGGTCGTCCTCGGTTGTGCGGGCCGGCAAATCCGCCAAAGTTTTGAACCAGGAGAGTTCGGATTCGATGCCCACCTGTCCGCTCGGCGGAGCCCGTTCCGGGTCATCGAGTGTGCCGATGGCGATCTCATAGTTGGGATCGCCGTCTTCCTTCATATGAAGCGGCGTGCCGCATTGGGCGCAAAAGCCCCGCGCAACGATTGCGGATGAGCGAAATTCCGAAGGCTGGCCACGCGTCCAGGTGAGCTGCGCCCCGGGCACTGAGACGAGGGCGGCGCCCCAGCTTCCGAAAGCCTTCTGGCACATGCGGCAGTGACAAATGCCGGCCCGCCCCAAGGGGCCATCGATACGATAGCGCACCGCGCCGCATTGGCAGCCGCCGGCGAGAACGGAAGGGGCCATGGATCAGGCCATCGCTTTCTGCAGAGCCTTGTCGACCGCGTCGATGAAGCCCTCGGTCGAGAGCCAGCTCTGCTCGGGGCCGACGAGGACCGCCAGGTCCTTCGTCATCTTGCCGCTCTCGATCGTCGCCACCGTCACCTTCTCGAGCGTATCGGCGAATTCCTTGAGCGCCTCATTGCCGTCGAGCTTGGCGCGATGCGCGAGGGCGCGGCTCCAGGCGAAAATCGAAGCCGTCGAGTTGGTCGACGTCTGCTTGCCTTCCTGATGCAGCCGGTAATGGCGGGTCACAGTGCCGTGCGCGGCTTCCGCCTCCACCGTCCTGCCATCGGGCGTCATCAGGACCGAGGTCATGAGGCCGAGCGAACCGAAGCCCTGGGCAACGGTGTCCGATTGCACGTCGCCGTCATAGTTCTTGCACGCCCAAACATACCCGCCGGTCCATTTAAGCGCCGAGGCAACCATGTCGTCGATCAGCCGATGCTCATAGAAGAGCTTGCGCTTCTCGAACTCGGCCTTGAACTCCTGGTCATACACTTCCTGGAAAATGTCCTTGAAGCGCCCGTCATAGACCTTGAGAATGGTGTTCTTGGTCGACAGATAGACTGGATAGTTGCGGTTGAGGCCGTAATTCAGGGAAGCCCGGGCGAATTCCCGGATCGATTCGTCGAGATTGTACATCGCCAGCGCAACGCCCGAGCCAGGTGATGAAAACACCTCGTGCTCGATGGTCTTGCCGTCCTCGCCCACAAACTTGATCGAGAGCTTGCCCTTGCCTGGGAACTTGAAATCGGTGGCGCGATACTGGTCGCCGAAGGCATGGCGGCCGACGATGATCGGGCGCGTCCAGCCCGGCACCAGGCGCGGCACATTGGAGCAGATGATCGGCTCGCGGAAGATGACGCCGCCCAGGATGTTGCGGATCGTGCCGTTCGGCGACTTCCACATCTGCTGCAGGTTGAATTCCTTCACTCGCGCCTCGTCCGGCGTGATGGTGGCGCATTTGACGCCGGCGCCGTGTTTCTTGATCGCATTGGCGGCGTCAATGGTGACCTGGTCCCTGGTCTTGTCGCGGTTCTCGACGGAAAGGTCGTAATATTCGAGCGGGATGTCGAGATAAGGATGGATGAGCTTGGTCTTGATCAGACTCCAGATGATGCGCGTCATCTCATCGCCATCCAGTTCGACCACCGGATATGCGACCTTTATTTTCGCCATGGACAGCCTCTCGATGCTTATGCAGGAAATGAGCCGAGCCTATAGCAAGCACATGCGGCTTGGGCAAACATTTGGGATCACAGGGATGATCAAGCCGCAGGATGGGCTGCCGCGCGGATGATCCAGGCGAGGAAGGCAGCTTGCATCGGGGGCAACGAACGCCCTGCCGCATGGGTCAGGAAATGGCCGGCCGAGGACTGCAACTCGAACTCCGAGAGCGTAATCAGAGTTTTTCTCTTGAGCGCGCCGTCGATGAGTGGACGTGAGCCGAGAAGTATGCCAGTGCCGGTTTCGGCGGCGGAGAGAGCTGCCACAAAACTGTCGAAACGATAGCGCGAGGTGCTTTTTGGCGAGGTGCCCGCCAGCGCAAACCAGTCCGGCCACATTTCACGCGCGCCATGCACTGTGATCAAGGGGAGTTGTTCCCAGAGATCAAGCTTTCTTCGCGCCCGCCGTCCGCGTGCCACGGGTGCCGCGACCGGCGTCAATCTTTCCGTCGTAAGGCGATAGGCGGTGCGGCCGGGCCAGTCACCGAGACCGAAGCGAATATCAAAGGCGGCCTTGCTCGCATCATAGGCATCGGGCGTGTGCATTGTCGTGATGTCGAGGCTGATGCCTTCGGTTTCGCGCGCAAGAGAGGCGAGGCGCGGCGAAAGCCACAAAGAGGCGAAGGAAATCGGAGACAATAGCGTGATGGCCTGGTTTGAGCGGCGTCCGAACAGTTCCTGAGTGTTGCGTGAGAGACTGGCAAAAGCCGACTGTATGTGGGGAAGATAGGCAGAGCCCTCTGCTGTCAGTGCGACGCCTCTTTGGCGGCGATGAAACAGCGGCGCTCCGAGCAGCGCTTCGAGCTTGCGGATCTGCTGGCTGATCGCGGCCTGGGTCAGGTTCAGCTCCCCAGCCGCAAGGGTAAAGCTCAAATGCCGGGCTGAGGCCTCGAAGGCCCTGAGCCAGATCAGCGGCGGCAAGACATTTACGTTCTTTGTCATAAATTTAGTTGGGCCAAAGGCCGAATTTCCATCGTTTGAATTTAGGCAAAATTCAACTAAGGATGCAAGCACGCCAGATCTCAGAAACGGAAGCTGCCATGCCGCTTGCAAAAGCACGGATCATCGACGACGGCGCTGCCGTCGAACTCACCTGGACATCCCAGGAAAAAGCCCGCTTTCATGCCCTGTGGCTGCGCGACAATGCGCATGATGGCGCAACCCGAAATCCCGGGAATGGCCAGCGGCTCATCACCATCCTCGATATTCCAGCGGCAACGAAGGTGACCGCAGCGCAGTTGTCGAATGCGGGCGACCTCACCTTGACCTTTGCGCCCGAGGGCAAGTCGATATCCTACCCGGCGGTTTGGCTCGCCGATCACGTCTACGACCGTAAGGCCGATCAGTGCTCGGGCTGGATTGACCCAGAAATCGAGACCTGGGATTGCGCATTCCAGGCGAGTATCCCCGTGCTGGCGCATGGCCGCAGCGTGGCGGATCGTGCGGAATTGGGCCGCTGGCTCGCCGCAATCCGGCGTTATGGCTTCGGCGTGATGACCGGCATCCCGCTCCACAACGGCGCTCTCATCGACATCGCGCAAATGTTCGGCTTCGTGCGCGAAACCAATTACGGCAAGTGGTTCGAGGTGCGCGCCGAGGTCAATCCCAACAATCTTGCCTATACCAATCTCGGCCTGCAGGCTCATACGGATAACCCCTATCGCGACCCGGTGCCGACGCTGCAGGTTCTGTCGTGTATCGAGAATACGGTCGAGGGTGGAGAATTGGTGGTTGTCGATGGCTTCCGCGCCGCGTTGCGGCTCAAGGAGGAGAACCCCGAGGGCTTCGCGCTCCTTGCGCGTCATTGCGCCCGCTTCGAGTATTCGGGGTCGGCCGGCGTCAGGCTCAAATCGAAGCGACCGATGATCGAGCTCGGCCCCGATGGCGAGCTCATCGCCATCCGCTTCAACAACCGCTCGGCTGCCGCCTTCACCGATGTCACCTATGAGGACATGGAAGGCTACTACGCGGCCTATCGGCGCTTTGCCGCGATCATCGAAGATCCGGCAATGGAGGTCACATTCAAGCTTCGACCAGGTGAGCTGTTCATCGTCGACAACACGCGCATACTGCATGCGCGCAAGGGGTTCTCGAGCTCAGGAACGCGCTGGCTCCAGGGCTGCTATGCCGATAAGGACGGCTTGCTGTCGACGCTGGCCGCGATCGAGCATGAAATGAAGAAAGCGGCGTGATGAGCGAAGTTTCTCTCGACCGCTCCACTATCGTCGCTTTCATCGCCGACATCTTCGAAAGGCGCGGGGCTGAATCCTATCTGGGGGAGCCGGTGACCATGTCCCAGCATATGCTGCAAGGCGCTGTTCTCGCCGAACGTGAAGGAGCGAGCGAAGAGCTCGTCGCCGCGGCCCTTCTGCATGACATCGGGCACTATACCAGCGAGTTCGGACCCTATTCACCGGACGATACGCAAGACAATCACCATGACGAGGCGGGGGCCAAGGTGCTCGAGCATTTCTTCCCGTCGGTCATCACCGAATGCGTGCGTCTGCATGTTGCGGCCAAGCGCTTTCTCTGCGCCACGGACGCTTCATATTATGACAAGCTCAGCCCGGCATCACGCCATACGCTCGAACTGCAAGGCGGGCCCATGAACGAAGCCGAGGTTGCTGAGTTCCGGCGCAATCCGTTTCACGAGGAAGCCGTGCGCGTCAGGCGGTGGGATGAAGGCGGCAAGGATCCGCATATGACCACGCCGGACTTCCGGCACTATGTTCCGCTTCTCCAGCGTGTAGTCGATAGGCATCCGATCGGGACCGGCAAGCATTAAGTCCGCACAAGGGCTTTTGACAGGAAGGGAAGCAGACGGCATCGTCGGTGCAATGACCGCCTCCGATTCCTCCTCTTCACCATCGCCGCCAGAGCAATTCGCCCTCCGCCACCGCGGATTTCGTCTCTACTGGGTGGCGCGCTTCCTGGTGAGCTTCGCGACGCAGATCGTCTCGGTTGCGGTGGGCTGGCAGGTTTATGACATCACCCGCAATCCCTTCGATCTCGGTATCGTCGGACTCGTGCAATTCCTTCCCTCGCTGCTTCTGGTGCTCATCACCGGCGCTGTGGCGGACCGCTACAACCGGCGCGCCATCATGGGCTTGTGCTTCGCGCTCGAGGCCCTGGTGTGCGCCGGACTGATCGTCTTTACCTGGAGCGGACATGCGAGTGTCATGCCGATCTTTGTCTTGTTGGTACTGTTGGGCATTGCCCGCGCCTTTATGGGGCCGGCGACGCAATCACTCCTCCCCAATCTCGTGCCGCAAGCCGATTTGAGCAACGCGATTGCCCTCAATTCTTCCTCATGGCAGTTCGCGATGATCACCGGCCCGGTCGCCGGCGGCCTTCTTTACGGCGTGTCATCATACGCCGCCTATGGCTCGGCGCTCACTCTTCTCCTGATCGGCACGGTTCTCACCGCCGTGATCCCCAAGCCGGTACGGCGCGCGTCGAACCAGTCGAAGAGCCTGGAGACGCTCTTCGCCGGATTCCGCTACGTGTGGTCGGAGAAAGTGGTGCTTGGTGCCATTTCGCTTGACCTCTTCGCCGTTCTGCTTGGCGGCGCCACGGCGCTATTACCGGTCTATGCGCGTGACATTCTGGATGTCGGACCTTGGGGACTTGGACTCCTGCGCGCGGCTCCCGGCATCGGGGCGCTCTTGGTGGCTATCTGGCTGACACGCAACACCATCCGCGATCATGCCGGGCTCATAATGTTCGGATTCGTCGCGGGCTTCGGTCTGTTCACCACCGTCTTTGGCGCCTCGACTGCGGTCTGGCTCTCGGTCGCGGCGCTGGCACTTGCCGGCGCCTGCGACATGATCAGCGTCTATGTGCGCGAGACGCTGATCCAGTTGTGGACGCCCGATGAGGTGCGCGGGCGCGTCAATGCGGTGAACATGGTTTTCGTGGGTGCATCGAACGAGCTTGGCGAGTTTCGCGCCGGCGTGTCGGCGGCCCTGTTCGGAGCGGTGCCTGCTGTCGTCTTCGGCGGCATCGGCACGCTCGTGGTCGCCTTTCTGTGGGCCATATGGTTTCCGCAATTGCGTCGCATACGCCATCTCGCGAGCAAGGATCAGTGAGCTGGTGAAAATACCGCGCGGCAAAGGCTCGCTGCGACAGATCGGATATTGCGCCGTTGCCGTGTTTGCCGCAGGCTAGTGTCCGAATCCGAAGTTCGCATCACCTCGCAGCGTCTTCCGAGCGAACTTCGGATTCGAAAGGACACTAGAAAATCTAATAATTCTAGTGTGCTTTTGAACGCGAAGTTCCTGTCGGTATAGCGATTAGATATCAGGAATTTCGCGTTCAGCACACTAGAGCGCGATGCGAAAAAGTGGGCACCGGTTTTTCGCAAGAATTGCGTTCTAATATATTAGAATTGATCACGTTTATGAGTTTGGATTGACTCAATCCAAACTCATCGTGATCTAGGAGCAGCGGCGGCATCTGAAGGCTTGGCGCATGGATGGCTTCGATCCGGTCCTCTTGGCACGCTGGCAATTCGCCTTCACCGTCAGCTTTCACATCATCTTTCCCGCTTTCACGATCGGACTCGCAAGCTATCTCGCGGTGCTCGAGGCCCTGTGGCTCGTGACCGGGCGCAGCACCTATCTGGGGCTGTTTCATTATTGGAAGAAGATATTCGCCGTCACCTTCGCCATGGGCGTCGTTTCTGGTCTCGTGATGAGCTATCAGTTCGGCACCAATTGGAGCGTGTTCGCCGATAAGGCTGGCCCGATCGTCGGCCCATTGATGGGCTATGAGGTGCTCACCGCCTTCTTCCTCGAAGCGGGTTTCCTGGGCGTCATGCTGTTCGGGCTGAACAAGGTCGGACGCGGATTGCATTTCGTCGCTACCGCTATGGTCGCCTTCGGCACCTTTCTGTCGGCATTCTGGATCCTGTCGGCGAACAGCTGGATGCAAACGCCCAGGGGCCATGCGGTCAATGCCGCCGGACAGTTCATGCCCGTTGACTGGTGGGCGATCATCTTCAATCCGTCTTTTCCCTATCGCCTGGTCCATATGGTGATCGCCGCCTATCTCACGACCGCGCTGGTCGTGGGTGCAGTCGGCGCCTGGCATCTTTTGCGCGACCGGATGAACCTGCACGCCCGCGTCATGTTTTCGATGGCGATGTGGATGCTGGCGCTGGTGGCGCCGATACAGATCATCGCAGGCGACATGCATGGACTCAACACGCTCGAGCATCAGCCGGCCAAGATCGCCGCCATCGAGGGGCATTTCGAGACCCGCGCGGGAGCGCCGCTCATCCTCTTCGGTTGGCCCGACATGGAAGCCGAGAGGACACTCTATGAAGTGGCGATCCCCGGGCTGGGCAGCCTCATCCTCACCCATGACTGGAACGGCGTGGTGCAAGGTCTGAAAGAGTGGCCGAAGACGGAGAGGCCCAATGCGACCATCGTGTTCTGGTCGTTCCGCATCATGGTCGGTCTGGGCTTCCTCATGGCGGGTCTTGGCCTGTGGTCGCTCTGGGGACGCTGGCGCAAGAGCCTTTATGACACACTGGCCCTGCATGTCGCCGCGCTCCTCATGGGACCCATGGGATTCGTGGCCGTCCTTGCCGGATGGATTACGACCGAGGTCGGGCGGCAGCCTTATACGATCTATGGGCTCTTGCGCACGGCGGAGTCGGCGGCACCCGTCGCGGCGCCGGCCGTCGCGGCTTCGCTCATCGCCTTCATTGTGATCTATTTCGCCGTGTTCGGCGCCGGCGTCTTCTATCTCCTGCGTCTGATGGCGAACCCGCCCGTGCTGGATGAGCCAGACAGTTCGAGCGATGCGCATTTGCGTTCGGCTGGCATCGTGCCGGCGCCGGCGCTCGAATCAGTCGGCAGGTTGCCAACGGAGACGCCGCGATGACGATCGATCTCGCTTTCATCTGGGCCGGGCTCATCGCCTTTGCCGTCCTTGCCTATGTGGTGATGGACGGCTTCGACCTCGGCATCGGCATATTGTTTCCCTTCTACAAATCCGAGAGCGATCGTGACCGGATGATGAATTCGGTTGCGCCGGTCTGGGACGGCAACGAGACCTGGCTGGTCCTGGGCGGCGGCGGTCTCTTCGCGGTCTTTCCGCTCGCCTATGCCGTCATCATGCCGGCACTTTATGCACCGATCATCATCATGCTTCTGGCGCTCGTCTTTCGCGGTGTCGCCTTCGAATTCCGCTGGCGCACGCGGCGCGGCAAATTCCTGTGGGATTGGGCCTTTGCCTTGGGATCGCTCGCCGCCGCCTTCGCCCAAGGCATCGCACTCGGCACCATCGTCCAGGGCATTCCGGTGGCCGACCGCGCCTATGCCGGCGGCTGGTGGAACTGGCTGACGCCCTTCAGCGTGTTCATCGGCATCGCGCTCGTCGTCGGCTATGCGCTTCTCGGTGCGGCATGGCTCATTCTCAAGACCGATGGCGCGCTGCAGGAGAGGTCCCATCGCTTCGCTCTCGTGCTTGGTCCGGCGATGCTCGTCCTCATCGGCCTGGTCAGCCTGTGGACGCCGTTCCTCGAGCCGCTTTACATGGAGCGCTGGTTCACCTGGCCGCGCATGCTCTATACGGTGCCGGTGCCGCTCTTGGTGGCGGCCGCTGCCTATGTCCTCATCCGGGGCATATTGAAGCGCGAGGAGCTGACGCCGTTCCTTGCATCGCTGGCGCTCTTCGTTCTCTCTTATGTTGGGATCGGCATCAGCTTCTATCCCTATATCGTGCCGCCGACGCTCACCATCTGGGACGCGGCAGGACCCGATGAAAGCCTGGGCTTCCTTCTCGTCGGCGCGGTCGTCCTCATTCCGATCATCCTCGTTTACACGGCTTATGCCTATTGGGTGTTCCGCGGCAAGGTCGGCACGGAGGGGTATCATTGACGATGTCGCCGCATCGGGTTCTCAGCGAGCTTGCCTGGTTCGTCGTGCTGTGGAGCGCCGGCGTCGGTGTCGTTGCGGCGGTTGCCTGGGTCATCAGGCTCTTTCTTGGTCTTTAGCCCGGTTCCTTGCCATTCCGCGCCGATCCCGCCATAAGAACGGCCGCACCCGAGCCTTACCGCTTGGATCGGATCGATCCCGATCCGATCCAAGCGGGTAGAAAGGCTCAGTTACTAAACCTTGAGCGCTTCCTTATCGCCAAAGTCGCTCAACCCCGGATCAAGTCCGGGGCAGGCCTTTGGCGGGAAGTACTCTAGAACTTTCCTATTGGACATCATGGCGCAAACACTGCGATTGGGCATCGCCGGCCTGGGAACGGTCGGCACCGGACTTCTGGATCTACTGGCCAAGCATGGAACTGAGATCGCGCGGCGCACCGGCCGCCCCATCGAGGTCGCCGGCATTTGCGCCAGGGATCGTGCCAAGAATCGCGGCCATGACTTGAGCGGCTTCGCCTGGTTCGAGAGTGCAGAGGCTCTCGCGCAGTCCGGCAGCATCGATGTGTTCGTCGAGCTGATGGGCGGCGAAGGGGATCCCGCAAAATCTGCTGTCATGGCGGCGCTCACCTCGGGCAAGCCCGTGGTCACCGCCAACAAGGCGCTGCTCGCCCATCATGGCGTGGCGCTCGCCAGGCTGGCCGAGCAGAAAGGTGTCGCGCTCAATTTCGAAGCCGCGGTGGCGGGCGGCATCCCGATCGTCAAGACGATGCGCGAGGCGCTCGCCGGCAACCGGGCGACGAAGGTCTTCGGCATTCTCAACGGCACCTGCAACTACATTCTCACCAAGATGGCCGAGGAGGGGCGGAGCTTCGGCGATGTGCTGAAGGAAGCGCAAGCCCTCGGCTATGCCGAGGCCGACCCTACTTTCGATATCGGTGGCTTCGATACGTCGCACAAACTCGCCATCCTGACCTCACTCGCCTTCGGCTCGGAAGTGAATGTCGCGGCAATCGAGATCGAGGGCATCGAGGCGGTGACGCTGGCCGATATCCGCAACGCCAATGAGATGGGCTTCAAGGTGAAGCTGCTCGGCGTCGCGGTCGCGACAGCTGAAGGCATCGAGCAGCGCGTGCATCCTACCCTGGTGCCCAAGGGCTCTCCGGTTGCCGACACCGACGGCGTCTTCAACGCGGTCGTGGTGCAGAGCGATTTCGCCGGCGATCTGATGCTGGAGGGGCGCGGCGCGGGCGCGCATCCGACCGCTTCGGCGGTGCTTTCGGATATCGCCGACATCGCGCGAGGCAATCTGCGGCCGTCCTTCGGCCTTCCGGCGAAGGACTTGCGCAAATACAAGGCGGCGCCGAAGCGCGCGCATGAAGGCGGCTATTACGTGGCACTCGAGCTCTATGACAAGCCGGGCTCAGTCGCTGCCATCGCCAGCATCCTGGCGGACGAGAAGATTTCGATCGAGAGCATCGTTCAGAAGGCTCCCGCGAAGGCGGGCGCCATCGCCTCCTTCATGCTCGTCACACATAGGACACTCGATTCATCCATGCGTGAGGCCCTGGTCCGGATCGAGAGAGACGGACATGTCGCGTCCAGACCGCGCACTATCCGCATCGAGCGCCTGTAAATTTCTCTGGAGAAACCCTGATGCTCAACCGCATGCTTACCATCGAGATTGCCCGCGTCACCGAAGCCGCGGCTATCGCGGCGGCGCGCTGGCGGGGCCAGGGCGATGAGAAGCGTGCCGATCAGGCGGCAGTCGATGCGATGCGCCAGGCGCTCAATACGATTGTCGAGATGGACGGCCTCGTGGTCATCGG
Organism: uncultured Alphaproteobacteria bacterium; assembly: GCA_963841765.1. Classification (GTDB taxonomy): domain Bacteria; phylum Pseudomonadota; class Alphaproteobacteria; order Rhizobiales; family Aestuariivirgaceae; genus Taklimakanibacter. The sequence goes on from CAWJDZ010000040.1 coordinate 361,060, forward strand.
CGAAGGGGAACGGGACGAGGCGCCGATGCTCTATATCGGCGAGCGTGTCGGCGGCGGCAGGAGCTGGCGCATCGATATCGCGCTCGATCCCCTTGAAGGGACGACGCTCTGCGCCAAGGCGATGCCGAATTCGATCGCCTGTGTCGCCATGGCGGAAGGCGGCAGCCTGCTGCACGCGCCTCACACTTATATGGACAAGATCGCCATCGGCGGCGGATATCCGGAAGGCACCGTCGATCTCGATCTCAGCCCGCAAGAGAACATCGCCCGGCTGGCCAAGGCGAAGGGTGTGCCGATGACGCACGTCACCGCCTGCATCCTCGACCGGCCGCGTCATGAGAAAATCATTGCCGGCGTGCGCGAGACAGGCGCCTCGGTGAGGCTCATAACGGACGGCGACGTCGCGGGCGTCATCCATACCGCGGATCCGGAAGAAACCGGTATCGACATCTATCTAGGCGTCGGCGGCGCGCCGGAAGGCGTGCTCGCGGCGGCCGCCTTGCGCTGCATCGGCGGGCAGATGCAAGGAAGGCTCGTGACCTCGAGCGCTGAGCAGAAGGCACGGGCACGCAAGATGGGCATCACCGACCTCAACAAGAAGTTCACCCTCGACGACATGGCCTCAGGCGATGTGATGTTCGCCGCGACCGGCGTCACCGACGGATCGCTCTTGCGCGGCGTGCGCTTCGACAAGGAGCATGTGACGACCGACACCGTGGTGATGCGCTCAGCGACGGGCACGGTGCGCTGGATCAAGAACCGCCGCCGCGCCGATTTGGGGGAGTGAGAGCGGAATCCCTCCCTCCCGCGCGAAAGCGGGGGAGGGTGGCGCGAAGCGCCGGGTGGGGGATTGTTGCATAACCCACCGCCGCCCGTTGGGCGGAGCCTCCCCGCAAGGGCAGGGCGATCGCATATGCTTGAAGCGAGCGAGGCGCCTCAGATGTTCCCCCTCTCCCGTTGCGAAGCAATGGGAGAGGGTGCCCGATAGGGCGGGTGAGGGCTCTTTGTCTCAGAGCGATTTCGGTGACAGTGCATTTATTGATATTTCGATATTTCGGTGACAGTGCATTTATTGGTGAGTGCTCTTTCGATTTATGGGGGTTTATTGAATTTCGGTGACAGTGCATGAATTTCGGTGACAGTGCATTTATTGGTGAGTGCTCTTTCGATTTATGGGGGGTTTTTTGAGCGCGCACTTTGGGAGTTAAGTGCACTGTCACCGAAAAGCCGCGTGGGCGGCGGCGAGCGCGAGATCCTGGCGAACCAGGAGAGACAGCACGGCGAACGTCACCATTGCAGGCCAGCGCATTCCGAACTCCAGGAGGCAACCGTACCTGTCATCCACCAGTAACATTGGCGGAATGGAAAAGTGAAGTGGCAGCGCGGTGGATCAAACTCACACCGGCAGGTCCAACACCTCATTGGCGGCAAAGCCCATGGCGGCGTAAGCGGCCAGGCTTTCGCTGCCGCGCCCGCGCGCCGAGGTGAGATAAACGATCCCCCCGGGAGCCCCCTTGAACCCGACGCCATTGGTCGTGCCCGTGCGCAAAAGGTCGCTGACGCGGCGGGCGATGGCAGGGGCCGGATCGATATAGCTCACCGACCAGGGTGCCGCTTGGCGAATCTCGTCGAGCAGCAGCGGATAGTGGGTGCAGGCCAGCACGACCACGTCGGTCATGCGGTCGTCGCGTTTGCGGAAAACCGGCGCGATCTCAGCCTTGAGCTCTTCCTTGTCGACGCTCTGGCCCTTGAGCTTCGCCTCGGCGATCTCGGCCAGGCGCTTGGCACCGTGCAGGAACACCTTGCAATGATAGGCATAGGTATGGATGAGCGTCTTGGTATATTCGCGATTGACTGTGCCCGGTGTCGCGAGCACGCCGATGAGGCCCGATTTCGTCTGCTCGGCGGCGGGCTTGATGGCCGGAACCGTACCGACGAACGGCACTTTGTAATGCTCGCGCAAGGCGGCGAGCGCCAAGGTGCTGGCGGTATTGCAGGCAATGACGACCAGATCGGGCTGGGTCACGGCTATGAGCTTGCCGACGACGGTCACAATGCGCCTTACGAGCTGAGACTCGTCCCAGGCGCCATAGGGAAAGGCGGCGTTGTCGGCGGCATAGATCAAGGTTGCCATCGGGCTCGGCCGCTCGCACCCTCGAGGCGACGGTGAGGCCGCCCATGCCGCTGTCGAAGAGGAGGATGCGAGGCACAGTCATTCGGGGGCCTTGCCCTTCTTCTTGAGGTGCGTCCGGGTGAGGGAGGAGACCATGCCGCGCAGCGAGCGTACTTCCTGCTCGGTGAGCTCGGCCCTGGCAAAGAGGTTGCGCATGTTGCGGATCATTCCTGGTTTCTTCTCAGGCGTCTTGAAGAAACCCGCTTGGTGCAATTCACTCTCAATATGATGAAAGAATCCATAAAGCTCTTCCTTCGTCGCCGGCCGCGTATCGGGCGTCATGAGGCCGGGCCCTGAAAGGGCGGGAAGCTCGGGGGTCGCCTGGCCGAGAGTCTCAGCCATCATGCTTGTACCATTCATAGCCGACCAACAGCACGGCCTGGGCAATGTTGAGCGACGCGAACGCCGGGTTCACAGGCGCGGTGATGATCGTATCAGCGAGGGAAACTTCGTCATTATTGAGGCCCCAGCGTTCGCGCCCGAAGAGCAGCGCCAATCGTTCGCCCTTCCGGATTCGCTCCCGCATGTCGGTTCCCGCCTGTTCCGGCGTGATCACTTCCTTGACCATGCCGCGCGGGCGGGCCGTGGTGGCATAGACGCGGTGGAATCCGTTGAGGGCCTCCGCGAGGGACGGGTGGATGACAGCCGATTGCGATGATCCAGTCGGCACCCGAGGCGGCTTTGAACGCCCGCTCATTGGGCCAGCCGTCGCGTGGGTCGACGATGTGCAACTCGTTCAGGCCGAAATTGGCCATGGCGCGCGCCGCCGTGCCTATATTCTCGCCAAGCTGCGGATTGACCAGGATGACCGCCGGGGCGGGCCCCAAGGGCTCTGTCTGCGTCTTGTCTGTGCCGGCCATGCGTGGCTTAACTCGTTAAAGGGCAAAGGAGAACATCCGGATCGCCGGGTCGCGATCTGTGATTGCGTGATTTGCAAATTGCGTCAATATTGGACTCGTGTCGCGGATCCTGAGTTCGCCCCATCGCGCATTGCCTTTCGAGGAACTTCGGATCCGAAAGAACATGAGCGACTATGATTCCAGTGTCGCTCTGGTTCAGAAAATTCCCTCGCGTGTTCGCAGCAGGATAAGGGAATTTCTGAACCACCACACTGGATCGAGGTATGCATGAACGACGGTAAGACGCAACAGACCGATTTCCGCCTCGCCGATCCGGCGCAATTCGCGCGCAACATGGCGAAAGTCTTCGAGCACGCGGCCCAGATCGCCCGCACTTTCGCCGAGACGCCGCCCAATCCGCAGCGCGATGTGGAGGCGCAGGTGACGCCCATCGAGCAGGTGGTCAGGACGCTAGGTGCCGTGGCTCAGTCATATGCCCAGGATCCTCAGAAGCTCATGGAAGCGCAGATGCGGCTGTGGGCGAGCTACGGCGAATTGTGGCAGATCGGCCTGGCGCAAGGCGCTTGGCGAGGATGTGGCGCCTGTCGCCGCACCCGAGCGCGGCGATAGGCGCTTCACCGACAAGGACTGGCAGCAGAACACGATCTTCGATTTCCTCAAGCAGTTCTATCTGCTCTCGGCGCGCTGGGCGGGCGATCTCGTCGAGGAGGCGCAAGGGCTCGATGATCACACGCGCCACAAGGCCCGCTTTTACGTCGACCAGATCGCCAATGCGGTCTCGCCTTCCAATTTCGCGCTGACCAATCCGGAAGTGCTCGAGCCACGCTCGCCACCAATGGCGCAAATCTCATCGAGGGGCTGAAGAATCTCGAGGAGGACTTGAAAGCGGGACAAGGGCGCTTGCGCATCAAGCAGACGGATGTCTCCGCTTTCGAACTCGGCAAGAACGTGGCGATGACGCCCGGCAAGGTCGTGTTTCAGAACGATACCTTTCAGCTCATCCAGTATGCGCCCGCGACCGAGAAGGTCTTCGAGATTCCACTCCTCATCGTGCCGCCCTGGATCAACAAGTTCTACATCCTCGACCTGAATCCGAAGAAATCCTTCGTGCGCTGGGCGGTGGAGCAGGGTTTCACCGTCTTCGTCGTGTCCTGGGTCAATCCGGACGAAAAGCATGGCCACAAGACTTTCGCGGACTATATGCGTGACGGCTTCCTTGCTGCTCTCGACGCAGGTCCAGACGGCGACCGGAGGCGGGAAAGTAAATGTCATCGGCTATTGCGTCGGCGGTTCGCTAGTCGCCGCGGGTCTAGGCTACCTCGCGGCCAAGGGCGATGAGCGAGTGAATGCAGTCACTTTCTTCACCACGCCAGGTCGATTTCGAGAAAGCCGGAGACTTGCGCGTGTTCGTCGATGCGGAGCAGATCGAATGGGCCGAAGGGCGCATGAAGGACAAGGGCTATCTCGCCGGGCGCCATCTTGCCGATGCGTTCAATCTCCTCAGGTCGAATGATCTGATCTGGTCCTATGTCGTCAACAACTACATGCTCGGCAAGGACCCGATGCCCTTCGACCTTCTCTATTGGAACAGCGACTCGACGCGAATGCCGGCAGGGGTGCATAGCCAATATCTGCGCGAATGCTATCTTAACAACCGACTGGCCAAGGCCCAGATGACCTTGGATGGCGTGCGCATCGATCTGAAGAAGGTGAAATTGCCGATCTACAATCTGGCGGCGCGCGAAGACCACATCGCGCCACTGCCGTCGGTCTTCCGTCTCGCTCAGAATTTCAGCGGCGACACGCGGCTGGTGGTGGCGGGTTCGGGCCACATTGCCGGTGTCGTCAACCCGCCCGAGGCGCAAAAATACCAGTACTGGACGAATGACAAGGGGGCTGCGACGCTCGAGGACTGGCTCAAGGCAGCCACCGAGCACAAGGGCTCGTGGTGGCCCGACTGGGCCTCCTGGATGGCGCCCAAATCCGGCAAGAAGGTCAAAGCCCGGGTTCCCGGCCAGGGCAAGCGCAAGGCCATCGAGGATGCCCCGGGCAGCTACGTGCTTGTGAGGGCTGAGTAATTCCAGCCATTTGACAAGCCGTAAGCCTTGGACTACACGGCTGTTCCAACGCGGGCCCGCATATGGTGTCTCGCGTTTTTGCTTGCCTGCGGACCTGGTTTCCCTTGGCGAAACGATGGTCCTGTCGGCCGGGCAACCGGCAGAGGAGGGCTCGCTCAATAACCCGGCGGTCGCTTGACCGTCAGCGCATTTTTTTGAGACTTTGGAGTTCAAGAATGACGAAACGCGTGCAAGCCAAGCACAAGATCGACCGCCGCATGGGGCAGAATATCTGGGGCCGTCCCAAGAGTCCCATCAACAAGCGTGAATATGGGCCCGGCCAGCACGGCCAGCGCCGCAAAGGCAAGCTGTCCGACTTCGGCACGCAGCTCAGGGCCAAGCAGAAGCTCAAGGGCTACTACGCCAATATCTCCGAGCGTCAGTTCTACGGCGTCTATTCGGAAGCCGCGCGCATGACAGGCGACACCTCGGAGAACCTGATCGGCCTCCTCGAACGCCGTCTGGATGCGTTGGTCTATCGCGCCAAATTCGTTCCCACCATGTTTGCCGCTCGCCAGTTCGTGAGCCACGGCCATGTCAAGGTGAATGGCCGCCGGGTGACCATCCCCAGCATGCGGCTCAAGGCAGGCGATGTCGTCGAGGTCCGTCAGAAGTCGAAGGAATTCGACGGTGCTCCTCGAAGCGACCCAGCTCGCCGAGCGCGACGTTCCGGACTATGTCGAGACCGACCACAAGGCAATGACCGCGAAGCTCGCGCGCGTGCCGGGCCTGGCGGACGTTCCCTATCCGGTTCAGATGGAGCCCAATCTGGTCGTCGAATATTATTCGCGCTAATTGGCTTTCGTATGGATTTTGTGAACGGCGAGGCAGAACCTCCCCGTTTTTGTTCGCGCCGGTCAGCGTCCAGAGGCCAACGTCACTTCGCAGCGAAGCAGTAGAACAGTCCAGCGCCGCCAGTGCTCTTGAAGGCTTCCATGCTGCAGCCGCCGCGCGTCGCGTGCGACATGTTCCATGACTTTGCCTCGGCGGAGTCGTTCAAACCCATGCGGTCAGAGTGGCCGACGATTGCAGCTCCTTCGCCACCGCTCATCGTCCAGTTGCCGCACGTCTCGGGCGCCGCCGTGCCGTCCGCCTTTGAGCCGGTCAGGATGTCGTGACGGTTCGGATTGTCGCCACGCCCATTGATGACGTTGCCTTTCTCATCCAGAGCCGTCTGCTTGGTTAGATTGTTTTTATCGCTGTGGAGTGATGCGACGTCGTCGGCAATCTTTTCGCCTTTGGCGTTGAACCATGGGCCGGCGCCGATGCGATCGCGGGCATTCTCGGCATCGGTGGACAAATAGGCTTTCCAGGTTTTACCCGCGGGGGCACCGGCCGCCCCGGCGAGGCTCGCGCAATAGGCGTCAGCGCCCGCCAATCCGCCAAGGTCGCCACCCTTGCCAGGGTTGACGCTTGTAACGAAAAAGCTGATCGAATTGTCCTGCGCTGCCGCGCCCACTGTCGCCAAGGCTAAAAAAGCTCCGGCAAGTGGTGCAAATTTCGTCATTGTCATCCTCCGGGTTGTATTCCGGATCAAACTAGCGTGGCGATGACACCGGCAAAATCAAACCCTTGTGAAACGGTGGGGCCTTTTAGTGCAGCCGCCATTCGCGGCCGACGAAGCGCATTTCGGCAGGCCCCACGATCGACGAGTGGGCGACGCGCACCTGACAGAGCGGCCCTTCCAGATTGTGGGTCCAAAAATCAAGAAACTTGATGAGGCGGGGGAACTGGGGAGCAAGATCATACTCCTGCCAAAGGAAGATCTGAAGGATATCGCGATGATCGGGCAGGCGATACATGATCTCGGCCGTGGTCAGGCTCCAGCCACGCAACTGCACTTCGAAGGCTTTGTCGAACATCGGCGATTCTCCTTCCCACTATCAACGTGGGACACACGCAGCAGTTGGTCAAGTCACCGCAGTATTATTTTCCATTATTTCCAACGGGTTAGCAGCATGCACGAGGGAGTGCTGCTAGGGCCTTATGGAAAAGACCTCTGACATTTTGGCGTCGGCATAGGCGAAACACCCGGCAAGAGAGGGATTGAACGGCAATTCGGCGTAGGTGCCGATCGCACCCTGGCTCTCGAGGCGGCCCGCCAGTCCGTTCTCTTCGCCAGCCACGACCCACACGAAGCCAAGCCATGTGCCGCGCAAGGGCTTGCCGTTCGCGGCGATGATGCGGGCGAACATGTCGTTCTCGCTCATGCCCGGCTCGAACACGGCAAGGAGCGGCCCGGGCGCCTCTCGGGGAAGCGCGGCCAGGCGCATCGTCACCGCCATGACGATGAGCCAGATGATGAGGACGAGGCCGCCAAAGACGACTGCAAATTTGTGACCAGGCCAAGCTCCGGTCATACCGGTTGGGCTTGCATGAATCTGGCGGAACGCTGCTCACGGATCGGCAAATGAATGATGGCCGCAAAGACGCCGAGAGCAACTCCTATCCACCAGATCGGGTCATAGGAGCCGAACTGGTCGTAGAGCTTTCCGCCAAGCCACACGCCGAAGAAGGCGCCGATCTGGTGGCTCAAGAATACAAAGCCATAGAGCGTCGCCATGTAACGTGTGCCGAACATGACGGTGACGAGGCCCATGGTCAAAGGGACGGTCGAAAGCCATATAAGCCCCATGCATGCCGTGAAGATGATCGTCGTCACATTGGTGATCGGCAGGAGAATGAAGGCGGCGACAAAGACAGCGCGCAAGAGATAGATGATGCTCAAGGGTATGCGCTTGGCATATTTACCGCCGATGATTCCCGCACAATATGATCCGACGACATTGAACAGGCCTATTGTGCCTATGGCGAGACCGGCGAAGCCCGCAGTGATGCCATGCTCCTGCAGATAAGGCGGCAAATGCACGGCGATGAATGTGAGTTGAAAGCCGCAGACGAAAAATCCCAAAGTGAGCAGAATGTAGGAGCCGCTGGCCATTGCAGCCCTGATCGTCTGGCGCATGCTCATCGCCGCTTCGCCCGCCGGAAGTACGCTCTTTGATGTGTTCTGCGCCATCAGAGGCAGCGCGAAGATGATCATGAGCAAAGAGCAGCCGGCGAGGATCAAGAGCGCGTCAGACCAGCCGAAGGCTGGAATCAGCGCGCCGCCCAGAGGCGCGAAGACGAATTGCCCCAGGGAGCTAGCGGCCGTGGCGATGCCGAAGGCCCAGGAGCGCTTTTCCGGCGGCACCAGGCGGCCGAAGGCGGCCATCACAATGCCGAAGGAAGAGGCGGCCAAGCCGATGCCGATCAATATGGCGCCGCTGAAATACAACATGGCCGGACTCGCTGCGCCGGCCATGAGAGCGACGCCGATGGCATAGAAGACCGCACCGCCCATGAGAACGCGCGCGCTGCCATAACGGTCGGCAAGAGCGCCGCAAACAGGCGTGGCGAGACCCCAGAGAAGATTTTGGCTGGCGATAGTAATACTGTAGACTTCGCGCGGCCAGCCATGCGCTTCCGAGATCGGCCCGGTGAAGAGCCCGAAGCTCGAACGGATGCCGAAATTGAACATGGCGACGAGGCAGCCGGCGACGATGATGACCGACGGCAAATAGTACCAGGGGACGGTTCTGCGCAGGGTCTGCTCGCTCATGGCCTTTTCATGCGTCGGACGGCGCAGAATAGGCTGGCGGCGTCATTGATCAAACTGCGTTCTCTTCATGCCGGACCCGACGTTGGCGCGTCACTTCAGGTCTAAAGATTCTGAAGCGATCGTGATCTTTCGCGGCCTGAACTGGCCGACGGCCACGCCCAGGATGATGCACAGGCCGCCGAGCATGATCGGCATCGTCAGCGTTTCCCCGAGGATGGTCACGCCGGCGATGACTGCAATGACCGGTATAAGGTAGAGAAAGGGTCCGGTCGTGGTGGCGGGAAGCTTCGCCGACGCATAGGTCCAGGTAATCATGGCGATGAAGGCTGAGCATGAGGCAAGGAACAGCACCTCGAGCCATTGCCGAGTGGTCATGGTGTGAAGCGTGTCGAGCGTATCAGGCGATGCGAAACCCAACATGGGCAGGGTCGCGATGATGGTGCTGATTCCAGTGACTGGCATTGAACCATAGCGTTGAAAGAGTTCTTTGCCTGGAACGCAATAGAAGGCCCAGGCAAAACAGGAGAAGAGCATCAGCGCTATTCCCCACAGATGAGACCGGTGAAGGCTGGCGCCGATGAGATCGTCCCATAGGAGAATGACGGTGCCAAGAATTGCGAGGACAAGTCCAAAGATGACGGAAGGCGTCAGCCTCTCGCCCAGCATGAGGGCCGCGAGAAATGCGATGAACAAAGGCTGGGTGGCATAGATGAGGCCGCCGATCCCGGCAGGCACATAGGCAAAGGCGTATATCGAGGCGACAGTGTAGCCGAAGACTCCGATGAGCGCGACGACCAGGAGACGTGGCCAATCGCTTCTCGCGATACGCCAGCCACCGGTCGAGGCGAGCACGATGATCCACAGAAGAGCAACCGGAACATAGCGGATGACGAGGGAATCGGCGGGACCCAGGCCCACTGACTGCGAGCGCAGAAACACGGGCGTCACGCCCCAGATCAGCATGGTGAGCAGCAAAGCGGCGATGGGCTTCGCCTTTTCCATGGCCTAGGCCGCCGTCGCTCTGCGGCAGATCCAGATGCCGGCGAGAGTGGCAGCACCGCTCGCCAGCATCATCGGCGTCAATGGCTCGGCGAACAGGACCCAGGCAGCGACCGCGGCGACGGCGGTCTGCAAGAGGCCCGTCATCGATGAAAGAGACGTGGGCAAATGAGCCAAGGCGAAGGTGACAAGCCCTTGCCCGCCGGCATGGCTGATGACGGCGAGGCCGAGGAGGATCAGCCAGCCCTCGAGCGAGCCCGACAGCAAAGTGGGGCTCATCGCCCAAGCAAAGGGCAGGAGGCTGAGGGCCGCCACCAGTGACATGTAGAACATGATGGTCGTTGTCGAACTGTGACGGCGGACATTGGCGATGATCAAGAGATAGATGGCGAAGAACAAGGCGGCGAGCATCGCAAAAAGGCCGCCGAGAAGCCGGTCGGGCGGCGTCACTAGGGCGCCAGTGCGTTGGACAGCAAGGGTCGCTACACCTGCGAGCGCCAGGCCCAGGCCCAGGATGAACAGGCTCCTGATCTTCTCACCGAAGAAAAAAATCGCAGCCACCGTCACCATGATCGGAACGGTGCTGGCGAGAAGCGTCGCCCCGAGCACCGTCGTGTGGGCAATGGCGAGATGCCAGAAAGCGATATCGGCGGCGAAGGCAAGGCCGGCCAGAACGAGGCGGATGCGATCGCTGCGGCTGAGGGTGGAAAACAAATCGAGTTGATCGCCGGAAAGCCACGCGAAGAGCCAAATGGCAGGCACGGCGAAGCCCAAGCGGTAAAAGCCGGACGCGACGAGGGCAAGATCCGAGAGCCGGGCAAGGATCGGCGAAAATCCGACCGCTACTCCGGCACCCAGCAGGGCCAGGAAAGCGAGCGAGGAACTGCGCGAGGAGGTTTGATGAACGGCCGTCATGAGGTTTGGCGATCTGAGTTGCCCGAAGCCCGCCCGAGCGTCAATCACCCGCCCCGAGTGCCAGCCATGCGTGATGCGTGGGGTCCGCCGATGTCTTAAAGTCGGAGGATCGGAACGGCGAAAGGGCAATCATGGACATTTCGGGAATTGCGGCGGTGGTCACAGGCGGTGGCTCGGGTTTGGGCGCAGCGACGGCGCGGGAGCTGGCGAGGAGGGCCGCCAAAGTTGCGGTGCTCGACGTCAACCTCGATGGGGCGAAGACAGTGGCGAAGGAGATCGGCGGGCTCGCCTTTGCCTGCGATGTGACGCAAGAAACGGCTGGCGATGCGCTTGATGAAGCAGCCCGCGCGCATGGCACTGCGCGGGTGCTCGTGAATTGTGCCGGAATTGCGCCGTCAGGCCGGACCGTGGGCAGAGAAGGTCCGCTGCCGCTCGCGGCTTATGTGAAAGTGATCAACGTCAATCTGGTCGGCACCTTCAATATGCTGCGGCTTGCCGCGGTACGGATGGCCAGGCTCGATCCCATTGGCGAGGAGCGGGGCGTCATCATCAATACGGCGAGCATCGCCGCCTATGAAGGCCAGATCGGACAGGTGGCTTATGCATCTTCCAAAAGCGGGGTCGTAGGCATGACATTGCCGGCGGCGCGCGATCTCGCCTCGTTGGCCATCCGCGTCAACAGCATCGCCCCCGGCATCTTCATGCACTCCGATGCTGATGACAGTGTCAGAGGAATATCGCCAGAGTCTCGCAGCTCAGGTGCCGTTCCCGCCACGCCTCGGCGACCCGGTCGAATATGCAAGCCTTGCTGTTCACATCATCGGGAACAGGATGATCAATGGCGAAACCGTAAGACTGGACGGCGCATTGCGAATGGGACCCCGCTGAGGAAGCCTCTACACCATCCGACACCTGCGGCGTCAAAATCAGGCGGCGGTCTTCTCGCCGAGAAGCGTCTTGAGCTCACCCGACTGGAACATCTCGCTGACGATGTCGCAGCCGCCGATGAATTCGCCCTTCACATAGAGCTGCGGGACAGTCGGCCAGTTGGAGTATTCCTTGATGCCCTGGCGCAGTTCACCCAATTCCAGAACGTTGACGCCTTTGTAGTCGGCGCCAAGATGATCGAGGATCTGCACGACGCGGCCGGAGAAGCCGCACATCGGCGTTTCCGGCGTGCCCTTCATGAACAGCACCACGTCATTCGACTTCACTTCATTGTCAATCCAGGTCTTGATGTCGGTCATTTTGATCGCTTTCTCAATGTCTGTCTTTCCTCACGCCTTTCCTGGTGCTCTAGTCCTCAGGGGCGCTGGTCTGCAGTGCCAAAGCATGCAACTCGCCGCCCATTCTACCCTTGAGTGCCGCATAAATCATCTGGTGCTGCTGCACCCGGGATTTCCCCCTGAAGGAGGAGGAAACTACATTGGCGGCGTAGTGATCGCCATCTCCCGCAAGGTCGCGAATCTCCACGCGCGCATCCGGGAGAGCTTCCCTGATGAGACGCTCGATCTCGGAGGCAATCATCGCCATGCGTCAGTTCTCCTTCAGGCTATTTTGGTGGTCCATATAGGTTGGGAACCAGCCTTCGAAGGCCGCGGCCAACGCCTCAAGGGATATAGAAGCCACGCCCTCGACAATCAATCCGGCCCGGGATGTGACGATGCCGATGCGGATGACGTCGACGCCTTTGGCATGGGCCTCAGCCAGGACGATGGCCGCTTTCTCGGCGAGGCAGGTCACGACATAGCGCCCCTGATCCTCGGCGAAGAGGGCGACATGGTCGAGCGTGCCGACCGAGGCGCCCAGCGTCTTTGAGGCGAGCGCCATCTCTATAAGGGCCAAGGCGAGCCCCCCGTCGGAAATGTCATGCACGGCAGTAACTTGGCCTGATCTGATGAGGGATCGAATCAAGTCGCCATGGCGCCGTTCCTTGACCAGATCGACTGGCGGAGGGGCCCCTTCCTCGCGACCCAGGATCTCGCGCAGGTAGATTGACTGGCCGAGATGGCTGCCATGGCCTCCGACCAGGAGAATGGCCTCGCCCCCGGCCTTGAAGCGCAAAGTCGCCATTCTCCCGAGATCGGGCAAGAGGCCGACGCCCCCGATGGCGGGGGTCGGGAGGATGGCCTGGCCGTTGGTTTCGTTATAAAGCGAGACATTGCCGGAAACGACCGGGAAATCGAGCGCCCGGCAGGCCTCGCCAATGCCCTCGATGGCGCGCACAAAAGTGCCCATGATTTCGGGCCGCTCCGGGTTGCCGAAATTGAGATTGTCGGTGACGGCGATCGGGTCGGCGCCCACAGCGGTGAGATTGCGCCAGCATTCCGCGACCGCCTGCTTGCCACCCTCGAAGGGATCGGCCTCGACATAGCGAGGCGTCACATCGGTCGAGACCGCGAGGCCCTTGGCGCTCCCTTCGATGCGGATGACGCCCGCATCGCCGCCTGGAATTTGAGCCGAGTTCGACTGAATCAGATGGTCGTACTGCTCCCACACCCACCGGCGCGACGACATATCAGGCGAGCCGAGAATCTTGAGGATCGCGCCCTTGAGGTCATCGGGAGCAGGGACGTTTTCGGCCTTGAGCAGCGCCGGAGGCTTGGGCGAGATCCACGGACGGTCATATTCCGGCGCCTCGTCGCCCAATTCCTTGATCGGCAGATCCGCCATGACCTCGCCCCGATGCTTGATGACGAAACGCAGCGTATCGGTCGTATAGCCGACGATGGCGAAGTCGAGGCCCCATTTGCGGAAGATCGCCTCCGCCTCCTTTTCCTTCTCGGGGCGCAGCACCATCAGCATGCGCTCCTGCGATTCCGACAGCATCATCTCATAAGCGGTCATGCCTTCCTCGCGGCACGGCACCTTGTCGAGATCAAGCTCGATGCCGAGATCGCCCTTGGCGCCCATTTCGACGGCGGAGCAGGTGAGGCCCGCCGCGCCCATGTCCTGGATCGCGATGACGGCGCCGGATGCCATCAATTCCAGGCAGGCTTCGAGCAGGCATTTTTCCGTAAACGGATCACCGACCTGCACCGTCGGGCGCTTCTCCTCCGCCTTGTCGTCGAATTCGGCGGACGCCATGGTCGCGCCATGTATGCCGTCACGCCCGGTCTTGGCGCCAAGATAGACGACCGGCAAGCCCACACCTTCGGCTTTAGAGTAGAAGATCTTGTCGGCATCGGCGAGTCCGACCGCCATGGCATTGACAAGGATGTTGCCGTTGTAGCGTGGGTGGAAATTCACCTCACCCCCGAGGGTAGGCACGCCGAAGGAATTGCCGTAGCCGCCGATGCCGGCGACAACGCCCGAAACCAGGTGGCGGGTCTTCGGATGATCGGGGCTGCCAAAGCGCAAGGCATTGAGCGCCGCCACCGGGCGGGCGCCCATGGTGAAGACATCGCGCAAAATGCCCCCGACGCCCGTCGCTGCGCCCTGATAAGGCTCGATGAAGGAAGGGTGGTTGTGGCTCTCCATCTTGAAGACGACGGCCTGACCGTCGCCGATGTCGACGACGCCCGCATTCTCGCCCGGGCCCTGGATGACCGTTGGTCCCTTGGTGGGCAGTGTCTTCAGCCATTTCTTGGATGATTTGTAGGAGCAGTGCTCGTTCCACATTGCCGAAACTATGCCGAGTTCGGTGATGGTCGGATCGCGGCCGATAAGTTTGCGGAAGCGCTCATATTCATCGGGCTTGAGCCCGTGCTGGGCGATGAGTTCGGGCGTGATCTTGATGTCGTTGGGAATCATGGTTTCGCAGGGATCGGGCCTGAAAGGAGGTCTGCTTAGCGGGCTTGCGCGGAGATAACAACCATGGCCCACAAATGTATGATTGCCTTGGTGTTTGAACTCACAATCCGACGGCGCGCGCCCAGGCAGGCAGTGCTGATATGCGCTTCCACCAGCCGCTAACGCGCGGATATTCCGCTAGCAGCCGCCGCCCTTCATCGGTCTCGAGGAAATAACCAAAGACGGGGGCTGCATGAAAGTCGGCGAGGGTGGGAAATTCATCCGCCAGGAAGTTCTGGCGGCCCATGAGATGGCTCAGCGCCTCCATATAGATCCGCGCTTTGGGAAGCGCCGCGGCGATCAGAGTCTCATCTGAGGGCTTCCCCTCGTGGGGGTTCGACACGCGCTCGACATAGACGTCCCAGACAAGCGGCCGATAGGCGTAAGCATCGGTCATCGACATGATCTGCGTCATGCGGGCGCGGTTTTCGGCCGCCATGGGCTGCAGTGTCGGTCCCATAAAGGCCTCATCGACGTAGCGGTTGATCGCTGCCGCCTCGTAGACCACGAAGTCACCATGGCGGAAAGCCGGGATGCGCAGGAAAGGATGCAGCGTGCGATAAGCCGCGCGGTCGGCATCGGGCGAGAAGATGTCGATGGGCTCGAGCCGGTACGCGACCCCCTTGGTCTCAAGCGCCATCAGGACGGCGCGCACATAGACGCTGTAGCGGGCCCCGAATACGATAACCTCGGCGCTCACGCCGCCAGTGTCCCGAATCCGAAGTTCGCCCCTGCCGGCAGCATCTTCCGAGGGAACTTCGGATTCGAAAGGACACTGGCAAATTCAAGAGTTTTAGTGTGCTTTTGAACGCGAAGTTCCTGTCGGTGCGTGCGGGCTGACATCAGGACCTTCGCGTTCAGCACACTAGCAGGCTTTCAAAGAGAGGCCGGCAATCGCTGTTGCCGTGCAACGGCTCGATCATGTTCTCAGGGTGCGGCATCATGCCGATGACATTGCCCTCCCGGTTCATGATGCCGGCGATGTCGCTCGTGGCGCCATTGGGATTGGTCGCTTCGGCATATCGGAAAACGATGCGGTTCTCCTCCTCGAGCGCCTTGAGCGTGTCGGCATCGCATACATAGTTGCCCTCGCCATGGGCTACCGGGCAGCGCACGACATCGCCCTGCTTCATGCGGTTGGTGAAGAAGGTGCGGGTGTTCTCGACCCTCAGCGTCACCTCGCGGCACACGAATTTAAGGCCGGAATTGCGCAACAGCGCGCCGGGCAGGAGACCCGCCTCGGTCAAAATCTGGAAGCCATTGCAGACGCCCAAAACCTTCAATCCCTTGGCGGCCTTGGCACGGACATCGGCCATGATCGGCGAGCGCGCGGCGATGGCGCCGCAGCGGAGATAGTCGCCATAGGAGAAGCCGCCCGGAACGGCGACGAGATCGACCTCGGGCAGCGTCGTCTCGGTGTGCCACACGACCGCCGGTTTTTCCCCGGTGACGGCTTCGAGGGCGCGCGCCATGTCGCGTTCGCGATTGATGCCGGGAAAGACGATGACGGCGGATTTCATGGCCGCTCCATAGCGAGATTCCAATCGGTTAAAAAGCCCTTTCGATGCGTCTAGTGAAGGACTTTTCCAAGCTTACATATAGGTGTATGTAAGTAGCGTGGCCCATATAAGCATTCGAGACCTGCAGAAGATGTCCGGGGAAAAAATCGAGGCCCTGCCGGGACCGACGGCCGTGAAGTCGGGGCGCCGGACCGTAGGGCTGCTGATTCCCCTCAAACGCACCGACCTCGACCGGATGGCGGCCATTCTCACGCGTGCCGAGGCACTGGCCAAGGGACGCGATCGTGCCGCGGATGACGCCGCGCTGGCGGCCATCGGGGTCGATCCTACGGATTGGTCTGTCGAGGCCGTGCGTGCGTTTCAGAAGGAGCGGTCGAAAAAATCATGAGAGCGCCTTCGGCGACGCTCGTTCTGGATGCTGCGATTCTGATCTCGGCTGCAGGTGGAAGAAGTGCTGGGTCGATCATGGAAGTCCTGCGCAACGCTGTTCTTGTTACGACGGACCGGGTTATCGAAGAAGCGCGCCGGCGTATCGAACTCGGCTTGAGGCGGCCGGATCTCCTGACCATCATCGAAGCACTGACCAAGGAGATAACGGTGGTGCCGGTAGCGACGCTTGAGCCGCTGTTGGCGCAAAGCGAGGTCGCCTTGCGCGATGCCGTCGCAAGCCGGAACGGATCGACCAAAGACGCTCACGTGCTCGCGCTGGCCTGGGACGTCGATGCCGACATATGGACGCCGGATCGCGACTTCGCCGGAACCGGGATCGCCACCTGGTCGACACCCAATCTATTGGAAGCGCTAGCGGATGCCGAGCGGACCCGCTGCTGACGAAAGTCGCTTGGTCCAATCGGAGAATCTGTTGAAATCGCCTTGTTAATCCTTCCCGTATCGCTCGCGCATGGCACAATCGGACGGTGGAGATCATTCGAAAGTGGCGAAGCGCAGGCGACAATGGATTCGGGTCAGGACGCTATCCGCGGAGGAGAAAGCGGCCATAGCGGTCGCCGGCGAACGCATCATCGCCGAGCTTTTCAAGCCTCGCTACCTGCCCGAAATCCGCCCGACTGCGTTCAACTACCCGGTCGATATCTTCGGTCGATGGCGGGGCAGCAAATACAGCTTCATCACGCGCTACCGCTCCGGCTTTCCCGAAAATGCCGGTGAAGAGTTCGATCTGGCGTTCACGCGTCTCGACCATGTTGAGGAAAGCGAGGCGGAACATCGGTTCAATGTGATGTGGCACAGACATACAGGACAGTGGTGGCGCTTGCACGAAAATGTCTCGCTCGCACAAGCCCTGCGCCTGATCGAAACTGACGGATTGCTGCACCCCTTGTGAAAACCAAGAGCACGCCGCGCTTCGATATTGACGCCTTGCGAAAACGGGTCGGTGAGAAGGTCTTTGCGCGAGGTGAGGCCTACCACCGCGACGGGCAGGTCATCCTTCTCGCCGTCGGTGCGCGTATTGGCGCAGGTCGAAGGCAGCGAGGACTATCGGGTCGAACTGAACGGGCAGGGGAAAGGTCTTGGCGGCGAACGCTCTTGTCCGGCTTTCGCAGACTGGGGAATCTGTAAGCACATGGTGGCGACCGCGCTCGCAGCCAACATGACAGGTGATGAAGACGAAGGCAGCATCGGTGCCCTCTCGCGCATCGGCGAGCATCTCAGGAAAAAAGATGTTGGAGCGCTGGTCGAAATGATCGTCAAGCTGGCGGTGGATGATCCTGCCCTTTTCGCAGGCTCGACATTTCGGCAACCGCTTCGCTGCAAGGCGGTCAAAAGGACATCGAACGACGTTTGCGGAAATTGATCAACGATGCGACGAGAGTACGGGAATATGTCGGTTACTCGGAGGCACGGGAGTGGGCGGATGGTGTGCGTTCCGCACTCGATGCGGTTGCCGCTCTTGCGCAGGACGGCCAAGCCGCTCTTGCGCTCAAGCTGTCGGAACATGCGATTGACCGTCTCGAAGGGGCGATGGGCAGCATCGACGATTCCGACGGTCACTGCGGCGGGCTGCTGGAGCATGCGCGCGACATTCACCTCGCAGCAGCCATGGTAGTGAGGCCCGATCCTGTGGAACTTGCCCGCAATCTCTTCACGCGCGAAACGGAGAGCGATTACGACACTTTCTACGGCGCCGTCGGGCAGTACGAAGACATATTAGGCGGGGCGGGGCTTGCCGAATATCGCCGGCTTGCCGCTGCCGCCTGGGAGAAACTGCCCTCCCGATCGGGCAAAGTCCGATCGAATAACGAGCCGCAGGGCGACTGTCACACGCTCATGCACATCCTCGATTCCTTCGCCGAGCGCGATGGCGAAACCGAGACCCGCATCGCCCTACGCATGAAGAACCTGACTTCGCCCTGGGATTATCTGCAACTCGCCGAATTCTGTCTCGCGCTGGGGCGCAAGGACGAGGCCCTTCGCAGGGCGGAGGAGGGCCTGTGGATGTTCGAGGACGATCGATTGGACGAGCGGCTCGTGCATTTCACCACCAAGCTGATGTTGAAGGCCGGCCGCAAGGAAGATACGCAAGCCCTTCTGCAGCGCGCATTCGAGAAATCGCCCAGCCTCGAACTCTATAAGAAACTGGTGAAGCTTGGCGGCCATGCTGCGCGAGAGGGGGCAGTGAAGCTGCTGGAAGCCCGCGCGACTGGCGACCGACGAAGATTTTTTGGGCACCCGGCCGGTCTTCTCATCGACATTCTGATGTATGAGAAGTCGTTCGACGCGGCCTGGGCGGCGGTGCGCCAATATGGCGCGTCCACCTATACGGAAGACGAACTTGCGAAGGTGAGCGAGAAGACTCATCCGCGCGAAGCGTTGGCCGTCTATACCAAGCGCGTTGAGCAATTCGCCAATACGGGCGGCAATGGTGCCTATGAGCAAGCGGCCCAGCTCGTCAGACGCATGGCTTTGTTGCAAGGGGCTGCCAAGCAGGCGGCCTATCTCGCGGGGCTCAAGCAGCGCTTCGAGCGCAGGCGCAACTTCATGAAGCTGCTTCGCTAGAGAAATGAGGCGCGCCGAGAGCTCGGTTGCCAAGAGTTATAGTAGGAGATTCCGATGATTCCGCGATTTCCGTCGTGCGGCGATCGAGCTCTGGCATGAATGCAAGGATATCGACCTGGCGCTTTGGCTCTCCGCGCAAGTTCGGCTCGAGGAGTTGCGGCGGGCCCAGGCGCGTGCTTTGCCACAGGCTTATCGAATCCGCCTTGGATCTGCAATGATCCGGTGATCAGGCGAGCTCGATCTCGTAATTTTCGATTACGGTGTTGGCGAGAAGCCTCTTGCACATGTCATCGAGTTCGGCCCTTGCCTTCGCCTGGTCCAAGCTCTTCAAGTCGATCTCGAAATATTTGCCCTGGCGTACATGCTCTACGCCGGAAAAGCCGAGAGACCCGAGCGCGCCCTCGATCGCCTTGCCCTGCGGATCGAGCACGCCATTCTTCAGGGTGACTTTAATTTTCGCCTTCATGGTGTCCTGATTTACCCCACAGGCCGAGAAATTCGATCACTCGCTTTTGACCAACTGAGGACGCGACCTTTCGGGCTCGTTCAGCTCCGGCATGATCCCAAGCCGCTTGGCCACTTCCTGATAGGCCTCGACGAGGCCGCCCATGTCGCGGCGGAAACGGTCCTTGTCGAGCTTGTCCTGGGTCTTGATATCCCACAGCCGGCAGGAGTCGGGGCTGATTTCGTCGGCAAGTACGATGCGCATCATGTCGTTCTCATAAAGGCGCCCGAACTCGACCTTGAAATCGACCAGCTTGATGCCGATGCCGAGGAAAAGACCGGACATGAAATCGTTGATGCGGATCGCAAGATGCATCATATCGTCGATCTCCTGGGGAGTAGCCCAGTTGAATGCGGTGATGTGCTCTTCGGAGACCATCGGATCGCCGAGGTCGTCCTTCTTGTAGTAGAACTCGATGATCGAACGGGGGAGCGCGGTGCCTTCCTCGATGCCGAGGCGTTTGGCGAGCGAGCCCGCGGCGACATTGCGCACTACGACCTCGAGCGGGATGATCTCGACCTCACGGACGAGCTGCTCGCGCATATTGAGGCGCTTCAGAAAATGTGTCGGAAGGCCGAGCTCGTTCAGGCGGGTGAAAATCATCTCCGAGATGCGGTTGTTGAGGACGCCCTTGCCGTCGATGACGGCTTTCTTCTGGGCATTGAAGGCGGTCGCGTCGTCCTTGTAGTGAACGATCAGGGTTCCGGGTTCAGGTCCCTCATACAGGATCTTGGCCTTGCCCTCATAAATGCGGGTGCGCCTGGTGTTCATATTAACAATCCTCATCCAGAAAATCCTTGTTGCCCTCGCAAATTACGTCCGCAAGGGGGACCTCCGCCACCAATATCGAGAAGTTATGCGACTCAAAGTCTGCCGCCATGGCCCAAACATAGTGCCCCTGGTCGCGGTGCACAATGGACGTAGCCTGAAGGCTCCGGATAATCAAGCGCGGTTGATTTGGGGCTGGGCAGTCGCTATCTCATCCGCCATTGCATTCCATTGGCCAAAGCTGACCCACGGGAGATCAAAATGACGACTTTCGACAAGCGCGTGGAAGGTTTTGAGCGGAAATTCGCCCTTGACGAGGAAATGAGGTTCCGGGCCGTGGCACGGCGCAACCGGATGCTGGGAGCTTGGGCTGCGCAAAAATTGGGTCTCTCCGGCGCCGACGCCGACGCCTATGCAAAAGCGGTGGTTGCCTCAGATTTCGAGGAAGCGGGCGATCACGACGTGTTCCGCAAGATTCGGAAGGATTTCGACGACAAGGGCGTGGCCGAGTCGGACCATCAGCTTCGCCGCACCATGGATGAGCTCCTCGGCCAGGCCATTAAGCAGCTGCAGGCTGAGGCTTAAGTTCCATAAATGAGCCTTGACCTGAGGGCGCGGCTGGCAAAGCCGGAACCTTTCTATTTTACCTGGATGACGCTGCCGGGCGCAATTGTCGCAGGGCAAGTGGCGAGGCTCCCGTATGAGGCGGTCTGCATCGACATGCAGCACGGCCTCTCCGGATTCACCGATGTGGCCGCCATGTCGCCGGCGGTTACCGCCTCCGGCAAGCCGCTCCTGCTGCGCGTCCTGTGGAACGATCCGGGTCTGATCGGCCAGGCGCTCGATGCTGGCGCATCGGCGGTCATCGCGCCCATGGTCAACACGCCGGCGCAGGCCCAGGCGCTGGTCAAGGCGGCGAAATATGCGCCCCTCGGCATGCGCAGCTGGGGCGGCTATGCGGCCGTCCAGGCGGCGGGCCTCGTGCCCGCAGATTATCTGAAAGCGGCCAATCGCCGGACGCTCATCTTCGCCATGATCGAGACCGAGGAAGCGCTGGACAATCTCGATCAGATCTCCGCCACGCCCGGCCTTGATGGCTTGTTCGTCGGGCCCAATGACCTATCGATCTCCTTGGGCTTCGGTCTCGGCAAGGATCTCAAGATCCCCAAGCTTGAAGCCGCGATCGCAGCGATCTCCGCAGCGGCCAAGAAGAACGGGCTGGTATCGGGTGCCTTCGGCGGTTCGCCCGAGAATTGCGCCTTCTTTGTCGGGCATGGCTTCAGATTTATCGCCGCGGCCACCGATGTCGGTCTCATGGCCGCGGGGGCCAAGGCCATGCAGGACGAACTCGGGCGGATTTGACGGCCCGATCAAGAATGGCCAAACTCTCTGTTTTCGTGCCGAAAATAGTCAAGTAGGCCGGCGAGAGAGGCATGCATGGACCAGAGAACTCCCCTGACCGCCCGGCGCGATGAGGTTCTGGACCGCATCGTCGACATCTGTCTGAGCGCCGGCCCGATCGCGACGCAGACCGACAAATATTTCACCAACACCTCACGCATCGTGAAGGCGCATGGCGATTCGGAAGTAACCTTCGCGGTCTTCATGCGCCGGCGCGTCGTTGCGGCGCTCGAGCCCACCATCCGTCTCATCAACCGGCTGGTGCCCGGCACGCAGGTGAAGCGCTTCTTCAACGAGGGCGACCTCGTCCCTTCCGAAATGAAGATGATGGAAATCACCGGCTCCATGGCGAAGCTCTCGGAGATCGAGACGCTGCTCCTGCAGAAGACGGGCTTTCCCTGCGTATCGGCCAACAATGCCTATGAGATGTGCCGCGCCATTCCGACCGCCGGATTTCATGGACATGCATGCGCGCCATGCCAGTGGTGCTGAGATGAACATTCTTGCCGCCTATGGTGCGGCGATAGGCAGCGAAGCGGCGAAGCGCGCCGATCCAAAGGTCAAAGGCTTCATCGGCTCGTCGCAGGACTTGACTGCGCCACTCTTCGGCGCTGATGCCGGCATGGGCACCATGCCGCATGCGCTCGTCGGCTATACCGGCGGTGACGTGCTCGAGGCGATGAAGCTCTTCCACGCGACAATTCCGGATGCCAAGACGCTCATTGCCCTTGTCGACTACACCGGCGAGGAGATCACCGACGCCCTGCGCTGCGCCAAGTGGTTTTATGAGGAGGCAACAGCTTCATCAAGAAGGGCAAGACATTCGGCATTCGTCTCGACACTCATGGCGGACGCTTCGCCGAAGGACTCGATTACGAGAAATCGGTCGAGCGGGTCGGGCACTGGCTCGGGGTGTCAGGCGAATACAACATCGTCGAGCAGATCCTCGGCGGGCGTGCCTTCCAGCTCGATCCCGGCAACATCCTAGTCGACAAGGTTCGCCGCATCCTGTTCGGCAAGGGCGTTTCGGTCGCCTCGATCATCCATGCGCGCCTGGCGCTGGACGAGGCTGGCTACCGGGACGCACAGATCGTTGGCTCCTCGGGCTTCGATCCGCAGAAATGCCAAGTGATGGGCGCCGCCAAGGCGCCGCTGGATATCGTCGGCACCGGAAGCTTCCTGCCGGCAACGTTCTCCGAGACCTATGCGACTGCCGACATCATCGCCTATGACGGGGTGAGGCGGGTCAAGGTCGGCCGGGAATTCCTTTACGATTAGGCGGGTTGCGCCTCTTGGGTAGGAGGCTTGTCGAAAGCGCGGCATTTCGTTGCTGCTCCCCAACGGGGCTATCTCTTAAACATAATTGGGCAATTTCAATGCGTCGCACGCCGCCGTGCCCTAGGATGGTCACGGTGAAGTGAAGCATTGGCCCGTTGAAGGATAGGACTTGGTATGCTTTCCTATGGACGCTGAGATTGTCGAGGGTTGGTGAAATGCGAGTTGGTTATCTGCGTACGGCTTTGGCTCTTGTCGCCGCCGGCTTGTTCAGCCTCCTGATGGCGGCTTCCGCGCCCAGGCGAAAGTCTCGGTGAGGATCGATGTTTCGCGCCAGACCATGACCATCGCGGTCGATGGCTGGTATTATGCCAACTGGCGGGTGTCGACGGCCCGCCGCGGCTACTGGACGCCGCGCGGGTCCTTCCGGCCCTATTTGCTGAAGCGCATGCACTATTCGAGCAAATACGAAAATTCGCCGATGCCGCATTCGATCTTCTTCCGCGGCGGCTATGCCATCCATGGCACCTATCACGTGAGATCGCTCGGCCGCGCCGTTTCGCATGGCTGCATCGGCTGGCACCCGGCAATGCGGCGAGGCTCTACGGCCTCGTGCGTCAATATGGCAAAGGCGACACGCGGATTCTCATCAGTAACTAGCTAGAGTGTAGTCCGTCGCCATAGCGAAAATGCTCGACGGCCGCGGTGAGGGCGGCCACAAGTTTTCAGGCGTCATGTTCACTTCATCGTGATCTGCATCTGAACGTTGGTGGTGACGTAGACCTGGGACGGCGCACTGGGATTGCGAGTGATCTGCGTCGACACGTTGATGGTGGTGATCTGACAGGTCAGGGCGATGGTCGCCGTCAGATCCTCGCACTCGCGCGCCGCGCGCTCATACATTGAACGCTTCAGGGATTTTTCTTGATCGCCGATGCGGGTGTCGTCTTCGCCGCTTGCCGGGATCTGCAGACTGTAGCTGGTATTCACCCAAATCGCGGGGCCCGCGGCAAGCGCCGGCGATGCCTTTGCCGCGAGCAGGACTGCGGCCGCCAAAGTACGCAAAGACATGGGGGATCTCCGCGGATCTGATGCGTTTGCGGTTCGCGATCTGGAACTCCCATTGTGGCGAATTTGCGTGGCTGCCCATCGCAACTCCCGAGGGTGGTAATCACGGTTCGCCGAAAACCCGCTTGAAGATCGTGTCGACATGCTTGGTGTGATAGCCGAGGTCGAATAGCTGGGCGAGCTCGGCCTTCGACAGTCTCGCGGTCACATCCTTGTCGGTCTGAAGCAAGGTGAGGAAATCGCCTTCGCCCTCGCCACACCGGCATGGCGTTGCGCTGGACCGCCGCATAGGCCGTCCTCGCGCGCCATGCCCTTCTGGATGAGCGCCAGCATCACCCGCTGCGAGTGGATGAGGCCTCCGAGCCGGTCGAGATTTTTCTTCATGTTCTCGGGATAGACGACGAGCTTGTCGATGAGGCCGCTGAGCCGGCGCAAGGCGAAATCGAGATGGACGGTGGCATCGGGCGCAATGCCGCGCTCGACGGAGGAATGCGAGATATCGCGCTCATGCCACAGAGCGACATTCTCGAGCGCGGGCACGACGGCCGAGCGCACCAGACGGGCAAGGCCGGTGAGGTTCTCCGACAGCACCGGATTGCGCTTGTGCGGCATGGCGGATGAGCCCTTCTGGCCGGGCGAGAAGAACTCCTCCGCTTCCAGCACCTCGGTGCGCTGGAGATGGCGGATCTCGGTGGCCAGCCGCTCGACCGAGCTGGCGATGACCGCCAGCACCGAGAAGAACATGGCATGCCGGTCGCGCGGGATGACCTGGGTCGAGACGGGCTCAGGCGTTAAGCCCCATTTTCTTCGCGACATGCTCTTCGATCGCGGGATCGATATTGGCGAAAGTGCCGACCGCGCCCGAAATGGCGCAGGTCGCCACTTCCATGCGCGCGAAGGCCAGGCGTTCCTTGGCGCGCGTGAATTCGGCATAGGCGAAAGCGAGCTTGACCCCGAAAGTCGTAGGCTCGGCATGGATGCCGTGGCTCCGGCCGATGGTGAGGGTGTTCTTGTGCTCCCGGGCGCGGCGCTTGAGCGCGGCGAGGAGGTCATCGAGATCGGCCAGAAGCAGGTCGGCGGCGCGGCACAAGCTGAACATTGAGGCAGGTGTCGAGCACATCGGAAGATGTCATGCCCTGATGCACGAAGCGCGCCTCGGGACCGACGATCTCGGCCAAGATGGGTCAGGAAGGCGATGACGTCGTGCTTGGTCTCGCGCTCGATCTCATCGATGCGGGCGACGTCGAAGACGCGCATCCTTGCCCTTGGCCCAGATGGTCTTCGCCGCCTCTTTGGGAATGACGCCAAGCTCGGCCAAGGCGTCGGCCGCATGAGCCTCGATCTCGAACCAGATGCGGAAACGGGTCTGGGGCTCCCAGATCTGGGCCATTTCGGGGCGGGTATAGCGCGGAATTATCAGGGGGCTGCCTGCTCTAGCTTTTCGGGGCGGTCTAACAGATTTGGTGCAAGAGCGCGAGGCCGGTGAAATATTTACCTCAACCATCCAAGCTTTTGCCAATGACATACGTCAAAGCCTCCTGAAAGATGAGTGCGAGCGACCTCGATCTCGTCCGACTTGCGCAGGACGGCGACCGTGCCGCGTTCCGGCTTCTGCTGGAGCGGCATTACGGCATGTTTTACCGGGTCGCCTACCGCTTCCTGGGCAACCGGGCCGAGGCGGAGGACGCCGCCCAGGAAATTGCGATGACCCTTGCGCAGAAGATCGGCGGCTTTCGCGGCCGAAGCCTTTTTTCGACCTGGCTCTACCAGATCGCCCTCAATCACTGTCGCGACCATGCACGCCGGCAAAAAAGCCTGGAACGCCTGCAAGCGGCCTCTGTCGAGGTCGAGGCGCACCGGAACGCCGATTGGGCCGACAGCGGTCGCCGTCTCCAATGGCTCTATCAGGCGATCGGCCGGCTGAAGCCCGATCTCAAGGAGACGGCGCTTCTCGTGCTCGCCGAAGACATGAGCCATGCCGAGGCGGGCGAGGTGTTGGGTATCAAGGAAACGACCGTGTCCTGGCGCATGCATGAGGTGCGCAAGCAGTTGAGCCAATTGGCGATGACGAATGATGACTGACGAATTCGACGATCTGAAGCGGCATTTTCGCGCCGAGATCGGGCTCAATCCCGGACCCGAGGCGAAGGCGGCCGGTATTGCCCGGGCCATGGACCGCTATGACGAAATATTTTCGCAAAGCTCCCAAGGAAAGGCGAGGGGAGCCCGTCAAATCCAGCGGGTGAGGGGTTTCATTCTCGGGAGCACCAAGATGCATGGATTGAAATTGAGCCACGGCTTGATGGCGGGCGCGAGCCTTGCCGTTCTCACCTTGGTTATCGTCAATAGCGGCCTCCTGCGTGAGGCGCAAAATATCTCCTTCACCGCCTCACCAAGGCAGGACGAGGTCCAGAGCCCTGAGCCTAGCAAGGCTGAGCGCAGGGCCAAGACCGTGGCTGCGAATCAGGCCGAGAACGAGGTCGACACGCTGGCGCGATCGACACCATCGATGCCAGCGTCACCGCCCCGCCTCAACGATAGGGAAACGATGCCGCAGCAGCAAATGACGATCGAGAATGATGCGGGCGGCCTTCTTCAGAAGGCACCCGCCAGCGGCATTGCCCAGTCCAATGACCAGATTGACAACTATTATCGCGACCAGGGACGCGACAGGTTCACCGACATCCAAGCCAACCCGGTGAAGGTCGCTAAGGATGAGCCTGTCTCGACCTTCTCCGTCGACGTCGATACGGCCTCCTACAGCTTCGTACGCAGTTCGCTCAATCAGAATGTGCTGCCGCAGAAGGATGCGGTCCGCGTCGAGGAGATGATCAACTACTTTCCCTATGACTATGCCGGTCCCGCCGACAGGACGCTGCCTTTCAAGGCGAATGCGTCGGTCTTCCCGACGCCGTGGAACCCCGATACCAGGCTCATGCATATCGGCATCAAGGGCTTTTCGCTCAACGGGCAGGAGAGGCCCAAATCCAACCTGGTCTTTCTCATCGATACGTCGGGCTCGATGGATTCTCCCGACAAGCTCCCCTTGCTGCAAAATGCCATGAAGATGCTGGTCGAGGTGCTGGGACCGGAGGATACGGTCTCAATCGTGACCTATGCCGGCAGTGCGGGCACCGTGCTCGAGCCCACTAAGGCCAGGGACAAGGCTAAGATCTTTGGCGCGCTCGACCGGTTGATGGCCGGCGGATCGACCGCGGGCGCCGAAGGCATTCGCCAAGCCTATCAGCTCGCCGAGCAGAGCTTCGACAAGACTGGCATCAATCGCGTGATTCTCGCGACCGACGGCGATTTCAATGTCGGCATCACCGATCCGGAAGAGCTCAAGAGCTTCGTCGAGCGCAAGCGTGAGACCGGCGTCACCTTGTCGGTGCTGGGTTTCGGCCGCGGCAATTACAACGACGAGATGATGCAAACGCTGGCGCAAAACGGCAACGGCAATGCCGCCTATATCGACACGATCAACGAAGCGCGCAAGG
Source organism: uncultured Alphaproteobacteria bacterium (assembly GCA_963841765.1). GTDB lineage: Bacteria > Pseudomonadota > Alphaproteobacteria > Rhizobiales > Aestuariivirgaceae > Taklimakanibacter. The sequence continues at coordinate 388,566 of CAWJDZ010000040.1, forward strand.
TGCTGGTCGACGAGGTGAGCGGGACGCTGTTCACGATTGCTCAAGACGTCAAGATCCAGGTCGAGTTCAACCCGAATGCTGTCTCCGAATATCGCCTCATCGGCTATGAGACTCGCCTGCTCAAGCGCGAGGATTTCAACAACGACAAAATCGATGCCGGCGATATCGGCTCGGGCCACACAGTGACGGCGATTTACGAGATCACGCCGAAGGGGTCTAGGGCCAGGCTCAACGACGATCTGCGCTATGGCCAAGCGAGCCAGCCTGAGGCCGCCGGGTCGGACGAATATGCCTTCGTGAAGATCCGCTACAAGCTGCCGGGTGACAAAGAGTCGAAGCTCATCAGCGAGCCGGTAAAAATCAGCCAGGCTTCAGCCACTCTCGCTGGCGCGCCGCAGGAAGCGCGTTTCGCCACCGCCGTCGCGGCGTTCGGCCAACTGTTGCGCGGCGGGCAATACACGAAGTCATATTCCTATGACGATGTCATCGCGTCTGGCGCAGGGTGCGAAGGGCAGCGATCCCTTCGGCTATCGCGCCGATTTCATCAACTTGGTACGCCTCGCCAAGACCGCGCAAGGTCTTGAGCCGCTGAAGCGATAGCTCCCTGCTGCGGCGGAAGCAGGCACGCAAGGAGGGGTGTTTCGTTTCTCCGATCCTCGCTATGTTCGCACCAAGAGGATCGGAGATTCTCATGACCCATTTCATGTGCGTGCAATGTGGCGTCCAGTTTGCTGAGAGCGATGCGCCGCCGTCATCATGTCCGATCTGCTCTGACCCGCGGCAGTATCTGCGCCTGGCGGGACAAGCCTGGACCACGATCGACGAGCTTATCTCGGACCACAAGGTCGTGCTCGGGATCGAGGACGGGGTTTTGAGTATTGGCGTGGAACCGGCCTTCGGAATCGGCCAGCGCGCCCTTTTAGCGGAAACGCCGGACGGCAATATGCTGTGGGACTGCGTACCCCTTGTCAGCGACGAAGCCGTAGCGGCGCTCAATGCGCGCGGCAAGGTAAAAGCCATCGCCATCTCGCATCCCCATTTCCATTCGGCCATCGTCGAGTGGAGCAAAGCGCTCGGAGATATCCCGATTTACATCCATGCGGGCAACCGTGAATGGGTCATGCGGCCCGACCCTGAGATCATCTTCTGGGAGGGGGAAACAAAAACAATCCTGCCGGACCTGACCTTGATTCGCTGCGGGGGACATTTCGAAGGATCGTCGGTCTGCCACTGGAAGCGCAGAGACAAACCCAGCGTGCTGCTGGCGGGCGATACGGTGCAGGTGGTGATGGACAGGAAGCATGTCAGCTTCATGTACTCCTATCCCAACCTCTTGCCGCTCAATGCACGAGCCGTCAAGCGCATCACCCAGGCCCTTGAACCCTTCGACTACGAGCAGGTCTACAGCGCCTTCTGGCACATGCGCATTCTCGAAGACGGCAAGGGAGCGGTGGCGCGCTCGGTGAAGCGATATCTGGAGGCAATAGCTGACTAGGGCAGGGTGAACGGCACCGCGAGGAGGCGCCGGTTGAGGCCCTCGAAGCCAGGCGTATAGACGCCGATCAGCGCGACATTGCGCGCGCCGGCCGAAGAGGAGGAGCGGTAGGCAATCACATCCGCAATGTCATAGTCACGCGGACAATAACGCGAGGCGGGAATGACGAGATCCTTGTGGACTTCCGCCGATGTGTTCTGGTCATTGTCGGTGATCGTGAGCTTGAAGCCTATCTGCTTGCCATCCTCGGCATAGCAACTTTCGGGCGCTGTGAAGGGCATGAGTTCGAGGTTCAGCGTATAACGGCCTGCCGGCTTTCTCGGGAGACTCACATAGAAGGGATCGAAGCTCAGATGGTGGCGATCTCTTGAGCCTTGTGTCGGCGGTTGCGAGGCAAGCACCTCGCCGGGCTCGATCGTCTTCAGCTGGCCGAGGAGCACTTGCGCCGCCTTGACCGATTTGGCGCGCGCGGCGCTGACCGGCGCGCCATCCTTTTCTACTTTGGCCCGAAAAGGCGAACCCTTCATCCATTTATTGGCGTCAAGATCGAGGATGAAGATTTCCGAAAAGGGAAAACCCGATCCGTCCTGCACGCCGAATTGCTCAAAGGCCAAATAACGGCCGTCCGGCGAGAAGCCAATGACGGCGCGCTCGGCATTGTCAGCTGCTCTGACGCTGGCCGTGGCTGCGACGAGGAGGGCAAGAAAGCCACCGGCGAGGCGCATCATCAGAGGTCCTCAGAACGCGCGGTCAGAGGTCCTCAGAACGCGCGGAAGGTGATGATGGTGTAGGTGTCCTTGATGCCTTTGATCTTGTGCAGCTTCTCGTTCACGAAATGGCCAATATCGGCCTCGGGCTCGAGATAGAACTTGGCCAGCAGGTCATAATTGCCTGACGTGGAATAAATCTCGGAGGCGATCTCGGCATCGGCAATTGCGGTTGCCACCTGATAGGCTTTGCCCAGCTCGCATTTGATCTGCACGAAATAGGCCTTCATCGCCGACTCCCTCGATCCTCGGAACGATCCATTCCGCCGAACGTTGTCTTGGTCAAGATGCCTTATATCGGTCTTCAGCCGATTTTCCCAGGGGGCATCGTAACTTAGGAGGTCATGGATAGAGAAAAAAGGAGGACCTTATCATGTTTAACTTCAAAGCCTTGGCCGTCGCCACGGCCGTTTCGGCTGGCGTCGTTTTTGCCATGCCGGTCGCAAGTCAAGCCATGCCGGCCTCTGCGCCAGTGAAGGTCGCTATGACCGATAGCAACATCGTCAACGTTGCCTACAGCAAGAAGAAGTGGAGAAGCTGGGCGCGTTACTGCCGCTATAATGATGATCCGCGCTGCTATAGGCGGAATTACAGCAGGTATAATCGCTATCGGTATCGCACCTATGATGAGCCGTACTATGGCTACTACAGGCCGTACGGATATTACGGCCGCCCGGGCATTGGGCTACAATTCAATATTGACTAACGAAGCTTTGCGCCAAGGAAAGGCCCGCATGGCCCCGGCCATGCGGGCCATTATTTATTAAATCTGCTGCACTTTTTCAGGTCCGACCTTTCGTTCGGCTACGGATTTTTTTGTTACCGAATGTTGCATGGCGCGAGGTGCCTTTGATTAGTCACAAGCTTTTCGTATCTTGGAACCTTGGAACTTGTTGAGGTCTCATCGAAAAGGAGAACCTTTGCCATGTTCACCATCAAGACAGTGCTGATGGCGGCCGCGGTCTCGACTGGTGTCGCCCTTGCCATGCCGGCCACGAGCCAGGCCATGCCGACCTCCGGGCCGGTAAAGATTCAGACGTTGCAGAACGACAATCTCGTCGAAGTCCGTCGCAAGAAGAAATGGCGGAGGCACCATTGGAGAGAGGGCCGCAGGTGGAACCGACATCGCCATCATCGCCATTATCGGTATAACCGCTATCGCTACTACGATCCGTTCTATACGCCCTATTACGGCTACTACCAGCCCTATCCTTACTATTACGGCTATTACGGGCCGCGCTTCTATGGGCCGGGCATCGCCTTCAGCTTCCGTTTCTGATCCGATCTAGGCGGTGAAATAAAAAACCCGCATGGCGTGGCCATGCGGGTTCTTGCTTCTATGCGCCGCTGATTACTTGTTCAACTCGGCATCCTCGGCGTATTTGCCGTCGTGCCAGACTTGTACCAGACATATTTCGCATCCTTGATGTCGCCCTTTTCGTTGAGCGAGATGTCGCCGAGCACGGTCTTGACCGGATTGCCGGCGCGGAGCCATTCGGCGATCTTCTTGTTGTCGTCGGCTCCGCCCGCCGCCTTCGACGGCCTGCGTCGTATGCCTGCACCGCGGCATAGGTGTAGAGCGTGTAGCCTTCCGGATCATAGCCCGCAGCCTTGAACTTCTCGACGACTTCCTTGGCGGCTCGGAATTGCTGCGGCTCGGGAGCGAAGGTCAAGATCGTGCCTTCGCCGGCCGGCGCCGGTGATGGTCCAGAACTCGTCGGTGTCGAGCGCGTCGCCCGAGACCAACTGGGCCTGCGAGCCCTGTTCGCGCATCTGACGCAGAATGAGGCCGCCTCCGTGTGGTAGCCGCCGACATAGACGGCATCGATCGCCGGCTTCCTTCAGCTTGGAGACGAGCGCGGTATAGTCCTTCTCACCGGCCGTATAGGACTTCGTACATGGCTTCCTTGCCGCCAGCGGCATTGAGCGCCTTGCGGGTTTCATCGGCCAGGCCTTTGCCATAGGCCGACTTGTCGTGGATGATCGCGATCTTCTTGTCCTTGTAGTTCTTGGCGAGGAAGTTGCCGGCAACGATGCCTTGCGCGTCGTCGCGGCCGCAGACGCGGTGCGACGTTCCAGCCGCCCTCATCGGTGAACTTCGGGTTGGTCGAGGCCGGCGTGATCTGCAGGATGCCTTCCTCTTCATAGACCTTGGAGGCCGGGATCGACGAGCCCGAGCAGAAATGGCCGGCCATGAACTTGACGCCCTTCGACACCATCTGGTTGGCGACCGCCACGGCCTGCTTCGGATCGCAGGCATCGTCGCCGATTTCCAGCACGAGCTTTCTCGCCATTGATGCCGCCGGCGGCGTTGATGTCGGCCACGGCCATTTCGGCGCCGCGTCTTCATCTGCTCGCCGAAGGCCGCATACTGGCCGGTGATCGGGCCGACCGTGGCGATCGTGATATCGGCCCAGGCCGTCGAGGCGGCAAGCGCTGTCGCGAAGCCGAGGGCAATGCCCGACAATACAAATTTCTTCATCTGGTTCTCCCTTGGAGTTAATGACCGTGATAGGTCTTTCGGGGTTTGCGCACCCCTTGGGCGCTATCTTTGCCTCAAAGGGATGCGATTGGAAAGGGCCCTGCGGCACCGGCATTGCCCTTGTCCAAACTCATGAAACTCCTTTTCCCGCCAGGACAACGGGCCTGAGCGCTCGTAAAGCCAGGGATACTGGCTGACCATCTGGCTGACCCGGGTCAGCCGGTAGCCGAGCATGGCGCCGGCGATCAGAACCGGCGTGTCGGTTATGAAGTAATGCAGACTCAACAGATCGCCGTTGAACAGGGCAAAGTGGAAGAAGCGAGCGCCAGGCCCAGCGGGATCATATAGAGAACTGCCGTCGCCAGGGGCCGCCATTCGCGTGGCCAAGTGCGCGCCCGGCAAGGAAGGCGGCGCCGCCGCCGATAACCACCGTCATGATCAGGAAGACCCAGGGGTTGTCTTCGACGAACAGCGACATCGTCGTTTCCTCAATGAGCTCCGCCTTCGAGATAGGCGGCGCGGATTTCGGGGCGCGCCAGAAGCTCGCTTGCCGGTGCCCGACATGGTGATGCGGCCGTTGACCATGACATAGGCGCGGTGCGCGAGCTTGAGGGCATGGAAGGCATTCTGCTCGACCAGGAAGACGGTCAGGCCCTGCGCTGGCATTGAGTTCGCGGATGACCTGGAAGATCTGCTTGACGATCAGCGGCGCGAGGCCGAGCGACGGCTCATCGAGCAGGAGCAGGCGTGGGCCGTGCCATCAGGGCGCGGGCGATGGCCAGCATCTGCTGCTCGCCGCCCGACAGCGTGCCGCCGCGCTGGGCCTGGCGCTTTTCAAGGATGGGGAAGATCTTGAAGGCGCGAGCGCAGATCCTCCTCGAAGTGCTTGGGATCGGCTGACCGCGGCGCCCATCTGCAGGTTTTCCAGCACGCGTCATGCGCGGGAAGATGCGCCGGCCTTCCGGCGACTGGGCAATGCCGAGGCGGACGATCTCGTGCGTCGGGCATGTGGGTGATGTCGTGTGCCGTCGAAGGTCGATCGCTGCCGTGCGCGGCGCGCGGTGTGCCGCAAATGGTCATCATCAGCGTCGACTTGCCGGCGCCGTTCGAACCGATCAGGGTGACGATCTCGCCCTTCATTGACATCGAGGTCGATGCCCTTGAGCGCCTGGATCTTGCCGTAGAAGGTTTCGACGCCGCGCACGGTGAGGAGGGGCTCGCATCATCAGCGGACTTCCCTTCCTTGCGGGCGGCGATTCGTGATCGGCGCGCTTCGATCGCCTGCTTCTCGACGAGCTTCATCGGCGCCGCGTCTGGCTTCCTCCTCGTCATCAACGCCCAGATAGGCGCGGATGACGGCCGGATCGATTTTCACCTCGGCCGGCGTGCCGTCGGCAATCTTCTGGCCATAGTCGAGCACCACGATGTGGTCGGAAATTCCCATGACCACGCTCATGTCATGCTCGATCAGGAGGATGCCGATCTGCTGTTCCTTGCGGATCGCCAGGAGGAGCCTGTTGAGGTCGTCGGACTCGCGCGGATTGAGGCCGGCGGCAGGCTCGTCAAGGCACAGGAGCTCCGGCTCGGTGCACATGGCGCGGGCGATTTCGAGCCGGCGCTGGCGCGCCATAGGGCAGGTCGCCCGCCGGATCGTCGGCGCGATCGATCAGGCCGATCTTCTCCAGCCAGTATTTGGCCTTTTCGACCGCTTCCTTCTCGGCACTGGCGATAGCCGGCGGCGCCGAAGATGCCGGCAACGGTAAAGCCCGAAGCCCGCATCAGCGTGTTGTGCTGGGCGACCATCAGGTTTTCGAGCACCGTCATGCCGGCAAACAGGCGGATGTTCTGGAAGGTGCGCGCCACCTTGGCGCGCTGCGAAATGCGGAAATCGTCCATGCGCTCGAGCAGGAATTCCTTGCCGTCCTCATGGCGCATCACGATCATGCCTTCGGTCGGCTTGTAGAAAGCCGGTGAGGCAGTTGAACACCGTGGTCTTGCCGGCGCCGTTGGGGCCGATGAGCGCGGTGATGTCGTTGCGCGCGGCGGTGAAGGAGAGATCGCCAATGGCAGTGAGGCCGCCGAAGCGCATGGTCAGATGCTCGACGCGCAGCACGGGATCGCTTTGTCCAGCAACCGTCATCAGCCGTGCCCCTGCGGCCACGAGATCGGCGGAGACGGCCTTCTTTTCCTTGAGGAAGATCGAGGGATCGCGCCTGGTGACGAAGCCGCGCGGCCGCCAGCGCATGATCAGCACCATGGCGATGCCGACCGCCAGCATGCGGTATTGTACGGGATCGAAGCCCGCCGGCATGATCGGCCTTGAGGAAGTCCATTTCGCGGAACAGCTCGAAGGCGCCAATGATGACGATGGCGGCGATAGACGACGCCGATCTGCGAGCCGAGGCCGCCGAGCACGACGATGGCGAGGATGATGGCCGATTCCATGAAGACGAAGGATTCGGGCGATGACGAAGCCCTGCCGGGTGGCGAAGAAGGAGCCGGCAAAGCCGCCGAACATGGCGCCGATGGCAAAGGCCGTGAGCTTGGTGTTGGTGGTGTTGATGCCAAGGGAGCGGCAGGCGATCTCGTCCTCGCGCAATGCTTCCCAGGCGCGGCCCGATCGGCAGCCGGCGCAGCCGCATGGTCACAAAATTGGTGAAGAGCGCCAGAACCAGGATGACATAGTAGAGAAAGATGATGCGCTGGATCGGCGCGTAGGTCCGAGCCCGAAGGTTGCCGGCGAAGCCGTCCTCGTCATCAATGAAGGGCATGCCGAAGAAAGATGGCCGCGGAATGTCGCTGATGCCGTTGGGGCCGCTGGTGAAGTCATACCAGTTGATCAGGATGACACGGATGATTTCGCCGAAGGCAAGCGTCACGATGGCGAGATAGTCGCCCCGCAGGCGCAGCACCGGAAAGCCAAGGATGACGCCCCAGAGGCCGCCAGGATGCCGGCGAGCGGCAGACGCGATGCAGAAGGCCCAGGGCACGATGCCATCGCCGAACCAAGCGGCAGATAGACGGTCGGCAAGCAGCGCATAGGAATAGGCGCCGACCGCATAGAAGGCGACATAGCCCAGATCGAGCAGGCCGGCGAGACCGACGACGATGTTCAAGGCCCCAACCCAGCATGATGTAGGTGAGCATCAAGTATGCCGAGATCGACGATGCGGCGGTCGACGCCGGGAATGAAAGGAAGGGCGATCGCGGCGGCAAGCAGCGATCCACAGATGCCATAGGGCTCGATCTGGCGAAGACCGCCTACCTTTGCCGCAGAAGTCTCCATGACGCGGTCAAGCCGCACCCGCAAGATCAGCAAGCGCCAAGGCCACGAGCCAGGCTGGCAAGGCTGGCGGCTGCGGCAAATCAGATGCCATCCATGGCGAAGATGCCGATGATAAGGGCGCCAGCCGATGCGGCCCGCCCAGCCGCACGTAATGGCGTCGCACCAGCAGGCCGGTTCCAGACAGCAGATGCAGCGCCAGCCGGCCGCGTGACGATGGCGACCAGCGCAAAGGCCAGCCCCAGCGCTCGCAGTACGAGGCCGCCTTGCGGGCATCGTCTTGAGGCCGACAATCGGGCCGAGGATCGCGAAGGCGAGGATCGCGGTGAGGACGAGTGACGTATGCGGTTGATCGCTGCGGATCGGCTGAGTGTCGCCGGGCGTCGGTCACTGCGCTTGCCGCTGGTGTTTGTGCGGTCTGCGGCCATCGCGGTTAGACCTTCTCGATTTCCGGTTTGCCGAGGAGCCCTTGCGGCAGGAAGATCAGCACCACCGCCAGCATCGCGAAGGCCGCCACATCCTTGTACTCGACCGAGAAATAGGCCGACCAGAAGACCTCGATGAGGCCGATGACGAGGCCGCCGAGCATGGCGCCGGGGATCGAGCCGATGCCGCCCAGAACGGCGGCGGTGAAGGCCTTGATGCCGGCGAGGAAGCCCGATGTAGAAGTCGATCACGCCATAGCGCAGGAAGAACATCAGCCCGGCGACGGCGGCAAGCGCTGCGCCCATGATGAAGGTGATGGAGATGGTCTTGTTGACATCGATGCCGAGCAGCGAGGCCATCTTCATGTCCTGCTCGCAGGAGCGCTGGGCGCGGCCGAGCGGGGTGCGGGTGATGAGCGGCGGTGAACAGCGCCATCAGAGACGAGGGTCGTGACGATGATGATGATCTGCATGTTGGACAGCCGGACGATGAACTCGCCTTGCGCGGTCGTCGTGTGCATCAGCTCGAAGCCGCCGGTGATGATGGGCTGCATCGGCTTCGGCCGGCCGTCCTGGGCGATGCGGACGAATTCCTGCAGCACGATCGACATGCCGATGGCGGAGATCGAGCGGGGCCAGCCGGAAAGAGCCGCGCAGCGGGCCGGTAGGCGACGCGCTCGATCGTCCAGTTGTAGGCGGAGGCAATGATCATCGCGATGGCAATGACGACCAGAACGAGCGCCAGAATCATGAAGGCGAAGCTCGCCGAAGCGGTGATGCCGATCGCCAGGATGGCGATGAGCGAGACAAAGGCGCCGACCATGAAAACATCGCCATGGGCGAAATTGATCATGCCGATGATGCCGTAGACCATCGTGTAGCCGATGGCGATCAGGCCGTAGATCGAACCGAGCGTAATGCCGTTAATGAGCTGCTCGAGGAAATACTCCATGAGCCCCCCTTGCCTTGTCCCACCCATTGTTTTCTGTCGTCAGCCAGCTTCTTTGCGGCTGCGTTGTGCGATTGCATTAGACGTGTACGATTTTGGAAAGACAAGCCGGTTGCTCAAAAACTGCCCAACGGTTCACAATCTGGCAACGTCAGGCGTGAAACATTTCGTAACCGAATGCTGTACCGACATATCTTGTCGTTTGTCAGCAGTGACCTATCTGGCAAGTTTACATCATTTACATCGAGGCCTCAATCGGCTTATCTAGCCGTCATGTTGCGCCGCATCATTTACTTCCTCCTGGTGACTGTCCTGCTCGGGGGACTCGGCGGCGGCATCGCCTGGTACGCCTTCGATTTCAAGCCGAAGATGATCGCGGACTATCATCATGGCGGCGCCCAAGCCGGTCGAGACCGTCTCGGCCGAGGAGGCCCGCGAGGACAGTGGCAGCCGCAGATCGCCGCCATCGGCACGCTGACGGCCGTCAACGGCATCGAGATCGCGCCGCAGGTCGGCGGCGTCGTCACGGAAATCTTGTTCGAGTCGGGCGAAATCGTGAAGAAGGGCGCACAAGCTCGTTCAGCTCGACACGGAAACCGAAGAAGCCGACCTCGAGAACTTCCAGGTGCAGCTCGGCAACGCCGAGGCCGAGCTCAATCGCACGCAGAAGGTTTTCGAGAAGGCTTCGCCGCCCGAGGCCGATCTCGACACCGCGCGACTGCTCGCGACCAGTTGCATGGCCAGCATCGAGCGCACCCAGGCGCAGATCGCGCAGAAGTCGATCTATGCGCCGTGGGACGGCAGGCTCGGCCTGCGCGGACATCGCGTCGGCAGATATGTCGGCGCCCGGCCAGAATGTCGTGTGGCTTCAGAGCGTCGATCCGATCTATGCCGATTTCGCGGTGACCGAGAGCCGATTACGGCCGGATCAGGACGGCCTGAAAGTGCAGGCCGGTTCAACGCCTATCCCGGCCGAGTTCAAAGGCAAGGTCGACGACGACCGATGCCGCATGTCGGAATCAAGCCGCATGATCACGGTCCGCGCCAAGATCGACAATCCTGACGGCCGGCTGTTGCCCGGCATGTATGCCGATGTGCCGGTTGACCGGCGGGTGCCCCGCAGGAAGTCATAACTGTGCCGCAGACGGCGGTGACCTACTCTCTCTATGGCGACAACGTCTTCGTTGTCGTGCCGGCCAAGAAGCCGGACCCGAACGACAAGGAGAGCAGCTCGAAATCGAGCGCCGCTTCGTGAAGGCGGGCGCGGTGCGTGACGGGCGGGTGCAGATTGTCGAAGGCGTGAAGCCGGGCGACGGGTCGTGACCGCCGGCCAGAACAAGATCGACCAGGGCGCGAAGGTCAAGATCGACAATTCGGTTGCGCTCAACGTGACGGCCGACAGCGACGACGCATACAGTAGGGCGAGGCCATGAGCTTCACCGACATTTTCGTAAAGCGGCCCGGTACTGGCGACGGTGGTGAGCCTGCTCATCCTGCTCGTCGGGCTTGCAGGCGGTGTTCAAGCTGCCGATCCGCCAGTTTCCCGAAGGTCGCAGACACCACGATCACGATCACCACGACCTATCCCGGCGCCAATGCCGACCAGATCAAGGGGTTCATCACCACGCCGCTCCAGCAGGCGGTGGCCTCGACCGAAGGTGTCGACACGATCGAAGTCGACCTCGGCGCAGAACGTCTCGACGATCACGATGAAGCTCCGGCTCGATGCCGACGGCGACCGCGCGCTTGCCGACGTGCTTTCGAAGGTGAACGAGGTCAAGGGCGTGCTGCCGCGAAGAGGCGAACGATCCGGTGGTGAAGCGCACGACCGGCACGCCTTATGCGCTGATGTATATCAGCTTCAAGAGCGAAGCCGATGACGCCGCCGCAGATCAGCGACTATCTCGACCGCGTGGTCAGGCCGCAGATTGCAGGCGATCAATGGCGTCGCCTCGGCCGAAATTCTCGGCGGCTCGACCTTCGCCATGCGCGTCTGGCTCGATCCCGACAAAATGGCGGCGCTCGGCATCACGCCGCTCGATGTGCGCAATGCGCTTGGCCAACAACAACTTCACCACCGCCGCCGGCGAGGTGAAGGGCGAATTCACCCAGAAGAACATCAACGCGCAGACTTCGCTCGAGAAGCCCGGAGCAATTCGCAGCAACTCGTCGTGGCGACGCGCGGCGACACGATCATCCGCCTCGGCCAGATCGCCAGCGTCGAACTCGGCCCCGAGAATTTCAATTTTGTCGTCGCATTCGACGGCGTGAAGGCGGTGTTCATGGGCATCACCGCGACGCCCGATGCCAATCCGCTGACGGTGATCGCCGCATGTGCGCGATGCAGATGCCCGAAATGCAGCGCGCAGCTGCCGCAGGGGCTTGAGGCGCAGCATCGCCTATGATGCGACCGAGTTCATCAACGCGTCGATCTGGGAAGTGGGCAAGACGCTCGTCGAAGCGGCGCTGATCGTCATCGTCGTCATCTTCCTGTTCCTCGGCAATGTCGCGCTCGACGCTCATTCCGGTCGTCACCATTCCCCTGTCGCTTGTCGGCGTCGCGATGGTGCTGCTGGCGCTCGGCTATTCGATCAACCTGCTGACGCTGCTGGCCTTCGTGCTCGCCATCGGCCTGGTGGTCGACGACGCCATCGTGGTCGTCGAGAACATCCACCGCCATATCGAGGAGGGCATGACGCCGTTCGAGTGCGGCGATGCAAGGGCGCGCGCGAGATCGCCGGCCCGGTCATCACCATGACGCATGACGCTGGCGGCCGTCTATGCGCCGATCGGCTTCACCTCCGGCTTGACCGGCGCGCTGTTCCGCGAATTTGCCTTCACGCTGGCGGGCGCCGTCATCGTTTCGGGCGTCATCGCGCTTGACCTTGTCGCCGATGATGTCCTCGAAGATCTTCAAGCAGCACGAGAAGGAAGGCCGGTTCGCGCGCCTGGTCGAGCGCGTGTTCGGCGCCATCCGGCGCTTCTATCGACGCCGCCTCGACGGCGCCATCAAGCAGCGTCCGGTCTTCGCCTGGATGCTGGTGCTCATCGTCGTCGATGTCCGGCATTCTCTACATGGCGATCAACCGCGAACTGGCGCCGGCCGAAGACCAGGGCGTGCTGTTTGCCTTCGTCAATGCGCCGGAACACACCAATCTCGACTATCTGACGACCTATACCGACCAGCTGACGCAGATCTTCATGGAGGTGCCGGAGCGGCAGAACGTGTTCGCGATCAATGGGCTTGGCGACACGCGCATGCCGCCTTCATGGGCCTGATCCTGAAGCCATGGGGCGAGCGCGAGCGCTCCGACCGATCGATCATCGGCGAACTGCAGGGCAAGTTCATCGGGCATTGCCGGCGTCAAGACCTTTGCCACCGCGCCTTCCGCCATTCCCGATCGGCGCCGGCGAAATGCCGGTCGAGTTCGTCATCAAGTATCCCGGCGACTATACGCAGCGTCGCCGAGGTGCTCGACAAGATCGATGCGGAAGCGAAGAAGAGCGGCCTGTTCATCTTCACCAACACCGATTTGCGCTTCGAGACGCCGCAGGCCGAGCTCATCATCGACAAGGACCGCGCCAACAAGCTCGGCGTGACCGATGCAGCGATGTCGGCGCGACGCTGGCGACGCTGCTCGGCGGCAACAACGTGAACCGCTTCACGATCCAGGGCCGCAGCTATCAGGTGATCCCGCAGGTGCCGCGCAGCGTATCGCGACTCGGCCGAACGGATCCTGACGTATCACGTGCGCACGACATCGGCGACATGGTGCCGCTGTCGTCCTTCATCACGCTCGAGCCAGTCGGTGCAGCCCAACAGCCTCGCGACCTTCCAGCAGCTCAATTCGGCGACCTTCCAGGGCGTGCCGTTCCCCGGCCGCACCGTCGGCGAGGCGGTCGCCTTCCTGCAGCAGAAGGCGCAGGAGCATGTTCCCGCAGGGCATGACCTACGACTTCCAGGGCGAAAGCCGGCAATTCGTGACCGGAAGGCAATACGCTTGCCGTCACCTTCGTCTTCGCGCTGATCGTGATCTATCTGGTGCTGGCCGCGCAGTTCGAAAGCTTCCGCGACCCGTTCATCATCCTGATCGGCTTGCCGGCCTCGATGTTCGGCGCGCTGTTCTTCCTGTTCATCCTGGGCGAGGTGAACGGCATGATGCAGAACATCCGCCGTTCAATCTCGGCTCCGGCACGATCAACATCTATACCCAGATCGGCCTCGTGACGCTGATCGGCCTCATCTCCAAGCACGGCATCCTGATGGTCGAGTTCGCCAACAAGCTTCAGGAAGAGCAGGGACTACGACAAGTTCAGCGCCATCAAGGAAGCCGCCGCCGTGCGCTTGCGGCCCATCCTGATGACCACCGCCGCCATGGTGATCGGCGTCGTGCCGCTGCTCATCGCCGACGGCGCCGGCGCCAAGAGCCGCTTCGACATCGGCCTCGTCATCGCCGCCGGCATGACCGTCGGCACGATGTTCACGCTGTTCATCACGCCCGTCGTCTATACCTACATCGCGGCCGACCGTCGTCCCAAGGAAGCGCTTGCGGCCGGCGCTGCGGCGGGGCATTCTGCCCACGCGCCCGTTGTGGCGCATGCCGCGAATGATCGTGATGATCGCAGGGAGCCAGACAAGAGAAAGAGGCAGCGCGACGGGCGCCCGCCACGGGCGGAGGCCGCGGAATAGCACGCGCCTGGCGCGGTTCCAATGAGCGCGCCGCGCAGCCCATCCGCACTGGGGCGGCTCATCACACGCTCGATCCAAGCCGCCACGATTCTGGCGCTTACCGTTGCGGCAGTGTTCGCTTATCTCATGTATCCCGTCTGGAGATCGTATCCCGCGGCGAATTTTTCCTCCGCCGCCAGCGAGGCCGAAGGCAACCGCCAGGATCTCGAACATCTAGGCCGCCTTCCGGAGATCGATCGCAGCTTCACCAAGGAGAAGCGCCGCTCCTTCGAGCGCGCCGTCGAAAGGCTGATCGCGCAGTCGGATAGTTTCGACAGGGCCAAGCTCACACTCGAAGCCGGGCGACTCACCGCTATCGTCGACAACGCCCATACCAATGTCCTGACCGAACTCGGTGATGCGAGTTTCAGGTCGGTGCCGATACGGCTTGGCGTCTTCAGCGACGGTCTCTTCGTGGTCAAGACGCGCATCGGGGAGAGGGATCTCCTCGGCGCGCAGCTTCTCGCGGTGAATGAACGCCCGGTCGATTTCGATCATCGCGGCCTTCCGCCCCTATATCGGCGGACCCCCGACGCTCTTGCGACAGCAAGCGCCCCGGCTTCTCATATCGCCCGAATTACTGATGGCCGCAGGCCTCAATGGCCGCGCCGACAGCAGCGAGTACCGCTTCCGTCTCGCCAACGGCACGGTGACTGATCGGCTGCTTGCTGCATCTGATGCCCCGCCGCGTGTGGACGACGATCCTTATTGGCCGGTGCGCGATCTGAGCCCGGTTCCGACCATCACCGACAAGCCCGGCTGGTCGCATGTGCTCGATGTGGCGCCGCTCTATCTCTCGCGGCCCGATGAGAACTATTGGCACGCTTTCGTCGCTGAAGGACGGATCCTCTTCCTGCAGATCAACCGCATGCGCGACCAGGGGCGCCAAAGGCTCGCCGAGTATCTCGCCCAAGCGCTCGACATCATCAAACGAAGAGGGACCAAGTTCGTGGTAGTCGACCTGCGCTATGATCGGGGCGGCGACTATACCCAGGCGGTGGATTTCTCACGCGGGCTCGCCGATGCGATGCCGCCTGATGGCCGGATTTTCATCCTGACCAGCGGCAGCACTTTCTCGGCGGCGATTGGCACCGTGTCACGGATCAGGTTCTTCGCCGGCGCGCGCGCCACTCAGGTGGGGGAGCCGATGGGTGACCGCGGGCATTTCTGGGGCGAGGGTGCCAAGGTCCGACTGCCCAATTCCAAGATCGTCGTGCATTACGCTACCGCCTATCACGATTGGGAGAATGGCTGCAGCCTGGATCAGATCACCACCTGTTTCCTGTTCAACTACATCTATGGCACCGCGGGCGGCGCTCTTGACCCGCAAGTCATCGCGAGCCCGCGTTTCGCCTATTACGCCTCAGGCCGCGATATGGTGATGGATGAGGTGATGAAGCTCATCCCTTCGGCCGCCATCGCAAGCGTTTCAGGAAAGAGCGCCGCTCCGCCGTCTTCTCAGCCGAACTAGGACATGATGAGATTTAAAGGTGATCACCTCTCAACTTCCCTCACGCTGAGGTAGCCGGGCCTTGAAGCGTCCCTGAAGAAAAGCCGGCCAGCAGCACACTCTTCGAGGCTCGCTTCGCGAGTACATCAGGGTGAGGGTGATGGTTCGCTAACCCAGCTGGGCAAGTCCGCTGGTGAAGCGGCCGAGCGCCTTGGCGAGCTCCGCTTCGCCTATGGCGAACGAAAGTCTGATGCATTCAGGATCGCCAAACGCCGAGCCCGGTACGGTCGCGACGCCGTGCTCTTCGAGCAGCCAGTCGCACAAGGTCTCGACGCCGTCCATCACATGATTGCCGGCCTTGCGTCCGAGATAGCCGCCCACATTCGGAAAGGCATAGAAGGTCGCCGGGATGGGGGCGAGGCGCAGATCGGGGAGGCGTGCCAAAGACGCAACGACCATGTCGCGGCGGACTTCATAGCGCCGGCGCATGCGTTCGACATCGTCGCGCGAGCCCGACAGCGCCGTCAACGCTGCGTGCTGGACGAAGGAATTGGCGCCGGCGGTGACACCGCTCTGCAGGCGCGCCATGGCTTGCCCCAAAGGAGCAGGCCCCGCGGCATAGCCGAGGCGCCAGCCGGTCATGGCAAAACTTTTGGAAAAGCCGTTCACCGTGATGGACCGCTCGCGCATGCCGGCAAGGCTCGCGAAAGAGGTCACTTTGCCGTCGAACAGGATATATTCGTAGATCTCGTCCGACAGAACCATGAGCCGCGGATGGTCGTTGACCACTCTGGCGAGCCCCGAAAGCTCGGAGGCACTCCAGACGGCGCCGGTAGGGTTGTTGGGCGAGTTCAGGATCAGAAGCTTGGTCTTGTCGGTAAGCGCCGCTTTGATCCGTTCCGGCGGTGTCTTGAAATCCTCCTCGACTCCTGCCTTGAGGATGACCGGAACACCGCCCGCCAGGCGCACGATGATCTCATAGGAGACCCAGTAGGGCGACAGCAGGACCACTTCATCGCCAGGCTCGATCAGGGCGAAGACGGCATTAGCGATGGCCTGCTTGGCGCCATTGGCGATGACGATTTCGGAAGCCGCATAATCAAGGCCATTCTCGTCCTTGAGCTTGCGGGCCAGCGCCTGACGCAATTCCATGATGCCGGCGACGGGCGAATAATGTGTGAGGCCCTTCTTCATGGCCTCGGCGGCGGCCGCCTGGATGTGCGACGGCGTGTCGAAGTCAGGCTCGCCAATAGTGAGGCTCACTATGTCCTGGCCCTTGGCGCGAAGTTCCCGCGCGCGCTGCGACATGCGCACGATGGCGCCCTCATCGGACTGAGTGGCGCGGCGGGCGAGGAGCGATGAGACGTCGAAGGGGGCCATGGCGGCGCTCTATGCCATGCAGGTCTGAAGCCGTCGAGGCTCCCCCGCAAAAATGTCACAGTTGCGCCTTACGTCGGCGCACTTCCCTGGGGGCGTATTCGCTTAACCTCCTTCCTGTACAGAAGGCCCGAACACCCTTATATGCGCGGGCTCCTGTCGCCGATCTGGATCATTCTATGAAACCTACCGTGCTTTCCGTGCTTGGTCTCGCCGTACTTCTCGCCGCCTGCAGCAAGGCCGGCCATGTCGACATCAATTCCGGCGGTCCGCGCACGGTCCAGACGCAATCGCGCTCTGAGCCGATCTTTTACAACGGCAAGCACTATGCCCTGAACTACACTTACAATGACGCGACTAAGGCTTTCGATATGAAGTTATCGGGCACGACGGCGGCCATGAAGGCCGACAGCCAGAAGGATGCGGTCAATATCGCTTCATCATCGCTCGGCTATTTCGCCTGCCCGGATGGGCAGCGCGGACGGCTGGTCGGCTCGCCAAAATTCAACAGTGGCGTGTGGGCGCTGCAGGCGCGCTGCGGCTAACCGCCATAAATTCCGGTCGAACCAGTCGCGCGTGCGGAAATAGCGCCCGATCCAAGGCACGAACCAGGTATTGCCGTTATAGAGCGGATGTGACGGGAAATCCTCACTGTCGAAGGCGCAGATGCGGTTGACGTGCCTGCGATCTTGCGGCCCGTCTGGAAGCCCAGATAGCTCAGCATCGCGATGCCTGAGCCGTTGCAGCCCAGCGCGTAGTGCAGATTGTCGAACCTGCCCATATGCGGCATCTCATCGAGAGTGAAGGCGACATTGCCGGTCCAGGCATGGGTGATCCTGACGCCTTTGAGCTGCGGATAGCGGTCGAGCATGAAGCGATGGAGGATCGGCGCCGTCTCGACCGGATCGGTGTGGCCGAATTTGGCGCGGCCGCCGAAGATCAGGCGCTTGCCGTCGGGCGACATGCGGTAATAGGTGAGGACGCGGCGCGTATCGGCGATCGAGCGGTTCTTGGGCGAGAGCGATGCGGCGATCTCGGGCGCAAGCTCTTCCGTCGCGATGATGTAAGAACCGACCGGCACCACGCGGCGCTTGAACTCCGGGGTCACATCGCCGGTATAGCCATTGGTGGCGATGACGACATCCTCGGCACTGATCTCGCCGCTTGGCGTCGTCGACGATCCATCCCGAGCCTGATTGTGCCAGCTTCGTCACCGGGGTCTTGGCGGTCAGCGGAATGTTCCGTTTACGGATGATATCGAGCAGACCCTTGTAATAGAGGGCAGGGTGGATATGAGCGGCGCGCTGGACCACCATGCCGCCGCGATAGTAGTCGGAGCCGATCTCCTCGCGCTGGCCTCGCGCGCGGCACGATATAGGCATCCGATTGCGCATTGGCATTGAGGACGGCGATCTTCTTCGCCATGGCGCGATAGTGGCTTTGGCACCAAGCGCCGAGGAAATAGCCGGCCTTGGTCCAATGACAGGCGATCTTCTCGCGCGCGATCAGGTTTTCGATGTAGGTGAAGGCTTCGGCAGCGTCGCTGAGATAAGGAGCGGCCTCGTCGGGCGGTAGTCGGTTTGGCCAGATAGCGTTTGCCGACATTGACTCCGCCCGACACCATGCCGCCATTGCGAGTCGACGCGCCGAAGCCCGGCTCGTTGGCATCGAGGACGAGCAGTCGATGCCCGGCGTCATTGAGCGCCAGCGCCGCAGAAAGCCCGGCATAGCCCGCGCCGACGATAGCCACTGAGACCTCTTTGGGCAGGTCGATCGGCGCCAATGCCTCGGGCGCATAGGCCTCCCACCAGAAGGGGCGCGCATTGAAGTCAGGATGAAATATCTGTGAAGACATGAGGTGCCCGTCGTGACGATTCCGCCATCCCTTATACCGGCTTTTTCTCTTTCCAAAATCGGGACTTAAGGCGGTTCATGAAATATTCCGGGCGGCGATGTTCGACGTTAGTTGAATTGCGTGGCAAGTTGCCTCACCATGGGAATTCCTGCACACTCCCTGCGGGCTACAAAAAAGTAACGCATTCATGTGGAGGATCCCAATGTCAAAAGAGCGAAAATCGAAAATCCGGAATGAGGCCGCGAAATCACGCCGCCAATTTCTCAAGACAGGTGCAACCGCAGTCGCTGGAGCGGCCGCCTTGTCGATGCCGCAATGTGGCCCGCGCCCAGGACGCACCGTGTTCAAGTTCCAGAGCACCTGGCCGCCGAAGGACATCTTCCACGAATTTGCCGCAGACTTCGTCGCCCGCGTCAACGAGATGGCGGGCGGGCGGCTCAAGCTCGAACTGCTGGCGGCAGGCGCCGTCGCCAAGGCCTTCGAAGTGCAGGATGCGGTCATCGCCGGCACGCTCGATGGCGGCCACGGCGTGACGCGCCTACTGGTATGGCAAGCACAAGGCCTATTCGCTGTTCGGAACGCCGCCGGCCTGGGGCTGGCGCGCCAACCAGATGATCGGCTGGATGAAATATGGCGGCGGCCAGGCTCTCTACGACGAACTGGTGCAGCAGGTGCTCGGCCTCGATCTCGTCGGCTTCCTTACCGGACCGATGCCGACCCAGCCGCTCGGCTGGTTCAAGCAGGAGATCACCGACGCGGCACAGCTCGCAGGGCCTGAAATACCGGACCGTCGGCCTCTCGGCCGATCTGTTCAAGGAGATGGGTGCCGCGGTCACCATCATGGGCGGCGGCGAGATCGTGCCCGCCATGGACCGCGGGTTGCTCGATGCGGCGGAATTCAACAATCCGTCGTCCGACAGGCTCCTGGGCTTCCCGGACGTGTCGCAAGGACTACATGCTGCAGAGCTATCACCAGTCGGCCGAATGCTTCGAGATCATCTTCAACAAGACGAAGTTCGATGCGCTTGCCCCGGAGCTTCAGGCGATCATCAAATATGCCGCCGAAGCGTCCATCACCGACATGAGCTGGAAGGCGATGGACCGCTATTCCAAGGACCTCGCAGCGATGAAGGCGAGCGGGCGTCAAGGTGCACCGAACGCCCGATTCCGTGCTGCAGGCGCAGCTCGCGGCCTGGGACAAGGTGATCGCGGCGCAGTCGGCGGAGCCGTTCTTCGCCAAGGTGGTCGAAAGCCAGAAGGCCTGGGCCAAGCGGGTCGTCGGCATGCAGTTCGAAATGGAGGTCGACCAGAAGACGGCCTACGATCACTTCTTCCCGGCTTGAGCGCAATCGCAGCAATGCCGTCCCCTGCTCGTGGGGCGAAGGACATGGCCGTAACGCGGGAGGGGACCGGCGATGCAGATTGGACGACAGAGTCATGCGCGGCATGAGGCGCGGCTGGCTGGCGTTTTTTCTTTTCGCGGCGGGCGTGGCGCTGATCATCGCTGGCGATCTTCTGGTCGCTCTATGCCTATGGCCAGGTCGGCCAGATGGTGGCCGCCAAGGGCCTCAGGCCGGCCAGCAGTCTTTCGTCTGCCTGATTCGGCATTCGGCGGCAGCTGCGACCTGCTTGGCCGCCGCCCATGCCGAAGAAGCGGCACGATCGCCTATTCACGCCGCTGGTGTTCTGGGCCGGCGTCGCCGCGGTCATCGCCAGTTTCGTCGCTCAATCTGCTGCCGCGCGTCGCCGGACGAGCCTGGGGCATCAGGCTGCAGCGCCTGCTCATTCCCGTCGACCGGGTCGAGCACCTTCGTCGGCCAGTTCTTCGCCTGGAGCATCTGCTGCTGACCTTCGCGGTCAGCTACGAAGTGTTCTCGCGCTATGTGCTGCGGGCGCCCACCGACTGGGCCTTCGATGCGAGCTATATCCTCTATGGCGCGCTGTTCATCATGGCGGGCGCCTATGCGCTGTCGCGCAACGCCCATGTGCGCGGCGATTTCCTCTATCGCGCCTGGCCGCCGCGGACGGCAGGCGCTGGATGGACCTGGTTCTCTATTTCCTGTTCTTCTTCCCCGGCATCATCGCCTTCATCTATTCGGGCTATGGTTTTGCCGCCCAGTCGTGGTTCAGCCACGAGCACTCGGCCTACAGCCCCGACGGGCCGCCGATCTATCAGTACAAGACGCTGATTCCGGTGACCGGCGTGCTCCTGCTGCTGCAGGGCGATCGTCGAAGTGGTCCGCTGCCTCGTCTGCATCAAGACCGGCGAATGGCCGCAGCGGCTGCACGACGTCGAGGAGCTGGAAAAGATCATTCTCGAACAGCATGCCGAGCCGAGATGGAGCCAACGCCATGACCGATCCGCAACTCGGCGTGCTCATGCTCGTCCTCTTCATCGGTCTCATCATGCTCGGCTTTCCGATCGCCTTCACGCTGATGGCGATGGGCGTCGGCTTTGCCTGGCTCGCCTATCGACGGCAATTGGGAACACGGTGATGTCGCTGCTGGTGCAGCGCACCTGGTCGGTGATGACCAACGACATCCTGATCTCGGTGCCGCTCTTCGTCTTCATGGGCTACATCGTCGAGCGCGCCAATATCCTCGACCGGCTGTTCCGCTCGATCCAGCTCGCCGCGGGCGGGCTTGCCGGGCTCGCTCGCCATCGCCACGCTGGCCACCTGCGCGCTGTTCGCCACCGCCACCGGCATCGTCGGCGCGGTGGTGACGCTGATGGGCCTGCTCGCCTTCCCGGCCATGCTGCGCCAAGGCTATGACGTCAAGCTCTCGGCGGGCGTCGTCTGCGCCGGCGGCTGCCTCGGCATTCTCATCCCGCCGAGCATCATGCTGATCCTCTATGGCGCGACCGCCGGCGTCTCGCCGGTGCAGCTCTATGCCGGCGCGTTCTTTCCCGGCCTGATGCTGGCGGGCATGTACATGGTCTATGTGATGATCCGCGCGCATCATCAATCCGGCGCTGGCGCCGCCGCTGCCGCAAGGAAGAGCGCAACGTGCCTTTCGCGACGATCGTCTACGAACTCGCTCACCGCCTTCGTGCCGCTGGCGCTGCTCATCCTGTCGGTGCTCGGGCGCCATCATGTTCGGGCTTGCCACGCCATCGGAAGCCGCCGCCATCGGCGCGCTGGGCGCCCTGGTCCTGGCCGCCGCCTATCGTTCGCTGACTTTCGAGAAGCTGAAGGAGTCGGTCTTCCTGACGGCCCGCACCTCGGCCATGGTCGGCTGGCTGTTCGTCGGCTCCTTCACCTTCTCGGCGGTCTTCGCGATCCTCGGCGGCGATGCGGTGATCAAGGACTTCGTCGTCGGCCTCGATCTTTCGCCGCTCATGTTCCTGATCGTCACCCAGATCATCATCTTCATCCTCGGCTGGCCGCTGGAATGGACCGAGATCATCGTGATCTTCGTGCCGATCTTCCTGCCGCTGCTCGATCATTTCGGCATCGATCCCTTGTTCTTCGGCATCCTGATCGCGCTCAATATCCAGACCTCGTTCCTGTCGCCGCCGGTCGCCATGGCGCCCTTCTACCTCAAGGGCGTGGCGCCCAAGCATGTGTCGATCAACGACATCTTCGCCGGCGTCATGCCGTTCATCTTCATCGTCGCTGTTCGCCATGGTGCTGCTCTACGTGTTCCCGGCGATCGGCATGTGGCTGCCGCGTCAGATCTATGGCGGCTGAAGCAATCTCGACTCAAGATCCCGGCCAGCGATAGAGGATATCGCCAATGCCCAAAGGCTCGTGGATGAGATGCGTCATTGGCACAAAGCCATGGCGTTCATAGAGGCGGCAGGCGGCAAGATTCTGCTGCGCACAATGTAGGTCGATGCCCGAGGGAAAGAGCGACTTTGCGAAATCAAGACAAGCGGAGCCGAAACCCAGGCCCTGCCACTGCGGTGCGATGAAAAGCCGGTCGATAAAGGACGGCTGCAAGGTGAGAATGCCGACCACCACGCCGTCCGCTTCCGGCACGAAGCCTCTGTGGCCTTCCGCCAGGGCTTCGGTAAGGCGCGTGCGCGTAGCCGCTACGGGAAGGTTGTAGCTGAAGTAGGCATAGGCCTGGCGGCAGGCGGCATTGGCAGCCTGCGCTGCGGCGTCGAGATCGCGGGGCTCATAGGGCCTGATGCGGAACAGATGGGCTTTGAACATGGGGTAAGCTATAGAGACCGCGAGTCGTCACTATCAGGAAACAACGCGTCTATGAAAAGGTTTCTCTTGGGCGTCGCCTATGTGCTGGTGGCACTCCTCGTCATCTTCATGGGCGGAGCCTATGTGCTGCCGGGCGAGGTCGTCATCGAACGCCAGATCACCATCGCGGCGCTGCCGGGAAAGGTCTTCAACATCGTGAGCGACCTCAGGCGGTTCAAGGAATTCTCGCCCTGGGCTGAGTTCGATCCGAATTTGCTATATACTTTCGAAGGTCCGCCGATCGGCATCGGCCAGAAGATGTCCTGGCGCTCCACTCATCCGGAGCTCGGCTCCGGCTCGCAAACAGTGGTCGACTACCAGCCGAATACGCGCTTCGCCGCGACGCTCGATTTCGGCGAGATGGGCGATGCCATCGCCTATTGGAATTTCGTGCCGGCCGGCAGCGACACCAAGGTCACTTGGGGCTTCAAGTCGCTGCTGCGCAATCCGCTCGAGCGCTGGATGGGATTGTTTTTCGACCGCTGGATCGGCGCCGACTATGAGAAAGGTCTCGCCAAGCTGAAGGCGATCGCGGAAAAAAACTGAAAGCAAACGCGGCACGACCGCCCTCGGGGTCGGACCGCGTTTCCTGTCGCCGTCACTTCAAACGACAGTGCTACGATAGAGACGTGTAAAGAGCTTCAATCCCGCCGCGGAAAATTGGACCATTGCTGAAAGGCCCCGTTAAGATTTGGCGCTGCCCACCCCCTTGGGGAAAAGCTCGGTGCGCGGGCCGCGCTCCAGATAGGTATTGAGGGCGATATAAGAGCGCGTGTTGCGCACGCCAGGGATGTCGTAGATCCGCTTCAAGAGCTGCTCCAGAGCGAGTGTGCCCTCGCAGCGCACCTTGATGAGGATGCACGTGTCTCCGGCGACGGAATGCAATTCCTCCACCCGGGGGTCATCCGTGATCGCCAGCATTTCCGGCGACTTGCCCCAGCCATCGGTCGCAACATGGACAAAAGCGAGAAGGGGGCAGCCGATCGCCTCGCCATCGATCTCGATGGTGGTGCGGCGAATGGCGCCCTGGGCCTTCAGCTTTTTCACCCGCTCATGGACCGACGGGGCGGAAAGGCCGAGTTTCTGCCCGAGGTTACGGAAGGCGATGGTGGCATCATCGGCCAGAATGGCTAACAGCTTTCGGTCAGTGGCATCCATGAAGTTCGTCCAGTTAATGAGGTTAGGCGAGTAAAAATAGGCAATTCTGGCGATTGCTATAACATGATATGGTGTAATTGAGAAATATCTTACCCATGTTAGGTGATCTATGACAGCCATCCCCGGCGACCAGTCTTTCCAGGGCCATTTGCTGGTCCTGATGGCGGGGATTGCCGCCGTCGGCGTCCAGGCGCTGATGCTCTCGCCCCTGATGCCCGATATTGCGCAAGCGCTCGCGGCGGGACCGGCCGAGATCGGAATCGCATCCGGCGCCTATGGCGTCGGCGTAGCCCTCTCGGCCTTGCTCGCAGCGCCGAGGCTCGGCCAATGGCCCAAGCGGCGGGCGATCCAAATCGCCTTCGCTGTCATGGCCACGGGTCTCGCTCTTTGCGCGGCGGCCTTCGACTGGCGCCTCCTGGTGGCCGGGCAGTTCGTGACCGGGCTCGCCGCCGGCGTCATCATTCCCGGCACCTATGCGCTGACTGCCGATTTGACGCCCGACGATATGCGCTCGCGCGCCATCGGGCGCGTGATCACCGGCTGGTCGATCGCCATGGTGGCGGGCATTCCCTTCGCGGCTCTGATCGCCGATCTCGCGAGCTGGCGCGGCACATTCGTCATCGTCGCGGCACTCGCCGCGGTGATGGTCTTCGGCATCGGCCTCTTGCCAAGCGCAGCCACATCGGCGGCGGCGCGCCCGGTGTCTTATACCCGAGCGCTCGCGGTCAAGGGCATACCGCTGGCGCTCTTCGCCACCTTCGTGAACATGATCGCTTTCTATCAGGTCTACACATTCATCGGCGATCACGTGCGCCATCAGCATGGCGCCGGCGCCTGGCTCGGCGGGCTTCTCGCCTGTTCCTACGGTGCGGGTTTCGGCCTGGCGGTCCTCTTTGATGGCTGGATCGACCGCGTCGGGCCGGCGCGTCTGATGGCGGCTTCGCTCTTCGTACTCGGCGTCAATTACATCCTCCTGCCGCTCGCGACTCTCAATATCCTGACGGCGATCGCCTATCCGCTCGTCTGGGAACTCGTCCAGCATGTGGGCATGAACACGCTTGTGTCCTATATCGGCGCAGCGCCCCAGGCCGTGCGCTCGACTGCGATGGGGCTCTTCTCCTTCATCACCTATGTGGCGGTGGGACTTGGCGGCGCCCTCTATGGCAGCGTCTATGCAGTGCATGGCATCTTCGCCAACACCTTCGCTGCCACCGCAACGTTGTGGATCGGAGCCGCGGTCGTGTTCATGCTGATGCCGAAAGCTAGGGCGTCGGCCTAGGCGGAATGCTCACTATAAGATCGAAGCAACTTTTCGACTCGCGCCAACGATTTTCGTCCCCGCGAAGCGTTTCGTGACTTCGTGCAACGATAAGGTCTCAGGCGATCGAGAGCATGGGTCCGCTCCCTGTTCATGACAAGTTAGGCTTTGAAGGCCTTCCCAGTTGCGTTTCGGCTCGGCACAAAGGAGGATGGGCATTGGGCCGTCACTTGGTCCGATTAAGGGTATCGGCCGTGGCTCACCCACCAGTCCCGGCCATGCGCCAGGAACAAATCCGAAGGCCAGTGCTACACAGCAAAGGACAGGCTTGATTGCGATAACATTGTCACGCTCGGGATGAACGGTCGCTGAAGCCTACGCCATTCATGGGGTGTTCATGGCGAAGAGACTAAATCTGCCGGGACAGAGGCAAAGGGGGTCCAGCATGTCGGACTTTCGTTTCTTGTGCGCCGCCATTGCCATGCTTGGAGTTTCGGCGCCGGCTTTTGCGGCTGACCAAATCGAATTCGTCCTGCCGTCCGGAAATATCGGCTGCATCTACACGCCGAAGGGCGGTGTTCCGGTCTATCAGCCGGTCGATGGCGGACCTGAGCTTTCCTGCGACCGGGTCGAGCCCGAATATGTGCGCATCATACTGGGGCGCAAGGGCAGCGCAGTGGTCCACAAGGACGTGGGTGATGCTTCGTGCTGCTCGGCCAATCTCACGCTCAACTATGGCGGGACCTGGAAAAATGGTCCCTTCATTTGCAAGGCCTCGACGAAGGGGCTCGACTGCCGGCGCGGCACGCACGGCTTCTTCATGAGCCGAGCGCGTCTTGAGGCCTACTGAATGGTCATCACGCGCCGAGTTCGATCAGATTGATTTCCGGCGGCACGCCGAAGCGGACGGGCAGGATGCTGCAGCCCAGACCGCCCGAAACGATGAGATGGCGGTCGTTCTCGACGACATGGCCATAGGCAAAGCGGTTGCCATATGCAGATGGCACGACGGGGGAGCAGCCGAAGAGCCGGATCTGGCCGCCATGGGTGTGGCCGGCCAGCGTCAGGGCGACGCGCGTGGGCACCTTGATGAAAGCGTCAGGCTCGTGGATCATGAGTATGACCGGCGCATCATCGGTGACCTTGGCGAGCGTGCCTGCCCCTTGATGAAAGCGATCTGATCGGCAAGGCCCAAGAGCCAGAAAGGCTTGTCCTTATGAACCAGCCTGACGCCGTCATTTTCATAGACAGGAAATCCCACGCTTTCGAGAGCGGTGCGGTAAAGGCAGGGACTAGCGCGACGCTTCTGCGCCTGCCGGTCGTCCCACCAGTCATGATTGCCGAGGATGGCGTGAACGCCGAGCGGTGCCCTGAGTCCCGTAAGGACCGCCGCGGTGTCCTTGATCGTGACTTTGTGCGTCACCCAGTGATGCCCGGCGGCATAGTCGCCGAGCATCAAAATGAGATCGGGCTCCAGCGCATTCGCAGTTTCGACGATGTGCTCGACATGCCGGAGGCTCATATAGGGTTCACCGACATGGATATCGGCAAGGACGGCGACCCGCAGCTTGAAATCGGATGGCCAGTTTGGGAGGGCAGGAGCGTAACGCTGCACGCGCAAAAACAAAGCCGGCTCGATGCCGAAGGCATAGCTGGTCATCGCGGCGCCCGAGAGCGCGATCCCGCCAAGCCATTTGAAGAAGGTCCGGCGGTTCATCTTGTTGGCGCTAGCGGCCCTTCCAGACCGGCTTGCGCTTCTCGGCGAAGGCGCGCGCGCCTTCCAGCTGGTCTTCGCTTGAATAGAGCGTGTCGACCGTCTTGAGCTTGCGCTTGGTGACCAGGTCGAAGGCCTGCTGGATCGGCAAATGCATCGTCTCGCGCACCGTTTCCTTGATGGCGGCGAAGACCAGCGGCGGACCTTCGGCCAGCATGCGCGGCCACTTCGCGCGCGCGGATCATCAGATTCGGCGGCGGGCACGATCTCATTGACGATGCCCCAATGCTTGGCTTCGGCGGCATCAATGCGCCGGCCGGTGAACAGCATTTCCATGGCGACATGATAGGGAATGCGGCGCGGCAGCTTGATGGTCGCGGCATCGGCAAGCGTGCCGGAATTGATTTCGGGCAGGGCAAAGGTGGCGTGCTCGGCGGCGATGATGATGTCGGCCGAGATCATGATCTCGAAACCGCCGCCAAAAGCGAGGCCGTTCACCGCCGCAATCACCGGCTTGTTGAGGCCGGGCAGTTCCTGCAAGCCGCCGAAGCCGCCAACGCCATAGTCGGCATCGGGCGCTTCGCCCTCGGCCGCGGCCTTCAGATCCCAGCCGGGGCAGAAGAATTTCTCTCCCGCTCCGGTCAGGATCGCCACGCGCAGTTCCGGATCGTCGCGGAAATTGGCGAAAGTCTCGCCCATGATGCGGCTCGTCGGCGGCATCGATGGCATTGGCCTTGGGCCGGTTGATGGTGACTTCGAGGACCGCGCCACGGCGTTCGACAATGAGAGGTGAGGACATGAACTATTCCTTCCGCATGCGGATGAGGGCATCGACGGCCACGGCGCCTTGACCGGGAGGCAGGACGAGCAGGGGATTGACATCGAGCTCTTCGATAAGCCCGCGCTTGGCTTCGGCAAAGGCCGCAACGGCCTCGACCGCCTTGATCACGCCGTCACGGTCGCCCGATTTGCCGCGGAAGCCTTCGACGAGCTTCCAGGCTTTAAGCGATTTGAGTGCCCGCTCGATCTCGGCCCGCGACGTCGGCAGAATCAGATGTCGCCGAATCCTTCAGCAGCTCGGTGAGAATGCCGCCGGCGCCGATGACCAGCGCCAGGCCGAATTGCGGATCCGATTTGAGGCCGATGATGAGTTCGGCAACGGCGCCCGTCACCATGCGTTCGACGAGGACATCATCGGCGAGCTTCGCCATGCGCGCAGCGGCGGCCGCGACCTCGTCCGCTGGTCTTGAGATTGAGCGCGACGCCGCCCGCTTCGGTCTTGTGGGCAATGGCGGCGGAAGAGACCTTGAGCGTCACCGGGTAGCCAAGCTTCTCTGCCGCTTCGACCGCGTCACCGTGTCGGCAGACAATGCCATCAGGCACGCAAAGGCCGTGCTGATTAAGAAGCTGCTTGGCGTCGTGCTCGCTCAGCGTATGGAGGTCGCCGCCGCGCGCGACGGTTGCGGGCAGGGGCGGAGACTTGTCGCGCCGCGCCCAGTTGCTGCCGATGAAGGCCGCCGCCTCGAAGGCGGTGAGGGCGTCATCGAGGCCCATCATCGGGGCGACGCCCGATGCGCGCCAGCTGATCGGCAAGATCGAGCGGCATGCATTCGGGCAGGCTGGCCACCATCGCCGTCGCGGGCCTTCGTCGCTTCCGCTGCATTGCGCAGCGCCTTGGCGGTGACAAGCCAGGTGTCGGGCTTCATCGATGGGCTGGTCGGGATATCGAGGATCAGCATCGCCACGTCGAAGCCACCGGCAAGGACCGCAGAGAAGGTCGCTGTAAGCTTGTCCTCCTGGTTCCAGATGAAGGTGTGATAGTCGAGCGGATTGTCGATCGACGACATATTCATTGAGGGTCGCCGCGACTTTCGGCTTGGTGCAACTGTCGAAGGTCGGGAAAGCGCACGTTCTTCTCGATCGCCATGTCGGCGATGAGGGCCGCCTCGCCACCCGAGCAGCTCATCGAGACAAGGCGGTTGTCCTTGAGCGGCCCGCCGTGATGGAGGAATTTGAGCGTCTCGACGAAGGCCGTCACCGAAGTCATGCGCGCGATGCCGTAGCGCTCGAACAGCGCGTCATAGAGCGTGTCGGCGCCGGCGAGCGATGACGTGTGGCTCATCGCCACTTTGGCGCCTTGCTCGGAGCGCCCGGTCTTGAGCGCGATGACGGGCTTGCGGGCTAGCGCGCGCCGATTCGGCGGCGCGGGCGAAAGCGGGAATGTCCTTGAGGCCCTCGATGTGAAGGCCGATGGCGGTGATGCGCTCATCTTCGGCGAGCGCCTCCAGCATCCGCGCCATGTCGATATCGGCCTGGTTGCCGATGGCGAAGACGCCGGCGACCGGGAGAGCGCGGCGCGTCATGGTGAAGTTGCAGGCGATATTGCCGGATTGGGTGATGATGGCGACGCCGCGTTCGATGGGTTCGATGCCATGCTCGTCGGGCCATAGGGCCGCGCGCGCCATGGCATTGACGAAGCCATAGCAATTGGGGCCCATGAGCGGCATGCCGTCTGCCGGCCTCGAGCAGCTCGCTCTTGCAAGTATGCGACATCGCCCGTCTCGGCAAAGCCCGAGGCATAGATGACGGCCCCGCCGCAGCCGATCTTGTTCAGAGCGCACGGACGATGTCGATGGTCGGGCTCGCGCTTGACCGCGACGAAAGCGGCATCGGGCGCGCCGTCGATTTCATCGACCGATCTGATGCAGGCGATGCCGCCGAGCGTGTCGCGCTTGGGGTGGACGGCCCAGATCTTGCCGGTAAAGCCCAGGGCCCGCGTGCGGCGGATCGCGACCTCGCATTCATGGCCGCCGACGAAGGCGATGGATTGGGGAGAAAGCAGGCGGGCGAGGGATGTGGTCATGAGTTTGAGATCATTCCCCTCTCCCGCGCGTCAGCGTGGGAGAGGGCGAAAGGCGGGTGAGGGCTCTTGAGAAAGAACTGATGCGGTCGTTGTTGTCGTGCTCAAAGAGAGAACCCTCATCCGGTGCTTGGCACCACCTTTCCCATGCTTGTGTACGGGAGAAGGGAAGATGAACGGAATGCCCGGGCCGCATCTCATCGTCATCCTCCCAGCGGTCTCAGCAGGGAGCGCGAAATGATATGGCGCTGGATCTCGCTGGTGCCTTCCCAGATGCGCTCGACACGGGCATCGCGCCAGATGCGCTCGAGCGGCAGATCTGACATGAGGCCCATGCCGCCGTGGATCTGGATCGCCTCGTCGGCGACGAAGGCCAGCATCTCGGTGGCCTTGAGCTTGGCCATCGCCATGTCCATGTCGGTCACGGTCTTCTGGTCGAATTTCCAGGCGGCTTCGAGGGTGAGAAGCTCGGCGGCCTTGAGTTCGAGCGCCATGTCGGCGAGCTTGAAGGACACGCCCTGGAACTTGCCGATCTGCTGGCCGAACTGGACGCGGTCCACCGCCTATTGCTTGGCATGTTCGAGCGCGCGCTCGGCGCGGCCGATGCAGGTGGCGGCGACCTGGAGCCGCGTCGCGCCCAGCCAGTCATTGGCGACCTCGAAGCCCTTGTGCAACTTCGCCCAGCATCTGCCGATCTTGGGCAAGCGGCAATCGGTGAATTCGAGGATGCAGTTGTTGTAGCCGCGGTGCGAGACGTTCTTGTAGCCGTCGCGGACCGTGAAGCCTGGTGCCCATGTCGACCAGGAAAGCGGTGATGAGCTTCTTCTTGCCGCGCGGCGTATCTTCCTCGCCCGATCGCCGCAAAGAGGATGACGAAATCGGCTTCATCGGCATGGCTGATGAAATGCTTGGTGCCGTTGATGATGAAATCATCGCCGTCCTGCACGGCGAAGCATTTCATGCCGCGCACGTCGGAGCCCGCGCCCGGCTCGGTCATGGCAAGGCAATCCGATTTCTCGCCGCGCACGGAGGGGAAGAGATATTTCTCGCGCTGCTCGCCCTCGCAGGCCATCAGGATATTGGAAGGCCGCGCCACGCAGTTCCAATGCAGCGCGTAGTTGGCGCGGCCCAGCTCCTTCTCATAGAGGACCCAGGTCAGCGTATCGAGACCGGCGCCGCCGGCTTCGGCCGGCATGTTGGCGGCATAGAGGCCGGCTGCGATCGCCTTGGCCTTGATCTCCTCGCGCAGATCCGGGCGCAACACGCCGGTGTCTTCGATCTCGGCTTCATGCGGATAGAGCTCGTTCTCGACGAAATCGCGCGTCGTCTTGACGATCATGTCCTGTTCTTCGGTGAGAGCGAAATCCATGAGCGTCAGCTACCTGATGTGCATGGTTTCGAGGTGGCCATCGACGGCGATGGCCTGGCCGTTCACCATCTTGGCGGCGGGCGAAGCGAGGAAGAGGCACATATCGGCGATCTCTTCCGGCTCGACAAAGCGCGGGATCGACTGGGCCCGGACATTTCCTTGGCGATGACGTCGAAAGCGACGCCGCGCTTTCGGCTTCCGCCTGCGATCACGCGATTGATGCGCGGTCGCCGCGGACCGCGCCGGGGCAGATGGCATTGCAGCGCACATCATGGGGACCGAGTTCGATGGCGAGCGATTTGGTGAGGCCGATGACTGCCCATTTGGCCGCCGCATAGGGCGTGCGGTTGCCGAAGCCGAAGAGGCCGGCGGTCGAGGAAATATTGATGATCGAGCCGGAGCCTTGCGCCTTCATAACGGCGCGGCGCGCCGCGCGCAAAGGAAATGCGAATCGAGGCAGACGGCGAGGCATTCGCGCCAGTCGGCGAATTCGATGTCGTCGACGGAGCCGTCGGGCCCTTGATGCCGGCATTGTTGACCAGCACATCGAGGCCGCCGAGATCATCGAGCGCGTCGTCGAACCACGGCGTCGACCTCGTCCTCGTTCGCGACATCGACATGGGTTGCGGCGATCTCGCGGATATTTCGTCGCGGAACTCGCCCAGCGCTCGCTCGTTCGACATCGCAGATATGGACCTTGGCGCCTTCGTCGGCGAAGGCCTTGGCGATCGACCCGGCCGATCCCTGCAGCCGCCGGCCGTGATCATGACGCGCTGAAGCATCTTTCTCCTCCTGGTGCCCCTTAGCGTTTGGCCTTTTTATTGGCCGGCTTCTTCGCGCCGCCGCCTTTTTGGCTGCCGGTTTCTTGTCTCTCTTGGCACGTTCATCACCCGGCCGAGTTCGGCCGGTGCTTC
Organism: uncultured Alphaproteobacteria bacterium; assembly: GCA_963841765.1. Classification (GTDB taxonomy): domain Bacteria; phylum Pseudomonadota; class Alphaproteobacteria; order Rhizobiales; family Aestuariivirgaceae; genus Taklimakanibacter. The sequence continues at coordinate 420,850 of CAWJDZ010000040.1, forward strand.
TGAGCTTCTTGTGCGCGGCCCAGACGGCGGAAAGGGCCTCGAACATGTCTGCGCGCATCGGGGACGACCTTGCCGGCCTTCTGATCGACATGGAGCTGCATGATCTCATTGGTGGCGACAAGCTCGCCGGTCTTGCCATGCAGCATGCGGTGGAAGAGATGCATGCGCTTCTCATCGCAGCCGACAAGCTGCGTCTCGATGGTGAAGGGCTCGCCCGCCTTCATCTCGCGGTAGTAGTTGAGATGCGTCTCGGCGGTGAAGAAGGTGTGGCCGGTGGCACGATAGGCTTCGTCGTCGCCGATGTAGCGGAAGAAGGCATCGAGCGCCGTCGCCGAAAGCGACGAGATAATAGGCATCCGCATGTGGCCGTTGTAGTCGACCCAGGAGGACATGACCGTGCCGTGATGAAGGGCAAGGGCGCCATCGATCTTCGCGCCCTTCTTCCAGCGCTTGAGCGCCTTGCGGCGGCGCTCTTCCTCGCGCGCCAGCACGAGGCCGGCGCCGACCTTGTGCTGCTTGAAGAGATGCATCATGTCGACCAGCACGTCATTGCGCTTGGCCTCGATCTCGGCGACGGTCTGGCCTCTCGCCTGCGCCTCGCAGCCTTCGACCAGGCGCTTCTCGAGCGCGTCGTTCCATTTGGGAAAGCGCAGATCGGTCCAGGGAAGTTCGAGCGTCGGATCGAACTGCTTGATGAAGTGCGCGCATGCCGCCGGGGCCGCCCGCCAGCATGATAGGTGAGGAAGGAGCCCATGAAGGCCCAGCGCATGCCGGCCGAATAGACGATCGAATCGTCGATATCGCCGGTCGTGCCGATGTCCTTGTCGAGGATATGCAGTGCCTCGCGCCACAAGGCTTCCTGCAGGCGGTCGCAGATATAGCCGTCGATTTCCTTCTTGAGGCGCAGCACATGCATGCCGATCGATTCGAAATACTTGCCGGCGCGGTCCATGGCTTCGGGCGAGGTCTTCTCGCCGGGCACCGTCTCGACGAGTGGCAGCAGATAGACCGGGTTGAAGGGATGGCCGATGATCACCCGCTCGGGATGCGGCGCATTCGGATTGCAGCCTGGTCGGCAGGAAGCCCGAAGAGGAGGAGGCGATGATGACATCGGGCCGGGCATGGCAGTCGATATCCCTGAAGAGCTTGATCTTGAGGTCCTCGCGCTCGGGCGCCGCCTCATGGATGAAATCAGCTCTTCGATGCCATCTCCTTCGAGATCGGTGGTGAAACTGAGCTTGCCCTTTTTTACCTTGGCGGTGCTGAGGAGGCTGGAGCATCGAGGGCCAGGCCACATCGATGGCGGCCCTGAGCTTGGCTTCGGCGGCGGGGGCCACGTCATAGGCGATGACATCGAAGCCGCGCACGAGCAGTCGCGCGGCCCAGCCCGCGCCGATGAGGGTCCCGGTGCCCGGCGATGCCGACGTGTCCTCTTCGATTTTGTTCGGCTCCCATGGGGATGCATGACTACTTCCGCGGCTTGAGCTTGCAGGATGTCGCGGGCTTCATCGGGGCTTGCGACCTTGGTGCCGAGGATCTCGATGATCTTGACGGCCCGCTCGGTGAGCGTGCCGTTCGAGGCATAGACGCCCTTTTCGAGATAGAGATTGTCCTCGAGGCCGACGCGGACATGGCCGCCCAGGAGGACGGCTTGCGCCACCATCGGAAACTGGTTGCGGCCGATGCCGAAGGCGGCCCAGATGGCGTTCTTCGGGAATTCGCCCACCTGATAGGCCATGGTCTGGGTGTTGCACGGGCGCCCCCCAGGGAATGCCGAGGCAGAGCTGGAACAGCGGCGGATCATCGATCAGGCCTTCGGCGGCGAGCTGCTTGGCGAACCAGAGATTTCCGGAATCGAAAATCTCCATCTCAGGCTTGACGCCATAGGACTGGATGAGTTTCGCCTGTTCGCGCAATTGCGCCGGCGTCTGCACCACGATGGTGTTGCCGTCGCCGAAATTGAGCGTGCCGCAATCGAGCGTGCAGATTTCGGGGCGCAGTTCGGCACATGGAGCAGGCGTTCGACCGGTCCGACAAGATCGGTGTTGGCCTCATTGAACTTGCGCGGGTTCTCGCCAGGGCCGATCTCGACATCGCCGCCCATGCCGGCGGTCAGATTGATGATCACCGTCTTGTTCTTGGCGCGGATGCGCTCGACGACCTCGGCATAGAGTTCGACGTTGCGCGCACCCTTGCCGGTCTTTGGATTGCGCACATGGCAATGGACGACGGCGGCACCCGCATCGGCCGCTTCGAGCGCGGCATTGGCGATCTGCTCCGGCGTAACTGGAATGGCCGGATGCTTGCCAACCGTGTCGCCGGCGCCCGTCACGGCGCAGGTGATGATGACCTTCGGATTCATTGTGTCCTCCCAGGAATTGGCCAGCGGTAGATTACGTTTGGTTTGGCGGAACCATTTGACTTTTTACGACATCCGATTTGATCTATTTGCCGCAATCCGTCCTGATCCGATCCAATGGCTCGCGATATCGCTTTCCTCCTCATTCCGCGTTTTTCGATGATCGCGCTCTTCTAGCGCGCTCGAGCCCCTGCGGGTCGCCAACCGCTTCGCCGGCGACGTCTTCTCCTGGCGCTTCGTGTCGATGGACGGCGCATGCGGTCGCGGCCTCCAACGGCATTCCAGTCTCGGTCACCGCCGAGCATCGATGCGATTGGGCGGCCCGATGTTGCTGTCGTCTGCGCTTCCTATGACCAGGAGGCCGGCATGGCGCGGCCGGTCTTCAATGAACTGCGCCGGCTCGCCCGCAACGGGACGCTGCTTGGGCGGCGTCGATACCGGCGCCTTTCTGCTCGCCGGGGCAGGGCGTGCTCGATGGCTATCGCGCCACGGCTCACTGGGAAACCCTGCCCGCTTTCCGCGAAAGCTATCCCGATATCGACGTGGCGGATGAGACCTATGTCATCGACCGCGGCCGCATGACGGCATCCGGTGGTGCGGCCCCGCTCGACATGATGCTCGACTGGCTGGGTGCCATCGAAAGCGATGCGCTGGCGCAGAAGGTGGCGGACACACTGGTCCATACACGTCCACCTCAATCACCCGGGCGAGGCGCGTGTGCCGGCAGGGTCACGCTATCGGATCGAAGATGCGCGGCTCGTCAAGGCGATCAGGGTGATGGAGGAGCATGTGGAGGATAAGCTCACCCTCAAGGACGTTGCGTTGATGGCCGAGATTTCCGGCCGCCAGCTCGAGCGCCTGTTCCATCAGCATCTGCACATGACGCCGGTCGGCTTCTATCGGCAATTGCGCCTCGAACGCGCCCATCGCCTGCTGGCCTATTCGCGCCTCACGGTGCGTGATGTCGCCCTCGCCACGGGCTTTTCGACCTTGGCCGAATTCTCCCGCGCCTTCAAAACCCGCTATGGGAGGCCGCCCAGCCATGCGCGGCGGCTTGTGCCATGAAGCGTCTTAGCGCGCATCCCGGCGAAGTGGAATCGCTTCGCCGATAAGGATTCGCGCCAAATCAATATGCTGGAGCAAATCCTTGTCGCCAAAGTCTTCAACCCCGGATCGAGTCCGGGGCAGGCCTTTGGCTGGGACTTGCTCTAGCGTGCAGTGAGTGCTGCCTGCCAGTCCTTGATCCAATCGAGCGGCCAGAGCAGCATGATGATATTGAGCGTGAGATTGTCGCGGATCATCAGCCCCGTGAACAGCTCAAGGCCGATGGCCAGCGCGACAGTAAGCCAAGCCGGCGCCCTCGCGGCGATGAAGAAGCCCACCACCATCGCCAGGATGTCCGAGGTCGAATTGAGAACACTGTCGCCATAATAGTCGAGCGAGATGGTGGCCTCGCGATAGCGGTTGATGATGAAGTCGGTGTTTTCGAAGATTTCCCAGGCGCCTTCGACGAAAACAGCGAGGCACAGGCGCAGGCCCAGTGGCCAGCGCCGGCCGACGAGCGAAAAGAGCCCATAGAAGATGAAGCCGTGAATGAGGTGAGAAGGCGTGTACCAATCGCTGATATGCTGGGAATTCTCCGAGCTCATCACCACGCCATGCCACAGCTTGATATAGCCGCATTTGCAAATGGGCTCGCGCCCCATGGCAAGGAGGATGAGGGCGCAAGCCACGATCAGGGCCGCCGCTGTGATCCAATAGATGATCTGACGCCCTGACCGGGCGGGAACCGTCATATCCGTCATCGTCGGCTTCCTGCTGGCTGATTCCGGCCTTGCTCAGGCATCAGCACCCGGCGCTTCCACCAGCTGGCAGCCAACGATCCTCCAGGAGCCGTCCGGCTGACGCTCCATGGCGTAAAGGGCGGTCCAGGCCTTGCCGTTGACATCGATGATGGTGACATGCTGGGTCGGCGCCCCACCCATCTCATTGCCGATGCGGCCAAATGAATAGGACTGCCGGCGATAGACTGGCGGATATCCCTTCTGGACCATGGACATGAAGATTTCGGGGCTTGGAAACATACGCTTGATGGCGGGAGCGGCAAATCCATAGGCCGCAGCACCGTCATCGGCATTGAAGGCGTTGAGCTGGCTTGTGATGATGCGCTGGAATTCCTGCGCCTCCGCATCGGTCACGGTCTGCGCCGGCAGGGAAAGAGACCAGGCGATAAGAGCCAGGAAGCTCAGGGCGATGAGGGTCAATCTTCGGGTCATGGCGGGCCTCCATCCGGGTAATACGCACGGCTGACACCCTCGGTTTCAATTTTCCATCATGGCATAAAAACCAAGGTGATTCAGTCACCTTGTACTTTGGTCGCCATTGGTTATCGCTTGACCGTGTCGCGGCAGCGCGCAAGGATGCGCGCGGCGAAGACATAAGGATCCGCGCCCAATAATAAGCGCTGCGATCTTATGGAGGAGGACGTCGATGCCTGCGATTTCTATGAAAGTGAACGGAAAAGCTGTTTGCGGAACGGTCGAGCCGCGCACGCTGCTCGTGCAATTCCTGCGCGAGAATCTGGGACTGACCGGTACCCATGTGGGGTGCGACACCAGCCAGTGCGGCGCTTGCGTCGTGCATATGGACGGTCGGGCGATCAAATCCTGCACCGCGCTTGCCGTCGCCTGCGACGGCGCCGAGGTGACCACAGTCGAAGGCCTTGCCAGGAACGGCAAGCTGCATCCGATGCAGGAGGCCTTCCGCGAGCATCACGGGCTGCAATGCGGCTTCTGCACGCCGGGCATGCTCATGGCGGCGGTCGATCTCGTCAAGCGTAAGGGAAAGAAGCTCGACGAGCAAACCATTCGCCATGAGCTCGAAGGCAACATCTGCCGCTGCACCGGCTACCACAATATCGTCAAGGCCATCCAGGCCGGCGCCGAGAATATGTAAGCGCGACGAGGGAGGACACAGCAATGAACGACACCGGAATCGGCGCCCGCGTGAAGCGCAAGGAAGATCACCGTTTCATCACCGGCAAGGGCCAGTATACGGACGACATCAACCTCAAGGACCAGACCTACGCCTATTTCGTGCGCAGCCCGCATGCGCATGCCAGTATCAAGTCCATCAAAGTGCCGAAATGGAAGGCCGAGGAAGGCGTCGTCGCCGTGTTCACCAGCGAGCATGTGGCCGAAGACAAGATCGGCGGTCTGATTTGCGGCTGGATGATTCATTCCAAGGATGGATCGCCCATGAAGGCCGGTCCGCATCCGATCCTGGCGCAAGGCAAGGTACGCTATGTCGGCGATCATGTCGCCGTAGTCATCGCCGAAACCAAGGAGCAAGCGAAGGCGGCGGCCGCCAAGGTCAATGTGAGCTATGAGGTGCTGCCGCATGTCGTCGACGTTGCCAAGGCGACCACCTCGAAGGCGCAGATCCATGACGTGGCGCCCAACAACATCGTCTATGAATGGTCGCTGGGCGACAAGACGGCGACCGATGCGGCGTTCTCGCGCGCCCATCATGTGACCAAGATCGACCTCGTCAACAACCGGCTCATTCCCAATGCGATGGAGCCCCGAGCTGCCATCGGCTCTTACGATGCGGGCAACGACCACTATACGCTCTACACCACGAGCCAGAATCCGCATGTAGCGCGGCTCGTGATCTCGGCCTTCCATGGGCTCGCACCCGAACACAAATTGCGCGTCATCGCGCCGGATGTGGGCGGCGGCTTCGGCTCCAAGATCTTCATCTATGCCGAGGAAGTCGTCTGCACCTGGGCCTCGAAGCGCATCGGCGGACGGCCGGTGAAATGGACGGCGGAGCGCACCGAAAGCTTCCTGGCCGATGCCCATGGTCGCGATCACGTGACCCATGCCGAACTTGCGATGGATCAGCACGGCCACATCCTTGGCTTCAAGGTCCACACGCTGGCCAGCATGGGCGCCTATCTCTCGACCTTTTCGTCCTGCGTGCCGACCTACCTCTATGCGACGCTGCTTTCCGGCCAGTACGCCATCCCGGCGATCTATGCCGAGGTGGATGCGATCTACACCAACACGGCGCCCGTCGATGCCTATCGCGGCGCCGGGCGGCCGGAAGCGACCTATGTCGTCGAGCGCATCGTCGAGACCGCGGCGCGCGAGATGAAGATCGATCCGGCGGAATTCCGCCGCCGCAACTTCATCAAGTCCTTCCCGCATCAGACGCCGGTCATCATGACCTATGATGCAGGCGACTATGACGCGTCGCTGGAAAAGGCGCTGGAAATCGCCGACTACAAGGGCTTTTCGGCCCGCAAGGCGCAGGCGGCAAAGCAGGGCAAATTGCGCGGCATCGGCTTCGCCAACTATATCGAAGCCTGCGGCATCGCGCCTTCGGCGGCGGTCGGCTCGCTTGGCGCCGGGGTCGGTTTGTGGGAATCGGCCGAAGTCCGAGTCAATCCGGTCGGCACGGTCGAGATCCTAACGGGCTCGCACAGCCACGGCCAGGGCCATGAGACGACCTTCGCCCAGCTTGTCTCCGACCGGCTCGGCATCGACATCAACACCGTCGCGATCGTTCATGGTGACACCGACAAGGTGCAGTTCGGCATGGGCACCTATGGCTCGCGCTCGGGTGCCGTCGGCATGACGGCGATCTCAAAGGCGCTCGACAAGGTCGAGGCCAAGGCGAAGAAGGTCGCCGCCCATGTGATGGAGGCGGCAGAAGGCGACATCGAGTTCAAGAACGGCAGCTTTTCGGTCAAGGGCACGGACAAGAAGATGGCCTTCGGCGAGGTGGCGCTCGCAGCCTATGTGGCGCACAAATTCCCAACGTCGGAAATCGAACCCGGCCTCAAGGAAAGCGCCTTCCACGATCCGAGCAACTTCACCTTCCCGGCCGGCTGCCATATCTGCGAGGTCGAGATCGACCGCGATACAGGCGTCACCCAGATCGTGAACTGGACGGCGGTCGATGATTTCGGCACCCTCATCAATCCGATGATCGTCGAAGGTCAGGTGCATGGCGGCGTCACCCAAGGTGTCGGCCAGGCGCTGACCGAAGCCTGCGTCTATGACAGCGACTCGGGCCAGCTCATCACCGGCTCCTTCATGGACTACTGCATGCCGCGCGCCACCGACGTGCCGTCGTTCAAGCTCGGCTTCACCGAGACCAAGTGCCCGTCCAATCCTTTGGGCATGAAGGGCTGCGGCGAAGCGGGCGCGATCGCCGCGCCGGCAGCGGTGATGAATGCCATCACGGATGCACTTGGCGTGCGCGACGTACCGATGCCGGCGACGCCACATACGGTATGGAAGGCGCTGAACGCCGCCAAGATGGCCGCGGAATAAGGGAGGCGACACATGGAAAACTTCAACTATCACCGGCCGACGAAACCCGCCGACGCCGTCAAGGCGATGAAAAAGGCGAAGGACGGGAAATTCCTGTCGGGCGGCATGACGCTGCTGCCGACCATGAAGCAAGGCCTCGCGGCACCTTCCGACATCATCGATCTAGGCGGCCTTAAAAACACGGGCGTCGCGGTCGCGGGCGCGAAGGTTACTGTGCAGTGCGGGGACACCGCATGCCGACGTCGCGGCAGACAAAGGTGTCAAGAAAGCCATACCGGCGCTTTCGGTGCTCGCTTCCGGCATCGGCGACCCGCATGTGCGCAATCGCGGCACGATCGGCGGCTCGATCGCCAACAATGATCCGGCAGCAGACTATCCGGCGGCGGTGCTCGGCCTCAATGCCACGATCGTCACTTCTGCGCGCAAGATCCCGGCGGACAAGTTCTTCACCGGCATGTTCGCCACCGCCCTCAAGGAAGATGAGATCGTGACGGCGGTCGAGTTTCCGGTGCCGAAGCGCGCGGCCTATGTGAAATTCCCCAATCCCGCCTCGCGCTATGCGATGGTCGGCGTCTTCATCGCCGAGCTCAGTGATGGTTCGGTGCGCGTGGCGGTGACCGGAGCAGGGCCCAAGGTCTTCCGCGTGGCGGAAATGGAAAAAGCGCTGCAGGCGAAATTCTCGCCCGATGCGGTTGCCGGGATCTCGGTCAGCGCAAAAGACCTCAACAGCGACATCCATGCCTCGCCCGAATACCGCGCCCATCTGGTCAATGTGCTGGCGCGCCGGGCGGTGGCGGCGGCCAAGTAGATGCCTTGAACTTGCGCAATTCACGAGGCCCGCATGTCCAGGCATGCGGGCTTTTGCTTGGGTGAGACATGACGCCGTCAACGCCAAAATCGCACGTGCTCCTGGCGAGGAAGGCGCCAATAGCGGTGATCTTCTATCGCAAAAGCCGGCTCACGACCTATTGCCTTCAGCTCGACTACGAGAAGCGTAAAGGCGGCTATCGCGAAAAGCTCATCAAGGGATCGAGATTCTATGGGCGGATCTTTCCCGAACGCTGCGATCTCTCGCCGGACGGCGGCCTTATGGTTTATTTCGCCATGCGCGGCAAGCGCACCAATGGCCGGTCGGATCCCGCAACATGGACGGCCTTGTGCACGCCGCCTTGGCTCACCGCGCATCTTTTCTATCCGAATGGATCCACCTGGGGTGGCGGTGGTGTGTTTCTGCGCGACCGGCGGCTCGTCGTTTTCGGTTCACCTCCTGAGGGTGCAGGTCCTGAATACGAAACCTTCCGTAGCTACCGGCTCCTGCCCGACACAACATCACTGACGGAGAGTGAAAAAGCGATCCTCAAGGCGCGTTTCACGGCACCTGCGGTCACGACCTTTTCTCAGCCATCGGCCAGACGCTTGAAACCCGTGCTGGTGAAGACAGCAAAGCCGTATCATCTCGGCAGCTATGACCAATTCGACTATGTTCTGAAGGACGCCGCTGGCTACGATATTGCCGGGGCGGAGAACGTGGTGCTGGCGAACTGGGCAGGTTGGGACGTATACGGGCGGCTGATGGTGGCGGACGGGCGCCATCTGCATATATATGAAGTGGAGCCGAGCAAGCCCCTGCCCGAACCTGCCAAAACCCTCGATCTCGAAGCGGCCATCTAGGAAGCACGGAATGGACTCAGCCAAAAAACCCAGCGCCGTGCCGCCGTCGATCGATGCCGTGGCCGAACTCCTTGCATCGGAAGGTTATATTGCCGACCGGGCGCTTTCGACCGTCGTCTTCCTCGCCCTCAAAATGGGCCGACCCCTGTTTCTCGAAGGCGAGGCTGGCGTCGGCAAGACCGAGATTGCCAAGGTTCTGGCAGGAGCACTCAGCCGCAGGCTGATACGCCTGCAATGCTATGAAGGGCTCGACGTCAATGCGGCGGTTTATGAATGGAATTATTCCGCCCAGATGATCGAGATCCGCCTGGCGGAAGCGGCAGGCGAACTCGACCGCGAGCGCCTAGGCCATGACATCTTCTCCCAACGCTTCCTCACCAAGCGGCCACTGCTCCAGGCGCTCGAAGCGCCGAAAGGAGCCGCACCAGTGCTTCTCATCGACGAGCTCGATCGCACCGATGAAGCCTTCGAGGCGTTCCTGCTCGAGGTCTTGTCCGATTTCCAGGTGACGATCCCGGAACTGGGCACGATTTCCGCCGAGGAGCCGCCCATCGTCGTCATCACCTCCAATCGCACGCGTGAGGTTCATGACGCGCTGAAGCGGCGCTGCCTTTATCACTGGGTCGGTTATCCCGATGCCGCACGCGAGATCGCCATCATTCGGGCGCGGCGCCCCGAGGCGCCGGCAGCGTTGGCGCGCGAGGTGGTGAGCTTCGTCCAGGCGCTCCGGGGGGGCGATCTCTACAAATCACCGGGCGTTGCCGAAACGCTCGACTGGGTCTCGGCCTTGCACGAGCTCGATGCGGTCTCGCTAGACCCGCAGACGGTCAATGACACGTTGGGCGTGCTGCTCAAATATCAGGATGACATCGTGCGCATGGAAGGCTCGGAAGCCAAGCGCATCCTCGACCAGATAAAAACCGAGATCGCCGCCATGTCGAGGGTGTGATGGAGCGCTCCCCGCTCATGCCGGGACAGGGTGCGCCGTCCGGGCGACTCGCGCTCAACATCATGCATTTCGCCCGCGTCCTGCGTGAAGCAGGCCTGCCGGTCGGGCCCGGTCATGTGATCGATGCGCTCGATGCGGCCCAGGCAGGTGCGCTCAGATCGCGCGAAGACTTCTATTGGACATTGCATGCCGTCTTCGTCAAACGACGCGAGCACAAGGAGATCTTCGACCAGGCCTTCCATGTCTTCTGGAAGAAGCCGAAGATGCTCGAGCAGTTGATGCAGCTGATGTTTCAGCAAATCACCCGGCCAGCCGATGAGAAGGCGAAGCAGGCCGGTTTCCGGCGCCTGGCGGAAGCGATGTTCGACAAGACGGAACGCCAAAGCCGGCGCGAAGAGAAGCCGGGAGCGCTTGAGTTGGACGCGACTTTCTCGCATTCGGACATGGAAGTGCTGCGCAAAAAGGACTTCGAGCAGATGACGGTGTCCGAACAGGCGCAAGCACGGCAAGCCGTCGCCCAGCTCAATGTCCATCGGCTTGAGATCGCGACACGGCGCTTCCGTCCTGCGCATGCCGGCGAGCGGATCGACCTCAGACGCACGCTCAAGGGCTCGCTCAGGGCCGGCGGCCATCTCATCGATCTGTCGCGGCGCGAGCGGCAATGGCGCGAGCCGCCGCTCGTCGTGCTCTGCGACATATCCGGTTCATGCTCGAATTACAGCCGCATGTTCCTCCACTTTCTGCACGGGCTCATGAACGACCGTGAGCGCGTCTCGGTGTTTCTCTTCGGCACCAGGCTGACCAATATCTCGCGCGAGCTCAAGCGGCGGGATGTCGATGAGGCCATGGCGCGCGTGTCGTCGGCGGTGAAGGACTGGTCGGGCGGTACGCGCATCGGGGCCGCGCTCAAGGAATTCAATTACAAATGGGCGAGGCGTGTCCTGACCCAGGGCGCGCATGTGCTGTTGATGACCGACGGGCTTGACCGCGAGGACGTCTCTCTGCTCTCAGCCGAGATGGCGCGTCTGAAGCGTTCCGCCCGGCGCATTGTCTGGCTCAATCCATTGCTGCGCTATCAGGGGTTCGAGGCGCGCGCGGCTGGAATCCGCGCCATGATGCCTTATATCGATGAGTTCAGGCCGGTACATTCGCTGGAGAGCCTTGCGGGTTTGGCAGCCGCGCTTGCGGCTCCCCGGCGCCAAGAGCATGATCCGAAACAATGGCTCAAAGCCGGCTGAAGCCGGCAGGAGGTTCATATGGCAGGCTTCGATCGGACCGTCCTCGATCAGGCGGCGCAATGGTTGAAAGATGGGCGGCAAGTGGCGCTGGCGACCGTCATCGAAACCTGGGGCTCAGCCCCTCAGCCGGTCGGTAGCCAGCTTGCCATTGACTCTGAAGGCAATTTCATTGGCTCGGTATCGGGTGGCTGTGTCGAAGGGGCGGTGGTGACCGAGGCCATCGACGTCCTCGGCACCGGCAAGCCCAAAGTGCTGGCTTTCGGCGTGGCGGACGAGACGGCATGGAAAGTTGGCCTTGCCTGCGGCGGCAAGATCAGGGTCTATGTGGAACCGCTCGCCGCATGAAGGCTGACATCTTCGCAGAGATCATGAATGCGCGCGCCCAGCGCAAGCCCGTGGCGCTGGTGACGGCCCTCGACGCTGGCCGCCAGCGGGTCGTCGCGCGCGATCATGCCGCCGATGACATTCTGGCTCAGGTACTGGACGAGGCCTTCCGCTTCGACCGCAGCGGCGTGCACAAGATTCCGGAAGGCGAGTTCTTCGTCCATATCTACAATCCGCCCCTGCGGCTCGTCATCATCGGCGCTGTCCACATCGCGCAGGCCGTGATCCCGATCGCGAAGGGGGCGGGCTATGACATCGTGGTTGTCGATCCACGCGGCGCCTTCGCGACGGACGAGCGGTTTCCCGATATCGCCCGACATGACGAATGGCCGGATGAGGTGCTGCCTAAGATCGGCCTCGACCAGCGCTCGGCGCTTCTGGCCTTGACGCATGATCCCAAGATCGACGATCCGGCGCTTCATCTGGCGCTCAAATCGAAGATCTTTTATATCGGGGCGCTCGGCTCGAAGAAGACGCAAGAGGCGCGCAAGCAGCGCCTCATGCAAGCGGGCTTCGGCGAGAAGGACATCGCGCGCATTCATGGCCCCATCGGCATCAATATCGGCGCGCAAGGGGCGCCCGAGATCGCCATATCGATCATGGCGGAGCTGACCCGCGTGCTGAGGACGGGAAGCTAGTGCTCGAACATGCGAAGGCGTACTCCCATCCAACATCCGTCATCCCGGCGAAAGCCGGGACCCAATAAATTCTTTCAACGTGGGCAGCGCCGCCCGGATTGTACTTATTCAATGGGCCCCGGCTTTCGCCGGGGTGACGGTCAGTCATGAAATTCGGCGAGATCCCGGTCGGCGAGGCGGAAGGCGCGATCCTCGCCCATTCGATGAAGCATAAAGGCGGCATGTTCAAGAAGGGCCGCACGCTCTCTTCGGCCGACATCGCTGCGCTGAAGGAGAGCGATGTCGAACGGATCTTCGCGGCGCAATTGTCGGACGACGATATCCCGGAAGACCGGGCAGCGGAAACGGTCGCGCAGGCCATTGCCGGGGATAACACCGCGGTGCAGGCGCCTTTCACCGGCCGCGCCAATCTGCATGCCAAGGGCCGTGGGCTCGTCGTCATCGACCAGGACCGTATCAAAGCCTTCAACCGCGTGCATGAAAGCCTGACGCTCGCGACATCGTCGCCCTTCGAAATCGTCGGCGACCGGCAGATGGTGGCGACCGTCAAGGTCATTCCCTTCGCCGTCGAGCGCGAGGTGCTGGAGGAAGGGCTTTCGGTCATCGGCGCCGATCCGCTCATCAGGGTCGAGAAGTTCAAGCACCGGAAGGCCGGCCTCGTCATCACCAGGCTGCCGCAGACCAAGCCATCCCTCATCGCCAAATCGGAAGAAGCGATTCGCGAGCGCATCGCCGAACTCGAGGGTGATCTTGCCGAGACGCTCATCGTCGATCACGCCGTCATGCCGGTCAGCGAAGCCGTCTCGCGCCTTCGCGCCAAGCGCCTCAATCCGATCCTGATCTTTGGCGCCTCGGCCATCGTCGATCGCGGTGATGTCATCCCGGCCGCGGTCGAGCAGGCTGAAGGCGAGGTGGTGCATCTCGGCATGCCGGTCGATCCCGGCAATCTCATGATGTTTGGAAGACTCGAAGGTGCCTCCGTGATCGGCGTGCCGACGTGCGCGCGCTCGCCCAAGCTCAATGGCTTTGACTGGGTGCTTGCCCGCGTCATGGCGGGGCTGCATGTCTCGGGGCAAGACATCATGGACATGGGGGCAGGGGGATTGCTGAAGGAAATTCCTTCGCGGCCAACGCCGCGCGAAGGCGAAGTGGCGAAGCCGCAACGCGCGCCGAAGATTGCGGGCATCCTGCTCGCGGCCGGCAAGTCGACTCGCATGGGATCGAATAAGCTTCTTACCCCTATTTCCGGCAAGCCCATGATCCGCGTTTCGGCCGAGGCACTGCTTGCTTCATCGGCGGGCCCTGTTTTGGTCGTGACCGGTCACCAACATGAGCGGCTCGAAGAGGCGTTGAAGGGGCTCGATGTGACGTTCATCCACAATCCGGCCTTTGACTCTGGCCTTGCGAGTTCGCTCAAGGCGGGGCTCGCCGCCGTGCCGAACGATGCCGATGGTGTGATCGTGGCGCTGGGCGACATGCCCCTCGTTGCCGGCCGGCATGTCAACCGGCTCATAGCTGCGTTCGATCCGGCTGAGCATCGCACCATCATCGTGCCGGTCCATGGCGGTGAGCGTGGCAATCCGGTGCTGTGGGGCCGACAGTATTTCCAGGAGATGCTGAATCTCGAGGGCGATCGCGGCGCCAAGAGCCTCATGGACAAGCACGAGGACCATATCACCGAGATCGCCATGCGCTCCGATGCGGTGCTTGCCGATTTCGACACGCCTGAGGCGCTTGCCAGGCTGAAGCCCCATCCATAAGAGGAAGAAGACGAATATGATCCAACCGCCTTTCGCGCGCCTGGAGTACGGGCAACGTCTGACAAGGATCAGGACCGAAATGCAACGGCGCGGCCTCGATCTCCTGATTGTCAATGACGTTGCCAACCAGCACTACATCACCGCCTATGACGGCTGGTCCTTCTACACGCCCCAGGTCGTGCTCGTGCCGCTCGAGGATGAGGAGCCGATATGGATCGGGCGCGCCATGGATGCGGCGGGCGGGCAACTCACCGCCTGGATGAAACCTGAGAACGTCGTCGGCTTCCCCGAAGATCATGTGCAGCGCGCCGACCGGCACCCGATGGACTGGATTGCGCAATGGATCAACCAAAAGGGTTGGGGCAATCGCCGCATCGGCATCGAGCTCGAGGCCTATTACTTCTCACCCAAGGGGCATGCGCGGCTCATGGCCGGCCTTCCCAATGCCAAGTTCCACGACGCCGATCTCCTGGTGAACTGGATCCGCGCCGTCAAATCGCCGGCCGAGATCGCCTATTTGCGCAAGGCGTCCTTTCTCGCCCAGGCCGCGGTCATCAAGGCCTATGAAGTGATCGCGCCCGGCGTGCGCGAATGCGACGCGATCGCCCAAATCCAGGGAACGCAAGTGGCGGGTGCAAAGGATTTTGCCGGCGACATCACGGCGTTGCCGCCGACGATCCTCGGCGGCGAGAATGCCTCAGCGCCTCACATCATGTGGAGCGACCGCCGTTTTGGCGCCGATGAGACGATCGCGCTCGAGCTTGCGGGCGTGTGCCGGCGCTATGCGGCAGGGCTCGCGCGCACGATGCAGCTTGGCAAGATGCCGCATAACGTGGCTGACACGGCCAAGGCGGTGCTCGAAGGCATGGAAGCGGTCCTTGCCACCACGCGGCCTGGAATTTTCGCCGAGGACGTCGAGGCCGCCTGGCGCAAAGTCATTGCCCGTTATGGTCTCAAAAAGGAATCGCGCATCGGCTATTCGATCGGGGTTGCCTATCCGCCTGATTGGGGCGAGCATACGATCAGTCTTCGGCCCGGCGACAAGACGGTGCTCGAACCCGGCAATGTCGTCCATTGCATACTCGGCATGTGGATGGAAGGTTGGGGTATCGAGGTGAGCGAGACCATTCTGGTGGCCGAACAGGGCAATGAAACGCTAACGAAATATCCGCGAGAGATCCATGTCAAATCCTAGAGCCCAGGAGATTGAAGCAGACATCATCCGGCGGATGATCGAGGTCCGGCGGCATCTGCATCGCAATCCTGAGCTTTCCAACCACGAGGAGAAGACGCAGGCTTATTTGAGACAAGCGCTCGAGATGGAAGGAATCACCGGCGTGAAGGAGGTGGCCGGCTTCGGGCTCGCAGTCGATATTGTCGGGACCAGGGCCTCGTCCAACCGCAAGGTCGCGATCCGCGCCGATATCGATGCTTTGCCGATCACGGAAGAATCCGGTGTCGACTTCGCCTCCGCCAGTCCCGGCGTCATGCATGCCTGTGGCCATGATGCGCATTCGGCCATGGTCTTCGCCACGGCCGCGCATCTTCATCGCATGCGGGCGAGCTTCGGCGGCACGGTGCGCCTCATCTTCCAGCCCGCCGAGGAGGCCGAGCCCTTGGGCGGGAGGCGCGTGATAGAGGAGGGGCTTCTCGATGATGTCGATGGCGCGATCGGCATCCATGTCGATCCCTACACACCCTCGGGCAAGATCGCCCTCGGCAGCGGTCCCTACACGCTTGCTTGCGATATCTTCGACGCCATCGTCACTGGCGCTTCCGCCCATGCGGCCAAGCCCTCGGAAGGGATCGATGCGATTGCCGCCGCCTGCGCCATGGTCACGGAGATCCAGAAGATCGTGGCGCGCGAGACCGACCCCTTCGATCCGCTGGTGATCTCCATCACCGGCATAGAGGGCGGCGGCGCCTACAATGTGATCGCCGATAAAGTGCATCTCAAGGGTACGATCCGCAGCGGGAGCGAGGCGACGCGGCTGCGGGCACAACAGCGTCTCGGCGAGATCATGAAGGGTGTGGCGCAGAGCCACCAGGCGCAAGTCGCGCTCACCATCGTGAGGGGCGAGCCGCCAGTCGTGAACGATGCCGAACTCACTCAACTCGTCAGCGACAGCGCCGCAGCTTCTTTCGGCGAGGCCAATGTGCTCAAGGCGCCGGGCTGGACGGCGGCCGATGATTTCGGCTTCTATAGCGAGAAGCGCCCGTCGGTTTATTTCCGTCTCGGCATCCGCAACGAGGAGGCGGGATCGATCTATCCTCTGCATCATCCGAAATTCCGGGTTGATGAAGCCGCACTTACCGTGGGCGCAACGACCCTGGCGGCGGCAGCGAAACGCTTCCTCGCACGCGATGCGAGCGACGGTTAGAAGTCAAAAAGGCTACATGACGGAGATGCTGATGGGATGGCGCGGTCACCGATGGCCACTCACGCCATGAGCCAGCGGCATGGGAGGCGAACATCCTCGAGGATCCAGCGGAGTGATTTTTCTCACAGCCTGTAGCAACCGGCGCTGATATCATTATGTTCTCTATTTACGGCACGTGAACTTGTGTCGTACGGTAAGGTTACGAGGCGCAATCGTGCAAGGGGGGAAGATATGCACGACTTTTTCCGCCGTCGTGAAGAGCCTTCTGAGTTTTTCGAGGTTCCTCGACGCGCATACGCTCTTTTGATCGACGCTGAAGACAGGGAGTATGCTCTCTCCGATGCGGTCGACGCGCACTCGTTCCACAGGCTGTATTCACCTGAGAGTCACTATCCTGACCTGGGAAACCTACGGGATTACCCGCCGGGAAGCTGGCGCCAGCATGTAGACCGCGCGCCGATCTATGCGATCGAGATCAATGCCCGGGAGCCGAACTATCCGGAAGCCGCAGCCTGGCATCAGCGGCATCCGCTCGGTTCCTTGCCGGCATGGTCGGAAATCAATCTCGAGCCGGATCCGAAAGGGGAGGCTGCAGTCTATAATAATATTGCGGGGCTGCCGCAGCGGACAAAAATCTCGGTCCGATCTGTCGCGAAGAGTGGTGCAGGCGCTGGAGCGAGCGACCGATCTCTCGCCCCTTATTGCTGCAGAAGCCGACATAGATCAGGCGCTGCCGACAGCTGCGATCGCCCAGATCCTCGTGCTCGACGTAGGGCAGGGGTCCGCCTGTGCTCTGGTCAACTCCGCCGATCATGTTGTCGCCTATGTCGATCTCGGCGCCGGTGTGCTGAAGGACAAAGGTACCTGGCCGAGCTCGATGAGCGGCAAATCAGTGGCCTCGCCGTCGCTCATCACGGCGGGCGTTCACCCGGTCAGCCGCCAACAAAGCCAGGCGGCCTGCCACGCGCGGCGTTTTCCTATGGGTGCAGCAACGGCTACGGGCACCCGCTACCCAATTCGATCCGGGATCTGCGGAATGCACTGTGGACGATCGGCCATTCCGCACCCGGTATTGATGAGCGGCGCACCGAGGACCGGCCAGGTGGCAAGGGCGGTGCGGGCCTTGGCCATATCAGGATGAATTGGACGGGCAATACAGGAGCAGCACATAGCTGTACGTGCGGCTGCACGCTCAATCCGACACAGTGATCCGTTCACAGGAGGTGACACATGAATTGCGTTGTGTTCGTGCCGGGAACGATGGGTTCGATCCTTTCCACACCTGGCGGGGAAGAAGTGTGGCCGCCCACTCCGATTGAGGTCGTGACCGGCTACAAACGCAAGAAGGAACTGCTGCGGGAGGATCTCATCGTTGGCGACATTGTGCGCGAAGTGTCCTGCTTCGATTTCTACAAGCCGATCGTTGAAACTCTCGCGGCCATCGGCTTCAAGGAAAGCGGGGCGGGCGATCGGCTGCATGTATGGCCCTATGACTGGCGGCACGATCTCGAGGTGCTCGCCGACAGGCTGGCGAAGCGTCTCGATGACTTGCCCAGCGATGTGACATCCATCGTCATCGTCGCGCACAGCATGGGCGGCCTCATCGCCCGCCTGGTTCTCGAGGGCGGAAAATTCAACGCCAAACCGTGGTTCGGCAAGATCAAAGGCTTCATGTCTCTGGCGACACCACATCTTGGAGCGCCTTTGGCGCTTGCTCGCCTCCTTGGTCTCGACAGCGCTTTGGGGATCAGTGCTGCTGATTTTCGCGAGATCGGCGCCGACAAGCGCTACCCGTCCGGCTATCAACTCATGCCCGCGCCGCGCGAGGCGACCTGCTGGGACATCAAGGCCGGCAGCACACTCGGCGAGCTCGACATCTACGACGCGGCGACTGCGACGAGTCTTGGCCTCGATCCCACGCTCGTCGCCCGCGCCGCCTGGGTGCACAAGACGCTGGCGGACGGCAATGTGCCCGCGCATATACGCTATTTCTACTTTGCCGGATCCGGCCACAAGACCGCGACCCGCATCAATGTGGCGACCAACTCGAAACAGGTCACTCGCTCCGAGGATGCGGGCGACGGCACCGTGCCGCTGTGGAGCGCCCTGCCGAAATCAGCCCAGAAGCAACTGGTGGTCGGCGAGCATGCGAGCTTCTTCAAGGAGAAAACCTTCAAGGCCGTGTTCTTTAGGCTCTTCGGCAAGAATTTTCCGACCCCGCCTACCCAGGTTGCCGGTGTGATCGCAGCGAGTTTGTCGGTGCAGTCACTGAGCATTCGCAAGAGAGACGAGATCGAGTTGGTGCTGGCGCCGTTGGAGCCGGCGGAAAAGGTCGACGGCAAGGTGGTGCTCGAGCGTTCAGAAGGCCCCGGGAAACCGTTCACCCGCTTCGGCAAGATGGCGAAGGTCAGCTATTCGGGGCCGCCGATTCCGGTCTTGAAGATGCGGCTGCCGCCGACCGACACGCCGGGCTTCTACCAGGTGCGCTTTGTCGGCAAGCCCTCGGCAGAAGAGCCGGCGCAATTCATGGTAACCGAAAAATAGCGGAGAGCCGTCATGGCCAAGACTGCCAATAAGGCCAGCAAGCCTGGCAAGGCCGGCAAAGCCAGCAAGTCCGGCAGGGCCACCAAGGCCAGAAAGGCCAGTA
Source organism: uncultured Alphaproteobacteria bacterium (assembly GCA_963841765.1). Taxonomy (GTDB): domain Bacteria; phylum Pseudomonadota; class Alphaproteobacteria; order Rhizobiales; family Aestuariivirgaceae; genus Taklimakanibacter. Next base: position 440,219 of record CAWJDZ010000040.1, read on the forward strand.
GGGCCACCAAGGCCAGAAAGGCCACTAAGGCCAGTAAAGCCAGCAAAGCTGCGCCGGTTCCGGACACGAATGTCATCAGGCTGAAATACATGGATACCGAGCCTGGAAGGGCGGAGAAAGGAGCTAAAACGCTGCTGCAGGGCTGGGAGCACAAGCTTACGGAACCGTTGCTCGATGGGCCGGTGTCGCGGCGGGTCGCGGTCATCGATCTCGATCCCGATACGGGTGCGGTTGCGCCGGGTGCGAAATTCATTCCGCCGAAAGGCCGCACGCAAGGCCGCTACCAGATCAAAAACGAGCTTGATTTCGATGCGTACGACTTCAAACAAGTGAGCGTGTTCACCGCGGTCATGAAAATGATGTCGATCTTCGAGGCGCCTGATGTGCTCGGCCGCAAGCTGCACTGGGCTTTTTCCGGCGAGCAGCTGATGGTGGTGCCGCGCGCCGGGAAAATGCCGAACGCCTTCTATCACCGCGATTCGCGCAGCCTGCAGTTCTTCTTTGTTGACGATCCCAAGAAGCGCGGCAGGCTCGTCTATACCTGCCTGTCGCCCGACATCGTGGCGCATGAAACGACGCATGCGATCCTCGACGGCATCGCGCCGGATCTCTATAACGCAACTTCACCGCAGTCGCTGGCCATGCATGAGGCGATCGCCGATCTGGGTGCGGTCATGCTGGCGGTGCGCACCAGCCGCCTGCTGGTCCGGGTCATGAAGGAGACCGGCGGCGACATCAGCAAAGGCAAGGCCTTCAATGAGATCGCGCAGCAGTTCGGCGAAGCCTTTTATGGCGAGGATGGTCGGCCCCTGCGCGACCTTGCCAATAGCTTTTCGATGTCAGCGGCAAAAAATCGCGCGCTCGAGAGAAATCTCGACCTGAACGAACCGCATGATCTGAGCATGGTGCTCACCGGCGCGCTCTACGCCCTGCTGCTCAAGGAATACGCGACAATCAGGCAGGAGGATTTCGAAGAGAAGCTCGCCGGGGAAAAGGCAAAGAAAAAGCGGGCGCTGACGAAACAGGAGGAGGACAAAATCCGCATTTCGGTCTCGGGTCTGGCACTCTTCAAGGCGAGCGAGAAATTCAAGCGCGTGGTTTTTCGCGCTCTCGACTATCTGCCGCCGGGCGAAGTCACTTTCGCCGATTACGGACGAGCGATGGTTGCCGCCGACATCTATTCCAATCCAAACGACCCCGAGCCGCGCGACTTCATCAAAATGGAGTTCGCGAGACGCAGCATGGTGGACGATGCGGTGACACTCGATCCGGTGCCTCCGGGGTTCGGCATTCCGGCCGACCTCGATCTCGAGCAACTGCAACGCAGCGACTGGGCGGCCTATCAGTTCGCAGAGAGGTTTCGCAAGGAGCTCATGATCCCCAAGGATGTGCCCTTCGAAGTGCGGCCGCGCCTCGATGTGACGCGCTCGACCTGGCGCAAGAACGGCGAGAAGGCGCTGACCCGGGCCTTGCTGTTCAAGGTCGCCTGGCAAGGGGTCGAGAATTTTCAGGTCGGCGAATTCATCAATGAGGTCGCGGTCACGCGTGGCACCACGCTGGCGATCGATTGGGAGACGCGCAAGGTAAGCGCCTTGCTCTCGACCAGTCCGGATCATCCCTCGCAACGCGATGCTTCGAGCGGACAAAACACGGCGATGCGGACGGCGTTCCTGGCCGCCAACATCGACGCGGGCTTACTCGAGCTCGGCTCACCCAATGTCCAGGTTCAGGACAAGACGCTGCGGCTGCGGGCCATGGGCCAGATGCTGCATATGATAGGGCACTGAAATGGTCAGGGACTTGCGCATCAGAGTTTACAACGTGTTGTTCGGCGATGCGATCCTGCTGACCATACCCGAGACCGACGAGAACGGCCGCGAGATCATAATCAATGTCCTCATCGATGTCGGGAATGCCCTGGCGGGCGACGCCGGCCGCGATGAGGTGTTCAAGCCGGTATTGGAGAACATCAAAAAGGAGATCGGCGAGCGGCCGATCGATCTCTATATCATGACGCATGAGCATATGGACCATGTCCAGGGACTGCTCCATGGCGCCAAAAAGCTCGGCATGGACTTCAAGGCAAAGAATGTTTGGATGACGGCTTCGTCGGAAGGCGAGGCCTATTACAATCGCTTCCCGAAAGCCAAGCAGAAGCACATTGCGGCACTCGCCGCCTATGAGAGCGTGGCCGCCTTCCTGGTGAAATCGGCCGTGCCGCCGCCGCTCGGTATCCAGGCGCTGCTCGCCATCAACAATACGAGATCCAGCAAGGATTGCGTCAAGCATATCAGCGAGCGGTGCGTCAATGGCGGAAAGCCTCTCTACGTGCATCGCACAACCGATATTTCCGGACGCCATCCCTTCAATCGGACCAAGGTGCGCTTGTTTGCCCCGGAAGAGGATACCTCGATCTACTATGGCGCCTTGCCGCCGCGCACCCTCGGAGCCATGGTCGATGGCGCAATAGTGGTGTCGCTCGATGGCAAAACGATCACGCCGCCCGCGGGTGTATCAGCCGGGAATTTCTTCGATCTCATCGAATTCCGCTCCAATGGAATGTCTGCCAATCTGCGGACGATCGACAAGGCCGCCAATAATTCGAGCCTGGCGATCGAGTTCGAATGGAATGGCTGGCGACTGCTCTTTCCCGGTGATGCCGAGGAGAAGAGCTGGGAGATGATGGATCGCAACAATCTGCTGCGGCCTGTGCATTTCCTGAAGATCAGCCATCACGGCAGCAAGAACGGCTCGCCCGGCCACCAGATCGACAAGGTGCTGCCGGCGCAACCGGCGGATGGACGCCGGCGTCTTGCCGTCGTGTCGACGAAAGCGGGTGCTTATTCCGGCGTGCCCGACACCGACACCCTGACGCTCGTCGCGAGCAGGGTCGTGCATCTCGACGACACGCGCACGCTCGCCGAGGGCGGTTGGTTCGATGTGACTTTCCCGGCAGATGGATCAGAGCCTCGGTCGCGCCCCGGACCCTGAAACGACGCAGTGAGCCGAAGCTTCGGGCCAAGCTCTTAATTCATTCGCGCTCTATCCGACTAAACGGTAAGTTTCATTTGCTTTATGGTAAAGGCAATTTACCAAATGGATTTGCGGAATGCTTCAGTCAGCTGCTCGGCCCCGGGTCAATCCCGCGGAGGAAACCATCAGCGTTCACGGATTGATAGTGCGCTTCTTGCTCACAGCCGGCAAATCCAATGGAAGCATTGCCGCCTTCGAGCTTCTCGTCGCAGGCTTGCAGCCACTGCCGGCGCCTGCCCACAGCCATGATCACTACGAGGAAACCATCTATGGGCTCGAGGGCGTTCTGACCTGGACCGTGAATGGCGTTCCGGTTGACTTGGGGTCCGGCCAGGCGCTGTGCATACCGCGCGGCGCAGTTCACCGCTTCGACAACAATGGCAGCGCCGATGCGAAGGTCTTGTGCGTGATCACGCCGGCGGCGATCGGCCCGGACTATTTCCGCGAAATCTTCGCGGTCGCCGCGGCAGCCACCGGAGGCCTACCCGATCGCGCCAAGATGCTCGAGATCATGCGCCGTCACGGCCTGACCCCGGCATTGCCTCCGGGGCCTTGAGGCCGATACGCTTAAATCAGCTTGAGGCTCTTGAAGCTCGCATGGCCGTTGCGGCCGATGACGATGTGGTCATGAACCTTGATCGAAAGCTTGTCGCCTGCCTCGATGAGGCGGCGCGTCATGTCGATATCTGCGGTCGAAGGGGTGGGATCACCGGAAGGGTGATTGTGGACCAGGATGATGGCGCTCGCCGCGACTTCGAGCGCGCGCTTGATCACTTCGCGGGGATAAACCGGCGTGTGATCCACAGTTCCTTCGCCCTGAACCTCATCAGCAATGAGTCCGTTCTTCTTGTCGAGAAACAGGATGCGGAACTGGGGCAAACCCTTGAAAAATCAAGGCCGCGCCCCTCCTATTGAAAATGAAACCGCCGCCCCGATTGCAGTCGGAAGCGGCGGGAAACCTCAAGACACTCCTGGAAAGAGCGCACCCTATGATAGCACAGATGGCGCCATCCGTTCAACATCTCAACGGTATATCATCGACCGATGGCTCCTGCTGCAGGGGTGGGCTCAGCCATGACGCGGGTCTACATAGTTCGCACCAGGATCACGGCAAGAGGCGCATTGTATCAGGCCCGCCTTGATTCGCCGTCTGGCCCGGTCCTGGTCGGTAAATCCGCTGAGCCGATGTTGTCGGCGTGCCGGGCGCTTGTCGCGATAGGCAGGAGCGGCCCAGTCGAGATCTGGGACACGCGGCGTGACTTTCCTCGCATGTCCGGCGACATACGGACATCGTCGCGACTGACGGTCGACGAGGCCCGCTGCACCTTCCGCACCTACATGCCGTTTCCCGCGCGCCGGTCCGGCCCAATTTCGGCCGATCAGGATGCCGGGCTACCCTGGCACCCTCGAAACCGAAACGGCCGTCCTGGGCGGGAGGCGCGCATGAGGGCTGCACAGATCCCGACCACCGCAGAACCCGTGGACGGCGGTGAGGAAGCACGTGAAGCCGCCTCGATGCGCTGGAAGGGGACTGAAGGCTTCAACACTGCTCCAGGCCTCTCACCCGCAGCGCGTCGCCTGGGAATCTGTCTCATTACCTCAATGGACAGTAAGTCACGTGCGTGCTTCCCGAGCGAGATGCGCTTGGCGGCACTCTGCGACATGCACCCCAGCGCGATCAAAAAGGCAAAGACAGAACTCAAGAAGGCCGGCCTGATCGACTGGTACAATCCCGGGGGCCCGCGGCATCTCTCTCACTACGACCTCAACTGGACGGCGCTCGAACAGCATTCGGCAGAGGCAAAGACCCGTGCCGATCGCGCGGTCGCTGTCCGAGCTTATAAGCCAAAGAACAAGCGGACCAGGTCATTCAAAGCTACCCAAAACAATACCTTGAAACCAACCATAGGTGCCCACACGGGTACCAATGGAGTCGGCGCAATGAAATCTCAAGGTACCAATAACGAGGCCCAAGGTACCGATACGGCGCGCCAAGGTACCCGTACCAACCCTCCCAAGGTACCGGTATCGGCACCAGAACTCTCCCAAGAACCTCCCACTATAACGGCCCAGCATCATCACGCCGTTTCGCAAGCGAAAGCGGCGGTGTGTGAAGGGGATCAAGCCCCTCGCGGTGCAGATGTAGGCAAGAGCGGAGAGGCTGCATCGCCCAGTCCTGTGAAGGTGCGGCAGCGCCCACCTTGTCCCTTCCCAGCCCTTGAAGCCGCATTCAGCGACCAACCCGACGTTCTCACTGTCCTCTCACAGCAGTCCTTCGAGCGCCTGCAGGAGGCAGCAGTGGTCCTGGTGAAAGGTGGTCCGGCAAAGGCACGTGCAGTGCTTACTCGGGTGGGAACAGTGGCATGATCCACGCACGGATATTGCCTGAAGCTTCTCCCTTCATTCCCGGCGGCCATGCCCGCTTCGTGCTGATTTCTGCCGTTCAAATTCTCTCCAGAAGCGACGAACCGGAAAGCGCGCCGGCATGACAACGAAATCAGCTCTGCTCAAAGCACTTGGGGCGCGAGAGTGCGAGAGGGGAGAGATTGGCTCTGGAAAAGAGGGATTTCGGCGGCCGATGCAGCCAGAAAAATCTTCCGCAAATTCAACGAGGCCTTTTCAGTTAGCCACAGGATTTCGATAAAAATGGGAAGACCAGCCAGATGGCCCGTCATTGAAACTTGTCGGCGCCTCACTATCCGCGACATCCTTTCGGGTATGCCCGATAACGCTGAATTGACCGGCAGGTTCACGTGGTCGAACGGGTTTTCGGTTGAATACGAGTGCCGACTAGAGCCCCCCAATTGCAGAACGCTGCGCCTCAGATATCAAACTGATGACGAATACGACGACGATGGACGACATACAATCGTTTAGACGAGAAGGCTCAGGCCTACGAGAAGGCGGCTGATGACGAGCTGCTGTGGCGAGTACGCCGATGGTTAATGCCGGGAGAAGGCGTTGGCGACTTGATGGATCGGATTTTGAAGTGAAGGGGCCGTTGCGCCGATTGTTTGAATTTTCGGAGCAGTACGCGCGGGAGAAGGATGCTTGGCGACTTGATGGATCGGATTTTGAAGTGAAGGGGCCGTTGCGCCGATTGTTTGAATTTTCGGAGCAGTACGCGCGGGAGAAGGATGCTATCCGGAAAGGCACAGCCCAATAATTGAGCCTGGCAACAATGAGAAACGCTGCGAGCAGGGTTTGGACTACATTTACGAGCTTGGAACTTTCCCTCGATTTTTTCCTTGCCATCGACCTTTCGTGCTAACCTCAGCCATCGCCGGACATTGGCCTCAGGCTCTGGCGACTGAGAGAGCAAGACTCCCGCCTGCATCGCCGAATTCAACGCTAGGTGCCGGGACCTTAGCAGGAGGAGACCGCATGAAATCGCTGACAAATTTGAAACAGGCAATGAAGCCTCCCGCGCTGCCGCCCAAAGTTTTCCGTTGGGCCTTCACGGTTTTGTTTTTATCGATTGTCGCAATGGTTTTTGTTTTTGCGCTCGGAAGGTGAGTTAAGGAAATCACGGTCGGGGTTTCGGTCAATGTGGGGGATTTAGCCGAAGCCAAAAGCTGAGGCTTCCAGGTTGACTGAGAATATATGTTCCCGTTTGGCGTGACGCAGTACCGAGTAAACAGGCCTACGTCCATGTTTGCCAGAAGCCGCCGCAAAAGCGCAGCCCCACTTTCAGGCTGAGGGAATAAGCCTTCGGCCTTTCTCGTCAATGGTTGGAAACTAGGGGAACTCATGCTACGTCAATTTTGGGGGCAGCTAAATCGCGGGGATAGTCATGAAAACCAAGCTGACGTTGCTGGGTGCGGTGGCCATGTTGACGGCGATCACGGTGGCAAGCGCTGAAGAAGAGGACGCTAAAGTCGAGCTAGCGCCCGCTCTCACCTGTGGTGTATCTTGGAATGGGAGCGCTTGCGGGAGCTCGACCACGGCTCAGAATGTTTTCTGTGCAAGGTCGGTAACCATCGACAACGTTGATTATGATGTGCAACAGGACCAATACGTTTATATGCTTGGTCGAATTTTTCGTGCAAGTCGCGTGTTGGATTGTCAGACCGCCTGCACCGAAGACGAGGTGCCTTCAAAGAAATTCGACCAATTGTGCTAGACGGGCATTGGATCATCGCGCTGCCCTTTGGCGTTCCGCCGCAGCGATCCAATCACGCAACTGAGACAAGCCTCAGCGGGGCCCGGCGCCCTCGCCAGCCACTTACACAAGGGGAGCCCGTCGGTCATGCCGGCGGGGTTTTACTTTGGCGCGGTAGCCCAGTCTGGCGGGCATAAAAAGAAGAGCCCTGACTGGGGGGCGAGCTTGCTACGTCAGGGCCCTTCATTTAGGGGAGCCTAAGAAAGACGGCTCCAACTTCTCCGTCCAACGGATGAAGGCGCGAAAGGTTTCGTGAAACGTGGTTGACCGCGTGACAGCCCCCTCAGGATGACTTCCGGTCAATGAGGGAAAAGCGCGATCGACTTCGCCGTCGGGTCGTGTGAGAGACCCGCCCCCGCGGCGCGCCTGCCCTCGCTCGCGCGTCGGGGACCTACGACAGGAGCGCGGCCAGCTTTGGGCCAGATCGTGAGATACCGCAGGCGCTCGCCTTGGGGGAGGGGCGGGCCAGAGCGCTGAGAAGAAGCCGAAACGGCACCGTTCGGATTCGGTCAAGATGGGGCATTGCTGGCCCATCATCGTGGAGCGCTGTGGGCGGCAGGCGTCCCCCCAGGCATACCAAGCCCTTTTGACCTTGGGTCAGTTGAGTTATAGGTTTGATGCGTCGTTTGGTTGGGAGTGCAAAATGAAAGCATCCGCAATCGTTCTGCCGTTCTTGTTCACCCCACTTGTATTTGCAGACGTTGCCGCAGCGAAAATGACTTATGCGGCTCTTGCCGTGGTCCCGAAGCACGGAAAGCAATTCCATGGCCTCGGTTATGGGGCAACCGTGGCCGCGGCGAAGAGGGCAGCACTGGCCAAATGCTCGAGGGGAGTGTGGCGAGTCATGCCCTATAGGCGGTGCCAGGTGGTCCAGTTATATGGTCCAGGACAGTGCGTGAACCTGGTCATCGGCGCCTCTCAGATATGGTGGAACAGCAGCCCAAAAGAAGCCAGGGAAGTCATGCCGTACTGCCAAAAGCATGATCCGGCGTGCCGAAAACTCGTATCTGCTTGTCTCCCGCGATAACGGAAACACTGCAGGCAATTCGGGGTTTGGACTTGTGAGAAAAGGGAGAGCCGCAGCAAAAGCAGCTTCGCTACAGGCTGGAGCCATGCGCGTTCGGCGAGCTCCTGGACATAACGACGTTCCTGTCATCCGGCGCGATGACGGTCACCTTGACCGCTCGATCGTGCGGAACGAGTCCCTTGATTATGATCGTGTCTTTGAAAATCGGTACCTTGCAGCTAGTAGTTAGATGCAAGGCCTTGCCTTTCCTCTGCACGCCACCCGACCAAATAGGCCGTACTGCTTACAATGCCACTCGTGATCGGCTGCCGTTTTCCAGTTCATTCTGGTCGAACTTATGCCCGTTCGTTGACGTGCCTTCTTGTCCCAGCTGGCCCGTGCCTTTTCACGAGCACGCGGCGCATTGTTACCCGTTTTCGTGTCGCTGAATACGAAATACTCATAGCAAACGGCTGACGCCGGTGCGGTGCCATCGAACATAGCGTATGTCGCGAATGGCACCATCAACAGAAATGTTTTGAACATCGACCGCATTTTTCGAGTTCTCCTATTCTGGTCGGGATTAGCGACACAAGCAGTTTGGCACGTCCTTAGGACCTACACCAAGGGCCAGTATTTTCGCGGCGGCGGCTTCGCCTTGGGCACCCAATAATCTGGCATGGGCCGGTGCCGGCGCTTCGACAGCCTGGCGATCGCGCGCACGATTTCGAGCGCCTCATCTTCGGTCGGGCTCTTGTAATCGGTGTTCTGGTTGAGCCGGGGATAGACATAGAGCAGCAGCACCCTGCCAGTGGCCGATTCTATCCACATGCCGCCGTCCTTGCGGCGCACGATCCGCCAAGGCGGCCGGAATGCCCGCAGGATGCGGGGCCAAAGGCTCGGCATCAGCGTTTCAATTCCTGCAGGATGAGCGCAATTGCCCGGCGCAGCGCTGGCAGCGTTTGCCGCGGCTTAAAAGTCTCTTCGCGGATCTTCTTGATTGCAGCCTCGAGCTCGGCTTCGCGATCGCTGTCTTTCTTGCCTGTCGCCATGAGGGCAGTTTTGCATGCCCCAAGGGAAAAAGAAAAACCCGGCACGGCGGTCCGCACCGCGGCGGGCTTGTACTGTCTCGCCGCACGGGGCCTGAGCGGTTGCGAGGGGCGGGACACGGCCTCAGTGCGAGCCCTGCCAGGGGAAGATGTGAGCGGCTTGATGGATCGGATGCTGAAGTGAAAAGCCTATGCACCCTGTTCTGTTGAATTTTCGGAGCAATACGCGCGCGAGAAGCAGGGTTTTGTCAGCAATACGCGCGAGGGAGCTATTCTTACCTTGCTCTCGACTCCAAGCCAAACCGTTGGGCGGATTGCGAATGCTGAGAGAAGCCAGTTCATTGGTTGTTATTGAAGTTAGACTGCGGAGGTGGATGTGTAACAGGCGCAATAGCCGAATTGAATCCCGAGAAGAGAATCGCGACGCCGAAAAGTACTCCAAAGCCGTCTCTTCCCATGGCGCCAATCCAACACCTAATTCGCGCTTGCCGCAACGCAGAATTCGGCTCAAGTGGGCTATGGCGCTCCAGCCAATACCCCCAAGTTTGGAACGCCTCTTGGGAGCCTCAGGGCGAGAGCCTTGGGGCTCTCGTGCGTCAGTAGTCCACCTGCAGAAATTCGCGCGCTGGCTCTTCCCCAAGGCCTGTAGAACCCTTATCTCCCCAGCCGGGATGGCAAAGCTCCAAACGACTCTGATGATCTATGACCCGGTCGCGCGGGCCAGTCAGAGCTCTGCCCCCTACCGGCGGGGCTTTACTATTCCCGTAAATATTGCCTAAAACTTTACTACGGTCGGTTTGGAATACGCCGTCCCCGGATCGACCGTACAGGGGGGGCGATTTCCCCCAGATTGCTAAACAAAGCCCGGCCCCGGCGCCACGGATCCTAGCCCTGGGCGCCGGGGGAATGCTCGCAGCGAGGGGAGCGCGACGGCTTGTTCCTGAACAGAAAACCGCCATCGTATAAGCGGCCGGCACGGTGGAGACCGCCGAGTCGACGCGGGCGGCGTTGATCGACAACTCGGCTGATGCCGCGAAAGCGTCGCCGGCTTATCCGACGAACGCCTCACGCATCCGAGCGAATATGCCGGGCTGTCTCCCGGCAATCGCCGCTCGGATGTGACGGGCGGCCGTTACGGCGCTCACCGTCGCGCCTAAATGACAATAGCAGATGATCTCATGCAATTGCCTGTCGGTCAGTTCGAAGAACCGCTTCGCTTCGCCGTAGTTGTCGTTTTCCAACCCGGCGACGCGGAGGACAGGATCCTCGAAAGCGACTGAGATCGGCGAGCCGTCGTCGCGCATGGCCCCGCGTGCTCCAACTGACTGATACTCGGTCTGGTGCAGCGTCGAGAGGCGCCGGTCAGGGTTCCGTTCAAGGAGCTCCGCCCAGCGTTCAAGACGTTCGCTGCGCGACATCGCCTGGCGCAGGTAGTCCTGATTGACCTCGGCGACGATCTGCAGTTGCTCAAGCGTCTGGTGCTTCATTTTAGCCTCCTACTCGGACGATAGTTGGCCCACCCATATCCCTCTTATACCTGCGGCCAGCGTAACTCCGACCGATCGTGAAGTCCAATCACGATGATGCTGGGAGGGCTTCCCCCACGAAAATGCGGAGGCTTCGCAAGGGTTCGGCCATCGCGGTCCTGAATATTTTTCTTGGCTGGACCTTCCTCGGATGGGTAGCCGCCTTGGAATGGTCGTTTTAAGGTATGAGCGCCGCCTTCTGGGTCTTCCGTTTTGACATCTTCGCTATGCCCGCACGATCATCAGGACCACTTCCTCAGTCGGCTTCTTGTGGTTCGCGGTATCCGTGCCCTTCGAAATAGACCCATAAGAGGACGTGGCCGTTCTGGTCGTCGATGCGATAGTTCCCGCTTCGGCAGGCCAAGGGACAGAGCCCCGGCAACGACGAAGTGCTTGAACAAGGCAGGCCATCTTCGTGCAAGGAGACCCCTCCGATGTGGTCTTCTACATCGAAGATCCCATATTATGAATTTGGGGCTAATTATGAATTTGGGGCTAAGGAGGCGAAAATGAGCACTACAGATGAAAGAGACAGAGATGCCGAGAGGAGGCGGTCAGATGAAAAGGCGCTCAATCGTGCAACGACGATCCGAAGGATAAAGGACATCATCTGGGCCGCTGTGCTTGCGAGTGTGATTACAATAATTGTCCTGACCTCGCTGGGCTGGCTAACGACCCAAGGGGTTGTCAGGGCGGCACGAGAGGAGGGTTTGAAAGAACTCGTGGCATTAAGGGCAAGCATCTGCCTCGTAAACTTTCAACAGAGACCAGATGCGGCGACTAAGCTCGCGGAGTTTAAAGCACTCTCATATGGCGATAAAGATCCTGCAATTCGCAAATTTGTTGCTGAAGAAGGATTGGCGACGATGCTAGGAGAAGACACTCCTGTTGCAGGTGCGGTAGATAAATGCGCTGACGCGATAAGACGCCTTTCATAGCCGCCGCGCCGAGCAACCGCGGGATGCAAACCCGTATTCGGCTAGCAAGGCTTGGAGGTGTCAAAGCCGCAGTTACCGCCGATTCCGTCGGCAAACCACTGAATTGCCTTGCATCGATAGACGGCAGCAGCTCAAGGTTCGACCTCATATTGGCGTCGAGGCTAACAGCAATCGCATTAGCACTCGCCTAGCTTTTTCACGCGATGAGTAGTTGCCGTGCTTCCAGGCATTCCGGTTGCCCTTCGGCGCGCCAGTAGACGTGCCGCCGTGCATACGGCACCTATCGTTCTCCATCGCGCCGTTCCGGCACGGCTTCCCGCTCCGTCTCGAATGGGCTCCGCAGCCGGAGAAGAAGCGCGGCGGGAAGAGGGCTGGTTAGTTAGCGCTGTAACTGCATTTTCCATGAAGACACTAACGGCGACGCCGAAAGTTCAGGCAATCTTGAGCGGGATAAAGCAATCGCGAGACCGCCATTGCACGGCTCTAGGTTACCGGCTTGCGCCGACGGCTCCGCCGCTTCACACTCCCATTTGACGTCGTGCGAGGCCTCCTCATCGGCAGCGGCCAGCCATACACCAATTGGGTGAAGGCGAGGCCGGTCGCGGCGCCCAGCGCCAGGGTGGCCACGGGCTTTCGCATGGCGAACGCCACACAGTCATCGAGCATATCGGGAATATCGGTGCTGGCGACGTAATTGGCGAGGTCGTCCAGACTGCCGGCGGCCTGATCGCCATAACGGCGTAGCTGCGGGAAATCGTTAAGGCTTGCGCCGAATTCACGGGTCGCCGATGCGAGTTCGACGATACGGTCTGCACTGGCAGCCTTGCGGCTGTCGGCGAACGTGGAAGCGAGCGAAAGGGCGTCGCCCAAGAAGCGGTTCGCCGTAGGCTGGTGGCTCGCCCGCCTTGAGCGCCTTCTTGTTGCTTTTCCCATGCGGAACCTCGCATTGTGAGTACTGTCGATGCGGAATGAACGCTTTTGCGTGGCGCAAGTTCCGAGCCAGTCTCGTGCTGGCTGGTACCAGTAGGACCCGGCCGAAGCCAAGCCAATCAATAACTTCACCGCAAAGAAAAACCCGCCCGTGATGACTGCGGGCGGGCTGAGGTGGTGGATCTCGCCAGGAAGATGGGGCGACGGCGAGACGATGGCTGAATGCCTCGCCCTATCGAAAGTTCCTAATCGCGTAACCCTGCGTCTTCACCTGTTAGGCAGGCCCTTCGCTAAGCGTGCGTTCGAGCTACGGTTGAGTACGGTCTGACGCCTCATCGGCGCTAAGAGAAAGCTCAGCCAAGCGTTCAATCGAGAAGGCAAGATCCAAGAGCGCAACGGCATTGCCAAGGATCAGGTCCGAAAAGTCATGGGTCTCGACAGACCAACGGCTCGGGAAGACCTGTTCGCGAGGCCGTACGCCTATTCAAAGAAGCCGGAACTGCTGATGCCCAAGATCATCGCGATAGACCTTAGGCGCCTCTTACTCGGCGGAGGGCGTCGCCGTCCTTCGGAAAGATAGGCGCTTGTCAGCCCGAAGCTTGTCGAACACATCCTGGGTCGTTTGCGCCCCGGCGACGATCTCGGCCACGACCCTGTTCATATCGATGAGCTGTTCTAGAGTTTCCTCGTCCGGCGCGGCGTCGCGATAGCTGCCGACGGCGGCAAGATATCCCATGGGTGCACCACAGCTCTCAAATATCGCACCGATTTGATGAGGGTCATGAGAAGTCTCTGCCGTGGCAATGGCTTCCGGCGGCGCGCGCAAGAGCTTCAAGCCCTGGGCGATTTCAGAACATATAGCTCGACGCAAATGCTCGGTCATGCTGAGCCAAAGTCAACAGCATGGCTCTTTGTTCCTGACGCAATATTGGCTGGAACCATCGAACTAGCTCTTGGGGCGCCCGCGAACTTACCGCGCGACGACCGGGATAGAGGCGAAGGCTGTCTACACTGCGGCGTCTCATTCTGTAAAAAACGCGGAACCACCTAGCCTTCCCTGCATTTGGCAAATGCATGACTACCCTGCGGCACGGTCGCACTTCGATCCGCTGCCGCTTCGCCTCTCGGATAGGCTCGTCTCCGGGGGGCTTATTTTTGCCTAGCGTGCTCAAAACGGCAAATGGTTGAAGGCGGGCGACCGCGACGCCTGGGGAGGTGCGAAGGGCTTAGCCCAAAATTTTTTCTGTGCTCACCCTTGACCAGGATTGGAGCGAAACTAAATCGAATCTCGCCGGGTCAAGGGTATTCAGGTCCGGCGCGGGCATCGGCGGAATGTCCGATGCCCTGCTCGTACCCATGTTGCTCAATGGAGGATGTGGCTATGCGCAACTACGATTTTTCAACCTTTCCGCGATCGAGCGTCGGCTTCGAACCGCTCTTCGATCTCATCAACGAAGCTCAGAAACGATTTAACGATGAAGGCGGCTTCCCGCCTTATGACATCGTCCGAAATGACAATTCTTCCTACCTGATCCGCCTTGCCATCGCCGGGTTTTCCGAGGATGAGCTTAACATCACGGCCAAGCAGAACCTTTTGACTGTCACTGGTCAGAAGAAGGCTGAGGAACGACGGCAGTATCTGCATGAAGGCATCTCGGCCCGCAGTTTCGAGCGTCAGTTCAGTCTGGCGGATCACGTCCAAGTCCGGGGGGCCAGCTACATAAATGGCATTCTCGAAATCGAGCTTCTTCAGGAAATTCCTGAAGCAGCCAAGCCTCGCAAAATTGCGATAAACGGCGGCGCATCGGCCAAGCTCATCAAGTGACGGGAGAGGGCCATGCGAGGACTTACGTCTGCACGGAAAATTCCATGCGACCTGAATCTTGATGACCTCTTGCGGCCGGCTGACGTTTTTTCCGATCCGCAAGAGGTTGTTTGTGACCGTAATCTATCGATCAACGAGAAGCGAGCCATATTGGCATCCTGGGCCTCGGACGCTTGTTCAGTGGAAGGTATGCCGTCGCTGCGGAAGTCACCTGCGGGAACGATGGTCACGTTCGATCACATAATGGACGCCCTAAAGGAACTCGATGAACAAGCGCGCCGGGGAATGACGCAGACATCAAAATATCGCCGATTGGTGCGGCATGGAGAGGTTCTGTAGGATATGCCGGGCTGCAAATGATGGAGAAAGGAGATGCACAAGGAAATCCCTCACAATGCTATTGGTCCGAGCCTGATGTACAGTGAACGCTGGGAGGTCGACCACCTTTGCAATCGCTTCGGTCTGTGCCGCGCAACGGCTCGCAATATTGTACGAAGCTATACCGGCGACCGATCTAAAATGCAGCAAGAAGCCGAGCGCCTGGCAAAATATGAGAACCTGCTTTGAATGTTGAACGACGAGACGCCGAGAAGAGCACGTCACGCCCCGATTGAAACTCGCGCGGTTTGCCACTTTCCAGCACGACGCGCTTAGGCATTGAGGAGGTAAGAGTGCAGCATAGAAAGAAAGGGCATCGCGCTCCGTATGCCGACAATGTCTCGTATCTCATGAGCCAGGCCGAACGGGCGCGAGGCCTCGCCGCCAGCGCGCACCGTCCCCGCTGGTAGCCGCACTGCTGGAAGTGCACGCCAAATATTGCGAGGAGAATGCGTCACGAAAAGCGGAAAAGGTCAGGCGCCGTAAGAAATGAAACCCCGCCGTCACTATAGTCGGGGCTCGTCGCCGACTTGGCAACTCCGGATAAGGGCTCAGGTCGGGAGGCTTCGATCATAGAGAGGATGCTTGATGTGGCTGCGTCCGATGAAGAAGAAATTTTCAAAATGGACCTCTAGCTGTACGGTTGCGCAAAAAGTTCACCGCCCCGCCTGAGTGTAGACGGCATTCGTTGGCCGCGCGAATCGAGGCGCTGGCGGAGCCTGGCGGCATCTGCGTGACCCGTGCGGCGCGCGACAATGTGCGCGACAAAGTGGAGCACCGCTTCGAGGATCTGGGCGAAAGAGAAGTCAAGAACATCCCGCGGCCGGTGCGTATCTTTGCCGTCGGGTTCGACCGCACCGAGCCGGTGGAGCTGAGCCGCCACAGCACGAAAACATCGCTCCGGCCGGCAATGAAAAGCCTCTCGACCCGACCGAGGTCGACATCGAAATCACCTTCTGGAACACGGTCAAAGACAGCGGGGATGCCGAAATGCTCAAAGCCTATCTCGAGAAGTATCCGGAAGGCGAATTCCGCAAGCTGGCGGAAATCAACCTGGCGAAGCCGGAGAAGGAGGGGTCGAATAGTTGGTTCAGCCCTCGGCGGGCCTGGACCTAACCGCGGTTCGCGGAGTCAGGCGCGCTTTCCGTGGTGCAGTCATGCCAGAACCTCCCTTGTATTACGTCGCAAACTACTCCATATACCATCCACACGGATGATTATGAGGTGGATAATAAATAAAATTCCCCAATACGGAAAAACTGACCCTCAATATCGGCTATGTCGATTTGGGCAAAATCGACCTGCTTGTCCGGGAAGGATTTTACTCCAACCGATCGGACTTCATCCGGACGGCTATCCGCAACCAGCTTTCAGCGCAGTCCACTGAGGTTGAACGCGTCGTTGTGCGGCAGACCTTTGATGTCGGCTTGCGTGATTTCAGCCGTGCGGAGCTCGAATCCAAGCGCCAGGCAGGAGAACGCTTCTCCATAAATGTCGTCGGACTCGCAAGGATAGCGAGCGATGTGACGGGAGAACTGGCCTCCGCAACCATCGAATCCATCACCGTGCTCGGCGCTTTGCAGGCGAGTGCCGAAGTCAAAACCTCCCTTGCCGGTCGCATCCGCTAATTCAGAAGGAAAAACATAATCATGAAGCTTGAAACGGCTATCGGCCGAGCGCTGGATGCTGTCCGGTCCTCAAATCCCCTGGAGGCCACCCGACTTATACAGGAAGCCCTTCGCGGATCGAGGCGCCCGCAGACTCGCTCGCCACAACCGCCATTATCAACCTTCCATACTCCCGAAACCCTGGACCGCCGAGTTGAACAATCGGGCGCGAACAAGCCCAGGCGACGGTCAGGCCTCGGCAAAACGCTCGCGGCTCTGCGTTCCTTTTCAATTGCAGTTCGATGCCAACACTCATCGTCCGGACATCACCTTGCTGGAAAGCCCGAACTTTGCAAAACGCCATTACGCCTGTGCAAGCGGGCAGCGGGACTTCCGCCTGTTTATCCCGGCCTGTGTCAGGCCCCGCGGTCTGATTGTCATGCTGCATGGATGCCGGCAAACGGCGGAAGACTTCGCCGTCGGCACCGACATGAATGTGATAGCCGAGGAAAACGATCTTCTGGTTGCCTATCCGCATCAGCCTTCGTCGGCCAACCCGATGTCATGCTGGAACTGGTTTCGTCCGCAGGACCAGGCGCGCCTGGGTGGTGAAGCGGGGATTATCGCGGGGCTCACCCAGGATGTGAGTGCCGAATTCGAGATCCCCGGGAAAATGTGTTTGTGGCCGGCCTGTCTGCCGGTGGTGCCATGGCTGCCGTCTTGGGATCCACCTATCCTGATCTCTATTCTGCGGTCGGCATACATTCCGGCCTCCCTTACAAGTCCGCGCATGATGTAAACAGCGCCTTTGCCGCCATGCGGGGAGAAAATGGAAATCGCTCCGGCGCATCTGTGGGATACGGGTTCCGGCCAAGGCTGATCGTTTTTCATGGCAGCGCGGACCAGACGGTTGATGCGGCGAACGCAACTCTTCTGTGGAACGACGCGGTGCGATCGAAAGGTCCGGGCGACGTTCTTGAACTGACCGTTTCGGCCGGAGGACGCACAGTCGATCGACGAATATTCTAGGCATTTGCCGATGTCGCATCCGTGGAGCAGTGGATCATCCACGGGTCAGGGGCATGCCTGGAGCGGTGGAAATCCCAGCGGCTCTTACACAGGTGGAGATGGACCCGACGCTTCCGCGGAGATGGTCCGTTTCTTTCTGGCCGGGCGCTCGCCTTTCCTCAGCGGTGATGCATCAGCATGACGCAGATGACATTTACCGCCCTTGACGAAGATCTGCCCGGGCTCAAGTGGCAATCCCGTTGGCGCTATTCATGGCCGGCATCTCGGGCGTGGATCGCCACGCGCCGTTTCAACGGGCCATCACCGGCCGCCTGCCTTCAGGCGTTGCGGCGCGCCACATGCCGCAATTGGTTCAAACCTATAAGAAGCTCTTGATCCTCACGGGCGGTGGAGAGCTCGAAGCGTGTTTCCTGTCGCACTGGAGGCCACCTGAATATCTCTCGGGCTGCTCCATCGCAGCCAAGGCCAGCCATGAGTTGGTACGGACCATCCGCAACTATGATCTGTCGCCCGAGCTCAACGAGGGTCTGCTGCTGAAATCTCACTGGCACAACCCCGTGATCGGCATGGTGGAATTCCTTTGGGGGTTGTCGGACGGCATAAACGCCGACGGGCTGTGTGCGGCTATTGCCTATGGTGGCCGCGGCGGTACTGGCGCTGGCTTTGGAATCACGCTCATCATTCGATATATCCTGGAGACATGCTCGACCGTGGAAGAGGCCCTGGGCGTGCTCGAGCGAATCCCGTCCCACATGGCCTATAATGTCACGTTGGCGGATCGCCTTGGGACACACGGCGACCGTCGAGGTGCAGCCGGGCGGCGGACTGCGCCAGGTATGGCCGGCCATCGCGACAAACCACCAGAATGGACCGGAACGGCCTTTGCGGCACCGCTTTACCGAAACACATGATCGCCGGGCCTACTTGCAGTCGCTGCTGGCGGACGATCCCAGTCCCGATTCAATTGTTGAAGCTTTTCTTGCTCCCGCCACTCTTCCAGCGGCGCTATCGGCGAGGGTTTCGGCACTCTCTTCACCGCGGAATATGATCCATGCCTTGCTTGGCGTCACCCTGCATTGGCAGGAAGGCAAGTGGGCTCAGGGATTTGGCAATTTTGCTGAGCGGCATGCGGAAGTGATCCGCTATTCGGATTAATCCAGCTCTCCGCCCGCATACTCGGATTGCCAGGGCACCCGCGTTTCAATCCACCAAGACAACGGCTCGCCGGGCGAAGACCCAGCGAGCCGGATGATTCAGGACGGATGCGCGCGCGTCTAGCGCCGCATACCCTCACGCTCTACTTTGCTCACGTCATAGGGCGCTGCACTGGGATCGAATTTTTTCCACCCGGCTTTGCGATAATCAACCCCCAGGCGGTCCGGATTCCACAGGCTGATGGCTCTCGAGAATTGAGGTAACCCTTCCCGCTTGTGCGCGTCACGTGGCATAAATGGAAAAGCCCTGACTAGTTGCGGGGGGCGTCTAGGTCAGGGCTCTCCGTTGGGGAGCCGCATACCAGGTGCATCTGCAAGGCGGCTACTTGTGTTTCCAACCGAGCGGGGGGGGGGGCACAAGTTTCAAGAAAAAGCCCGTCGGGTGGTGACGCCGCATAGCGGCCAGGGACCACACCAACTAGGAAAAATTTTCCCCCCAAATGCAAGAAAAGCCCGCGTGGCGGGAGAGAGAGGGGGAGGCCCGCGGGCTAATGCGTAAGAGTGTTCCGCTAGGTCTGAGAGGAAAAGACGGGGGACACACAAGTAAACGTTGATTGCCGGGAAAGTTCGAACATCAAGCTGCACAGGTTCCTGTGCCGCCAGCTCGAATATAGACGTCCCGCGCCCGTCAGCGCGTGAGCCCGCGCATGACAATAATGTAATCCTCATCTCATCTTGTACGTTCGAGCAAAGAGCACTATTTGCGTCTGGCTTTTTTGGTCCCGAGGCGCTGTTGGAGCGGGGCCGCAGAACAAGGGCGAGACAGCCACCCATGAACAGCTCATTTTCTCCTGAGCAGGTCAAACTGCTCGCACAGGCTCTGGACTGCTTGATTGAACGCTACGGTCCCCTTGACGAGCAAGAAAAGGCGGCTTTGGCGGAGGCCCTCATACGCCTAGGGGAGATGGACGTTTGGGATCTGGTTCAATTGACAGAAGGCGCGTTGCGCTCAGTACAAGCAAAGTCTTTTTTTGCCGACAACATTGGATCGAAAAGCTCATGACAGATAGGAAGTCGGAAATTGCCGAGTTCGTATTCCGAGTGACCGGAGGCGTCATTTGAAAAGCGAGGAGCGTCGGAACATTTAAACAGGCCTCTCGTTCACTGCTGCGAAAGTCTGGAGCTACATATTCAGGGAGAACTACCCGATGCTGACAAAGGGTTTGGGACGCACCACGAAACGTGCGGCGCGCCCGAGTTTCACGGAGCTCGACCGGATCACCGTGCGTGAAATTGGAACGATGGTCTTAGTCGATCTCGACCGGGATACGCAGGACTTTAACCATCTCCTCGGCAGGAAGATCGTCATCAACGGCAGAATGGAATATGCTTCTCCGTCGAACGCCTTGCTCATGGCGCCCCCTGGAAGCGCGGGAGCGAGTCCATCTGCTCATCCGGAAGGTGAGCGACCAGCGTACCAATCATGCGGGCAGCATTAGGCCAGGTGGGGAGTTCTCCACTGCCTGGAGTGATAGTCGCTCGAACCTCAATGACATCCATCCTACTGACCCAAGATAGACGGCGCCGAAGACGCGGTTACGGTCAAGGTGAATGAAGGTTCGTGGCGAGCGCGAGGGCGTCGGCGTGGAGTTCATTCCCGAAAATGGCGGTGGCAGGAGTGAGGCTCAAGAAGGACTGAAAGCTGCGAAAATTTACGCGTCGGGTCTTGAAGCCATCGCGCTCGAAACTAGATCATTTTCGCCGGGTCAACGGGTTGATCCCGTGCGGGCCTCGGGTGGGACGTCGAGTGCGTTGCTGTACTCATGTTGCGACGCTGTTTGGTGAAAGGAGGCTCGGATGCAAATCAATTGTTTCGACGAACCTGTAAGCATTCTGGTCGGCCTCGGCTATCCAGCGGAAATCCACAGCGCTAAGCAGGCATACGAGTTTCTGTCTGAAACGCCCGCGATTCGGTCGAAGAACGCGCATTCTGTGGCCCTTAAGGCCTGCAAGGCGGCGCTTGACGGCGAGATCGAGCGAGAACCGCGAGATCCGCCTTTATCGCTTATGCCAAGCGAAGCGCTATATTGATGCCCAGAGGTCTTGCCGGCACAAGCCGTCAGCGTTTCGGTCGGTGGCCCCGGCGGACCCGGAACAAGCAAAGCATGGCAATCAGGTACGGTTGAGGGCCAAGCGTTCGGGCCACCACGAAGTTGGAGGGCTACGCGCCGCTTTTCCCGGTCACAGCCGGCGAATGGTGCGAATACGTACAGTCGCATAGCGCCCTAACCTATGGTGGTGGGAAGCCGCCCCGTCAGGGGTAAGTCACCGGCATACAGAGGCTTTACTCAGTCAACTTGAAGCAGCAAAGCGGCGGCTCGCGATCATCGCGATCAGCGACAAGCTTATTGCTGACCAAATTCGCGTTGTCGAACGTATTCCGCCCTTCATCGACCTGATCCGGGAAAGCACCACGAAGCGCATGGGGAGTTGTGACGCCGGCTACACACCGGCGCCCGTTTCACCGCTGTCCGCCTTTGCGGCCGGCCTCGCGCGCCTTCTCGGGATCATCCTTGAAGGTCTTGCCGCGATTGTCATCGCCTTGCTGCTGCTGGCGCTGGTTCTCCTTGCTGCCACTCTGCTGTGAGTGCCGTTCTGATTTTAGCTTTGCGTTCGTTGGCCATCGAAAACTCCTTTGAATGCAGGGAATGCCCGGCCGGCGAGCTTCAACAGCTGCTCCCTCTCACATGTTCCTATTTTGCATCAGTTCCAAAGCTCTAATATTGCGATCGTGTCCACCCAGGAAGGGTCGTCGAACCAGACGCAGGGGTTACCCACTTAAATCTTGAAAGTCCCTTCCCGCTGTAGCGGTGGAGGAAGGAGGGGCGCCGACACTGTCCGATGCGGCGAGGCTAACAGACAGCTCAAACGAATTTAATAGCGCAACACACCGGCGTCGGGTTTGACCTGAATCAATCTCGCGGCTGATTTTTGGGATCATGATGTCAGGACCAAAACATTGGAATTTACCGGGAAGTTGATCTGGAATCGCTCTGTTGATCTACAGAGTAGGTTCCTATGCGAAGCCGCCTTGCGAAAGATCTGCCGGATCTGCGAACATGTGTGGCGGTTGAGAGCTGGCATCTCCTGATCCATACATCCGCTAGGCCAGTGGTTTCCGCCGCCTGACTCGGACCTGCCAGATCTCCAGGAAAAAGATCGTGGTGGTCACCGCCAGTGGACCAAGCAGAAGCCCGGCTGGGCCGAACAGGATGATCCCGCCAACGATCGCAACGAAAGTCGGAACGGTATGAAGCTAAGCGCGGTTTCGACCAGGATAGGTGCTGGTTGTAGATGCCTTCCACGATCACCCCTCCCCAGCCAATCAGGATCAAGGCTTTAGCCAATTTCCGTCCAGCGCGAGGTAGACTTCGGCCGGGATCGAAATCACGAACGCCCCGAGCACGGGAACGATCGCAGCAGGCCCATAATGATTCCCCAGAGTAGCGGCGTCGGCAACCCGAGCAGCCAGAACATCAAGCCCCCCAGAGCGCCTTGCACGATGGCGACCGCGACGGTGCCGTAAAGCGTCGCCTGGGACTGTGTTCGACAATCCGCTGAAACAACCGGTTCATCTCCGCCTCGGTCAGGGGCCGAGTGTTCCCGAAGCCAACCAAGGATCGCGTTTCGGTCACGCAGGAAATAGAACAGCAGGTAGAAAGTCAGAAGGATGGTGAGTGACTCCAGCACGAGCCACGAAGCAACGAAGCGCTGCTCGTTGCGAGCCATGAGGCTACGTTGCTCATCGCCCCCGGAAGGTCCAGCTGATCGATCCATCGCCCAAGCATCGCGAGCGTTTCGTGACCCTCCAACGCTCGGCGCCATTCGCCAGATGCAGCCTTGTCTTTCAAGGTGACCGCGCCGCTTGCGGCTTCGGCAATGAGCCGGCTGCTAAGGTAGTCAGGGGCAGGACGACGATATCGAGAGTGAGCACGGAAGTCGCCGCCGCGATTTTGGGTCTTCTCTTTCAGGCTTCAACCCAGCCATGGGCCGGTGCAAACAGGATGGCCAAAGCCATGCCCCACGTGAGGGCAGGCAGGAAAGGGATTAGCAAGAAGGTAACAGATAAACAGACCCGCCACGGTGATTGCGAGCAATACGTAGACTCGCAAGCGGCTGCGCGATCCCAGTTTCTGAACAGGCGTGTGGTCTGTCTGGTCGCTTTGTTCTGGGCATTGATGCATTCACACGAGCTAATCGCCGAAATATCGCTGCAGGCTGCGCGCAACTCTTCCGAATAGCGCAAGAGATACATGCCAAGACCTCGATCGAGAGCGCCGACTGCCACTAGCTGCTCCTTACCGCCCATGACAATCTGCCCGAGCCCCAGGCGCTTCTGCTTCTTCAGTGCGGCGTGGATGACCTGATAGCCTTCAACGGCATATTCGAGCGCTGGTTCTGCAACGAAGCAGAGGCGAAGGCGGCCGGCTGGCGCGCGCCGTATAGCCGTTAAATTGGTGCGGCCATACGCTATAACCCGTTGTTATCTGGCTCCCCTTCGTATCGCATTATAGAACCCTTTGCATCGCCCCGCCGCCCGATTTGCGAAGGGTTTTTGATGAACTTCGCGAAATGAAGGTGGCTGCCTAGTGAGCGTCCCCCACGGCAAGGCGCTCGGGAGGGCTGAAGATAGATGCCAAGACCGCCCCGCCAGGTTGTCGAGGCTCGTTGGCAACGTCCGGGTGCTCGGCTCCGAGCGCCTTCTCCGCAGATCAGCAGCGAGCGCTTGTAGAGCGACTCGGCTTCGCCATAGTGGCCCTGGGCGTGCTGGAGCTGCGCCAGGTTGTCCAGCATGGTCGCCGTGAATTGATGGTCAGGGCCGAACTCCTGCTCCGACAAGCGAACCGCCTTCTCGGCACGCGGAGCGGCTTCCGCGTAGTGGCCCTGGGAGTAGAGGTCCACAACACGCCGGCTCACCTCGCTGAGCTCGGGCGACTGGCCGTGAGTTGCCGGAAGCCAATTCACGACCGCCAAGAGTAAGGTCAGAACCGCGACCGCGTATCGTCGCATGGCCCGCAATCCCCATTTGGCCTTGAGGTCATGGCCTTGGCCGCACACGTTGCTGAGACAATCATAGCGATGGCGAGAGGACTGCCTCCAGAAACCGTAAATGCTTGACTGACGCGACCCTTTAAATTGCTAACGCTTGTGAAGGTTCTTCCATCACAAGCCTCCGACAGTGAACGGGGTGGCGCTTTTGCCATTGTGGTAAGCCAGTTCATCCGACAATGGACCGCCTCGCCGTGCTCACGGTCTCGTTGACGAGGCGAGGGAAAATGAGTCAAAATTTACGTTGCGTCCGGAAGCCGACCGGCACCTCTGGGAACGGTCCCGGAGCTATTCTCTTCGGCCCAGCAGGGAGGTTGATCATGAGAAGCAGAGCATTGGCCTACTTTTGCAAGGCAGCAGTACTGACCGTCGCAGGCGCTCTGGCGGCGGCGGGTCCAGAGTTTTTCGGCAGGCACGAGCGTTACAGTGTCAGGCGACAGCAAGCCCTCGGACTGCGGTTCTGCTAAGAAAGCCACCTACTCGACCGAGCTGAGCGGGCAGCCTGACCGGTTGCTGGTCGACCTCGTCAGCCATATCAACTGTCAGGAAATGAACGGTTTCGCGATATACACCGAGATCGGCCGCGAGGAGTTCGAGGGCAACTTCGACGGACAGAACGTCACGTTTGACACCCAGTACACGTTCAAAGGCGTCTTCCCCTCGAAATCCTGTCCCAGAGCCTGACGCCAAAAAGGAAATCGTCGGCGGTTGCATTCACTATATTTCAGGCAAAGGGCTCGTAGGCGAGATCCGCTTCTACGACGTGATGTATGGGGAGGGGGCGCCGCACTACGTGTACGAAGGCACGCTCGCGAAATCCTACGATCGGGAAAGCGCGGCAAGCAGACCGAAAGCCTATCTGCCGCGAGGGGCTGCGATGGACAATGCCCCCGGAAGTCGCAGTCCCAACCCGGCGCCAGGCCCTTCCTTGCGGCCCCCTTTGGGGCGTGGAGGTTTCTCCATATGGTAAGCGAAAGGCGGTGACGGGCGGTGATCGCCGAATGGTCGCGAGGCGTTCACCCGGCCAGTGTCAACTCCGCAACCTGCGGTTTCGACCTCCACCCTGAAAAACGCGATGTTGCGTGCGTGGACACCGATCTTCCCACGGCGGCGTTTTCAGATCCTCGCACTCCCCCCGTCATCTCGACCCCCCGCATCGTGCGCCGATGCCGATGAGCTATTGACCGATAGTGTTCCTTATTCTGGACGATCGTGATCCGTCGCTCGTGGCACTACATGGGCAGTTTCAAGGGCCTGCACGCTTATAGCTGCGACGAGGCCAATAAGCACAACCCCAGCAAGAGCGATGACCATTGCAGCAACCGCCCCATGAAGTGGGTGGATGTGAGATCTGCCATAGCCGATGGTGAGCCCTGTAACGAAAGTGAAGTAAAGAGATTCGCCGATCCCCCAACTCTCTATGCGCTCGACGACCAATCGGCATCCGGCCATGATGAAAAGGAACCCGGGCTGGATTGACCAGGTCATCGGCACCTGTTGGAGGACTAAACGAGAAAGAGATACCTTATTTGCCCGGTGCGCCTCACGACAATGGACAACCTTGCACGGCGCCGCCGCCGCGGATCACGCTCAACCGTAGAACATCGGGCCACGGGACGTGGCCGCCGTTGACGCCGAAAAAATAAAACCCGACAATCGCGGCCGTGCGAACAACCGTTCCTGTTTGCGAATGTGCTTCAGCGGCAGGACGGTGTCGACGAAACCTAGATCGCGGAGAAGACGCTCGGCGACAAACTCGCAGCAGGGCAGAGTGCGCAAGATGTACCAACGCCCTGCGTCTGGATGGCCCCAATCGGCCGCGATCGCCATGCCTGCCTTGCCTTGCCGTGCCTGGCCGGGCCGGGCCTCTCCCCGCCATGCCTAACTCGGAGGATGCCATCTGACACAAAATACTCGTCACCCCTGAAACGTTCCGGGGTCTGTGAGGACCGGGAGGGGGTGGAAGAGAAAGGTGTCCCCTCCCGGCCTGCGCCTCGCCTCGTCAGGAGGGTTGGGTCCCGCGAGCGACGATGCGCGTCCACCATTATAACGGGATTTCAGGGCGGCAGAGTGCTAGAATCGAGCCGGTTCGATGGATAGCCACGATCGAACCGGCACGTGCTCAAGGAAAGGGGATTTCCATGGCACGCTTCACCCGGATTTCTACTACAGCTGCGCGTTCCGTCGTCCGCGTCGGCGAAGGCCGCGGCTTCGGGGTAAACCTGGCCGTCATCAGCGGATCATCATCACCGCTGCCCATTGCCTGCACCGTCTGCCAACCGGCTTCGGCATCGGCCACGTCGAGGAGCGAACCTATGGCAAGTTACTCGCTGGCCTCGGCAAGAAACCTTCTGTCACGGCCGAATGCCTGTTCGTCGATCCGGTCGCCGATTTGCGGTGCTCGGCCCGCCGGATTATCAGGTCTTCGATGAAGAGAGCGATGCTTATGACGCGCTGGTCGAGAACCTCGAGCCACTTACCGTCAGCGCCGCCGCCACGGACAGCAACGTTGAGCAGCGCGCATGGATGCTGTCGCTGGCTGGCGATTGGTTTTCCTGCACGGTAAAGCACCACGGCGGACCGTGGTGGCCGGCAGACTGTGCCCAGCCTATCGAGGGCGGCATGTCCGGATCGCCGATCCTCAACGATGCAGGTGAAGCTATCGGTGTCGTAACCGCATCGTCAAACATGAGCCTCGGGTCACCCAACCCACGTCTGTGCTGGCAGCTGCCTGCGGGGTTGCTTGCGATCATGGCAGCCAAGGGGGAGTAAGATCGTCGTCGCGCTCGCCCCATCTACCATTTACGGGGTCGACGACAAGTACGTTACCAATTCGGCCTTAACCTTGGTCGGCGGCCTTCTTAATTTGCCTAATTGATCACTCGCGCCGTCTGCAAAAAACTCAAGATATTCCGGCAGGTAGCGACCGCCTGACGCATGAACCATACCGGACGTCGCGAAACCTGCTTGCCTTTCAGAACGTCCAGTAGTGCTGAACTACTCATGAGCGCATACCAAATAATAAATAAAGAGAGAAAGAAAGATATTGGATTAGATGCTGGGGCCTGAAAATCATGAATAGCGAGCTTGCCGGGCTCTTGCCAATCGGCTTGGGTAAGTAGAATGCTTGGATATCGGCACTATGTGCAGTCTTGGGGTCCAAGTTGGTGACGATCTGATCCGTGAAGTCCTTGCGGTGGCCCTTTCATGTACGGTTTAGTACAAAAGTCTAACCAAATCGGCGAGTCGCAGGGGGCGAGATCTTGAACCTGGAACGTGCAACCTTGTGGAAATTTAACTTGAACCCCTCTAGGCCTTGACTAGTTGAGGGACCGGCACTGCAGCACGATGCTATCGCCGATCTCTGTTCCGAAGAACCACTAGGAACCGAATATATTGTCACGCCATGGAAGCCAAGATGATAGTCAGAACTGAGTCCCCCACAAATTGAGCTGAAGGGCTGGCACCGAAGCCGCACACATGAAGGAGGTGGTAATGGCTCTGCGTCATCTGATCATCCTAGCGATGCTGGCGGGTTTCGCACCGGTTATCACCCCGGTCGCGACCATCGATAAGGTCGAAGCGGCTCAGATAGTGAAGAAGAAAAAGAAGAAGGTTGTCCAAAAGAACCAGCAGCCGCGGGTTAAGACGAACTTCCGCGGGCCCCGGCCGGGCGAGCCTCATGCCGGCTGGACCGACGACTGCCTCTTCTACTACGACATCTATGGCAGGCTGCCCGGCTATTGCCAACCATATGGCCACGGCTTCCGGATGTGGGATTGGTAATGGCTGGCGCACTTGCGCAGCCACTTCATCAACCTCCGCTGGGAACCTCCGGAGGTCCCTATGTGCCTCCGAATGGTCGAGTGGCGTTTCGCCAGCGACCCTTATTGGGCTGGCTACTACCGGGCCGGCCTAGGACATGCTTTGCGGGAATGCAGGAAATCAATTACATCGAAGGCCCGTGCGATCGTGAGTTGCAGTGGCTCCTCGGGCTCTCTCTTCCCGAACTCTACTCTTACCACAACCGGCTGCTGATCCCTTATCAGGCAGCAAAAATACACAAGCCCGACCGGATTGCCGTCCTCGTCTTTTTCAGGCCCAAGCACACCGCTCACGGCGACGCTTAACTTGGCGCAAGAATTTTTGAGAGCGCCCGCCGCCAATTGCTTCACTACTTCTTCGTTTACGGCGCCGTGCTCGCGCAGTAGGTCTACCGAGACGCCGAGCGCGGCCGTCTTTTGAGCCTTAGTGTAGGTCACGAAGCCGCCGTGCAATACCTCTCCGGCGCCATCCGCGCGGGAGAGCACCGCGGCTATCATGCCTGCAGTGCACAACTCCGCAGTAACGATGGACAGGGCGGCTTCTCTCAGCGCGCTGAGAATCGCTTGTGCCTTGTCGCACAGGGCGGGGCTGATGGCGAGTGAGGTTTCAGGGGCCAACTTCGTCTCCTGCATTTGTGCCGTAACCCGGCGTTTCTTTTGTCTCCTGCGCCGTTCGTTGCGCGCCTCGACGGGAACCGGCAAAAACGCCATACCCAATTTTAGATGCCGGCTTAGCGGTTGAAATCGTTCCCCAAAAAAAAGGCCGCGAGAACATAGACGCTGGCGGCTAGTGAGGGGTCAACTGGGTCCGGATCAGGACCGCGATCAGGTAAAGAGCCCCGGCACCAAGTGCTTGAACATGGCCTTCTTCTCCTTTGTTGCTGAAATATTTGCGCGTGTGAGAGGGAACTCAAAGATAAGTCGACTGTTCCGCTGTAACGTCCTCGGTCATCGTTGAGAGCGATACGCCGTTAAGCTTGATCGAAGATCGCCGGCTCACTTCGACCAGGGGAACCCTCAGGCGGCTGGCAGGACTATCGGAGAGCGATCTGCGCGGACGGTTCGAGGATATGAAGAGGGGCTAAGATCAGGCCTATCAGAGATGAACAGGAGACAGACAAATGACAGGCAATAACCAGAATCCACCGGAACGGTCAGGCATTGAAGGCCTGACGCTTGTAAATAGGGAAGCAGAACCTCATAGGGATTCTGAACCTTATGATGCCACGCGCGACCCTCGCACCGGGCGACCACCCAACCCTCTGGAAGCCCAGCGATTGGCGCGCGAATATGAGCAAGAGCGGCTTGCCGAGCAGATTGAAGAAAGCCTACCGGCGGAGCCAGGCATGCCCCCCTCCGGCGACTTCGTGGAAGATAATAATGAGCCCCATGCGTCTCCTGTTCCTCCCGGGCAGGCGCCCGCTCGAATGACCTCACCGCCAGAAGACAAAAATGAAAAGGCGGCTGTCGATGCCCTCGTCCAAGAAGGGGTGACGCGAGAGTACGCCGAAGAGCTTGTCGAGGCACATGGAACGAATTGGGAGACGCTGAAAGCCGCGGCTTTTGCGAAAGACGATTTGGAGAAGAGGAATGATTAGCAAGCCGAAAGCACCTAAACCCAGCTCGGATGAGTCTTCGCCTTATTTGAAGGGCGGGGAATTCAAGAAAGAGGCAGACAAAACCAATAAGCGGACCACGCCGACGCCTTCCCAGAGTAAAATCGACTGGGCGGACCTTCCCCCTAAAGAACAGGACAAGCGTCAACGCGGCTAGAACGCGCACCTTATCGTGACGGTCTCAACCGAACGAAAGAGTGTCAGTTTCAAAATTTTCGCCTTTTGCCTTAGGAACGACCTCCAGTGAACGCAGTTGGCACTAGTTCAACCGTAAGGAGTGCCACGATGTTCATGCGAGTCGACAAACTCATCACCGAATTGCCGCCGCCCAAAAAGCAGGATCCGAACGCTGCAGCGGCGTTGCAGGAACTTCTTGGCGGCAAGTATGGAGAAATGTCCACGCTCGGGAACTACATGTTCCAGAGTTTCAACTTCCGCAGCAAGGACAAGCTTCGCCCCTTCTACAGCCTCGTCGCTTCCATCATGGCTGAGGAGCTGGCGCATGTGGAACTCGTCAGCAACGGCGTCGCGATGTTGAACAACGGCCCCGACAAGCGGGGCGCCGATGCAAAGCCAGGCCGCGACGTCGCGAAGGCGCCATTTGAGGCCATGGAGGATATCCGCCTTGCATCAGCGTTCCTGTCGAATGGCGGAGGTGCGACGCCGGTCAATGCCAATGGAGTTTCCTGGAACAATGACTTCATTACTACTACCGGCAATGTCATTTTCGACCTGCTGCACAATTTCCATCTCGAATGCGGCGCCAGGCTCCACAAGCTCAGGGTTTATGAGACGTTGAGCGATCCGACCGGTCGGGAGGTATGCGGCTATCTCCTCGTCCGCGGTTCCGTCCATGCCCACTCCTACGCCCTTGCTCTGAAGAAACTGACCGGGGTTGAAATCGAGAAGATGTTGCCGACGCCAAACATCCCACTGGGGAAAATCCCGGAGTGCCAGAAGTACCTGGAAGAAGGCTCGCATCGCAGGCTCTACACGTGGAGTCCGGATGATTACAAAGAAATCTCCGGCATTTGGTCCAATGACGAAGTTGCTTTACCGGACGATCCGCCGGGAAAGCTTGAAGTGGTCGAGGGATTGCCTGAAGGTGGCAAGATCCAGCAGCTCGTCGGCATACCCTCGGCTTTCGCGCCCGATTATGCCCCGGAAGAAATGTTCGAGATAGCCGCAAAGCTCTACGACAAGTCGCGGCGGCACAGGCCTCCCGCACCCCTGCACAGTTAAACTAACTCTTGATGAAGATGGAGCGAAGTCCGGCGCATGAAACGCCGGAACTCGCACTATTTATTTGAAGATGATTGGAACATCGGCGGGTCTCCGGACTTCCCTACACACCTCGCTGCCTGTAGCGAGTAACTTCATCAGCGAGAGATTCCCATGAAATCGATACTCCTGGCGGCCGCGGCCTGCCTTGCTTTGACCACTCCAGCCTTGGCGATGAGTGACGCCGATTGCAATGCGATGTGGACCACGGCCGATGCCAACAAGGACGGCACACTGAACGACGCTGAAGCAACACGCTATGCGGCGTGGATGCGAGTCAAGGACAAGAGCGCGCCGAACGACAACCAAATCGACAAGGCAAGTTTTCTCGAAAACTGTCGGTCAGATATCTTTACAACGGCCGCCGTGGACGAAGGCGCTCCATTGGAGGGCGCCAACAGCTTTACCGAAGGCCAGGCACAGGATCGCGCCCTCGCCGCCGGCTATTCAGACATCTCGGCGTTGGAAAAGGACGACAAGGGCATCTGGCGCGGTACCGCTAACAAGGACGGAAAGCCCGTCAAGGTGGCCATCGATTACAAGGGCAACGTCGTCTCAAACTAACGGCCAGGTTGTGCCGTGAGCCTCGAGGATCTGATTAGCTTTGCGTGCGGCGGCCAGGGCTTCGGCGTCATGATGGGAGCTGATGAGGCCTAAGAGCTTCGCCACGGTCGAGCGATCAGTTGCCGAAATTGTCATGCCCACCAATCCTATGGCGCTTGCGCGCCAGGTGAAGGAGCCGTCCACAGCATCATTTCCGGACTTGCGCTATTCCGGCAGCCCCGCTTTGCGTAGGCCGTCGAGATAGTGCTCCAGATCCTCAACCTTTTCGTAGCGGGTACGCTCTCGGTACAATGCCAGGCAAACGGATGGATCGAGCCTACGATATCTGCTATCTCGGTCCTCGCCTCGTCCAGACGACCCATCTGAGCGTAGGCAGCGGCCAAGTGCCGACGCGGTGTGATGAAGGTCGGAAAACGATTGACAGCCGCTTGCAAGGGAACGATCGCCTGCTCGTATTGCCGCGCGCCATAGTGCGCTTCTCCGATCCCATATAGGTACCACGCTGGATGCAATGGGTTCAGCCGGACTGCTCTTTGATACCAGTCGAGGGCTTGAAAAGCGGCCCATATCAATAAACAGACCGCCCATATGACGCGGCACCGTCGGCATCGTTCGAATTCAGCGCCATCGCCTGCTGGTAATGCGTGAGAGCCTCAGCGGTCTGTTTTCGATTCGCCTGAAGAAACCCAAGCAACAGGTGGGCGCGATAGTCGCTGCTATCGAGCGCCAGCGCTTGCCGTGCCAGGCTGTATGCGCGCTCCAGGGTGTCATCTGTGGCGTATTCCAGCGACTCACCCAGTCGATAAAAGTGACCAGGCCAAGACCAATGAGAGCGGGAAGGCTTGTCGGGTTCGAGGGAGAGAGCCTTCTCGTAAAGAGCCCGTGATTGCTGGTTGGTTTCGGCGGTTTCGCTGACGATCGCCCGCGCGCGCAGCACATAATCATAGGCCCCCATCGCCTCAGGCCGCTTACGCTTGGCGCGCTCCTGCTCGGTCTTCTCCAGCCGGTTGGCAATCGTGGCGACTATGCGTTCGGTGACCTCGTCCTGCATTGCGAACAGATCATCCATATCGCGATCGAGCCGTTCGGCCCAAATGTGGGCACCGGTCCGGGCGTCCACGAGTTGCGCAGTAATGCGAACACGGTTCCCTGCGCGGCGGACGCTGCCCTCCAGCACATACTCTACGCCCAGCTCACGTCCGACCTGCTGCACGGTCACGGCCTTGCCCTTGAACGCAAACGAGGAGTGCCGCGCGATGACGAACAATGAGCGAAATCGCGATAGCTCGGTAATGATGTCCTCGGTGATACCATCGGAGAAATACTCCTGCTCTGCATCGCCCGACATGTTGGTGAAGGGGAGGACAGCGATGGAGGGTTTGTCTGGTAGCGGCAGGGCTTCGCTCCGGGCAACCTTCGCTATCAACTCCGCCGGCGCTTGGATCCGATAGACTCGCACCAGTCGCGCAATGTTCTTGAGTTCGCGCTCACCCAAATCCTCGAAGGCAAGCTCGAGACGGTCTCGCACCTGGTCGCGGACTGCACGCGACACGAGAACGCCGCCAGGATCGGCGAGTCCTTCTAGCCGCGCCGCGATATTGACGCCGTCGCCGAGGATGTCGTCGCCATCGATGACGATATCCCCCACGTTGATGCCGATGCGAAACTCGATCCGCTTGTCGGGTCGCACTCCGGCGTTGCGTTCCGCCGTGCCGCGCTGCACATCGACCGCGCAACGTACGGCGTCCACCACGCTGGCAAACTCGATCAGTGCGCCGTCGCCGGTGGTCTTGACGATGCGTCCGTGGTGCTGCTCGATTTTGGGATCATGAGTTCGCGCCGGTGTGCTTTCAGGGCTGCAAGCGTGCCTTCCTCATCCGCGCCTATGAGGCGCGAGTAACCGACTACGTCGGCGGCGAGGATAGCAGCGAGACGGCGTTGGGCGCGTTCTTCCGCCATGTGGTGCGATTGCTTTCAGACCAAGCAGACCGCATTGTATTGGTGTCCCGCTCGAGGAGTCTAATGGGCCGGATGACCGCTGTGGGTCATCCGCGACAGGGTTCAACCACCAGCAAATTCGGTCATGTCCGCTATGCCGCCGAAAGCGGAAGTAATTTCACCGTCAAGTGGCGCTGATTTGCTGCTCGGCTTCAACGGCGGCGACACCCTCGACGGCGACGGCGGAGCCGACATCCTGTTTGGCGGTCTCGGCAACGATATTTTCGACTTTAACGCCGTCGGCGACTCGGGTGTCGGGGCAGGTTTGCGCGACACCGTCATGGACTTCGTCAGCGGAACGGATGATCTCAATTTCAACACGATCGACGCGAATGCGGGAGTGGGCGGCAATCAGAACTTCACACTGACCGCCGGTGGCGGGACAGGAGCCTTCACCGGCGCCGCGCAGTTGCGCTATGTCCAAATCGACACCAACGCGGACAGCGTGCTGGATCCCACCCTGATCCAGGGCAACGTGAATGCCGACATGGCGGCCGATTTCGAGATCCTGTTGCAGAACTATACGGGCACAATCATGCGGGCGCTGGGGAACGGCTTTAGCATCGCCTTCAACTCGTTGTCATTTGCCGATTCTTCCCCGAGCCATTTCTCCTAATCTTCTGAACCCAGGATGACTGCATACGGTCGTGGATCGGCCTCACAAGCTCATTTGCGTCAGTCGTGATGATGGTGCAGGAGCGTAGCCATTCTCCACCCTCTGGATTTTTCCAAGCCTCCCACAAGCCGGCCATCGTCATGATTTCATGGTTGCCCATCGCAAACGCAAACGGCTGCTTATCAGCAACACCAGCCTTGCGCCACTCGAAGAAGCCGCCGGCCAGCACAAGGCAGCGGCGCCCGGCTTTCCACGCGCCCTTGAATGTGGGCTTCCTATCGACGCCATCAGCGCGAGCATTGAAGGTGCTGAAGCTGCCTTTCATGTCCTTTGACCAGGAGGGAATGAGACCCCATCGCATCGGCTCGATAGTCCGAACGCCATCCTTCGATGTCATGACTGGTATGTTCTGATTGAGCCTGGGATAGACATAGAGCAGCACTCGGCCGGTCTTCAATTCGATCCACATGCTGCCGCCGCTGCGGCGCACAATTCGCCAAGGCGGCGAGAACGCCCGCAGGATGCGGGGCCACAGGCTCGGCGTCAGCGGAAGCTGCGCCGGCGCTTGATCGGCGCAAACCTCGAGCGTCATCTTGCAGGAGGGCGAGCTGTCGGCCGCTTCACCCAGCATCTGCAAGTCGAGGCAAGAGGCGTCGCGCTCGAGGCAGTCGAGGACGAGCTCGGGGCCCTCGATCTCGACCTTGCGCGCGCGCTCGGCCCGGGCGAGCGGGTCATAGATCATCAACGTCGTCTTGAGCTTTGCCATGCCGCCCGGGGAGATAGGGGCTCGGCCGGCCTGAGGGAAGGGTTAGCTCTGGAGTTCCTGCAGGATGCGGGCGATCGCCGTCCTTCTTGCCTGTCGCCACCGCGCACTTTGATGCCCCCCAGGGAAATGAAAGCCCGCCCGGAAATACGCACCGGAGGCGGGCCATAAATATTGGGTCATCAGCCCAAGCGGTCCGTCGCCGTCTATTGCTCCGGTTTTTTCGCCCAAATCGCTGCGGCCAAGCCCTCTACCGCCTTTGTTGTGGAATTCTGAGGGTACGCTCAGACTGTTCAGCGGATATGGCTTCCCCAGCCTCAGCCACATCAATAACGCTCCGAATTGCCGCCGCGACCAGAGGCATGACCTCTTT
This sequence comes from uncultured Alphaproteobacteria bacterium, assembly GCA_963841765.1. Classification (GTDB taxonomy): domain Bacteria; phylum Pseudomonadota; class Alphaproteobacteria; order Rhizobiales; family Aestuariivirgaceae; genus Taklimakanibacter. The sequence continues at coordinate 475,000 of CAWJDZ010000040.1, forward strand.
TCGGTGCTCTCCCGCGCATCCGCGAGAATACTCGCCATCAACTTTACCGCTTCAAGATGCCCAGAAGTCCGACCTTCGTTATGGGCTGCTCGTTTCGCGAGTTCTGCAAACCGGGTTTCCAAGGTTTCGTAGTCTTCCAGACGGGCGATTATCTCGGCGTTGACCGAGCGGCCATTCTCAGCGGCTAGGTTTTTTAGACGGTCTCGCATTCCGTCTGGAAGGCGGAGAACGAATTGTTCTGACCCTCGGCTTACTTTCTTTCCCATTCGTGCTCCCACGGTGCGATATTAGTGCTTGCTTTTTCTAATTTCGACAATATATTGATGCTCGCACCGTGGGATCATACCTGATTTGGGGACTACGTCAATGCTTACGGAAGAAGTGATCCCTGTTTTGTGGTTCGTATGCCCCTCGAAATGAGAGAGTGGATTAAGACTAAGGCTGCGGACAACGGCCGGTCGATGAACTCGGAACTCATCCAGGTCATTCTTGAGCACATGAGGCGTCAACGCCAGCGCCAGAAGCCGGAGGCGTCGCGCTGGTGGCAGACCGGTCGGTCCAGAAGACAGCGAGAGGCTTGATGGCTCGCCAGCCCTCTCTTTACATGGACGAGCGGGAAATAGCCCGCCTTGTCCTGGGCGATGACATCAAGGGATGGGAAGCGCTCGCCACTGTATGGGAGAAGGAAGGTTTTCCACAGATTGATCCGATGACCGGAAAGAGGTTCTGGCAGCAGTTCAGAAAAATTTCTTTATCGCCGGAATGGCCTTGTCACTGAGGATGTGCCGTCAAAGGTGGATGGAGCTGAGCAATGGTAAAAAGCGATGCGCCTGGCCTGAAGGTCAAAAAGAACAAGGACGCGACTCTTCGCTATTACTGGGAGGCGCGCACGGACGCGGTGAAGCTCGGCTATAAGCCGACATCAATCCGCCTGCACTATGACGACGAACTACAGCGAGCCGCAAGGTGTCGCATTCTGCAGGCTGAAATGCTTGCGTGGCTCTCTGCCGGCAACAAGTTTCCTGTCCGCCGATTTGACGGGACCATCGGATCTGCGGCCGATCTGTTCGCGTCCGATCAGGACAGTCCTTACTTCGGCTGCAAATGGAACAGCCAACGCCTCTACGATCAGGGCATAAAGATTATCAAGTCTACCGTCGGCGCCCGCGTCGTGCGCGAGCTTGTCGGCTCTGACTTCCAGCGCTGGCATCGCAATTGGGCCAAACCAGCTACTGAAGATGGTCCACCGCGTCTGCACCGTGCCAAGCATACGATGGATGTCGTGCGGCGGATCATCGCCTATGGCGTCATATGTGGTTACAGCGATTGCGTCCGTGCCGATCAGATACTTGGCAAGATGCGAATTGCGGCACCACCAGCGCGCGAGAGAACATGCTCCCCGAGCATGTCGCCGCTATTCGGACGATAGGCGCACAAAATGCGTCTGTCCTCGATCGCGCTCGCGACGGCATTCCAGTTTGATATGGCAATGCGTCAGAAGGACGTTGTTGGCGAATGGCTGCCGATTGAAGAGGGGCACACCGGCGGCATCGTCTATCGCCACATCCGTTGGGCAAATGGATTGACGTGGGCCGACATCGGCGCGGACATGATATCTTCGCAAGGTGCATGTGAAGACCGGCATCCGGGTCGAATACAATGATCTGAACCTTGCCCCGAACGTGCTGGCTGAAATCGAATTGGCTGGCTGTTGCGTCGGCCCAATCATCATCTCGGAAATTACCGGAGATCCATACCGTAACACCAAATTCGCGGAAACTTTCCGCAAGGTGGTGAAAGCTGCGGGATCCCGTCGAATGTGTGGAGCATGGATGCGAGGGCAGGGGCTATCTCTGCGGCCTATGACGCGGCGAGGGGCCCCGATGTAGAGAAGCACGCGGGGCATACCAATCCCCAGACCAGCGCACGCTACAACCGTGGTAGCCTCCAACAGACACAGCGGGCGATGCGGGCGCGGCCTGAGCAACGCAAGAAGAACGAAGGATGAGGGACGCCCTCAGGGACGTTTAAGGGACGTGGACGACAATGCTTTGAAATGAAAGGATAAAATGAAAACGGCCTATAGCATGCGGAATTGCTCGCGCTCCGCAAAGGCCATGGCGGCACGGCAATAATCGAGGACTGCCGACCAGGATGAGAGCAAGGTGCGCGGGCGGATCTCGGCCTTGGCGAGGCGCAGGCCCGCTTCATGGACGATCTTGAGCTCGGTTATGACCGCATTGCCGACACCTGGTATTTCCTTCAATCTTTCAGGCGAAGCGCTGAGGGCTTCGGCAAAACTACCAAAGCGCGCGATGAGCGCCTTGGCGAGCGGCTTCACGTCCTGGCGCGCCAGCGCGCGGAACAGGATGAGCTCGAGGAGCTCATAGTCGGGCAGGGCATCCGCACCGCCAGAGCGAAAGCGCTGGCGCAGGCGATCGCGATGGCCGAGATGGTGGGGCTTTCCGGACATCTTGGCTTTGCCGGCACCAGCTTTGTCGACGTGACGCGACCGCAGCCCCAGGGGCAAATCGACGATTTCTGCCCCCATTGTGCGGCCGAGCTGGACCCCTGCCTCATCAAGTGAATGGGTGCCATCGATGATTTTTGCGCTCATGGTCATTGGAACATACCATGAACGACGGAGTTCGACAAGAACGCCAGACGTCAGCTTTGCCCGGGTGGCGGGTAATCGAGGCCTTTGGGCGACAGAGTGAAGATCTCGCAGCCCGCATCGGTGACGCCGATCGTATGCTCGAACTGGGCCGAGAGGGAGCGATCGCGCGTGACCGCGGTCCAGCCGTCATTCAGGATCTTCACATGCGGTCGGCCGAGATTGATCATAGGCTCGATGGTGAAGAACATGCCGGCCTTGAGGACCACGCCTTCGCCGGGCCGGCCATAATGCAGGATGTTCGGATGGTCGTGGAATTCGCGGCCGAGGCCGTGCCCACAGAAATCGCGCACCACCGAGCAGCGCTCGCTTTCGGCATAGGTCTGGATCGCATGGCCGATATCGCCGGTCTTGTTGCCTGGCTTCACAGCCGAGATGCCGCGCATCAGGCTCTCAAAGGTGACTTCCATCAGCCGCTCGGCTTTGCGGTTGACCTCGCCGACGCGATACATGCGGCTTGCATCCCCATGCCAGCCCTCGACGATCAGCGTCACGTCGATATTGACGATATCGCCTTCGCGCAGAGGCTTGTCATTGGGGATGCCGTGGCAGACGACATGGTTGATCGAGGTGCAAATGGATTTGGGAAAGCCGCGATAATTGAGCGAAGCCGGCACCGCATTGTGATCACGGGAGAATTCGGCGACGACGCGGTCGAGCGCCTCGGTGGTGACGCCAGCGCGGACGAGGGGAACCAGGAGATCGAGGGCTTCGGCGGTCACTCGGCCGGCCTTGCGCATGGCCGCGAAAGCCTCAGGGCCATGGAGCTTGATCTGTCCGGTGCGGCCCTCGGTTCCGTCTTGTGCTTTCACATAGGTCATGACCGTCTCACATAATGAGGAAAGGGATGACCGGCAAGTTTAGGGTCTTGACCATCCTCATTTGGATATATATAGACGATCGGCAATATAGATGAAAGGCAATGCATGGCCCAACTAGATCTTGTCTTCGCGGCTCTGGCCGACCCGACCCGGCGGGCGATCCTGGCGCGACTCGCCCAAGGCCAAGCCACGGTGAACGAACTCGTGGCGCCGTTCGACCTGCGCCAGCCGACCATTTCGAAGCATTTGAAGGTGCTGGAAGGGGCCGGGCTCGTCACCCGCGGACGGCAAGCGCAATTCCGGCCCGTGCGCCTCAATCCGGCGCCGCTCGCCCGAGCCGCGCAATGGTTCGGCGACTACCGTCGCTTTTGGGAAGAGAGCCTCGACCAGCTCGGCGACTATGCCAAGGAACTGCAACACAAGGAGAGCGTCATGAACGTCAGAGATTCCCTTGCCGAGCGCGAACTCGTCGTCACCCGCGACTTTGAGGTGCCGGCCCGCTTGCTGTTCGAAGCCTACAGCAAGCCTGAGCACCTGAAGAGATGGTTTGGACCCAAAGGTTATCCGCTCACCATGTGCGAGGTCGATTTCCGCATCGGTGGGCGCTACCGCTTCGCCATGACCGGCCCTGACGGCAGGCAGAACACGCCCTTTGGCGGCGAGTATCTCGAGATCGTGCCCAACAAGAAGATCGTGTTCGACAACAGCTTCGAGGAGCCCAATCCGCGGAAGATGATCATGACCATCACCTTCGAGGAGACGGGCGGCAAGACGAAGCTCGTGATGCACACGCTGTTCGAGTCGAAGGCGATGCGCGACGAATATGTCGGCGTCGGCATGGAGGAGGGCATCAATTCCGGTTTCGACCAACTCGCCGACGTTGTCGCCGAGCTCGAGCAGAGGAGCGCGCGCTGACACTCTCTGAAGCGCGATCTTTGACAGGAAAGTGCCATGATGGCAGAGCTAGGCCATCATGGCAGATCAATTCCCCACCGCCGCCGTCCTTCTGATCGGAGACGAGATTCTCTCGGGCCGCACCAAGGACAAGAATCTGGGCTTCATCGCAGACTATCTGGCAGCGCTCGGCATCGACCTCAAGGAAGCGCGTGTCGTGCCCGATATCGAGGACGACATCGTGAATGCGGTAAATGCGCTGCGCCAGCGCTACGCCTATGTGTTCACCACGGGCGGCATCGGCCCCACTCATGACGACATCACTGCCGATGCGGTGGCGAAAGCCTTCGGCGTTCCGATCGAGCATCACCCGCAAGCGGTCGAGATCCTGCTGGCCCATTTCAAGCAGATCGGGCGCGAGCCCAATGAGGCGCGCATGCGCATGGCACGCACGCCCGAGGGGGCGAGCCTCATCAAGAATCCGGTCTCCAAGGCTCCGGGCTTCCAGATCGGCAACGTCTTCGTCATGGCCGGCATCCCCAAGGTCATGAATGCGATGATGGACGAGCTGGCGCCGCGACTCGAACGCGGCAAGCCAATCACTTCGCAAACCGTCGCCGTCGAAGGTGGCGAAGGCGACGTGGCCAAGCCGCTGAAAGACATCCAGGAGCGCTATCCGCAAGTCATCATCGGATCCTACCCTTTCGAAAGCCCGCGAGGTTTTGCCACCAATCTGGTGCTGCGCTCACGCGATGACGAGGCTCTCGCAGCCGCCGTGAGCGATGTGCAACTCATGGCGGCGGAGCTTACCAGGAGTGGAAAGGTGCGAGGCTGGTCGTGACATCCCGCCCGGGCGTGGCGGATGACGGACCGATCGGGACGAGCGACTCCACGAAGATCTGCGCCGTGCGCTCCCAGGTGAACTCGCGGCTTGCCCAGTGCACCTTGTCGCGATCGAGTTCGAGCGCGCGCAGCACGGCAAGCTTCAGATGCTTGTCGAGCGCGCCCGTGACGCCTTCCTCGACAACATCGATCGGACTCGGAACGTCGAAGGCGGCAATCGGTGTGCCGCAGGCCATCGCCTCTAACATGACCAGGCCGAAAGTGTCGGTGAGGCTCGGAAAAACGAAGACATCGGCCGATGCGATCATGCGGGCGAGCTCTTCGCCGAAGCGATAGCCGAAGAACACGGCGCCGGGAAAGCGCCTCTCGAGTTCCGGCCGCTGCGGTCCATCGCCGATCATGAGCTTGGTGCCGGGCAGATCGAGGCTCAGGAAAGCCTCGATGTTCTTTTCCGGCGCCATGCGGCCGACATAGAGCAGGATCGGGCGGGGCAGGTCGAGAGCGTTGCGCTCATAGGGGCGGAAAAGAGTGTGGTCTACGCCGCGCGTCCAGGTCTTGACGTTGACGAAGCCACGCGCCTCGAGGTCGTGCGCGACGCTGCGGGTCGGTACCAGGACATTCCGGCTTGGTCCATGGAATTTGCGCAGGATCGACCAGGAGAGCGCCGCAAGGCCCGGCAAAGGCAGGCGCAGCGCCAGATAGTCGGCGAAGCGTGTGTGGAATCCGCTGGAGAAGGGGATATTCCGACGCGCGCACCAGTTGCGCGCCGCCCAGCCCATGGGCCCCTCGGTCGCGATATAGATCGCATCCGGGGCGATCGCGGTGAGCTCGCGCCCAAGGCTTCGCGATGTCGCGAAGGCGAGCGGAATCTCAGGATAGAGGGGCATCGGCATGAACCGGCGGCCTTCCGGCGAAACGACCTTCACCTCATGGCCGATCTTTGCGAGCTCGTCCGCGACCGCGTTCAGCGTGCGAACGACCCCGTTAACTTGCGGGAACCAGGCGTCCGTTACGATGGCTATCCGCATTGGCGCCCTCTATCAGACTGTCGCGAAGCTTCGCCCATTCGATGATCTCGAAGCGACCGTCATAGTGCTCGATCAGAGCGGTGCAACTCTCGACCCAGTCGCCGTCATTCATGTAGTGGATGTCATCGATCATGCGGTTGTCGGGAGTGTGGATGTGACCGCAGATGACGCCTTGCACGCCGCGCTGACGCGCCTCGCGGACGACCGCGTCTTCGAAATGCGAGATGAATTCGACCGCCTTCTTGACCTTGAATTTGAGATAGGCGGAAAGCGACCAATAGGGCAGGCGGAAGAGACGCCGGCCGCGATTGACGACGCTGTTGATCATCATCGAGACCTCGTAAGCACGGTCGCCGAGCCTTGCGAGCCAGGGAGCATAGCGCACGATGCCGTCATACTTATCGCCATGCAGCACCAGATAGCGCTTGCCGTTGGCGGCATGATGGATGGCGTCCTCGAGCACCGCGACACGGCCCATGCGCAAATTGCGGAAGTCGCGAAACTTGTCGTCGTGATTGCCGGGGATGTAGATGACCTTGGTCCCTTTCCGCGCCTTGCGCAGGATCTTCTGGATCAGGTCGTTGTGCAACTGGTCCCAGAACCAGGCTTTCTCGAGCGCCCAGTTGTCAATGAGGTCGCCGACGATGTAGAGCCAGTCCGATTCGGTGACGCGCAGAAAATCGAGGAGATATGGGACCTGCGATCTCCTGGTGCCCATATGGATGTCGGAGATGAAGATGGCGCGGTAGCGGGTGGTCGGTCTCGTCAGTGCGTTCATCGGCCAGGCTGCCTGGTTATGGTGACCTTAGGCCTGACTCCCATGAAGGTATCATGACAGTCACCGTTCAAACTCGCAGCGGGAGCCCGGATTGCGCCGTTCCAGGAGACGCGGCATAAAGGCTGAGGCTTAGGTTTAGTGCGTGGTCGGACGAATCGCGCGCTTTCGGAGGATCGCATGGACGAGAGGTGGCAGAAGAGTTTCCCGGTATCCTGGGACCAGTTCCACCGCGATGCGCGGGCGCTGGCCTGGCGGCTGCATGGGGAGGGCCCGTTCTCGGCCGTGGTCGCGATCACCAGGGGCGGACTCGTGCCGGCGGCGGTGGTGGCGCGCGAACTCGGCATCAGGGTCATCGAGACGGTCTGCATCGCCTCTTATGACTATGAAAAGCAGGGCGAACTGCAGGTGCTGAAGAGGGTCGGCGAAGCCATCGCCGGCAGCGATGGCGGACGGCAGGTGCTGATCGTCGACGATCTGGTCGACACGGGCGCCACGGCGCGCGTGGTGAGGGCCATGCTGCCCAATGCGCATTTCGCCACCGTTTATGCGAAGCCCGAAGGAAGGCCCATGGTCGACACCTTCGTCACCGAAGTGAGCCAGGACACCTGGATCTATCTGCCCTGGGACATGGGCCTCGCCTTTACGCCGCCGATTCGCGACGGCGCCAAGGTGTGATGCTCTGGTGCGCCGGCCTGCCGGAACTGCCCGAACCCAAATCCCTCAGAGCCGTTTAGATAGACGCAACCGGAGCGACTCCCGATGCTCATTCGGACTATTTCGCTGGCAACAGCCATTTTGGGTGCGATCGCAGGCGCCCAGCTTCCGGAGGTCATGCAGCAATACCAGCAGCGGCTAGGTGGCGCCACTGATGAAGTCGCCGCTATCGTCGATCGGTTCGACCGGGATGCGGCAACCAACAAAATAAGCCGAGACGATGCGCTGGCGCAGCTGCGCGGGAGTGGAGATGACTTGGTGCGTCGCCGCGGCATCGACATGGAGATGAATATCCAGAGACTTTCATCGCTCAGACAGCAGCGCGAAGACATGCGCGGAGACTATCTTAGCCGCACCCTGTATTTCCTTGGCCATGCAGACCCCGTCCTGCTCAAAGAAACGCTGAAGGTCTATAAGCCGGCAGTCCCCACGACAGCTGAAGGCCTGTTCAGTGCGCTTGCTGGTTTCGTCGCGGGCTGGTGGATCCTTCGTCTGATTGCCTGGCCGTTCAGGCGATGGAAGGAAGTTCGCGCGAAAGGGTGATGGTGCCCCCTCCCGGGATCGAACCGGGACGCCTTGTGGGCTCAGGATTTTAAGTCCTGTGCGTCTACCAATTCCGCCAAGGGGGCGTTGGGACCTTCTAGCGCGGGGCGGGAAAAGGGGAAATGATTTTCGCCAACCGAAGGTTTCCGACATTGAGCGGCCTTCCATGTCGCGCCATTTTTTCCCCGACTTGGTGCTTGACGGCCATGCATGCTGAAACATTGCATGGCACCTGCGGCTGAGGCATGGTTCGGCGCATATGACCTGCCGGAGACAGAAATGAATGCGCCTCTGATCGATGACATTGATATGGCTCTCGCCGAAGCATCAGACCGCTTCCTGGCGGCTCGCCCGCAAACACGGGCGCTGCATGATGAGGCGAAGGCCGTCATGCCCGGCGGCAATACCCGCACCGTGCTCTGTACGGCACCCATTCCCATCCGCGTCGCCAAGGCGGAAGGTGCCCTCATCACCGACGTCGACGATCACTCCTATGTCGATCTCCTCGGCGAATATTCGGCCGGCATCTATGGCCACTCGCATCCGCGCATCAGCCGGGCCGTCAGCGATGCGCTCAAGGCCGGGATCAATTTGGGAGCGCATCACGCACTCGAAGTGAAGCTCGCCGAAGCCGTGACCCGGCGCTTCGGCCTCGACCTCGTGCGCTTCACTAATTCCGGCACCGAAGCCAATATGATGGCGCTCGGCGCGGCGCGTGCCTTCACCAAACGCTCCAAGATCATGGGCGTCAAAGGCGGCTATCATGGCGGCACGCTTTATTTTGCGCCGAACGCAGCGCCGGTGAACGCGCCCTTCGACGTCGTGCTGGCGCCGTTCAACGACGTCGCAGGCACGCGGGCACTGATTGCCGAGCATGCGGACAACCTCGCCGCTTTCCTGATCGAGCCGATGCTGGGCGGCGGCGGTTGTCTCGCCGCCGATGCGGACTATCTCAAAATGCTGCGCGAGGAGACTCAAGCCCGCGGCATCATCCTCATCTTCGATGAAGTGATGACCTCCAGGCTCGCGCCCCACGGGCTTGCGGCGGAGACCGGCATCGCGCCCGATCTCAAGACGCTCGGCAAATATATCGGCGGCGGCATGTCCTTCGGCGCCTTTGGCGGGCGCCGCGACATCATGGAGCAGTTCGACCCGGAGCGGCCGAACTTCCTGCCGCATGCCGGCACCTTCAACAACAATACCTTGACCATGACGGCGGGCTTCGCGGCAATGAGCGAGATCTTCACGGCGGAAGCCTGTCTCGACCTGAACCGCCGCGGCGATCGCTTGCGCGAAAGTCTCAACGATCTCTTCATGCGCCATCGGGTGAAGCTCAAGGCGACCGGCATCGGATCGCTCATCACCGTGCATCCGCTCTCGGGCGAGATCCGCACACCCGAGGACGTCGCCAAGGCCGATCCCAGGCTGCGCCAACTGCTTTACCTCGATCTCCTGGCAGAAGGCTATTATGTCGCCGGCCGCGGCTATATGGCCCTGTCACTCATGGTGAGCGACGAGCATTGCGACGGCTTCTGTGCGGCCATCGAGCGCATCGTCACGGCGCGCCGGCACCTCTTTCAGCCCACATGACGCAGGGCTGCATCATCTGCTCCGGTGTGAGGGGCGATGAGGCGCTCAACCGAATTGAAGTATGGCGCGACAACCTGTGGCGCCTGACCCTGTCGCTCGATGCCGAGGTTCTGGGCTTCGCCTATCTCGAGCCCATCCGCCACATTGCGAATATCGTCGAGCTCGACGGGCCGGAAGCGGCGAGCTTCGGCGCGACGATCGCGAAGGTGAGCAGGGTAATCAAAGAAGCGACGGCTGCGGAAATCGTCTATATGTATGTTTTCGGTGACGGTGTCGCGCATTTGCATGTGCATCTTGCACCGCACCGCCAAGGCGACGCGCTGAACAGCCAGATGATCAGAGGGGAGATCGTGTCGGAGAAGATGCCCAATGGCTTCGAGCGCTTCTTCAGCCGCGATTTCCCGGCGCTGTCCGAGGCCGAGCAGCGTCGCGTTGCCGACAGCGTGCGGCGCCAACTCGCCGAGTGCTGACTATTCCGCATCATGGAAAATGATGCCGAGCGTATGGCGCTGCCCGGAGCGCAAGCGGCTGACCCCATGGCGCAGATTGACCCGATAAACGCCGCGCGTGCCTTGGACCGGGCGGTGATGCACCGGAAAGATGACGCCATCGCCCTGGCGCAGGGGCGGCACTTCGGCGCGCGACTGCATCCTTGGCCGCTGCTCGGTCAGGACGAACTCGCCGCCTGAAAAATCCTTGCCCGGTTCCGACAGCAGAATAGCCACCTGGAGCGGGAAGACGTGAGCGCCATAGATGTCCTGGTGCAGACAGTTATAGTCGCCTTCGCCATATTGCAGGAGGAGTGGCGTCGGGCGGCGCTGGCCGGCCTCGTGGCAGCGCGCGACAAAGGCAGCGTGCTCCTCGGGATAGCGCGGCGTCTCGCCCAGCGCTTCGTTCCAGCGATTGGCGATCTTCGCCAAAGGCGCATAGAGCGCTTCGCGCAAGGTGGCGACGAGGGGCGGCAATGGGGAGGCGAAGTATTTGTATTCGCCGCGTCCGAAGCCGTGCCGGCTCATGATGACGCGGCTGCGGAACTGCTCATCGTCGGGATAGGATTGAGCGAGCTTGCGGCATTCATCGGCGGTGAGCAGGTTCTCGATGATGGCCGCCCCATGCTTGTCGAGCTCTTCGCCAAGCATGGGCCAGTCGCGATCCTCGACACGCTTCGCCAGGGAGGAGGGCAGGGCGTCAGTCATTGGATGCCTTCCCTCTCGAGCAAGGCACGCTTGCGCTGAACGCCCCAGCGATAGCCCGAGATCGTGCCGTCCTTGCGCCTTATGCGGTGGCATGGCACGGCGACCGCAATTCTGTTGGCGGCACACGCATCGGCGACCTCCTTGGCGGCCTTGGGAACGCCCTTGAGCCCGATGCGCTGGGCGACATCCGAATAGCTGAGCGTGGCGCCCGCGGGAATCGCGCGCAAGGCCCGCCACACCTTGATCTCGAAATCGCTGCCTTGGAGGTCGAGCTCGAGATGCAACGGCAGTGCTGGGTTCTCGATCAGATCAGCGACTTGAGCGACCGCCTCAGAGAGGCGATCGTCCGCCGCAGGCTCTGCTTCCGGGAAGTGCTGCTTGAGATCGGCTACGAGCCGGTTGCGCTCGCTGCCCAGAAGTATCGCGCAAATGCCTTTGCCCGTGGCAGCCACCAAGGCCTGGCCCAATGACGTCGTGCCGAAAGCGAAAATCACGTTCACGCCCAGCATGCCGCGGGGAGGGGATATTGGTTGTGGCGGATAGATTTCAGCGTCATAGCGGATACTCCTCGATGTTGCGCTCAATCTGGGCGCGTGAGCCTCTCATAACCACCCGAAAACCGACTCGATGGATGTTGGAGCTTAATCCGTACACGGATTATCAATCGCAGTGACCTTCAGTGAAGAGCGATCTTCCATAGCATCAAGCATGTGGTCTCGTAACCGCACAGGAACCCGCTTGTTGGCGGAACTGGCCTTCGCTACTGTGTCCGCCGACAACGGAACGCGCCCCGTGTCGCAGTTTTAAATTGAATGAACGTTCAGTCAAAATGAGAGTATAATCATGCTTCGTCAGGCTAGCAACCGTTTCAACGCGGACGATCTATGGCAGAAGGACCATGATCATTTCCTTCATCCCTATACCCATTTCGACAGTTTCAAGGAGGAAGGCTCACTCGTTCTGGTTGAGGGCGAAGGCTGCTACGTCACGGATGCGAGGGACAGCGCTATTTCGACGGCATCGGCGGCATGTGGTGCGTCAATGTCGGCTATGGCCGCAAGGAAATCGCCGAGGCCATGGCCGAGCAGGCGCTCCAGCTCTGCTACACGACGACCTTCGTCGATGTGACCAATGCCCCGGCGGCCGAGCTTGCCGCCAAGCTTGCAGCACTGGCACCGGAGATCGCTCAATCACGTCGCCTTCGCCACATCGGGTTCCTGCGGCATCGACACTGCCATCAGGCTCGCCCATTATCTATCAGGCGCGGCGCGGCGAGACCGACGCGCAAGTACATCATCTCGCGCAAGAACTCCTATCACGGCTCGACTTATCTCGGCATGACGGTGGGCATGCGCGACGGCGATCAGTCGCCGCATTTCCGCTATGTGCACGATCTCGTCCACCACCTCTCGGCTCCTTATCCCTATCGCCGGCCGGATGGCATGAGCCTCGAGGAATTCAGCGATTTCCTGGTCGACGAATTCCGCCGCAAGATCGAGACGCTTGGCGCCAGCAACATCGCCGCCTTCATTGCCGAGCCCGCGCAGGCGTCGGGCGGCGTCACCACTGCCGCCGCCCAAATATTTGCCGCGCATGCGCGAATTGTGCACGGAGAACGGCATACTGTTCATTGCCGATGAAGTGGTGACGGCCTTCGGCAGGCTCGGCCACATGTTTGCCTCTGAAGCCGAGTTCGGCATCGTGCCGGACATCATCGTGACGGCGAAGGGCCTGACCTCAGGCTATATCCCGCTTTCGGCGGCGATCTATTCGGATCAGATTCATGAGGTCATCAGCGCGGCCGATGCCGGGTGCATGGTTTACCCATGGCTACACCTATTCGGGACATCCGGTCGCCTGCGCCGTAGCCCTCAAGAATATCGAGATAATCGAGCGCGAAGACCTGTGCGGCAATGCGGCGCGTGTCGGCGACTATCTCGAGCAGCGGCTGGCCGAACTCAAGCCTCTGCCGATCGTCGGCGACGTGCGCGGCCGCCGGCTGATGATGTGTCTCGAATATGTGGCCGACAAGGAGACGAAACAGAGGCTTCCCGACGAGGTCAATATCTCCAAGCGCATTTCAAATGAATGCGAGGCGCACGGACTTCTAGTGCGGCCGATCGGCCATCTCGATATGCTGTCGCCGCCCTTGATCATCACAAAGGGACAGGTCGACTTCATCGTCGATACGCTGGGCGCAGCGATCCGCAAGGTCACCGATCAGCTGGTCCGCGAGAAGGTGGCGCCCCTCAAGAACAGCCCGATGCCGTTCCATTCACCAGGTTGAGATCCTGGCTGGGAAGGCCGCGGGTGTTTCAACCCAAAAGCAAGACGTCTTCAGGCCCATCCTCCTCGTCGATCTGCACGCCGATCTTGCGGGCGCCAAGTTTCAGCGCGAGACCCTGGGATGCCGCGTTTGCGGGTGCAATCGAGAAGATGAAATGCCGGGCGCCGCGCTCACGCGCCCACTTCATCAGGGCGCGCACCGTCTCTTCGGCATAGCCCTGGCGGCGATGACCCGCGAAGACCGTGTAGCCGAATTCGGCGCAGGCTTCCCGTCGCGCCATCTCGTGCCACTGCGGCAGATCGTGAAAATTGGCATAGCCCACGACCTCGTTGGTGCGGCGGAGCGCAACGGCGCGGATCGACCAGGGAAGATAGTGCGGGCAATCGGGCAATTGCTCGAGCCGCCGGGTCGCCAGTGGTGCGACATCACTCCAGTCCGCCGGCAGGCGAAGACCGAGGTGGCGCGAGACCTCATCGATGCGTCCCGCTTCGGTGGCTTTGAGCGCCTCGATCGTCATGAGGCGGAGCACCAGCCGCGGAGTCAGGATGTCGTTCTCGATCATCCGCGCCTCAACGCCTTTCGCAAAGGCTTGGCAAGCGAGCCTCTGGCCGACGCCGAGATATCGCCAAGACCCAGCCAATGGGCCATGCGGCGCAATTCGGGAGCGGCGGCCTCGGCAGTGCGCACCGCGTCGATGCCATTCTCGCCATGCGAGGCATTGACGCGCAAGACTCCGACCTGGCGGTCGGCCTTGAGACAAAAGCGCGCCGTCAACCGGTCGCCTTCGAGGAAGGGCAGCACGTAATAGCCATAGATGCGCTTCTCCTGCGGCGTATAGATCTCGATGCGATAGCGGAAATCGAACAGGCGTTCGGCACGGCTGCGTTCCCAGACCAGGGGGTCGAAGGGCGAGAGCAAGGCGTGGCCCCCCGCCTTGCGTGGCGCTCCCGCGTCGCGATGACGATAGGCTTTGACCGTCCAGCCTTCCACCTCGACCGGCAACAGGATGCCTTCCTCGATGACCTGCGGGAGCGCCTTCTTGAAGGCATCGACGGGGAGGCGGAAATAGTCGCGCAAATCCGCCTCGCTCGCGACTCCCATGGCCTGAGCGGACAGATCGATGAGGCGGCGCACGGCGTCTTCTTCGGCAACGGCCGGGGTATTGAGTGTTTCGGCGGGAAGCGCGCGCTCGGGCAGATCATAGAGGCGCTCGAAAACGCGCCGGGTTGCCGCCGTCACCTCGCCGGTATGGAAGAGATATTCGAGCGCGATCTTGCCCTTGTTCCAGCCCCACCAATTGCCGGTGCGGCTGCCCGGATCGGCAAGGTCGGACACGGCGGTCGGGCCATTGGCCGTCACATGCCGGCGCACCTCATCGACATAGGCCGCCTGCTCGCGGCCGAATGCCTCCAAGAATTTATGCTCGCCCCTGCCGCGCCGCGCGCGCTCCATCCTCCAGCGCAGCAATGGATAGAATTCGAGCGGCAGAAGGCTAGCCTCATGCGCCCAATATTCGAAGAAGCGCCGCTTGCGCCTGCCGAAGGTGCGCTGGTCGAGCGTGTCGTGGCTGTAATGACCGGCGCGCGCGAAGACCGGAATATAGTGCGAGCGCACCAGCACATTGACGCTGTCGATCTGCAAGAGGTTCATCTTGGCGATGGCGTTTTCAATGCGCGTCCAGTTGGCGGTGCCGTCACGCTTTGGTCCGGCAAAGCCTTGTGCGACCAGAGCGAGGCGGCGCGCCTGCAGGTTGGAGAGCGATTGGGCTTTGGTCACTTGAGAATCTTGCGCATGTCGATCAGAAGGTCGTCGAAGCCCAAATCGCGATAGAGCGCGTGCGCGCCTTCATTGCGGGCCAGCACCGTGATGCGCAAGTCGTCACGCCCGGCAGCGCGGGCCCGCCTTTCGCAGTCAGCGAGCAGCATCCGGCCAATGCCGCGCCGGCGCGCTTCCTTCAGCACCACCAGGTCGACGACATTGGCATAGTCATAGGCGATCTCATCGCCGGTCCCATCCTCGACGGAACGCGTCAAGGCCACGGCATAGCCCAACGCCTTGTCACCCTCCTCGGCGATGATGATGACACCCTCATCCTCGGCGCATTTCCTCTTGAGAAGGTCGATATACCATTGGCCCATATCGCCAGAAGGCTTCAACCGGTCAAACAACGTGACTTCGCCCGCCTGCAATTCGCGAATCAACCCGATGAGCGCGCGGGGCGTCGGATTCCTCATATTCCCTGATCTGGACCATGCGGGCGGACCGTGCCGTGAGAGCCTTCTGAAATCAAGCTGGACAATCGCAAGTCCCAATGTCAGTTTGCGGCAGCATGATTTCGCCCCGCACCCTTATTGCCCTCATCTGTCTGACGGTTCTGTCTGGGTGTGCCGCCTGCCTGCCGGGACAGAACCGGCTCGACCCGGGCATGATCGCGAATACCGCCTCGGCTCAATCGGTGCCGGGTTCGGAGAGTGTCACCAAGCGCTGATCAGGCGGCTTTGTCGACCCAGAGCGCGTCGACCGGCTTCGATTCTGTCGCGGCAAGCCCGGGATTGAATTTGTAGAGCGTCGAGCAATAGGGGCAGACGGTTTCCTGGTCGTCGCCCATATCGATGAAAATATGCGGATGGTCATGGGGAGGCTTGGCGCCAATGCACATGAATTCCTTGGTGCCGATCTCGATCACTGGCACGCCGGCGCTATTGTGGAAATGCGGAGTAGAGCCGGACGCCATGTGACGATCCTTGATGTCCTTTGTGAGCCTGGGCGAATAGCATATCTTGCCCGCCGCCGCAAAGCGTGAGGACGACCGCCCAGTGCCAAGTTTCCGCTCCGAAATTGTCGATATCTCCTACGAGGTCACGGGCGAGGGTCCGCCGGTCCTGCTGATCCACGGCTTTGCCTCCAATGCGCGCGTCAATTGGTGGGATACGGGTTGGGTGAAGACCCTCGATGAGGCGGGCTACCAGGCGATCAGTTTTGACAATCGCGGCCACGGCATGAGCACCAAGCTCTATGACCAGGCGGCCTATCCGGCTCCCGAGATGGCGGAGGACGCGCGCCGCCTGCTCGATCACCTGGGAATCCGGCAAGTCCTGGTGATCGGGTATTCGATGGGTGCCCGGATTGCGGCATTCCTCACTCTCAACCATCCCGAGCTGGTGCGCGCCGCGGTCTTCGCCGGGCTTGCCGAAAACATGATCAAGGGTGTTGGCGGCACTGAAACCATTGCCCTCGCCCTTGAAGCCCCATCGGTGGAGAGCGTTACCGATCCCGGCGCCCGGGTCTTTCGGCTCTTTGCCGAGCAGACCCGGAGCGATCTCAAGGCGCTCGCGGCCTGCATGCGCTCGGAACGACAGAGGATCGGGCTGGCCGAGCTTGCCGAAATCACCGTGCCCGTGCTGGTCGTCGCAGGTGAACTGGATGAGATCGCCGGCGCCGTCCAGCCCCTGGTCGATGCCATCCCGGGAGCGCAGGGCGTGATCCTGCCGCGGCGCAACCATATGAATGCGGTAGGCGACCGTCAGCACAAAGAGGGGGTAATAAAGTTCTTGAATTCAATACGCTAGGCGGGGGTCCATACTGAAATCTTGGATCAACGCCTGCGGCCCAGAGCCCTGCCGTCGGCGCAATGCTGTTGCATTCCAAGGAACCCTCCCTATTTCCCAGCCAGTAGCGTAGGATGAGGGTCCAAAATGGAGAGAAATCCGATGGCGCGTCAATCGACCCATCCGCAATCCGTCGTCAGCCTCGATCCCGTATGGGACCGAATCCGAGATGAGGCCCAGGAAGCAGCACGCAAGGATCCAAGCCTTGGCGGCTTCATCTTCGGCGCCGTCCTCAATCAGCCCCGCTTCGAGGATGCGGTGATGCATCGCCTGGCGCAGAGAATGGCCAATGCGCTCACCGTCGAACTGATCCAGCAGGCCTTCCAGGACGCGCTCGATGCCGATCCCTCGATCGGCGATGCCATGCGCGCCGATATCGTCGCTGTTCATGACCGCGATCCCGCCTGCAACCGCTACCTCGAGCCGCTGCTTTATTTCAAGGGCTTCCAAGCCGTGCAGACACATCGCATGGCGCATCAATTGTGGAAGATGGATCGCCGCGACTTCGCCTATTATCTGCAGAGCCGCTCATCGGTGGTCTATAGCGTCGACATCCATCCGGCGGCGCGCATCGGGCGCGGCATCTTCATCGATCATGCGCATGGCGTGGTCATCGGCGAGACCGCGGTCGTCGAAGACAATGTCTCACTTATGCAGGACGTGACGCTAGGCGGCACTGGCAAGGAGACCGGCGACCGGCATCCTAAGATCCGTCATGGCGTCCTTATTGGCGCTGGCGCCAAGATTCTCGGCAATATCGAGATCGGCCATTGCTCGAGGGTCGCGGCAGGCTCGGTCGTGCTTCATGGCGTGCCGCCGAACCGTACCGTCGCTGGTGTCCCGGCAAAGGTCGTGGGCTATGCCGGCTGCGAGGAGCCATCCCGGGTGATGGACCACCAGCTCAAATCGGACGATCCAAAGGACTCGGCATAGGCGCGCTCCCGGATCAGATTAGGCTTGTCATGACTTTCCCGGTCGGGGTAGAGCTTTGGCGCCCGTGTGAACAAGGATCGCCGTCGTGAATCCCGAGGAAATAAAGAAGCTCACCCAATTCTTCCGGACCAAGTTCCAGCTCGCCAACATCGAGGTCCGGAAGCGTCCGCAAAAGACCAATTCCGCAGAAGTCTATATCGGCGATGAATTCATCGGAGTGGTCTTCCGCGACGATGAGGATGGCGATCTCTCCTACAATTTCAACATGGCCATTCTCGATTTCGATCTGGAGTAAGGATTTATTGCGGCGGGGCGAATGACGGACTGGGCGGAAAAGACACCACCGGCCGCGCCGGCGCCAAGCTTCGTTGAGCTCTTCACCCCGAAGCTCGTCACCGTATTGCGCGAGCGTTACGGGCTTACCGACCTGCGCGCCGACTTCATGGCCGGACTCACCGTCGCCATTGTCGCCTTGCCGCTTTCGATCGCGATAGCCATCGGTTCTGGGGTGACACCGGAGCGCGGCCTCTACACGGCCATTGTCGGGGGTTTCCTCATCTCGCTCCTCGGCGGCAGCCGGTTCCAAATCGGCGGACCGGCCGGCGTGTTCATTGTGCTTGTCGCGGCCACCGTCGAGCGCCAGGGCGTCGACGGCTTGCTGCTCGCGGTCATTCTGGCAGGTGTTTTCCTCGTCACGGCCGGCTATCTGCGGCTCGGCACCTATATCAAGTTCATCCCTTATCCGGTCACCGTCGGTTTCACTGCCGGCATCGCCGTCATCATCTTCGCCAGCCAGCTTCGTGATCTTCTCGGTCTCACACTCGGCCATGACCCTGGCGCTCTCATTGACAAAATCGAAGCACTGCGGGGTGCCATCGCAACATTCAATCCCTATGCCCTTGTGGTTGCGGCAGTGGCCATCGCACTCATGATCGGACTCAAGCGCTGGCGACCGCAGTGGCCCAACATCCTAATCGCCGTCGCGATAGCGGCAGTGGCGAGTTATGTTCTGTCCTTGCCGATCGAAACCATCGGCACGCGCTTCGGCGGCATTTCTTCCAGCCTGCCGGCGCCGCAATTGCCGCCCATGTCGTGGGAAAAATTGCAGGCGGTACTGCCCGATGCAGTGGCCTTCGCACTTCTGGGCGCCATCGAATCCTTGTTGTCCGCCGTCGTCGCCGACGGCATGACCGGCCGGCGTCATCGCTCGAACTGCGAATTGGTGGCGCAGGGCTTCGCCAATATCGCTTCCGGACTGTTCGGCGGCATCATCGCCACGGGTACGATCGCGCGCACGGCGACGAATGTCCGGGCGGGGGCACGTGGTCCCATATCCGGCATGTTCCATTCGGTCTTCCTGCTTATCTTCATGCTGATGGCGGCACCCCTGGCGAGCTACATCCCGCTCGCCGCGCTCGCTGCAGTGCTCACCGTCGTTGCCTGGAACATGGCGGAAAAGCATGCTTTCGCGACATTGATCCGCTCCTCTTGGGGCGATGCCGCCATTCTTCTCGCCACCTTCCTCCTCACCATATTCCGGGATTTGACCGAGGGCATCGTCGTCGGCTCGGCGATAGGCGCGTTCATCTTCATCAACCGGATGGCGCATGTCACTCGTGTCGAATTTCACGGGCCACTTCCCGTCGATGATCTTCCCGACCTTGTCGGCCTTCGCGGACCCTATGATGCGAGCCTTGCCAGCGATCCCGATGTCGTCGTCTATCGCATCAGCGGCGCCTTCTTCTTCGGGTCGGCATCGACGGTGGGTGCCGTCCTCGAGCGTATCGCCGATCAGCACAAAGGCTTGATTCTCGACTTCTCCAGTGTGCCCTTCCTCGAATTCGAGCGGCGCCCATGTCATTGCCGGCGTCACACGCAAAGCATCGCGCCATGGGGTCAAGGTCTATGTGACCGGGGCTTCGTATGATGTTCGCAAGGAACTCGCGAACCACGGCGTTGCGTCGCCCACTATCACGATCCTGGCGCGCATCGAGGATGCGGTTGGCGCGGTTCATCGGCTCAAATGAATGCTGGACTGGTGCGTTGGGCCTGACCCTGTATAGTTCGTCGATATTCCACGATGAGAGAGCTGGCGCATGACGGTGTATTCGCTTGATGGCGTTCTTCCGGAGCTTCCGCCCGAGCACGAATATTGGATCGCGCCCAACGCCGTGGTGGTTGGCCGGGTAAAGCTCGATCGCAATGTCGGCGTCTGGTTCGGCGCGGTGCTGCGCGGCGACAATGAGCTCATCCATATCGGCGAAGGCAGCAACATCCAGGATGGCTGCGTGCTCCACACCGATATGGGGGCGCCACTGACGGTCGGACGCAACTGCACTATCGGCCACCGGGCCATCCTGCATGGCTGCACGATTGGCGATGGTACGCTGATCGGTATGGGCTCGACGATCCTCAATCACGCTACGATCGGACGCAATTGCCTGATCGGCGCGCATGCGCTTATCCCCGAAGGCAAGGTTATTCCCGATAACTCCCTGGTGATGGGCTCGCCGGGCAAAGTGGTGCGTGAGCTCTCGGCGGAAATGGCCGAAGGGCTCCCACACTCGGCCAAAAACTATGTTAAGAACTGGCGTCGCTTCGTCGCCGGCATGCGCGAGCAATCAGACGAATAGCGTTCGCACTATGCCGGCCACAAAATAGTCGGAGCCGGCTCAGGGTGGGGCTGAGCCGGCTCCTCGGACCCGGTCTGGTGGGGGATGGGGAGGGGACGCGACCGGGTCTTAGCTCCCAACTGATCCATTCATTCGTTCATTCCGGCGCATTGCCCGCTGAGACCGCGCCATTGTGCACGGGCGCCTTCTTGCTGAGCGATACCCATTGCCGTGGGTCTTCGGCGGACTGACGCTTCAAGAAAACGTAGCCGGTCTCGATCCAGTGGAGGACCTCGTTGCGGCGATTGTCGAGAACGAAGTCGCCGTCGTCGGTGGTGATGGTCAGCACCGCATGTCCCTGCATTTTCTCATCGAGCACGACCGTGATCAACAAGGCCGCCGAGGGGAAGCCCAACCCCTGGAGATAGCGCTTCTTCAGCAGGAGGTAATCCTCGCAGTCGCCGGCATCTGTCGGGATAGTCCAGTATTCAGGCTTGCCATAGAGCTCTTCATCGCTCACCGGCGCGATCTTGCCGTTCACGAAGACATTCACCTGGGAAACGAGCTTCCAGCGCTCGGGCGAAAGTGAAAGGCGTATCTTCCTGCCGCCGAGCGCCTGGCACTCTTTCGGCTCACGCACGCACATTTCGACATAGCCGATCGGCGGCAGAGCCTTGCCATAGATGGTTGCGAATTCTCCGGTTTCGGATTCCGCCCGAGTGAGGTCTGCTTCCACCGCTTGCCCCGCGCTGATCATGCAGACCAATCCGAGCGCGACTCCCCCGAGTTTTGCCAAGATAGTCATTGTTTGACGTCCATTCCCCTTATCGTTGGGCGTCAGACTAGCGGCAAAGCTTTGAGATCGCGTTCAGGTTATTCGCGCAACTTGCTGATAAATAATAATAAATTGGAAAGGGTACGGATGATGACTATTAACCATCGGAAGCATCAGGCTCGAAGCGCCTGGTACCCGGGCCCCAGGTGACCGACGTGTCAGCGCGGGTCGTCGGAAAGCTGAGCGGTCTCGAGGAGCCGCAGGAACTCGATGGCGATGCCTGAGTCCACATGACGGACGATGCGTCCCCGCATTTTGCCGAGCATGACGCAGGTGCCGAGGCTCGGCATGACGTCAACCTTCACGGCGGCGCCCGACAGCGAAATATCGATGACCTCGCCCGGCCATCCGGCAAGGTGATGCAGGACTGGCTGTCATGCGGTGTGTGGCGGGCGTGGCGGCGCAGATCGGTGCCGACCGTCGTGTTCTTGGCCGCGCGGCCGGAAAGCCTTGACGCAAAGCGCGCTTTCCGCTGGCCGGTATGGGAAAAAACGATGCGGAATCCGCCAGGAACGACCTCGCCGCTCATGCCTTCGACACGTCCGATCTCGTCGAGATAGGCGACGATTTGCGTGTCTGTTTCCGGCACGATCGTGGTGATGAAGACGGCCCTGTCGGGAGTTAGCTGACTGACCTGGCAAGCGTGCTCGCTCAAATCGGGCAGCATGAAGCGACCCAAGATGATTGTCGGTCCTACCAATTCGTCGGTTGAGAGGATTTCTTCCCCAGTCGCGATTCTTGCCGCCACGGCGGGTATCGCCCCTTGCTGTTTGCCGCTGTCTCGGGCGGAAAGTAACATCGTCCCACTAGCAGAGGTCTTAGGGCGAATGGTTAAGCAAGAGTCAACCGCCGCGCCCGCCCTTAACAACCTGGAAGCCCTGTGGCGCGATTTTCGCCAGTTTGTTGCGGACATCCAGCGGCGGCTCGACCCGGATGGTGTGGGCAGCGGCGAGCTCGAAACCGGTGACGTGATCGTGGCGCGGCCGGCGGACTTGGCGGAATGGCATGATGACGCCGAAGACATGAGTCCCCACGCCATTGCGGGCGCGCAAGGGAAGGCCGACCAATTCCACCGCAACGTTTTCGCTCCGTGCGGAATTCAAGCGGAAACGAAGCACAAAAGGCTGATAGCGCATCGATGACGCGGTCGAGAAGGCGCGCCATGGTCTCCCGCTCGGGTCGCTCGCCTTGCGCCGGCGCCGGCTCGCCGGTGAGCTCCATGCCCCATGGTTCGCAAATCTGAGTACGGGCCAGTCGCCAGAGGCGGCGCTCGATCATGAACACGAACGGGACGAGAGTGTGGATCTTCTTGAGATCAAGCCAGTCACGCGAGGGTGCAGACATTTCGCAGCGCAGCGTCTGCCAGTAGTGAAACAGGGCACGGCTTCCAGGATGAAGCATTTCCTCTGGGGTTGCCCTCACGTGGATGGTATCAGTGTTCTGCATAGGCACACCACTTTGGGCATTTGTGTCATGCGTGGACAATCGCAGGGGTGAGTGCAGCAGCTGTGCCAGAAGCGACCGAGAGCAATCGTGATCGACTCGATCCAGCGCAGAGAAGGTCAAAGAGCAGTGGCCCCATGGTCAACGCCCCGTCAGTGGTACTCGTGCTCATCGCGGTTCTCATTGCCATCCATCTTGTGATCCAGATCGGCGGACAGGAGTGGCAAATCTGGGCGCTCTACGCCTTTGCGCTCATACCGGCGCGCTTCGAGGTCGCC
Source organism: uncultured Alphaproteobacteria bacterium (assembly GCA_963841765.1). Classification (GTDB taxonomy): domain Bacteria; phylum Pseudomonadota; class Alphaproteobacteria; order Rhizobiales; family Aestuariivirgaceae; genus Taklimakanibacter. The sequence continues at coordinate 498,077 of CAWJDZ010000040.1, forward strand.
GACGGCACCGCGATGATCGAGGGCTCGCAATATTGGAGCCTCATCACCTACGGCTTCCTGCATGATGGCTGGCTGCATGTCCTGTTCAACTCCGTGTGGCTTCTGATCTTCGGAACGCGAGTTGCGCAGCAATTCGGGACTTTGCGTTTTCTTGCCATCGCTTTCATCTCGACCTTGGGCGGAGCGCTTGCCATGCTCTTGGTCTATTGGGGTGTGTTCATGGTCATCGTCGGGGCATCGGGCGCCGTATCGGGACTTCTCGCCGCGGCAATACCGATCATGTTCGGTAGGCGCGGCGCGCCGTTGACTTTCGGCGAGTTCCTGCGCGATCGGCGCGCCCTCGTCTTCATGTTCATTTTCCTCGGCATGACGCTGCTCACCGGCGTTCAGGGTTTGCCGGGTTTCGCCGATGGCGGCCGCATCGCCTGGGAGGCGCATCTCGGCGGCTTCATTGCCGGGCTTCTCAGCTATTTCATCATCAGCCGAGAAAGGATGCAGAGCCGCTGACTTCGTGTTAGAGTGGCGGCGAGCGAAGAAGGAGGTGTGCATGACTGTTGCGCAAATTCTCAGCGCCAAGGGCCGCGCTGTGATCACCGCACAGCCCGACGATACGGTGCTGGCCGTGGCGCAGACCCTCTCTACCAAGAAAATCGGCGCCGTCGTGGTCGTCGATTCGCAAGGCCGCATCGACGGCATCGTGTCCGAGCGCGACATCGTGCGCGCCGTGGCGCGTGGCGGTCCCAAGGCGCTCGAAAAGCCGGTGAAGGAATTCATGACGGCATCGGTCAGGACATGCACGCCACGCGACACCGAGGCCGAGCTCATGGCGCTGATGACCGAGCATCGCGTCCGCCATCTGCCGGTGGTCGAAGGCGGCAAGCTCGGCGGTATGATCTCGATCGGCGATGTGGTCAAGAACCGTATCGAGGAAATCGAGCGCGAAGCCGAGGAGATGAAGAGCTACATCGCGTCTTCGGGCTGACTTTTCCTTAGCGCATCAAATTATCCGAAAGCCGCAAGCGCGCGTGATCAGGAAAACCGACCCCCGCGCCAAATACTTTGCTGGATGGCCGCCTCAAGGGCGGCCATGAACTTTTCGGTTCGACGCTAAAGCACCGCGATCGCGTGCTCGATCTCGGGCATGGCGCGGTCCACTGCGTCGCGGCCGGCGGCAATGGCTTTTTCCGCCTTGTCGAATTCGAAGAGTCCCATGCCGTTGGTGCGCGGCACAATCGATATGTCGGGCGGATCGCCAGCGAGGCGCGAGCGCGACAGCCGGTCCTGGGTGATGTTGAAGGCGGCAGCGAGCACCGATGTGAGGCTCGGCGCCATGTGGCCTTTTTCGCTCATCGATATGTCGGGTGGATTTTGGATGGCGATGCCGGTGGCCGTCTCTGGGCCCAGATTGACGGCAATGACGATGCGGGCGCCAAGCGCGCGGCAGGCCGCGACCGGCACGGGATTAACCACGCCGCCATCGATGAGCCAATGACCGTTGACCCGGACCGGACGGAAGACGCCCGGAAGCGCATAGGAGGCTCTGATCGCCGGCGCGAGGGGACCCGAGCGCAGCCACAATTCATGTCCGGTGCCGAGCTCGGTCGCGATGCAGATGAAGGGAATACGAATGTCGGCAAAGCTGAACTCGCCGAGGACGTCATCCAGAAGACCGCCCAGCCGCTCGCCGGCAATGAGACCCGAGCCGCGCCAGGAAAAATCGAGCAGCGACAGGACGCGCCGGCGTGTCAGGCGCAAAGCAAAATCCTTGAGCGCCGACAGCCGCCCCGCGGCATGGAGACCGCCCGCCAATGCGCCGATCGACGAGCCCGATATGGCGCAGGCGAAGATGCCATGCTCCTCGAGCCTTTCGATGACGCCGATATGCGCCCAACCGCGCGCCGCTCCCGCACCGAGCGCGAGCCCGACGGCATGCCTGACCTTCCCATTCATCGGCACGACTTTACACCGTGCACGGAAGATCGGGAAATCTCAAATTATTTCAAGTTTGTAACCGCGTGAGCCGCGGCTCACCTTGCGATAGAAGCACGAATAGCGTCCGGTATGGCAGGCGACGCCACGACCGCCCAGCGTCACCTGACAGCAGCAGCGCATCCTGGTCGCAGTCGAAGTGTGATATCGACAACTTTCTGGATGTCGCCGGATGTCGCTCCCTTGCGCCAGAGTTCGCGGCGCGACCGGCTCCAGAAATGAGCTTCCCCGGTCTCGAGCGTCAGCCGCAACGCTTCCTCATTCATGTAAGCGAGCATGAGGACCGTACCATCCTTGGCATCGGTGACGATCGCCGGGATCAGCCCATGTTCGTCGAAGTTCGGCGCGAAGACCGTCGTTTCTTCGTTGCCCTTCGCGGTCATCAGAGCGAGAAGCCGCCCGAAGGCGCGCGCACCAGTTCCATGAACCGGGCCTGCAGCACCGGGTTGGACTTGAACTCGCCGGTGAACTGCGTGGTGATGGTCGCGACATTGCGCTTGTTGACGCCGCGCAGCGACATGCACTGATGCACGGCTTCGATCATGACGGCGGCGCCGCGGGGCTCGAGCGCCTTGTCGATGGACTTGGCGATCTGCGCCGTCATGGTCTCCTGGGTCTGCAGCCGGCGGGCAAAAATCTCGACGACACGCGCCAGCTTGGAAATGCCGACCACCGCATGCGAGGGCAGATAGGCGACATGGGCGCGGCCGATAAAGGGCACGATATGGTGCTCGCAATGCGAGTTGAACTCGATGTCGCGCAGCATGACGATGTCGTCATAGCCGCCGACCTCGATCGAAGGTGCGCGAAAGGGCCTCGAGCGGGTCTTCGCTATAGCCCTTGAAGAATTCCTTGATAGGCCTTGACCACGCGTCGCGGCGTGTCCAGCAGGCCTTCGCGGGCGGGATCATCGCCGGCCCAGGCGATCAGCGTGCGCACGGCCGCCTCGGCCTCCTCCTGCGACGGGCGCTTGACTGGGCCGACGGTTCCGCGTCGCGAATTTCTTGACGATGGCATCCATTCTCGTGGGCTCACTTTGACTTTCCGATTTGGCTGGTTTCCCATATCATGGGCACGGCTCTGGAGGCAAACTTGCCAGACGGCGCTTTGCCGAGCGTTTCCGACGCATTAGAATATGTGCATGATCAACGAAATCTACAACAGCAAGATTCTTGAATTCGCGGCCGATATTCCGGGACTGCAACGCTTGATGCGCCCGACGCGACGGCGACCGCCATTCCCGCCTGTGCGGCTCGCAAGGTGACGGTCGACGTGAAGATGGAAGACGGCGCGGTGAGCGATTTCGGCCATGAGGTGAAGGCCTGCGCGCTGGGTCAGGCCTCGTCATCGATCATGGCGCGCCATGTCGTGGGCTCGACGCCGGCGGAGCTCAGGCAAGTTGCGGACCCAGATGTATGCCATGCTGAAGGAGGGCGGCCGACCGCCCTCGGGCAAATGGGAGGATCTCGAGGCGCTTCTGCCGGTGCGCGACTTCAAGGCGCGGCATGCCTCGACGCTGCTGACCTTCGATGCGGTGGTCGATGCAGTGAACGAGATCGAGGCGAGGGCGGAAATGCCGGCCTGAAACTTCCGGAAGTTGCCTTGGGCTGAGTTATGAATAGCGCTTCCGGTCGGCCAGGTCGGGCGCCGGAGGAAATCGGCTCTTGAGATCGCGATCGGTCACCGACATGTGGTTGCGCGTATATTGTTCGGAGGCATCGCGCAGCGGCTGGAAGTCCCAAGGAAAATGCGCGCCGCGCCGGAGCGCCTCGAACATCATGAGGCGAGCCTGTTGGCTTTCCATCACCTCTTGGGTGATGCGCGGGATATCGAAAGCCACCTCGACCTCGCGGCGGAAATTCTGAGCCAGTGCGCGATGTGCAGGGGCATTGGCGAGATTGACATGCTCATCGGGATCGGCGGCGAGATCGAACAGCTGATCGGGATCGACGGGTGTATGGATGAATTTCCATTTGCCGCGCCTCAACATGTAAAGCGGCGCCACGGCGCCCTCCGCCAGATATTCGCCCCAGGCGGTCGCTTGCTCGTTTTCACGGGCGCCTCCAAGCAAAGGATGGAGGCTGCGGCCATCGACCTTGCGGGCGAGACCGGCTTTGCCGGTTCCGGCAAGATCGACAAGGGTCGGGAGGATGTCGGCGAGTGTCGCCGGCTCGCCGATCCGGCGCGCGGCGAAGCGCTTCGGCGCCCAGACGATCAGCGGCACATGGGCGGAAGGCTCGAGGAACGACATCTTGTACCAGAGTCCGCGCTCGCCCAGGAAATCGCCATGGTCGGAGGTGAAGACGATGACTGTGTTGTCCAATTGACTGGTCGCCGCGAGTTCCGCCATGAGGCTGCCGATCAGATCATCGACATAGGAGATGTTGGCATAATAGCCGTGCCGCGCGGCGCGCACATCCTTTTCGGTGACGACATAGTCGTCCATTGCCGACATCTCGTAGAGACGGCGGCTATGCGGATCGAGCTTTTCCTTGGCGAGAGGCTTCTGCGACGGCAGATCGATCTCATCGTTGCGATAGAGATTCCAGAACTTTGCGCGCGCGGCGTAGGGATCATGCGGGTGGGTGAAGGAGACCATCAGGCAGAAGGGCGTGCCTGACTCGTAGCGGGCGTAGTCATAGATCCTGCGCAGCGCAAGGAAAGCCACCTCATCGTCATATTCGAGCTGGTTGGTGATCTCGGCAATGCCGGGCTGCAGGACCGACGTCATATTGTGATACCACCAGTCGATGCGCTGCTGGCTCAGCCGCCAATCGGGCGTCCAGCCGAAATCGGCGGGGTAGATGTCGGTCGTCAGGCGCTCTTCGATGCCATGAAGCTGATCGGGCCCGACGAAATGCATCTTGCCCGACAGGCAGGTGCGATAACCGGCGAGCCTCAGATAATGGGCCCAGGTCGGGATGGAGGAAGGGAATTCGGCGGCATTGTCATAAACACCGGTGCGCGAGGGGAGGAGGCCGTTCATCACGGTGGCGCGGGCGGGCGCGCAGAGCGGGCTCGCTGTATAGGCGTTCTCGAAGACAACGCCTTCCTCGGCCAGGCGGTCGAGATGCGGCGTCTTCACCAGCCGGTGTCCGTAGGCCCTCAGGTAGCGCGCCGCCAGCTGATCGGCCATGATGAACAGGATATTGGGCTTGGCGTCGGGCATGCCTATCTCCGCGGAGGTGTCGGCCCGACTTTACGCGGCCTGAAGGTCAGGCAGGATGTGCGAACGTCATCATGAAACGGAAAAGCGACAGGCAAGAGGCCCTGCGGCGCTCATTCTGCTCGGCCTGATCCGCTTCTATCAATTGACCGTATCCATGGTGCTGGGCCGGCGTTGCCGCTATCTGCCGAGCTGCTCGGATTATGCCTTTGAGGCGATCAGGCGCCATGGCGCCTGGGCCGGTTTCTGGCTGGGCCTTGCGCGTGTTTCACGCTGTCATCCCTGGGGCGGGGAGGGGTTCGATCCGGTGCCGGAGAAATTCCCCAGCGCCGATTGGCGCGTCTGGCGCCATGTGTCCTGGCGGCAAAAATAGGGAAGGGGTACCCCCTCGAGGACAAGATTTTTCAGATCTAAGCTATTTTAGTAACTTAGCAGGAATTGCTCAAGTCCACTGTCAGCCGACCGGGCCTTCTTATCGTGAGATTGCCGAAGTTCGGGGCTGGGCCGGGGATTCAAGTGGTCATTGGATGATCCCTCTACGGTTGACCCGGAAGCCGGGCACTGTCATAAGCGGCGCCGCAACGATGAAAGCTTACCTGCTGCGTATGCAGGAGTGAGCAGGAGAAGACCATGATCAACCTCACCTTTCCCGATGGCGCCGTGCGTCAGGTGCAAGCCGGGACTAGCGGCGGCCAACTCGCCGCTTCCATTTCCAAATCACTCGAGAAGAAAGCCGTCGCCCTGATAAAGGATGGCGCCGTTGATCGACCTTGCCGATCCCATCACGCAGGATGCCAAGGTGCGAATCATCACGCGCGATGACGCCGAAGCACTGGAACTCATCCGGCATGATGCGCGCATGTGCTGGCGGAAGCCGTGCAGGAGCTCTATCCCGGCACCCAGGTCACCATCGGCCCGGTGATCGAGAATGGCTTCTACTATGACTTTTTCCGCAACGAGCCGTTCACTCCGGAAGATTTTCCGGCGATCGAGAAGAAAATGCGCGAGATCATCGCGCGCGATCGCCCATTTACTAAACGAATCGTTTCACGTGAAGCGGCCAAGGAATTTTTCAAGTCAAGAGGCGAGATGTTCAAGGTCGAACTGGTCGATGCGATTCCGCAAGGCCAGGAGATCAAGTTTTATGACCAGGGTCGGCTGGATCGATCTCTGCCGCGGCCCGCATATGACCTCGACCGGCAAGATCGGCGATCGCCTTCAAGCTGATGAAGGTGGCAGGCGCCTATTGGCGCGGCGACGTCGAAGAATCCAATGCTGACCCGCATCTACGGCACCGCCTGGGCCAATGACAAAGATCTGCAGGCCTATCTGACCGCACTGGAAGAGGCGGAAAAGCGCGATCATCGCCGGCTGGGGCGCGAGATGGACCTGTTCCATTTCCAGGAAGAGGGGCCGGGCGTCGTCTTCTGGCATCCCAAGGGCTGGACGATGTTCCAGGCGCTCATTGCCTATATGCGCCGGCGGCTCAGAGCCGACTATCAGGAGGTCAACGCGCCGCAGGTCCTCGACAAAGTCCTGTGGGAGACTTCGGGCCATTGGGGCTGGTATCGCGAGAACATGTTCAAGGTGCAGACGGCCGGCGATGAGACCGAGGACGAGCGCGTCTTCGCGCTCAAGCCGATGAACTGCCCCGGGCATATCCAGATCTTCAAGCACGGCCTCAAGTCCTATCGCGATCTGCCTATCAGGCTTGCGGAATTCGGCGCGGTGCATCGCTATGAGCCGTCCGGCGCACTGCATGGCCTGATGCGGGTGCGCGGTTTCACCCAGGACGATGCGCATGTGTTCTGCACCGAGGAGCAGCTCGCCGAGGAATGCCTCAAGATCAATGATCTCATCCTCTCGGTCTATGCCGATTTCGGCTTCGACGGAATTCGTGGTGAAGCTGGCGACCCGCCCTGAGAAGCGGGTCGGCACCGATGCCATGTGGGACCATGCCGAGGAGGTGTTGAGCCGGCTCCTCGACCGCATCGCCGCGGAAGTCGGGCGGGCGGATCAAGACCGGCATCAATCCGGGCGAGGGCACCTTCTACGGTCCCAAATTCGAATACACGTTGCGCGATGCGATCGGGCGGGACTGGCAATGCGGCACGACCCAGGTCGATTTCAACCTGCCGGAGCGGTTCGGCGCTTTTTATGTCGATGCCGACGGGCAGAAGAAGATGCCGGTCATGGTCCACCGCGCGATCTGCGGCTCGATGGAACGTTTCCTCGGCATCCTGATCGAGCATTTTGCCGGCCATTTCCCCTTGTGGCTGGCGCCCGATCCAGGCGGTGGTCACCACCATCGTCTCGGACGCCGACGACTATGCCGCGCAAGGTGGCCGCGCGATCTCACCCGGGCCGGGCTTCGCGTCGAGACCGATCTGCGCAATGAGAAGATCAACTACAAGGTCCGAGAGCACTCGGTGGCGAAGGTTCCGGTCATCCTTGTCGCCGGAAAGCGCGAGATGGAGGAAGGCACGCTCAATGTGCGCCGGCTCGGCTCGCAGGCGCAGCAGTCGCTCAATCTCCATGAAGTGACCAGGCAGCTCACCGAGGAAGCAACGCCGCCTGATGTGAAACGTGAAACAACCGCCGCATAGGTCTTCTCACTGCATGTGAGCAGAGGTGTTCAACCGCCTCTGTACGCTGTTTTATTTCATTGATCTTCACGCGTGGCGGCAAGAAAGGATTCGGCCGCCTTTGGCGCAACGCCAGCTTCCGTCATGATCCGGCGCGCCAGCACAACCGCAACTGGCCTTGGCTTGCGGGCCGGCCGGTCGAGCCAATAGGATACCGGGTTCTTGACCCGGCGGGCATCTACCTCGACGACGCGGTTCTGGTGATGCGAACCTTCGAGCATGGGCGGGCGCGCCAATGCGATGCCGAGGCCGTGGGCCGCGGCATCGAGGACGAGATTGTAGTCCTCGAAGCGGCGATCCTGCGGGCGCGGGCGGTAATCGATGTTCTGGCTGGCGAACCAGGCGCGCCAGGCCGAAGCGTCGGAATCGTGAATGAGCGGGAAGCCGAGAAGCCTTTCGGGGGCACCGTGACCAATCCGTTGAGCCAGCACGGGCGATGCGATCGGATAGCATAGCTCCTCGAAGAGTTGCACCGAGACCCGGGTGGGGATGCGCCCTCGCCCGCAGCGGAAGGCGAGGTCGCCGCCTTCGCTCTCAAGATCGACATGGCGATGTTCCACGCTGAGCTCGATGCGCAGGGGCGGGTTTCCACCTTCGAAAGCCGAAAGCCTTTGCATCAGCCATAGGCCGCTGATCGAGGGGATCGAGGTGAGGCGCACGACGGCCGATCCGCGCGCATCGATCCAGCGGTCGGATCCATCAGCGATGATCGACAACGCCTCGCTCGTGCGCAGGAACAGGCGCTGACCTTCCGGTGTCAGGGCGACACCCCTGGCCTGGCGGTCGAAAAGCCGGTGGCCGAACCAGCGTTCGAGCTTGGAAATCTGACGGCTGATGGCGCCATGGGTGAGGTTAAGGGTCTCAGCGGCAGCGGAAAAGCTGCCCGTGCGCGCCGCAGTGTCGAAAGCACGGATCGTATCCAACGGCGGCAAGAGTTTGTAGTTGTGATCCATAGTCACAACTCATACTCGATTGTTTCGTTTGTCAATGAACGCAATCGGGCTGAAATAAACATCAGAAGGATCGATTGAGTGGACGACCATCTCCATCGATCTCCTTAATTTCAATGTCTTGAAGTGGCTTTTTCGCGAAGCGGTTCGGCTTCGCTCGAGCCTCTTGTTGCCTGGAGACAATTGCCATGGCCCATTCCGCCATCCACGCTCAACCCGCGCCCCGCGACGCCAGGGCCATCTCCGCGGTCATCGTCACAATCCTGATCTGGGCCTCAGCTTTCCCGGCCATCCGCGCCGGCCTCCAGGCCTTCGGCCCCGTGGAACTGGGCGCGGCCCGTTTCGCCATCGGGGGCGTGCCGGCAGCGCTCTATTTGATGATCACCCGTCCAGGCTGGCCGAAAGGCGCCGAGATCTGGCGCATCCTCACGGGGGGAGTGTTCTTCGTGGCCCTCTATACCGTACTCCTCAATATCGGCGAAAAAACCGTATCGGCTGGGGCGGCGGCCTTCATTATCAATGTCAATCCTATCATCACTGCCATTTTTGCCATGCTGCTGCTCAACGAGACGTTCAGCGGCAAGGCCTGGCTGGGCACCGCCATCTCCTTTGCCGGCATCGGCCTGATCGCGCTCGGCGAAGGCGAAGGCATCAGGATCGATATTGGCGCCCTCTTCATCTTTGGCGCCGCCTTGTGCAATACAATCACCACCGTCGCCCAGAAGCCGCTGTTCAGAAAGCACCGTCCGGTGACGGTCGCCGCGTGGAACATCGTCATCGGTGCCGTCCTTCTTGCACCCTTCATACCGTCAGCGGCGATGCAAGTGCCTGATGCTTCGTCGGAGGCGCTGCTCGCGACGATCTATCTGGGCCTCGGTCCCAGCATGGTTGCCTATGCCACCTATTCGGTCATGCTGTCGAAGTTCCCGGCGAGCCGGGCATCGAACTTTCTCTATAGTGTGCCGCCCCTCTCAACCTTGCTCGGCTTTCTGTGGCTTGGCGAGGTGCCTGGCCTCTTCGCGATCATTGGCGGCATCTTGGCGCTTCTCGGCGTGGTGATCGTGAATTTGGCGAAATAGAACCAAGCGGCAGCGGTGCACGTGAAAGTCACAGCGGTGGCCAACCGGCGAATCGCTGATCCGCACCGAATTGCTGGCCTGTACATACGCAGCGCAGCAGCACATAGGGCGCTATCCACAACGGCGGTGCTCTATCCCCGTGTCCCGCTAGCGCCCGAAAGCCCGCACCCTCACGCCGTCACCGTGATTTGCTTGGCCGGCGACCGCCATGCTCGCTCGGCCAGTTCCCGCACGTTCAACACATCGACGTCTTCGGGCGCGATGACGGTTACCTTCACCGCACGATTCCATGGCCGGTCGGCGATCATTATCGTGTCTTTGATCAGTAAGAAATAGCAGGACCCGCTTCGGTTTGGGCTCTCCTTATCTTCGGAACGATCCTTCCCGCCGAACGTTGGTTTTAGTCAAAGATGCCTTGTACCCGGTCATGCGCCGGTGTGGACAAGGCGTTGAAGTCCTCAATGAAAAAGGAGGAGGATTTATCGTGTTTAGCATCAAAGCATTGGCCGTGGCCACGGTCGTTTCGGCTGGTGTCGTTCTTGCTATGCCAGCGCCAAGCCAGGCCATGCCACAGGCTGCGCCGGTAAAGATCGATGCGGCAAGCAACGGCAACCTGACGCAGGTTCATTATAGGAAGTATAGGCACTCTCACCGCCGATATTACCCCTATCGCGCGCGCTACATAGGCATACGTCTCTGGCCGCCCCTCTGTATCGGAGTTTGCTGACGGATCGACAATACATGAAGGCCCGCACGGCCAGTCCCATGCGGGCTTTTCATTCCGTCGGCTGACAAAATAATTGCTAGAGTTGCTTCGGCGTGTCTGTGCGCAAATCGAATGCACAATTGCTCGCCGAAGCTTCGGCACTGTCTGCCCGGTCTTCCAAGTGCTTTGCCGAGTCTCTTCTCGATTGCGGGCTTGCAATGACGGATGGCCTGGCTGCGGGCTACGCCGGGTCAATTCGGCCGGCCGAATGCTTGCCTTAAGTTGTACTTTCTGGCATTCCCGGGGCGAAGTCGCGAAAGTTGGCCCAGAACAGGCATGAACAAGGCGGGACAATCTCAACGCACCCGCGAGATAAGACTACGGGGTGTCTATTGTCTTGCCGATTCTGTGGAACCGAGACCAAACCGGACCAGCGCTTCTGCACGGCCTGCGGCGCGCCGCAGGTCCAACTCTGCCGCGGCTGCGGCGCGGAGAATCCGGCTGCGTCCCGCTTCTGCGGCAATTGCGGCTCGGCACTTGAAACGGCCGCACAAGCGACGCGCACGGCAGAAGGGGAGTTGCGGCCGGTTACCGTGCTCTTCGCCGATCTTTCGGGCTTCACCGCCTTGTCCGCCACCCACGATCCGGAAGACGTGCAGAACCTGCTCAATGACTTCTTCGCCCTGACCGACGGCACGGTCGTGCGGCTGGGAGGCAAGGTGGACAAGCATATTGGCGACTGCGTCATGGCAGTGTTCGGCGCGCCCATTGCCCATGGCGATGACGCCGAGCGTGCGGTTGCGGCCGCGATCGCCATTCGCGAGGGGCTAAGTCCCCTGGCGCAACATTACCGCGCCGGTCCTCTCGATGTTCATTGCGGGCTGGCGGTGGGGACAGTTCTGGCCGCGACCACCGGCTCCGACGTGCACCGTCCCTATACGATCACGGGCTCCTCGGTAAACCTCGCTGCGCGCCTGTGCGATCTCGCCAAGAACGGTGAGATATTGCTCTCAGACGATCTCGCAGCGGCTGTGGCGCATCGCCATTCGGTGGAGGCGCTGGGCCGTCGCCGGCTGGAAGGCTTTGCCGGAGAGCTTCCAGTCTTCAGGGTTTCCTCGCAGCAGCAAGACAAGAAGGACGCGAGCGGCCCGCGCTTCGTCGGGCGCAAGGCCGAAATGGCCGAGATCGAGGCGGCATTCGCTGCGACTGCCCGGGAAAAAATAGGGCGGATCGTCTATCTCCGCGGCGAGGCCGGCATCGGCAAGACGCGATTGCTGGAAGAGGCGACGGATACGGCACTCCATCGTGGCCTCACCTGTCTTTCCGCCGCCGTTATGAGCTTCGGTGCCGGCAGCCAGACGCAGCTTCGCCGCATCATTGCCGAGGCTTTGCTCTCAGTTGATGGCGACAATCATCTGTGGGGTCTGCCGGAGGATCTTGCCGCCTGTATCGCCCGCAACGGACTGGGCGAGCGCGACGAGACATTCCTGCACGACCTCATAGGCAAGATGCTGCCGCCGCGGCTCGCACGTGTATTCGACACGTTCGATGCGTCCGGCCGCCGGGCGGCGCGCATCGCGACGCTTTCGAAGATCGCCGGCCTCGCCGCCGGGAAGGCGCCGCTGTTCATTGCCGTCGAGGACGTGCATTGGATCGACGACGACGGTCTCGACATGCTCGAGGCTTTGGCACTTGCCGCGCAATCGCATCCAGTCAATCTCGTCTTCACCGGGCGCCCGGAACGCGATCCGATCGATGCGGCGTGGCGACAGCGGATCGCGCCGACGCCCATAACGGTGCTGGATCTCGCAGCACTTACGGACCAGGAAGCGGCGAGCCTCGCACGGCAGGTCTTCACCGGCGAGAGCGCTCTCGTCAAGGACGTGCTGGCGCGCGCCGCCGGCAATCCGCTGTTCCTGGTGCAGTTGCTGCACCACAAGTCTGGGGTCGGGCGGCGAGGCATTGCCGCAGTCAATTCAAAGCCTGATCGTCGCGCGGCTGGATCGCTTGTCCGAGAGAGACCGGCGTATCGTCCAGACAGCATCCGTGCTCGGCCACAGGTTCAAGCAGGACGAGATCGACCATCTTATGGATGAGAGGGAGGTCGCTCTCAAGCCGCTCGTCGATGCCGTGCTCATCCAGCCCGGCGCACATTCCTTCGAGTTCGTGCATGCGCTGGTTCGCGACGCGACCTATGGCACCTTGCCGAAGTCACGCCGCAGGGCGCTGCATGTGAAAGCGGCCGAATGGTTCAGGGGGCGCGACAAGCTCCTGACCGCCAGACATCTCGACCAGGCGCAGGATCAAGGCGCGGTCGACGCCTATGACGATGCGGCGCAAAGTGAATGGGCGATCTATCACTATGAAAGTGCGATCATGCTCAATGCGCGGGCCGCCGCTCTGGCGCAGGAAGGGGCCCGCAAGGCCGAGCTTCTCACACGCCGCGGCGAAATGCTGCTCGAAACGGGTGAGATCAAAGCGTCGCTCGAGGTCTGGCCCGAGGCATTGCGCCTGGCCGAGGGCGAGCATTCATTAACCTGTCGCGCCAATATCGGCTTTGCCCAATGCCTGAGGCTCTCCGATCGTTTCAATGAAGCTTTCGCCGCGCTCGATCGCGCCGATGCGATCGCCGAGAACGATCAGCTCTTGCTTGAACTTTCACGGTCGCATTATTTGCGCGGCAATCTTTTGTTCCCGCAGGGCCGTCATGCCGAATGCCTGGCCGAGCATCAGAAAGCGCTTGATTTCGCTCGCGCGGCGGGCTCGGTCGAGGCCGAGATCCGCGCTTTGGGCGGATTGGGCGACGGTTACTATGGCAGTGGGCGCATGCTCAGCGCCTATGACGCCTTCAGCCGCTGCGTGAAGCTGGCGCGCAAAGAAGGCTTTGGCCGCACCGAAGTGGCCAACCTGCCTATGTGGGCCATCACCGCGCACGCCAAGTGCGAATGGCGCGAGGCCGATGACTGCGTTCGCGAGGCGATCAGGCTCGCCGAGCGCGCCGGCGCCAGGCGCGCGCTGATGATCGCCCATCACTGCGGTTATTTCAGCAAGTTCGAGGCCGACGAGATCGCAGTGGCCCGCGATCATTCGGTGAAGGCCGACGAGATCGCCATTGCGCTCGGCGCCAAGCGCTTCGAAGCGGAAAGCAAGATGTTCTTAGCCGAGCTGGCCCTCATCGCCGGGCAGCTGGACGAAGCGCGCCACTACGCCAATTGGGCCTACACGCTCTGCGAGGAAACCGGGCTCAACTACGTGGGGCCGATCGTGCTCGGCATGCTGGCCGAGCTCGCGGCAAGCGAGAGCGAGCGGCAGGCGCATATCGCGCAAGCGCGTGCCATCCTCAAGGCGGGCGCGCCGTTCCACAATCACATGTATTTCAACAGTCACATGATAGCGGCCTCGCTCAGTCGCCGCGAATGGGAGACCGCCGAAAGCTTCGCCCAGGCGATTGTGGATTACACGGCGCAGGAGCCCTTCGCGTGGGCCAATTTTCTCATTGAGCGGGCGCGCATCCTTATCCGCGTTGGCCGCGGCGAGCGCAGCGCTGCAGTGAACGCCAAGCTTGTGCGGCTCTCGGCTCTCGGCCGCGCATACAACTTGATTCGCGCCACACGGGCTCTCGATGAAGCTATTGCCGCGTGGAATTAGTTGGACTGGATGATGGCACTGACGCGGCCTGGCTCGATGGTGAAGCCCGAAGTCTTTTCAGCACCATCGATGCGGGTACGGAGCATATAGCGCCCGGGCTTTAGCACGACATCGGCAGTGGGACCGGGAATGCCGGGCAGGGTTTCGCCCCTGGCATCGGTAATGATCCAGTAGATGTCATCGCCTGCACCGGAGGCGTCGAGACGCGCGATGCCGGCCGTCATGTCGAGCTCGACCGCCGACAGGAGGCCCGCCCTGACCGTGACCTCGGTCGCGGCCTCGGCATTACCGGGCTGGAAGCGGCTTTCGATGCGATAGGATCCTGCGCCAAGCCTGAGGATCTCACCAGGCTCCTCAGTGACGGCGACGAGCGTTCCGCCGTCCGCACCTGACGACTTGTAGATGCTGGTGAAGGGACGCGCATCGGGGAAGCCGAGCTGCTTGAGCTTGGGCAGGATGCGCAACCCCCCGGCATTGAACACGAAGGTGACTTCCAGGCGCTGGCCGGCGAGCAAGGTGACCGTGCGCTCAACCCTCACCGCACCGTAACTCGCTTCCACCACATAGTCGCCGGGCTCTGCGGCGAGCGAGGCGCCACCGGCATCGCGCGACAGCAGGGTTTCGCCGCCAAATGCCTTCACCTGCCAGGAAATTGGCCAGTCGATGACGCCGCCATCTTGGCTGAGACGTGCATTGAAGCTCAAGGCTTCGTTGCCCCGGCGGGTGAGCTCGATGCGAACCTCGGCTCCAACATCCTCGCCTGAACGGGAAATGTCCGATGTCCGGTCAATGGACGCGGTCGGGGAGGCCGCTGTCGCCGGGGAAGCAATGAGAAAGGCCACCAGGAGAAAGAGAATATAGCGGCCCTTCAGCATGCGAGACGTTCCCCTGTTATCCCTCAACCGGTCGAGCCGGCACGTGAAGCCAACACGAGAAGAGGGCCGAGCTCAACAATATGCTTAATTTTTGGTTAACGCAGTCCATGCAATTGTGTTCTGTTTTTTCCGATCTTGACTTTGCCGGTCGAGGTCCCTTGTTAAAGACATGACCCGCCTCAACGACACGTCCTCAGCCCTAAACCTTCTAAAGACCCGCAAATCAGCTTCCGTCAAAGCCATGTCGGAGCCCGGACCCACGCCCGAGCAACTGAGAACGATTTTTGAAATCGCGGTGCGCGTGCCCGATCACGGCAAGCTGACGCCCTGGCGATTCGTCCTGTTCGAGGGCGCAGCGCGGCAAGAATTCGGCGAGGTGATCAAAGCCCGTTGGCATGAGCTCCATCCCGAGCATGGGGCTGAATTGCTCACCTTCCAGGCGGGGCTGTTTCTGCGCGCACCAACCGTGCTCGTCGTCGTCTCGAGAGCCGGACCGCATGTGAAGATACCGCAATGGGAGCAGCTTCTCTCGGCCGGCGCCTTGACCCAGAACGTTCTGCTCGCCGCTGCGGCGCTGGGTGTTGGCGCCCAATGGAACACCGACTGGATTGCCTATGATCCAGAGATAATGAAAGCGATGGGCCTGAGGGCGCATGAGAAGATCGTTGGCATCGTCTATTTCGGTACGCCCGCGGCGGCGCTCGAGGACCGGCCCCGTCCGAACCCCGAAAACCTCATCACACGCTGGCAGGCTTGAGCGCATTCATGGACATCAAGGGCGTTCTCTTCGACAAAGACGGCACGCTGATCGATGTGACCGGCACATGGGTGCCGGCCTATCAGCAACTCCTTCGTGAAGTCTTCGCCGATCAGCATCCTGCGCAGATCGAAGCGAAGTTCGTCGCGGCCGGCTATGACCCGGCGACCGGCGCCTTCAAGGCGGGCTCGCTCCTGGCGCAAGGCACAACGCGCGACATCATCGAAGTATGGTGGCCGGGTCTCGATGATGAGGGTGTTGCCGAGAAGATGAGGCTGCTCGATGTCGACTACCGACATCTCGGCGTCAGACATTTGAAGCCGCTGATGCCGCTCAAACCGGTTCTCGAGGAACTGCGCCAAATGGGACTTAGGCTCGGCGTCGCCACCAATGACACGGCCGCATCCGCGGCCCTGCATATGGACGCTCTCGATGCGGCCGAGCTCTTCGACGTCATCCTCGGCGCCGACAGCGTCAGGAGGCCAAAGCCTTTCGGCGACATGATCCATGCCTTCGCCGATGCGGTCGGCATCAAATCGCGCGAGGTCGCCATGGTCGGCGACAATCCGCACGACATGGAGACGGCGCGTGATGCGGGGGCGGGGCTCGCCGTCGGCGTGCTCTCCGGCAATTCGGGGGCTTATCATCTGGCTCCGCTCGCCGATCACGTGATCGGTACCATTGCCGAACTTCCGGCACTGTTCAGGAGAATTGGGTGATGCATTACGATGCGATCGACAACACGCATGGCCTGCCCAATGACCCGTTCAAGGCAATCGTCGCGCCGCGCCCCATCGGCTGGGTATCAAGCATCGCGAGAAACGGCGTGCTCAATCTCGCCCCCTACAGCTTCTTCAATGCCATCGGGGAGAAGCCGCATTACGTCGTGATCGGATCATCCGACATGAAGGACTCGCTCACCAACATAGAGGCGACGTCCGAATTCGTGGTCAATCTCGCGATCTATGAACTGCGCGATCAGATGAATGCCTCATCGGCGAGCGTGGCGCCCGATGTCGATGAGTTCAAGCTCGCCGGGCTTGAACCCGCGCCGTCGCGCTTCGTCAGCGCGCCAAGGGTCAAAGGTAGTCCGGCAGCGCTCGAATGCCGGCTGTTCCAGATCGTGCCGCTGCCCGATGATCATGGCGATGCCAAGCAATGGGCGATCATCGGGCGGGTCGTTGGCATCTATATCGACGACCGCTTCATCAAGGATGGCCGGGTCGACACCGCGGCCATGAGGCCGATCGCGCGCCTGGGCTACAGCGAATATGCGACAGTGGATGCCGCCTGGCGCATGCGACGGCCCGGTTAGAGCCGATTCAGTGACTGTGATCCTTTGCCGACCCCGAGAGGCTCGAGCGCAAGGCGCCGGAACCTCACGAAAGAACTTTGATCGCCGTCAACCTTCATGCGCACCAGTGTTCCTTCGTAGCAGTCAATGAGGAAGGCTGCCGCATCCCTGGTATCTAGCTTCGGATCGACTTCTCCAATGGCTTGGGCCTCTTCCAGCAATGCGCGCAGCTGCCCCTCCCATCTGGAGAACACGCGGGCGAGCCTTGCCCGGAATTCGGGGCTGCGCGCGGCGGCGGTCTGGCTCAGAACGCCGAACAGGCAACCCGCAAGAGGCGCTTCGGCCAAATGGAGCCGCTCGACCGCGTCGAAATAGTTTCGCAGCCGCTGCAGCGGACTGCAGGACATATCGCTGAAGATCTCATCGCGCATATTGAGATAGTGACGCTCATACGCGTCCAGAATCGCGCCGGCAAACTCCTCCTTGCTCTTGAAAAAATAGTAGAAGGAGCCCTTTGGGACGCCTGCCGAATGGAGGATGGCGTTCAGGCCGATGCCGTCAAACCCCTTGAGGATCAATGATTTGACCCCCTCGGCGATCAATCTCTCACGGGTTGGATTACTTTTTTCGAGCATTCTAGTAGACCAGTTTACTAGTTGCTAGAGATACGCCCATCCGCGCCTCCCGTCAACCGGCCTTAGGTGGCTTCGAAGAAGCGGCAGACCTGGAGGAGATGGGAACGGGAAGCAGCCGAATGAGCCACCTCGCCGACAGAAAAATGCTGGGCATCATGCTGGCCCTTGCCAGCTACGCCATGTACTCGCTGCACTACGCGACCATGAAGTGGCTGGATGAGAGCTACTCGTTGTGGCAGCTCATCTTCGTCCGCAGTGCCGTGATGCTCGCTATGACGCTTGTCATGGGGCGGCAGGCAATGATCAAAGCGTTTCTGGCCAGCCCCCACAAACTTCCAACCGCATTGCGCGGCGTCATACACTTCCTTTCGGCGCTCGGTTTCTTCGTGGCGGCGGGCCTGATGCCGCTTGCTGACGTCACCACGCTGTACTCTACCTCACCGCTGATCGGCGTACTTCTCTCGGCCGCCCTCCTTGGCGAAAGGATCCGCACCATCCACTGGATCGCCGTTCTTCTCGGCCTCATCGGGGCAGTGATCGCCGCAAATCCAAAAGGCAATGTCAGTTTCGTTCCTTCGCTGATCGCCATTGGCTCAGGTCCGCTCTGGGCGCTGGCTGTCGTCCTCACCCGGAAAAGCGGCGCGTGCGAACGCTCTGACGTTCAACTCTTCAACGCGGGTGTCGTCTTCCTGCTGCTGAGCGCCGGCTTCATGCGCTGGCAGCATCCTCAGACCCTTTTCGACAGCGCGCTCATGGTTGCTCTCGGCCTCCAGATCTATCTGGCGCAGCTGTTCTTCTTCGAGGCTTGCAGGTTTGCACCGGCATCATTTGTCGGGCCTATGGAATATTCATGTGTGATTTGGGGCTGCCTTTTCGGCATCGTGATATTTTCAGATATGCCCGGGCAGCACATTATCCTTGGCGGCCTGCTCATCATCCTCGGTGGTATCGCTTTGGCTGGCAGCTTGCGAAAGGTCGCGCCCGCGAAGCAGGTGTCGGAATCGACCGTGAGCTAACCATGACTTGCGCAAATAGGTCGGCGCCCGTACGCTTTACTTGCGCGCCAGCAAAGCCTTCGCCGCCTTGAGATGCGGCACATCGAGCATCTCGCCGTCGAGGCCGATGACACCCGCATTTCCCGCCGCGGCAAAAGCTTGCACGATACGCTCGGCCCTCGCGACAGCCTCGGGCGAGGGTGTGAAGATGCGGTTGACGACCGCGACCTGGTCGGGATGGATGCATAGTTTGGCGGTGAAGCCGTCGCGCACTGAATCACGGCATTGCGCTTCGAGGCCCGGGAGATCGCGGAAATTCGCATAGACACCATCGATGGGTTCGGCGCCTGCAGCGCGCGCCCCGATGAGGCACAAAGTTCGCGCCAGATCATAGGGGGACGTGGAGCGGCCTTGCGCATCGCGGTTCGATTGCGCGCCCAAAGCGGCGGCGAGATCCTCCATGCCCCAGGTGAGCCCGAGGAGCTCCGGCCCGCAATCGCCATAGGTGCCGAGATTGAACATCGCAGCGGCCGTTTCCGTGGCAATGGCGATGACCGGAAGCTTGGCCATGGCGATCAGGCGCTTCACATCGCCGCCCGATTCGGATTTCGGCAAGAGGAGACCGTCGGGCCTCGCCGCGGCGACAGCGGCAAGATCATCGGCGACCAGCCCGCTCGTCAGCGCGTTCACGCGCACGAAAACCTTGGAATGGCCGCGCGGCGAGGTCAGAATTTCACGAGCGAGACCCCGCGCCTTGGGCTTGTCGGCAGGCGACACGGAATCTTCGAGGTCGAGGATCACGACATCGGCCTCTGAGGCCAGCGCCTTGGAGATCTTCTTCTCGCTGTCGGCCGGCACGAAGAGGAGCGACCGCATCGTCTAGCCTTGGGCCGGGCGCTTGCGCATGAAAGCCTGGCGGCGGCATTCGGCGACGAGCGTGCCGTCCTGCTTGAACGCCTTGTGATGGAAATCGACGATGCCGGCATCGGGCCTCGACTTGCTTTCGCGCTTGGCGACAACCTCGGTCGTGACGCTCACCGTGTCTCCTTGGAAGAGCGGGGCAGGAAATTTCACCTCGGTCATGCCAAGATTGGCAATGGTGGTGCCGAGGGTCAGATCGTTCACCGAGATGCCGATCATCAGCCCGAGGGTAAAGAGCGAATTCATCAGCGGCTGGCCCCATTCGGTCTGACCGGCGAAATGCCGATCGATATGCAGCGGCTGCGGGTTCATTGTGAGGCAAGAGAACATCATATTGTCCATCTCGGTCACCGTGCGGGTGATGGGATGGCGATAGACCTTGGCCGTCTCGAATTCCTCGAACCACAATCCCGGCATGGCTGTTCCTTTTCGATCTTCCTAGAGCATCACCTGGCGGATGGAAATCGTCCCGTGCTGCATGTTTTCGGACTCTGCCGCTGCGGCAGAGCGCAATCGGAGGCTGAGAGAGGTGACGGGTGAGTCGCGCGGGCGAACTCCAAAGAGCATCAAACCGCCACAATTGAGGCCTGTGGATAACACACTAATGTGACGGCCTAAACCACTGAAACATTTGTTATTTCAATGATAGGCCGTCCTGTGGAAACATTGTTAACGACGCATTAACCACCGCAGTCGCAGGACTCGCTTAAGGCAATAAGGGCGGCATAGTGGCGGATGCGTCTGGAAGGAATAATCGACATGACAAGATGTCTGCTTGTCGATGAGGATCATGTGGAGCGTCGGGCATTGAGCGAGCTCCTCGGTCAGTATGGATTTGACATGGCCGAGACCGCCTCGGCCGATGCTGCGCTGAAGCATTGTCGCACCAACTCCCCTGATATCGTAGTAGCCGCCGACCGGCTCGGCAGCATGAGCGCCGGCGAGTTCGTCAGGCGCGTGCGCCGCGCCGTCAATGGCCGCAAGCCTGTCGTTCTCGTCTATACGGAAAAGGCCAATACCGATGAGATCGGCAGTGCCATCATCGAGGGAGCGGCGGAATTCCTGCTCAAGCCTTTCGACCGCGATCTGCTCGAATTCAAGCTCAAGCAGGTTGGCCTGCTCTAATTTCCGTGGCAAAGGCACCAAGCAAGCGCAATCCTTTCACAATCTCCGTGCAGTAGGCAAAGTCCGGATAGCAGAGGGGTTTTGATGTTTGCCGGTTTGCGGTCGGTCTGGGTTCTCCTGCTCGGCGTCACCATCCTGTCGCTTGGCCATGGCCTGCATGGATCTTTGGTCGGCGTCAGGGCGAGTGCGGAGAATTTCGACGCCGCGACCACCGGCATCATCATGTCGGGTTATTTTGCCGGCCTGCTTGTCAGTTCCATCGTCACGCCGCGCATCGTCCAGAGCGTCGGCCATATCCGGGTCTTTGCGGCTTTCGCGTCGGTCGTCTCGACTGCGGTGCTGCTCATTCCCTTGTGGGTCGAGCCCTTCTGGTGGTTCTTCATGCGCTTCATTGCCGGGTTGTGCACTTCGGGACTTTTTATCGTCTGCGAGAGCTGGCTCAATTCTGCCTCGAGCAACAGGAATCGCGGCCAGCTGCTCTCTGTCTATATGATCATCACCTATGCAGCGATGGGCCTCGGGCAATTCCTTCTCAATGTCGCCGACTCATCGGGATTTTCGCGCTTCATCATCGTCTCGGCCTTGTTGTCGATGGCAACGTTGCCGCTTACCTTGATGCCGAGCGAGACACCGAGCCTCGCCGGCACACGTTCGGTCACGATTGCCGAGATTTACCGCTCCTCGCCGCTCGCCATAGTCGCCACCCTCGCAAGCGGTCTCGCCCAGAGCGCCTTCTTCAGCATGGGGGCGGTCTATGCTCTGATGCAGGGACTGCCGCTGTCGCTCGTTTCGGTGATGATGGCGCTGCCGCCCCTGGCGCTCATCGTTTCGCAATATCCGGCAGGCCTTCTTTCCGACCGCTATGACCGGCGCAGCATCATCATGATCCTGAGCGCCATTGCGGCGGCAACCGCCATGATCAGCATTCCGGCATCCGGCATTTCCTCCACCGTGCTCATCGGCCTCTTCACCGTGTTCGGCGCCATCGCCCTGCCAATCTATTCGCTGGTCATCGCCCATGCCAATGACCACATGGCCAAAGAGCAGATGCTGGGGGCATCGAGCAAGCTCGTCCTGCTCTATGGCACGGGCGCCCTGGCCGGCCCGTCGATCGCCGGCTTCTTCATGCAATATCTCGGATCGTCAGGCTTCATGACCTTCATGGCGATGATCTATGTGGTCATGGCCGGGCATGCCTACTGGCGGCGCCAACAACGCCCGACCGCGGTCAAGGCTTCGGCCAGCGACATCATGAAAGTGGGTCCGATGACGACGCCGATCGCCGCGCAGGCGCAGGCGGAAGAGGGCTCGGGCAAGCCGCAGCCCGCGACCTAACTCATTCAAAAGCCTCAAGTCTCATGGTGAACCGTTTCTTAATGGTTCCCTGACAATTTGCCTTTTAGGGATTTGCCAGCGGTACCTTCATGTCCGGACAGCCGGGACTCGATATCAGCATCTTGGACAGGATCATTGAAAGCGGGGACGTGCAGGCGCGCATCCGGTTGGCGCTCGAACTCGTCGGCCTGATCGGCAATCCGCAAGCGTCGGAAAGCGACCGCAATTGCGTTGTGCCGACGGTACTCAAGCTCGCCACGGATCCGGTGAAGGATGTCCGTCGTGCCCTGGCGGAAAAGCTCGTCGGTGTTGTCGATCTTCCTGGCGACATCCTGTTCAGCATCATCGCCGATGAGGACGACATTGCTTTGCCGTTCTTCGCCCAGACGCCGGCGCTCGATCCCTGGCAGATGCGCAGCGTAGCGCGCGTCGGCGATGCCGCTCGGCAGGTGGCTCTGGCGCGCCGCCCGGATCTCACCGACGACGTCATCAAGGAGATCGCCACGGTTGCCGATCTCAGCGCTTGCCTAGCCCTCTTTGACAATCAGACCTGTCCCATCAGCGAGCGCAATTGCCGCATACTCCATGCGCGCTTCGGTCTGGAGCAAAAGGTCATCGAACGGCTGCTCGCCCTCGATACATTGCCGCTCGACATCCGCGTCCTGCAAGCGAAGCGTGCTTCCAACCAGGTACAGCAGTTGATGGCGGAACGCGGATGGATGCCGGCCAATGACGCCGCCGACATGGTCGTCGAAGCCGAGGAGCACGTTGTCCTGGAGATTCTCGAGAGCGCCAATGAGAAGGAGCTGCCGCCACTTATTCAATTCATGACCTCGCGCAGCATGCTGACCGCATCGATAGTCATGCGGGCGGCCTGCGCCGGGCATATGCGGGTGGTCGAGACCGCTATCGCGCATCTTGCCAATATCCCCGTGGCGTGGGTCGAGGAGACGCTCTATTGCGGCGCTTTCGGCTTCAACGCGCTCTATCGCAGCTCGGATCTGCCCTCTACCTGCATTGGGCTCATCCGCGCAGCGGGGTGGGTCGAGCGCGAAATACGCGAGACGAAACGCACGCTCGAGCCGGAGACTTTCGCCCGGCGCCTGATCGAGGAAATCATGACCGGTGACGGCGCCATGCCGCAGGCGGAGCGTGCGAAATATCTCGACCTCGTTGCAAGCTACTCGAACGAGCGCGTCCGAGTGGTCGCCAACCGGCTGCGCGAAGGCCTGACCAGCGCCGCTTGAATTCGCTTCTGTCCTGTTGATTGGCAGTGAAGCCCGGTCATGAATTGCCGGTGCGCAGGTCCGGACACGAAGATGCCGGAGCTTGGATAACTCCGGCATCAAACTCAGTCACGCAACTCACGACCATGTGAGTGTAGTGCCGGTATCCTTAAAGCTTCACTAAAAGCGGAATTGTTCGGCAAGAACCCGCTCAGCCAGGCTGTGGCCTGGGTCGAACAGAAGACGAGCCGAGCGTTTGCGATCTTCGGCGATCTCCACTTTTCGAATATTGCGCACCTCGAACTGATCGGCGACCGCGGCCACTGGGCGCTTCTCGGCTTCCAGAACTCTCGATGGTGATGCGTGCCTGATGCGGAATGATGGCGCCGCGCCAACGGCGCGGCCGGAACGGGCTGATCGGGGTCAAAGCCAGCAAAGGCGAGTTGATCGGCAGGATCGGCCCATGAGCCGAGAGATTGTAGGCGGTGCTGCCGGCAGGCGTCGCCAGGATGATGCCGTCGCATTTCAATTCCTCGAGCCGTATGTGACCGTCGATCGAGATCCTGAGCGCCGCCGACTGATGGGTTTGGCGCAGCAGCGACACCTCATTGAAGGCCATCGCCTTGTGCTCATGGCCAGTGTGGTCGGTGGCCGTCATCCTGAGCGGCCTGACCGTTGTGAGTTCGGCCGCACGGATGCGTTCGCGCAAGCCTTTCTCATGGTAGTCGTTCATGAGAAAGCCGACTGAACCGCGATTCATGCCGTATATCGCCTTGCCGGACGACATGAAGCGGTGCAGTGTTTGCAACATGAGGCCGTCACCGCCCAGGGCGACGACGACATCGGCCTCCTCCGGACTCGCCTGACCATAGGCTTTGGCGAGTGAGCTTAAGGCGCGGCGCGCCTGAGGAACCTCGGCTGCGACAAAAGCGAAGCGGCGAAATTCCATAAGAGCTCCGTAGCGTTGACAGGACCCGCTAACTCAATCATTGAAGCGGCGAGATTGGCAAGCCCTCAATTGGAGCCCCATGCGCCGCATCGTATTCTGCATCACATGCCGCCATTCCGCTGACGAGCGCGAGGGCCCCGATGGCGTGACCGGTGGAGAGACCTTAGCCCGGCACATGGAGTCGCTGCTCAGGGAAAAGCAGCGCCATGACGTTGTCATAGACCGCCAATCCTGTCTGTGGTCGTGCCTCAAGCACTGCAATGTCTTCTTTCAGGACAGCGAGCGCTACAGCTATCTCGCGGGTGGCTTCACCCCGGCGCGCGAGACGGCCGAAGCGATTCTTGCCTGGTTTGATCTTCATGGCGCCAGCGTGACCGGTGAAGTGCCGTTCAAGGCATGGCCGCAAGCCATGCGCGGTCATTTCATCGCCCGCTTTCCGCCGGTGCGAACATGAGACGGATTACTTTGGTGCTGGGCGGTGCGCGCTCCGGCAAGAGCCGCTATGCCGAGGGGCTCGCTCGCCGCCACCAAGGGCAGCCGACCTATATCGCGACGGCGGAAATCACCGATGATGAGATGCGTGACCGCATTGCGCGTCACTGCGAGGGTAGGGGGAACCGCTGGCGCACGATCGAAGCGCCGCTCGACCTGGTCGCTGCCTTGCGAAAGGTCGATGGCCCGAAATCCTTCACCCTCATCGAATGCCTTTCGGTCTGGATCAATAACCTCCTCTATCATGGCAAGGATGTCGCCGGCGAAATCGAGTATTTCCGCAAAAGCCTTGCTGGCAGCAGAGGCCATGTCGTCATCGTCTCGAATGAAGTGGGATTGGGCATTGTGCCCGAGAATGCGCTGGCGCGCCGGTTCCGTGATGAAGCCGGCCGCGCCAATCAGGCCGTCGCCAATTCGGCGGATCAAGTTGTGTTCATCGCGGCCGGACTGCCGATGACGCTCAAAAAGCCAAGGCCAGCAGCAAAGCGAGCAGGGCCAAAAGGGAAAGCGCGCGGCCGTAGAGGCTGAGCCCGCCGCGAATATCGTTTGCATCGAGCGTCCTCTTGCCATCTCCCATCGTGGCGAGCTTGACTTGCCGTCCACCATAGGAGCGCGGGCCGCCGAGAGTGACGCCGAGCGCGCCGGCAAGAGCCGATTCCGGCCAGCCGGCGTTTGGCGAAACGTGGCGATGGGCATCGCGCATCATTGCCGTAACGGCGGCTTTGGCGCTGGTGCGGGATGAGAAAAGGGCGGCCATGGCCAGGAGCATTGCGGTTAAGCGCGCGCCGGGCAGATTGATGAGATCATCGAGCCGTGCCGCGGCCCAGCCGAAATCGAAATAGCGCGGCGACCTGTGGCCGATCATCGAGTCGGCGGTGTTGATGGCCTTGTAGAGAACGATCCCAGGGAGGCCCAGAAAAGCGAGCCAGAGAGCCGGCGCCACGATGCCGTCGGATGCATTCTCGCCCAGGCTCTCAAGCGCTGCCCGGGCGACGCCTGAGCGGTCGAGCATTTCAGGGTCGCGGCCGACGATGCGGCAGACGGCGCCGCGACCCTCGGCGAGCGACCGGTCAAGCCCGTCCGCCACGGCGTGCACGTGATCGGCCAAGGACTTCTGGGCGAGGAAAGGCGTCGCGATGACCGCCTCGGCAATCCAGCCATAGGGCATGTGGCGCAACAAAATGGCGACCGCCGCGGCAAGGCTGCCAGTTACGATGAGAAGGACAAGAAGGGCGGCAACGCCCGCAAGTCGGCTGCCGGGCGCGCCTTCCGGATTTAACCGCGCATCGAGCCAAGAAATGAGAGCGCCCATCCATTGGACCGGATGTCCGATGCTGCGGGCCAGGATCTCGGGATAGCCCATAAAGCGCTCAGTCAGGAGTGCCAGGAAAGTCACGGCGAAGAAGAAAAGCATGTCAGAGCGTCACGGGTGCCGCGAACGACAGCAGCCGCTCGATATCGAGATGCCGCGAGAGATGTCGCGCAAGCTCATCAAGCGTGTCCTCGACAGTCGCTTCGAAAGCGAAGGCGCCCACCTCCCCGCCAAGGTCTTTGAGAAAATGACGGCGAAAGCCATCGTCGGAAAAGAGCCCATGTATGTATGTGCCCATCACGCGTCCGTCGCGCGATTGGGCGCCATCCGGCGTATCCCCGATGACGGTGAAAGGCCGATCGCAGTCGGGTCCCTTTGTCGTGCCGAGATGGATCTCATAGCCCGACACGCTCGTACCGCTCTTCACGTGGCGCGCCCGGACCTGGGTCAAGGTTTTGCTCGGCACCAGGGTCGTTTCGACATTGAGCAAGGCAAGGCCGGGACAGGAGCCCGGCCGACCTTCGAGTCCCAGCGGATCGTGGATCACCTTGCCCAGCATCTGATAGCCGCCGCAGAGCCCGAGCACCGCTCCGCCGCGACGGTGATGGGTGGCGAGATCGACATGCCAGCCTTCGGTGCGCAAGGCTTCGAGATCGGCAATTGTCGATTTGGAGCCTGGAACGATGACGAGGTCGGCCTCGCCGGGTAGCGGCGTTCCCGGCTGCACGATCGTAAGGGTAACGCCCGGTTCGAGCTTCAACGGATCGAGGTCGTCAAAGTTGGCAATGCGCGGCAGGCGCGGAACGGCGATATGAAAGCGGCCGGTGCCGCTGTGCGCTGCTTTTTCCAGCGCCACAGCATCTTCTGCCGGCAGACGCCGGGCCGCGGTGAAATGCGGCACGATGCCGAGGCACGGCCAGCCGGTCCGCTTCTCGGTAAAGGCGACTCCTTCAGAGAACAGTGCAGGATCGCCATGGAAGTTGTTGACAATGAAGCCCTTGATCCGTTGTGCGTCATCGTGCGCCAGGATCTCCTTGGTGCCGACAAGCGAGGCGATGACGCCGCCACGATGGATGTCGCCAATGAGGAGAACAGGGATATTCGCCGCTTCCGCAAAGCCCATATTGGCGAGATCGCCTTGCCTGAGATTGACTTCGGCCGGACTGCCGGCTCCTTCGACGATGACGAGGTCGGCTTCCCGCGCGAGAGACGCAAAGCTCGCCAGAACGGCCGGCATGTATTTGCCGCGCTCCTTGAAGAACTCCCTGGCGCTTTGGGTGACTGTACGGCGTCCCTGGACGATCACCTGGGCGCCGGTCGTCGTCTCGGGCTTGAGCAGGATAGGATTCATGTGGACCGTGGGGTCGATGCGCGCGGCGCGCGCCTGCAGTGCCTGGGCGCGGCCGATCTCGCCGCCGTCGACGGTGACCGCGGCGTTATTGGACATATTCTGCGGCTTGAACGGCCGGACTGCGAGGCCGCGGTCGGCAAAGAGGCGGCACAGACCCGCCGCAATCAGCGATTTGCCCACATCCGAGCCCGTGCCCATCAGCATGAGGGCTTTGCGCTCAAGCTTCGGCGTCATGCGATGACATGCGCATAGGAGCCCATGACCCTGTTGCAGCTGAGACCCATGGAGCCGAGAGTGCGGGCGCTCGCATCGGATGCCTGGAAGAGGGGTCTACCCTCATCCTGGCTCTCGATCATGGAATAGTGAAATTCATGGCCCTTCAAGACCTTCGGCCAAGGCAACGCGCTCTCATGCTCGAGGCGGCGATAGCCCAGATGCAGTTTGCGCCGGGCAAAGCTCGTCGTGACAGGCAAAAGTCCCGCCATCAAATGTGCGCCGCCGTCCGCCGCGATAAGAGCCTGGCCCAGCACCATATAGCCGCCGCATTCGCCATAGATGAGCCGGTCGCGCTCAGCCGCCGCGCGCAAACCATTGAAAAAGCCACTCGCCTTGCTCAGGCGCTCGGCATGGAGCTCAGGGTAACCGCCCGGAAGATAGACCGCATCGGCGTGGACGTCCGGCGCCTCATTGGCGAGCGGCGAGAAGAATGTCAATTCGGCGCCTTGCCGGCGCCAACCTGAAGCAAGATGAGGATAAAGGAACGCAAAGGCTTCATCGCGCGCGATCGCCATGCGCTGGCCGAGCGGCGGCAGCGACGGCGGCGCCGGCGCCGCTGCGATCGGCTTGGTGAGTGCAAGGAGTGCTTCCATGTCGATATGCGCTGCGACGTTTGCCGCCCCGCGATCGAGAAAGCTTGCCAGATCCTCATGCTCACTCGCCTGCACCAGCCCCAGATGGCGGGTGGGCAAAGCGAGAGACGCATCGCGCGGCACGACGCCCAGCACGGCGACATCCGATTGGGCGAGCGCCTTCCGCAACATGTCGGCATGACGAGGGCTCGCGACCCGATTGAGGAGGACCGCGGGCACGGCTAGACCGGGACGATGCGTGCGGAATCCGTGAACGAGTGCGGCGATCGACTGCGCCTGGTGACTGCAATCGACGACAAGGATCACCGGGAGATCGAGTTCGATGGCGATATCGGCCGTCGAACCTGAGCCTTCTTCGGGACCGTCGAACAGCCCCATGACACCTTCGATGACAACGAGGGCGGCATCAGAGCCGAGTTCGGCCGCGAGACCCTTAACGATATTTCCCGCCATGGCCCAGCCGTCGAGATTGAAGCAGTCACGCCCGGTCGCCGCTTGGTGGAATTGCGGATCGATGTAGTCGGGACCGATCTTGGCGGACGCGACTTCTATCCCGCGTTTCTTCAGTGCGCCGAGCAGTGCCAGCGTCACGATGGTCTTGCCGTCGCCGGAGGCAGGCGCCGCGATGACGAGGCCGTCAGCCAATCGGATTCTCCCGCAGATCGCCTTGATACCAGTCCAGGACAGCACGCCACTCCACGACTTCGCCCAGCACGACGATCGCCGGTGTCGCGATCTCATTCTCGGTGACGAAAGCCTTGGCCTCGCGCAGGCTCGTTTGCACGACGGATTGCTGGGGCAGCGTCGCGTTCGAGACGATCGTCACAGGATCGGCGCCGTCACGGCCGCCCGCCATGAGCGCGTCGGCAATTTCGCCCAGATGCTTCACCGCCATATACATGACTATCACCGGCGAGGCCGTGGCAATGGCTTGCCAGTTTACATTGGCCGGCATCTTGCCGGCCGCGTCGTGGCCGGTCAGGAAGATCACCGAGTGGTTGGTGTCGCGATGGGTGGAGGGCAGGCCCGCATAAGCGAGCCCCCCAATGCCGGCGGTGATGCCGGGCACGATGCGGAATGAGACCCCGGCTCTGACCAGGTGCTGGCACTCCTCACCGCCACGACCAAACATGAAAGGATCGCCACCCTTGAGGCGCAACACCCGCTTGCCCTGACGCGCGAGCTCGATCAGGCGAAGCGAGATATCGCGCTGTTGAGCGGAAGGCTTGCCGCCGCGTTTGCCGGCATATTCGAGTTCGGCGCCGGAACGCACCCAATCGAGGATGGCTGGATTGACGAGCGCGTCATACACAACGACGTCACTCGATTGCAAAGCGTGGTAACACAGAAGTGACACGAGCCCGGGCGCGCCCGGACCTGCCCCCGCTAGCCACACCCATCCCGCCTCGAAGATCGGGAAAGGCTCGCCATCAAGTCGGGCGAAACCCCTCTCGGCGAGCTTGTCCGATTGCCTGTCCATTGGCTGTTGTTTGCCTGAATTCCGGGATAATACAATCAGCTTATGGCTTCTATCGGCGATACGAGCCCGACCTTTTCGAGGTCCCGGCTGACCTCGACCGTGCAGGGGAGGGTGCTGATCTTGGGCGGGACGGCGGAAGCTCGCGCGCTCGCGGACCTGCTCGACAAAGCGGGCCTGAGCCCTGTGACATCGCTCGCCGGCGTCACGCGCAAACCCCGTAGCATGAGCGGTGAGACACGCATCGGTGGCTTTGGCGGCGGCGACGGCCTGGCGGCCTTTCTGGCCGCCGAGCGATTTTCCGCTGTCGTCGATGCAGCACATCCTTTTGCGCTCGCTATTTCACGTCACGCCAAGGAAGCCGCGCAGAGGTGCAATTTGCCGCTGGTCCGGCTCGAACGCCCGGCCTGGCGGGCCGAGCCCGGCGATCATTGGACCGAGGTTCAGGGTGTCAGGGCCGCGGTCGCAGCGATTCCGTCGGGGGCTCATATTTTGCTCACTATAGGCCGCAAGGAAATCCTCCCTTTCCTGGAGCGAAAGGATCTTTCCGGCATCGCGCGCATGATCGAGCCGATGAATGGGGAGGTTAGCCCCAACTGGCGCATCCTGTTGGCCCGGCCGCCGTTTCATGTCGAGAAAGAGTTGTGCCTCCTCGCAGAGCATCGGATCACGCATGTGGTGACCAAGAATTCGGGCGGGGAAGAGACGCGCGCCAAGCTCACCGCCGCCCGGCTCAAGAGCATCGAGGTGATCATGATCGCGCGCCCCGCCAAGCCGGTCGTGCAGACCGTCGGCGACGCCGTCGGCGCACTGGCATTTCTCAAGGAAGTTGTAAGCGCTTGACCCCGCCGCGTTTCTCGGCTTCTCTGAGTTCAAGAGGCCGGGGAAACATCCGTCCTCGAGGGAGTAACTAAAATCGAATAGGCAGGCCGCGCCGGAATAGATAATTGGCGTCAAAGAGGGTGAAGTGAACTTCCCACACGACGCAATTCAGGGCGGCGCCATGTTCAGAGAAGGATCAGCAATGAAAAACATGCTTATGTCACTGGCTTTGGGAGCGGGCTTGAGCCTTGCCGCGGTCACGGCGGCCCAGGCCGCCACGCTTGATGATGTCAAGACCAAGGGCTTCATCCAATGCGGCAGCAATACGAGCCTCATCGGCTTCGGCTTTCCGGATGACCAGAACAACTGGACCGGCTTGGACGTCGATTTCTGCCGCGCGCTCGCGGCGGCGATCTTCAACGATCCGACCAAGGTGAAGTTCACCCCGCTCTCGGCCAAGGAGCGCTTCACGGCGCTGCAATCGGGCGAGATCGACGTCCTGTCGCGCAACACGACATGGACGATGAGCCGCGACACCTCGCTCGGCCTCAAATTCGCGGGCGTCACCTATTATGACGGCCAGGGCTTCATGGTGAAGAAGTCGCTTGGGCGTCGACAGCGCGCTCAAACTTAACGGCGCCTCTGTGTGCACGCAGACCGGCACGACGACCGAGCTCAACCTCGCCGACTATTTCAAGGCCAACAACATGACCTATCAGGTCGTGGCCTTCGAGAAGGAACAGGAAGTGCTCAAGGCCTATGAGGACGGACGCTGCGACGTCTATACGACCGACCAGTCGGGCATCTATGCTCAGCGCCTGAAGCTGGCGGCGCCCGACGATCACGTCGTCCTGCCCGAAATCATCTCCAAGGAGCCGCTCGGACCGGTGGTGCGTCAGGGCGACGATGCGTGGTTCAATGTCGTGAAGTGGACTTATTACGCTCTGCTCAACGCCGAGGAACTGGGCATCACTTCGAAGCAATATCGAGGAGATGAAGAATTCGGCCAATCCGGAAGTAGCGCGTTTCGTCGGCAAGGAGGGCGATTTCGGTACCGGCATCGGCCTCACCAATGAATGGGCCGCGCAGATCATCAAGCATGTCGGCAATTACGGCGAGATCTTCGAGCGCAATGTGGGCGAAGGCACCCGCTCAAGATCGCACGCGGCAAAAACGCGCTGTGGAGCAAAGGCGGCCTGCAATACGCGCCGCCAATTCGCTGATCGACAAAAGGAAGCCCGGACGAACAATCTCTGGGCTTCCTTGTTTTTCCTGCACAACGAGATCACGTAACGTGACGGTTGCCAAGAGGGTTGGGAAGGGGTGAAGGGATGGCTGCAGTCATCGATGAGGCACGCGCCCAGCGTGCTTCGTTCTATAACGATCCGAAAGTTCGCTCGCGCGTCGCACAGGTCATCTTTTTGCTGTTGCTGGTGTGGGTTGGCTACGAGATCGTCCACAATACTTCCGCCAATCTGACGAAGCTCGGCAAGAACGTCGATTTCCTCTTCCTCTGGGGCACCGCCGGTTTCGATATCATCCAAAGGCTGATCGAATATACGCGTGAATCGACCTATTTGCAGGCCGTCATCGTCGGCTTTCTCAATACTTTGATCATTGCGGCGCTCGGCATTATTTTCGCGACGATCCTCGGGTTCCTCATCGGCATCATGCGCCTGTCATCGAACTGGCTCGTCGCCAAGCTCGCTACCGGTTATGTCGAAATCATCCGCAATATCCCGCTGCTCCTGCAGATCTTCTTTTGGTACACGGCGGTCCTCAAGCCGCTGCCCGGTCCGAAAGAGAGCCTGAGCTTCCTTGGCTTCGCGTTTCTCAGCAATCGTGGCCTCATTATTCCGAAACCGATCTGGAGCGATGGCGCGGGCTTTGTCGGGATCGCTTTCATCATCGGCTGCATCGGCGCCATTGCGATCTCGCGATGGGCCCGCCAACGCCAAGAGCGCACCGGCGAGCAGTTTCCCGAGCTTCCTGGCCGGCCTCGGCGCCATTATCGGCTTGCCGCTCATCGTCTTCCTCGCCGCCGGCGCTCCGGTGACATTCGAGTATCCTGTGTTCAAAGGGTTCAATTTCGTCGGCGGCACGACCATCCTGCCGGAGTTGATCGCACTGCTTCTGGCGCTGTCGATCTATACCGCGTCCTTCATTGCGGAGATCGTCCGCGCCGGCATCCTGGCGGTGAGTCACGGCCAGACGGAAGCCGCACATGCCTTGGGCCTGAGGGCGCAGCCGACATTGCGGCTGGTCATCGTCCCGCAGGCCTTGCGCGTGATCATTCCGCCGCTTGACCAGCCAGTATCTCAATCTGACCAAGAACTCCTCGCTTGCCGTCGCCATCGCTTATCCCGACCTCGTCGCGATGGGCGGCGTCGTCATGAATCAATCCGGCCGGGCGATCGAGATCGTGCTCATCTGGATGTTCGTCTATCTCGCCTCAGCCTTCTCACATCTGCGTTCATGAACTGGTACAATGCGCGCATGCGCCTGGTGGAGAGATAGTCCATGACCGATCTGTCCTCGAGCCCAGCCTGGGTCCGTACCGAAGATGCCGACAGGCTGCCACCGCCGCCCAATACAACCGGGCTGACCGGCTGGCTGCTGCAAAATCTCTTCAACACGCCATTGAATGCCGTTCTCACCATCGTCGGCGCTGCCTTCATCGCCTGGATCGGATGGGGGATCATCGACTGGGCGCTCGTTCGCGGCGTCTTTGCCGGCGAAAGCCGCGATGCCTGCGTCGCCGTTCCGGATTCAGGTGCCTGCTGGCCCTATGTCTGGGCGAAGTTTCACCAGTTCGTCTACGGCTTCTATCCGTTCGATCAGCGCTGGCGGGTGAATATCTGCTTCATTGTCGGCGCCGTGGCACTGGTGCCGATGCTGATGCCATCATTGCCCTACAAGAAATGGAACGCACTGTTCCTGCTGGTCGTCTATCCGCTGATGACTTTCATGCTGCTGACCGGCGGCAATCTCGACCTGTCTTCGTCGACGATCTTCGGCATTGCCGGGCTTCTGCTGCTGTCGAGTCTGGTGGTTCCGCTTGTCGCGTTCGGCATCGAGGACGGTATCAAACGGAACCGGCTGGCCTTGATTGTCGCCGGCGTGGCGATCGTGATCTGGCTGTTGTCGATCTTCATCTCCATGCCGCAGGTGAGCATTCTGGGCAATTTCGTCTCGCTGTCGGCTCTGGCGATCCTTGGATTGCTGCTGGTTGCGGCCGCCTTTTCTCTTGCTCATGAAGCTTCGATGCAGGATGTGTCGTCGCGATCGGCCCTTCTGGGCTGGATCGGACCTGCTGCGCGATCCTCGCCGTTCTGCTGTTGATGACCATCGATTTCGGTCTCGTACCGGTCGAGACCTCGCAATGGGGCGGGCTGCTGGTGACGCTGGTCGTCGCTGTCACCGGCATCGTCGCTTCCCTGCCGCTCGGCATTCTGCTCGCCCTCGGGCGGCGCTCCCGGATGATGGCGGTCGCCTCTTCTCCGTCGTCTTCATCGAGGTCTGGCGCGGCGTGCCGCTGATCACCGTGCTCTTCATGTCGAGCGTCATGCTGCCGCTGTTCCTGCCGGAAGGCGTGAATTTCGACAAGCTGCTGCGCGCACTGGTCGGCATTGCGCTGTTCTCGGCCGCCTATATGGCGGAAATGTGCGCGGCGGCCTGCAGGCGATCCCCAAGGGACAGTATGAGGCGGCGCAAGGCGCTCGGCCTGTCTTATTGGAGAATGATGAACCTGATCGTCCTGCCGCAGGCGCTGAAGATCGTCATCCCGGGCATCGTCAATGCTTCATCAGCCTGTTCAAGGATACGACACTGGTTTCGATCATCGGGCTCTTCGATCTGCTCGGCATCGTGAAAGCCAGCTTCGCCGATCGCCAAATGGGCTTCTCCGCAGACCGCCGCAACCGGATTATTTCGCCGCTGCGCTGATGTTCTGGATCTTCTGCTTCGGCATGTCGCGCTATTCGATATTCATGGAGCGCCGGCTGCAGACCGGGCATAAGAGACGAGGAATATGATGGCTCAAGCAACCACTCAGGCCAGCACGCCGAAGGTCCAGTCGAGCGAGAAGAACGAGGCGGGGGAAGTCGCGATCCAGATCGTCGGCATGAACAAGTGGTACGGCGAGTTCCATGTGCTGCGCGACATCAATCTCACGGTCTAGAAGGGCGAACGCATCGTCATCTGCGGGCCGTCGGGCTCGGGCAAGTCGACCCTCATCCGCTGCATCAACCGGCTGGAGGAGCACCAGACGGGCCAGATCATCGTCGACGGCATCGAGCTCACCAACGATCTCAAGCGGATCGACGAGGTCCGGCGCGAAGTCGGCATGGTGTTCCAGCATTTCAACCTGTTTCCGCATCTGACCGTGCTCGAGAACTGCACGCTGGCGCCGATCTGGGTGCGCAAGATGCCGAAGGCGGACGCCGAGGAGGCGGCGATGAAATATCTCACGCGCGTCAAGATCCCCGAGCAGGCGAAGAAATATCCGGGCCAGTTGTCCGGCGGCCAGCAGCAGCGCGTCGCCATCGCGCGCTCGCTGTGCATGAATCCGCGCATCATGCTGTTCGACGAGCCGACCTCGGCGCTCGATCCGGAAATGATCAAGGAAGTGCTCGAAGTCATGGTCGATCTCGCGCAATCCGGCATGACCATGCTGTGCGTGACCCATGAAATGGGCTTCGCCCGCCAGGTGGCCAACCGGGTGATCTTCATGGACCAGGGGCAGATCATCGAGCAGAACTCGCCGCTCGAGTTCTTCACGAACCCCAAGAGCGAGCGCACCAAGCTGTTCCTGAGCCAGATCCTGCACTGAAGAAAATAAAGCTAAGCCGCCCACTCGCCCTGGCGCATCAAGGGTTCCGCGGTTCCGTCCGAGCGCACGCCGTCGATGTCGAGCCGGCCCGAGCCGATCATCCAGTCGACATGGATGAGGCTTTGATTGGCGCCGGCCTGGACAAGCGCGTCCTTGCCGAGATTGCCGCCATTGGCCATCGTGTCGCTGTAGGACTGGCCGACGGCGATGTGGCTCGCCGCATTCTCGTCGAACAAGGTGTTGTTGAACACGATGCCGCTCCTGGCGATCGGTGATGAATGCGGCACCAGCGCCACTTCGCCCAGACGGGCAGCGCCTTCATCGGTGCTGATCATTTTGGAGAAGACATCGGCACCCTTGTCGGCATGTGCCTCGACGATGCGGCCTTTTTCGAAGCGGACCTTTATGCCCTCGATGAAGGTGCCCTGATGGGAAAGGGGCTTGGTGGCGGTGACCGTGCCCTCGACCCGGTCCTTGTGCGGCATGGTGAAGACTTCCTCGGTGGGGATGTTCGCGTTGGCGGTGACACCGTTCTTGGCCACCGACGCGCCGCCCTTCCACATATGACCGTCGACCAGGCCAATGGTGAGGTCGGTGCCGGGGCCTCTATATCGGAGTGCTGCATAGCGCCGCGCATTCAGGAAATCCGTGCGCTGACGAAGGTAACGCGAATGTTCGACCCAGGCTGCGACAGGATCGGCGGCGTCGGCGCGGCTGCAGGTGAAGATTGCCCGCCAGAGCGCATCAAGCGCGGCGTCGGGCTCCTTATCCGGGAAGACCGAGCAGGCCCAGGCCGGGGTCGCTGCGGCTGCCACGCACCAATTGATGGCGTGACTGGTGATGAGCTCGAGAGCCGGACGATACGCCCTGGAACGCGCCCGGTTGGCGCGTGCCACCTTGTCGGTATTTTGCCCCGCGAGCAAGGACGGGTCTTCGCCGATAATTGCGAGCCGAGCCGAGCCCGCCTTGAAGGCATTCGCCATCCCGTCGAACAGCCAGCCCGTCGCTTTGTCGAAGCTTTCATCAGGGGCATGTTTGAAGCGCGCCAATGTGGCAGTGTCATCGCCGTAAAGCGTAGTGACGAGACTCGCGCCTGCTTTGTAGGCATGTTCGGTGATAAGTCGAACCAAGGGGATGGCATCGACCGGCGCCGTCATGACGAGCTCTTGTCCGGGCGCGACATTGACACCCGACCGGACAATCAATTGCGCATAGCTGTCGAGAATAACTGAATGGGTCATGCCTGGCGTGCTCCGGTCGCGACCGGTGTGTCGCTTCGAGCCCCCCATTCGCTCCACGAGCCGTCATAGAGGGCATGGTCCTTGGCGCCGATCAAAGTGAGGCCAAGCGTGAGTATCGAAGCTGTTATCCCCGAGCCGCAAGAGGTGATGACCGGCTTCTTCACATCGACGCCGGCGGCAGCGAACACCTTGGCGATCTCGTCAGGAGATTTGAGCGTGCCGTCGGGCTTGAGCAAGGTCGCGTAATGGACGTTGGCCGCTCCCGGCATGTGGCCCGAGCGCATGCCGGGGCGCGGCTCGGGCTCGAAGCCCGAAAAGCGCCCGGGTGAGCGCGCATCGGCGATCTGCGTCCCGGTCTTCACCGCATTGAGCACGTCGTTCCTGTCGCGCACCATCATGGATTGGAAGCGCGCCGAGAAATGCCGCTCCTGCGGCCGGCCCGGCGGATCCTCATCGATCGGGCGGCCCTCGGCCTTCCATTTCGGAAAGCCGCCGTCGAGCACGGCGACATCGTCATGGCCGAAGATGCGGAACATCCACCAGGCTCGGGCGGCCGAAAAAAGCCCCGCCGTGTCATAGGCGACGACCTTCTTACCGTCGCCGATCCCGAGCTTCTTCATGCGCGAGGCGAATTTTTCTGGGCTCGGCAACATGTGGGGAAGCGTCGTATCGCTGTCGGAGATGTCGTCGATGTCGAAAAATTGCGCGCCCGGAATGCGTTCGGCCAGGAATTCCGCCTTGGCATCGCGCTTCGCCGCGGGCAGATGCCAGGAGGCGTCGATGATGGCGATGTCCGGTGCGTCGAGGCGCTCGGCCAGCCATTGTGTCGAGACGATGTAAGGCGACGACATGCTTTCTCCTCAGTAGCTCTAGCTTGCGAAAGCCAGCCTTATGCGACGGTTCTGCTTGCCCTTGTTTTCGATCTTGGCAACGGAGATCGCACCGATGGCGCCGGTCGATCTAAGATGCGTGCCGCCGCAAGGCTGCAGATCGATGGAGTCATTCTCGCCGATCGAAACCAGGCGCACGCGACCCGACCCGCGTGGCGGCTTGACCCACAAGGTCCTGACCAGCGTAGGATTGGCGTCGAGTTCTTCCTCCGCGATCCAGCGCGTGGTGATCGGATGATCTTCCGAGATCCAGCCATTGATCTTCGCGGCCAATTCATCCTTCACTGGAATATGTCCCTCGGGAATGTCGAAATCGATGCGTCCGCCGTCTTCGGTAAGGGCGCTGCCCGTCACTGGAAACGGCACGGCGGCGCAGAGCAGATGCATCAGCGAATGGCAGCGCATATTGCGATAACGGTTCTCCCAATCGAGCGCGGCCGATACCGGCGTCCCCGGACCGAGGGCCATCGGCGCGGCAGGGACATGCACCGCGTTCTTTGCATCGTCATAGACGGTGGTGGCGATTGCGACCTCCGAACCGGCGATGGTCAGCGTGCCCTTGTCGCCGGGCTGGCCGCCGGCGGTCGGATAAAACACCGTCTGATCGAGAAGGATGCCGCCACGCTCGTTGATGCCGACGACCTTGGCGTCGCAGGACTTGCGATAGGCGTCATCGCGAAACAGGAGGAGAGTCATCAGGCAGGGACCTCCTCGAAGACCTGCGGCACGCCCGATGCGTGCTCCTCGAGCCAGTCGGGGACCGGCAGGCCTTTCTCGCGCAGGAATTCAGGATTGAAGAGCTTGGACTGGTAGCGCGTGCCGTAATCGCAAAGCAGGGTGACGATAGTGTGGCCAGGTCCCATCTGCCGGGCCAGTCGGATGGCGCCCGCAACATTGATGCCGGTCGATCCGCCGAGGCACAGGCCTTCCTCCTTCAGCAGATCGAACACCAGGGGAATGGCCTCCTGGTCGGGGATCTGGAAAGCATCGTCGACCACCGCACCCTCAATATTCTTCGTAATGCGGCCCTGGCCGATGCCCTCGGTGATGGACGATCCCTCCGCTTTCAGCTGGCCCGTCTTGTAGTAGCTGTAGAGAGCAGCGCCCAGAGGATCGGCTAGCGCGATGCGGATATTCTTGTTCTTTGCCTTCAGCCCATCGCTGACGCCGCCGATCGTACCGCCCGATCCCACCGCCGAGACGAAGCCATCGACCTTGCCGTCGGTCTGTTTCCAGATCTCCTGCGCCGTGGTTTCCAGATGCGCGCGCCGATTGGCGACATTGTCGAACTGGTTTGCCCAGATGGCGCCTTCGGGCGTCGACTTGGCCAGCCTGTCGGCCAGGCGACCCGAATACTTTACATAGTTGTTGGGGTTCTTGTAGGCGACCGCCGGAACTTCGACGAGCTCGGCGCCCAGAAGCCTAAGCGTGTCCTTCTTCTCCTGGCTCTGGGTCACCGGAATCACGATCACCGTTTTGAAGCCCATGGCATTGGCTACGACGGCGAGGCCGATACCGGTATTGCCGGCGGTGCCCTCGACGATCGTGCCCCCTGGCCGCAATTGCCCCTTGGCGATGGCGTCCTTGATGATGAACAGGGCAGCGCGGTCCTTGACCGATTGACCGGGATTCATGAATTCAGCCTTGCCGAGGATCGTGCATCCGGTGAGCTCGGAGGCTTTCTTCAATTTGATCAGGGGGGTGTTGCCGATCGCGGCGATGACATCCGGTTTGATATCCATGATTGCTCCGACAGGCTCAAAACTCGTGGGGAACCGATAACAGTTCCCGGTGCTCCACGAAAGGTCACTCTCAAAGTGTATTGGGTCTCAGCGTAATGGAAGGGGGAAGCTTTGCTTCCGGCACATAGTGGGGATCGACTTTCTGCGCAATGCAATCGCCCAGCATCAAATAGTCGGAATTGGGCATGTGAAACCAGCGGCGGAATTCCGCGGTCGACATGTGCCCCATGAGGTAGATTTCGAGCACCTGGCGGCTGAATGTGTGAAGGTGCGGCGGCAGGCAACCTTCGATATCGCGCATGTCCAAAGTCGGCCAACTCCTTTTCCCTACATGTTGCGCCTCTTTGGCCGGCATTGAAAGGTCGCCTGTGCCGGTCGGATCCGCCTTGTCAGATTTGGCTTTACCCAGTGGAGGGTTAAGGTGTCGCCGAGGTTTCGGCCGGGGTGACCAAGCAGTGGCGGCAGGCGCCGACGAAATGCCTGGCTAAACCGTCGCCATGACCGCGGCCGTGTCATAATATTCGTAGAACTCAGTCGCTTTGCCGCGGTTGAATCGCCACAGGTCAGCTTTGGGCGAAACGAAGCTTTTGCCGGTCTTCCTGTTGGTGAAGGAGATGTCCGAGAGCACCAGCACATAGGAGCCGCCGGCGACATGCTCGTTTACCTTGTAGTAGTTCATCTGGAATCCTTCCGCCAATCCCCGGAAATAATCGCGGACCTCTTCGCGGCTCTTTCGTGTCTTGGTGAAGGCAACGGGATCGGCGCCGCTCGAGAGGGAGCCCCAAAGAAGGTTGGGCGCCAGTACCCCGACAA
Source organism: uncultured Alphaproteobacteria bacterium (assembly GCA_963841765.1). Lineage (GTDB taxonomy): Bacteria > Pseudomonadota > Alphaproteobacteria > Rhizobiales > Aestuariivirgaceae > Taklimakanibacter. The sequence continues at coordinate 538,212 of CAWJDZ010000040.1, forward strand.
TCTGATCGGCGCTCTCGCCTTTGGTCTTGCCCCATTGGGCATAGAGTTTTTTTAGCGTCTTCACATTGTTGGCGGCCGCCGGCGTAACGCCTTCGGCCATCCGCGACTTGCCCGAAGGATAGAGCGGTTTCGGCTTCGCGGGAATGTGGCAGGCGCCTTCCTTGCTGCAGGCAGCAAAGGCCTGGTGGTTGTCGAAAAACTCGTAGAAGCCGGAGACCTTTCCCTTCCTCAGGCGCAAGATGTCGAGCTTGGGCGAATGGACGACCTTGCCGGTGTGTTTCTGTTTCCAGGCGCATTCGCAAATGACGGCGACCGTGTTGCCCTGAACGAGGAAGGTGCGAACATTGAAGAAGATTATCTGCCAATCTTGTGCCAGGCCATCGAAATAAGCGCGGATATTGTCCTTGGCGCTGTGGTCGCGCGTGAACAGCATGGCCGCTGCGCCCCCGCCGATTGAGCGGAAGGACGTGTCATCCGCCATCAAATCGATGAATTTTTCGGCTGCCGCCCCCTTGTCCTCGTTTCGATCCCATTCGCGGTACCCCGCCTTGATCTGGCTCAGGATGTCTGCTCGCATGATCGTTCCCCGTGGAAGACCATCAGACTAGCACGAAACTGCCTTTGGGTCATCCATATCTAGGCAGCGGCTGCGACCGCCTTCGCGGTGTCGTAATATTCGTAGAATTCGGTGGCCTTGCCATGGGCAAAGCGCCACAGATCGGCCTTGGGCGAAGCAAAAGTGCGGCCAGTCTTGTTGTTGGTGAACGAAACTTCCGAAAGCACGAGCACGAAGGGACCCGCCGCGACATATTCCTCCACATGGTAGTAGTTCATCTGGTAGGCCGAACCCAGCTCGCGGAAATACTGGCCTACTTCTTCGCGGGTCTTGCGCGTGCGGGTGATGTCGATTGGTTGCGCACCGGCGCCAAGTGAACCCCAGATCACGTTGGCGGCAAGGACATTCACGAAAGCGCGAGCACTGGTGCCGCCGCCTTTGGAGTCGTTCCATCTTGCATAGAGCTTCTTGAGCGTGCTCACATTGGCGGTCGTCGCCACCGTCGCTCCCGTCACGGTGCGTGATGCGCCCCATTTATAAACCGGCTTCAGTCGGCGTGTGTCGACAACGCCGCCCGCCCGCAGGCCTCATAAGCCTGATGAGTGTCGAAGAATTCGAAGAAATCCTGCATTTTCCCGTTCGCCACCCGGATGATATCGAGTTTCGGTGAGTGGACGGTCTTGCCGGTATGCTCGTGCTTCCAGGCGCATTCGCAAACGACGGCGATGGTGTTTCCCTCGACCAGGAACAGGCGGACATTGTAGAACATCATCTGCCAATCGAGTGCCAGGCCCTCGAAGTAAGCGCGGACCTTCTCCCTGGTGCTGTGGGTGCGGGTGAACTGCATCGCCTCCATGCCGCCGCCGAGCGATCGGAAGGTGGCATCGTCGGACAGAAGGTCGATGAACAAATCGCTCGTCTTGCCCTTGCCGCGATCCCACGTCTTATAGCGTGTCTTGATCTGGCGCAGGATCTTGGGTGTCATGATCCGCCCCTTCAGATGGTCCAGCCGCGCTGTCCCACGGCTTCTCGCAAGCGATCTTAGTCCCTGCCGCCATGAGGGCAAGCTGGAGCTGGATCAGGCTTGTCGCCGCAGACGAAAGAGCCAACCCGTTTTTTGCGCCCCGAGCCCAATGTGTGCGCGGGCTGATGCATGAGCAAGCGAACCACAACTCGACCTAGGCAAAACGCCTGGTCAGCTTCCGGATGATGTGTCGAGCCGGGCATGGGCGCGCACCGGGAACGTGCCCATGCCTTTCACCTTCGGAGGAACGGCGGTGAAGCGAAAGCCCGATGCCGGCAAAGCGCCGAGGCCGGTCAGATGCTCGACGATCGGGATTTCGGCGGCCAGCAGCACACTGTGGACCGGACGCGTGCCGCCGCTCGTATTGTCGATATTGAACGAGTCGATTCCAACCAGCAGCGCGCCTTGATCACGCAAATAGATTGCCGCCTTTTCGGTGAGGAAGGGATGACCCTCGAAATACTGATCGGTGCGCCAATGCCGGTCCCAGCCGGTGTTGACCAGGACCGCATGGCCCGTGCACGCGATGGGCACGAAATGATGCCAGTCGATAGCGCGTGCCTCAGCCCCAATCACGCGTACGACCACGCCCGGTATGTTGCTGACGCGCTTGAGCGCGAGCTCGGTCAGGTCGTGCCCATCGGCATAGCGATGGAACGGCACGTCGATGTAAGTGCCGATATTCGACACCATCTCGATTTTGCCGATCTGGAACTCGGTGCCTTCGGCATAAATCTCGCGCGATTTGACGCGTGAAAGGTGATCGCAGATCAAAGGCGCCGGCAAGCCCTTATAGGTGGTCATTCCGCTTTCGATGATGTGGCTGAGATCGATCAGCTGCTCGCTCGCGATTTCGGCGCTTGGAAGTTGCGCAGCGTCGGCCTGGCGCTTATGGCGCTCTTCGATGATCTTCTTATTGAGGATTCGGACTTTTCCCGCCATCAGGAGGCGCATGTCCCTGATGATATAGGCGGTGAGCGCATCATCGGAGATGTCATCGCCATTGATATCGAGACGGAAGTCTTGGCCTTGGATGCCTCCCCCATTCGAGAAATCCACTTCGAAGTCGAAACAAACGCGCTTTTCACTCATGGTCTTCTCCCGATCGGGCATCCATATGTCAGTCTTCGCTGGCGAGTGCAACTGACTCAATGGTGGAAATGTCCCCACGGTTGCTTCAGCCGTGACCGAAGCGTGTAATGACTTGCATTTTGAAAGTGACTGGCCTATGCCGGCGCGCATGCATCCAAAGAACACGTTTGGCGGCGAATGCCCGGTGGCGCGCTCGCTCGAATATGTCGGCGAGTGGTGGAGCTTTCTGATCCTGCGTGACGCCTTCCAGGGTCTTACGCGCTTCGACGAATTCCAGAAAAGCCTCGGCATCGCGCCCAATATTCTGTCGCGGCGTCTCGCGCATCTGACCAAAGCCGGACTATTCGAGCAACGGCTGTACAGCGAGCGCCCGCCGCGCCACGACTATGTCCTGACCGACAAGGGGCGCGATCTGTTTCCGGTGGTGATGGCAATCTTCGCCTGGGGCAACAAGCATCTTGCGCCCAAGGGCGAGGCAGTCCTCATCGCCTCGCGGAGGACGGCACGGCGCCTAGACCCGATCCTTGTCGATGCGCGCAGCAAGAAGCCGATCACGCTGCTTGATGCCGCGCTCGTCCCAGGCCCCCGCGCCACGGCCAACACACATCGGCGTCTCGCCATGATCCAGGCCAAGCGCCTGGAGAACGCAACCGCGAAGGGATAGTCCATGCGTCGCATCGTCGTCACAGGTCTTGGTCTCGTCTCGCCTTTGGGCTGCGGAGTGGAACTCGCATGGTCGCGCCTCATCGCCGGGCGATCGGGCCTTGCGGCCTTGCCCGAATGGGCGGCAACCCTGCCGGCCAAGGTCGCGGGCCTCGTGCCGGCGAAGGCCCAGGATGCGGAGGGTGGCTTTGACCCCGAAAAGGCTGCTCCTGCAAAGGATCATCGCAAGATGGACCGTTTCATCCTCTTCGCGTTGCTCGCGGCAGCGGAGGCGACCGGCCAGGCGGGATGGCATCCCGCCATTGCCCATGAGGCGCATCGTACCGCGACGATCATCGCTTCGGGCATTGGCGGTTTTCCGGCCATGGTCGAGGCGGTGCGCACGACCGACCAGCGCGGCATCCGCCGCCTGTCGCCTTTCACCATTCCCTCGTTCCTCGCCAATCTCGCTGCCGGCCAGATCAGTATCCGACACGGCTTCAAGGGGCCGCTCGGCGCGCCCGTTACCGCTTGTGCCGCAAGTGTCCAGGCCATTGGCGATGCGGCGCGCCTCATCCGTGCCGGCGAAGCCGATGTCGCGCTTTGTGGTGGAACGGAAGCCTGCATCGATCTCGTCAGCCTAGGCGGCTTTGCGGCCGCGCGGGCACTGTCGACCGGCTTCAACGATCGCCCCGAGCAAGCCTCGCGGCCTTTCGACAAAGCGCGCGACGGCTTTGTCATGGGCGAGGGTGCCGGCGTGCTGCTGATTGAGGAACTGGAGCATGCGCATGCCCGCGGCGCCATGCCGATTGCCGAGATCGTGGGCTATGGCACTTCCGCCGATGCCTATCACATGACATCGGGCCCCGAGGACGGCGAGGGTGCCGCTCGCGCCATGGCCGCCGCCTTGCGGCAGGCCGGCCTCGCGTCTCGCGATGTTCAGCATCTCAATGCGCATTCGACGTCGACGCCGGTTGGCGATCGCGGTGAGCTCGCCGCGATCAAATCGGTCTTCGGCCGCGATCGCGGCATCGCCGTCAGCGCGACCAAATCGGCCACGGGGCATCTGCTTGGCGCGGCCGGCGGACTGGAGGCGATCTTTACCATTCTCGCTCTGCGCGACCAGGTGGCGCCGCCGACCCTCAATCTCAATGACCCCGATGACGCGGTGGAGGGCGTCGATCTCGTCGCCAACTCGGCGCGGCCCATGGCCATGGACCATGCCATCTCGAACGGCTTCGGCTTTGGCGGCGTCAATGCCAGTATCGTATTCAGACGATGGGCGTGACCCCCGGGCTTGAGGAATAGTCTGCGCGTGCTGTTCATGTCCGCCATTGGTCCATCCACCAGGGACGGTGCGCTAAACCGTCCTGGCCGCTGCCAGGGCGAATGTCTCCGCGGCGGTCCGTCCGCTTGCGAGCTTCTTGATCCATTCCGCTTCGAGGGCAAGCTTCGCCTGCGCATCGCGCAGGTGCTTGCGCACCAACTCCGGCGACACAACCACAAGACCGTCGTCGTCCCCGATGACCAGATCGCCGGGCGCCACCTGTGTGCCACCAATAGTGACGGGCGCATTGACTGAACCTGCCTCGAAGGAGGCCGGACCGCGCGGCGTGATCGAGCGCGTGAATACCGAGAAGTCGGTCCATTCCGACAGGGTGGCGACATCCCGGATCGCGCCGTCGCAGACGAGACCGGCGGCACCCTTCTTGCGCAGATGCCCTCCGAGGATTTCACCGATCATCGCCGTCTGCCGATGGCCATGGGCTGCGATCATCAGGACATCGCCCTGGACGATCCTATCCGAACGCATGGAGCACGGCGCCGAAATCCGGCGGTTCACACAGCGCAGTCACCGCGCGGCCGAAAAGCCGCGGCTGTCGCCCTGGCGAATTCAGAGGGCGGATATCAGGATCGATTTGACCCCGGTGGGGCGCCAGATCGACCGCTACGGCTACCGGCACGACCCGCCACCGCTCGATCTCAGCGCTCGTCAGGTCAGATGGGGGAGGGGTGTGGATTGTGACGGGCATTCGTGCACCGGGCTTGCTATGACTTCCTTGTGATAATGAGATGCGTCGCAGCAGAAGTCGATACTCGCTCGCTTAGAGCATAGCCCAGGGCTGGCAGATCGATGCCGGCGAAGAGATTTTCGCCACTGCCGAGGATGACGGGCGCCACGGCAATATGCATATCGTCGATGAGACGGGCCTTCAGATAGTGCTGGATGGTGGCGACGCCGCCGCCGAGCCGCACATCCTTGCTTTGGGCAGCCTCTCTCGCTTGCCGCAAAGCGAATTCGATGCCGTCGGTCACGAAATGGAATACCGTGCCGCCTTCCATGGTGAGGGCAGGGCGCGGATGATGGGTAAGCACGAACACCGGCACATGATAGGGCGGGTTGTCGCCCCACCAGCCCTTCCAGCTCTCATCCGGCCAGGACCCTCGCACGGGTCCGAACATATTCCGACCCAGGATCCAGGCGCCGATATTCTCGAAGCCTCGCGCTGCGAAGTCGTCGTCGATGCCGCTCGTGCCACCCTCTTTGCCCTGGATCGCCCGAAAGGTCCTCGTTGGGAAGACCCACTCATGCAGGGCCTCGCCGTTCTCGCCCAGTGGATTGGCAAGGCTCTGGTTCGGACCGGCGCCATAGCCGTCGAGTGAGATCGAGAAGGCGCGGACAGTGAGTTTTGACATGAGGCAACTCCCTAAGCCTGATTGTGATATGCAACTGGTTATAGATTATCTGATTGCATTATGCAAGCAGTTTGCCTTATTTGAGAAGCGGCTGCTGACCGATCCTGGCTTTGCGGCTGCTAGGATGGCGATCGAAGTGACACTGGGAGACCTTGCGCATGATGAAGACCTATACCGGAAGCTGTCATTGCGGTGCGGTGCGCTATGAGGCGGATATCGATCTCGATCAAGGGGTGGGCAAGTGTAATTGCTCGATCTGCACCAAGACCCGAAGCTGGAGCGCGATCATCAAGCCTGATGCGTTCCGTCTTCTCACCGGCGAAGATGCGCTCAGCGACTATCAATTCGGTTCGAAGAGCGCCCATCATCTGTTCTGCACGCATTGCGGCGTGCGCCCGTTCGGGCGCGGCTATGTCGAGCAAATCGGTGGCGACTATGTGGCGATCCATTTGTCGGCGCTCGACAACGTCACTCCGGCTGAATTGCTGGCAGCGCCCGTCAGATATTTTAATGGACGGGACAACAGCTGGTGGACGGAGCCCGAAGAGACCCGCCATCTGTGAGCGGATGTCGGTCCGGAATCCGGACTGCCTGCGCTATCGGCTTTGCGCTAGAGTGGCGGTATGACGGGATACGGCCAATTCTGTGCGATCGCCCGCGCCCATGAGATGCTGGGCGGGAGATGGACCCTCCTGGTCGTGCACGAGCTGCTCATGGGCAGCCGGCGCTTCAACGACATCCGCCGCGGAATTCCCCGCATCTCTCGCACCATGCTGTCGGAGCGTCTGCAGGCCTTGGTTGTCGCTGATGCAGTGAGGAGACGCGATGGCGTGCAAGGACCTGAATATGAGCTCACTGAAGCGGGCAGGGAGATCGGCGACATTTGTGGCCAGTTTGCCCGATGGGGGCAAAGATGGTTGCCGCGGCGGGCGGTCGAGGAGGATCTCGACGTCGAGCCTCTCCTCATCGACATGGAGACGCGTCCGCTTCGAGGCGCTCCCCAAGCAGTCATTCGTCGTCGCCTCGACATTGGCGGCGGCCAGGCTCGCTTCCTGCGGCTCGGTCCCTCGGAAGCATCGGTGTGCAGCTACAATCCGGGTTTCCCGGAGCTCTTGCGGATCAAGGCGCCGCTTGCTGCGCTCGTTGCATGGTGGCGCGGCGACGCGAGCTTCATCGAAGCGCAAAGAATGGGGCTACTCACGGGATCGTGGACGCTGACAAGGCGTTTCCCCGAATGGTTCGAGCGATATCTGTTCGCAGGAGTGGGCCCCATGCGCGCCGACAAGACACGATCGGCAATGCTCGCACGAGATGCCGGCGCGGCGGCGCCTCGGCTGCGGCCATGACGGTGCGGATCGTGCGTCTCGGTACGCCGCGCCATCGGCAAGAGGGGACGCGCATCGGCGCCGTGCGGCGACCGCCGCGCGGTGTCCGCAAGGAACGTTACGCAGCGGAGAACTGGTTCGACGTCTGGTATCCTGAGCTTTCGCCGAGCCCTGGCCTCGTTTCCAGGGCCTTGGCGGCGCAGAGCGATGCCGAATGGAAGAGCTTCACGCGCGCCTTCCGATCAGAAATGAACCAGCCCATGGCACGGCGCACGCTCGATCTTCTCGCAGCGCTCTCGCATGGGGCGCAGTTCTCCGTCGGATGCTATTGCGAGGACGAAGCGCGTTGCCACCGCTCCGTGTTGCGTGCACTTCTGGCGGAGCGCGGCGCGAGCATCGGATGATCCGAAAGGTGATCTGGGTTCCGTACCCCGCGCGGCAGGCCGCGTGGTCCATACGCTCGCAGTCAAAGACTGCAGCCTGCCCATGACCATCGCGTCCAATGTCCTCAATTCCATCGGCAATACGCCGCTTGTCGCGCTGAGGCGGATCGTGCCGCCTGGTCATGCCCGTATCCTGGTCAGACTGGAAGGCGGCAATCCGACGGGCAATATGAAGGACCGGATGGCGAAAGCCGCCATCGAAGCGGCGAAAGCGCACGGAAGGCTCAAAAACCGGGGCACGGTTGTCGAATATACCGGAGGCTCGACCGGCCCCATCGCTGGCGCTGGTCTGCGCCGCCAAGGGCTATCGGCTCAAGATCGTCACCTCGGACGCCTTCAGCGAGGAGAAGACGCGGACGATGGAGGTCCTGGGCGCCGAGATCATCCTCATCCCGAGCGACAACAAGAGGGTCACCGAGGAACTGGTCAGACGGATGATCGACACGGCGCACGAGATCAGCCGCGCCCCCGGACATTGGTGGTTCGACCAGCTCAACAATCCGGATGCCGCCAAAAGTTATCATCAGATGGGCGAGGAAATCTGGACACAAACGGAAGGCAAGGTGCAGGCCTTTGTGCAATCGGTTGGCTCCGCTCATTCCCTCAATGGCGTGATGGAAGTCTTGCGCCGGCACAATCCCGATCTGTATGTCGCGGCCGCGGAGCCCGCCGAATCGGCAGTTCTGTCGGGCAGGCCCAAAGGCGCGCATAAAATCGAAGGCATCCACATCGGGTTTATTCCACCGCATTGGCGGCCAGGCGAGGTCGACGAGATATTTTACGCCACGACCGAGGAGGCAGCACATATGCGCCGGCGCCTCGCGCGCGAGGAGGGCATCTTGGCCGGAACGTCATCGGGGCTGAATGTGATCGCAGCGCTTCGCGTGGCTGAGCGCCTTGGGCCCGAGGCGACCGTCGTAATGATCATGATCAATTCCGGTCTTAGATACCTGACCACGGACCTTTATCGGTGAGCCAGGAAAGCCCTGCCGGCAGTTGGCATGGCCGAGAGAGCTTTCAAGGTGCCGCCACGAGGCGGCGGGCACTGGAGGGAGACGCCCGAAAACACGCAAAACGCTACATACCTGGCCCTTTGCTCTCCCGGAGCGCAACGCAGCAAGAATCGGGCCAGAAGCATCTCGCTGGTTCCGCCAATTCGAGAGCGGGCGATCGCACGTTGTCGATTGGCCGATGAGAAAGCCCCGGAACTCGGAATCCGGGGCTTTCAGGGACGCTTGTCCCCCAGACAGTCGAGACGGCGAGGCTCGGCCGTCGGCAGCGCGAACACTAGGCACAGCAGAGGTGCCTGTCATCGTGAAGCAGGTTCAGGTTTTGGCTCGGCAGCCGTAGAGGCGGTCGCGCCACCCGACCGCGAGTGCCTCGCCGAAAGAAGAACCCGCCCCGTGATTCGCACGGCGGCGGGTTTGAGCTTGCGATCTCGCCTTTGGGAGACTGGGGGGCTGGGAGGCGAGATACGGAAGTCAACGCAACTCTGGTGACAAGTTCCGATGAAGGATAATATCCGGTCCGCGACCTTGTCGGCAAGGTTGGGTCCCCGGGCCGGAGTGGCCCAGATCGTTCACTGGGATCACTGGTGGCGGCTTGTTCAGTCGCGTCTTGATCGGCTACAAGGTCGCTGCCGAAGTCCAGCGTATCGTTGCCGCCGCATTTTCTCGGATGGGGATCAAATGTCATCACTTGGAGTTGCTAAAATCGCTCGCGATGATCACCCAGACTGGCTGCGGTTATTTCAGGAATGGCAGCACCAGTTGTCGGGCAACATAACGGACGAATCAAACGCCCGTACTTGGCGCATGCTTTGCGACCACGGTTACGGCTTACTTGGCCTAGTTGCGCGCATTGACGACGGAACCGCGGTTGGGCTCGCCCATGCAAGCCTTACCCCTTTCGCTTGGGCTGGTGGCCCAATTTTATATTTGCAAGACCTGTTCGTCACAGCATCAATGCGCGGCAAAGGCGTGGGGGAGAACCTGCTCAAGGCAGTCTACGATCTGGCCGACGAAGTTGGGGCGTCACAGGTATTCTGGGTAGCCGACGAACGAGACGTTCCGTTGCAGCGCTTTTATGATCGGCATGCTGTGCGCACTCATTATGTGCGCTTCATGCGGCGCGACTGGCCCTGGTTTGCAACGCATGCCCACTAGGGTCTGTTTACAATCATAGCAGCTGGGGCGATTCCAAATCATGGAGATTTGATTCAAGGCTGAAGTTGGAGGGAGCCTTGATTCGAATGGTGTTGAGCGATGTGCAGTGGCGGCGCATAGCGCTGGAACTGTCTGGAAAGCCGGGAGATCCCGGTCGCAGCGGACGTGACAACCGGCTTTTTGTCGAGGCTGTTATGTGGATTGCGCGCACCGGTTCGCCTTGGCGCGATCTGCCGGACGCTTTCGGCAAATGGTTCACAGCGACACGCGCTTTTGGCGGTGGGCGCAAAAGGGCGTCTGGGAGCGGATTTTCAGGGCATTGTCCGATGACCCCGATTTCGAGTTCGTCCTCATCGATGGCACCATCGTCCGGGTCCACCAGCATGGCACCGGCGCAAAAGGGGGACTCAAAATCAGGCCATAGGCCGCTCGCGCGGAGGCCCGACGACCAAAATCATGGCGCTCGTTGATGCGCTCGGCAATCTTGTCCGTTATACGTTCTGCCGGGCCAGCGCCACGACAGCATCGCCGTCGAGCCCTTGATCGCGGATTCGATTTTGAAGCCCTCATCGGCGACAAAGCCTTCGATAACAATTGGCTGCGTGCAACCTTGCACGAGCGCGGCGCGGCCGCCGTCATTGCTTCCAAGGCCGATCGGGCTGGCCGAATTCCCTACGATGTCGAAATGTACAAATGGCGCCATCTGATCGAAAATTTCTTCTGTGATCTCAAGGTGTTTTGTAGGATTGCCACACGCTACGAAAAAACCGACAATTGCTTTGCAGGGTTCATCAATATCGTCGCAGCATCCCTGTGGTGCAAATGATTGTAAACAAACCCTAGCACGCATCCTGGCGAAGTGGAATCACTTCGCCGATAAGGATTCGCGCCAAATCAATATGCTGGAGCAAATCCTCATCGCCAAAGTCTTCAACCCCGGATCAGGTCCGGGGCAGGCCTTTGGCGGGATTTGCTCTGTGGCATGCGATCCGAGCAGCTACCACCCGAACCCGACAGTTCCTTCGATCGCTCATCGTGCGTCGATCGCGGATTGTGATCGCGTCCTTGAAGGGCCCATCGGTACCTCAATTCCTGCAGGATCGCCCGCCGAGGCTTCCATGTCTCTTCGCGGATCTTCTCAGTTGCGGCCTCGAGCTCGGCTTCACGATCGCCTTCTTTCTTGCCTGTCGCCATGGGCCTAAGTGTTGCTCGAATGGGCGACGGCTGCCAAGCGCGATCGCGCGGCATTCCTGGTGGCCGAGGCACATGCCAGGCAGGGCGTCAGTCGAGGAAGCCGAAATAAAGGCCAATTCCAGGCCGCCTGTAATGCCCATAATACGGCCGATAGGAGCTCTTGCAGGGGCGATCCGCGCCGTAACGGGGCAGATAATAGCCGTAATAGGGCGGACAAGGGTAAACCGAGCGATAGTATTCACGGTAGCGATGATATCGGGAATAGCAGCGGCCGTACCGGCAATGGCGGCGGTAGTAAATCTGGACAGTGTTGCCGTTGCCTGCGGCATCGATCTTCACGGGCGCAGCTTGTGGCATGGCTTGGCTTGAGGTTGGCATAGCGAAAACGACGCTGCTCAAAACAGCGGCGGCCATGGTCAATGTCTTGAAGATGATCACGGTAAGTCGTCCTCATCGGTCACCCTGCTGGGGAGGCCGGACGGACCGTCAATGCGTGGCCTTGGCGAAAGGTTCCTCAGCAATTAAGCCCGGCCCTATTCGCTCGCAAAAAGGAAGACCCGCTGGTTAGAAGCCGAAATAAAGACTGATTCCAGGCCGCCTGTAATAGCCGTTATACGGATTGCCGTAGTAGGGCCGCCGATAGTAGCCGTAATAAGGCCGCCGATAGTAGCCGTAATAGGGCCGATAATAGTTGTAATACGGCTGATAGTGCTCGTTAAAGTGGCCATAGCGCCGATATCCGCCATAGCGCCGATATCCGCCGTAGCAGCCGTACCCGCAATAGCGCCTATAGTAGACTTGGGCAAGGTTGCCGTTGGTTGCCTCATCGATCTTTACCGGTGCAGCTTGTGGCATGGCTTGGCTTGAGGTTGGCATGGCGAAAACGACGCTGCTCAAAACAGCGGCGGCGATGGCCGATGTTTGGAAGTTGATCACGGTAAGGTTCCTCCTTTGTCGAGTGCCTTCATGAGATCGCGCAGCATCAGGTTGGCATTCGGGAGGCCAATCCCGTCTGCTCGTCAGGCGTCTGGCGCAGGCCCGCACCGGAAAATTCCGCTTCGACCGTGAAGCTTAATTCTCCGACATAAGGGATTGCAAAGGTAAGCTTTGCAGTACGGTCGCCAAGTTGCATATATGAGTTTGCGTTGCTTGTCGGCGTAAACATGTGGACAGCTTCCGCAAATATTGGTCTCATTCTAAATTTGATATGCCAGTTTTAGACCTAGTAAGTTTGCGAGGTAGGCGGATGAAATATTACGAGCGCAGCCGATCCGCTGCGTACGGTTTCGTACAGTGGGGAATGATGTCGCCGCTCCTTAGTTCGATAGGCGACAAGTCTGGCGACTGACGACGTGCTACCGCCTGAACGCCCGCACCTTCACCGTCACTTTTCCGACCGTGATTTCCTCGTTCACCGAGCGCCACGCCTTTTCGGCGAGCTCGTGGAGGTTCAAACGCTCACATCATCAGGCGCAATGACTGTGACTTTCGCCGCTTTGTTCCAGGGCGTGTCCTTGCCTCGATTACGTCCTTGAAAGTCACCATCATAACGGCGCTTCCATAAAAACGATGTACGGCATCAGATCTGGGGGATAGTCGTTATACGGAGCACAATCTCGAAAACCCAAACTCTTGTAGGCTTTGATCGCTTCCACCAGCCGGCCACCTGTATCCAGCCGCATGAAACTGTATCCGTCCTCTTTGGCCTCACGCATCAGCTCTGTGCAGAGAATGCGTCCTAGGCCCAAGCCTCTTGTCTCGGGGCGCAAAAATACGCGCTTCATTTCGCACGTCTTTTCGTCAAGTCGCTTATATGCTCCGCAACCTAGATACTTGTCTTCCGATCGAAGCAATAGAGTCCTTCCATTTGGTGGTCCAAATACTGTGGAAAGCTTTTTGAGTTCGTCCAGAAGGAACTGATGACCGAATGCCTTATCGACGAACCAAGCGTCATCCTTGTATCGCGCACGACACCAGTTGGTGTATTCGACTATGAGCTCGGAAAACGCAGCGTAATCGGCAGGCTCTGTAGCGGCCACGATATGGGGAATTGCAGCCATGGGTCTCGCCTCCACCCAGCGACCTTCACATTTTTGGATGAAGGCAGGCAAGTTCCTTAGTACCGGATTTTCCGGAGTTAAACTTGTAGAGGAAGGCGGAGCAGAGGTTGCATCGCCGCCTTCCGTAACACCGTACATAATCGGATTTTCGACCGGAGAGGGCAGTCGCTAAGTCATTGAGAAGGATGGCTCCCCGGGCCGGAACTTCAACCAGCGACCCAGCGGTTAACAGCCGCTTGCTCTACCGACTGAGCTACCGGGGAATGGCGCCGCTATAGCAGAGCTTTTTCGCGGCTCAAAGCCTTTTTGACGGTCCTCGAAATAGCGGCATGGTGTCCTTATATTTGCCGGTCAACAGAGGGGCGCCAGCATGCGCAGCATAAGATTTGGCGGGCGGACCATTCCTCTCCCCGGCCATCCGGTGGCCAGGATCCTGCTGGGATGCCTGCTGCTCTTAGGCGGCGTTCTGGGCTTCCTTCCCGTTCTCGGTTTCTGGATGGTGCCGCTCGGCCTCATCGTTCTTGCCGTCGACTTTCCGATGGCACGGCGGTTCAGGCGGCGCCTCGAGGTGCGGTTTGGCCGCTGGCTCATCAAGCGCTCGCCCAAATGGGCCCGTCGTTTCGGCTACTCCGGTGGCCAGAATGCCAGGTAATCCCGCTTTGCCGGCGGAGGAATGCATGTGCCGATGCTTACCTGCAGGAGCCGGAGGCCAGGCCGACTTTGCTGCGCCGGTCTATGACTGCGGTGGAGCGTGCGCTAGGATACCACCATGGCCTTGAGCGTCAGCGATCAGCGGCGACTGAGAACATGGCTCGCCGCGGTCGTCCTCGGTGCTCTCATCGGCTATGGCTATATATTTGTCATGGCGCCATGGACACCGATGAACCCCAACGAGCCGATGGCGCGCGAAGCGCTCAAAGGATTCCGGACCGGCATGCTTATTGCCGCTCTCGCCGTGGGCTTTGAGCTTTACGGAATGCGAACCATTATCGGCGACTGGTTGCGCCGGCTGAGCTTCGTCGCCGCCTTCATCGTGCGTGAAGCGATACTCGTAGCCATCGTCGTCGCCAGCCTGGTGATCAATGTAGCCTTTTCGCGGTGGCTGGAGGGAAGCGAGCCCATCTTCCATTATCCCCTCCGCGGTCTTCTGATCGATACCGCGTTCTCTTTCGCCGTATGCGGACTGATTTTGTTTTTCATCCAGATGCGCCACCTCATCGGCGCACGGACGCTGACGAATATTCTTCTTGGCCGCTATCACCGGCCGATCAGAGAGGAGCGGCTGTTCGCGATTTTCGACCTTCGGGACTCCACCCGGATTGCTGCCGAGATCGGCGATGAGCGGTTTCATGCCTTGGTCTCCGGCGTCTTCGCGGATGCCGACCGCGAGGTTGTCGATCACGGTGGCGAAGTGCATTCTTATGTCGGAGGATCTCGATGATTGCGACCTGGCCGCTTGCCGATGTGAAAAGGAACGGCCGCTCCGTCCAGGCCGCATTCGCAATTCTCGAGGGAGTGGCGAAGGCGACCGCGAAATACCGCAAACTCTATGGCGTGACGCCGCGGCTTCGGGTCGCGCTTCATGGCGGCCCGGTGAGCGCCGGCGAATGTGGTGACAGCAAACGGCAGATTACATATCTGGGCGATGTATTAAACGTAGCCGCACGGCTCGAACAGCTTGCCAAGACGATCGATGCCGATTTCGTCGTTTCCGCCGATATGTTGCCACGTCTGATGCTTCCGGCCAACGTGCATGTCGTGGATCGCGGCGAGCACATGTTGAAGGGCATCGCAAAGCCTTTGCATGTCTTTTCGCTTGGACGCAGCGATGGTTTGGCGGCGCAGCCGGGGCATCCAGGCAGGGCGAAGGTCAGCGGAACGGCTTAGTCCTACGGAAGATATAGAGCGATGAACATAGCCACGAATGCTAGGGCGCGAGTTTCCGGACCTCCTTGCTTTCGTCACGAGGGGCGGCTTCCGGTGCGATGAGAAAAGAGAGACCGCCGTGAGCGGTGAAGCGCGCGGCGGTCTGGCAAAATCCTGCAGAGCAGGGAGCGGCTGGCAACCGCGTCCGCTGTTACCAAACGTACAAACTTGCTGATTTACCAGGGAAAAGCTTGGAGGCCTCGCCCGGAATTGAACCGAGGTACACGGATTTGCAGTGCGTAATGGCCCCAATAATTTCAGCAGCTTAGGCCGAACGTGTTGCAACGGTGTTGCAACGCGCTTACGCATATTCTTCTCGCCCAGATGATCCAGATAGTTTCTCCAGGCTTGATTGATGTCCTTAAGCTCCTTGTTATCGCCGTAAAAAGTAATGGGCACTGAATTGAGGGCTTCAACGTGAGCAGGCGCAAGTCCGCTGGCGCGAGTGGTCATGAGGGTTCTGAATACCCATTCTCGCCGATCCTTCAATTCCCGGCGCTTCTCCAGAAACTTCTGCGCTTGAACAGCAAAGATAGGGCCCAAAAGAGTGGCAATGATAATCGCCAGATCCCGGAATTCCATCACCGCTTCCCCTTTTTGCGCCCCAGCACGCGATAAGGCCATCGCGCATCTGTTCGAAGAAATTCAATGCCCCCTTCGCGCCGGCTGACCTTAGCTTCTATCTCAAACTGCGTTCCTTCAGGGTAGTGAGGCGGCCGCATTGATTTCGGGCTTTCCACGAACATCGTCGTGGCCAAGCCCTGGCCAGCGACCGGGCGCACATGACCGGGACCATGGCGGCCGGCGGTATCAGTCGTCTTAAGCTTTCGACCGTATAGATCGCATAGCCGGGCCGAGGTTTGTCCAGACTTATTTGCGCCCTTTCTTAAGCCCAAGCTTCCCGGTAAGCCGGCTGCGATTTATTACGGATCGTTTGGCCATCGCTTGAATGCGAGGATCCATAGGAACAGGAGCGCGAAGCCCGGCACGATTGCCAATAGGCCGAACCACTTCGGAATGCCGGCGCGTGGCAGTATTCGCCAGAACGGTACGATTATCAAAACTGCAACGATAAGAACCAGCAGCCAATGCCAGATGCTCATTGATTTCATTGTGGTCATTCCCCTTCGTTTGCCCTTCTTGAGCCCAGCTCGACGAGCCGGCGGGCTCCCAACCGTGGTTTAAGTACAGAAATCAGTTCACCCGCCTGTGCCGTGGCAATCTCAAATTGGTCGCGGTAGTGCAAAATCTCCATGGCGCGATATCGATAGTAAGGCGGGTCGAGACTTTGGAATTTTATAGGCAAAAAGAATGCCGGTGTCAGGAAATAGCCCTTTGATGAGTGGTCGAAAACCGTTGCGTGCATCACGCACCCATGGGCAATTTCGTTTCTCCTGTTGGCAAGGTTCGTGCAAAGTCTGAACAATTCTTCGAATGCCTTGCGATGTTTGCCATTCCCGGCGACAAAGTATCTCTTCGCTGCAGCTTCTAGCTTTGCGAACCGATTCCCAGTAACGGGAGTAGATCGGAAATCTTCACATGCTGCCGTATCGACGTTGCCACGGTTCTCAACAAACACCGAAAACAAGTGTGCCAAGAAAGTCTCCAATATTTCCCATTGGCTTAACGCCCTTCCAACAGCCTCATAAGTGGACTTGTCGTCGACGTCGCCCGTCTCGTGCGCAGGCAGACGTTCCCAAGGGTTGTTCACCGGCTGGACTTCCCCTTCCTGAGTGCGATCTCGACCAGCCGCAAGTCAGTGCCCAAAATTCTTTGGTGTCATCCCATTGCCGTCAAGCTCATCGCTATCGATCGTCGTTTCGGTCCCTTCAATTCGGCGCCCTCCGATTTGCGTAATTACCGCCTCGGTCGCATACCTGCTTGAGGTGACGTACTCATCGTGGGTTATGTCGAATATCTCAAAACGCCAGACCTTAATCGGCAACCTTATTTTGCGTGTCATCGATTTCCCCT